>NZ_NGKY01000001.1:2696635-2827188 GCF_002140855.1 Enterococcus sp. 7E2_DIV0204
ATTTTATATTTAATTTCAGCTTATGTAGAATCTTTAATATTTCAATTTGTAATAGGTAATAATATTTGGAAAATTTCATCTTTCATAAGAAGACTGCTTGTGGTCGTCTTACTATCATTTTTTAGTTTTTTATTTTTGCTTCAACTGATAATACAGATTCTTTAATATGTAATTTTAATTTAACATCTTCACGTAGTATCAGCGGGATTGAAGTAAGAGACCGCTTAGATGAAAAGGAGAATGGTAGGTATGAATAATGTACATGATTATATAATAAAAAGTTATACTGTAAACTTCGAAGAAAAAAAGATAACTTTTGAAGTAAGCAATGATATAAAGGAAAAACAAGTAGTATTTCATAATATTTTTACTTATAAATTTTATGATGAAATGCCATATAGTGTGATTTTAGATTTAGAGGAAAGATCACTTGATGATTTTTTCTCAGAAAATGAAGGGTTATTACAGGAAGGAGAAAAAAAGGCGTGGCTCATAATGTATGATTCCTTCGAAGAACTGGAAAATGAAATCAGAAATACAAATGTAGCTTATCAAGTTTTATATTCTTCATATGGAATGAATGGATGGGTTTTAGCAGAGCGAGTAGAGATTATCAATGTTATGTAACTGTTTAATAACAGGTCTGACACTAAAAATAGAACAGGATTTAAGTGGTAAAAACCAGAAATCTTATATTGGCAAGGATTCTGGTTTTATACTATATTGCTAAGTATTCAAATTTGTATTAGATACGTTAATAAGAGTAGAAAAGTATGACATCAATCAACGGAGGTTTGCGCTTGTTGGTGTTGTGGTATAAGGTGCTTAGATTATTTCTAGTTGATTCGAAATGATAGCAGACGTTTGAAGGTATTTTATTTATTTCTAATTGTTGATATAATTTTTTTGAGGTGATTTAATGGAAGTCGGTACGCTGTTAATTTCTTTAATGACTCTAGGAGTTGCGATATACAACGCTTTGTATTCGGTATATGATAAGAAAAAGCATAGAGGTATTCAAACAAGCTATTCTGAAAATAGAAAACAATTTGAACAACTTATACAGATTGTATCTGATGTTGTGACAATGATTAGGTTGTACCCACGTTCAAATAGTAAGTATGAACAAATTGAGTATGAAGCAAAGTTATTATCTAAAAAGCCGCTTTTCTATTCAAATTTAAATTACAAAAATAAACATGCTGATGCACTAAGAAAACAGTTCAACACAATGATAACAATATTGCTAGATGGAACTATGGTGGATGCGGAAATTGGTTTAAGAGAATTGATGGAAACTAATCCTGACGGGTTTCATGCATTAACAAAACAAGATTCATATATTTTAATCCTATATAAGATTTTAGATGATTACACTGAGGAATACAGAAAGATGAATGAAAAGTTAGTTTGAGTTAAAGAAGCATCTTTTATGTATAGTACCCATGTTAATAAGAATTATTGAATATGAGATTATGTATATTGGCATGGTAGCTCTTGTCAGTGGTTATTTAAATGGAAGTGTCTGTTAGATAATACTTTATATAAGCTAGAAACACTTTTATATTAGTGTTTCTAGCTTTTTCTATTTGCTGAAAAAAACATTTTGATGTACTGGACGAAGAGAATAAGCTAATTCAAGTCAAAATGAAGCAACAGAAAACGAAAAATAGAAGTGCATTTTTAATGGAAAGAAGCATTGACGATTATATTGTTATAATTGATTGACATGTGAAAAAACGCATCTTTTTGATTGATAAAATCAATCCTATTGGAAAAAACTGCTCTAATCAAATCTTTCATAATGAAATTACTGTACTTAAAAAATAAGTTGCAGATTTTTTAGCAATACAAAAATCTATTCTAGAGAAATAGAGGAAATGTTGCATCATATAACATTATAAAAGAAGCCAACAGTCACAATGTTTTCCTAAAGTCACTGTTGACTTCTCTTATTTGGCATGTGCTTTTGTTAGTATACGGAAACTCACAAAATAGCAATTAAAATCATTTCGAGCATTTGACCTTTTCTTTTTTCATTAATTGGTTCAGTTGTGTTTCTAATCGGTCAATACAGGTTGAGAAATCATCCATAAATGAACCAAAAATTTGAGATATGGAGTAGTAATCTCTGGCAATTTTTTTCTTGTCTAGTGGTAGTTTTCGGTTTGCAAAGTGTTTATTGACTATTTCTAATATTTCTGTCCATGATTCAAGCTGTTCGAGGGTGTCTTTCATCGCATACATGTCTTGGTAGGACACTTGTTTGATTGGTTGCTTGTTATTTGTTGTTAAAGCAGTTGCTTTATTCTCTATCATAATTTGTTAATCCTTTCTATAATTGTTTGTATATCAATAATATCTGTATTGCAGATAAATGTCAATATCTTTATTACAGATATTTATAATGGAGTTGGGTGATGAAGATGAAATATGTAAACATTAGATCGATAAGAGAAGATAATGATATAACACAACAAGAAATGGCAAAATTGTTGAATGTGTCACAAAATACTTATTCTCAATATGAAACTGGAAAAATAGAGTGGACAGCTAGTACTCTAATTAAAATAGCCGATTATTTTGATGTGAGTATTGATTATCTGCTTGATAGAACGAAGAATAAAAGCGTGTATAAAAAATAAATTTTCTCTTATAAGCAAAACAGCGGCTCTGGATGACTGTCTTCCTTTTCTTTATTAAACAGGACAAATGGATAAAAATCGTAACACTAGTTTGATAAAATCTATGCACGAAATAAAATGAGCAACGACTTGTTGTGTATGATATACTGGTCATTGAGAAGAGAACAGGATTAAATTTACTATATTGGAGAGAACTGTATATGGCGACAACTATTGAAGTAAACAAACAAAGTGTAAAGCAGTTGCTTGAATCTGGAAAAAAACAAAGATTTGTTATCCCAGAGTATCAAAGATCCTACGCTTGGACAGATGAACAAATTCAAGTACTATTTGACGATTTGGTAGAATTCACAGAAGAAAATTTGGACTATGGGAAAGATGGTACTGGACACACTAAAAGTAAGTATGAAAGTACATACTTTTTAGGAACGATCGTATCTTATGAAAATGATCGAAATGAACAAGAAATCATTGACGGCCAACAACGAATCACGTCGCTGTTTCTTTTGTTACGTGCGCTTTATACTAAATTGAAAAGTATGGCTGAAACACCAGAAGTTAACAATTTTAAGACACAGATTGAAGCTTGCCTTTGGGAGCAGGATGAACTGACTGCAAAAGTGAATTATGAAGAAATATTGATTACTTCAAAAGTAATGGGCGATGCAGGAAATGAGGTTTTTTCATCCATTTTGATGACGGGAAAAACAGAAAAACAGGCAAAAGACAACTATTCGTTAAACTATGAGTTGTTTTTAGAGCTGATTGAAAAGTATGCTACAGCACAGCCTGAGCTGCTGTTTCGATTTATGCATAATACATTAAATAAAGCCATTTTATTACCTATTACGGCGGATTCCCAAGACACAGCCTTAACCATTTTTTCAACCTTAAATGATCGTGGGCTGGCACTTTCGGATGCAGATATTTTTAAAGCAAAAATCTATAATCATCTAGATCAAAACGGTAAAGAAGAATTTATTGAATTTTGGCAGCAGTTAGATGAAGAAGCCAGCCATGCAAACGAGAGCATTCAAAAATTGTTCTATTATTATATGTTTTATCTAAGAGCACTTGATAATGACCGGAACACAACAACGCCGGGAATTCGAAAATACTATTCAAAAAATAATTTCGAGCGTTTATATAAAGAAGATGTCATGAAGAACCTGAACACGATTTTAAATTTATGGCTTGTCATCAATAATCGAATCGAGCTTGAAGATGAAGACTGGTCTAAAAATATCGAGATTAATCAGGTACTAGATGGGTTGACCTCATATCCAAATGAATTTTGGAAATATCCTGTTGTGATTTATTATTTGCGTTATCATGACAAGGAAAATTTTGAATTCGCGTTTTTACAATTTTTGAAACGTTTATTTGCTGTTCTTTCGGCACGCTATATTATTACGCCAACAATTAATGCAGTGAAACGAAGTATTCTAAATTTAAATGCTGAAATTATCCAATCAGCAACCCCTAAATTTGACTTTAATGAAATCGATGAAAAGGAATTGAAGGATAAAATCAAAACGGCTCATCGCAATACTGTCCGAATGATGTTGAAAATACTTGCCTATCAACACCAAAAGACGCTGCTTCCGGAAAAATGGGAAATTGAGCATATTTTACCTCAAAAATGGCAGTCAAGTTATTTTCCGCCAAATTCCGATACAGAAGTCAAAGAGCTTGTGGAACACTTGGGCAATAAAATTCCCTTTGAAAAAAAATTAAATGTGATTGCAAGTAATGGCTACTTTATGAAAAAGAAGGAGAGCTACCAGAAATCGGATGTTCAAATTGTCCTTGATCTTTCAACAGAACATATAGACTGGGGCTTAGACGAAATTCGTGAACGAGACATTCGAATTTCTGATGAGTTATTTGAGTTGTTAAATGATTGGGGCTTGAATCAAGTCGATGAGTGTGAAACGCAGGTTCAGCTAATGGAGCTTCCGGTTGAGCGGTTAGCAGATTATCAGCAATTTATTCAACTATTTAAGCGAGAAGATAACAACGAAACACGTCAAATGTTTTTAGAAATTTAGTCTGACAAGATTGTCTGAAAAATCAATTTATTTTCTAGTGAGGACTATTTAATAAATTGATTTTTTTCGCAGTTAGCAGAAACAGCCATGGCAATCTGTCCCACTTTTTTAATAGAAAAATGGTACAATAAATAAGGTGAAAAGAAAAGTAGGAGCGTGTAATCATGGGAGTAGAATTAAATCAGCGTTTATTTAGTGCAGCGGATAGTCTTCGCAGTAAAATGGATGCCTCAGAATATAAAAATTATTTGTTAGGCCTAATCTTTTACAAATATCTATCAGATAACTTACTGGATAAGCTTGTTGATTTGTCTGGTGAAGCGAGGACAGAATACGATACAATCGAAAAACAAACCGCTCTTTATAGGGAACTGTTATCAGATGAGGAGACAAAAGACGATTTAATTGCAACGTTAGTAGACACTTTAGGCTATGATATAGAGCCAGACTATTTATTCAACATTTTAGCTAAGCAAGCCAAACAGAACACTTTCCAATTAAAGGATTTGCGAGATGGCTTCCTTCAGTTATCAACGAAGTACGATCAATTTAATGGGTTATTTGATGATGTAGATTTAGAATCCAAAAAATTAGGTTCAGATGATCAGCAGCGAAATATTACGATCACCGAAGTCTTAAAAAAGCTGAATGATATTGATGTTCTTGGCCATGAAGGGGATGTTATTGGAGATGCCTATGAATTCCTAATCGGTGAATTTGCCTCAGAAGCAGGCAAAAAAGCAGGTGAATTCTATACTCCGCATATGGTTTCTGATATGATGGCGCAAATTGTGGCGCTGGGACAGGAAGAGAAAAATTTATTTAGCGTATTTGACCCGACCATGGGCTCAGGCTCGTTAATGTTAAATGTACGCCACTATTTAAACAACCCAGAAACAGTTAAATATCATGGACAAGAGTTGAATACCACCACCTATAATTTAGCAAAAATGAACTTAATTTTACATGGTGTGGATAAAGAAGATATGCGTTTGCGTAATGGTGATACACTAAATAAAGATTGGCCATCAGATGAGCCCTATACCTTTGATTCTGTGGTGATGAATCCACCTTATTCAGCCAAATGGTCAGCAGATGATACTTTTTTAGACGATTCTCGTTTTAACCGTTATGGCAAATTAGCACCAAAATCAAAAGCAGATTTTGCATTTCTGTTACACGGCTACTATCATTTGAAAGACACCGGGACGATGGCGATTGTTTTGCCTCATGGTGTCTTATTCCGTGGTGCAGCGGAAGGCGTTATTCGTAAAAAGTTGCTAGAAGATGGTAGTATTTATGCAGTCATTGGCATGCCGGCGAATCTTTTCTTTGGCACATCGATTCCAACAACCGTGATTGTTTTGAAAAAAAATCGAAAAACTAGAGATGTGTTGTTTATTGATGCTAGTAACAATTTCATCAATGGAAAAAATCAAAACAAACTCTCAAAAGAAAATATAGACTGCATTATCGCTGCGTATAAAGAGCGTAAAACAATCAAGAAATATGCGTATTTAGCAAGCTTTGAAGATATTGAAAATAGCGAGTATAACTTAAATATTCCAAAATATGTGAATACGCTTGAAGAGGAAGAGCCTGTTGACATGGTAAGCGTGGGACAGGAAATGAAAAAAATTCGCGAAGAAAAACAACAGCTTGAAACAAGCCTATTTGAAATAATTTCCTCTTTACAAGTGAAACCAGAAGACCAAGACTGGCTCAAAGGTGCGTTAGAGGTGTTTAAACATGAAGAATAAAAAACAACCGGAGATTCGCCTTCAGGGATTTGAGGGAGATTGGGATCAGCTAGAATTGGGAGAAATTTCAGATAAGGTAACTGAAAAGAATAAAAATAATGAATTTACTGAAACGTTTACTAATTCTGCGAAATTTGGAATTATGAGTCAAAGGGATTATTTTGATAAGGATATATCTAATGAAAAAAATTTAAATGGATATTATGTTGTTAGAGAAGATGATTTTGTATACAATCCAAGAATCTCAAACTTTGCACCTGTTGGACCAATAAATCGGAATAAATTAGGAAGAACAGGAGTGATGTCACCACTTTACTATGTTTTTAGAATTCATAGTATTGATAAAATTTATTTGGAATATTTTTTTTATACTACTGCATGGCATAATTTTATGAAATTGAATGGCGATTCTGGTGCAAGATCAGATCGTTTTGCTATTAAAGACTCGGTTTTTAAATCAATGCCTATTCCTTATCCTAGTAAATTAGAGCAACAGAAAATCGGATCTTTCTTCAAACAATTAGACGATGCAATTACTCTTCATCAGCAAAAACTTATGAATCTCAAACAAACCAAACAAGGCTTTTTACAAAAAATGTTTCCAAAAGAGGGCGAAAAAGTACCAGAAATTCGCTTTCCAGGATTTACTGAAGCTTGGGAACCGTGTGAATTAGGAAAAATTGTTAAAATTACTATGGGACAATCACCAAACGGTAAAAACTATACTCAAAATTCAGATGATTATGTTCTTGTTCAAGGTAATGCGGACATGAAAAATGGTCGAGTTGTTCCACGAGTTTGGACAACTCAAGTGACAAAACAAGCGGAAAAAGGTGATTTGATTCTGAGTGTGCGAGCTCCTGTTGGAGATATTGGAAAAACTGATTATGATGTGGTTTTAGGTCGTGGAGTAGCTGGAATAAAAGGAAATGAATTCATTTTTCAATTACTTGTGAAGATGAAACAAAATGGATACTGGAGTAAATTAAGTACAGGATCGACATTTGAAAGTATTAACTCGAATGACATTAAGGAAGCAAGCATTTTAGCTCCAAAGGAAAAGGAACAAAAAAAAATTGGAGACTTTTTCAGGTCTCTCGACGAAACTATCACCCTTCATCAACGTGAATTAGACTTACTACAAGAAACTAAAAAAGCTTTTCTTCAAAAAATGTTTATCTAGGAGGTGACAAGTTGGCTAACATCAATCATCGTGAAGAAGCTGAAATCGAAAGCCATTTGATTAAAGTCTTAGGTGAGGGATATAATCAATGGACGTATCGCCCTGAATTAAAATCAGAAGCGGATCTTTGGCAGAATCTTCGAGATAAAATCACACAGAATAATCTTGCTGAAATCGGGGAACATCCGTTAACAGATAAGGAATTCGATGCAATCAAAACAGCATTATTACAAAAAACAAAAACGCCATTTGAGGCTGCTAAATGGTTGAAAGGCGAAAATGGTATTGCACGACTCACCATTGATCGTGAAGAGATTTCCCTTGGCTCTATGTCTCTCATCCTCTACTCAAATCAAGATGTTGGAGGCGGTATTTCAACGTATGAAGTGGTGCATCAAATTGCCAAGCAGCGTAGTAGTGCAGAAGAAAGAGACCGTCGATTCGATGTCACCTTGTTAATTTGCGGCTTGCCAATTGTTCAAATTGAATTAAAACAGGTTACGGCGAAAGATGGCGTTTATCAAGCGTTTCATCAAATTAAAAAATACGCAGAAGAAGGCGTGTTTCGCCAGAACATTTTTTCAACGCTCCAATTATTTGTCGTCTCCAATGAACAGACAACGCGTTATTTTGCCAATGCCCTGCCGAAAGAGCTGCACCGTAAATTTCTGTTCAGTTGGCGTACGAAGGACAATAAAAAAGTAGAGAATCTCTATGAGTTTTGTAAACAAGTTTTAAATATTCCAGATGCCCATCGCCTGATTGCCAACTATACGATTGTTAGTGAAGATCAAGATGATAAAACCTTGATGGTGTTACATCCGTACCAAATTCATGCAATTGAATCGCTCTTTGTAGCAGCCAACAAGCATCAATCTGGGTATGTTTGGCATGCGACAGGTTCAGGGAAAACCTTAACAAGCTTTGTTTCTACTAAATTACTAGCTCGAAAATCAGGCATTGATCGTACGATTATGCTCGTCGACAGAAAGGATTTGGATAGTCAAACAACAAGTGAATTCACGAAGTTTGCGTCTGAATTTAACACAGGGATATCCTCTGGAGAGGCGAAAGCCAATAGTTTGATTGTTGGAACAGATAATCATAAGGATTTAAGTAATACCTTGCTTGCAGATGCAAACTCGAATGTCATCATTGTTACAACGCGTCAAAAATTAGATGCTGCTTTGAAGTATGCGAAGAAGCAGGAAGCCAAAAAAGGAACAAACCGTTTTGAAAAACTCATGGGCCAACACATTGTTTTTATTGTAGATGAATGCCACCGAGCATTAAGTGCGGAAAATATGGAAAAAATTAAAGAATTTTTCCCTAATTCTACTTGGTTTGGCTTTACTGGAACCCCTATTTTTGAAGTGAATAAAAAGCAAGTAAAAGGGCAACTTGCACGAACAACCTACGATCAATACGGAGAAAACCTACACACATACACAATTAAAAATGCACTAGAAGACGGGTCGGTATTAGGCTTTCAAGTGGAGCATGAGAATACGATTGAACCAGTGTCGCTGGACAATCAAATTTATCGACAATTACAAGCCGTGGAAAAATATGCAGACTATAGTTCTGAACAAATCAATCAACTAATCGATCAAATGGATGGACTAACAAAAGAACAGTATATTGAAAATACGACCTATGAAGACGATGCCCATATTGATAAAGTGATCCGGAAAATATTTCGCCCGGATAATGCCTATACGAAGTTTGATTTTAAGGGTGGTCGTCCAAGTAAGTCCGCTATTTTAACCACAAGCTCAATTGAAATGGCCAAACGTTATTACAAAGCTATAAAAAAATTGACCCAAGACACAAATTGGCTGAAAACAGAATTTCCAAATCACCCAATTCGTGAAGGTCGAACCATGGAAGATCCTGATTTTCCTCGAATTGCCATTACGTATTCATTAGATGAAAACGATGATAATGCAAAGCAAAAACAAGATGAGATGAAAGAGATGATTCAAGAGTATAATCGTTATTACCGCACAGCATGGTCAATTTCGGATATTGAACGCTATAATGGTGATATTAATAATCGATTAGCCCGTAAAAAAGCAGAATTCAAACAATTTGGCCATCAGATTGATTTGGTCATTGTGGTTGACCGCTTATTGACTGGGTTTGATGCACCGACGATTCAAACGTTGTTTGTTGATCGTCATTTAGAATATGCTGGATTAATTCAAGCCTTTTCTCGGACCAATCGCACCTATCCAGAGAAATCCAAAGGGTTGGTTGTGACATTCCGTAAACCTTATACAATGGAACAAAATGTTAAAGCAGCGACGAAACTATATTCTGAAGCAAAAGAAGAATCAGGCTTGATTTATCCAACCTATAAAGAATCAAAAAAACGGTTCAAAAAAGCCTATCAACACATGGAAGAATTTACCCGTCTACATGGTGAGATAGATGAACATGACACAATCGAAACACGAATAGAGTATGTTCAAGCATTTCAAGCGTTAAATCATGCGTATGATGCATTGGTTACTTATGATGAGTATAACAATGATATGGAGAAATCATCCGTATTGCCAAACCAAGTGAGCCTTCTTGAAGAACAAATTGGGCTTTACCAAACGATAAAGGGTTCTTTGATGGAAACTGAACCCAATGAAAAAGGAATAGATGATAAAGCTGATTTTTCAGGGATTGCGTTTTATAGTGATAATGCGATTAAGTTGTATGATATTGACTCTACGTATATCGATCAGCTGTTGGGAACATATGCAGCGAATAATCCAGATATACGAGAAGAAATTGAAAAAGCCTTACAAAAGTTAAATAAAACAGAGCCTGTAAAAGAAGTCTATCGTGGGATTTTGAATGGGATTGATACTGGAGAAGTGAATCAAGAGGAAGACATTTTTGCCATTAAACGTGCGTTCTTTACGAAAGTTAGAGATCAAGCTATTGCCAACTTCTCGAAAGAATGGTTTGTTTCTGAAGCTGAACTCCATTCATCAGCGATTCAATATGTTTTTGGAGAAGAACCAATCCCTAATATGCGTGGAATTATTGAAAGTAAAGAATATGATGCATACAAAGTAATTCATCCAGAAGTCAAACCGTTTCAATACCCGCAAGCCATGAAACGTGCATGGCGATTTATGTTAGATGAACAAATTGTACCGCTGGATGATGAGTTGAGGTAGGTGGAAAATAAGATGGAAGAGTTGGGTATAGAGGAAACCATTCCAAAAAAAGAACATAAAATTGTTGTGGTTGGCAATGGTTTGGATATAAATTTAGGGCTAAAGACTTCCTATCAACATTTTATTGACTATATCAAAGATCGACATCATTTCTCAGAGGATTTAGAACTTTATGAGTATAATCGGTTATTTTTGAGAAAGTATGAAGATTTTAATTTGAATTGGTCTGATTTTGAAAGCTTGTATGAAGAAACGGTCAGGAAGGTAAATAATCGTGCACAGCATGAAGACTTACAGGATTCTTTTGAAATTACGGGGATCAATGACGCAATTACAGCACTGGAAAAAGACTTCTATGACTATGTTTCTGATGAATATCAAAAATGGCTGCAACAAAATACTGTACCGCAATATGGTTCAGAATTTAAAAAGTTTTCCAAAAAAGTTAATCCTTTTATTCAAAAACTAATGAAAGATGAGGATGCCTTTTTCATTAATTTTAACTACACAGATACCTTAGAGGATTTGTGTGAAGATATTATTTACGATGGCAGTGAAGACAAAATACAGCAGTCAACGAAGCAAGTCAGACAGGCAAAAGAGAGAATTGCACACATTCATGGAAGTATTGAAGATGAAAATATTCTTTTTGGCGGTGGCTTTGCAGATAGAGAAGATACAAGAAGAATTCATTATTCCAAATCACTATTGAATGATAAATTATTTAGAATTAAAGAAAATGATAAGCTAAATACAACGCGTAAAAATATTATGGATGAATTAGAAAAAAAGAAAGAAAACTTTGATCTTTATATTATTGGACATTCATTACAAGGAAGCGATTTTCCCTTCTTGAGTAAAATGTTACTTGACGCAAAAAGAGTGTTTATTTTTTATTATGAAGCAGATTATTCGACGAAAATGGAAGAACTGATTAGGGAATTAGGTTCTTCTATTGTTGAAAAAATTGTTTTGGTTCCGTTTTTAGAAATTTTATTAGAAAATCAATTAGTTATTGATAGTTATGTTGCTTATGAGACAATCGAACCTTTTTTAAAGAATAAATTTCCTAAGCAAGAAATACTAGAAGATTTGTCCTTAACAGCACGTCATTTTATATTTAAACATATTACGGAGTTAACTATTACATCTGAAAATGTAGAGACTGTCCTTAACTTGATAGAAAAACTTCAAGAAAACAGAATCCCTATTCGGATTAAAAAAGTGTGTTTTTCAGGTACATTAAAGGAAGAGTATCTAAATAGGATAAAAAATTCTAAAGCATTTATGAATTTACTGTCCTTTATTGAGAAAGCATATTTCAAAAATACTGGTATTGATATAGAATTTTTAGAGAATCTGTTCCAAGATGCGGATAATATGACTTATATGAGCATAGATCATTGTACATTGTTGAATAATGGGCTGACAGAGTTAGATATTTCAGTATGTGAGTCATTAGTAAGATTGGAGATTATTGATTCTACGTTTAATCCTGAAAACAAAAATGAAAACTTTATTTTTAACTCTGCCAAATTAGTGAATAATATTGAAAAGCTTGTGATTGAAAAAAATACGAATATTTTTATAGAAAATTCTATTTTGGAAAATGCTAAAAATCTACTTGAAGTTTCCATTGTTTTTTCAGATACAGATACTTATAATATCGAAGCTCATTTAGAAAATGTAGAAATTTTACGAATTGACTGTTCTACGACAAATTTTCCAACAGTCACTGTTGGAAATCATATTAAGGAAATTACGATTACGGGTTATCCAGATGATCGTTTACAGTTTTCTTCATTAATGAAAAGCGACGAAAACTCACTAGGATTTCCTCAGTTCCAATTGTTGCAACTCAATAGCCCAGATAACATTCGATCATTTGCCGAATTAGAAATTGATGTTCTATTGGATGTATTTTCGACAAATATAAAGCTGATTATTGATGAAGAAAGCATTTCAATTATGGAGTATTATAAAAAGTATAAAAGTGTTGCGGTTGATCCATTTTTAATCACAACGAAAGAAATTATGGAAAAAACTTTTACCAGCATTCTTAAGCCGGAAGAAACGTTGTCCCAAGAAATCGTTACTGACTTTGAAGAATGGTATGATGAACTATCAACGAAGTTAAATCATGCTCAAGAGGGTAAAGAACCCATTTTAACACTGATTCGAGAGAAATTGAGTCATTCAAAATCTCCAAATAAAGAGATTCAAAAGACGACTAATGAAGATGCACCTAAAAGTGATTTTGATTCATTAGAAAATAATGAACAACCTATTGACTATACAAAAACAGAAAAACTACTATTTGACTATGCAGAAGCTAAAATTAATTCTGAAGCGTTTACGATTTTCTTGCGAGACGAAAATAAGAGTCAGGTGGTCATCGATATTTACAAACAAATTCTTGATTTAATTGAACATCAGGAATTGACAGAAGCTGAAATTTTCCAACTAAAAGAGCAGCAATTTAAACGTATAAGAGCAGAAATATTTAATCAATTTTCTGAAAAATGGTTTGTTTCAAATGAAGATTTAATGCTTTCAGCAGTACAATATAAAAAGGGAATGGAGCCTATACCTGCCATTGGTTCTATTATTGATAGTCGAGATTTTAATAAGTATAAAAAAATACATCCTGATGCGAAGAAATTTAAGTATCCACAACAAATGAAACAAGCTTGGCAGAAAGTATTAGAGGAACAAATAGTACCGTTAAATGAAGAGCTTACCTATTTGATGTAGGTATCTTATTGTTATTATTAGTGGGAAGAATACTTTTTTTGTTTCAGATTTAAAAGAACTTTTTTAAAATTATACTATAAAATTATGTATAATTAGATAGCTTGTCTTTAAATTATTTCTAGTCTATAAAAATGAACAGATGAAAACAAGTCCTTAATTGAAGTTTAAAAACTAAAACAGGGCTTGTTTTCTTTTTGATAGAGATGTTCATAAAAAGTGCGTATATTTATACTTTCCCTCTCTGCATCATCCTCGCTACAATCTCCTCACTATCCTTCAAAACCCCCTCAAAATCCCCAGAAAAAACCTGATACAGCTGCTGACAAGCATAATACCGCATCCGCATATCCTTCTTATTCCTCGTAACTTTCCCATCAAAAAACTCATCCAAATAAACCAACGACTTCTGCCAAGACCGAAGCTTGATCAACTCACTCCGCACATCCAAAATATCCTGATAAGGGACCGCCTTCAAATTTTGTTCTTTACTCATCACTACACATCCATTCCTATTTTTTTGAAAAACAAACAGGAAAATAAAAAACGATCAGACCTATCTGTGCCTCATCGTGTGCAATAGTTCGTCAAAGAACGCATGAAATCGCCAGAAAAATGAAAGAATCCGCTAATACCCCTAGTCAAATCAATCAAAATTAAGTACAATAAAACATGCGAGTACTTAGGTACGCGCTATCGGCAACTCGGATAAGCAGTCGTTGCTGTTTATTCGGGGCCTTGCAACGTGATGCCAGTCAGGTTGTAAGGTGCCGTTTTTTATTTTTCTATTTTTAACTTCGTACATTGTTACTTTAGAAAAAATCAACCATAGAATAGAAACAAAAAAGGCATTGGCGCAATGTCCAATACCTGAATAAGTCAATAGTACCTTGAAGAAACCTAGCAGTCTTTTCAAGTTGCCGCTCAAAAATAGACACAACAAAAAAGCTAGTGTTTCATTTACTATTGGCATACTTGTGCGGACAGTCGTTGCTGTTTTCAAGACCATTTCCGTTCGGTGCCAGCCAAACAAAAAGGTGCCAAAGATTAAATTGTCATAAAGTTGAGTGATGTTCTGAATCAGGACTTACTCAGCTTTTTCATTTCCATTCTATACACTAAGTATAAATAAATCGACAGAGAGAATCAAGACGAACAGAGAAAAAAAACAACCGAAAATTCGGTTTTGTTATAGGATACAATTAATCTTTAAATAATCCTGAAGCTTGAAAAACTAGGTTAGTGTGAAATAATAGGAATCATTTCCTTAAAGTTCACTCAAAATCTAGTATAATAGTAGTTAACTACGAATCAAAGGATGTGCTTGCTATGTCATTAAATATAGATAAATCAAAATTAACAATCATGGGTGTACAATTTAATTCCCAAAAAGACTTTAAAAGCGTCTGGTACGTTTTGAGCACAAATATGATAGAAGGCTGGGAGCCTGAAAAGCACGATGTAGAAGAGATGAAACAATACATTATCAGAAAAAAAGAGCAACTTCATGGAGGTTAGAATCGCTTAAATCATGGCGCTTCTGCCTTTTTGTTTTGATATCAAACAAAAAAGATATTGCTATATAAAGGAAAAATCGTCCACATTCCTCTTACTATTCTATCAATTAATCCAAAACAAATGGTACGATTTAAGTTTTTTTAACAAAACTAAACGGAATTTATTTTTTATATTGTCTGAAAATAAAGACAAAATGGTGTTATAATCAACTTGAGGTTGATAATGGATTGAATAAATAGTAGTTTACTGTAGCAATAGATATTGAGAAGTAGAGCAAGTCACTTTCAAGTAATTTAAACCGAAAGAAGAGACGAAGATATTTTTATTGTTACCAATCAGGTGTCTGATTATTCTAAATCAAATGGTTGCTTAATTAATATGTTTTTAGGAGGTTTTTAAGTGATGAAGAAAATAATGCCAGCCAATTATTTGACAGTAGAAAATTTTGAGCGTTATAGACGAATTATGGGGCGTTTTTATCAACGTCATCGGCAAATGCAAGGCTCCTTATATCGACCAGAAGTGATAGAAATGATGCAGCAGGACTATTCAGAAGATTATGGCGAATTAGAAGTTGATCAGGATTTGGAAAATTTAGTTTCGTGGGGAAATTTAGAGAAGCAGCAAGAGATGATCCAACCTCGATCTATTGAAGAGTGGCGTAACAAAAATTTCCGTTATCAAATCACTGAAGCGGGTGTACTAGTGGAAGAAATGGTCTATCAAATAACACATTCTAAGCAAGTTTCAAAAGGGGCGCTAGATGAAGGGGACTTCCGTAGATTATTACAATTACTAACGGATTTAATTAATCATGCTGGAGATCCAGTAGAATTATGGTTGGACATTCGTGCCGAGTTTGGGCAGATTCGTAAAAAAACAGCAAATTACATCCGCTATATTACAAGTCCGGAAGTGGATAGTCGAATGAAAACAGAAGCTTTTCTCATTTATAAAGATAATTTCATGAACTATTTACGGGAGTTTATTGTTAGTGTGCAAAATCTTTATTTTCGGTTTCAAGAAGTGATTCAAAAATTTTCAACGATTAACCAGCAGGAGTTAATTGCAGGTTTATATTTAAAAGAACAAGAAGTTCCTATTTTTGATGGCATTACTGAATCTGAGGTAGCTGATCAGGTAGTTGGGGAAATGAATGCACTTCATGATTGGTTTATAGGTGGTGGGCAACGACCTAGTGAATATGATAACTTGATGGAGCAAACCAATCAAATGATCGCCAAGATCACAAACTTGATTTATTATTTTGGACAGGAAATTAGACAATATCAAAGTCGGAAAAAGGATTATCTCCATCTAGCAAGTTGGTTTTCCAAAGTAGAGGAGTTGTCAGAAGCACAGAAAATGTATGCTGGAATTTTTGGTTTAGAGCATTCTCGTCATTTTTATGTGACTGAAGGTACCGATGCAACAAGCAATCGGGAAAATAGTTGGACATTAACGCCAGGAACTCTTTTTCTTAATAAAAGAGGACATGGAGCGCGTCAGGAACGGAAGGCTTCCAGTTTCAAAATGAATGTGACCGCTCAGTTTGAAGCACAAGAGCAGTATCGTCAGAAGGTTTTAGCGCAGCGTGAACGGATTGATAGCTATTTCAAGGAGGGCTTACTTGATTTTTCAACGCTTGATCGATTAGATGCTGGAGCTCGTCAGATGTTTTTAAAATGGATCAGTAGTGCAATTTCAATGCAAGTACCTAATCATCAGCAGATAGAAAAAATAGTACAGCAGACAATCGTGACTGAATTAGACTTTGAAGTTACGATTAATATCGATTTAAGTCAAAGTATTGAAGTAGCATGTGTTGATGGTCAGCTAACTATGCCTTATGTCGTGATGGAAAGGGTGGTAGGATGAAACCAGAAGAGTTTGGACTGGCAGTAAAATTGTTAGTTGAAAATTTTTGGATTATTCGAGAAGATCAACCTGAAAACTACAACTTTTTACGTCGTCATCAGCAGTATATTCAACGAGAATTTCGGCAACGTTTTGGGTTAAATGTTACGATACGTCCTCAATATATACAGGTGCTAAAACGTCCATTTCAATTAGAAGCATGGATGGGCAATCATGAATTCATCATGCCTATGGATTTTTCTTTATTTTGTTGTGGTATGGCTTATGTAGAGGAACTGGAAACAGATGCGCCTTTTATGATGCATGAGCTTGTACAGGGAATTCAACTCATGATTCCTGAAGCCTTGATGATAGATTGGACAAATTATAATCATCGTAAAAGTTTAGTGCGAGCTGTAAAAAAAATGGAGCAATTACGGTTAATTAAGAGAATTGAAGGAGAAGTGTCAGATTTTGAGCAAAGGGAAGACAATACAGAGATTTTATTTATGACGACACCAATGGCTCGTGCTTTCCTAGCAAGAGCACCACAGTCTTATACACAGTATGAGTCCTTTAATGAATTTAAAGCAGACTTAGAGGATAGTCGCCGCAGTCTCGAACGGAATCAAGTGATTTATCAACGATTGTTAATGACACCTCAAATTAAGCGAACGGCCCAAAATGAGGACATTTTTGCTTTAATGAGAAATTATTACCGCTATACGCAGGAATATGTTGAGAGTAATACGCCTTTTCATTTTGAACTGTATCGAGATTATGCAGCTTTTACATTGGAACAGCGAGATAATTGGCAGGAATTGTTCCCTAGTCGACAAGTAGTGGATGAGGTTTTAATACAATTAGCCACGATATTACGGCAAGAGGAATTCATTCCAACAGCTTACGGTGAAATCTACCTAACTGAGGAACAATGGAGTGGGCTTTTGAAGGAGCTGCAAGAAAATTATTGCAGCTTTTGGTCAAAGGAGTTCAAAGAGAAGTCTTTAAGTCAGCTATCTGACACTCTATTTCATCGAGGCATTTCATGGGGGATGTTTGAGTGCATAGAGGATAAGATAATTATCCAACCGGCTTTCGGTCGTTTGGTGGCGGAAATGAGGAAAGAAAATGACGAATAGATGGGTAATGAATCGAGTTGGCTTGTTAAATTTTTGGTATTATACAAAAGAAACGTTTGAATTAGCAGAAGGTCGAATGCTTCTTAGAGGGACAAATGGATCGGGAAAGTCATTGACGATGCAAAGCTTATTTCCAGTGCTATTTGATGGAGACACCAGTGCCTATCGCTTGGATTCCTTTGGTTCCAGAGATCGAAAAATGGAAGATTATTTGTTAGGTGAAAAAGGTGTGTCTCAACGAGATGAAGGGATAGGCTATCTATTTTTAGAAGTAAAACGGGAAGCTCGAGAGGAATATTTGACCGTTGGAATTGGGATGCATGCGAATCGAGGCGGAACGCTCAAAAAATGGTTTTTTGCTATTGAAAATAATCAGCGAGTAGGCAAAGATTTTGAGCTTTATGAAGAACTTCATCGAGAGGAATTGACCCCTTTAACCAAAGCGAAATTAAAGAATCGTTTAGCAGGAAAAGGGCGTATTTTTGATACACAAAGAGAGTATAGATCATTTGTCAATCAGCGGATTTTTGGGTTCGATCACTTAGATCAGTTTGACGAATTGATTACATTGCTATTACAGCTGCGTTCTCCAAAGCTATCTAAGGATTTTCGTCCATCTGTGATTTATGGCATTTTGCGTAATTCCTTACCGAAAATGAAAGAAGACGAATTATTGACATTGTCGAAAACGATTGAACAACTCGATCTTCATCGAGAACGTTTGAAGGATTTAACTCGTGAAATGAAAGAATTGAATTCTTTTGCTAAAAATTATCACAATTGGCATGATGAGTTAGTCTCTCAAATTGCTGGAAAGTGGTACCAGCTTTTTTATGATATGAAACAATTAGAGAAACAAGTTGCTGAACTTAAACAACAATTGGAAAATCATAACATAGATTTATTGGAAAACAGGAAGAATTTTGAGAGAAATGAGCAGGAAGTAGAGGCCCTGACAGCCACTATCTCACAATTAAGTCAGCACGAAGGAATGAATTTAGTCCATCAGGGGTTAGAACTCAACAAGTGACTTACTCAAACATCAAAGGATTTAGCTGATACAAAAGAGCAATTAGTGAAAAAGCAGCAGATAGTGAAAGAGCAACAAATGGAATTGGAAAATCGAAAATATTTACAGGAGGAGCTTTGCAATGATTTAGAAGAACTCATTCAAGATAACCAGCAATATCTTTCTTATTTGCGTTTCGAGGAGTTAGATAGTTCCTATTCAGAAAAGTTACGTACAACTATTACAACCTTTGAACGAAAATATTGGTTAGAACAAGTTCGTCAAAAACAAAGTCATTTCCGTGAACTATTGCAGATGTTATCGAAATTGGTACATTTGGAGAATCAGAAGGTGGATCTGGAACGCTTGGTTGGGAATGTGCAGCAAGAACTGGATGAGTTGCAACGAGATCTTCGGCATTGGCAACAAACACGACTCGCTGAGCTAGAAAAGTGGAAATTAGCGATTGATGCCTGGTTGACTAGGTCTTCCTTTCAATTATCAAAGAATCAATACCATAAGTTGCTTTATTGCATTGATAATCTGTTGGAAACAGAAGAACGTGAGGAAGTTGTTCTATCTCCTTTGACAGTTTCTTATCAGGAGACCTTGAAAAAGGAGCAATTAGCATTAGTACCTTTGGAGGCTCGTTTAGAAGAAAATCAAACTAAAATTGCGGATATTCAACTGGAAATTGAAGAATGGCAGGGACAGAAAGCGCCTAAACCATATCAGCATGAAGGGAGGAAAAGCAATCGAAAGAGCTGGAGTGATAAAGCTAAGTATGTTTTGTTTTATGAAGGAGTAGACTTTCAAGCAAATGTGACAGAAGAAGAACGAAATCGCATCGAAGGAGCTTTATTCACGTCTGGTATTTTGGATAGTGTCATTAGTGAGGAAATGTTGCAATTGGCAGATGATTGGATGATTAAATCCAACCCGCAGTTAATGTCTTCTACTTTAGCGAGCGTTTTAACTGTAAATTCAGATTTGCCTCTTGAGTTGCAGAGTCAGGTTGCAAATGTGCTAGATAGTATCTTTTACAATGAGATGAACCCAATGATAGACTTACCAATAATACATCAAGATGGCCGTTTTCAGATTGCCAACCTTAGTGGTGAAATGCCTGTTGATTATCAGGCTTCCTTTATAGGTGTTGCCAGTCAGGAACGCTATCGTCAGGAGCAAATCAAGAGACTGAAAACAGACATTCTGCAATTAGAAGAAGCAAATCAGGAGCTTTCTACTCAAATTAGAGAACAAAAGCAGAAGCTTCAATCAATTGAAGAAGCTTATCAAGAGCGTCCAAGAGGAACAGAAGTGTATCAAACATATATGGAAACAAAAATTTTGGCGCTAGCATTAACAGCTAAGGAAAAGGAATTAACAATTAAAAATGCTGAATTAAGTACCTTGCAGCAGCAACTTTTAATGATAAAGACGCACATAACGGAGAAAGCAGCTGGAGATCAACTAAATCAAAAAGAGGAAACGTATGAAGAGGCGTTACAATATGCACTAAACTATGAACAGAACCTTCATGAGGCGTTCAGTAAATCATCAGAACTCGATCGGCAACAGGAAATGCTAGAGACCATTGCTTCCCATGTTAGTAACTATCAAGAAGAAGAGCTTAGTTTGTTGGATAAAGTGAGTGTGTTAATAGGTGAAATAACTAAATTGGAACGACTGCTTAAAGAGAATGAAGCACAGCAGCAAATCATTAATGTTGCAGAACCCACTGCTAAATTGATGGCAGCAACAGAGGAACAACGGCAGTGCCAACAAGAAATCAAACAGTTGAATCAAGAACAAATTAAGTTAGAAAAGGCCAGAACAAAAATTACAGGAGATATAGAGCATGAGGACCTTCAATTGGTTCTATTAATCAAGTTAGAAAGTAATTGGCGAGCGTTATTTGAAAAAGAGCTGCAAAGATTCAACCTACCAAGCACTGATTTGTTAATGATTGCTAAGGAGCAGGGGAAAGAGTTAAATGTTAAAGAATTGAAAAGGCTAGAAGATCGTTTTTCTAATCAGTTTGGTTTTATCGCAGATCAATTACAGAGTTATCGACCTGAATTGGTGAATGTTAGTGGTGTGGATTTGTCAGCGGAAGAAGAACAAGGGCTGGGTGAATTTGCTTCCTTTAATCATAACAAGGAACCAAGATTTTTAGAAGATGGACAATTGACTACAACTAGTGAGTTATTGGAGCGATTGAAAGATCAGCGTTTAACATTACAAGAGTTATTGAAGAAGGATGATGAGCAACTCTTCAAAAAGGTTATTTTGGAATCTGTGGGGAAAGTCCTTCGGATCCGTATTCAGCAAGCCCAGCAATGGGTAGCGCAAATGAACGAGTTGCTACAAGAACAAAAAAACTCTTCAGGATTGTCTTTAAGTATTAGCTGGAAAGGAGTCTCTGCTAATTCTGAGCATGATCTTAGTACCAATCAACTTGTTCGCCTATTAGAAAAACCAACGGAACTCTTGTCAGACGATGATCGAGAGGTAGTTTCTCGCCATTTTCAGGAAAAAGTTCGTTTAGCTCAAGAACAATTACACAATGAACCAGATGATCGAAGTACTTTATTCCAAGCAATTGCAAGTGTGTTAGATTATCGAGATTGGTTTGAATTTGAGCTGAAATATAAGCGGGCAAATGAAGGCTATCAGCCTCAACCATTAACGGATCGTCGTTTTAATCAATTCTCTGGAGGAGAAAAAGCGATAGCAATGTATTTACCGTTATTTGCTGCAACTTATTCTCGTTATGAAGATGCCGGAGAGCAATGTCCGCGAGTCATTACATTGGATGAAGCTTTTGCTGGAATTGATGATCAAAATATTGCAGAGCTGTTTAAAGCCTGTGAGCAGCTTAATTTTAACTATGTGATGAATTCACAGGCACTTTTTGGGGATTACCCTACTGTTTCTAAATTAGCGATTTATGAATTGTTACGACCACAGAATGTCAATTTTGTTACAACAATCCGCTATTATTGGGATGGGCAAAAGAAGCATTTGCTAACAGGAGGTGAGGAACTTGTCTGATCCTAAAGAATACTTTAAACAGCCTGTTTTTCATGTGTTAGGTAAGGAATTATGGCGTCGGTACTGGTTGAATGGAGCATTTGGAAATAGTGTTGGCTTGTCTCTTTTTAGCAAAGTTGACACGGATCCATTGCGATCTTTTCTTGGCATGACAGTCCTTTCTTGGGATCAAAAGAAACGAATTCGGATTGTAGATTTAGAGCAAGCTTTTGTAGAAAGTATCTTAGAATGGACATTATCAGATTTTGTTGTTTTTATTATGAAGAAACCATTAGCTTTAAAAGCAACGTTCGAACAGTCAGAAGCACTTGCTTTTGAACATTTTAAAGCGGCTGTAAAAGCTATTGATGCTAGCTTTACCTCATTACTAACAGAGCGTCAACTGAAAGAGTGGTGGAAGAAGAAACTGCCGAATTTGCTTATCTTTAATCAAGTATCAAACGCTATAAAAAGCTTGCCTAAAAATGATTTTTTACGCTTGCCAGTATTTGCTTATAAAGTTACAGGGTTGCCACATGCATTTGATGAAAATAATGATGGCGGAGTGTTATTTTTACAAATGCTGACAGCAATGTCAACTCAACTGCCAGAGAATCAAATTGAGCTGGAAAAAGCGGAGCAACGTCATGGTTTACTAAATGAATTTTACTTATTGAAGGATGACATTATGAACTATGCAGCTATCCGAGGATTGACTGCACAAGATGCAAAAAATAAAGAAAATCAAATGTGGCGACAGGCTTGTATTGAAGGAATTAGTTGGAATGTTCCTTTAAAAGAAATTTTACGAATGACGACGATTTATCCTTATATTGGGGAGAAGGTTTTGGTAGTAGAGAACTCTGGTATTTACTCGATTTTAGTGGAATTACTACCAGAGGTGCCAATTCTTTGCTCTAGTGGTCAATTCACCTTTGCTATTTGGCAGCTATTGCGTAAATTAGCAGCTACTGGAACTGTTATCTATTATAGCGGTGATATTGATCCTGAAGGTTTAGGAATGGCTCAAAAATTGAAAAACACTTTTGGTTCTCAATTAAAATTTTTAGGAATGAACCAACAAAATTTTACATTAGCAAAATCTGACTTGACTCTGAGTAACAGCCGGTTAAAGAAACTAGATAGTCTTAAGGAACATCAATTAACAATGTTAGGAAAGTTGATTCATGAAGAACAAAAAGTTGCCTATCAAGAGGGCTTCTTACAAGAATTGATAAAAGAAATTATTTGTGAATTTAAGGATGTGGCATAGTGGTGGCTAGGGTCAAGGATATAAAATATTTTAATCATTTTTCTTTACATCTTTCTTTTACTTATGGAATGTAATGATATATTTCATCGGTTTGAATAAAGTTGAAAAAAGATCTTTAAGAGAACAATTATCTGTTGCAACACAAACCTCATATATTTTTCAAAATTCACTTGAAGAAAATGTCTTTTTAAGTGATGGAAATAATAATATATATATGAAAATGAAGCAAATTTTAAGTATTGATGATAAGTTAACTCAAAAAAATATTAGAGTTTTATCTGGAGGTGAAAGACAAAAAATAAATTTAATGAGAGCTTTTGTTAGAGATAAGAAAATAATGATTCTAGATGAACCATTCTCAGGATTGGATCAACAGTCAACTGAAAACTTACTTGAATATTTAGCTGCTACAAAAAACAATAAAATTTATTTTGTCGTGACTCATGATAATTATTTTGATCAATTGGCAAATAAAATAATTCAACTTTAGAGATCGAAGGAGGTGGTAGAGTTGTTCATGTTAGTTGTTATTGGACTTTTATTAATAATCGTTGGTATTCAACTTAGAAGAGGCAAATGGTATGGAATAGTTGCTGCGAATACTTTTAAAGATAAGCCGATTGAAGTCCAAAAAAAAGGTGCAATAGGAGCTTCATCTATTGCTTTTCTTGTAGGTAGCTTTTTAATAATCGTTTATATTTTAATGTTTTTTGGTATTCAAACGAGATTTTTAATCATTCCAGTAGTTGTAATAGTGATAGTATATTCTATGTTTGCAATATACAAATATCTTAAACACTTCATTCAATAAAAATCGCCAGTTACTTTTTAATTTATTAGCTAAATCGTGCTTATTTTCCTGTCTTAATCGTGTAACCTTTTTGATGCGAAAGGTATTAAAGGCTCGATTCAGGTGTTGAATAAAATGAAATCGATCAATGACAAGCTTGGCCTGAGGAAAGACGCGTGGAATCAATTAGTGTTCATATCCGTCACTAGACATTGTACGTTATCTCGATTTGGACATTTCTGAAAGTAATGAACCAAGTGATTCAATTTTCTGGAGGGAAGAATATCAAGCAACTGTCCTGTTTTCCCGTTGGCACAAATGAAACTCATCTTGTCTTCAAGTGATATATGGGAGCGAAATTCATCCACCATCAGCACAAAAGGCAAATAGGGTTGTTTTCTTGTAGGTAGATAAACTTCTGTACTTTTAAGGACACGAATGACCGTCGTAATAGAGATATGACACAGAGAAGCAATTAGCTTAAGTGAAATTTTTAGATTTTGTGTGGTAACTTAATCCTATCAGAGAACGATATGCTTTTTTAGATAAAAATGAACATGAGACTGAGAAAAGTATTTCTACTTTCATCAGTCCCATTTATTATAGAGCCAAAGTTTGAGTGACGTTCTGAATCAGGACTTTCTCAGCTTTTTTATTTGATAACCTAAATATAAAAAATGATAAAGTAATACTGATTAATTCTTCCCTAACTTTTACCGATATCAAAAGACATATTGAGACCTAAATAAACAACAATTTCCCACCCACCACCAAAATCCTACTTGACAATAATTTCTTCTTCTGTTAACTTGTTAATGAATATAAAATATGATTTGTTAGGTGAGGCTCCTATACAAACATAGGCTACTGCCCAAAAATGTCGAGAGACGCCAATGGGTAGAACAGGAATTGTCGAATACAAGGCTTTTCATAAGGTAGCTAAGATGTTTGTCTTTACGTTGTATAGTGCCAAAACTCAACGACTAGATCAATGTCTTAATTTGTCATGCTTTTTTTTGGTGAATGTAGAGTGACTTTTCGCGGAGTTTTTGTGCGAAAAGTCACTTTTTTTGCGTCTAAGAAAATCGGATTTTATGTTCAATAATCGTCAAGGGGGAATGTATATGAATTTTTATTGATGTTATCAATGAGCTTGTTAGCAGGTAGTTTAATTGGTATTGAACGGCAATGGCGAAAAAAATTAGCCGGCGTACGTACAATGAGCTTGGTTTCACTTGGCGCTATGCTTTTTGTGTCCATATCTACCATGATCACAACGGATACAAGTCCAACAAGGATTGCTGCTCAAGTTGTTAGTGGCATTGGCTTTTTGGCAGGAGGAATTATTTTACGAGATGGGTTTAGTGTGACCGGGCTAAATACGGCTGCGACTCTCTGGTGTACGGCAGCAGTGGGTGCAATGATCGGCGCCGGTTTTATTAAAGAAGGTTTTTTAGCTGCCATCGTTATCATGCTGGTGAATAGTGTGATTCGTTTTGCTTCGCAACGATTTGATCAAATGACGGAGAGTTATCGACCAGAAGAGCAAGTGAAAATGAAAAATTCATTTTTGATTGTCACTGGAAAATCAACTGCGGAACTCGCATTACGAACAGAAATGATGACACAGCTAGACCGCTACTATTTATCCTTTTGTCATTTTTTGTGTCTGGATCTTGCAGGAAATAATGTCCAGTTACAGGTAGAAATCGAACCAAATTCGAATCGTGAATTGGCCATGAAAGAGATCATTACACAGTTATCAAAAAACAAAGAGGTATTGGAAGTGTATCAATTATCAAAGGAGGAAGAATCATGGTAAAACAGTGTTCACTTTAATCAGATGGGATAGTCCTATTTATCGGGAAACATTAGCCTTACGCAATCAAGTATTAAAAGCAAGCGCAGGCAAACCCTTTCTAACGAAATCTGTTGTAGAAGAAAAACACGATATTCACTTAGTCATCAAAAAAGAGGATCGTGTGGTTGGCACTCTTCTTTTGCATCCTTGTGATTCAAACTGTATCCAAATAAAACAAGTTGCACTAAGTCCAGATTTTCAAGGTCAAGGGTTGGGAAAGAAATTAATCGTTTATGCTGAGCAAGTTGCTCGAAATTTAAACTATGCCACTATTTTTTTGACGGGTCGAAAGCAGGCCTGGGGATTTTATGAAAAACTAGGCTATGTTAGTTTGATGGAAGCCTATCAAGAAGACGAGTTACTTTTAAAAGTATTTAAAAAAAGTATGGTAGACATAAGACATTTTACAAATCAGAGGGAGTTGAAAACAAATGGATGACAGTAGTTCGAGGCAACAGGGGTTACAGGAAAGAGTTGTACTAAAAAGGAGTCGATTATTATTATCTATTTGTTTTTAGTGCCCTTTTTTCTCCAAGCCCCTGCAAATAGGGAGCAATGTAAAAACACTAGGAAAAATGGTTATGCGTTTAGGTATTGGCGCAGGATCATGGTGGATTTTTTGGGAGAGAAGGAAACAAAATGGAAAGAAAAAAAAGAGCAATTCAAGAGATAGATTATGGCTTAATGGCTAGAAAAACAGTTGAAAGTATTTTTGAAACATTTCAAACATCAAAAAAAGGACTATCTGAAGTTCAAGCAGTTATGGCTCGAGATGAATATGGAGACAATACTATTTCCTACGGGAAAAAAACACCTTTATTCATAGAAATCTTAAAAGCGTATATTACACCGTTTACCCTTGTTTTAATTGGTTTAGGAATTATGTCTTTTATTACAGATGTGGTTATCGCTGCACCGGAAGATCGTGACTATTTTGGTAGTGGTATTATCTTCACTATGGTCTTGATCAGTGGGACGATGACTCTCATTCAATCTGTGCGCTCAAATCAAGCGGCAGAAAAATTGAAATCACTGGTTAAAGTCACTGCAGCGGTAAAACGGAAAAATAAATATGATGAAATTCCTATGGAAGATATTGTGTGTGGAGATATTGTCAGATTGTCAGCAGGAGATATGATTCCAGCGGATATTCGTTTGATTGCAACTAAAGATTTATTTATTTCTCAGTCTGCACTGACGGGGGAAAGTTATCCTGTTGAAAAACGGGCAGAGGCAATCATTACTAAAGATAGCAATCAAACGAGTTATGAGAATCTTGTGTTTATGGGCAGCAACGTTATAAGCGGAAGTGCTGAAGGCGTGGTCATTGCCACTGGAAATCATACACTGTTTGGAGATGTGGCCAAATCATTATCTACTAAACCGGTACAAACAAGTTTTGAATTAGGCATTCGCAAAACGTCATTTTTATTTATCAAATTTATGGCATTGATGGCGCCAACGGTTATTGTAATCAATGGTTTTACAAAAGGGGATTGGATGGAAGCCTTCTTGTTCGGCTTATCCGTGGCCGTTGGGTTGACACCAGAAATGTTACCGATGATCGTTACGACCAACTTAGTCAAAGGTGCAACAGGTATGGCTAAAAAAGGAACGGTGATTAAAAACTTAAATGCGATTCAAAATTTTGGTGCGATCGACGTCCTATGCACGGATAAAACAGGCACGCTAACACAAGATAAAATTATACTGGAATATCATTTGGATCTGGCTGGTGAAGAAGATGACCGTGTCTTACGTCATGCCTATTTAAACAGTTACTATCAAACTGGATTAAAAAATTTATTAGATGTCGCAATTATTGATGCTGCCAAAACGGAATTGAATACAACAGGAATTACGTATAAAAAGGTGGATGAAATTCCCTTTGATTTTGATCGTAGACGAATGAGCGTTGTCGTAGAAGATCCTAGCGGAAAAACGCAAATGATCACTAAGGGTGCCATTGAAGAAATGCTGAGTATTTCGAGTTTTGTTGATTTCAAAGGCAAGGTTACTGTGTTAACGGATGAGGTTAAACAAGAAGTATTGCAAAAAGTGAATGAGTTAAACGAGGATGGTTTACGCGTGATCGGCGTTGCCCAAAAAACAAATCCAAGTGTTGTCGGTGAATTCTCAGTAGCGGATGAATCTGAGATGGTACTGATTGGCTACTTAGCCTTCTTGGATCCGCCAAAAGAAACGACAAAACAAGCACTAGAAACGTTAAAAGCACATGGCGTTGAAGTGAAAGTCCTAACAGGAGATAACGCTTTGGTAACGCGATCCGTATGTAAACAAGTTGGTTTGGGTGCTGAAAAATTGATCAATGGCGAAGATATTATGAATATATCCAATGATAAATTAAGTCAATTAGTTGAAAAGCACAATGTATTTGTAAAATTAAACCCACAACAAAAACAACAAATTACGAGCATTTTGAGAGAAAATGGACATACTGTTGGTTTCCTTGGGGATGGGATCAATGATGCACCAGCAATGAAAGCAGCAGATGTTGGTATTTCAGTTGATACAGCGGTGGACATTGCCAAAGAATCCGCTGATGTCATTTTATTAGAAAAAGATTTGATGGTTTTAGAAAGAGGGATTATTTCAGGTAGAGAGACATTTGGAAATATCATGAAATATATAAAAGCAACAGCAAGTTCAAATTTTGGGAATATGTTTTCAGTACTAGTTGCCAGTACCTTTTTACCATTTCTGCCAATGTTACCCTTGCAAATTTTATTCTTAAACTTGATTTACGACATTTCGTGCGTATCTATTCCTTGGGATCATATGGACAAAGAATATTTGGAAAAACCTAAGCGTTGGCAAGCATCCAGCATCGGAAAATTTATGGTTTGGTTAGGACCTACAAGTTCGGTATTTGATATTACCACCTATTTATTGATGTACTTTATTATTTGCCCAGCAGTTGTAGGAGGAGATTTCCATACACTGAATGCTTCTCAGCAAGTTGCCTTTATTGCCGTGTTCCATGCAGGTTGGTTTGTGGAATCGTTATGGTCACAAACGTTGGTTTTACACGCCTTACGTACGCCTAAAATTCCATTTATTCAAAGTAGTGGCTCATTCATTATGACGACCATTACGTCGCTAGGGATTTTGATAGGAACAGTATTGCCTTTTACAGCCTTTGGCCAAAGTTTAGGAATGGCTGTTCTACCATCTAATTATTGGTTATGGTTAGTCGGTACAATTGTGGCATATTTAACATTAGTAACAGTTGCAAAACGATTCTATATTCAACGGTACAAAGAATTATTATAGAGAGAAGGAAACTAATGTTTTAACGGTAAGATAAATGAAAAATGTTAAAAGTTAAATTACACTAAAAAAGCATCCTTCATAATCTAAGTTTGTTTGTATTACCATTGATAAACCCTAAATAGTACTTAGCAATTGTAGTTTTTAAATAATTGGAAAAAAGTAGCAGTATAATTGATACAAAAAAGAAAGCGGGTATAGTGGAAAATAAAGGTGCTATACTCTTGCTCAAAGTGGCTAATTAATCTTTTGAATGGCTATGATTTGGCTATTTACATTAAAAAAGGTAAAAAAGTAATTATTATATAGCTCCCCAGATATTAATTAAAAGGATTAGTATCTAGGGGAGCTATATATTTTAGAACTGCCCATATCGTAATCTCCAGGTACATTCATTTATTCTCACTTGCAATTCAAAAAAAGTATGACGATTGATGAATTGAACCTGCTTGATGTATTCTTCTTTCCTTATTTTATCAGCCATACCATTACATTACGATGGCAGCATTAAATGCAAAATAACTATCAAAAATTCAATACTGTTTATAACTATCATTTTGTAATTTTAGTCTAAAAAAATCTGGTAGCGTTGAAACGAACGTTACTGGATTTTTTTGGTTTCAAAATGTTCTAATTTAAAAAGAAAAGCTCTATTACGATTGGTTAACTATTGTTCAATTAATAAATCTTCGATATAAAGTCTGAAACGAATCGCCAAAAAATCGATCAACAAATGACAAAATCCGGAAGAAAAGCCCATCATTAGTTCAGCATCTTTTTTTAAAATCGAAAAATTTGGATCAGAATGTTCCTGTAACCAATTCTTTTGTGTCACAGTGATCGACACAATAGGTGTTTTTTTCAAAAGTGGTATTGAGAGCAATTCATTGATTTGTACATTATTTCCTGAACCAGAAAAAACAATAATAAGATCATTTTTATTGATATTATCCAAAACAATACTAGCAAGTTCTATATTACTATTTCCAGGAATCAAGGTGCAGACAATATTCATCTTTAAAAAAGCACGAGCAAAATTTTGAGCTTGAATTTGTTGATCTGTTCCAGTCGCTAAAAGATAGATTCTAGGAGTATTTCTTAATAACTCAAAAAAATTGCTTAAACTCTGTTCTTCAATAGTAGAAAAGACACTGTTTAAATGTTCTGACACATCCTCAATTGAAAGGGGCTTTTTTAAATTATCTTGCACACCATACCAATCAATCAAATATTTAAACTCACTAAACCCTTTAAACCCTAATTTTTGCACAAATCTTAAGACGGAGGATTTAGATGTATAACTGGCTTCAGCTAATCTTGTAATACTGATTTCAGGAATCAGCTCTTGGTGGTTGTATACATAAGCGCAAATCGTCTTATCCGTCTCGCTAAAATGGTTGATTTTATTTTGTAAAAGCTGCTGGAATCTCATATTTTATCCTTTCCCAATAACTTGGGAACCTTCCCCAAGGTTGTATGAAGTATTTCTTTTTTATCTTACCATAGTTATGATAAATACGGGAAGCGCTTTCCAATGGAGGGGTTTAAATTTTATGAGCATTTAGAGTTGTCTAGCTTCAAGAGCTAGTCTTTCGGGAAAAAGATAAAAAATAAGTGAGGTAAAGAGCACCTCAAAAATTTTTCCTATTTTCCTGTCAAGACTAAACGAGCTCTTTTAGCATTTAGAATTGTCTAGCTTCAAGAGCTAGTCTTTTAGCTTTTAGATTGGGAGGGAATCAAAATGAGTTATGAACCATTAGCTAAAACGATTGTTGAACTTATTGGTCAAAAGGAAAATGTTAAAAGTGTCACGCATTGTGCAACTCGGTTGCGTTTTAAATTGAAAGATGAAGAGAAAGCTGATACTGAAGCGATTAATCAGTTGGATGGTGTGGTGACGGTCATGCAAAGTGGGGGACAGTATCAGGTTGTTATTGGTACTCATGTCAGTCAGGTTTATGAGTATGTTTTATCAGAGTTAGCTCTAATGCAAGCGGATCCGCACTTGGTTACAGAAACAGAAGCGGATGATCAAGGGCAGGAAAGTTTATTTAATCGGTTGATTGATATTATTTCTAGTGTATTTACTCCTATTTTGGGAATTTTAGCAGCTTCTGGAATGATCAAAGGACTTGTTGCCATTTTACTCGTAACAGGTGTTGTTACACCAGACTCAGGGACTTATCAAATATTATGGGCCGTAGGCGATGCATTATTTTATTTTTTTCCAGTAGCTTTAGGTTATACGTCTGCAAAAAAATTCAATTTGAACCCACTTATAGGGATTGTGATTGGCTCTGCTTTATTGTATCCAAATTTAGCCAATTTGATTGGAACTCCAGCACCTTCTGTTATGTTTCAAGGAACACTATTTGAAGCGCCAGTCTATTTTAAGTTTCTAGGTATCCCAGTACTTATGATGAGTTATGGCCAATCAGTCATTCCAATCATTTTGGCGACATTTTGTGCGGCGAAGTTAGAAAGATGGCTACAAAAAGTGTGTCCCGATGTGGTTAAAATGTTTTTTGTGCCATTTTTCACGTTGATCATTGTGATTCCGTTGACCTTTATCATGATTGGACCAATTGCAACTTGGGCTAGTTCGTTACTGAGTTCAGCAGTTCTTTGGATCTATAATGTAAGTCCACCTTTAGCAGGTGCGGTCATTGGTGGTTTGTGGCAAGTTTTAGTAATGTTTGGCTTGCATTGGGGTTTTATTCCAATCGGGTTATTGAACATTCAATCGTTTGGTTATGATCCTGTTATGGCGTTAATGTTTGCTGTACCATTCGCCACGATGGGAGCAGTATTGGGAGTTATGCTAAAAACCAAGGATAAGAAGGTAAAGTCATTGTGTGCTCCGTGTTTTATTACGGGTATTTTCGGTATCTCAGAACCCGCGATCTACGGTATTACGCTACCTAGAAAAATACCATTTTATTGTACTTTGATTGCTGGAGCAGTGGGGGGGACGATCATGGGATTTGCTGGATCTAAAACCTATACTCAAGGTGGAATGGGGATTTTTGCTTTGCCAAATCGTATTTCAGAAAATGGTTTAGATATGGGCTTTTATGGGAGTCTGATTGGGATTATTGCAGCCTTCATCGTAGCATTTATTTTAACTTTTGTTTTTTGGAAAGAACGTCAGACTAACTAAAGGAGTTGATAGAAATGAAAGCTATTATGCTTATGTTTGATACATTATCTAAAGCCTATTTACCAAACTATGGAAATAATTGGGTTCAGGCGCCTAATTTCGATCGACTTAGAGAAAAATGTATAACGTTTGACAATTTTTATGGCGGAAGTATGCCCTGTATGCCAGCAAGAAGGGAATTGCATACAGGAAAGTATAATTTTTTACATCGCTGTTGGGGACCATTAGAAGCGTTTGATTATTCTGTTTTTGAAAAATTAAATCAGGAAAATATCTATACCCATCTAATTACAGATCATTCTCATTATTTCGAAGATGGCGGCGCTACGTATCATAATCGTTATTCATCTTGGGAAGGATTTCGAGGTCAAGAAGGAGATCGTTGGATTCCCAGATTGGGTGATTGGGCAGATCATAATACCCAACCATTGAATAAACCAGCAGATTCTATTTCAAGAATTCAACATCTTGCCAATCGTAGCCAAATAAAGCAGGAATCTGATATGTCTAGCGTTCAAGTGATCGATCGAGGGTTAGATTTTTTACAGAAAAATCACGAGAAGGATGACTGGTTTTTACAACTAGAGTGTTTTGATCCTCATGAACCATTTTTCGTGCCAGAAAAATATCGAGATCTTTATCGCCTGACAGAAACACAAGATATTCTGTATTGGCCAGTCTACCAGCATTTATCAGCTGAAGATAAGGCTCAATATCAAGGGGATATTGCTGAAATGCAGAAAGAATATGCCGCGTTAATCAGTATGTGTGATTATCATTTAGGGCGTGTTTTAGATTTTATGGATGAGCAAGAAATGTGGGAGGATACGTTACTGATCGTTAACACAGATCATGGTTTCTTATTAGGGGAGCATAACTGGTTAGGTAAAAATGTTGCACCTATGTATGAAGAAATTGTTCACATCCCATTTTTTATGCATGTACCTCATCATGAATTAAATGGTCAAAGAGTTGATGGATTATGTCAAACGATTGATTTACCGCCCACCTTAGCAGAATATTTTGGAATTGAAGCCTTTGAAAATATGGATGGTCGCTCATTATTCGGTCTCATCAATCAGCAAAAGATTCCCCATCAAAGTATTTTATTCGGCACAAATGGTGGACATGTTAATTTGTTTGATGGACGATATACCTATATGAAAGCCTCCGCAAATAAAGAAAACCAGCCTTTAGTCAATTATACATTGATGCCAACAGTGATTAGAGGTTTTTATCCAGAAAATTCATTAAAAAATCTAGCGTTGTATGAAGGGGATTCGTTCACTAATGGTTTCCCCTGCTTAAAAGTTCCCTTGAACACTTCGTTTAGCAATTCTTACGAAATCGGCTCATTGATTTTTGATCATCAAACAGATCCAGAGCAAGATTCGCCGATAAAAGATCAAGAACTGCAAAAACAATTAGATCAAAAATTAGTTCAAAAAATGAAAGATGTCGATGCACCGCTAGAAGAATTTATTAGATTAGGCTACGAGGACACTATTTAAAAAAAGAATTTGGGACAAAAGTCGGTTCTCTTTTTATTAAACACGCTGATCCCGAATGAACGCTTCTGTCCCAAGCTCTTAGAATTTGGAGGAAATAAGAATGAAACGGATTCCAAGCGGTAGCTTTATCATGGGCAATACGAGCTTAGAAAATGGTTTTTTTGAAGATGCTGAAACGCCGGTACAGCTAATGACAGTCGCTTGTTTCGATATGGATGAAACAAGTGTGACAAATAAATGCTTTCAAACTTTTATTAACGAAACGGGATATCAGACTGATGCCGAACGATTTGGAAACTCAAGTGTTTTTCATCTACTGATTCCAGAGGTAAACAGAAAAGATTACCAAAGCGTCGGAAAAATGTTTTGGTGGTTGACCGTACCTGGAGCGTCTTGGAAGCATCCAGAAGGACCGACAAGTGATATTAAAGAAAGAATGGATCATCCTGTTGTTCATGTCTCTTATGATGATGCTAGTGCATATTGTAAGTGGGCAAATAAACGATTACCAACAGAAGTCGAATGGGAATATGTTGCTAGAAATAAACAAGATGCGCTGTATCCGTGGGGAGAGGAGCTGCTAAAAGGAAATCAACATCATTGCAATATTTGGCAAGGAAATTTTCCGTTTGAAAATACGCAAGAAGATGGTTTTCTTGGGACGGCACCTGTCAAATCTTTTGAAGTAAATCAATACGGAATATATCAAATGATCGGCAATATCTGGGAATGGTGTGCGAATCCAAGTAAAATTCCATTGTCAGAATTAGCAACTAAGCAGTCTAAAACTGGACCAATCAAAGATGAGTTCGCCATTCGAGGAGGCTCATTTTTATGTCACCAAAGTTATTGTAAACGATATCGAGTGTTTTCCAGAAATGGATCTTATCGAGAAAATACAACAAGCAATATGGGATTTCGCTGTGCCAAAGATTGCTGAGATAAAGCCGACTGAAAGGAGCAAAGACAATGCGAAAAATAGCTGTTATGATCAAACCTGCTTCTGCCTTGTGTAATATTCGCTGTAAGTACTGTTTCTATGCAGATGTAGCCGACAGTCGAGCGGTTAACTCTTATGGGAAGATGACGCCTGAAATCATGAGAAAAATGATTGATCATTTACTATTGGATTTAACTAATCAAGACCAATTAACAATTACGTTTCAAGGCGGAGAACCAACTCTGGCTGGTTTCACCTATTTTCAGTCTTTTGTTACTTATATTACGGAAAAAAATACGAAAAAAGTAACGATTCAATATGCGATTCAAACCAATGGTCTTTTAATCAATGAAAAGTGGTGTCGTTTTTTTTATGAGCATCATTTCTTAGTTGGACTGTCTATCGACGGCTATCAGTCGATTCATGATCGAAATCGTATTGATCCTAAAAGTAAAGGAACCTTTCACCGGGTGATCAAAACAAAGCAGCTATTTGAAAAATATCAGGTTCAGTATAATGTATTATGTGTATTGACAAATGAGCTGGCTCGTCATCCACAAAAAATGTATCAATTTATGAAACAAGAAAAAATTCAATATATCCAATTCATTCCTTGTTTAGGCGATTTAAACGGTGCAAAGTCCGTTTATGCGTTAACCCCACAACGCTTTTATCACTTCTACCACGTACTCTGGGATTTATGGATAAAAGAATATGCAACGGGTAATTATCGTAGCATTAAGTTACTTGATGATTTAGTCCATTTATTTAAAGCACAACGAGTGACAGCTTGTGGCTTGATCGGACAATGTCAGCCACAATACGTGATAGAGTCTAATGGAAATGTCTATCCCTGTGATTTTTACGTTTTAGATCAATACTTGATGGGCAATATCACGGAATACTCGTTGATAGAATTGTATAAAAGTTACGTAATGAAGCATTTTTTATTTGAACCAAAACAGTTTCCGCAAAAGTGCCAAGACTGTCCTTTTCGCTCAATGTGTATGGGTGGATGTAAACGAATGAAACATTCAATGTATCTTGATAAAAAAGAGACTTATTGTGGCTTCCAAACTTTTTTGAGTCAACATGGTCAAGAACTTATTCATTTTTGTCATAATCATCCTGTTTAAGTATGGCGAGTTTGTATCGGTTCGTTTATTTTTAGAAGACATTCATACTTAAATGATTATTTAGAAAGTCTTTTTAATTAAAATAGTTTCGGAGCAAAAAAATGTTCATTAAAACAACAGGCCAATGATTGTTGTGATGCTAATTAACAGGTATAATTTAGCTATGATTATTATGGAGGTTAGAAATGAAAAAGTTTGTATTAGTAATACTCGGTAGTATCTTCGCTATTATTATTATTTGCCTAGGTACTTTATATTTTACTCCTAAGCCATTATTTAAGTTGATCCAAGGCTTGCCAATCGAAGCTAAGCTTACCAAACCGAATGATTATCAACAAATTGAAGATCGTGTAAAAACGATTAATGACCTTTCATACTCAAAGGAATATCCTGAAAGTACTTTAGATCTCTATCTTCCTAAAAAAATGAACTCAAAAATACCAGTGATCGTTTTTGTTCATGGGGGTGGCTTTTTTAAAGGAGATAAAAAGATGGCTAAGTACTTCGGACCAACTGTAACTAATGGTAACTATGCTTTTATCAGCATTAACTATCATCTAGTGCCTAATGCAACTATTTTTGATCAAGTAAGGCAAGTCAATCAAGCCCTAACATTTGTAACCAAAAATGCTGAAAAGTATCAGTTTGATCCAACACAAATCAACCTATCTGGATCATCAGCAGGTGGATTCTTAGCATTACAATTATTGTCAGCCTATCATAATAAAGAGTATGCTAAACAAATCGCAATTCAACCTGTAGAAAACCTTAAAATCAATAGTTTATTACTATATAGTGCAGTATTCGATCTATCCGAATTTCAAACATACCAAGGGAATCTAGCAACGAATTATCTACTAAGTAAAATGGGTTGGGGACTGACAGGAGAAAAGAATTGGAAAGAGGATCACAGATTAGGTCAGTTACTTGATCTTAGAAAGCTGATCAGTAAAGATTTCCCACCCATATTCATTACGGATAGGAATACTAAAACATTTACAAAACAAGCCAAGCAATATGTTGGTGAGTTGAAAAAAGCAGAGGTACCAGTTGCTTCGTTATTTTTTGATGGTCAAGAAACAGTTGGACATGGCTATCAATTAAACATGGAAACAAAGGCTTCAAGTCAAGCTGTCGAAAAAACAATTTGGTTTTTAGAGAATTATCATTCTAAATAGCAGTAGCGTTGAGCTAAAAAACTATTGCAAAGAAGAAGGCATATAGGTCAAATCAGTTTAAAAAGATTTTTAAATAAACGTGATTCTTCCCATGACAAAAGTATGTTATAAGTAATCAGACAACCAGTAATTTCAAGTACCATTCGGTTTAGAAGCTGAGGTTCGACTGGGGTAGACAAAAGTTTCGCTTGAAACCGAGTAAGTATGTCCCGCAAAGATCGTTTATTGTCATCAATTAATTAGTCTAAAAGATGCTGAATGATAAATGCTACTTGTTTATGTTGTTCAGGAGTGTTCTGGTAATTAGTCTTCATTTTTTAGCACCTCGTTTTTATTTGCTAAATTTATTGTAATCAGTCTAAGAACTTAGTGACATAACCTGGTGAAAGAATACGTGCAAAATTATTTTCAAGTTGAAAGGAAAAATTAGATGGATGAATTAGATCAACAGATTTTATATTTACTAAATGAAAATTCAAAACTATCAAATAAAAAAATTGGAGAAAAAATTCATTTAACAGGACAAGCAGTAGGACAACGAATCGCCTATTTGAAAGACCAAGGCATTATCGAGAACTATACGATTACAATCAAACAGGATGAGAAACAATTTATCCGTATCTTTATGGAGACGAATCAATTTGCTACTATTGAGAGAGTCATCAATGAATTTAAAGAGATTGATGAGTTTTACAAAGTGAGTGGTCACGCTTGTTATCTAGTAGTAGCGTATTTTAACCAACCTCGATTAAAAGTATTTATTGAAAAAATATCCAAATGGGCTCGTTGTAGCGTAGATTCAGTCGTGGGAAGTCGCAAAAAAATATAGTTTAGTAATGTTACTCTTTGACATTACTAAACTATATTTTTTTGCGAAAACTTAAGTCGTGGTTTCATTTTCAGAACACTTTTTTAAGATTTAGCAATAAAACCGTATTCATTATTTTTTTTGAACCAAGACTATTGACATCGAAAGCTATTTGCGTTAATATCAAACAGCATTAGTTACTAACGCTGTTAGCTATTAATGGTAGAAGTAATTATTTTGAAAAAAGGAGGAGTCACATGTCATACGCAGAAGAAGCGGAACAAGAGCTGATGCGTCTAATGGTTCAAAATCGACATAGCGCATTTAGCAGACTAGAAAAGAGTAATCAAGGTGAAAGTATTGTCATCAAATTTCTCGCACGTTACGGCGAACCAACTAGTCCCAAACATCTAGCTGAGTCATTGAACTTGTCCAGCGCTCGGATTGCTGTTGTTTTAGGGAGTTTAGAAAAAAAGGGACAAATCGAACGTAAGATGGATCCAGACGACCGTCGACGCATTCATGTTACCTTGACCGAGTGCGGCAAGAAAGTTGCTAAGCTGCAAAAGAAAGAAATGCGTGATAAAATCGTGCAGATTTTTAAACTAATGGGAGAAGCTGATACAAAAGTCTTTATCGAGCTAACTGCGAAATTCGTGGACTACTCTCAACAAATTTCCCAGAAAGAGGAAGGTGACCAATAGTGAAGATTTTTAAATATCTTGGCAAATACTGGTATGCGGTCATCGCAGTTCTTGTGCTTTTAGTTGTACAGGCAAATAGTGATTTAAGCTTACCAAAATTAACATCGGGTATCGTCGATGTCGGTATTCAACAAGGAGGGCTTGAATACTCCACACCTGAAAAAATCAGGAAAACAACTCTTCAGGGAATCGAAATGTTCATGACAGATGATGAGAAAAAAACAATTGAAGACAACTATAAACTAACAACTGAAAAAATCGATGGTAAAGAAGTTGAAGTGTATAAGTTAAATCTTCAAGACGGGATGACAGAAGCAAAACTAGCAGATATTTTTAATCTGCCAATGATGATGCTAGCGTCTTCTCAATCAAAAGATTCATCAAGTGGAAGTGAAGCCAAAGCAATTATCGAAGACTATAAAAAAGTTGGAGAAGATGCTACAAAAGCCAAACAACTTGGAGAAGAGGCTACGACTTTAGGGGAGCAAGCCCAAGCGGCTGGAAGTGCAGCTGCCTCTGCAACAGATGCGGCGACAGCAATGGAACAAGGGCAAAAAGCGCAGGATCTGGCTGCTCAAGCACAAGCCAAAGGTGCTGAAGCCAAAGCCTTAGCTGCCTCAATTCAAACAACGACTGACGCTATGCCGGAAAGAGTCGAATCAGCTCGTAAAGAGACGAAGAAAAGCTTAGGGGATCTTGGCGAAGATTCAATGAAAACGGTAGGGATTCAATTAACACTGGCTGAATATAAAGCACTGGACATGAATACCCAGCAAATTCAAACAGATTATATGGTTAAAACAGGAACCAAAATGGTTCTGTTAACACTTGTTTCAGCCGTAGCTGCAATCATTGTCGGATTGATTGCTTCATTAGTAGCAGCATCGGTTGGTCGAAATCTACGCGTTGGACAGTATGAACGTACGTTACAATTTTCAAATACCGAAATGGAAAAATTCTCACCTGCTTCGTTGATCACACGTAATACTAATGATATCCAACAAATGCAAATGGGGATCGTTATGATCATGCGTATTGTGTTATATGCGCCGATCTTAGGTATTGGCGGGATCTATAATGTTTACCAAACAGGAACAGGTATGGGCTGGATCGTAGGCGTTGCTGTAGCGGCTGTTTTGGTTTTAGTCTTAAGCCTACTATTAACAACGATGCCTAAGTTTAAAGCTTTACAAAACCTAGTGGATAGAGTGAACTTGGTTTCTCGTGAAATCATCACAGGTTTGCCAGTTATTCGAGCTTTTTCTCGTGAAAAATTTGAAGAAAAACGCTTTGATCGTGCCAATACTGATTTAATGAAAACACAATTATTTGTTAACCGAGCAATGTCGATTATGATGCCAGTAATGATGTTATTGATGAATGGTATTTCTGTTTTGATCGTTTGGGTCGGTGGACATAATATGAACAACGGGCAATTGCAAGTCGGTGATATGATGGCCTTCATCACATACACAATGCAAATTGTAATGGCCTTTATGATGTTATCAATGGTTTCAATTATTTTACCTCGTGCCAATGTCGCAGCAGGTCGAGTTGAAGAAGTGCTTGAAACAGAACCAACGATCAAAGACCCAGAACATCCAAAAGATGATCATGACTTTAAAGGTGAAGTGAAATTTGAAGCAGTTGAATTCCGTTATGGGGATGCTGATGAAGATGTCTTACACCATATCAATTTCACAGCCAAACCAGGTCAAACGACCGCTTTGATCGGCTCAACCGGTTCAGGTAAATCAACAATCGTTAACTTGATTCCTCGACTGTTTGATGTAACAGGTGGTAGAATCACGATCGATGGGATCGATGTACGTGAAATGAGCTTACACAAATTACATGAAATCATTGGATTTGTCCCGCAAAAAGGTGTTCTATTCTCAGGGGATATTGCCTCAAATATTAAATTTGGCGATGCAGATATAACTGATGAACGTATGAGAAAAGCAGCTGAAATTGCCCAAGCAGAAGAATTTATCGATTCTAATGAAAAGGGGTATGAACGAGAAATTTCTCAAGGTGGAACCAATGTTTCCGGCGGACAAAAACAACGTTTGTCCATTGCTCGTGCCTTAGCGAAAAATCCTAAAATCTTGATCTTCGATGATTCATTTTCAGCACTGGATAATAAGACTGATGTGGCATTACGTAAAGCTTTATCTGAAAATATCAAAGGTGCAACTCAAATCATCGTCGCTCAAAAAATCTCAACGATCCTTCATGCGGATAACATCATTGTATTAAATGAAGGACGTGTAGTCGATCATGGAACGCACGACGAGTTAATGAAATCATCCACTGTCTATCAAGAAATTGCTCAGTCACAATTGAGCAATGCTGAATTAGGCATAGAAGAAGCTGAGTAGGGAGGAGCGAAAATAATGGCAGAACAAACACAAAATCGCCCTCGTGGCGGACGCGGACCTGGGCAAGGCGCTCCAGTAGAGAAAGCCAAAGATTTTAAAGGAACACTAAAAAAATTAATCTCCTATATTGGTGCTTATAAAATACCTGTTTTCTTTGTAATGATCTTTGCGATTGCTTCAACCGTCTTCAACATTTGGGGACCAAAAATCTTATCTAGTGCTATTACAGAATTATTTGATGGCTTGATCAAAAAATATCAAGGAACTGGTGGGATCGATTTTAATAAAATCGGCGGGATTTTACTATTCATGCTAGGACTGTACTTGGTGGCATCTGCTTTTGGGATCATCCAAGGCTGGATCATGTCAACGATTTCGCAAAAAATCACGTATCGGATGCGGAAAGAAATTTCAGAAAAAATCAATCGCATGCCAATGAATTATTTTGAAAGTCGGACAACCGGTGAAGTATTGTCACGAATCACCAATGACGTAGATACCTTAGGCCAATCACTAAACCAATCGATCACACAACTGATCACTTCCGTATTCACGATCATTGGGGTTATTGTCATGATGTTATCGATCTCGGTACAAATGACAGGTATCGCTATTTTGATCGTACCTATTTCAATGATTTTGATTATGATCGTTGTAAAAAATTCACAAAAATATTTTAAAACACAACAAGAATACCTTGGTGTAATTAACGGTAAAGTGGAAGAAACAATTGGTGGTTACAATATCGTTCGTCTATTCAATGATGAAGAAAATTCTTTAAAAGAATTTAAAACGCAAAATGATGTTTTATTCAAATCAGCTTGGAAGTCTCAATTTCTTTCTGGTTTGATGCAGCCAATCATGAACTTTGTTGGAAATCTAGGCTATGTTGCTGTTGCGATTTTCGGTGGGATTTTAGCCTACAATGGTACGATCACAGTAGGGGATATTCAAGCCTTTATCCAATATGTACGTAACTTGACACAACCAATTGCACAATTAGCACAAGTATCTAACTTGCTGCAATCAATGGCTGCGGCTGCAGAACGCGTCTTTGAATTTCTTGAAGAAGATGAAGAAGCACAAACTGTACCAAATCCAGTTAAAATCGATAAAGCCAAAGGTATGGTTGATTTTGAACACGTACGTTTTGGTTACACACCAGATAAAATCATTATCAATGATTTCAGTTCACATGTTGATCCAGGCCAAACGGTGGCGATTGTTGGACCAACGGGAGCCGGTAAAACGACGATGGTCAAACTATTGATGCGTTTTTATGATGTAACGTCCGGCGCGATTAAAATCGACGGACACAATATCAAAGACTTTAATCGTGCAGATTTACGTAAAAATATCGGAATGGTTTTACAGGATACATGGTTATTTAAAGGAACCATTATGGAAAACCTTCGTTATGGTCGTTTAGATGCAACAGACGAAGAAGTTTACGAAGCAGCAAAAGCGGCTCACGTACATCACTTTATTCAAACCTTGCCTGGCGGCTACAACATGGAATTAAATGAAGAATCTTCCAATATTTCGCAAGGTCAAAAACAACTATTAACAATTGCTCGTGCAATTTTAGCAGATAAACCAATTTTGATCCTTGATGAAGCAACCTCATCTGTTGATACAAGAACGGAAGGATTGATCCAAGGAGCAATGAATAACTTAATGGCAGGTCGTACGTCATTCGTTATCGCTCACCGTTTATCAACCATCAAAGATGCAGATAAGATTCTTTACATGCAAGATGGAGATATTAAAGAACAAGGAACACATGAAGAATTACTCGCTGAAGGTGGCTATTATGCCTCACTTTACAACTCACAATTTGAAGAGTTGGATGAGTAAGCAACGCAGTTTAGTCATTTAAGTTAAGCGAAATTCGATTATCTTATAAAAAAGTTAGAAAAGGCGTAGTTAGTCTTTTCTAGCTTTTTTTCGTTGCTGGAAGTGTTTAAATAGTTAAAGTCTAACGATAGTTATCTCTTGTAGTTGAAGAAAGATGATAACTGTTTGTCAGTTTAAAATAATTGACTTTAAATTAAGAAAAGTTAAAGAGTCATAAAACAACTTGAAAAAGATTTATGCTAGCGTTATTATTTAGAAAAATAAATAGAAAAATAACCTTGTTAGGTGAGGCTCCTATACAAACACAGGCTATTGCGCAGAAACGTCGAAAGACGCCAATGTGTAAAACAGGAATTGTCGAATTAAGGCTTTTCATAAAATAGCTAAGAGATCTTCTTTACGTTGTATAGTGCTAAAACTCAGACGATGAGATTGATTAAAAGTCAAACGTCTAGGAAAAAAATGTTTGGCTTTTTTTAGTTGAGTAGATGGCTTGCCTGTTTACTTCATTTTTACCGTCGTAGTACCTGCCTGTGTATTTTAGGAGTGTAGTTTGACGGAAATGACCGCTAGATGTTTCGCTGCTATTTTACTTAGGAGCGTGAGTTTAGTGGTTTTTTCTTTGCTCTAAGAATCAAAGGAAAACTGTGAGCCAACGACCAGCTTGAATATGAAAATGAAGGGATTTATTACATGAATACGTTGAAAGAAAAGAAATTTACTCCAGCTGTTTTAAGTATCATACTGTTTACAGCGCTAACTTTTTTAATTGTCAGTAATGTTCAGTGGTTTAGCGATTTAGATTCAGCAATCTACCGATTTGATTGGAAGCCTAATGGTTTTATCACGAATAATGTGGCGTTGATTGCCAGAACTGCTACGATCATTCCAGTTTTTATTATAAGTTTACTGGTTTCATTTGGGTTGTGGCGAAATAAGCATAAATTGTTGGCAGTCTGGATGAGTAGTAATGTTTTAGTCGTTAGTGTATTAGGGTTTGTGCTGAAACATTTAGTTGCACGGACGAGACCTGATGTTGCACAATTAGTGGAAAAAACGTCCTATAGCTTTCCTAGTGGACATTCACTTTTAGCAATGTGTTTGGCTTGTTCGCTTATTTTGAGTGTCAAAACCATTTACTCTGAGCAAACCCTAAATTATAACAGATTAAAAAAAATCCTAATTATCTATGTTCTTTTGATTGGTTTAGGACGGATCTACCTAAGAGTGCATTATCCAAGTGATGTGATTGGTGGTTTTCTTTTGAGCTTTGCTTGGGTAAATCTTTCGTATGTTTGTCTTCAACGATTTTTTCTGAATAGAACATTTGCAACGCCGGACTCCAAAAAACGCTTTATCCAAAAAACAGTTTTAAGTTCTTTAACATTACTTTTACTTGTTGTTGCAGGTGCTTCGGTTTATGGTGCTACGGTTTTTAATAATGTTCAAAAAACAGCTGATAAGATCTATCAACCATTAAATCGAGAAAATAAATCTGTAGAGTTGGACAAGAGTGAGCCAGTGAGCTTTTTACTTTTAGGAATAGCGAATGATTCAAAGCGTAAAACTGATTTTCGGGCAAATACGATAATGGTTGTCACGGTTAATAATCAATTGAAGAAAACAACCATTACGAGTATTCCCAGAGATGCTTATGTAGAAATAATTGGAAAAGAGGGTGTGTATGACAAAATCAATCATGCTCATTCATTTGGCGGGGATGAAATGATGATCGAGACTGTTGAGCATTACTTAGATATCCCAATCAATCATTATTTTGTGATCAATATGGATGGTTTAGCTGCGTTGAGTGATGCTGTTGGCGGTGTTACGGTCAATAATGATTTTGAGTTTGATGCAGAAGGAATTCATTATCCAAAAGGGGAGCAGCATTTAGGCGGTTGGGAAACATTACAATACGCAAGAATGCGCTATGAAGATCCGTTAGGTGATTACGGCAGACAAAAAAGACAGCGAGAGGTCACGATTCAGCTGACGAAAGAATTAACTTCAATGAAGAGTGTTCTTCGATACCAAGAATTATTAGATGTCATTGGCGAAAACGGACAAACGGATATGACACTCGATCAAATGATTTTATTGATGAAAAATTATCAGAAAGCCTTAAACAACATTGAAAGTTATCAGATGCAGGGCGAAGGTTTTACTGGAGATGGTTATACAGGTGAAGAAGGTATCTCTTATCAAAGTATTTCAGATGAAGAAAAAGAGAAAGTGACAACAGAATTAAAACAACAATTGAATTTACCATAAAGATAGTAGGTTAAATTCTATTTCTAAACTTCCGATTGTCAGACTATTTTCTCCTTTGGTATAATCTGATTTATAGAAGTGGAGGAATGTAAGTATGATCAAAGTAGCGATTATCGGGTACGGGAACCTGGGACGTGGGGTTGAACGATCACTAAAACAACAGAAAGATATGGAACTAGTAGGTGTTTATACAAGAAGAGCGCCAGAGACGGTTCAAACAGAAGGTGCACAAGCCTTCACTATGGATCAACTCAAGGAGAAAAAAGAGGAGATCGATGTTTGTATTCTATGTGGTGGTTCAGCAACTGATTTACCAGTACAAACACCAGAATGGACGCATTTATTTAATACGATCGATAGTTTTGACACGCACGCGAAGATTCCAGAACACTTTGCTAAAGTAGATCGCGTAGCAAAAGAAAATCAGACGACGTCAATTATTTCAACGGGGTGGGATCCAGGCTTATTTAGTTTAAATCGGTTATACGCACAAAGTATTTTACCAGTGGGAGAGACGAATACTTTTTGGGGAAAAGGCGTTAGCCAAGGGCATTCTGATGCATTAAGACGGATTGAAGGCGTAACAGACGCCGTGCAATATACAATTCCCAATAGTGAAGTGATCGAGAAACTTAAAGCGGGGGAACAATTAACTTTAACCACTCGGGATAAACACTTCAGAGAATGTTTCGTGGTATTAGCGGATGAGATTGATCCAGAAAAAATTCGAGAAGAAATTGTTTCAATGCCGAATTACTTTGTTGAGTATGACACAGAAGTTCATTTTGTTACCCAAGCAGAATTGGACCAAAATCATAAGGCAATGCCTCATGGAGGGACTGTTTTGCATACTGGAACGACTCATAAGAATACGAAGCAAGTCATTGAATATAACTTACAACTGGAAAGCAATCCAGAATTTACAGCAAGTGTCTTAGTTGCATATGCTAGAGCTTGTGTTCGGTTAGCAAAAGAAAAACAATTTGGGGCCTATACTGTTTTAGATATTGCCCCTAAATATTTGTCTGATCGAACAGATGAAGAATTAAGAAAAGAGTTATTGTAATTTTTTACAGTGAATTTAAAGAGAATGTTGATCAGAACATTCTCTTTTTTGCACTTGCTTAACGTGAAGATTGGATGGGGAAACCTAAATCAAAGTAAAAGATCGATTACAAACATAACAACGACAATGCTGCTCTTTTTTGTGGTGGCATTTTAGATTATATCGATCTTGGTGAAGTAAGTGGTTAAAATCAAATAAAATGGCAGTTTCAATAATAAATAAAAAATCCGCCAATCTTATAAATCAGAGACTGGTGGATTTTTAATGGTTTCGGCCATTACAGTATAAACACGCTCTAAATCTTCTTGCGTTCCACGTAATTCATAGTCTGCTAAAAAAGGAAAACCGAATTTTTGAGCGTATTGTTTTGCTGTCAAACAGTATTGATGATTAAAATTTTTATTTCCACTACCAACAACACCAAGGCAATACCGATAGTTACCATGATACTCTAAATACTCCCGCATTGTTTCAGTCAGTATTTCTGTGTCACCATTATCGACCCCGTTACCGCCGTCTAAATAAGTTGGGACAAAAGTGAAAAAAGGAGCATGTTCGTCTTTAAAAACTGAATTTTCATGGATTTCTTTGATGTTGATCTGTGTATTATATTTATCAGCAGCATAGATCGCTAAACGCTGGACAAATGAACGAGTGTTACCCGAAATTGAAATATAAAAAATGTTCATTTTTAAACCTCCTTAAAATAAGAACCGTATTAGATTATCTAGAGTTATAGTAGATGAATTGTATTTATTAAGGTCTTGGTTATCATTTTACACCCTAATCATAGTGAATGGAAAGTAAATTTCCACATTTTTGTGAAGAATATCATTTAATCTTTATTGTTTGTCACTAATTCCTTCATCCCCTATAGTAGGACTATACAAAAAGAAAAGAGGAGCCCAAATGACTTATAAAGTAAATTTTAAAGAGGTATCAACCGTTGGTCTTGAAATATCCAGTGGCCGTTGCACTGGCCGGATTACGTGCGAATGAAGCTCGCTATTATTGGAATAAATACAAACATGAATTTGTAACTGTCTCCGCAAGTGATGATCCTAAAACCTTAGCTTGGGTCGAGAGGATTTTATCAGAACGTGAGATGAAATTTCCGTATAAACCATTAGAGGTTTCTAGCTTTGAAGTGGACGGCATCAAGATGGCTTATGTTTTTTATGAAAATGGCTTAGCAGTCAACGTGATGTATACCCTTGAAAATGGTGGGAAACGTGCAGTTGGCTTTAAATTATCGGATGGTATGAACATTCCAGCTGAGTTTGAAGGGAAATTCAAATTTGCTCGTCAAAAATCAAAATTAGCTGGTACGATTCGTGGCTCATTCTTTGTAATCAAAGGAGAATATTAATCGTTCTTTGGCATCTAAATAAAGGGCAAGTTTGGATGTGCTCTTAATAAAAAAAGTGATTAGAGGTTGGGGCAGAAGCGTTTAATCCCGAGAAATAAGAAGGAATTCACGAAAATTGCTCTTCAAATTTTTGTGAATTTCGGCTTATTTCCGAAGGGATTGCTTCTGCTCCACCGTTTATTCGGGATCAGTGTGTTTAACAAAAAGAGAATCGACTCCTGTCCTAGCCTCTAATCACTTTTTTTGATCAAATTATTTATTATTATTAGCTAAAATTTCCGTGTAAAGCCAATCATTTAACGTCAGCTCGGCTTTGGCATCCCCAAGATTTGGTGCTTTATTAACGAAAGATTTCCCTTTTTTTAAGCAATCTAAAGCTGTTTTAACATCATTTTCTACAAAATAGTAATAGGTAGCTTCGATACGCTTATTCCCCATCAAAGGTTGTTTCAAGCTTAGTTGGACTTTTTTATCAGACCATAATTGAGGAAGGCGTTGATCTTCTGGATTATTAATCGCCAATGAAAAGATTATTTCTTTTTTCGCTTCAATTTGATAGATAGAAATTAACTCATCTAGTCGAAGCCATAAAGATTCCATCTCTTTATTTAAGCTTTTCCAATCCAGTTCTTCTGAAAATCGAGCAATTTTTAAAAATTGTTGGTAGTCATTAGAATACGTTTGCTTCGGGATAGCTGGAACTAATTCAAAATAGGCCTTTGGTAGTTCAATGTAACTAAAGCCTTGATTTAAAAGAGAATTCACTTCAAATTGCAAGTATAATAAATATTGCTGTTCTTCACTAGAGGTAGCTGTTTTTAAGCTCATACCATCATTAAATCCCATTGGAACAGCATTTGTAAGAGCTGTTAACAGCCCAGTAACGATAAATGCCACAGCAATCAGCGAGTGAAATCCAAATAAAATCCAAACGATACCAGAAGCGATCACGTTTGCTAAAACACCACCTAATAAATATAGGTGAAAAGGAAACTTCTCCTTTTCATAGGTTGGAGGTGCCATCAAGCATTGTCCAAGGGTACCGGGAACGTTGAAGCGTCTAAACGCAACTCCACCATTCGTTTGCCAAACCCACATAAAAGAGAAAATTCGGTAACTCACCATTTTATAACCAGTTAATTTCCCAAAAATGCCATGACCTGCTTCGTGGATAATGATATGAAGGATATAAGAAAGAATCAGCGCAAAGAGAAAAATAAGTATGTCTAAAACAGATAAATCAAGATTATTTTTTGCAATTAGATATCCCCCAAAATAGCCACCTATGCCTCCTAACCCTAATGAAATCAAAATAGAACCAACTTTTTTTACCTTTTTTTTCATACGAGACCTCCTTAGTTTAATTCTATTTTACCGTATTGATATAGAGAAAGCTCACCCTTTTTTATTAAAGTTGCTTCTTTACTTTTTTTGAACAACATGTTACTCTTTTAGTGTTGTCAGAAAATGATGACCACTAAAAATTAAATAGAACCCATCACAAAGGGGAGCCATGGCTGAGAATGAGTAATAACTCTAAACCCTTCGAACCTGTTCGTTAGTACGAGCGTAGGAATTGTGATGGAGTAAATAGCAACTTTTACTCCTCCTTTGTGAATCGGTCGTTCTAGAGGGAGGATTTTTTTATGCAAAGAACATCAGAGTTACGAGTTTGGATCGAAGGAACGATCGTGGCAGCTATTGCAATGGTGTTGTCCTTTATTCCAACGAATATTGGTAGTAGTTTTTCAATATCATTAGGGATGATCCCTATCACGCTTTATGCTTTACGGAGAGGAACCAAAGCTGGCTTCTTTTCAGCATTTATTTGGGGATTGTTACACTTTCCTTTAGCACAAGTCTATTATTTAATGCCAGCCCAAGTGATTATTGAGTATATTTTAGCTTTTGGTTTTGCAGGGTTCGCAGGCGTTTATAGTGATAAACTGCAACAAGCAATTCGAAATGAAGAATATAAGAAGAGTAGCCGCATCATTATCTATGCTTCATTTTTTGGCACACTTATGCGTTATATTTGGCACTTTATTGCAGGCGTGATTTTCTGGGGGAGCTTTGCACTCTGGGGAATGAATCCATGGTTGTTTTCGTTTGTAATGAATGGGTTAAGTGGGGTAGCAACTGCAATTGTAACATCAGTTGTGCTGCTATTGCTCTTAAGAATCAATCCCAAGCTATTTACCCCTACAATGATAACAGGGATCCGTCATCATCATAAAGAAATTGAATAAATGGGTATCATTTAATGTAATTCTAGTATCTGGGCTAAAACTTAGAAAGTTTTAGCTCTTTTTTATTTTTATTGAAACCTAAATACAATTTTTTTACACTATTAGGGTGAAGAGGTGAGGAAATGGGGAAGTTTAGTTATTCAGAACGTTTATTGGTCAAAAAAGCGATCAAAGGAGATATCCAAGCATTAGGCAAATTATTACAGAAGCACTATGACTATTTATACAAAATGGCGTACATCTATATTGGTAACAAAGAAGATGCATTAGATATTATGCAAGAAGCAACGATTCAGTCGATAAAATCGATTCATACTTTAAAAGAACCTAGCTATTTTCTAACTTGGTTTTGTACGATTATGGCAAGACTGGCAAGTAAAGTGATTGATCAAAAGGTTAAAATCCGAGAATTACAGAACAATCCTGCGTATACGGAGCCAAAAAATCCATCGTTCAATAAGAACCAAAGTATTGATATATTAGAGGCGGTAATTAGCTTAGATGATAAATATCGATTGGTTTTGCAGTTATTTTACTATCAGGATTTGTCAGTCAAAGAAATCAGCGAAGTTTTAGCGATGCCGCAAGGTTCAGTCAAAACAAATTTAAAACGAGGACGTGAAGCACTTAGACAAACACTAGGGGAGGATTATTATGTCTGATAACGAGAAGAAAATTTTAGAAAAAGCGATGAAGCAAATAAAAGTACCATATGAAGACGCACTCACGGTTTTAGAGACACATTCAAACCAAAGGAAAACGAAGTTCAGTAAACTGAAATATAAATGGGGGGAGCTGATTCTATCAGGTATCATCATTGTCTGTTTAGTTTTTGTAGGAGCATTAATGTGGCCAAAGAATAATGAAATAACTAAACCAAGTGCTTCCATTTCTACTTCTTCTACATCGGAAAATACAAATGAAATACCAGCGACTATTTTACAATCCGTAAAATATTGGAAAATCAAGAACGAAGAGAAGTATTACAGTTTTAGTGAAAGTAAGATTCGGATGATTGTCCAGTATTTCACGCGAATGGAGCCTGAATATACATTTAAGGAAGATCAGTTAATTATATTTGACAAAGTCATCAATGATCAGGGGGAGATCGTTGCTGATACCTATTCATATCAAGTGAAAAGAGATGGTGCAAATTTAGTATTAGAACCAAATTCAGCTGAAATAGAACGTCTCATTTTAGAGCCACATAACGAAGAAATTTTTCCCTATACTGAAGAAAGTATCAAAAAACTTCAGCCAGCTGTTGAACCAGATTTCACTAAATATGCTTCATGGACATCAATTATAAAAGGAAATCATGGCTTAAATAGTACGGTTACGTTTGACGGATTTCTTAGAAAAGAAAAAATTGATGGTGAAGAAAGATGGATGACAACTACTTATGAAGTAAAGGATAATCAAATACTGGTGAACTATGGTGGTTATACAATTGGCAGTGATATGTATTGGGATGGAGAGAATATTGTTTTATGGCCAGCCTCAAGTACACTTCCAAAATCAGAAGACAGAGAAGAATACAATGAGGAAATCGTTACGCTCCTTAAGCCAAATAAAGAATAGGATTTATTTTAGATCATATAGTTGAAAGGATGAAAAAATGAAAAATGAAAGAGTTATTCGTTGGGGAAATGCACTTGCAGTCTTGATTGGTTGTACAGCAATAGGTTTTCTCGCATGTGAAATGGTCAAACTAACGCAAGAAGTTCAAGCGGATGAGTCATACGGAGCAAAAATGACTAAAACATCCGATAAACCAAATGAATTACCCAAAGAAGCGAAACAAACGATACAAGTCCATAACGTTAAAGAAAATAGCATCGTTAGACCGATTAAGGTAGAACATGGTGAGGAAGTAACAAAAGAAGAATTGATGAAATATAGTTGGGTTGTCTTAGATCAGGGAATGGATGAAGAATTCTTTCAAAATAAAGAATTTGAATCAGTGCATATTTTTACAGAACAAAAACGGAAAATCATCACCTTCGATAAAAAGTCAGGTAAGGCATTAAACAGTTTAGATAAGGAAACTGGGAAAGAATTACCACCAGGCGAAGATCTAAGCATTATTGGTTACACAATGACGGGTAATGAATTTCGAGAAGAGGTCAAAATGCATGGTAAAACGCTAAGCTCAACGTGTAAAGTGTATTGGGTTGACGATAAAATCGTCTTTACGCCATTTGATGAATACGATCATAAGAAAGAACAGCAAACTATTTATCAACCAGTGGAATTTATTGAAAAAAATGAATTTGTGGAAAAGAAGTAGCTTAACAATTAGTTAAGAAATTCTGTATTTGGCTGCCGTATATTTGTATTCTAAGTGTCTTGGATATGACTCGCAGAGTTATGTCCAAGACACTTTTATATCCTTTTTAGCTGGATTAATTAGTTGTAGGAAAAGAATCCCTAAAGTAGAATCAATGTAGATGAAGTTGTAAATCAAGGAACCCATTAAATGATGTACATAAAAAAGAGAATACCAGAAAATAAATCATCATTCGAGGAGTGAACATATGTCTGAGCATTCTACTACATCTGACATGATTCATTGGAAAAAGAACTTCTATTTATTCCTAACAGGGCAATTTTTATCAGGAATTACAAGTATGACCGTCCAATACTCAATAATTTGGTATTTGACTAAAACAACGGGTTCAGCAACCGTCTTAAGTTTTGCTTTGCTGCTGGGCATGTTGCCAATGGTTCTATTAAGTCCATTTGCCGGACCATTGATTGATCGTTGGAATAAAAAAGTGTTGTTGATGGTGACAGATATTATTGTCGCAATCTTTGCTTTGATTTTATCGATCGTTGGAACGATTTCAGCAGATTTTCCTTTATGGTTAGTGTTCGTCTCATTATTGGTTCGTTCTGTTGCACAAACTTTTCAAATGCCAACGATTCAATCCATATACCAACAATGGTACCTGAAGATGAGCTAACAAAAGTCAATGGACAATTTAGCATGGTTCAATCAGCAAATTTTATTATTGCTCCAGCATTAGGTGCAGTGCTGTATTCTATTGTTCCAATGAATTTTTTGATTTTATTAGATGTACTTGGAGCTGTCTTTGGTGTAGGTTTATTGATTTTTTTTACCATTCCCAAAGTTACCTTGAAAGGGGAGGCCATCCATCTTTTGGCAGATACTAAGTTTGGCTTTAAAAAATTATTTGAAAATAAAGGCTTATGGTATATTATGATCGTTGGATCGATTTTCATGTTACTATTCATGCCAGCTGCAAGCTTATATCCATTGATGACGATGAATTATTTTAATGAATCGGTTGGGCAAGCTGGATTGGTCGAAGTGGTTTATTTTGTAGGAATGCTGATTGGTGGGGCTGAGATCGGAATCCTTGGGAAATGGAAAAATCGAATGACGCTGATATTTTGGGCTTATGCAGTGATTGGTGCTTCAATTGGATTAAGTGGATTGTTACCTGCTACAAGTAAGGGATTTATCTATTTTGTTTTGTTAAATTCGATTGCAGGCTTTGCAACGCCATATTTCATTACTTTATTGATGGCGATGAGTCAACAAAGTTATGATCCAAATGTGTTAGGAGTGCTAAATTCCTTGATGAGCATCACAGGACCAGTTGGGCTAATTTTTGTAGGACTATTAGCAGATAGAATTGGGGTAGAGAAAATGTTTGTGATCGCAGGTATCGGTACGTTGGTGTGTGGTGTGATCAATTTTATGATACCAGTATCACGTAATTATGATAAAGAATTACAGAAACGATTAGCGAAAGCGAAAGTAGAAGAGGATAAAGAAGTGAGGCATGTAGAAGGTTAGCAAAATAGCTGGAGAGACAGACGAATGAATTGTTTGTCTTTCTTTATTTTTAGTTCAAATAGACTGTGGTACAATTATTAGAAAAAGGAAAAAGTTAAAATGAAAAAAATGGGGTATTCGTTGTTTTTAATTTGTTTTGCAGGTATATTTTTTTCACAAAGTAGCTACGCACAGCCATATATTGAAGACCAAACGGGAAAAGTCAATCAAGAAACCAAGGATTATGTTTCTACGTTGAATAAAGAAAAGTTTTCAATTTTAGAGGAAGAGCCTGAGTATGGTGTGGCGATCACACAAGATGTGGAACCAAAGGGCAATCGGATAGATTTGCATATAGAAAATAAATTTAGAAATTTTGATTTTAAGACTAGAGAAGGACCAGTGAACATAGTTGTCGTCTTTGTTTTGGCGCAAAATGAAATAAGGTTTGCGCATGGAGAAAAGCTCACATCTATATTTGATCCGTTAAATAAAAACCTTGAATTAAAAGCACGATTGCTAAACCTAGTTAAGTCTGATAACTATAATGAAGCAATCATAGAAGTATCTGATATTGTTTATCAAGAGGTCGAACAGGCATATTTTGGAAAAGGTCTAGCAACTATTGCTAAAGAAAGTGATAAATTAAGAGAAGAATATGTTAAACAACAAGAGTATAGCAAGATACGTTATTTATTATTGTTTACATCTATTCTTGTTATCGTCTTCCTTGTTTATACTTTTTATTACCGCTACCAGAATAGTCGTGTTAAACAGGACTTTTACACGCATAATATTCTTCCAGATAAGATACTAAAAGATGGGCTATTCGATCAAAAGGATTTAGATCATTGGTTACAAAATAATCGGAAATTTTACCACGATTACACTAACAGAAACGAAGCAATTAGAGCGTTAAAATATTATTGCCTTTATCATTATTTGCCTAAAAAGATCAATCAATATAGAGCAATAACCGATCACCAAAAAAGTCTATTGAAAAAATCATTGATGAATCGAAAAATTGGGGATTATTTTTTTACTAACTATTTCTCAGATGAAGAATATACATTTCTGATGTTTAACACAATGATGATAGATGCTCAAAAAGTGTCAGCAGCATATGCTGAAAATCTTCTTAGTAGTTTAAGTAAGGCTATTTCTGAGAAGTCCATTGAGGATGAGATTCTGGAATCAAAATGGCCATTATTACCACAATACAAAATGAGTATGTATGAAGAAGCCAAATCAGTGATAGAAGCTAAACACGAAAACGGAGACTACTTGGCTGAAAATATGATTGCAAACCTTAGTTATGAGCAGTTACTTGATGATTTGTCTGATGAACTTGAAAACGTTTGTTTAAATTCCTTTAAAACAGCTATTTTCAAAGTAGATTTAGAAGAAGTTTATAAATTAAAACCAATTTATAAAGACATTATTGAAAATGATTTCTCAGATGAAGATTTGTCAGAAGTTATGTCTAGTATAAGAATCGGTTATAGAGCGGATCTTACCTCCATAGCTAAGTTGAAAGAAGTAGTGAGAGCGGCCATTATTAACATCCAAGAGACTATTAGAGATAGAAAGAAGCGTCAGACAACTGTAGTTCGTTTCGATTTTGTTGAAAGAGAAGTTAAAACAATTTTACGGCCGAAAAGTAAAAATAAATTTTGAATCAGTAAAAAACAAGCGGGTAATTGCCCGCTTGTTTTTTTAACCTATTTCTCTTTTCTTTAGGCTCTTTCTCTATTCCTACATTTTCATCCAAGTTGGTTCCAAAGAGTTTCCATCTGGATCTTGTACTTCTAACCCAAACATCATATCTTCCGGAATCCCCATATCTACTTTATAAAAATCGCCACCATTAGCTTTAGCAGTTTCAGCAAATTTTTTGACAGCATCTGCACTTTCCATACTGAAAGCGACTAAAACACCACTTTCTGTTTTTGCGTCTGCAATTTTTTTGCCTTTCATAAATTGACTATAAAACGAATGATCCAATAACATGATCCAAAAGTTATCATCCAAAACCATGGAGCTTGTTTGTTCATTTGAAAATTCTTGATTCTTTTTAAACCCTAATTTTTCATAAATTCTGTAGAACATACCACATCAGTGACTGGAAAATTTACAAATACCATTGTTGCCATAAAAATCCAACCTTCTCTCTTTTTGTTGTTTAATACGAGTAAAGCATCTCATGTGGCTATTTTTTTGTCAAAATAAAGAATCAAATTGAAAATGTTATTTAAATTGCAAATCATTCTTCCTATTTACGTGTAAATGCTAAAATATATTTCGTTTTAATCTAAAAATAGTTGACTTTTTGTGCATAAAATAGAATGATAAGAGAGGGGATAAAAATGAATAAAAATAGGAGAGAAAAATGAAACTTTGTCGATCATGTCATCATGAAAATCAAGAAGAGGCAGTATTTTGTGAAAATTGCGGAGAAAAATTTGAGCAAGAGTCAATTCAATCAGAAACACTTGGAGAAGCAAAAGGAGCTAAAACAACCTGTTCCTGTGGTGCACAATTAGAAGCAGATGATAAATTCTGTCCTGCTTGTGGAAAAGCGGTTGCTAACGAGAGTAGTGACCAAGCGCAGACTGTTGCAAAAACACCAATGAGTAAAAAGCAAAAGCTCATACTTGGTCTAGTTGCTGTCCTTTTGTGCATCGCTTTCGGTAGTTATTTTGCTACGAAGAATTATTATAGTCAGGAAAATCAGCTCAAAAGAATGGTAGAGACAGTTCAAAACAAAGATGTAAATCAAATGGAAAAATTGACGTTTTCAGCCGATCCAAACTATACTGTAACCAAGAAAGAATTAAAAAAGTATTTTGACTATTATAGTCAGAACGAACACAAAGCAGCCTTTTCCCAGCTAATCACTCAATTGAAAACGAAAGACAATCAAAACAGCGAGTTAGTATTCGTAAAAAAAGGAAAAAAACTTTTGTTATTCGATGATTTTCGCTGGGAACTAAAGCCTAGATATATCACCATTACAGCAAATCAAAAAGATATGAAGCTATTTTTGGATGATCAAGAAAAAGAGACAACTGACAAAAATCAGTTTCAAACTGTGTGGGGCCCCTTAACACCGGCTGAGTATTGGATCAAAGGGGAGTTAGCAGGAGAAAAAAGCGAAACAACAATTGATTTAGTTCAATCTTCTGATTCAGATCTGCAACAGATGAGTCAAGTTAGCTTAGATTTTAGGAAAATCTCATTTAAGTTGAAGTCGAATATCTCAGATGCAGAAGTATTTCTTGACGATCAAAAAGTCGGCCAACTTGCATCAGAAGAATATGAAGTGAAAAATCAGATATGGCATCAAGGAATGACTGTTCAATTGAAAAAAACGTTGGATGATAAAAGTATCATTGAAACAAAGCAGCAAGTAATCACAGATTCTTCCTTTGCGGCTGATAATTATGATCCAGAATCGTATTCTTCGATGATTGAATTAAATTTCGCAGATATTCAAGGGAAATCAGAAGTTGACTATTTTTTAAATGGATTTTACGCAGCAGTTTCAAGCTATACAGGAACATACACAACTTATGATGCAATCAATAAGCAAAAATTTTCTACTTATTTTACGGATGGAGAAAATAATGCTGAGTATCAGGATTTTAATACATTTATTCAATCTATCCGAGATAGTAAGGTTAAAAGCGCAGTCAATGGCTCGCCAACCGTGGAAACTGTTAAAATGAATGGGAAGAATAGCTATGTGGTTCGCTATTTAATCAAATATGAGACCAGTTATCAAGATTACAAAACTAAGGATATAACTCAAATTTTCCGCTATCAAAAAGCAACACTTATCTATGACGAAGAAGCAAAGAAATTTACTATTCAAAGTCTAGGTGGTAAAGAGAATTTTGAAATAGTTGATAATGGCGGAATTGAATGATACAACAAATGAGCTTGTGATGTTTGACAATTGATTTGGTGGTAAAAGCTAGTCTTTCAGAAAAAACGAAGTAATAACGTTGGAAAACCTTGTTTAGATCTTGTTGTGATAAAGCAATTCTCCTGAATTTTTAGTTTAAAATAGAGTGAAACCGATAAGTCTATGTTATATTGAAAAGGAAAAACCAACCAAACAATGTAATCCATATGAGGAGGTAATACCATCAATAACAAAAAGATGATTGTCAGTGCAATACTAGTTTTACTAACGATTTTGGGTATTAGTTTAGCGATAATTTTATTTGTTAATCAAGATAAAAATACAGAGACTGCTAAAAGTAATGATAATGAAGCGATATCAACTAGCAAAGAGACAAAGGATTCAACGAAAGAAACAAGGGGGAATAACATAAAAGATCCAGAGAAAATAATCAATGAAATGATCGCTAATATGAGTGTGGAAGAAAAAGTTGGACAATTATTCTTGGCACGAGTACCAATTGATCAGCAGTTAGAAAGTATCAAAAATTATCATTTAGGCGGCTATCTTCTTTTTGGGCGTGATGTTGAATCTGAGACACCAGATTCACTGAAGGATAAAATAAAATCCTATCAATCTGCAAGTAAAGTACCATTGTTTATTGCCTCAGATGAAGAAGGTGGTGATGTTTCTCGTTTAAGCAGAGGAACAGGCTTGGTTTCGGAAGTTTTTAAATCACCACAAGAAGTCTATCAGGAATCAGGGTGGCCGGGGATTCGTTCGGATATTCAAAAAAAAGCAGCAATACTCCATTCGTATGGGATCCAAGGGGGCTTATTTCCTGATGCAGATGTTGCGACTGATCCACAAGCCTTTATTTATGATCGAACCTTAGGTCTTGATGCACAAAAAACAAGTGAGTTTATTAAAATCAGTGTTGAAGAATTAAAAAAACAAAAGATAACGTCTACGTTAAAACATTTTCCCGGCTACGGCAATAATCGTGACTCTCATGTGGAAATCGTTTATGACACGCGCAGTATCGATGAACTAAGAAGCAACGACTTTTTACCTTTTAAAGCAGGGATCGATGCTGGTGCAGATAGTGTTTTAGTTTCTCACAATATTATTACAAGTATTGATGGAACGATGCCAGCTTCAATTTCTCGCCCCGTCCATGATGTTTTAAGGAATGAATTAGGTTTTGAAAAAGTTATTATGACAGATGATATGGATATGGCGGGTCTTGCCGATTTCATTTCTCAAGAAGAAGCAGGGCTAGCCGCATTAAAAGCAGGGAATGATTTGATTTTATCTTCCTCTTTTCAAGAACAGATTCCTTATGTTCTACAGGGGATCGAAGCAGGAACATATACAGAGGAAGCTTTGAATCAATCAGTTTATCGAGTATTAAAAATGAAAAATGATGTAGGGTTAATAAATTGGTAGAGGTGTAAAAATGAAGTATTGTATTCAATGTGGTAAAGAACTGAAGACTGGGGCAAAATTTTGCTCTGCTTGTGGTAAAAGGCAAAATCAAGAGCAAACAGAAGCGACCACAGTAGAGACTGTTTTAGAAAAAGAAGCACAAATCCAATCCATAATAAATGAGCAACTGAAAAGCAATCAAACGGTTCAGCAGCTAACGAAAGAAAGCAAAAATTATTTTAGTTGGCTTAATAGTCAAATTAAAGGAAACAATACTAATACAGAACAAGCGAGTTCCATTTTTGGTGTTATCAACTTTTTAATTTTAATCGTTGTGAACAGCCTAGCAATTAGTCGGAGTATGTTAAGGATGGATGGTTACGGGGCTGAAACGGCACTATCATTATTTATTGAAAATTTATTAGTGATCGGCATTTACTTTGCACTTTTTGGCTCGGTCTATTTTGAGGCAATTACCAAAATATCAAAGAAAAAGAGCTCATTCATGGTTGATTTTTCAGCATTGTTTCGTTCAACAAGCTTAGCGGTTTATATTAGTCTAGGTGCTTTCGTCTGTTCTTTTTTGACAAGAGATTTTTATATGATCGTGATGGGCTTGCTGTGTCTAGTAGCTTTGATGGTTAGTTTCTCATTTACGGATCATTTGTGGAAAAGAGAAGACATCTTAAGTCGTTTTGGGCTAACCTTACTGGTATTGTTAGTATCATTTGTAGTTATATTCTTACTATTTAATCTTGTAGGCGGTTCGAAATTACTTGAACTCTTTTTGGAAAACCTTAAGTAATGCAGATAAAAACAGCTCATACTTTATTGGATGAGCTGTTTTTTTTAATTAACTAAATCAAATTTGGATTCATCTTTTGATAGTTTTCTAGTTTATAAGCTAGATTTTTTTCATAATCTTGATTAAAGAAACTAAGATATAAACGATCGAAGAGATACATCAAGGACATCCGTGTTGAGAAAGATGAAATCTTGTTATAGTGGTTTTCCATTGAGGAAAATAGTAAAATACCAGCGACTTTTTCTTTTAGAAGTGGGCTGTTTTGTGAGGTAATCAATAGAATCTGACTGTTATTTTTCTGTAAAATGTCTAAGATTTTTTTTACGCTGGAGCCGCGTCCTTCGTAAGAGACAACAATCGCAAGATGATCAGGCGTGCTATTGGCAGCGGATAAATTTTGTGTGTAGTCATCAATCGGAACGTTGATTCTTTTTCCGATTTCTAGCATTTGAAATTGAAAGTTTTGGGCAAAATAAATGTTCGCAGATGAAGCGTAAACATCGATAAACTTTGCCTTTTTAAGGAGTAAGTTAGTAGAAGCAATCATTTCAACATTATTGATATCAATCGTTGACTGGAGCGTTTGTTCATAGACTGTCTTTAGTTTCTTAGTCATGGCATAATGATTATCTTCTGCTGAAATGGGGTAATCAATATCAATAATTTGATCTGTCATGTGCTCATTTAGATCATTGACTAAAGCTAGTTTAAGATCGTTCAGTCCATCAAGATCAAGTTTATTGATCAGGCGGTATATCGTTGAAATAGAGACAAAAGAATGTTCTGCCAATTCCTTTGGTGAAAAATGAATCACTTTGCCTGGATAATTGAGAATGTAGTCAACAAGTGCTTGTTCACTTGTGGTAAGTCGCTCTAGTTTTTTCAATTTTACGATTAAATTCATTAGATAAACACCTTTCAGTTAGGTTTGTATATATGCATTATAACTGATTATTGTTCAGGTGTGGGAAATAAAAAAGATCAGGATGATTGTCTCCTGATCTTTTTTATTTATAATAAGTCAGCTAAGGCTTTCGCGATGCCATCTTCATTATTAGATAATGTGATTTTATCTGCAGCATTCTTCAACTCATCAACCGCATTCCCCATGGCTATCCCCATTCCAGCATATTGGATCAAGGACAAATCATTATGTCCGTCACCAAATGAAATGATATGTTCTTTATGGATGCCTAAAGGTTTTAATGTTTGCTCTAAAGCATTGGCCTTATCAATACCCTGATCCGTAAATTCAAAATACATTGGTGCTGAAAACATCCCGCTAACGGTTTGATTAAACGGTGCAAGAATTTTTTGCCAGTGTTCTTGTAAATACTCAGGTTGAGCAGCAACCAAAATTTTGTGTAAAGGAAAATCAACAAAAGCTGCTAAATCATCTTTTTCACATAATTGAAAATTACCGCCACGCGATTCGTATTCGATAATGTTAAACAGCCCATCCGCCGAGCCTAGATCCAACATCCCATCAAAGACATTATTGACATACATATAGTCATCTTTAGCGATCATTGGTTTTACATCAAATTGTTTAAGATGCTCTAATATATTTTTACTACTTTCAATCGAAAGGGGTTGGCTGAATAGTTCTTTTTGAGTGCTCACATCCAGGACATGGGCCCCATTATAAGAAACAAGCAGGCCATTATAGCGATCCATCTCTAATTCTTCAACATATTTCAGCATACCAGGAGTTGGTCTGCCAGAGGCAAGAATGACTTTAATGCCATTTTTTTGCGCATCGATCAACGCCGTTCTAGTTTGGCTAGTTAGTTTTTTTTCATCATTCAAAAGTGTTCCATCAATATCTAAAACAATCGCTTTTACATCCATAGTATTTCCTCCGTCTATCCTTGATTTTAAACAGTTAATTCTAAGCGATTTCCTTCTAGATCCGCAATAACAGACTCGTAATAACCATCTCCAGTAGTCCGAACTGGACTTAATAGCTTATAGCCTTCCATCACTAATATGTTCGTGAGATTATCAACGTTATCTTTGGTGCCTAAAGAAATCGCTAAATGAGCAAAACCAAGCATTTCGTTCTCTAAATTACGATCTATAACATCATCTCGTTGCATGATTTCAAGTCTTGCGCCATCCGCAAACGTTAAAAAATAAGAATGGAAACTTGTTTTTGTGTTGTGATAAAGCTCAGAAGCTGTTGCATTAAAATAGGTTTCATAAAACGTACGCATATTTTCTAAGTCTTTGACCCATAAACCAATGTGTTCAATTTTCATAGTAAAATCTCCTTTTCTATCAAATACAGTAACTATTTTATTGTTCCGATTCACTATAGTATAAAGCATAATGAAGCAAGAAAGAGTGATGCCAGAGAGATTGACAGATTTTTTTCAAAAATAGTAACGATCAATAGATAAAAGTGAAAATTTTTATTCAATAACGACTAATTATAGTTAAACATTTTTGAGCTTCGTTTCTAAAGCATGTAGGCTCATAAATACGAAAGGAACAAGAATAATTAGCTGTTATTTTGAGAGGAGCGACATGAAACAGTGGGTTAAGTAATATCACTTGGGTCCGTTACTTTTTTCTTTTTACTAGTCTCCTGATGCAGTGCGCTAAATGGTTGTTGACAAGACTAAAATCAGCATGATATAGTGGATGCAATAAAAGACGAAGTGAGGGATCCGTGCGTTGAAAAATTAAGTCCATTTGTTGAAGCTGCATTCAGACTGTAACTTGAAGAATCATCAAGGGAGCAGTGTGCAGATTTTCAGGATTGGCTTTGATTTTTCAGCGTATGGTTCTTTTTGTGTACGCCTAAATAGATAGCCAGTTCTGAGAAAAACTGAAGGAAGTAGTCCTTCTGCTTTTCTTAACGAGGTGATAGTATGTCAAAAATTGAAATAAAAAATCTTACCTTTGGGTATGACACTCAAGGTACATTATTATTTGAACAAGCTAATTTAAACTTTGATACACAATGGAAATTAGGCTTGATTGGTAGAAATGGTCGCGGTAAAACAACCTTACTTAATATCTTACAGAATCGGTTAGCTTACAGTGGTCAAATCTTGCATCAATTAGAGTTTTTGTATTTCCCGCAACCAATCAAAGAAAAAAAGCAATTAACCTATTATGTATTACAGGAAATCAGTGATTTTGAGCAATGGAAAATCGAAAGAGAGCTAAATCTTCTGCAAGTCGATCCAGAGATTTTGTGGCGTGATTTTGAGACTCTTTCTGGCGGCGAACAAACAAAAGTTTTATTGGCGCTATTGTTTATTGATGATCATCATTTTCCACTGATTGACGAGCCGACTAACCATTTGGATATTGTTGGGCGCAAACAAGTAGCAGACTATTTAAAAAAGAAACGTCAAGGCTTTATCGTAGTCAGTCATGATCGTTCATTTGTGGATGAGGTTGTTGATCATGTCTTATCGATTGAAAAAAGTCAGTTAGAGCTTTATCAAGGCAATTTTTCAGTTTATGAAGAACAAAAGAAAATAAAAGATGAATTTGAACTAGCACAAAATGAAAAATTAAAAAAAGAAGTCAGTCGTCTGAAAAAAACAGCTGCTGAAAAAGCTGAATGGTCTCGTTCTAAGGAGCAAGATAAATATGGTAAAGCATCTGAAAAAGGCAGTGGTGCGATTTATGATACAGGCTTTATCGGCGCAAGAGCAGCTCGAACGATGAAGCGAGCTAAAACAATCGAACATCGGATGGATGCACAATTGTTAGAAAAAGAAAATCTCTTAAAAGATATTGAATATGTAGATCCGTTAACCATGAATTATCAACCAGCTCATCATAAACGTATACTGACAGTTGAAGATTTAGTATTAAGTTATCAAGATCAACCATTGTTTCAAAAGCTCTCTTTTGAGCTAAATCAAGGTCAAAGAATCGCCTTAGCAGGACAAAATGGTTCTGGAAAATCATCGATCATTCGTTTTTTACTCAATCAGTTTGAGGGAGAAAGCCAAGGCGAAATTCTTCGACCAACAAACTTAAAAATCAGTTATGTTCGTCAGAATTATGAAGATAACCAAGGAACGTTACTAGAGTTTTCTGAAGAACAGGGTCTAAATCATCAAGAATTTCTTAATAATCTGCACAAATTAGGAATGGAAAGAACCGTCTTTCAAAATCGTATCGAGCAAATGAGTATGGGACAACGCAAAAAAATTGAACTAGCAAAATCATTAGCTCAACCAGCCGAGCTTTATATTTGGGATGAACCATTAAATTATCTGGATGTGTTTAATCAAGAACAATTAGAAAAGCTGATTATAGCAATAAAACCAACCATGTTAGTAGTAGAACATGACCAAGCTTTTTTGGGAAATATCGCGACACAAGTGATTAGTTTGGATAAGAATTGATAAATAAAACGATCAACTAATTCAGAAATTCTGAATTGTTTGATCGTTTTTTTTTCATAGATTTTAGTCACAGTGAATAAACAGTAAATGTCGATAAAGGAGAAGTAGTCGAATTATCTGGAGCACATTATCTCCACCCTCATTACTCTCTAAGTGTCAATGTCATTAAGAATTGTAGGACTGACTTTTTGAATCTAAACGCATACTTCTCAGTCTCTCTCTTTCTTGTATTGTTATTCTTAGTTACTTTTGTCATAATAGATTAAGAATGAAGCATCAAAAAAAGTATCAGAATAAACGAGTTGGGGAAATAAGAAAGTGAGTTGGGGTTATGAATTGTTGGGAGATTTTGGAGTTGGAACCAACTTCAGATAAAAAGAGAATCAAGAAGGCCTATGACGAAAAGGTAAAACTGATTGATGTGGAAGCCGCACCAATAGCTTTCCATACATTAGAAGAAGCCTTTGACTCAGCGCTATTTCTTTCAGGAACAATTATCGAGAGTAATCGACCAATTGTGAGCGTTGAGAGTGAACAAGCCAAGGAAGACCAAGCTAAAGCAGATAGAACTGAAGTAGATAAAGACATACAAGAACAAGATATAGAAGAAGTTGAACTACAGCCATTTAATGAGAATGAAACATCAGAATCTATCTATGAAAAAAAGCCAACAAATCATGTTGAGCTTTTCGACCAGGAACTAACAGAGATTTTTGAGCAGAAAGACTTTTTTGCAACTATTGAAAAATGGACGCCGTTATTTTCTAATCAATTGGCATGGTCGAGCGATGAACATAATCAAATCAAAGATCGAATGCAAGAGTTTTTATTGGCAAACTATCGTGTATTATCGCGACAAGTGATTACCGATATAGGTGTTTTTTTTGATTTTGATTCCTTGGTTAAAGAGTATAAATCTGGTGACTACTTCTGTTATTCGTGGATAGAAATCAAGCAAGTACCGCTGTTTGCTTTTGCTATTTACCGTGATATTTCAAAAGAACAACGTATTCAGTATTTTACGAATCGTTATGAACTATTTCAAATAGTGGATAATGGAGTTGCAAATCAGAGTTCATGGCAAGAACGTTTAGAATGGTGTAGAAGTGTGACAACTAAAGATTATGATGTTGTTACCTTAGAAATCTCCTATCTATTACTCAATGATTTTAGAATGGAGCAGGAGCGAACCGTTACAACGTTTAAAAAACTGTTAAATGAAGCCAAAGCTTTAAAAGAAGGTCAAGAACTTGATTTTTTTAGAACGTACTATGAATGGGTGAAAAATGATGGGGCAACAAATGACGTACTGACTTTTGACAAAAGTGAGCTTACGTTACCCACAACAATCATTGACTTATTGATGGGCCATGTTTATTTTAGTTTGCGACGCCATTCTCGTGTGAAGGAATGTTGGGCAGATTTAGCAAAAAGGAATCCTTCTTTATTTAGAGAAAATGAATTAGCTTTGTTGCAACCAGTAGAACCAATCCAGATTCTAACAAAGAAACAAAAAGGAGCGGGCAGTTATTTATGGGCTATTTTCTTATTGATCGTGGCTTTAGTTAAAATAGGTGGCGTTATTTCAAGAAATAATGAACATAAATCGTACACCACGCCCTCTGAGATCAAAAGTCTATTTAGCGGAGAGCAAAATGTGAATAAAAGTTTTGTTACAAGTAGCGCTTCAGCGCTAAAAGAAAGCGAAAATCTGTATGACCAATTTGTTTATTATTTCTATGTTGATCGTGAAGATCCAGATCAAGCTGATTTTATTGAGACAAATTTAACGGGACATGCAAAAGAAATGGCTCAAAAATTAACTATTTCTGATCTGCCTGAGCTTGCGATTGATTCCAAATATGCTTTTCATTCTTCACCAGATAATGTGGCTGAGTATGGACCTGTAACAGCACTAACACTTTTAGAGGAAGAAGAACCGTTTATTATTTTACAAGAAGACCATGATGAAAAAATTTCAACTATTTTTGGAACGGGCTGGGAAATTTTACCTAAGGATAAATTTGATGCATTGTGGATAGATATCCAAGTGCGTCCAATGATGTCGCAAAAATTCTTTGTTGTTTATTATTTATTATCAGATGAACGGAAAGAAAATCTAAAAGACAATCCAGAGTATACAACAGAAAGTGTTAAAAAGATGTTGGAAAAGAATAGCTCAATGCCAACAGCCGTTGAATTTGAATCAGGTACTTGGCAAATCAGCCAAGATGAAGAGGACAAATTGTATACGATCATCAATGATGAAAATGACGAACATCGTTTTATCTTGTCGTATGATGATTATGGTCGCTTAGAGCACATTTATGGTGATAAATGGGAAAAAATGGAGGAAGCAAAGCAAAAATTAATTTATGCTAATGCAGAAGAGACGATAGGTGTTTATTGATTGTCAGAGTTAAGGTGAATGGACAGAAGAGAGTATTTTCAAAGGGCTGTTTCTGCATCTACGGTTCTCGCTTCACTCCGATCTGAAGCATCGAGGACCGTTTGCTCCACCGTCTATTCGGATATGAAGAGCCTGAAACATAACTCTTTAAGTTATGTTTCAGGCTAGTATTTTTTATTTTCTTCAAACGGTACCATTTTTTTGTGAATTTTATCGTAAAAATTAAAAGTAAAACAAATTTTGTGTATAATAAAGAAGTCATTATTTTTAAGATGATTAATTAAATAAACTAAAAAGAAAGAAGTGAACGCAATGGAAAATATTCTTAGCTTATTAGGTGTGTTGATCGTGATTGTCGGATTTGCTATGAAATTAGACTCGATCTTGATTGTTATGATTGCCTTAGTAGTTACTGCTTTAGTGGGCGGTATCGGTTTAGAAGGCATGCTGGATATTTTAGGGACCAGTTTTGTAAGTAATCGCGGTATGGCTATTTTTATTATTATTATGCTGGCAACAGGAACATTAGAAAGAAACGGTTTAAAAGAGTCAGCTGCATCTCTAATTCGTCGTTTTAAAAAGGTTTCAGCGGGCTTGATCATTGACATCTATGGTGTTTTTAGAATGATTTTTGCAGCATTCAATGTTAGTTTTGGTGGCGTAGCAGGCTTTGTACGTCCAATTATTTTGCCAATGTCGATTGGCGCTGTTGAATCACAAAACTTAGAATTAAATGAAGAATATGAGGAAGAACTTAAAGGAATGGCCTCAGCGATGGAAAATATTTGCTGGTTTTTCGGTCAAGTATTGTTTATCGGCGGTGCAGGTGGTCTATTAGTACAATCTACCTTAAAAGAGCTAGGCTATGAAGTAAGTTTAGTAGAGTTAGCAGCGGTTGAAATTCCTGTGGCACTTGTTGCGTTGATCACAGCAAGTATTTATTTTTATACTAAAGATCGTCGATTGATGAAAAAATACTATGGTACTATCGAGAAGAAAGGAGACCGCTCATGAGTTATTTTATGAACCCAGATGTCTTGCTTGGTGAAAAATTATTAGAAGTTTTATATATCTTGATGGGCTTGATATTGATTTATACTGGAATTAAGAATTTTCTAGATAAAAGTAATCCTCATCGCTATGGAACTGGCTATTTTTGGTGTACATTAGGAGTAGTGATCTCAGGTGGACGCTTTATTCCCTCATTGATCAGTGGAATCTTGATTTTTTCAATGACGGTTCCTGCTGTTTTGAAAAAGGTGAGTAAAGGGAAAACTAAATTGCCATCAAAAGAGTACATGCAACAAATGTCAGATAAATTGGGTATGAAAATTTTTATCCCCGCCCTAAGTATTGGCGTATTTGCGATCATTTTTGCGTTATTTACTAAACTTGGTGCCTTAGTTGGTGTAGGAGTGGGTGTTTTCGTCGCAATTTTGATCTTGATGTTCTATTCTAAAAACAATAAGCCGACGACATTTTTGGATGATGCAGCAGATATGCTTGGGACGGTTGGTCCTTTGAGTATGTTGCCGATGCTCTTAGCTTCATTAGGAGCGGTGTTCACGAGTGCAGGTGTTGGCACGGTGATTTCTTCTGCTGTCGGAAAAGTTGTACCGCAAGGAAATGTAGTAGTTGGAATTATTATTTATGCTTTCGGGATGATGCTATTTACGATCATCATGGGGAACGCTTTTGCAGCGATTACCGTGATGACAGTTGGGATCGGTGCACCATTTGTCTTTTCACAAGGAGCAAATCCTGCTTTGATCGGTATGCTGGCATTAACTTGTGGCTACTGTGGAACATTATTGACACCAATGGCAGCAAACTTTAACGTGGTTCCTGTCGCAATGTTGGAAATGAAAGACAAATATGGAGTAATCAAAAATCAATGGTTTATTGCGATTTTTATGTTTGTATTCCAAGTTGTTTATATGATTTTGTTTAGATAAGTGAATAACGCACGGTACTTGTAATACTATCTAGCTTCAAGAGCTAGCCACTACGCTTTGCTTCGATCTCATTAATTCCTAAGAGCTAAAGCTCTAAGTATTGAAGGTCTCGAGAAAAAGATAAAAACTGAATGAGGCAAAAAGCACCTCAGTCATTTTTTCCTATTTTCTTGTCGAAGCTGAACGAGCTCTTTCAGCTTTTAATGTTATCTAGCTCCGTGGGTTAACACTACGCTCTGCTACGATCTCATCAATTCCTAAGAGCTAAAGCTCCAAGGATTGAAGGTCTTCGGAAAAAAGATAAATTCTAAATGAGGTAAAAAGCACCTCAGTTAGAATTTCCTATTTTTCAGTCAGAGCTGAACGAGCCCGCTGTGCTTTTAAAATAAGGAGGTAATTTGTAATGAAAGTTTTAATCACAGGTTTTGATCCATTTGGTGGAGACAAAGTTAATCCAGCTTATGAAGCGGTAAAATTGATCCCAAATGAGGTAGCAGGAGCACAAATTATCAAAATAGAAATACCAACTGTTTTTGAAGAGAGTGCTAAAGTGTTAGAGGCTTCAATGAAAGAACATCAGCCTGATATTGTTATTTGTGTTGGCCAGGCTGGCGGGCGCAGCGCTGTTTCGTTGGAACGAGTAGCAATCAACTTAGCCGAAGCGAGAATTCCAGATAATAAAGGCAATCAACCAATCGGAGTCAAACTGGAAGAGGAGGGTGAGACTGCCTATTTTACATCGCTACCAATCAAAGCGATGATGAAAAATATTCAGGATCATGGCTTACCAGCGTACATTTCATATACTGCCGGCACATTTGTCTGTAATGATATCATGTACCGTTTATTGTACATGATCAATAAAGAATTCTCAGGTGTTAAAGGTGGTTTTATCCATGTTCCGTTTGAACCAACACAGGTGATTGATCGCCCTGTAGGAACACCTTCTATGCCAATCCAAACAATTGCGGATTCATTAATTTATGCAGTTGAGGCGGCAATAACAACAGAAGTAGATATTGAAGAAAATACAGGAACGACCCATTAAAATAGTGATTATCAAAAATAGAAGGACAAAGTAGTAGGTTTATTTTGTCCTTCTATTTTTCGTTATTAAATTGAAACATTACATTTTACTGATAATGATTCTCATTATCAGTTTGTTATGCTATACTAACTCAATAAGGAAAGGAGTGGTTCAATGAATGAAATAAAAATCAATGATTTTTTTATAAAGTATGAAACAGTACAAACTGAACAATGCCCGTTAAAACTTGCTGATCAAGTATATATTGAAAACATACCATTACCACGTTATCTTATTGGTGAAGCAACCATGTCTTTTTATGATTTTTATCACGCAGATTGTCCAGAGCTTCAAGAATCTGATTATCGATTATCTGAAAAATTCCAACAGATCATCGGCCGATTCCCTCATACGAATCAGCAAAAAATCATGTTAAATGAATACGGCAGTTACAGCATCATGCATGTACCTGTTTATGTTAATACGAAAGATTTTATTCTTGCTAAAAGCAACCCTGCAATTTATCCAGACTTCAGTGCGAAACAGGCAGCAATTCAATCGTTAACTCCTATAGATGAAGTCGAGCAAACAGCAATTATTGGTTACAAACGAAAACGTCTATATCTAGATGGTACATATGGCCCTAGAATCTTACTTGAAGATGGTCTGGAAACGAATGTTCAATCGATTCAAGTGAAGTTAGAATATGTAAATGAGATGTATTATTTTGCCCATTATAGTTACGCTGCTATGGTTCAGTTTTTACCAGAATATGAAATCACTACTTATGATCAGTTTCACGAAGCTTATGGGAAGTATGTTTATAGTTTTACTATGACAAAAAATGGACAAACGATTCCACTTTTATGGCCAGATTACTTGTACCATAAACCTGAAAATCATTTAGAGTTTGGCCTATTGGCAAATACTGACGAAGCAAGATATCGCTTGTTTGACCGATGGGAAGCGAATGAATCCATAAAGATCGAGATCTTGGCCGAAGGTTTTGAAGATGTCAGATTTGAAACGCACTTAAAGCAACCAATGAGTTTTCCACCAAAACTTTCAAAATCAGAATATAGTTTGGGAGACGAGATTTGTCTATCGATTGATCAAGGACTAATCAAAGAATTAGCAGAAGGAAACGCACTATTTGAATTATTCAAAACGAAAAAAACTTCTGTAAATGGCTATTCACTAGAGTATAAATTGACAGAAAATCAATTGGTGCTATCAGGTGAACAATTTGAAAAGCCTGGCCGCTATCAGTTGAAAATTAAAAGTGACACTTATGGACAGCTATTATTTTTAGTGACAATTAAACAAGAAGGGTTAGTACAAGAATGAAAAAGTTAAAAATTCAAGATTTTATTTCAATTGGTATTTATACCGCTATTTATTTTTTAGTCGTGACTATTGCGATGCTGATCTTACGTTTTACAATCCCAGCTTTTAATTCCATTTTGATTCCTAGTGCAACAGCACTCTTTGCGGGGATTGTCTATTTATTGGTGATCCATCGTATTCCTCGTTTTGGAGCAATTACAATCATGGGCAGTGTGATGGGCTTATTCTTTCTAGTTTCAGGGCATTTTCCGTTGTCATTTTTACCAAATATTCTGTGTGCGATTCTAGCAGATTGGATTCAATATCATACCAAGCTATCCCAAAAAATCCGAACGATGCTTAGTTATACTGTCTTTAGTTTTGGCTTGATGGGTCCCGTTTTGCCATTGTGGTTTATGAAAAACGCCTATGTCGATTCATTGGTGGCTCGTGGTAAAGATGCCATATACATTGATAAAGTCTTTGCACCGATCACAACTACAACTTTTTATGTGTGTGTGTTGGCTGTAATCATTTGTAGTATTTTAGGAATAATGATTGGACAAAAGATTTATGAGAAACACTTTGATAAAGCTAAAGGAAAAAATTATGGAAAAAACATACGTAACGTTTGATCCCAGAAGTAAATTATGTACGATTTTATTTGCTAGTTTCTTATTGATGTTTCCTCTACCATTTAAAGCAGAAGTGCTGTTTGTAACGTTGCTGTATTTTTTGTTTATTTTAAATGGTAGTTTAAAAAAAGGAACAATTTTCTATGGTCTTTTTTGGTTGCTTGTTCTGGGCGATTATCTATTATTTCCTCATATTGAGAATGGTTTTGCCGCTTTTTTTGATTTTTTATTTGTCGGAAATCGTCGAATGCTACCAACGATCATGGCGGCGGCGTTTGCGATGAATCGAACCAAAATCAGTGAATGGATCGCAGCGCTAAAGAAATGTCATGTGCCTTTTGGGCTGATTATTCCACTAACGGTCTTGTTTCGTTTCTTTCCTACACTATTTCAAGATTTTAAAAGTATTCGTAATGCGATGAAATACCGTGGAATCGCAGTTTCGACTGTTGAGTTATGTCTACATCCATTTCAAACGATGGAATATATTATTGTACCAATCTTGATGTCAGCAGAGAATACATCTTTGGATCTATCAGCTGCAGCTCTGGTTCGAGGCTTAGGCAATCCTAAAGCACATACAAGTGTTTATGAGATTCGTTTGAAGAGTCAAGATTATGTATTGATTGGTATATTAATTCTGTGTGGAATCGTAGGGAGGCTGATTTAATGATCGATTTACATGATGTGACATTTGCTTATGAAGATCAGGAAAAGGTTATCCAAAATGTTGAGTTGGAAGTTAAAGCTGGCGAATTCATTGTATTGTGCGGCAAAAGTGGGTGTGGTAAATCAACAGTACTAAGAATTTTAAATGGGTTGATTCCTGAATTATATTTGGGTGAACTAACGGGTTCTGGTTCTGTTTTAGAACAAGAGCTACTAACGAAAGAATTTAATGAATATGTTCGAGAAATCGGCGTGGTATTTCAAAATCCTAAAACCCAATTTTTTACGAGTGATGTCTATTCTGAATTAGCATTTGCAATGGAAAATTATGGTGTATCCAGAAAAGAAATGATTGATCGAATCGATGAGATAACAAGTTTGTTTTCTCTAGAAGAATTTTTAGAGCGAAGCATGTTCCATTTATCTGGTGGACAAAAACAATTGATCGCATTTGCTTCTGCTAGTATGTTGCAGCATCGATTATTCCTATTAGATGAACCTTCAAGTAATTTGGACGAAGCAACGATCGAGCAGTTAAAAGCCTATTTACAGGTCTTGAAAAGCCAAGGTATGACAATTATTGTTTCTGAACATCGCTTATACTATTTGACGGATTTGGCAGATCGCTATTTAGTGATGGAAAAAGGTCAAATCGTTGAAAACTATACAAGTCAAGAAATGCGAGAAAAATCTGTTGCCGAAATTCAGGCGTTGGGATTAAGATCACTTAACCAAACGCATCTTACAAAAAAAGTTAAACAAGCTGAAGGGTCAGAAAAACTAGTATTAACCTGTGATGGACTGGATTTTCACTATCGCAAGCAGCCTTCCGTACTCAAAATCCCTTCGTTAACATTGACTAGTGCTGATATTATCGGAATCGTGGGACATAATGGTGCAGGGAAATCAACATTTTCTAAACTTTTGTCAGGATTGATCAAGCCAAAAGCAGGTGTCATAAAACTAAATCAAGAAGTGATGCGACCAAAAGAGTTGATCAAAGAAAGTTTTGTTGTGATGCAAGATGTCAATTTGCAATTGTTTTTTGAAACGGTAGAGAAAGAAATTAGTTTAAATGCACAGAACACAGCTGAGTTTGACAAAGTTGTCGCCATGCTGAATTTAGGACCGCTTTTAATGCGTCATCCCCAAACCTTATCCGGTGGAGAAAAACAACGCGTGGCAATTGCTAGTGCTTTGCTATCAGGAAAAAAAATGATTATCTTTGATGAGCCAACCAGCGGATTAGATTTAGTGCATATGGAAGAAGTTAGTAATACCATTCGTTGGTTACACGAAGAAAATATTTTAGTTTTAGTGATTACCCACGATAAAGAATTTCTCAGCAAAACTTGTCAGCGAGTGCTTCAGTTCGACCAAGGCCAAATCATTGCAGATTATCATATCGAAACAAGAAAAATAGAATAGTGGAGGAAAAAATATGTATATTGTAACGAATACGATTCAAACAGAAACGGCTCACTCGCAAAAAATTATTCAACAATTTACAGCAGGGCATACGAAAGAAAGTATGGAAGCTGTAGATGGATTCTTGAACTTTCAATTAATGCAGCGGACATTACCAGATAATCTGGAAGTAACGGAATTGGTTGTTTTAAGTCGCTGGACTTCAAAAGAACATCAAAAAAATTGGGTGCAGAGCCAATCATTTAAAAAGATGCATCAAAGAAAAGAATCAACGGATGAAACGGTGGAAAAGAAAAAACGCCCTGGTATTATTTCAAGTACGATTGCTGAATATGAAGTGCTAACTTAATTGATTGGTGAGAACGATTATTGAAAATAGTTTCTTCATTTTTTGATTGCATATAGAAAGTAAATTAGCTGAGTGTGAGGTGTAAAGCATTTTATACTCAGCTTTTTTGTGCATTACATTGGTAATATTTTCATTATTGTTAGATGTAAAAGAAAATACTTGAAAATATTACCGGATGCATTTTCTTTTTATAAAATCAGAGTTATATTAAATAAGAACAGTGATGGAAGGAGAATAGACAATGAAGAAGATACATGTCGTAGCACATACTCATTGGGATCGTGAGTGGTATTTTAGTGATAATGAAGCATTTATCCAATTTTCTTACCATATGGATGAGGTAATTTATGCCTTAGAAAATAACGAACTGGATTATTATTATTTGGATGGTCAACTTAGCATTCTAGATGATTATTTAAAAGTTTATCCAGAAAAAGAAACTAAAATCAAAGAATTAGTGGAAGCCAATAAATTATTTATTGGACCTTGGTATACTCAAATGGACGAATTCGTGGTGGCTGGTGAATCGGTCGTGAAGAATTTGCAAATCGGGATCCATATGTCAAAACGTTTGGGCGGTCATACGCCCTTAGGATATTTACCTGATTCATTTGGACAGGGGAAAGATATGCCGAAAATCTATAATGGCTTTGGAATCACAGATGCCGTCTTTTGGCGAGGAATGCCAAATGAAGTTACGAAAAGTCGAGAATTTTACTGGACAGCTGAAGATGGTTCAAAAGTATTAACAATCAATATTCGCAATGGTTATTATGCCGGGGTAACACTTGTTGAAGGTGAACTATATCAGAAAAAAGCGATGCTGGATCTTGTAGCAGAAGACAGCGCTACTGAAGTTGTAACATTGCCGGTTGGTGGAGACCAACGAGCAGTCGATCGAGATTTAAAAGCTATCATTCAAGAGGTCAACGAACAATTTGGTACCGAATACAAAATCGAAGAAAGCAATTATCCGCATATATTTAATTTATTAAAAGAAAAAGCAACTGAGCTTCCAACAGTACAAGGTGAGTTTATGAGTGGCAGTGTTTCAAAAATTCATCGCTCTATTTATTCATCAAGATATGATTTGAAAAAGTTAAATGATACTATCGAAAATCGTTTGATTTTCCAACTAGAACCATTAATGTTGATGGCAGATGATTTAGGGATTCCTTTTAAACGGGAGCTTTTGGATTATATTTGGACGTTATTATTGAAAAATCATGCTCATGACAGTATTGGTGGCTGCAATACGGATAAAACAAATGAAATGATCTTAGCGAGATATAAAGAAGCGGACCAATTATCCTATTCAACAATTGACTATTTAGTAAGAAAAATTTCAGAATCCATTAAAGGTATCCAAGAAAATGATTTGATTCTATTTAATACCGTACCTTATACCAGAACGGATCCGTATATAGTAGAGGTAAGCACAAAGCATGCAAGTATCAAACTACTTGATAAAAATAACCATGAATTAGCTAGTCAAATTCTATCAACTGAAAAAGTTTATGCTGGTGAAGTTAGACGTTCAGAAAGCGATTATGATGAAGCGAAGTATTACTATATTCACAAAGTAAGTTTTATCAAAGAAACCCCGCCACTTGCATATACGATCATAACGGTGAAAGAGTTATCAGAATCAAATGATAGCGCTAAACCATCAGTGTTAGCAAGTACGCTAATTGAAAACGAAACGTACAAGATCACTTTCTCAGATGGACAATTTACTATTTTGGCGAAAGAACAAGGCGAAACCTATGAGAACTGTCTATACGTGGAAGAATCAGGTGATGAAGGCGACACCTACGATTATTCACCTGCCTATCATGATAAAGTTCATCAATTGGTTTTCGATACAACCGATGTATCTGTTCAAACAGGACCGTTTTTATCTACCATGACATTGAATGGCAATTGGACATTACCAAAAGATCTACAAGCTAGGAAATCTGAGGAATTAAATATAACAGTTAACTACACCTTGAGCTTATCATTAAGCAAAGAGTCTAAGCGAATTGATATGAAAATCAAGATCAATAACCAAGCAATGGATCATCGGATGCGTCTGGTTGTTAAAACACCAGTCAAAAACAAAGTCAGTTATGCAGATACCTTATTTGGAATCGTTGAACGACAAAATCAAGATCCTCATATTCAGGATTGGAGAAAGCTAGGCTGGAAAGAAGAACCAACGGAGATTTATCCAATGATCCACTATGCCAACATTCATGATTCTGCCGCGAGTTGGACGATTATGAGTAAAGGAATCAAAGAATATCAAGTGATTGATGACCAAATCTATATGACTTTATTTAGAGGAGTAGGCTTTTTAGGCAGACCAGAGTTATTAAGAAGACCTGGAGATGCTTCAGGGAATCAATTCCGTTATATTCCGACTCCAGATAGTCAATTATTAGGTGAATTAGAGATGGAGTTATCTTTAATCATTTCAGCTGACTTTAATCCAGTGAGGATCCAAAAGGAATATCAAACCTATTCTGTCACAAGCCCATATTATCAAGTTCAAACCTTAAATCGATTTACGAATCCAATCCAATATTTCCAAAGTAATAAAGTCGATCATTTGAATGAATTGAAAGAGTATGTTGATTTAAATAACGCCAATTTGGTGTTTAGTGCATTGGAATTAAGTCGTGACGGTCAATGGGTCAATCTGCGTCTGTATAACCCATCACTTGAAAAGAGCGTCACCAATGAGAAAATCATATTAGCAAGGGAATGCAATGTTCGTTTTGTTGATTTAAATGGTGACTTAGTTGAATCAGTTGGTAAGTTGAAGGAAGTTTCGTTGGGTACAGTGAAGCCAGGAGAAATTAAAACAGTTTCAATAGAAAGATAACACGGGAAAGGTCGAGTTAAGATGAAAATAAATATCGAGAAAATTCAAGATCCATTATTAAAAATCGCCAATAAAGTAGATAACAACAGCGTTTTACAAGCTATAAAAAATGCGTTTATCAGCAGTATTCCATTTACTGTGGTAGGATCGTTTTCCAACCTGATCAAAATGCAGATCGATGCTTTTTTTGGAGAAACAGCAATCGGTCAAACTGCATCAGCAATTTTCGGCAATGTTTATCTAGGAACATTGGGAATAGTCGCTTTATTAATTGTCTTTTCTACTGCCTATAATTATGCAAAAGAATTGATGAAAAAACATCCTGAAGCAAATATCAATCCACTACTGGCAACGTTATTAGCCTTTGCAGCCTATTTTGTAATGGTACCAAACAATGTTAATTTTGCTGATGATTCAGCGGAAGTTATTCAAGGTTATGCGAATAATTTCTTTAGCTATGAAGGAATGTTTACCGCTTTGATCGTAGGCTTACTTGCTGTTTTCCTTTATTCAGTTTTAGCAAAACATAAGATTGCTATCAAGCTACCAGGGAATGTTCCACCAAATGTTTTTGATTCCTTCTTTGCCTTGATTCCAATTTCGATCGTATTATTGATCTGTTCCGTAATGAAAGTCGTGATTGAAGCGTTTGATTTCAATTCCTTTATGGATCTGGTCAGTCAATTATTCGTTCAACCACTAACATCTGTTGGAACGGGGTTACCTGCTATTATTGTAGTGATCTTATTAGAACAAATATTATGGTTCTTAGGATTACATGGTTTTAACATCGTTTGGGGCGTTGTATCTGCTTTATGGTTGCCAATTTTCTTAGAAAATGTTGCGAAATTTGCTGAAACAAAAAGCTTTGCGGACATCTCTATTGCACCGAATACAATGACAAATGTGTACGCTATGATCGGTGGATCTGGTGCCACTTTTGGGTTGATTCTAGCAATTTTGATTTTTACACCAAAAACGTATAGTGGTCGTGAAGTAGCAAAACTATCATTTATTCCAGGACTATTCGGGATCAACGAACCAATTATCTTTGGCTTCCCGATTGTCTTAAATCCATTGATGTTTATCCCATTTGTTTTTGTACCAGTTTTCAATGCAGTAGTCGCTTATATTGTGACTAAAATTGGTTGGGTCGTTCCATTGGTCGTCTTAAATTCAGGAAATGAACCAATTTTCATCAGCACCTGGATCTTAGGCGCATTCCATCTTAGCCCAGTGATCTTAACAGCCGTTTTAGTTGTTTTGGATGTCTTCATTTATGCACCGTTTGTACGAATGAATATGAAATTTGACGAAAGCCAATTACTGAACGCACAAGACTAGTCGTGGAAACCGTAACAAGAGGCAAGAGGTTGGGACAGAACGCTTCAAGTCTTAGTGCTTTAGCACAGATAAAATAAAGGGAGCAGTGTTTGAGACATAACTCTGCGAGTTATATCCCAGACACCTGGAATCCGGACAAACGGTGGGAGCAGAAGCAATCCCATCGGAAATAAGCCAGAATTTACAAAAATTTGAAGAGCAATTTTCGTGAATTCTTTCTTATTTCTCGGGATTAAACACTTCTGTCCCAACCTCCTTGTTTTCTTTACTATAGTGAAAGGAGTGCTAATCATGGAAAGTTACATCGAACTAATCATTCAAGCAAATCAAAAAAAGTTTACGGATGTTGAACGAGTGATCGCTCAATACTTTCTTGATGGGAATAAGGAATTAGGAATTCAAGAATTGGCTAAGAAGCTTAGTGTATCCAATTCTTCAATCACGCGCTTTTGTAAAAAAATTGGTTTAGCTAATTATAAAGAACTGATTTACTTATATAAATATTCTAGTAAAAGCACTAAAAAGCAAACAGATTCTAGTATTAGCTACGTCAATCTAAATTACTCTTTGTTGCTCAATGACATTATCGAAAAATTAGATAAAGATGAAGTTAAAAAAGCAGCTTTAATGATCGATAGCGGGCGGATCATTCATTACTGGGGAACAGGTTACAACGCTTTTTGCGGTGAAGATTTTCAATTTAAATTTTCACGGCTTGGAAAAATTGTCAACGTGATCAAGGACGAACATTCAATTGTGATGATGGCTCATGGTGTGCAACAAGGTGATCTTGTTGTTGTCTCATCGATTTCCGGCAATAATGAAGCAATCCAAGAAGCGGTAAAAATAGTTTCTGAAAAAAATGCAAAGGTAATCGTAATTACTGCCAACGAAAAAAGTCCATATAAAGAGTTCTCTGAAGCGTTTTGTTTAACAAGCTCAATGGGAAAGAAGGATATGGGGGGGATTTCACCACAAATTCCCGTATTAACAGTGATTGATATCTTATATACAGAAATTTTAGCCATGTATCATGAAGATACGATCAAGTCTTGGATTAAATCAGAAGTAATTTTAAAAGGAAAGTAAAAAGGGGAATCATCATGAGTGTAAACTATTCAAAATCAGTCATCGAAAAAATGAAAACATTGGTATCAGAACAGTCCAGTAATCCTAGATGGAGTGAAGTATTTTCAAATTGTTTTGACAATACTTTGGAAACCACAGTCAAAAGCTCAGAGGATGATGTGTTTGTAATCACTGGTGATATTCCGGCAATGTGGCTGCGAGATTCATCCGCTCAAATCAAACCCTACTTAGCAATTGCAAATGAAGATGAAAACATCAAACAATTGATACGGGGATTAGTTGACCGCCAAATAAAATGTATTTTGATCGATCCTTATGCAAATGCCTTTAACCAAACTGAGAATGGTCATTGCTACCACCAAGATCTTACAGAGATGAATGGTTGGATCTGGGAACGGAAATATGAAATAGATTCGTTATGTTATCCAATCGAATTAGCTTATTTGTTATGGAAACAAACAGGTGAGACCAAACAATTTTCAAAAGAGTTTAAACGTGCTGCAGAATCTATTATCAAGGTTTTTAAAATAGAGCAACGACATGAAAATTCTTCTTATCGTTTTGAGCGTTTTGATGAAAGACCAGAAGATACACTTTCAAATCACGGCTTAGGAGAACCTTGTGGGTACACAGGGATGACTTGGTCTGGTTTTCGTCCAAGTGATGACAGCTGTACATATAATTATTTAGTTCCTGCCAATATGTTTGCTGTTGTTATTTTAGGCTATCTTAAGGAAATTTTTACAGAGATTTTCTACGATAAATTACTGGCTGAACAAGCAAATCAATTAAAAGATGAAATCAATCAAGGCATAGAAAAATGGGGTATCGTTGAACATCAGGGACAAAAAGTTTATGCTTATGAGGTAGACGGATTAGGAAATTATCTTTTAATGGATGATGCCAACGTACCTAGTCTATTAGCAGCTCCTTATCTAGGGTATTGTTCGATCGATGATGAAATTTATCAAAATACACGTGCCTTAATTCTATCTGATGTTAATCCATATTATTATGAAGGAATAAAGTTAAAAGGAATCGGAAGTGAGCATACGCCAAAAGAGTACGTTTGGCCGATCGCATTATCTATCCAAGGTTTAACGACGACTAGCCAAGTTGAAAAGGCTGAGTTGTTAGACATTTTAGTTAAAACCGATGCTGGCACTAATCATATGCATGAAGGTGTTAATGTGAACGACCCCAATCAATATACCCGTGAATGGTTTTCCTGGGCGAATATGATGTTTTGTACGTTACTGTTAGATTATTTAAAAATAGGAAAATAGGTGTAAAGCAAATGAAAAAATTTCCAGAATATTTTCTATGGGGCGCAGCGACATCTGCTCCCCAATCTGAAGGGCATGGTTCGCTAAATGGAAAATCTCCTTCAACTTGGGATAAATGGTATGAACTGAATCCAGAAAAATTCCAATTAAACCAAGGACCTGAAGATACGACTAAGATGTATGAGTATTTCAAGGATGATGCTAAAAGAATGAAAGAGATCAATATGAATTCCTTTAGAACATCGATTGCTTGGACTCGTTTGTTACCGGATGGAAAAACAGTTAATCCAGAAGCTGTTACGTTTTATCGTCATTATTTCGCTGAGTTAATTGCTAATGGTGTCAAACCAATTATTAATTTATTTCATTTTGATATGCCTTGGTGGTTAATGGAAAAAGGCGGCTGGGAAACTAGAGAATCGGTGGAGGCATTTGCTTTTTATGCCGATACTTGTTTTGAACTATTTGGTGATTTAGTTGAGCAATGGACAACATTTAACGAGCCGATGGTCCATGTGGAGTGCGGCTATCTATATGGGTATCATTATCCCGCAATTCATGATCTGAAAAAAGCAGTTCAAGTTGGATTTAACACGTTGATGGCTCATACAATGGCTGTTAAAAGCTTTAAAGAGAGAAAGTATCAAGGCACAATCGGAATCATTTTAAACGTTTCGCCGTGTTATCCCAAAAGTCAGGCGCAAGAAGACTTGGAAGCAGCTGAGTTTGCTGATTTATTAAATACCAAAAGCTTTTTAGACCCTACAGTTTTAGGAACGATTCCAGCAAAATTAATTGATCGTTTAGCTGAAAATGAATTATTGCCTGATGTTGCAGAGAATGATTTAGAGCTGATTAAAAAGAATACAGTTGATTTTATTGGCATGAATTATTATCAGCCACGCCGTGTTCAAGCGCCTGCCAAAGTCAATAAACCTGCAGTTTCTCCTGCTGATTTTTACGATCATTATGATTGGCCGGATAAAAAAATAAATCCGTATCGTGGTTGGGAAATTTATCCAGAGGCGTTATATGATGTTGCGCTGATGATCAAAAATGACTACAACAATATTCCCTGGTACGTTTCAGAAAATGGTATGGGTGTGGCAGATGAAGAACGGTTCTTAGATCAAACAGGTATGATTCAAGATGATTATCGGATTGAATTTATGGAAGAACATCTTAATCAGTTACATAAAGGAATTCAAGCAGGCAGTAATTGTTTTGGGTACCATTCATGGACGTTTATCGATTGTTGGTCTTGGCTGAACGGATATAAGAATCGCTATGGATTTTATCGCTTGGATTTAGAAAATGATCAACGCTCTTTAAAGAAAAGTGGTATTTGGTTTAAAGAGTTGATCGATCGAAATGGCTTGGTATAAATAGTGAAGGAAAGAATAAAGACAGAAATAGGTCTGGCTTTATTCTTTTTTGTGATGCTATAATAGTCTAAAGACTAACCGGATTAAAGAGAAAAGAAGTGATAAAAGTGAATCAGCGAGAACAACAAAGAAAATTTGCCGAAAGAAGTAATATCAACAATAGTACGTTTGATGCAATGAATACAAATCAAACGCGTTATTCCAATGGCCAAGGAAAAAATGTTTTACCTACTGAGCGAGATCAATCTAGAGGCCTTGGGGGCTATGTTTCAACTGGGGTGCTTTATTTTACGGGTGTAGTAGTTGCCATTGTGTTATTCATTTATGTGATTCCTTATGTTGAGCTGATTGTTTCGCCAACATTTTATAAAGGCTCCCTATTTCTATTATGTGCTTTGTTGTTTTGCATGTTGATGGGGTATTTATGGGTATATATTGGCTCAAAAGTAATGAAAAAAAGTAGGAGATGACTGACATGATTTTCAAGGTGATGCAACGAAGTAACAACTCGATACAGTTATAATGCTCTGATAGGGTTGTATTGAGTAAATTTAGAACTATCAGATCGACCATAACTGTATCTAACTTATAATCAGACAACAATTAAGTATAAGGGAGAGTTCGTTATGGAAAAAATAGAATTAAAAAAATATTGGCAGACTATTGAAGCATTGGAGTTTAAAGGTTGGGATTTTTCATATTTGGAAGGACGTTGGCGACAAGAAGCCTTACCGTGGCGTTATGATGAGCTTGTTCGTACCCATTTGTCTAGTGAGATGCATTTATTGGATATGGGGACTGGTGGCGGAGAGTTATTATTGACATTTGCTCATCCGTTTGGTCAGACATCCGTTACCGAAGGCTGGAAACCTAATTATGAACTGCTAAAAAAGAAGCTAAAACCACAAGGTGTAACAGTTACGTTTGTCGATCAGACGAATTATTTAAATTTTTCAAATGACTCATTTGATATAATATTGAATAGCCATGAGTCATATGATCCAAAAGAAGTTTCTAGAGTATTGAAGCTAGGCGGCCTATTCATTACACAGCAAGTTGGTGATCAAAACGGAATGCTCCTCTCAGAAAAATTAGATACAAAGCGTCGAAGAAATTCTTTTGAATGGTCAAAAGAGGTAGCACAAGAAGCTTTAGTCAAAGAAAATATGGATATTTTATTTGCTGATGAGTATTTTCCGTATCAAGACTTTTTAGATATGGAAGGGTTGATTTATTACGTTAAAAGAATTCCGTGGGAGTATCCTGATGTTTCAGTAGAAACGCATTTTACTCAATTACTTGAGATTCAAAAGGAATTGTCAAAAAAAGGTTACCTTCGGAATCAACAACATCGATTTGTGCTAATTGGAAAGTTAAGAGAGTAATTAAAAAAGAGCGGATAAACGGCGAGAAAAAAAGCAGCCCCTTCGGGAATAAGAAGGGGCTGCTTTTTTTAGTATATATCAACTAATTATTTTACGACAAGCACGTTACAAGGAGCATATTGTACGACATAACTGGTTGTGGTACCTAATTGGTTTGATTGGATCATCCCTTTACCCGTTGCACCCACGATAATCAAATCGATTGCTTGATTTGTTGGAACAATTGTAGAAATCATTTCTTTTGGATTGCTAATTTCAACAAGCGGTATAATGTCATCCAATCCTTGCTCAGTAGCATAATAAATATTTTTTAATAATTCTTTTTCGATAGCTTCCTTTTCCTCAGCAAGGACTTTTGAATAGGCATAAGAACTATGACTGATTGCATTTTCATCAACGACAGACAATAAGTACAAGGTAGCATTTTTTTCTTTTGCAATCGCAACGCCATGTTGTAAAGCCAACTCAGCATTTTTTGAACCATCGACAGCAACGAGGATATTTGAGTAGTTATTGATCATCTTAATCAACACCTTTCTTTATCTATGCTTATTATAACATGTTTGCCAGTAGAGGGTAAACGAATTGACAGGCGCAAAAAAGATAGCAAGTCAGTAATTTTTGACTTGCTATCTTTACTAGATTTTCTATAATCCGATGAACGGTGCAGGGTTAACAAAACCGCTCCACAGACCTGTTGAAATACTAAAATGTAAATGAACCCCAGTTGAATTACCTGTAGTCCCCATACCACCTAACATCTGTCCGGCACTAACACTTTGTCCAGCTGCAACGCTTAAGCTGCTCATGTGTAAATAATAGGAGTAATAACCATTGTCGTGCTTGATCACAACGTGATTTCCAGCCATACCACTATAATTTGCGCTGACAACTTCGCCAGAGCGGGCAGCCATGATTGGTGTGCCGCTGGCTCCACCAAAGTCAATACCATCATGAAAAGATCCTGAGATACCCGTTGGATCTTCACGGACACCGAAACCACTAGTGATCGTCATACTTGCTACAGGAGCAGACCAACCTCCAGATGATGCTGGTGGAGTAGGTGTTGAGGCATTTGCAGGAACCTCGTTATTATTAGTACCTGTATTTGTATCAGGGACAGGTGTGGCTTGTTCTTTTTCTATTGTTTTTGTTGGAGCGGCAGTAGCTTGTGCTTGCTTTGTTTTCGCCACTTCTTTCGCCTGTTTTTCAGCAGCAGCTTTTGCTTCAGCTTCTTTTTTCTTTTCTTCAGCAATTGCTTTTAATTGTGCTTCTTTTCTTTTAGCTGCTTCTTCTTTTTGTTTTACAAATTTATCTTTTTCAGCTTTTTCAGTTGCAAGACTTGCAGCAATTTCGTTGATTTTTACATTCTGCTCAAGTTTAGCTTCTGCCAAAGCAGCTTCCTTTTCTTCAAGTTCCTCAGTTTTCTTCTCAAGTGCTTTTAGAGTTGCGGTTAAGTTGACTTTTAACGTATCAAGTTCTTTTTTATCCTCTTTTTGAGCGGTTAAAATATCATTATTTGCAGTAACTAATGTATTAACTGCTAAAGCTTTTGAAATAGCGTCAGAGATCGAATCTGCACTTAACAAAACAGCTAGCATGGATTCTTGTTCATGATTCGTTTGTGTAACTCGTGCTTGCGCTTGTAATTGCTCATTTCTTTTTTCAATTTTTTCTTCTAAATTAGCAATGTCAGTATTTAGCTTGTTCATTTCTTTTTCATGTTTCTGTTTCTCAGAAAGGACTGTCTGATACTCCGTTTCGATTGTCGCAATTTCTGTTTCTAGAGTTGCTAAGTAATCTTTCGCATCATTTTCATTTTTGACGATATCTTCAATTTTTTTTGTTTGAGTTTCTATTTTTTGATCGATATCATCGGCTAATACGCTCAAGGGCGCAGCATTTACTAATAAAACAAATGAAAGTGTAATGAGTAGTTTTTTCTTCAAGTGACGTTCCTCGCTTTATATTTATCATTTTAAACGGATGGCTTTTGGTTAAAAAGGCACCGTTACTATTCTTAAATAACACAAGACAAAGTATACCATAGTCTAAGAAGAATAATCATGTTTAAAGAGCAAGATTAATGGAAAATGGCGAAATTTAAAATCTGGCAATAAAGGTATCATCTAATTGTAATATATGAAACTTACTTTTAATAAGAAAATACGTTTGTAACAGGAAATAAAGAGCGGATAGACAGGGAACTATTGAAGATTATTAAACTCCGAATAAAACTCATCTAAAATATCGAGCAACTCTTTTTTTGTTTGTGAATATTTTTTTAGTACTGTTTTCTCAGATAAAGGCTTTCCTTTATTAGCCGTATATTTTTTTGTGAGATCATCATAATTCACTATTTTCGCTATTGGTTTATTGCGATAAGTAATATCATTTGTGACGATATCACTGATCATTTTAAAGAGGGGTAGAATGCTTAAATAATGTTTGTTTGATTCAGTTCGTTTCAATAAGTCGAATACTAAAAACAAGACAGAAGCATTGACTTCTTTTTGGTCAGAGTCATGCAACAAAGCTTCGATCATTGGCAAAAAGCTAGTTCTGTATCGATCATTTTGCTCAATGCTATACGTCGTTGAGTCTTCTGAAATAAGTAAAGCATGAGGTTTAGAAAGATCGAACTGATAGTTTTTTTCAAAATAAACTGGAAACAGTTTGCTTGCAGTAGTCAATATTTTTAAATCTTGAGTATAGCTGATTTTTTGTTTTTTTAAGGTGAGCATCAATTGTTGCAGTTGTTCTATGTTAAGTTCATGCTGTAAATTAGCTTCGTTTAATAATTGAGTTACATAGTCTTCAAAATCGCCATAGCGTATCCAATCAGCTGTTGTACTTCCTAGGATCGCTATTTTTTCTAACCGATCTTGTTTTGGTAAATTATTGCCTTTTTCCCAATTATTGACAGTGCTAGCACTCGAATTTCCAACTAATTTGGCAAAACGAGCCATTGAATAGTTATGCTGTTTTCTGATTTGTTTGACTCTCAGTCCAACAGCTTTTAAATTGATTTCCAAAAAATTTACCTCCTAATTTTTCAATAGATGAGCTTACGATGTTTGAGTGCTAATGGATCTCTTTATCCTTAATAGTCTAACTATCTTTCTTCTACTATATCATTTTTATTATTATTATTGTATTGTTATTTATTCTTTTTGTTATTGTATTTTCTTGATCCAAATGATATTATAGGTTTACCGAAATACATTCATTATAATATGTTCGATTTGACGTTCGTATTGTTTTGTTTAATTTTTAAATGCCGAAATTCATTCATTATTTAAGGAGGAGAAATAGTAATGAAAAGGATAATTAGAATTGAAGAGCAAAAAAATGATTTTTTATATCAATTTTTAGCAAGGTTGAACAACGAGATCCCTTATCAGGAAAATAAGCAAAAAATGGCAGAAAGCTGTGTTCATCAGTATAAGTTACTAGTAAATATGTCTTTTAGCGCAAATGTTTTACACAGAGGGGTGGATTATGCAAGCAAAGTGTACAATCATGTTGCTAAAATCGAATATACAAGACTTTGTAAAATGATTATCAAACAAAATTTCGATAAAAAGGTTACAGAAGAATTACTGAAGCGATTAAAGAAAACACAAAATGAATTATTTCTTCAGTCACCTATTACTAAGGAGTCAGGAGGTATTGATATTTTCTATGAATTTACTGGAGGCAAACGAAAAAAATACCAATCGAATCGTAAAGCAATTCAGCAGATGTATCTGGAAATAAAACGTGAGTCAAAAAAGAGCCTACACAGATATTTTAAAGATTCTTGTATAAGAAAAATGAATAGAATCAAAGAGAAAAAGAATCACGCATTATGGTTGTTAAAGAGCTATACTTGGCATTGAGTCAGCCTGCTTAGTGTTAAATACGCAAAATTTCCTTATTTCCATGAATTAAGAGACTTTATTTTTACCGAAAGATTTGTTGTGCTATGCTTGAATGAGGATAGCACTTTCTTCTGTACTTCGTTGTTTGAAAGTCAGCATATTTTTAAACATTCTATAATTCGAGAAAGAAGGAATTCAAATGAATCATAATGAAGAAAAGCATATGAATCATCAAGCTCATCAAATGGAAGGGATGGATCATAGCACAATGCACGGTGACGATCAGATGAGTGGGATGGATCATGGTATGCACATGGGAAACTTTAAACAAAAATTCTGGTTTTCACTAGTTCTCGCCATTCCAATCATTTTTCTGTCTCCGATGATGGGGGTTGATCTTCCATTTCAGTTCACATTTCCAGGTTCAGATTGGTTAGTATTGATCTTGGCTTCGATTCTCTTTTTTTATGGCGGAGAGCCTTTTTTAAATGGGGCTAAAATGGAGCTTAAGCAGAAAAGTCCAGCGATGATGACATTGATTGCGATGGGGATTTCTGTTTCATATTTCTATAGTATTTATGCTTTTATTATGAATAAACTGATGCCGCAAAATCATGTGATGGACTTTTTCTGGGAGCTTGCAACCTTGATCGTTATTATGCTGTTAGGACATTGGATCGAAATGAATGCTGTATCCAATGCTAGTGATGCGTTACAAAAAATGGCGGAATTACTACCTGATAAAGTGAAACGCTTAAATAAAGATGGAACGGAAGAAGAAGTATCCTTAAAGCAAGTCCAAGAAAATGACCATCTAGTTGTACGAGCTGGTGATAAAATTCCGGCTGATGGTGTGATTATTAAAGGAAGCACTTCTGTAGATGAATCGATGGTTACGGGAGAATCAAAAACAGTCACAAAAAACGAAAAAGATAAGGTGATCGGTGGGGCCGTCAACGGTAGTGGAACAATTGAGATACTGGTGACAGGTACAGGAGAAACTGGGTATCTTTCCAAAGTGATGGAGATGGTTAAAAAGGCGCAGACTGAAAAATCAAATCTTGAATCACTTTCTGATCGAGTGGCCAAATGGTTATTTTATATTGCACTTGGTGCTGGGCTTTTAGCCTTTATTATTTGGTGGATGGTCGATAAAAATATCAGTATTGCATTTGAGCGTATGGTAACAGTCTTCATTATTGCGTGTCCTCATGCATTGGGGTTAGCAATCCCGCTAGTTATAGCTCGTTCTACGTCTATTGCAGCAAAACACGGTTTATTGTTAAAAAACCGAAATGCACTAGAACAAGCCAACGATATTCGCTATATAATGTTAGATAAAACTGGAACCTTAACAGAAGGGAAATTTACAGTTACTGGAGTTGAAATGATCGATCCAGATACAACTCAAGAAGAGGCCTTAAAAGTGATCGGCGCTTTAGAAAGTAATGCAAATCATCCCTTGGCAATCGGAATCATGAACTATTTGACGGAGAAAAAAATTTCACCTTATAAAGCTGAAAATCTTCAAAGTCTTGCTGGAATAGGTTTGACAGGTGTGGTCAACGGAAAAAACGTCAAAATTGTAAATGAGAAAGAAGTAGAACATCTTGCGTTTTCGTTCGATGAATCAATGAAACGACAATACCAAGAACAGGGAAATACATTAAGCTACTTAATTATTGATAAGAAGTTAGTAGCAATGATAGCCCTAGGCGATATAGTGAAACCAGAAGCAAAACAATTCATAACCGATTTAAAAGCGCAGGGAATCGTGCCGGTAATGTTGACTGGTGATAATAAAGTTGCTGCAGAATCGGTCGCTCATTATTTAGGAATAGATGATTATCATGGCGAGCTATTACCAGAAGATAAAGAAAAAATCATTCAAACGTACACAGCAAAAGGTGAGAAAGTAATGATGGTCGGTGATGGAATCAATGATGCACCAAGCTTAGTCAGAGCCACAATTGGTGTTGCCATTGGAGCTGGAACCGATGTGGCCATTGATTCAGCTGATGTTGTTTTAACGGATAGTGATCCCAAAGATATTCTTCGATTCCTTGATTTAGCAAAGCAAACACGACGTAAAATGATTCAAAATCTTTGGTGGGGAGCGGGCTACAATATTATTGCGATTCCACTTGCTGCAGGTATTTTAGCTCCATGGGGAATTTTGTTGAACCCAGCAGTAGGGGCGATTTTGATGTCTCTAAGCACAGTGATTGTGGCAGCTAATGCAATGACACTAAGAATTCATAATTAAAAAAATGAAAAGTAATGAATTATGCGTATATTTTCTATGCATAACTCATTACTTTTTTTGTACAGCTAATGAATAAAATACTATTTTAATCTTTATGGTGGAGGTTTGGAATGGATTATAATGAAATTTTTGATGTTGAATCAAAGAAATTACTTGGCTTGTTTAATGCGTTAAGATATACGGATAATAGCAAGTCACTAGATACACTGTCAAAAGAATTAGGAATAAATTCAAAAACAATAATAAGGGCAATAAAAAAATTGAAAAAGCTATTCAAACGCTATCAATTAGAACAGCAATTAGCCATTGGCTGTCGTGATAGAAACCAATTCTATTTGAAAAGGCAGGATGACCAATATTTGGAGTTTTTTTTAGTTCAATATTTAAATGATCTTCCCGAAATCATTTTTCTAAAAACAATTATTGAAGAGAAAAATGTTACTACAAAACAACTAATAGGTAGTATGTTAGTGAGTGAGTCTAGCCTTAGAAGGCGAGCAAAGAAAATAAATGGCTGGTTGAAAAAATTTAACTTACATTTAAAGCGAGGAACCTGGGAGCTTATAGGAGAAGAAGAACAAATTAGAGCATTGGTTTTGCCATTTTATTGGTTTGCTTACCAAGAAACGAAACCACAATCTTTGTTATGTACAATAGAAAATAGTCGCGAACTTGCTATTAAATTTATTTCTTTTTTTAATATGAAAATCAATGATCTGCAAAAAGAAACGATAACTCGAATCACTCAAATAGCTTTTTGGCGTTATCAAGGTGGCAATAAAGTTTGGATCAAAAAGAGTTGGAAGCAGTATATCGAAAATAGCGCTACTTTTTCTAAATTTATGGCTGTTATGGATTCAGAAGGCAGTGCTACTAATTTAGATTTTGAAGAGTTGGTCTATTTGTATTTAATGATCCAAGCCTATTTTTTACCATATTTTGGATCAAACAACCAGATATTTCTTATTGGGGAACATTATTTAAAGAAAACAACTTGTTATTTACGGACGCTGACAGCAAATAGTAAATTGAGACACATCTCTTTCGGAGGAAAATTAAGTCACTCAAAAGAGAGCTTGGTAGCATTTTTAAGCTTTCATTTATATTATGAATTACTTTCAGGTTTTCCTTTTGAAAAAAAATATTTAAAAATGCTTTTTACAGAGAATTATCCTAATTTTACTCGTAAACTTAGTTTAGCTGTAAATGAATTGATGCAAGAAAACGACTATTATCAGCGGATTCCCAAAGATACAATATGGTATCGTTATTTTATGATTGTAAGCTCGCTCATTTCTCCAGTCTCTTTTGAAAAAAGAATTTTTATCTGTTTAATGACTGATTTACCACTTGAGATGGAAACAAAACTAGGGAAAAGAATCACTCACTTTTTTATGCATAAATTCAATTTAACTATAATCTACGCAAGAACTTCGAAATCTATTTCATATGCGGATATTATTTTAACCACAGTTGTATATCAATCTTTACATCGGAAATATCCTCAGCCTACGTTATTAATTGAAGCAGGTTTTTCAGAAAAAACACTTTACCAGGTCGAAAAACTAATAAAAAAAGTGATGAAATGAAGCCCTTTCAAGAAAATGTGTTAAACTAAATAAGTGAATACAATTTTAGGAGGGTTTCCTGTGAAAAAAATTCAATTTGGGACAAGTGATTTACAAGCGGCATCAGTGATTCTTGGTTGTATGAGAATGAATGGAGTTGAAAAACCAGCAGAAATTATTGAGACAGCGTATGAGCACGGTATCGATTTTTTTGATCATGCAGATATTTATGGCGGTGGCGAGTGCGAAACGATTTTTGGTAAAGCATTAAAAGAAACATCGATCAAAAGAGAAGAAATTATTATTCAAACAAAATGCGGGATTCGTAAAGGTATGTTTGACTTTTCAAAAGAACATATCATTTCTTCCGTTGAAGGCAGTTTAAAACGTTTAGGTGTGGATTATATCGATGCATTATTACTTCATCGACCAGATACACTTGTTGAACCAGAAGAAGTTGCGGCTGCTTTTGATCAGCTCGAAGCACAAGGCAAAGTGAAATATTTTGGTGTCAGCAATCAAAAACCAATGCAAATCGATTTATTGAAAAAAACAGTAAAACAACCATTATTAGCAAATCAGTTGCAATTTGGAATTAAACATACTGGAATGATCGATCAAGGTATCCATGTAAATATGACAGATGAAGCAAGTGTAGATCATGATGGCAGTATTTTAGATTATTCTCGTTTAAATCAAATGACCATCCAAGCTTGGTCACCTTATCAGTACGGTTTCTTCGAAGGTGTTTTTATTGGAAATGAAACATTTTCAGAGCTGAATGCCACGTTAGATAAAATCGCTGAAAAACATAATTGTACAGCTACAGGTCTTGCAACTGCGTGGATTTTACGGCATCCAGCCCAAATGCAGGTGATCGCAGGAACAATGAATAAAGGACGAATCGCAGAAATTGCTAAAGCATCAGAGATTGTTTTAAGTAGAGAAGAATGGTATGAAATTTACCGTGCGGCTGGAAATATCTTGCCTTAGAGTTAAAGATTTCGGTATAAATAGAAATATAGGCCGATTTTTCCTAAAAAAAGTTACATTTTAGAAATTTTTCGTTCATACAATGTTCACAAATTACTTGTACTATAAGGACATAGAAGAAAGACAATTGCTACAAAAACAATTTCATTTGTGTGAACTCCTAATTTGACCCGCTCTGAGTGTGCAGAGCGGGTTTTCTTTTGTATTCAATGCAGCTTTGCGAACTTTAGTTCCTTCCTACTGCAAAGTTGACAGTTTTTTGTTAGAATAGATAGGAAACCAGTTTGCTGAAGATGAGGAGAAAAAAGATGACAAAAAATAAGTTATTATTAGTTGATGGAAACAGTGTTGCCTTTCGAGCATTTTTTGCTTTGCACAATTCCCTAGAACGATTTAAAAATAAAAATGGGTTACATACCAATGCCGTTTATGCGTTTAATAATATGTTTGAAAACGTCATGGCTAAAGAAAATCCGACGCATGTTTTAGTCGCATTTGATGCTGGGAAGACAACCTTTAGAACCGAATTTTATTCAGAATACAAAGCAGGTCGTTCAAAAACGCCAGGAGAATTTAAAGAGCAAATGCCTTATATTCGCGAATTGCTGACTGGTTTAGGCGTGAAGTATTATGAGCTAGAAAATTATGAAGCTGATGATATTATCGGAACATTGGCTACTAAAGTGCCAAAAGACCAATTTGATGTTGTTGTGTTGTCTGGAGATCGAGATTTAACGCAATTGGCGACAGATTCAGTCAAAGTTGACATTACGATCAAAGGTGTTAGTGATCTCGAAACTTATACACCAGCACATGTAGCTGAAAAATATGATGGCCTAACACCTAATCAGATCATCGATATGAAAGGTCTTGCTGGAGATACATCAGATAATATTCCAGGGGTTACAAAAATTGGTGAGAAAACAGCAATCAAATTATTGAAAGAATTTGGTTCAGTTGAAGGTGTTTATGAAAACATCGACAGCATGAAACCAAGTAAAATGAAAGAAAACTTAATCAATGATAAAGAGCAAGCCTTCATGTCTAAGCGTTTAGCGACAATCAATGTTGATTCTCCAGTCAAAGTCGATATTGATGAATTGAAATATGAAGGAAAAGATCTAGAAAAACTGATTCCCTTCTATAAGGAAATGGAATTCAAGCAAATGTTAAGCAAATTAAATGTTGAAGAAGAAGCTGTTGAACTTGAAAATGTTCATTTCGATGTAGTGGATACGTTCACTGAAGAAATGTTTACAGCTGATATGGCCTTATATGTTGAAATGATGGAAGAAAATTACCATACCTCTCCTATCGTAGGAGTTGCTTGGGGCAATAAAGAAAAAGTATACGTGACAAATAGTTTAGAGCTATTTGAAAGTAAACCATTTGTTGATTGGGTATTATCAGATAACTATAAGAAAACTGTATATGATGCAAAACGGACCTATGTATCACTAAATCGCTATGTCGGAAAACCACAAGGGATTAAGTTTGATGTTTTATTGGCTGCTTATTTACTAGATACAAATGATAATAGTGCTGATATTGAAGGCGTGGCTCAACATTACGGCTACACAGATATTCATTCCGATGAATCAGTCTATGGAAAAGGTGCCAAAAAAGGGCTGCCAGAAGACGATGAAGCATTTTTCAGTCACTTGGCTCGAAAAGTTAAGGCTATTCAATTTCTTTCCGCAAAATTGGATACAGAATTGGTTGAAAAAAATCAAGCTGATTTATTCTATAAAATGGAGCTACCACTGTCAAAAATTTTAGGTGACATGGAGATTACGGGAATTCGTGTAGATGCAAATCGATTAAAAGAAATGCGTATTGAGTTTTCAGATCGACTACGTGAAATCGAACAAAAAATCTATGCTGAAGCGGGCGAAGAATTTAACTTGAATTCACCGAAACAATTAGGCGTAATTCTGTTTGAAAAAATGGGCTTGCCTGTTATTAAAAAAACAAAAACTGGCTACTCAACAGCCGTTGACGTTTTAGAACAGTTAAAAGAACAAGCACCGATCGTAGAAGATATTTTAGTTTACCGTCAGATTGCTAAAATTCAATCGACTTATGTTGAAGGTCTCTTAAAAGTAATTCAGCCAGATGATAAAATCCATACAAGGTATGTGCAAACGTTAACTCAAACGGGTCGTTTAAGCTCTGTTGATCCTAATTTACAAAATATTCCAATCCGTCTAGAAGAAGGGCGTAAAATTCGTGAAGCTTTTGTGCCAAGAGAAAAAGACTGGTTGATTTTTTCATCTGATTATTCTCAAATCGAACTACGTGTATTAGCTCATATTTCTGATGATCAGCATTTGAAAGAAGCTTTTATTGAAGGGCAAGATATTCACTCAAGTACAGCGATGCGTGTGTTTGGTATCGAAAAACCAGAAGATGTTACGCCAAATATGCGTCGCCAAGCCAAAGCGGTCAATTTTGGGATCGTTTATGGAATCAGCGATTATGGCTTATCCCAAAATTTAGGTATTACTAGGAAACAAGCACAAGAGTATATTGATACTTATTTTGAGAAATACCCAGGTGTTAAAAAATACATGGAAGATATCGTTCGCGACGCTAAAGATAAAGGATTTGTAGAAACCTTGTATAACCGTCGTCGTTATTTGCCAGATATCAATTCACGTAATTTCAATCTTCGTTCGTTTGCAGAACGAACTGCAATCAATACACCGATTCAAGGTAGTGCCGCTGATATTTTGAAAATTGCGATGATCAATATGGATCAACGATTAAAAGAAGAAAAAATGCAGGCAACGATGTTACTGCAAGTTCACGATGAGCTTGTTTTTGAAGCGCCAGAAGCTGAATTAGATCAGCTAAATGCTTTGGTTAAAGAAGTGATGGAAAATGCTGTTTCATTACATGTACCATTGCTGACAGATAGCAGCTGGGGTAAAACATGGTATGAAGCAAAATAAGCAACTAAAATAAGCTGAAAAAGACTGACCTAACGAACAAGGTTGTAAAACCTTGATGTGTTTGTTTCGGTCTTTTTCTTCAAAGGAGAGGTGAGTTATGCCTGAATTACCAGAAGTTGAAACCGTCAGAAAAGGGTTGGAAAAGTTAGTTGTCGGCAAAATAATCGAAGAAGTCACGATATTATGGCCGAGAATCATTGAATCACCTGAAACAGATATTTTTGAGCAACAGTTGATTGGTCAAACAATCGAAAAAATGGAACGACGTGGCAAATTTTTGATTTTCAAATTAACGAATTACGATATGATTTCTCATCTGCGGATGGAAGGAAAATATGAAACCCATAAGCCAGAAGAAGAGCGAACAAAACATACTCACGTGATTTTCACGTTTACCGATGGAACTGAACTCCGTTATCTTGATGTTCGGAAATTTGGTCGTATGGTTTTAGTGCCTAAAAATCAAGGTGAACATTATAAAGGTATCTTGGCTTTAGGTCCTGAACCAATTCCTACTCAATTCAAATTAAAGGAATTTCGAGTTGGGTTAAAAAAACATCATAAAGCCATCAAACCGTTATTATTAGATCAACGACTAGTTACCGGTTTAGGGAATATTTATGTAGATGAAGCTTTGTGGGAAGCGAGTATTCATCCAGAACAACCCGCTGATTCATTAAAACCTAAAGAGGTTGAAGGGCTGTATTATGCAATCATCGATGTCCTAGGCCGAGCGGTCGAAGCTGGCGGAACAACAATCCGTAGCTACTTAAATGCGCTAGGAGAAGCAGGAACCTTCCAAATTTCACTAAATGTTTATGGCCAAACGGAGAAACCATGTCCACGATGTGCTACACCAATCAAAAAAATCAAAGTTGCGCAACGAGGAACTCATTTTTGTCCGAAGTGTCAAACCTTAAAAGTGAGGAACTAAACGATGACAATGATATTAGGACTAACTGGTGGGATTGCTACAGGGAAAAGTACCGTTGTAAAGGTTTTTAAAGAACTGGGGTTTCCAGTTGTTGATGCTGATGTGATTGCTCGAGAGGTTGTTGAAGTGGGGAGGCCAGCGTTAGCTAAAATTGTGTCTACGTTTGGAACAGAAATGTTGCAGCCAGATGGTTCATTGGACCGTAAAAAATTAGGAGCGCTCGTTTTTTCAGACGAAGAAAAAAGACAAAAACTAAATGCATTACTCTCTCCTTTTTTAAGAGAAGCAATCTTATCGCAAATTGAAAAGAAAAAAGACCAAGCGTCATTAGTCGTTGTTGATATTCCTTTGCTTTATGAGGGCGGATATGAAAATGACATGGACCAAGTAGCGGTTGTCTATGTTCCAGAAACGATTCAACTGGATCGTCTGATGGAAAGAGATCATCTGACGGAACAAGAAGCGTGGCAACGAATAAATAGTCAATTATCGATCGAACAGAAAAAGCAAAAAGCAGATATCGTATTTGATAATCAAAAAACGATCCAAGAAACTAAGAAATTGGTGGAAAATTGGGTGTTAAACAATCATTTTTAATTACTCGATCTGTGATGAGAACTATTTTTCAGAAAAATGAAGACAAGAGAGGCAGCGAATGTTAAAGCCGATTTTGTTTTCATTTTTTTGTTACAACTTGTTTAGATAAATTGACAAGAGGAATAACCAGCTCAGTGAGAGTCTGATTCATTTTATTTAAAAAACTGTTATTAAATAAACGTTAAACAAATGAAAAAAAATGGTTAAGAAGTAATCGTTAATGTCTGGTTTCTTAAGCATTTCATGTTATAATATAGGAAGTAAACTTAAAATTAACTGTTAAAATAGATATTATTAGATAAAATGAGGTGAATACTATGCGTTGTCCAAGATGTCATCATAATAATTCTCGTGTAATTGATAGTCGTCAAGCTGACGATGGTCGTGCAATCCGTCGTCGTAGAGAGTGTGAAAATTGTAATTACCGTTTTACAACATTTGAACGGATTGAAGCGGCACCACTATTAGTCATTAAGAAAAACGGTGACCGAGAAGAATTTAATAGAGAGAAGATTTTACGCGGGTTGATTCGCTCAGCAGAAAAACGTCCAGTTGCCATGGAACAAATGGAACAAATCGTTGACAATGTTGAAAATCGTGTTCGTAGCTTAGGCGAGAATGAAGTTTCAACGACACTAGTCGGAGAATATGTAATGGAAGATTTAGTCAATCTAGATGAAATTGCCTATATTCGTTTTGCCAGCGTGTACCGTCAATTTAAAGACATGAGTGTATTCTTAAAAGAATTGCAAGGAATCGTTGATAAAGCAAAGTCTTCAAACGCTGATACAACCAATGAATAAGGAGGTCTTTCCTTGAAAGAGAAGTGGAAAGAAGTCCAGCCAAAAAGCATATTTCAAGCAACTATTGCTTATCCTTTGTCTGACCAAGAACAAACTGTTTTAACACTTTTATATCAACCGCTAATAGGGGCGAAAGCGTTTAGTTTATATTTGACTCTGTTATCAGAAGTTACAGAAACAGGTGTTAGTGAATCACTTTTTCATGCAGAGCTGATTACGATGTTGGACATGAGTATCAAAGAAATTCAAACTGCCAGAAAAAAATTAGAAGGTATTGGCTTATTAGGTACCTTTGTTAAAGAAGATAATGAACTAGGGACTTACTTTTTATATCGTTTAAATCATCCTGAAACGGCTGAACGTTTCTTTAAAGACGAAGTGTTGTCACTGACTCTTTTAAACAGTGTTGGACAAAGAAAGATGGATAAATTATTTGAACGATTCAAACCAAAATTTATTAGTTTGACGGGTTTTGAAGATATTTCAGCTAGTTTTAAAGATATCTATCTGTTCAAAGAGGAGCAAATCATTGCACAAAGTGGTCAGCTAGGTAAGATGGAGCAAGCGTTCACTGATCCAAGACCTGTGAAAAAACCAAGTGCAGTCAATGAAACCTTTGATTGGGTCTATTTTGTTCAAGGAATTGAAAATTTAGGAATCAAACTTCCTGATAATAGTGCTGGTTTTAAGGAAGAGGTATTTATCTTCCACAATTTATTTGGAATCACAGAATTAGATATGATCGAGTTTTGTTCTAAATCATTTGATTATTATACGAGTAAGATCGACGTCAAAGACTTTGAACGAGCGGTGTATCGTACTTATGATCCGGATAAAAAACAAAAGACCAGCCAATTCCAAACCAATGATTCAGTGGAACTATCTGCCGACGATCAGCAAACATATCGTTACAACTCATTAAAAATGAATGGTTTTTCAACACAAGATATTCAAATGATCATGGATAGTGAGAAGAATTTTCCGCTGAATTATTTAGAAGCCTTAAAAAACGAACGAGGTGGTTACACTACGCCACAAGAGCGTTCTTTAGTTAAATACTTAGTGAGTAAATCCGGACTGCCAAACAGTGTGATCAATGTCTTGATCAATTATGTTTATAATATTCAAAAACAACCAACACTAAAAGCGGACTATGTTAATCGAATCGCCAATGAATGGGCACAAAGTGGTATTTTTTCCCCTGAAAAGGCGATTGATCATGTGCGTGAGTTAGCCAAAAAAGGCAAAGAACAAAAACAAACGAGACAGCGCTACGGACAAAACAACCGTCCAATTCGTCAGGAAACACTACCAGATTGGGTAGAAAATCCGGTTGAAGAGCAAAAGCTATCGAAGGAAGAACAAGCACGATTAGATAAAGAAATTCAAGATTTTCTGAGTAAAGGAGGCGGCAACTAATGGAAGACGTAGGAAAAGAAATGTCAAAAATCATTCAAAACAGAGATATGAACGAACGCTATAATGAACTGGTCGATGTTGTATTAAAAGATACGGATGTCCAAGAATTTATTCAAGAACATCGCGAGCGATTGACGGATGATGACATCCGTAAAAGCTATTCGAAACTGTATGAGTTTGTACAAGAAAAACGTAAATATCAATTGAATGATCCATCAATGATCGCTCCTGGCTATGAGCCGAAATTAACCTTGAATTTTCACTATATCGATGTTACTTATGTACCAACTGAAGCGTTGATTGCCAAGCAAAAAGAAGATGAGATTCGTAAAAGAGTTCGCGCGATGGATATGCCTAAAGATGTACGAGAAGCTAGTTTAAGCCGTTTTGATACAGCCTCTCAAGGTCGAGCGCAGGCGATGGCTGAAACAATGAAATTTTTGAACGAATATACTTCTGAACCAAAAGAATTTCACAAAGGACTATATCTTCAAGGAACATTCGGCGTAGGAAAATCATTTCTATTAGGTGCCATTGCAAATAGTTTAGCGGAACGAGGATTTGTGACGACTATTGTGCATTTCCCAACCTTTACAGTTGAAATGAAACAAGCAATCGGTAAGGATATGGTTGGACCCAAGCTAGATGCTGTTAAAAAATCACCAGTGTTGATGATTGATGATCTAGGCGCAGAATCAATGACATCCTGGATTCGTGACGATGTTTTAAGTGTTATTTTACAATATCGCATGCAAGAGCAATTAGTGACTTTTTTCTCTTCTAATCTTGATTTAAAAGAGTTAGAAAAACATCTATCTGTCACGCAACGTGGGGAACAAGAACCTTTGAAGGCCCGCCGAATCATGGAACGAATTCGTTATTTAGCACAAGAAATCACGATGTCAGGAAATGATCGAAGAAATGGTTAGAATCTATCTGCTTAGGTATTGATCCTAAAAAGTTTGACCAAAAACCTAATGATTGTAGGTTGGTATTCTTGCGGTTAAATATAGTTTCGAATTCCAACTGGAAATTGTATAAGAGTATCATGAGGGGAAAGGTGGAATTTTAATGAAAAAAATGAGTATTGCTGTAGGAACAATTTGCGCATTGTTCATTTTAGGTGCTTGTACAGCTAATAATAACGGTGAAACGAAAGGAAGTACTGAAACTTCTATGATGAGTAAGAAAGAAGAATCAACTGAACAAACTTCTAATAGTTCGGACAAGGTGCAAAAACAATCCGTTTTCACTGCTATCCTAGTTGAAGATGGAAAGAAAAACGAGACAGTTGACCAATCGATTCGTTTGGTTTTAAATGAGGTGGAAGCAGTAATTGACCCTGAAGAAATCCTCAATATGATGAAAAATGATGGTGTGATCCTAAATGTATCGACCGAGCAATTAGCAGCTGGACTGACAGAAGCGGATTTAAGAGCGGGAGATAAAATTCAGTTTACCTTAGTCGGGTTACCAGCCATGACAATGTCGATTCCACCTCAAGTTGCTGGGAATTCAGTAATAAAAGTTGAAAAAATTTAATAATCTAAAGATGATCTAAAAGCGTTCGGTTGAGCGTTTGGATCATCTTTTTTTGCTAATGAAACTCATATTATTTGCTAAAATAATTAGTTGGAGTATCATAAAAATAGGTAGGGGGAATTGGTCAAAAAAAAGAAGTTTTTATTTGACCTTTACTGACCAATCAAGTATAATTAATTTATAAGGTCAAAGTTAATCAGACTTCAGACCTTGGTAAAAATAGTCCAAAAGACGTAATGTTTTTTTAGGGAATAAAGGATACTATTTATATAGAAGGCAATTTTAGGTATAAGGCTGAAGAAAAGCTAAGATTAGAGTGTGGCCAGAAGTGTCACAGCTAGGTCCTTCAGCTTTTAACAGTATCTAGCTTTATGAGCCAGTCTCTCGGGAAAAAGATAAAAATAGAGTGAAACAAAGAGCGTCTCAATCGATTTTTTCTATTTTCTAGTCGAGCCTAAACGGGCTTATTATGCTTTTATCTATCTAGCTCCATAAGCCAGTCTCTCGGGAAAAAGATAAAAATAGAGTGAGAAAAAAAGCGTCTCAATCGATTTTTTCTATTTTCCAGTCGAGCCTAAACGGGCTTATTACGCTTTTAAATTTAGGAGGTAATGTTATGAATATCGAAAAAATGACTACAACTTTACAAGAGGCCATTGCTGAAGCACAACAGGTCGCAGTAACTCGCCACCATCAGGAAATCGATATTGCTCATCTATGGAAGATTTTTATACAGCCGAATCATTTTGGTCGTAATTTTTATACAGATGCTGGTGTTGACGTCGAGGCTTTTGAACGAGAAATCGATCAGGCAATCGATGAGTACCCTAGTATTCAAGGGAGCAATATCCAATATGGACAAAGTATGAGTCAAAATCTGTTTAACTTATTAGGTGAAGCAGATAAGTTGAGAGAATCATTTCAAGATGAATTTCTAGCGACTGAAATCGTGATTTTAGCGTTGATGAAATTGAAAAATTATCGCTTGACCAAGTATTTGACTAGTCAAGGAATCACAGAAAAAGAATTACGTAAAAATATCGAAGACATGAGAGGAGGAGATCGTGTGACTTCTCAAAATCAAGAAGAACAATACAAAGCATTAGAAAAATATGGTGTAGATTTGGTACAGCAGGTAAAAAGCGGCAATCAAGATCCGATCATTGGTCGTGATGAAGAAATCCGTGATGTTGTTCGAATTCTTTCACGAAAAACAAAAAATAACCCTGTTTTGATCGGCGAACCTGGTGTTGGTAAAACAGCTATCGTTGAAGGATTAGCCCAAAGAATCGTGCGAAAAGATGTACCGGAAAACTTAAAGGATAAGACGATCTTTTCGTTAGATATGGGAGCGTTGATCGCTGGCGCCAAATTCCGTGGCGAATTTGAAGAACGTTTAAAAGCTGTTTTAAAAGAGGTCAAAAAGAGTGAAGGGCGTATCATTTTATTCATTGATGAAATCCATAATATCGTTGGAGCAGGAAAAACAGAAGGTAGTATGGATGCGGGTAACTTATTGAAACCTATGTTGGCTCGTGGTGAATTACATTTGATCGGCGCAACAACATTAGATGAATATCGTCAATATATGGAAAAAGATAAAGCGTTAGAACGCCGTTTCCAAAAAGTTTTGGTAAAAGAGCCGACTGTTGAAGATACGATCAGTATTTTGCGTGGGTTAAAAGAACGTTTTGAAATCCATCATAGTGTCAACATCCATGACAATGCTTTAGTTGCTGCAGCAACGTTATCTGACCGTTATATCACGGATCGTTTTTTACCAGATAAAGCCATTGACTTAGTTGATGAAGCAAGTGCTACGATTCGTGTGGAAATGAATTCAATGCCAACAGAACTTGATCAAGTAACGCGTCGTTTAATGCAATTAGAAATCGAAGAAGCTGCCTTGAAAAAAGAATCTGATGATGCTAGTAAAAAACGTCTAAACGCATTGCAAGAAGAACTGGCTGATCTTCGTGAAGAAGCAAATGCCATGAAGATGCAATGGGAGACTGAAAAAGAAGAGGTCAATGCCGTTAGCAATAAACGAGGTGAAATCGATAAAGCAAAACATGAGTTAGAAGACGCTGAAAACAATTATGATTTAGAACGAGCAGCTGTCCTTCGTCATGGTACAATTCCTCAATTAGAAGAGGAATTAAAACAACTTGAAGCAAAAAATGACAAAGCAAATGTCCGTATGGTGCAAGAAGCCGTGACTGAAAATGAAATTGCTCAAGTAGTTGGTCGTTTAACCGGAATCCCTGTAACGAAACTGGTTGAAGGGGAACGAGAAAAACTAATAAAGTTGAACGAGACTTTACACAAACGTGTGATTGGTCAAGATGAAGCGGTCGATGCTGTTAGTGATGCTGTGATTCGTTCTCGTGCTGGGTTACAAGATCCAGATCGTCCTTTGGGATCCTTCCTATTCTTAGGACCAACTGGTGTTGGTAAGACAGAACTTGCTAAAGCGTTAGCAGAAGATCTATTTGATTCAGAAGAGCATATGGTGCGGATCGATATGAGTGAGTATATGGAAAAACATAGTGTCTCTCGTTTAGTCGGCGCACCTCCAGGCTACATCGGTTATGAAGAAGGTGGGCAATTGACAGAGGCCGTTCGTCGTAATCCTTATACCATCGTGTTGCTAGATGAAATTGAAAAAGCGCATCCTGACGTATTTAACATTTTACTCCAAGTGTTAGATGATGGTCGTTTGACAGATTCTAAAGGGCGTGTGGTTGATTTCAAAAATACTGTATTGATCATGACTAGTAATATTGGTTCTCAACTGTTGCTTGAAGGGGTTACACCAGAAGGCACGATTCCAGAAGCAGTTGAAGAGCAAGTAATGACTATTTTACGCGGTCATTTCAAACCAGAGTTCTTAAATAGAATTGATGACACGATATTGTTCACGCCACTAAGCTTGGATAATGTCAAAGGAATCATTGGCAAGATGACGGCTCAACTAGCTCGACGCTTAGAACGGCAAGAAATCGAATTAGTGGTTTCTGATGAAGCGAAAACTTGGATTGCAGAAAGTGGCTATGATCCAGCTTATGGTGCTCGTCCGCTGAAACGTTTTATTACTAAAGAAGTAGAGACTCCCTTAGCGAAAGAAATCGTGTCAGGACGTGTATTACCGAAAACAAAAGTAACAATCACGTTATTAAATGGACAATTAGTATTTAAAAATGAGACGATAACAGAGTAAGTTAAAGCAATTGAGGCTGAGACCGAAGCGTTTATTCGGATTCCGTGTGAAGGGGTTATAACTCGCAAAGTTATAACCCCTTCACACTTTTTTTATAAGTGAAAAAAATTGATTTTAAAAACGATATTGTGTAGAATCTAACTAATATAACAATAGCAAAAAGAGGGATCTAGTGGATAAAAAAAGTAGAAGACTAGAAGAACAACTATGTTTTTCTTTACAAAGTGTCTCCAAACAATTTAATAGAATGTATGCCAAAGCATTAAAACCATTTAATTTAACGTATCCCCAATATTTAGTGTTGCTTGTTCTTTGGGAATATTCAGATCAACGGATCTCGGATATCGGTGAAAAACTTGAATTAGATACAGGAACATTGACACCTATGCTGAAAAGAATGGAGAAAAATGGTTACCTCAATCGTGACAGATTACCAGATGATGAACGAATTGTGATTATTTCCCTTACAGAAAAGGCAATTCAGCTGGAAACAGAGATTTATGACCAAGTGGAAGGCTGTTTGACTCAGTTAGATTTTAGTGAAACAAACTATTTTTCCTTAATCAAACAAATCAATACTTTAAGTAAACAGGTAAGTGATATTACTCAGTTAAAATAAGATAGAACACGACTTCAAAAAGGAGGATGTACATTACTAGCTCCTGCTTTTTGAAGTTTTTTCTTTGGAAAGAACAAAAAGCTTAAGCAAACTAATGTACTTCCGAATAAATGTTGTGTACAATTTAATTGTACGATAGATTCCCATAAAAAAGAAGCGGAGGAATGAATCATGAAAAAAATCTATTCAACAACCATTATCAATACTGGCGGAAGAGAAGGGGAAGTATTTTCACCTGATAAATCATTTAGTTATCAAGTAACCTCTCCTGGACCTCATCAAGAAAATAAAACAAATCCAGAACAATTATTTGCCGCAGCATACAGTTCTTGTTTCAATAGTGCGTTGGAACTTGTTATGGCACAAAAAAAGATTACGTCTAAAAGTACTGTAAAAGCAACTGTTTCTCTATTTAGCGATGAACAATCTGGTTTCCAAGTAGGGGTTGTCTTATCTGTGAAAATCGATGATGTCGATCGTGAAACAGCAGAAGAATTAGTCAAAGCAGCTCATGAAGTATGCCCTTATTCAAAAGCGACAAGAGGCAATATTTCAGTAGAGTTAGAAATAGAATAGCAAAAAAACCACTTTAGGCTTTCTAAAGTGGTTTTTTTTTATTTTTTAACTTTTCTAAACGCATAAGCTTTAAAATAATCAGGTTTATGTCGTTGGGTAAAGCTATAAAAGGTTAATATCAAGGCACCAATCGTATTTGTAAATAGATCGCCCATCGTATCCATCAATGCAGCCCGACCAACTAAAGGTTTACCTGCTTCCGTCATATAACGCTGCAAATTCATGTTACCAAGCGAGTCACAGAGAAACTCCCAGAACTCCCAGAAAACACCAGCTAATCCAGCAAATGCAAAGCCCATAATAATAAACAACCAAGGACTAACTTTAGTAAAATCAGCGTCACGTAAACAATAGCCAATGATGGCATAGCCTACTGCGACCAATAAAATCGGGCTAACTGCGTGTAAAATTTTATCCCAAAATGGTACGATAATAATCAAACGTAGCCCAGTTCCAAGAAAAACTGCGATCCAAATGAAAAACCAATAATAAAGTCGAACCATTTTTGGAAAAACTAATCCGGTAAATTTTGTAAAAACAAATGGTAGAAAGATTACTGCAATCCCAGCAACCATTTCAAATGTTAACAGTACATATTGTTCAGTTGGCTGAACCACAAAAGTTTTAACGATATTGACGAGTAATGTAATAAAACCAAATACGAGTAAAAAGTAAAAGGCATTTTTTTCTTGTTTATCTTCAAATTCTAACTTCATATAAAAGCCTCCAATTTTCGTATTTTATAAAGTACAACTGAATTATTTAGTGAATTGTTCTTTGATCAATTCTAAGAAATCTTGTTCATTCGTAGCAACAGTTCCATTTAATTTTAGTAAGCCGATTGTATACAAATTAAGATAATGGAATTGATTCTCAGCAGTCTCACTCAAAGCCGCTAATTTCTTTTGATTATCGGCTCCTTGTTGGCGTGTATCAGTATACAAACCAATCATCGGGATGTTTTTTGCATAAGCGACCCCAATTTCAGAAGCCACACCAGCATCGATCGTAATACCATCTAAAACAGCAACTAATAGATCACTTTCAAGGACTCGTTCAGTATCAGCTACTGCGATCATCGTGCTGTCTGCATAGGCTGTTTTATCATTGATCGCACCGTTTTCTTGCGGTAAGTAAACCTCCAGTGAATCATCCAAAGCGCGAATTTGTTTGACCAAAAATTCGTTGTAAAGCAAGTCAGCTTTCGCAAACATCGGGCCTGCAAAGTAAATTTTCATATTTTGTTTCCTCCAGTGAACGTTATCTGTTGTAATGTTAAAGTGTTAATACTGATCAAAAATAATCGCTAAAATAAGCTTCTTGATCAGGGAAAATCCGTTCTAATGAATTTAAGGTTTCTTTATCTGTTTCTAATCGTTCGATCCGATGTAGATAGGTTGGGCGACGATAGTTCATTAGTAGACAAGTCAACGTTTGAATATCGATCTGCACAGGTTGTCCCAATGGTTCATCGGAAACAGAAACCTGATCATCTTCATCCCATAAGAGACTGAATACACCATTATTCCATTCAGCCACAGGATCACTTACGATAAAATGAAACGGTTTTGCAGTACTTGCATAGGGATAAGCTAGCAACATTTCTTTTACATCCACGATTCTGGCCATGTAATAAGGTTCGATGGTTTCTTTGATTTGACTGTCATCTAGTAAAAAGGCTAACGGTTCATTTTTATAAATATCGCCTTCAGCCCAATCAATCATAGAGAAATGAGCTGAAATGAAATTCCATAAGCCATTACGAGCTTCCTGATTGATATAAAACATTTCTTTAATATGAAAGACATCTTCCGCTACCCAGTAAAAGAGCACACCTAACGGTTCTTGATTCGCACCATAATAGACAGCTGCGGTTCGTTCATCTTCATTTTCAAAGCGCCAATATTCTTCCCAGTTAAATTCACTACGGATCAAGGCACCATGATTTTGTCGGGCAAATTTGGCATAGACAGTAAAGACATCTTCATGATCAACACTGACACGCTCCACCATACCAGGTACTTCAACTTGTTTCGGTAGTTGGGTATCACGAATTTTGAACGATAGTTTATCGGACATGATCTCCCAACCTTTCCTACGGTAATAAGGAATACTGTAAGGGTAAAGGTAAGAAATCCATTGTTGATCCTCTCGCATATTTTTAAGGGCAAGATGAATCAAATCCTGCATCAAACCGTGATTCGCATATTCTGGATAGGTCCCCACGCCCGTGATCCCACCCATTTTGAAAAGGGTTCCGTGAATATTGACCTCACAAGGATAAATGGCAATTTGAGAAATCAATTGATCTTCGTGGAACCAACCAAAAACTTTTGATTGTTCTAAAATTGGTTGTTTTGATTTGATCAATTCTTTTTTACTTTCATAGCCGCTTTCTTCTAAATCAGCTTCTGTAAACTGAAAGACATAACTCAATAACTCATTAAATTGATCTACATATTTTTCATCTACGGCTTTTAATTCTAAACTATCTCTGAACTCTTTTTGGTCCATTTTTCCATCTCCAATTATTTTTTCTACCTTCAGTATATCAAAAAAATAGGAATAAATAGAGTATTACTTCCTAAGAAATAGTAAAGAGGGGTTTTTAGACCTAGTAGAGTGCGTGCGACTATTAGTTGAAGGTGGAAAATGAAGCGTAAAATTTATTGATCAAGACACAGTGAAATCAACTATAACCAGCAAGGAATTTATTAAGGAAGATGAAATTTGCCTTTAATAGTCAAAGGAGAGTACTAGATTCTGGTAAACATAGGAAAGTTCTTTAATTCTAGGCGAAATCTTGTTATAATGAAAAGTGCTGATTGAAAATGATCTGAGCGATGAGCGACTGAGCTAGAATTAAAAATCACCTGCTCATTCAGCTGTTCATAAAAGAAATGAGGACTATTAATGAATATAAATGAAATGAAGCAAAGACAAGAGAAAATTCGTAACTTTTCCATTATTGCTCATATTGACCATGGGAAATCCACTCTAGCTGACCGGATTTTACAAAAAACAGAAACGGTTTCTGATCGTGAAATGCAAGATCAATTATTGGATGCGATGGATCTAGAACGTGAACGTGGTATTACGATTAAATTGAATGCTGTTGAACTGACTTATACAGCGAAAGATGGGGAAGATTATATCTTCCATCTAATCGACACCCCAGGGCACGTGGATTTTACCTATGAGGTATCAAGAAGTTTAGCGGCCTGCGAAGGAGCTATTTTAGTCGTTGATGCAGCACAAGGGATCGAAGCACAAACGTTAGCCAACGTTTATTTAGCCTTAGATAATGATTTAGAAATTATTCCAGTCATCAATAAAATCGATTTACCAGCAGCTGATCCAGAACGAGTTCGTACAGAAATCGAAGATGTGATTGGGATCGATGCTAGTGAGGCTGTTCTAGCAAGTGCCAAAGCTGGAATTGGGATCGAAGAGATCTTAGAACAAATCGTAGATCTAGTGCCAGCTCCAACTGGGGATCTTGAAGCACCTTTGAAAGCATTGATTTTTGATTCAGTTTATGACAGTTATCGTGGGGTTATTTTAAATGTCCGAATCATGGATGGCGTCGTAAAACCTGGTGATAAAATCATGATGATGAATAACAATAAAACCTTTGAAGTAACCGATGTCGGTATTTTCTCACCAAAACCGATCAGCCGTGATTTCTTAATGGTTGGGGATGTAGGTTACATTACAGCCGCAATCAAAACGGTTCGCGATACCCAAGTAGGGGATACTGTGACATTAGCAAATAATCCTGCCAAAGAGGCATTAGCAGGCTATCGCAAAATGAATCCGATGGTTTATTGCGGATTGTACCCAATCGATAACTCTCGCTATGTTGAATTACGTGAAGCCCTAGAAAAATTACAATTAAATGATGCGGCTTTGCAGTTTGAAGCGGAATCTTCTCAAGCTTTAGGATTTGGTTATCGTTGTGGATTTTTAGGTTTATTGCATATGGACGTGATTCAAGAACGTTTAGAACGAGAGTTTAATCTTGATTTGATTACAACAGCTCCATCAGTAATTTATCATGTAACTAAGACTGATGGAACGAAAATCGTGGTCGATAATCCAGCGGAATTTCCCGATCAAAGTACTGTTGATTTTGTAGAAGAACCTTATGTAAAAGCAACGATCATGGTACCAAATGAATACGTTGGGGCTGTAATGGAAATTTCGCAACGAAAACGTGGCGAATTCGTTACCATGGATTATTTGGATGAATACCGTGTGAATGTTGTTTACGATATGCCGTTATCAGAGATTGTGTATGACTTCTTTGACCGGTTGAAATCTGGAACGAAAGGTTATGCATCTTTAGATTATGAAATGATTGGTTACCGTAAGAGTAATTTATCTAAGATGGATATTTTATTAAATTCAGAAAAAGTCGATGCATTGAGTTTTATTGTGCATAAAGATTTTGCTTTTGAACGTGGTAAAGTAATTGTTGAGAAGTTGAAAAAATTAATTCCTCGCCAACAATTTGAAGTGCCAATCCAAGCAGCGATCGGTCAAAAAATCACCGCACGTTCAACGATCAAAGCATTGCGTAAAAATGTTTTGGCTAAGTGTTATGGTGGAGATATTTCACGTAAACGTAAGCTATTGGAGAAACAAAAAGATGGTAAGAAACGAATGAAACAAGTTGGCTCTGTTGAAGTACCGCAAGAGGCGTTCATGGCAGTTCTGAAAATGGACGAGGACGAACCGAAGAAGTAGTAAAAATTCGATCTAAAAATAAGATTTTCCCACGAGTGATTAAACTCGTGGTTTTTTTTGTCTAAAAAATCAAGCAATTCAATCTTCAACACACTAAAATTACCAAGCCAATTCACATTCATTGCTAGAACACATTTCAATAAATTTGTTTTCCGGCTTTTGATCAAGAACAATAGTATCAATGGCTGCGTACGTAGAAAAAGTAAAAAAGTTTTTCTTATATAATTTCGACATATCACTCAATAAGATGGCCGTTTTCGCATGTGCAATCATATTGTTTTTCAAATAACCCTGTTGAAAATCCTCTTCATAGACTCCTGACAAATCAAAACTTTTACATGAAAAAAAGGCTAAATCTGCATTAAATTCTTGAATGAAGGAAGACGTTTTTTCTCCTAATAATGAAACAGAAAATGGCTTTAACGTTCCACCAGGCACAATCACTCGATTAGCAGTATTACTTGAGAGGTCGAGAGCATTTTTCAAACTATTGGTAATAATTGTAAGATTACTAAATTCATTGATATACGGACATAATGCATTTGTTGTGGTGCTTGAGTCTAAAAAGAGTGTTTTACCGTTTTCTAAATAGTTGGAAGCAATTTTAGCAATGTAGTTTTTTTCTTGATTATGATTTTTTTCTCTTAATTCATGTGCAGGTTCATTATTTTCAAAAAGTGATACTTGCCCATGATGCTTATGAATCAAACCTAATTTTTCAAGGTGGATAAGGTCTCTTCTAATCGTTGAGAGACTAACAAATAAGGCTTCACTTAGTTCTTTTGGTTTTATGTATTTCTTCTGTTTTATAACCGCTAAAATTTCTTCTTGTCGTTCATTTTCAAGCATATAAAATTCCTCCGTATGAACTATTTTGAATAAAAAAGAACAAACTATTTTATAATCATGGATAAAATTCAAGTTTTTTCAAAGTATAGAAATCGGTATAAAACTATTGTAACATGTGTGTAAGCGATTTACTTATAAAAGTTATCATGATAAATGAAGAGGAGTGATGGATTTGTGAAGAAATATGAACATATTGTGAATGATATTAAAAAACAAATTCAAGAGAAGTCTGTTTTTCCAGGGAATCGGCTACCAACAGAAAAAACACTGATGGAAACATATAATGTTAGTAAAACAACGATTACTAAAGCTTTGTCTACATTAGAAAATCTGAATTTAATTTACAGAAAGCAAGGCTCCGGAACCTTTGTGACAAAATCGATGGTGGATAAGAAAGTTTATTTTACAGAAAATAATCGTTTCTCTACGATGGATACACAGAAAACAGAATTAGTTAATATTTATGAAAGCGATGACAAAATCAATAATCATCTTTTGACAGTGGAACGAGCTGAGAAGGTTTACGTCGTTGAACGAGTAAAGTATGTTAATGGTCACCCCTTTACCTTACAACGAAATTTCATTCCAGAACGATACTTTTCAAAATTCGATTTTATTACAGCCAAAGATGGACTTTCAGTTTCAAAAAATTTTTACAACTATTTTCAGATCAATACATTTACAACAGAATTTGAAGAAACAATTCAAATAATCGATGATGTTTCAAAAGAGGACTTGGCAAAAATGAATCTAAGTGTTGGAACACCCGTCATTAAATTCTATAAAAAAAGCTTTATTGATGGGGAAGTTTATGAAATCATCGAAACATTTTTAGATTATAAGCATTATCAGCTAACGCTGAAATCTTTTTGATAATTGGAGGAAATAACATGGTAAGAGAAATTGATTGGCCGAACAATTACGGTGATCCTGAATGGTTTGTCCATGATCGGTTTGGTTTGTTTATTCATTTTGGTTTATATTCAGTGGCCGCGCGTCATGAATGGGGGATGACTTTAGAAGAACAAAGTTTAGCTGAGTATCAAAAATACTTTGAAGTGTTTGAGCCAGATCTATTAAAGCCAGAAGAATGGGCCAAAAAGGCAAAAGATATTGGGTTTAAGTATGTTGTGATCACAGTCAAACACCACGATGGGTTTGCACTATGGGATACAGCGTTTTCCGAGTATAACATCACGAATACACCTTATGGGAAGGATCTTCTCAGCGAATTAGTTTCAGCTTTTAAAAATGAAGGCATTCGTATTGGTTTTTACTATTCGTTGCTTGATTGGCAAAGGGCAGATTTCCTAGTTGATGGGTACCATCCAGAGCGGAATAATTTGGAATATATTGAGGCTCATCCAGGCAATATGCTGACCTATCAGCAATTTATGAAAGACCAGATCACGGAATTGCTGACAAATTATGGAGAAATTGATTATCTCTGGTTTGATTTTTCCTATCCTAGCAGAGATTGGGGAAATTCAGTAGGAAAAGGAAGAGATGATTGGGATTCTGAAAACTTAGAAAAATTGATTTTAACGCTTCAGCCTCAAATTATTATCAATGACCGTTTGGATCTTCATAGAGGTGTTGGGACGCCAGAGCAATATCAAAGATCAGGGGGGATGGAAAAAAATGGCAAAGAATTAATTTGGGAATCCTGTCAAACGTTAAATGGAAGTTGGGGATATGATAGAAACAACTTAGATTGGAAAAGTAGTGAAACAATCATCAAATTATTAGTGGATAATGTGTCAAAGAATGGCAATATGTTGCTGAATGTCGGACCAAACGGCAGAGGTGAGTGGGATAAAACAAGTTTAGATATTTTAAACGGTGTCCAAACATGGATGAACTATCATTCTCAAGCTATTTACGGATGTGGAAGCAGTCCCTACAAGGCGCCTTTAGATTGTCGTTTTACGCAAAAAGGCAATCGCTTATATCTTCATCTTTTTTCATGGCCCTATCGTACCGTTTTACTGGATGGGTTGGGCGGTAAAATTCAATTTGCCCGTTTGCTGAGTGATGGATCTGAAATTCAATTTAAAGACTCTAAAACGATTACGGGTATTCGTCCATCCTATAAAGATTTACGTAAGGAAATCACAGAGGTCAATATTAAAGAATCGCTTGATCCAGCATCTGTTGTATTAAATTTACCGATTCAAAAGCCATTCGAAAATGTTCCTGTAATTGAATTGATTCTAAAGGAGGAGTTGTAATGAACTATCTTATCGTTGCACATGGACAATATGCTGAAGCTTGCTTGTCTAGTTGTGAAATGATTACTGGAAAGCACCATACTATTTTTGCTGTCTCTTTCACAGAAGAATTGTCGCGTGATGACTTGATTGAAAAAATCACTTTCATTTTGGAGAGTCATAATGAAGAGTTTATTATTCTTACGGATATTTTTGGAGGAACGCCTTATAATGCGGCAAAAATACTTTACGAAAGCCGAGAAAAAATCGTAGGAATCTTAACGGGTATTTCATTACAATTGTTAATTCCGATTGCTTTAGGTGAACGAGTTGCCGATGTGATTACAAATACGGATCAAATCGTCAGCTTTGAAGGAAAAAAAGAGGAAAATGTAAAAACAACTCAACCGCTAGACTCAGTAAATGTCGACAAAAATGGCATCGTTCAAATTAGAATTGATGAACGACTGATTCATGGTCAAGTGGCAACATCATGGATCGGTAACTTATCTGCAACCAGAGTCATGATTATTGATGATACGATTGTTAAAAGCGATATGGAAAAATCAGCACTTCGAGCAGCTTGTCCTAAAAATAGTAAATTGAGTATTTTAACGGTTGAGAATGCTGCGAATAGAATAAATGAAGGCCTTTACAAAAATGAACGACTGTTAATAATAGTGAAAACCCCTTTTATTGTGAAACAACTATTTGAACTTGGTACGAAGATCCCCTCTGTTACGCTTGGAAATATGTCTAAGAAGGAAAATCGAGAACTGTTGAAAAAATCGGTTTATATTTCTAAGGAAGAGTTAAATGATTTGCTGTACCTTGATCAGAAAAATGTCAATGTCGTTGTTCAAATGGTACCAAATGAGGAAAAGAAGAAAATAACAGATTATCTTTAAAGGATTTTAATAAGTGCGTTACTGTTTTATCTATCTAGCTTTAGTTGTTGGCTAGGTTCTTGAGTAAATCATTAATAGGAGGAACAAGGATGAATATCGAAATATGGCAAATAATATTATTGACCCTTTTAGCCTTTATCGGGGTAGTTGAAATGCTTGGTACAAATATTTTAGCTGGACAGGCAGTCATTATTGGGATGATTGCAGGAATCATTATGGGGGATATCAAAACAGGTCTAGCTGTGGGGGCAACATTACAATTGATGGGGTTAGGAATTCAAGCGTATGGGGGAGCCTCTGTCCCTGACTATATGACAGCATCGATTATTGGAACGACATTTGCTGTACTGTCAAACAAAGGAGTTGAGTTTGGTTTAAGTTTGGCGATACCAGTTGGTTTGCTAATGGTTCAACTAGATATATTAGCTCGATTTTGTAATGTATTTTTCCAAAAAAGAATAGATAAAGCCATTGATAAAGTAGATGTTAAACAGGTCAAGTTAAATAATCGCTTAGGGATTCTATCTTGGGGGCTTTCACGATCTTTACCCGTTTTTGTCATGTTGGTTTTTGGTGAAGGGTTAGTGAATCTGATGTTGAATTATATTCCTGCGTGGTTGACAAATGGACTGGCCACGGCTGGCGGGCTTTTGCCAGCTGTAGGGATTGCTATTTTACTACGCTATCTTCCTGTCAAAAATTATATTACTTACTTAATCGTGGGATTCGTAGCAGTAGCTTATTTAAGTGTTCCAATGTTTGGTGTAGCATTGATTGGTTTAGGTTTAGCTTTGAAAGCATTTAAAGATACGATTAAGGAACAAAATCAAAACCAACAGCAAACGGTTGTCTATTCAGCAAATATGAGTGGAGGTCTTCAAGATGGAGAATACGAAGATTAATAAACAGGACTTAAAAAAAGTCAGTATCAATTGGTTATATGGAAGTCAAATGGCCTGGAATTATGAAAAAATGATGGCGCCGGGTTATTTATATGCAATGTTACCAGCTTTACAGAAACTTTATCCGGATAAAGTTGACTTGCAAGAAATGATGTTAGTGCATAATCAATTTTTTAATACAACACCTCATATGGGCGGTTTTATTTTAGGGATCGATATTGCAGCAGAAGAAATCGAAGGAATTGAATCAAAAGAAGCCGTATCAAGTATTAAAACAGGCTTGATGGGTTCCTTTGCTGGAGTTGGGGATACGATTTTTGGCGTGCTATTTCCCACAGTTTTTGGATCGGTCGCTTCCTATATGGCGTTGAACGGAAATGCTATAGGTGTTTTGATTTGGATTTTAGTGAATATTGGGATTTTGATTTTCCGTTACCACACCGTCTTTATCGGCTACAAACAAGGGGCTAAGTTAGTAGGTGCAATGTCAGGACGATTATCAGCGATAACAGATGCGGCAACTTTGTTAGGAATTACAGTTATAGGAGCTCTGATTCCTTCAGTTGTTAAAGCACCAATCACTTGGGAATTTAAATCAGGTGAAGTGTCCTTAAAATTACAAGAAACATTAGATCAAATCATGCCGATGTTAGTACCCGTTTTAGTTGTAGCGCTTGTTTATTATTTACTAGGTACCAAGTATTTTAACTCGACCAGAGCTATTTTATTTATCGTTGTGTTAGCGATTTTATTGCGAGCACTGAATATTTTAGGGTAGCAAAATGAAAAAGAACGTTGTTGCAGTTGATTTAGGTGGTTCATCTGGACGGGTCATCTTAGGTGAATTAGCAGATAAAAAACTTACTCTTAAAGAAATTCATCGTTTTAAAGAATACATGATCAATAAAAACCATCATTTTTATTGGGATATCAACAAAATTTTTAGAGAAATCGCTCAAGGGCTACAACTGGCATCGGAGGTTTCACCAGATTTTATGAGTATTGGTATCGATACATGGGGTGTGGATTTTGGTTTAGTAGCGAATGATGGCTTCATTAGAACGCCATTTTGTTATCGAGATAATTATGCGAATGAGACATACAGTGCAATTCAAAATCAATTAGGAATAAAATACTTATTTGAAAGAACAGGTCTGCATGCTTTGGCAATCAATTCGTTATTTCAATTAGTAGCCCAAGACAAAGAGACCCCCTTACAGCAGATACAATTTTTCCTACTGATTCCAGATCTACTTAATTATCTGTTCACTGGAATTGCTAAAGCAGAGTTAAGTATTGCCTCAACGACACAACTATTGAATCCTCATAAAAATCAATGGGATGAGGCTTTAATAGAAAAAGTAGGATTACCAAGAAACATCTTTCCTGAGATTGTCTCTGCAGGAACTATTTTGGGACCAGTATTACCAAAGGTCGTTCCTGAGTTAAGTCTTGAGCATGTCAAAGTAATCAATGTTGCAGCACATGATACAGCTAGCGCAGTTTTTAGTATTCCAGCATTAGAAGATCATCTATTTATCTCCTCTGGAACCTGGTCTTTACTTGGATTAGAGATAGATACACCATTGATAAAGAGCGAAATAGTAGAAGCTGGTTTTTCAAATGAAAAATCTGCTACGGGCAGGACCTTGCTGTTGAAAAATCTCACTGGGTTGTGGCTGATCGAAGAAGCAATCAAAGACTACCAAAATATCGGAGAGAGCTACAATTATGAAAAAATAGCAGCACTTATCAATCACCAAGACCAAGCTAAAAAAAATGTCTGTTATTTCGATACCGATGATCCTAGGTTTTCGTCACCTGGAGGAATCATTCAAAAAATTCAGCAGTTTGCAGTCCAAAGTCAACAACGCCAACCAATGACAGCAGCTTCTATATTCCAAAGTATCTATACAAGTTTAGCATTTAAATATAAATATACACTCGAAAAATTAGCACAAAACCCAGAGTTAAACGTGGCGGAAAAACAACTTGTGATCGTTGGCGGTGGTTCAAAATCTGAGGTGTTATGTCAATATACAGCCAATGCTCTGAATAAAAGTGTGAAGTCAGGTCTTTCAGAAGCAACAGCCATTGGCAATTGTTTGATGCAATTAAAGGCAAATGGTATTACTTCGGAAGAGGAGTTGGAAGCAATTAAAAAGAATACAGCAATCTTCAAAGTATACGAACCTGAAGCAGCTGTAAAATGGAACGCAGAATACGGTGTTTATAAAAAAAAGATGGAGGAACAAATCAATGAATTATCCAAAAATCGGAATTCGTCCAACGATTGACGGGAGACAAGGGGGTGTTCGAGAAAATCTTGAAGAAAAAACAATGAATATGGCAAAAGCTGCCAAAAAATTGATTGAAACGAGTCTTCATTATGCTGATGGCGCGCCTGTTCAGTGTGTCATTGCAGATCGAACAATTGGTGGACAAGGTGATGCAGGTGTTGTGAGGGAACAATTCAAAGCAGAAAATATCATTGCGACACTTTCTGTAACACCATGTTGGTGCTACGGTACGGAAACAATGGATTTGGAGACAAACCATATCAAGGCGATTTGGGGCTTTAATGGTACAGAACGACCAGGAGCGGTCTATTTAGCAGCGGCTATGTCAGGCTATGCGCAGAAAGGTATTCCAGCTTTCAAAATTTATGGGCATGATGTACAAAATTTAGATGACCACACAGTCCCAGAGGATGTACAAGAGAAAATTCTTGCCTTTGCACGAGCAGCCTTGGCTGTTGGACAGATGAAAAATAAAGCGTACGTTAATATCGGCTCTTCCTCTATGGGCATCGCTGGATCACAAATTGATAGTCAGTTTTTCAATACTTACCTTGGGATGAATGTGGAATATGTCGATATGACAGAAATTTTAAGAAGAGTTCACTTAAATATTTATGATCCAGTTGAGTATGAGAAAGCATTACACTGGATCAAAGAAAATTGTCACGAAGGCGTCGATATTAATCAAGGAAAAAAATATGCTGAGATTATCACCAAATCAAAAGTAATTCCAGAAACGGAAGACTGGTCTTTTATTGCTAAACAGTCCATTATTATTCGGGATATTTTATTTGGGAATAAACAACTAAAGAAATTAGGTTGGCTTGAGGAGGCGAGAGGAAGGGATGCAATAGCTGGCGGTTTTCAGGGACAGCGTCAATGGACTGATTGGTTGCCAAATGGTGACTTTGCAGAAGCAATCATGGCGTCAACTTTTGATTGGAATGGCGCGCGTCAACCAACAGCCTTTGCAACCGAAAATGATTCGTTGAATGGAGCTTCAATGTTGCTTGCAACACTTTTAACCAATAAAGCGCCGATTTTTTCTGACGTGCGAACCTATTGGTCACCAGAAGCTGTTGAACGAATGACTGGTAAAAAACTACAGGGGAAAGCGAGTAATGGGGTTCTTCATTTATTGAATTCCGGTGCTTCAGCTCTCGACGGGACTGGGGCTGTTAAAGATCAAGACGGTCAATCAGTGATGAAAGCATTTTGGGAAATGACAGAAGCCGATATTCAACAATGTTTAGATAAAACCAAGTGGTGTCGAGCTAATTATGAATATTTTAGAGGCGGCGGTTTTTCTTCCCAATATGTGTCAGAAGGTAATTTGCCTTTAACGATGATTAGAATCAACCTCGTTGATGGCGTAGGGCCAACCCTACAATTGATTGAAGGCTATACGTGTGAACTAGAACTAGAAATCCATGATACTTTAAATCAACGAACCGACCAAACTTGGCCGACGATTTGGTTTGCACCTTGCTTGGAAGATCAAGATACAAGTGTTTTTGATGTAATGAATTATTGGGGATCGAATCATTGTGCTTCCGTTCATGGTCATATCGGAGCAGATCTCATTACGTTAGCTAGTATGCTGAGGATTCCAGTTTCTTTCCACAATGTTTCAAAAGATCGTATTTTTAGACCCCATAGCTTTTCTGGATTTGGCACTGATAATTTAGAAGTAGCTGATTTTAAAGCTTGTACTTACTATGGTCCACTATACAAATAAAGATTGGAAGTCACAAAATGCAAATGAATGAAGAAAGAAGTAAACTAATTGCTTATGGGAAAAAATTAATTCAAGACAACTATACTCTGGGAACGGGTGGTAATCTAAGTATCTTTAATCGTGAAAAAAGACAAATGTTGATCACACCGTCTGGTATCCCTTTTCCAGAAATCACCGAATCAGATTTAGTCTTGATGACGTTAGATGGTACAGTTGTAGAAGGCACGAAAAAACCGTCTAGTGAGTGGGTTATGCATAAAATTTTTTATGAAAAAAGAGCTGATTTAAACTGCATGATCCATGCACATACGATTTACTCAACGGTTCTCGCTGAATTACGCTGGAATCTACCAGCAACACACTATATGATTGCTGTCGCAGGTCCTGATGTGCGTTGCGCTGAATATGCTAGCTATGGAACACCAGAACTAGCTGAAAATGCTTATACTGCTATGGAAGATCGGAAAGCTGTTTTATTAGCAAATCATGGTATTTTAGTTGGACACAAAGATATTGAAAATGCCTACAATGTTTTAGAGGAAGTAGAATATTGCGCCAATATTTATTACCGAGCTAAAAGTATTGGAGAACCAGTTGTGTTAGATGATGCTGAAATGTTACGGATGGCGACTAAATTTCAATCATACGGACAAATTTAAAGGAAATACGAGGGAGGATTAATGGATGAGTCTGACATTTTTTGATGAATGCCGAAAATTAACAGAGCTACTAGAAGTACAAGAACAAGAGCATATAACAAAAGCGGCAGAATTAGTTGCGGAAGGAATTATGAATGGTGGTGTTACGCAAGCATTTGGTAGTGGTCATTCATACGCAGGCGCGCTTGAGATAAGTGGACGTGCTGGAGGACTGATCCCTTCTAAAACAATTATGGATCCGGCTGGCGGAATGTATGAACAGTTTGAAGGGGTAGGAAAAATGTTGGGGCATAAAATGATGATTGCGCCCAATGATGTATTTTTTCTGATTTCCAATTCTGGTCGTAATCCAATGAGTATCGAATTAGCGGAAATAATCAAAGAACACGGGAATAAATTGATTGTGGTGACGGCACTAGATGTTTCCAAAAAATCAAGTTCACGGCACAGTAATGGAAAAATGTTATACGAATATGCTGACGTGGTTTTAGACAACCACTCGATTGAAGGAGATGCAGCTTTATCTGTAGCAGGATTGACGACCAAAGTTTGTGGAACTTCTTCATTTGCAGCGACCTTATTGCTACAGCAAACAATGTACCAAGCCTTTGAGCTGATGATCAAACGAGATTTTGTTCCGCCGGTGTATAAGAGTGCCAATATTGACGGAGGCATGGAATATAATTTGACGATTGAAAAACAATATGCGGATCGGATTTTTCATATTTAGCTAAAAAAATAGATGAAAATAAATCGAAACAGAGGAAGTTATCTATTGATTCTAAAAAATCGAAAGTACTTATTTTAGATGTTAAAATTGGTTCAAGTAAAGATATCAAATCATCTGTAAAGTCAACAAGGAATGATAAAGCACCTTAATAGAAAAAGAAAAAAAGTTTCACCCAATCTATGTTAAAGATGGGTGGAGCTTTTTTATGTGTAGCTAATTTATATCTAAGTCACGTTAATCGCTATAAAATAAAAAGACGTTTGATACTTGTGAAGGGAAAATAACTCACAGAAATTAAATAGAAAGTTATATTCGACTGTGCGAAAAGTAAAAATACGATAACAGCTTTTTAGTATCACTATTGAGTCAAGGATGAGAAAATAGTGATACTAAAAAGCTACTAATAGAACACCTAGTAAATTTTTTTTAATAAAAAGCCTGTATATTCTCGAAAAAATAGGATAAGTATAAATTTAACTAGTTCAGATTTCCCTCTCAATTTAAATGTATGAAAAAATATGCATCATTTTTGCATAATGAGGTTATCTTAGTCTTTTGAATTCGAAAAACACTAAGAAGAGAACGCTATCATTTTGTTACGCTAATAACGAACCAAAAGAAGGAGGTATTTTGATGAAGAATCCAATTAATGTTTTTTCTGAAATTGGAAAATTGAACACAGTAATGCTCCACAGACCAGGAAAGGAATTAGAAAATTTAATGCCAGATTATCTGGAATCACTTCTTTTTGACGATATTCCCTTTTTAGAACAAGCCCAAAAAGAACATGATTTTTTTGCAGAAACGTTAAGACTAAAAGGTGTAGAGATTTTATATTTGGAAGACTTAGCGGCAGAATCATTAACAGAGCAAACGATCAAAGACCAGTTTATTACTGAATACCTAAATGAAGCCGATATCAAAGAAGAACGAACCAAACAGTTTTTACAAGAGTTTTTACAATCTATTCCTGACGGGAGAGAACTGATTGATAAGACAATGGCAGGAATCCAAAAGTCAGAGCTGGCTACCTTGAAACAAAATAGTTTATCTGATCTTGCTGACACGCATTATCCATTTATTATCGATCCAATGCCCAATCTATATTTTACTCGTGACCCATTTGCAACGATCGGTCATGGTGTTTCACTAAATCGGATGTACTCAGTTACTAGAAGAAGAGAAACATTGTATGGTAAATATATTTTTGGTCATCATCCAATGTTTAAAACGGCTCAAGTCCCAATGGTCTACAGTCGTGATGAAAATACTCGTATTGAAGGCGGCGATGAACTGATTTTATCCAAAAAATTAATTGCCGTTGGGATTTCTCAGCGAACAGACGTGGTTTCTATTGAAAAACTAGCTAGAAATATTTTTGAACAAGAGTTAGGCTTTGAACGAGTTTTAGCCTTTGAAATTGGTGAAGAGCGTAAGTTCATGCATCTGGATACCGTATTTACAATGGTCGACCATGACAAATTTACGATCCACCCCGAAATTGAAGGAAACTTAACGATTTACTCAATTTCTCAAGGAAAAGATGGTTTAGTCATTTCCGAAGAAACAGATACCTTAGAACATATTCTATGCAAATATTTAGAGCTAGATCATGTGACGTTGATCCGTTGTGGCGGAGGAAATCCTACTGCCGCAGCACGAGAACAATGGAATGATGGTTCGAATACACTTGCAATTGCACCTGGAGAAGTAGTGGTTTATGACCGCAATACGGTTACAAATCAAAAATTAGAAGAAGCAGGCGTTAAGCTAAATTATATTCCTGGCAGTGAACTGGTTCGTGGACGTGGTGGACCTCGTTGTATGAGTATGCCGTTTGATCGGACAGATATTTAATTGAGCTTATTACGCTTTTGCTTTAAAACATGCCGAGAAACACAACGAAGAAATGAGTTGATGTTGATTGGTACAAGGTGACTGAAAGGAACGTTGCTTCCATTAGTTGTTTTTATGTTGAAAAGTACAAGGTATAGCGAAACGGAACATTGTTACCATATCTAGCTGCACGGGCTAGCCTCTAGGAAAAAAGATAAAATATGATCGTGACAAAAAGCGCCACAAACATATTTTCATATTTTCTGTCAGAGCTGAACGAGCCCGCTACGCTTTTACATTATCTAGCTGCACAAATCAATCCTTATGAAGATAGATAAATTGTCAGTGAAACAAAGAACGTTTCAAAGCCAATTTCCTAATTTTCTACAGGATTTACCGATTTGTTCAGCTTTTAAAACTATCTAGCTCCGCGAAACAGTTCCCTCAACAATTAGATAAATCATCTGAAAGACTAAAAACATCTTTAAGCTGATTTCCTAAATTGTTCAGGAACTTAGCATTTTGCTACGCTTTTAAAATTAGGAGGAAACCATTATGACAGATTCAGTATTTCAAGGACGTAGTTTATTAGCAGAAAAAGATTTTACAAAGGAAGAGTTAAACTATTTGATCGATTTTTCTATTCATTTAAAAAAATTAAAAAAACAAGGAATTCCTCATCATTATCTTGAAGGGAAAAACATTGCGTTACTGTTTGAAAAAACATCTACCCGAACTCGTTCAGCCTTTACAATGGCATCAATCGATTTAGGAGCACATCCTGAATTTTTAGGGAAAAATGACATTCAATTGGGGAAAAAAGAGTCAGTAGAAGATACTGCGAAAGTTTTAGGTAGTATGTTTGATGGGATTGAATTTAGAGGATTCAGTCAACAAGTTGTGGAAGATTTGGCTAAATATTCTGGTGTGCCCGTTTGGAATGGTTTGACAGATGAATGGCATCCAACTCAAATGATCGCAGATTATATGACCATTAAAGAAAATTTTGGGACACTTGAAGATGTTACACTGGTATACGTTGGCGATGGGAGGAATAATATGGCCAATAGTTTACTAGTAACTGGGGCTATTTTAGGGGTTAACGTTAGAATCTGTGCGCCTGAATCACTATTTCCAGAGGAATCTGTTGTGGCCTATGCGAAAAAATTTGCAGATGGATCAGGTAGTGAGATCATGATTACTGATGATGTGGCACAAGGAGTTCAAGGAGCCAATGTTCTTTATACGGATGTCTGGGTTTCAATGGGCGAAGAAGATAAATTTGAAGAACGGGTTCGTTTATTAAAAGATTATCAAATCAATATGGAAATGGTTAATAAAACAGGTAACGCGCAAGGAAAGCTAATCGTTCTTCACTGCTTGCCAGCGTTCCATGATGTTACGACGGAATACGGTCAAATGGTCAAGGAAAAATTTGGTATCAGCGAAATGGAAATCACCGATGAAGTGTTTAGAAGTCAATACGGCAGACAATTTGAAGAAGCTGAAAATAGAATGCATTCTATTAAAGCAATCATGGCAGCAACGCTAGGGAATCTTTTTATTCCTAAGGTTTAAGAAAGAAAAGACTGATTAAACAGGAAGCAGGGATTTTATGGAAAAGCCAACAATTGTTATCGCATTGGGTGGCAATGCGATTTTATCGACAGATGCAAGTTCCACAGCGCAACAGCTAGTCAAATTAATTCAAAAAGGCTATCAAATCGTGATTTCTCATGGTAATGGTCCTCAAGTGGGGAACTTATTGATTCAACAACAGGTAGCTGATTCAAAAGAAAACCCAGCAATGCCCTTAGATACCTGTGTTGCTATGACCCAAGGAAGTATTGGGTATTGGTTAGAAAATGCCTTATTAAAAGAGTTGGAAGCGGCTGGTCTAAAAAAAGAAGTAGCAACCTTGATCACACAAGCTGTTGTTTCAGAAAATGATCCAGCGTTCCAAAATCCAACTAAACCAATTGGGCCATTTTTAACGGAAGCAGCAGCACAAACACTAATGAATGAAACGAATACTTTATATAAAGAAGATGCTGGTCGTGGTTGGCGCAAAGTGGTGCCTAGTCCAAAACCTTTATCCATCCAAGAACATCAGATCATCAAAACCTTGATTGCAAATGAGATTATTACGATTTGCGGGGGAGGCGGTGGAATTCCTGTTGTCGGCAAAGAATTAACGGGAGTAGAAGCAGTGATCGATAAAGATTTTTCTTCAGAAAAAATAGCCGGGCTAACCGATGCAGATTTATTTGTTATTCTAACTGGCGTTGAAAATGTTGCGATTAATTTTGGCAAAAAAGACGAACAAAAACTAAAAAAAGTAACGGTTAAAGAATTAGAAAACTATATCAAACAAGGACAATTTGAACCTGGAAGTATGCTTCCTAAAGTAGAAGCAGCTATTAAATATGTCAAAGCAAAACCGCTGAATAAAGCGGTGATCACCTCGCTAGAAAAACTAAGTGAGTTTGGCGAGCAAGAGGTGGGGACAGAAATCGTTTTTGAATAATTAAAACCACACTTCATTGAAGAGCATGAGTAGAAAAAATTATTGACTAAGTTGGAGTTGAAAAAAATGACAGTAATACAAGAGAATCAAGCACTTGAAGGATGCCAATATTTTTCCCTACTAAATGAAGAGGAAGCAGCCGTCATCCAAGAAAATTCATATTGTAGAGCCTACAAAAAAGGGCAAGTTCTTTTTGATGCTGATGATGAGCGAAACCGGATGTTTATTTTGAAAAAGGGGCTTGTGAAATTTGAAAAAATTGATCAATCAGGTACACTTTTTTACTTAAACTTTGTGAAAGACAAAGCGGTTTTCCCGTTGACTGGACTTTTTACAGATGAAAACTATCATTTCTCTGCTATTGCCATGACCGATATTGAAGTGTGTTATATCTCAAGAAAAATTTTTGAAAAAGTGATACAGGGGAATAATCAGCAGTTGCTATTTTATTTTAATCAAGTCTCTTTGGCATTAAAAAAGCATGTCCTTAAAATCGAAAGCTGTGTGACTTCTAGTGCATCCCAGCGTGTTAAAAATACGCTGGCGATTTTGATGCATGATTTAGGCGAAAAAAACTATTTTAATCAGGTTGTGATCCCCTATCCGATTTTAATGAATGATATTTCTCATAACAGTGGCACAACCAGAGAAACAGCGAGCCTTGTAATAAAGAAATTGGTTAAAAAAAAAGAAAATCCAGTATCTGCATAAAGAATTGATCTTTTTTGATCCAGCTTATTTTTCTTTGGATTATGACTAGTATTTCCCTGTATTTTTCTTCTTATGTTGAAAAGAATGGAAAAAACAGGAAAGGAAAAGTATGGTTCTCATACAGAAAAAAGAATGGAAAAAACAAATAAGCAAAGACAAAAAAAATCCTTATCCTCCTTTAGTATTTTGTTTATTATAATCATTGCTTTGACTATTGTTTCTTGGTTTTTAGCGGGACAACGTTTTACACCAACAATTCCCTCAGGAGGAACAAAAGCCGTTGATCATGTGGTGGGGGCAAAAATCTCTGATTTAGTGATGTCACCGTTTAATGGCTTTAAAGATGCGATTGAGATTTGTGTTTTTATCTTAGTTTTAGGTGGATTTCTGAATATTGTTACTAAAACGGGTGCTTTAGAGGCAGGCATCCAACATGTAGTTCGTAAATTGAAAGGCAATGAGTTGATCATTATTCCGATTTTGATGGTGTTATTTTCGATCGGTGGCTCTACTTACGGGATGGCTGAAGAAACTTTACCCTTTTATGCACTGATCACCGCTACGATGGTTGCTGCAGGATTTGATACATTGGTGGCAGTGGGAACCGTTCTGTTAGGAGCAGGTTCTGGTGTGATCGGCTCAACGGTTAATCCTTTTGCGACAGGGGTTGCAATGGATGCACTAAAAAGTATCAATATCCAGCCTAACACTGGCGTGATTTTAATAATAGGCTTGATCTTATGGTTTACAACCACCTTATTCTCTATTTTTTATATGATGAAATACGCTAAAAAAGTCAAAGCAGATAAAGGGTCTACCTTACTTTCTTTACAAGAACAAAAAGATATGGAAATGTATTTTGGACAAGATGAAAATAAAGAGTTGCCTTTTACCCAGAAGCATAAGCTAATACTAAGTATTTTCTCTTTTGGCTTTCTTGTGATGGTGGTCTCGTTGATTCCATGGGAGTCATTTGGTGTTCATATCTTTAATGGCTGGACAGCTTTTCTGACTGGAACTAGTTTTGGTCATTGGTATTTCGGTGATCTTGCTATGTGGTTTTTCTTGATGAGTTTAGTTATTGCAGTTGTCTATGGGCTATCAGAAAAACAAACGATCACAACCTTTATTGATGGAGTCAAAGATATTTTGTCCGTTGTGTTGATTATTGTAGTGGCTAGAGGTGCATCGATCTTGATGGCGACAACACACTTGGATTTATTTATCTTAGATAAATCTGCTTCTGCACTTCAAGGGCTGTCTCCAATTTTATTTGTGATCGGTGCGTATATTTTATATCTGCTGCTTTCATTTTTAATTCCATCAACTTCTGTATTAGCCTACGTTTCGATCCCAGTTATGGGAGGAATCGCCCATAATATCGGATTGAGTCCTGATGTGATAGTAATGATTTTTACAGCTGGTTGCGGTTTGATCAATTTAATTACACCCACTTCAGGTGTGGTCATGGGCGGTTTGGAAATTTCTAAAATCGATTATTCGACATGGACTAAATTTATGCTAAAACCAATTATTATCATCAGTCTTATGAATCTATTGGTATTGATTGGTGCGATGTTGATGTTATAGAGAGCAAACTAGGAAGTGAAAAATGAATAAAGAGGAACGGCAAAAAATTATTAGACAACTGATTAGCCAAAATACGATTGAAACCCAAGAAGAGTTACTGGCTTTACTTAGCCGAAATGGTGTAAATGCCACACAGTCGACGATCTCTAGAGATGCTAGGGAATTATCAATTGTAAAAACCTATCAAGAAGATGGCAAAATCAAATATACCATTGTGGATCAAGCCTCAGAAAAAGATAGTGAGAAGAAACTACGTGAAGCGTTGCAAGGTTCATTAAAAAGGATCGAGCAAGTAGCGTTTATTGTATTGATTCATACTGAGAATGGCTTGGCAGATGTCATTACGAATTATATTGATGAAGTAAAATACGAAGAGATTGCTGGAACGATTGCTGGGAGTGATACGATCATTGTTATCACACATTCAGATAAAATGGCCCAAAGTTTTGTGAAGAAAATTGAACTACTTTTTAAGAGTAGAGAGTAATAGTAGCTATTGTGCTTGATAGAATCAACTTTTTTCTCAATAGTTACTCAGATTTAGAGTGTGGAGCAAGACGAAATTTCGTTTGCCCGCACTCATTTTTATTTAGTGATTCAGTGTAGATGTTCAGATATACCTAAGAAATAGGTCTACCTATATGAAGTCTTTAAATTAGTAGACACAACTACACCTGTCAATTTATCCGTCTATGATGATGAATATAATCGCTTAAATTATGCAGAGATTTCAGTAAAAAGGGAAGAGAAAAAGGGAGATTCGATATGAAATATATTATTAAACAAAAATTGGTTGCTTTGAAGCCGACATATGAAGTTTTGGATGCAGCAAGTAATGCACTATATAAAGTAAAAGGAAGTTTTTTGTGAAGAGAAAAATTTGAAATTACGGACCTAGAAGACCAAACGTTAGCTAAATGTGAGACGAATGTGAACTTTTTAAGTATTACTGGCTCATTTTTACGATATAATTTAAAAAAATATCATATTTCAGTACAGGTGCAAAAGGCCATTTCAATGTCGCGCTCATTGAATATCTTTAGTTATCAAATGAACGTCGATTCACCGATTGGGGAAGTCAAGTTAGGTTATGGCATGAAGGGTAGTCATCAATTTAGATTGAATGATAAGATTCTTTGTGATATTGACAAATAGAAGTTAACATTAGGTGGAGATGAATACCATATTGAGATCGATGATACACAAGATCAGCACGCATTTTTACTTACAACCATTGCTTTGGATCGTATTTATTATACGAAAAAATAAGTTTTATAAAATATGTTTGCATGAATCGACTTTATATAGTAGACTGATTAAGTCTGAAAAATCAATACCTTAACAAATAACTATCCTTATCCCACTTCATTCGAGGTGGGATTTTAAGTTGATCCTAACGTGATAGGTGATACAAGTCCGTAAACGTAAAATGAGTGTTCTCTCATAAATCGATAAAAATGTATACATTCATATCATTCCGTTGTACAATAAAAAATGTAGTATAATTGTAATTTAAATTAATAGGTCATTTCATTCGTAAGGGTGTTTTAATTCCTCTTTTTTTATCACAAAGGTATTGCAAAAATTAATCGTGCTAAGAGCACTAGGAGGAACACATTTATGAATACAGGTACAGTGAAATGGTTTAACGCAGATAAAGGTTTTGGTTTTATTACTCAAGATAACGGAACAGATTTATTTGCTCACTTTTCAGCAATCCAAGGTGACGGATTCAAATCTTTAGACGAAGGCCAAAGCGTATCATTTGATATCGAAGAAGGTCAACGTGGACCACAAGCAACAAATATCGTTAAAAACTAATTGAAGACTTTCAGAACGATCCAATCATATTGGATCGTTTTTTTATTGTGATCATTTCATATTGATCACAATCTAATAAAATAATAAAAATAAATTGATATTTAAAAATAATATTTTTTTGAGTTGCTTATGTGATAAATCTACTTAATTTAAATTTTGCGAGGGTTATTAGTTGAAATTTTAGTTAATTGAAGTTATCATACTGTTATACCAACAACAACCCTTTTTATTTTTTCATTTTACTCTTCTAGAGTAAAACTCCTTTTCCCACTTTCAATAGAAAGTGGGATTTTTATTATTCTAGAAGATTATTTAAATGAGATTTCATTTTTATTGTAAATAAAGGAAACGTTCTAATCATTTTTTTAAAACAATAGTGATTATCCAAGGGATATTAGTTGATAATAATTTAAAAAAATAGTATTATACACTCATACCAACAACAACCCTTTTTATTTTTTCATTTTACTCTTTTGAGTAAAACTCCTTTTCCCACCTTCAATAGAGGGTGGGATTTTTTATTTAGATAGTAAATAGGATAAAGAAAAAGAGTTTGGAGCCTAACTCAAAAAGTTAGGCTCCAAACTCTTTTTTCCATGTCTTCATTTATCCAATCATAACACTTTCATCTGGGTACTTAAATTTAGCTTGCTGCTTTTGGAATTTTGTCAGCAATGAAAAACCAATTGTATAAATTCCTACTCGACCAATATACATCAATAACATAATGATAATTTTTCCGGCGATAGACAAGTCAGGTGTTAAGCCCATAGTCAGTCCTACCGTGCCGAAAGCCGAAAATACTTCAAACGCAACGTATTCTATTCCAGAAGATTCTGGTATATTTTCTGTGATTGTTAAAAGCATGATCGACAGAACGCATAAAGTCAGGGTGATGAAAAATAGGGTCAATGCACGAAATACTGTGCTATTTCTGATTGTTCGACCTTGAAATTCTGCGCGTGTTCGACCTTTGAAAATCGATACGATTTGAATAACTAAAACTGCAAATGTAGTTGTTTTTAGACCACCAGCGGTAGAGCCAGATGTTCCACCAACATACATTAGAAAAATGGTTGTGATCAAGCCGGCATTGGTCATCTGTATATAATCAATTGAATAATACCCTGCGGTTCTTGGTGTCACGGACATGAAAAAGGTATTCGCTAGTCGTTCAAAAAAACTTGTTCCTGTTGTTAGGTTGCTTGCATTGTGCTCTGTAAGGAAAAAGATAATAAAAGCGCCAACCAATAAAGAAGCAGTCGTAATCAGAGCAATCTTTGTGTGCAAGGAAAATTTCCGTTTCTCTTTAAAACGTAGTAAATCTTGCCAAACGATAAAACCTAGGCCACCAGAAATAATTAAAGCCCCAATAACGAGTAAAACGTAAGGCTTTGTTTGATAAGGTGTTAAACTATCTCCTAATAAATCAAATCCCGCATTACAAAAACTGGAAATAGAGTGAAATAGTCCAAAGAAGAGTCCTTTTCTCCACCCAAATTCAGGGACAAATTCAATTGAAAGCAATATGGCACCAGCTAATTGAATGATTGCCGCTAATTTAACCACATACATCATTAGACGAAATGCTCCAGACATATCATCCAGATTGAGAGCTTCTCGTAATAATATCCGCGTACTCAATGTTATTTTTCATCGTAAAAAAAATACAAAATCACGGGCATCGTCATAAACCCTAAGCCGCCAATTTCAATTAGGATCATAATAACCAATTGACCATAAGCATTCCAATGTAAAGCGGTATTAAGTGTGGTCAAGCCAGTGACGCAAACGGCAGAAACAGCAGTGAATAGTGCATCAATAAAAGGTGTGGCATTACCACTACGTGAGAAAATCGGTAGTGATAGAAGCGTTCCTCCAACAAAAATCAGTACAATAAATCCTAATGCCAATACTTGAACAGCTGACAAGCGTTTTTTTAATTTACTAGCAAGTTTATTTTTTTTCATTTTTTCCTCAGTCAAAATAACTACTTTTGAGCAGCCATTTCATTTTTTATTTGATAAATCCAAGTGTACCATTTTGCGAAGTATTTTCTAATAATTTGAAAATGAGAGGCGTACTTTGTATATCCAATTTGTAACCTAGATTCTATTTGCGAATAAAAAAAATGATTTTTTAAAAAGAAAACGCTTGTAAAAAATGAAATAATAAAGTATTATACAAATACAGATTAATTGTATATACAAGT
>NZ_NGKY01000001.1:2827351-3304823 GCF_002140855.1 Enterococcus sp. 7E2_DIV0204
TATACAAATACAGATTAATTGTATATACAAGTTACACGAGAGGAGCAAAGGAAATGGGTAAGTTTCAAGAAGATGCAAAAAAACTGTTAGAGGATGTAGGGGGCAAGGAAAATATTGCTGCGGTTTCACACTGTGCAACACGGATGCGTTTTGTGCTTAATGATCCTAGTAAAGCGGATACGACAGCGATCGAAAAAATTCCATCTGTAAAAGGTACGTTCACAAATGCTGGACAGTTTCAAGTTATTATTGGTAACGAAGTCCCTCAGTTTTATAATGAGTTTTCTGCTATTTCAGGACTTGAAGGCGTTTCCAAAGAGCAGGGGAAAGCGGCAGCCAAACAAAATCTTAATCCCGTCCAACGAGCGATTTCTGTTTTAGCTGAAATTTTTACACCGCTGATTCCGGCTTTGGTTATTGGTGGATTGATTCTTGGATTTAGAAATGTATTGGAAGGGATTCCATTTGGCTTTTTGGATGGTCAGAAGATTGTTGAAGTTTCACAATTTTGGAATGGAGTGAACTCATTTTTATGGTTGATTGGTGAAGCCATTTTCCAATTCTTGCCAGTGGGTATTACTTGGAGTATTACTAAAAAAATGGGAACCACTCAAATTCTGGGGATTGTTTTAGGGATTACGTTGGTATCACCGCAATTATTAAATGCTTATTCTGTAGCAAGTACAGCCGCCGCTGATATTCCATTTTGGGATTTTGGGTTTGCTCAAGTAAATATGATTGGGTATCAAGCACAAGTTATCCCAGCGATGTTAGCTGGATTTTTACTAGCCTATTTAGAAATATTTTTCAGAAAAGTTATTCCCCAAGCCGTTTCAATGATTTTTGTCCCACTCTTTGCCTTAGTTCCAACCGTCATTGCAGCACATGTGATTTTAGGCCCAATTGGTTGGACGATCGGCAGTTGGATTTCAGATATCGTTAATGCAGGTTTAACCTCTTCGCTTAATTGGTTGTTTGGTGCAGTCTTTGGTTTCATGTATGCGCCGTTGGTTATTACAGGGTTGCATCATATGACGAATGCAATCGATTTACAATTGATTGCTGATTTTCAATCAACAAATTTGTGGCCAATGATCGCATTATCGAATATTGCCCAAGGTTCTGCCGTATTGGCTGTTGTCTTTATGCATAGAGGGAATAAGGAAGAGGAACAAGTTTCGATTCCTGCAATGATTTCATGTTATTTAGGTGTTACTGAGCCCGCAATGTTCGGGATAAATTTGAAGTATATTTATCCATTTGTGGCTGGAATGATCGGATCTGCTTGCGCCGGGCTGTTTTCTACACTGTTTGATGTTAAAGCAATCAGCATCGGTGTTGGCGGCTTGCCGGGTATCTTATCGATTGTTCCACAATACTACGTGCCATTTTTAGGAGCCATGCTGATTGCTGTAGTTGTTCCATTCATTTTAACTTACATTTTTAGAACGAAAGGCATTTTCAACAAAATAGATCCTGTTGACGAAGCGACTGGGAAATTATTTGTTGAAGAAAACTAAATGAATAGTTTTAGATAAAATTGTTCTATGATTTGCTAAAGCAAGACAAGAAGTTGTTGTCTTGCTTTTTTTAAGATGAATCTTATTCGTGATAAAAAGAATCACAAAGAAGATTCCCTATTTTTCTGTCAGAGCTGAACAAGCTCATTCCGCTTTTCTTGATCCAGCTATACACATTAGATCCTTCAGAGATAACGAAAAAGAATTCACAAGGGAAAGCACCCTGTTAAAATTATTTCTCTTATATCACTCAGGATCTGAGCAAACGTGTTCCGCTTTTCTAATAAAAATAGTTGGCTTTTTTGGTTCTTTCGGGTAGACTAAATAGGGCTTAAGAAAAGGGAGAATGACTATGGATATTTATTTAAAAAGTGCTATTTTACACATTATTGATCGTGAAACGGGAACTCCGGTGTTTTCAGCAAAGGAATTAGATTTAACGACTGAATACATTCGGGTTTATTTAACAAGTAAAATAACAAAACTTTCAACGGCTCAAACAAAAACTGGGATCTTGGCAGAGAAGAGCGGGTTTGTTGATAAAATGCGAGGAATTCCAAATGACTTTGTTCAAAAAAGTCAGCAATTAGCTCAGCATTGGTATGATGTTTATTCTGGTAGTGAGGATGCACCAAGTGCGGATGTCCTGTTCATTTTATATGAGTTAGATACTGTGATGCACTTAGGAATGATCAAACTAAATTATAAAGAAAGCTACACTCATTATGTGGACTACGAAGATGAAGCGGTCTACAATAAATTAATTATCAATCGAGCGATTTTACCTTCAAAATCGCAAAAACCAGATGAGGGGATGACCGTTAATCTTGATACTTTAGCCTATGAGCTACTAGAGAAACGTTATGAATTTTCTGGTGAAAAAGTTTGGTACTTCTCGGAAAAAGTTATTGAATCGCAACCGGCACCTTCTATAGAAGAAAATATGAAGGAAATAAAAAAAGCAGTAAAACGAATCGGAAAAAAATTCAACGAGGATGAGTTTGAATTGATCGCTTCTGTAAAAGAAGCTGTTTATGAAAGTATTGAAGAAACAGGAACGATTGACAATGAGCAAGTAGCAGAGTTAGTTTTCAAAGAGAATATTTCTGCACGGATGGCGTATCAAGATGAAGTCAATGAATCAAAATTTGTCGACAAAACACCCCCTATTCGTGAAGCAAGAGAAATTTCAGAGAAAAAATTTGGTAAGCAAAAACTGAAAATGAGCAATGGGATCGAACTAATTGTTCCACTTGAAGTATATCGAAATGGGGATTTAATTGAATTTGTTAATAATCCAGATGGTACAGTATCGATTGTTTTGAAAAATATTGAAAAAATCAGTAACCAATTGTAATAAAAAAGCCTTTCATCAAAATCGATGAAGGGCTTTTTAAGTTTAGTTAGTCAGTTGTTTAAGGGCTTTTTCAGGTACGGTTGATTCAGATACTTCTTCCCAGCTGAGTACACCTTTTCTAGGATTGACTTTTAACTTTAAATACGCATTGATTCGTAATGGTTGATCTCTAATTTCTCTCATAGTTTGAACGCTTTTTTCACCTTTTTTATCAAATGCGGTTTGCGTATAATTATATTCTGTATATTTTTCACCAGTATCAAATTTCCCTGATTTTATTTCTGTTGGTGTACCAACACGAGTATAGTAATCTTTTCCACCAAAATAATAATTATAACCAAACCAGACACCAGCAGTTAAAACAATGAATGGTAGGATAAATAATAGTAATTTTTTCATTATAGTCACCTCTTCCCTAGTATGCCCTTTTTTAGAGGAGGATGCCATTGAATTGTCTTAAATTAATGTGACAGTTTTGTTAGAGATTGAATCTTAGAGTTCATAATTTCGTCAAGTTATAGTTACACTTTTTTTAGAATCTCATGATACAATATAGAAAAGAATAAGGGGGAATAAAAATGATGCCTTTTTACGCAATATTTGATCCAACATATATTTTGGTGATTGTGGGATTGTTAATTTCAATGGCTGCATCAGCTTACGTAAATAGTACGTTTAAAAAATATGATAAAGTTCAAAGTAGAAATAATATAACCGGAACTAAAGCAGCACAATTTATTTTAGAAAAGGAACAAATCAACAATGTTGGGGTTCAACAAATAGCTGGAGACTTAACCGATAATTATAATTCCAACACTAAACTGTTAAGTTTATCTGAAGCAACGGCACAATCAACATCTGTTGCAGCGATTGGGGTTGCCGCTCATGAATGTGGGCATGCGGTGCAGGATCATACAGGCTATAGTCCGTTAAAAATTCGTGCAGCAATCGTACCTGTCGCGAACTTTGGTTCTGCTTTGTCATTTCCAATTATCTTAGTTGGTGTGTTGTTTAGCTGGAATCAAACATTGATCAATATCGGAATACTGGCTTTTTCATTGGCTTTGCTTTTCCAGTTGGTTACACTACCAGTAGAATTCAATGCCTCACGTAGGGCCTTAAAAATTCTATCAGATGGAAATATTTTGACAGAAGAAGAAGTACCGATGGCTAGAAAAGTATTATTTGCTGCTGCCTTGACTTATGTCGCTGCAGCACTAGCAACATTTTTACAATTACTTCGTTTGATTATTTTATTTGGCGGAAATAATCGCCGCGATTAAAAAACAATTAGTATTTTGTTTTATTACCTCAATTTTTAAGAGTGTGTTATCATAAGAATAGATAGTAAGAAGGAGCTGAAAAGCATGAAAACATCAACAAAAATAAGTATTGGTTTAAGTATTGCTGCAGTAGCAAGCGTATCAGTAGCAGTGATTGCTTCTGAGAAAATCGTCAAAAAAGTATATCATGTAACAAATCGTTGTAAAGCGAAAAAATTTGTGAATGATAAATTTGGCGGCAATGAAAAATTGCTAGGGATTGTAGATGATTTATCTGATGATGAGCTTGATTCTATGATGAATGTTTTAGGTAAAGTCAAAGACGGCAGAAAAAAAATCTCTTCTTACGGAGAATCTCTTAAAGACAATACAGAGAATTTAAAGGATCGTTTAGTTAGTTTCGTTGAAGAAATGATATAAAAGAAAAACGTGATTTAGGTATGATGACATTAAAAAAGAGGCTGGGACAGAAGTGTTTAATCCCGAGAAATAAGAAGTAATTCATGAAAATTGCTCTCCAAATTTTTGTGAATTTCGGCTTATTTCCGAAGGGATTGCTTCTGCTCCCGCCGTTTATCCGTATTTAGGGTGTGAAACAAAAGTGTTTTTTGCTTTTGTCCCACACCCTTTTGGTTTAACTAGCTTATTTTTCTTGTTTTGTAATTAATAAATAACAGAACACAAGATCGTCCATTTTCTTTAAAGAGAGACCTGTTTGCTCATAAAACTTTTCTAAACGATAATGAAGTGTATTGCGATGCATATATAGATCTTTGGCAGTAGAGCTGATATTTCCTTGATTGCGCCAAAGTGAAAGGATAAGCTGTTGAATCTCATTGGTCAAAACCAACTGCTTGTTAAATGTTTGGATAATGTTACTTTGTTTCATTGCTTCTTGGGTAAAATAATGTAAAGCCACATCTGGTAAAGCAAAAGTCGTTTTTCCACGAAGATATTCTGTTTCTTTTTTAAAGATCTGTTGCTCTTCTTCAAATAATGTAGGGAATGGTTCATGAGCCGAGAAAAAATTTCCTATAAAGGCGGTCGTCGAAGAATCAAAATCAGCATCTAAGGTTAAAAAGATACTTTGGAGTTCTTCTAAAGTATAATGATTTTTAGCATATTTCTCAATTAAAGCGCCATCATTCTCGCTAGTAAAAAAGAAGTCTACAAGATTAGGAAAGATTTCGGTAATACTATTTTCCCATTCTGCTTGTAAGAAAGCTTTGGGCTTTTTGAGCTGTATGTGGATCACTCGGAAATTCCCTACAAGGTTAAGAGAGCCTTGATTAAAAAGATAGTCATACCAAGGATGTTTTTTTGGATCCACAAAGGAATCTTTTACTGGGAAAAGCTTTTTTAATAGGCGAATTTCTGTTTCTTGTAATGAATCTTTAGGGAGTACAAAATATTTTCCATCTACAGGAAATGAAATGTTTTCGTTGGTTGCTTTTGTTTCTTGGATTTTTCCGAAAGGATATAGTTCAATTAATTCTTTAATAGTCATAGACACACCTCACTAGTTTATTGTACCATGAATAAGATAAAAGTATAAAGGATGAAAGGTGGAAATTGCTTGAATGAAAAAACGACCACTTTGACGATAGAAGAAAAAGAAATATTTATGTTAGAAGCAATCAAAGAAGCGAAGAAAGCGGAAGCAATCAAAGAAGTTCCTATTGGGGCGATCGTTGTTTTAGATGGACAAATCATCGGTCGGGGGCATAATCTTAGGGAAGAAAGCCAAGATGCTACTGCTCATGCTGAAATGTATGCTATCAAGCAAGCTTGCGCCGCAATTAAAAACTGGCGCTTAGAAAGAGCTCAATTATTTGTTACGCTAGAACCTTGTCCAATGTGCAGTGGTGCTATGATTCTTTCTAGAGTGGCTGAAGTTTACTATGGGGCTAACGATCCCAAAGGTGGGACTGCTGGAACCTTAATGAATTTATTATCCGATGAGCGATTCAATCATGTTGCTTATGTAGAATCTGGGATTTTAGAGCAAGAATGTGGAGACTTACTCTCAAGTTTTTTTAGAAAATTGCGGGAACAAAAGAAACTTTTAAAAAATCAAAAGAAAGACTAGCCAAGAATCAAAAAATACGGTATACTAAATCTTGCCGAAAGGCTAGGACAATGGTGGGCTTACGAAGCGTGTCAGATCCGGAAGGAAGCAGCACTAAGTAGGTGCCGCCATGTGTCTGATTGAAATAGTTTTAACCAATCAAGGCTGCTAGGCCTTTTTTATTTTGCTTAAAATAGTAAACGCCAGTATTGAAAAAAACTTTAAATCAAGTATAACAAACCAGAAAAAACGTGCTATTTCAATTTCATAAACAAGAGACTGGACATTGAAAATATTTCGTGTATCATAAAGCTATGGATACTCACATAGGATTACTAACCCATATCAAGGTGTTTAAAGAAAAGCCATATGCTATTACGGGAATGCTAATTTGGGAAAATGATGTTTGTATTAATTGTGTAATCAGAAACAAACCATTTGCCAAGTATGTGCTGTCGTTACCGATGCACCAATATGAAATCGAGGTAAAAGGAAACTATAATAGTAGAGGGCAATTTGATGTAAAACATATGCGCATCGTTAACATAGATAGCTATATTGCTTTGATAGGAACACCCGAATAAAAGATCACTAGCTTATAGTGATCTTTTATTTTATCTAAAAATCATTATTCAATAAGTAGGTGGGAAAGCGAATGTTAAAATTAATTACGGAAGATTATATCAAAGTAGAGTATATTTCAAAAGTGACACCGTTATACCAAGAATTAGTAGAGAAAACGAAACAAGAACCTCAATGTATTGCTTATGATTTATTCATTGATCAAACTGATCCCGGTCATTTTATTTTCATTGAAGAATGGCCGGATGAAGCTGCTTTAAACACTCATATTGAATCTGAGCATTTCAAAAGATTAGTACCACAAATCAATCAATTCATTCGAGAAGTAAATACATTTTTGCGCATGAAACCATTTTTGAGTGATAGTTGAGTTTTGTTTTTTGGACATGAAAAGGGTGTAGGACAAAAGTAAAGAACACTTTTATCCTACACCCTAAATTTGAGTAAACGGCGAAGTCTATTTTAAGTTGATTGTTTTTTCGCCAAGTTCTTTTCCAGCCATTCCTTGATTTGCTTTCAAAATAACAGGAGTTTCTGTGTCATCTAAATCATATGAGATAATGGCTTTAGCTGTACCGCCAGGTTTGATATCGTCTAATTGATGTTCCGTATACTCCGCAAATTTTTCATCTTGAGGTGTCATGCCGACATTCAATTTATTGATGGTGTCTGATCCTTCTTGCGTCAAGCCCATACAAGCAATCCAAACGGTGGAGGCTGAAATTGGCTCCTTACTATCATTGGTTACTTCATAGGTAATGGCTAATTGTGGTTTTTCTCTAAATAAGCTTTCGTCTGCAGGCAACACTTCCGTAGAAAGAATTTTTAATGTAGCCATTTCGATTTTTAACGTATCATCTTTAAAATAAACATCTTCAGCTTTTGTTTGAGAAGCTGAGGTGCTTTCATTTTTTTTGTTATCCGCAGAATCATTAGCTCCATTACAAGCAGCTAATGTTAATCCGCATACCGTTAAAACGCCTAAACTTAGTATTTTTTTCATTTATTATTTCCTCGCTTTATAAAATAATCGTTATCGAAGACCCAATCTCAATGGAAGTTAACTTATTTTGTTCGGGTTACTTGTCTATATACTACCTTGTATCTTGCTAAATAACAAGATGCCATTTGGGGTTTCGCCTTATTTAGTATAAGAAAAGGGTTCGTTTGTTTCTGGGGATTCTATACGTTTGTTTTATGGTTTACGATGTTTAGAGGAGGCAGGGGAGTGAATGAACGATTTAAATACGTGGTATTTTGCTACATTCACCAGAGAATAATCTTATTTTTAATCGAAATGGATAGGGAACAGGCACCTTTATTACTGTAGGATTTAATCCACAGGCAAAAGAAGATAATAGTATGATTGAGTTTACCAAATAGTTATTAGATATTCTGAGTTGAAAAAAATCCCTTGTCAAAGAGTGTATTAAAGCACTTTAACAAGGGATTTTTTAAAAACTACGACCGCCGCCGCCAAATGTTCCACCGCCAGTTGAATGAGTGCTGCTTCCACCGCCGCCAGAGCCGCCATTAGAATTATTTCTAGGAATCCGCCGAGTCGTAACGAAAGAATTGATCAACGTATCATTTCTGCGAGTCAGATCAAGACTGGATTTCTCTCTGAAAGGGTATTTATAGGTACCAAATTTTAATTGATATTTTGAAATACTGACAGCAAAGAAAATACCACTTAAAACAATCGCTGCAACGAAGGAAATGATCATTTCAGTTGTAGTCAAGGCTTTATAACGAGTAATTTTCCCGGTTTCAGTATCCACTCGATAATGTCCTCCTGGAACCCCTTGATCAAAATAATCACTTGTATTTTCTAGAAAGCTTTGAGCTGCTTGAAAATAATTTCCGTTTTTCATGCTTGGTTCTATATCATCCAGTGTATTCTCGATCCTTTTGTCATCCAAGTAATCGATCATATTTCCTGATGTAGAAATAATGAACTTTCGTTGGTTCATATCAATGTAAAAAGTGACCCCGTTTTGATTTTTACCAATTCGATCGAGCATGTAATAATCCGCAAATCTCGTTGAGTCAAGATCATTGTCAGTATTTGTCACAATAAAGATACGTGCTTTTGTCTTGGCCTCGATTGGTCTAATTGCTTCTTTCAATTGTAAGACTTCTTCAGATGTTAAAAGTGAAGCCTGATCGTCAATTGAGTCATCTGCTGCTTGAGCCTTCATAGTAAAGCTGAATAATAGAAAAATAGCGGCAAGCAGACTAAAACAATATTTCCTCATATAAACCAACCTCCAATTAGAAAAAGAGCTAAGATTGAAGCGAAAACACCAAAAGTAAAGAGTCCCAACCGTCTATAGCTAACAGGTAAAATGCCACTGACTTTACCAGTTTGACCATTCATAGCATAATAATAGACTTTTTTTGACTGTTCATTACTGCGATAAGTTACTACCCAAATCGGCAATAGCATATAGTGATTTTCTTCGTTTTCTAATGAAATGTCTGTCCGTAATTTTGTTAAAGTGGTATAGCCGGAAGCTGTATCCCTTAGTAGGGATTCAGAGTAATCTTTTAATTCACTTTGGATTGCGTTTTGAATCGCATCGTATTCAATATCTCGTTTCTCCACCTGAAATCCAGCTAAATATTGACTTTTAAACGCGACTGCTTTATCTAATAAAAAAGGTTGGACGGCTTCGACCATTTTTTGTTGGACATTTTTAGAGAGAGCATTTTTGATCAATTCTTTAAACGAAAGCTTTCCCTGACGTTCAACATCGAATTGCTGGGTTTCCGTGTATTCAATGTCTCCAACACGCCAAATGCGAATCGTTGTCCCCATACCATTTAATTGACCATTGACCTTGGCATCGACAACCCAATAGGGGAAATAAACACCAGTCATTTTATCGATTTGTTCTTTATTGAAAAAGTCTTTTGGGATAAACCATTTCTTCTTTGTCCAAGCTAAAAATTTTTCTACGGCTTCCTCTTTTTCAATTGAGAAAGGCAGGACTTTTTCAGGTAGAAATTTGCCGCTTAATCGTCCTGACAAGACAACTGGGTTGTGACAATAGTAACAATAAGTAGCAGCAGTTGTTGCTTCTGTAACAATCTGAGCACCGCAACTGGGACAATCAAATAATTCCATTGCACCTTCTAGCGTATCTTCATTCATATCTTGGGTCCCAGTTGCTTCTTTGAATGCTGCTTTTTCTTCAGGTGTCATGCCTTCTGCTTGAGATTCTGACGAAAATGTTAGTTCTGGTTCAGGCACTTGAGCAGTATCGGCTTCTAAATGGGCATCTCGCTGTGCAGTTTCATAGGCAGTGACTTCATCTTCTGTATAGACACTTAAACAGTATTCACAGTGGAATTTTTGATCTTTTGGGTTAAATAGCAGTGGTCCACCACAGTTTGGGCATTTGTGTGTAAATGTATCCGTCATGACTAATCCTTTCTTTGACGTGTTGAAATAACAGAATTGCTTACTAATACGCCAGATATAGATAGAAAAAGGGCAGGTTACAGTCGCCTAGCCCTAAACTTTTTCTTATAGCGGAATTCCTTGGAATGGTTTGCCACAGTGTGGGCAGAATTTTGGAATACCATTTGATAAATCAACGATTTCACTACATTCGCTGCATTTCATTTCTAATTTTGGTTTTTCATTAGTTGGTTTTGGTGTACCACAGTTAGAACAGAATTTCCCATTGTTTTCAGTTCCACATTGCGGACAAGTCCAAGTATCTTCAGAGCCTTGGGCATTTTGTTGATTTTGTTTTTCTTGCATCTGTTGCTGATTGGTTTGAGACGCTTGGGCAAAATAATTGCCACTTGTATTCATGCCCATGCCTACACCCATAAAGCCATTCATAGCACCGCCTTCATTACTACCAGCAGCTTCCATCCCGCGAGCCATAGCGCCTTGTACATAACCTTCACGAACTTCAGCATCACTAAGCATAGCACCTTGGTTACGCATATTGATCAGTTTTGTAGAATCATCTGTATAAGAAATACTGGCAACCGCAACAGAAACGATTTCCATTCCGCGTAGTTCACGCCATTCATCATCTAGCACTTGCCCCATATACTTACTTAGCTCTAAACTTTTAGAAGGTACATAAGAAATACGTTCACCATCTGCTGACATTTTATTGATTGCTGATTGTAAGGCAGTCAAAAATTCTGCTAGATATTGTTCATTGATGTCATTGATATCAACTTGACTCTTGTTTCTAGGAATCGCGTTTGAAAAGAATAATAAAGGATCCGTGATCTTGATTGAGTAATTACCGTGTGCACGTAAAAATAGTTCTGCATTGTAAAAGTTATCAAAGTAATTGATCGGTGAAGAAGTTCCAAACTTGATTCCTTTGATTTCTTGCAAGTTAATATAAAAAACTTGTTGTTTTTGCGGTGTAACGCCACCAAATTTAAAACGATCAAATGTTTCTGAAATTGCTTCTTTTAAAGAACCATTGAATGCTGATGGGGCTGAATCATTTTTAACTGTGTAATAGCCTTCTTCAGCAGTATAATCAATGATTTTGCCGCCATCGACTAAGATCATCATCATATTCGGGTAAACATGAATCACAGAACCATCAGTTAATACATCCTCAGTTCCTTTGCGATTTGCGCCACGTTTATCATTCTTACGGACAAAAACACCTTTTGTCATAACGGTCGTGTCACTCATATTATCAGGCTCGATAACTTCAATCCATTGATCAGCTAAGCCGCCGCCAATCGTACTTGTTGCCGCTTTAAAAATTCCCATCAGAAATTCCTCCTTATTTTAAAAGCTGAATGGGCTCGCTCAGCTTTGACAGAAAAATAGGAAATGATGACTGAGGCGTTTTTTTGCCTCATTCATTATTTATCTTTTTTCCGAAAAGCTAGCTCATGAAGCTAGATAATACTAAAAGCTGAATGGGCTCACCCAGCTTTGACAGAAAAATAGGAAATGATGACTGAGGTGTTCTTTGCCTCATTCAAAATTTATCTTTTTTCCAATACCCTAAAGCCAAGCCCACGTAGCTAGCTAAAAAAATATTTAATAAAAATAGTATACCATAAGTATCCATAAGATAAATACCACTAAGGACTGACTTCAAACTGCAAATAGTAGTTAGAAATACAGTGAAATGAATTGATAATTTAAATTTTGACAAAAGCTTCATTTTTCTATCCTAGATTTTGCCAGATAAGGTATAATAGGTACAAAGAACCGAATCAAGAACATGGGGGATTGGGAAGTGGAAAGAAGAAATCAGAAAAAGTCAAACAAACCAGTACTATTAGCAATTGGTGGTATTGTAGCGGTAGGTGTTTTAGCAGGGGGCTATTTTGCCTATAGCACTTGGCAGAAAACACAAGAACTAAACAACGCAGAAAAATCTGCTAAGACATTTTTAAGTTATTTTTCGAAGCAAGAATTTGACAAGTTTCCAGAACTCTTAAATGAGGGATCAGTCAAGGAAAGTGGCTATGATAATGCCAAATTAGTAGAAAAATACCAAACAATTTTTTCTGGGATTCAAGCAGAAGGAATTAAAAGTAAAGAGGTCAAAGTAACGAAAGATAAAAAGGACCAATTTACATTTACTTATAAATTAGATATGACGACACCTTTAGGTAATTTGAAGGATCTAACTTATAAAACAACGATTAAAAAAACAAGTGATCGTTATGAAATAGACTGGGCTCCTAATTTGATTTTCCCCGAAATGACTGAACAAGATAAAGTGACGATGGGGATTGATCCGGCGAACAGAGGGGAAATCGTTGATCGAAACGGTGAAGGGCTGGCGGTCAATCAAGTGTTTGATCAAGTGGGGATTGTTCCAGGTAAACTTGGAGAAGGTCAAGAGAAAACCAATAATATCAAAGCCTTTAGTGAGCAATTTAAAGTATCGATAGAGGACATCGAGCAAAAGCTTAAACAAGAATGGGTCAAACCAGATTCTTTCGTTCCTTTGGCGATCTCATTTGATCCGGTAACTACTTTACCCCAAGGCGCGGCGTCTCAAGATGCAATGGTTCGTTACTATCCGCTAAAAGAAGCAGCAGCGCAATTAGTCGGTTATGTCGGTACAATCACGGCAGAAGATATTGAAAAAGACCCGTCATTGAGCAGTACCGGTGTCATTGGGAAAGTCGGATTGGAACAAGCATATGACAAACAATTACGAGGACAAGACGGCGGTAATATCACGATTATTGATGACAAAGGTGAATTCAGAAGCGTCCTGCAAAAAGTAGCTAAAAAAGATGGAGATAAAATCCAGATAGCGATTGATAAAAATGTTCAGTCGCAAGCCTACACTATTTTTAACAATCGTCCTGGTAGTGCTGTGGTCATGGATCCACAACAAGGTGATCTATTAGCTGCGGCCAGTTCACCATCGTTCGATCCAAATAAAATGGCAAATGGCATTTCTCAAGTTGATTATGATGCCTATGCGAATAATGAAAACTTACCATTTACGGCTCGTTTTGCAACAGGTTATGCACCAGGATCAACATTTAAAACAATTACTGGTGGGATTGGTCTAGATGCGGGTACCTTGAAACCAGATGAAGAAATTGAAATCAATGGGTTGAAATGGCAAAAAGATGCTTCATGGGGGGATTATTTTGTTACCCGAGTTAAAGAAGCAAGCCCTGTAAACTTGCGAACAGCATTAGTCAATTCTGATAATATTTATTTTGCGCAACAAACGTTACGGATGGGCGAAGAGACGTTTAGAAAAGGACTCGATAAATTTATTTTCGGAGAAAAATTAGATTTGGCCATCCCAATGAACCCAGCACAAATCTCAAATGAAGATAAATTCAATTCGGAGATTCTACTAGCAGATACAGGATATGGGCAAGGTCAGCTATTGGTGACCCCGATTCAACAAGCGGCTATGTATACTGTTTTCCAAAATGAAGGCAAACTCGTATATCCGAAAATCGAATTAAGTAAAGAAACCAAGACGAAAGAAAATGCCATCAGTTCAAATGCTGCAAATACGATTGTGACGGATTTGCTTGGTAGTGTAGAAGATGAAACAGGTTACGTCCACAATATGTACAATCCTGACTTTTCTCTAGCAGCTAAAACGGGAACAGCTGAAATCAAAGACAAGCAAGATACGGTTGGGAAAGAAAATAGTTTCCTATTGGCAATGGATCGAAGTCATAATAAATTTTCCGCAATGATCATGGTGGAAGATTCTAGAAAAAATGATACAGCAACAAACATTAGTAAAACCTTGATCGATTATTTAGAAGCAAATATCAAGTGATGAAAATTATGGAGATCGGAACAAAGTATAGTAGACATTGCGTTTTATAGCAATAAGAAGGAGTTGCTTGTGCCTTTACGGTTCTCGTTTCACTCCGATCCTCGAAGCATAGAGGACCGTTTACTCCCACCGTTTATTCGTATGTAGGGTGTGAAACAAAAGTGAACGTTACTTTTGTCGCATACCCTAATTTATTGTTGTGGCGACTGCTTTTTTTACGAAGGAATGAAAATATGCTACAATAAACCAACTACATGATGAAAGAAAGGGATTTTTTGTGCGAATTTTAGCAATTGATACCTCGAATCAGACATTGACAGTTGCTGTTTGTGAAGAGAAGAAAATAATAGGACAATATACAATCACAGTGAAAAGAAACCATAGTTTAACGTTAATGCCTGCAATCACAAGACTGATGGAAGATGTTGGCTTAAAACCGAGTGCTATTGACCGTATTGTGGTAGCCCAAGGTCCAGGTTCTTATACGGGTTTAAGAATCGGCGTGACAACGGCAAAGACGTTAGCATATACGTTAAAAAAAGAGCTAGTCGGAATATCAAGTTTGAAAGCTTTGGCAGCCAATTGTGTCCAAAGTAAAGGACTGATTATCCCGGTTTTTGATGCTCGTAGAAACAATGTTTACACTGGTGCATATCAATTTATTGATGGCGTCTTGACGACGATTATTGCAGATCAGCATATTGGAATGGATATGTGGTTGGATCGATTAAAAGAATTTGATCATGTTTACTTTGTTGGAGAAGATGCCGAAAACTTTCGGATACAAATTGAATCTGTTTTACCAGAAGCTGAAATTTGTACTATTTCGCAATGGCAAGTCCCTAATGCGGCTGCCCTTGCTGAACTTGGTAGATTAGCAGAACCAGAAAAAGATATTCATCACTTTTTACCTAATTATTTAAAAAGAGTGGAAGCAGAGGAAAATTGGTTAAAAGAACATACAGCAGAGGTAGAAAATTATGTTGAAAAAATTTAATCTATTTCATAGCCTTTTAGGCATCTTTTTTAAAAATCGTCCCTATGACGAAAGAACTGTAGAAATTTCAAATGAATCATATTCTGTGCGGGCAATCGTCCTTGATGATATCAAAGATTTGCTTTCAATTGAACGAGAAGTGTATGCTGGTGAGCTGCCTTGGACTAAAACAGCTTTTTTGATGGAACTTCAAGCAGCTGAACCTCATTTATATTTACTCATTCAAAAAGACGAAAAAACGATTGGATTTGTTGGTTGCCGTATTTTTGACAAAGTTGCGCATATTACAAACGTAGCAGTTTTAACTCAAAATCAAGGAAAAGGAATTGGTAGTTTCTTGATTAGAGAAGTTATTCAGTTTGCAAGGGCCAATAATTGTGAGACGATTTCTTTAGAAGTTAGAATCAGTAATAAAAATGCCCAACGAGTTTATCGCCAACTTGGCTTTGCTTCAAGTACGATTAAACCAGCTTATTACACTGAAAATAAAGAAGATGCATTGGAAATGATCTTGCATTTAAAAGAAGTGTAAAACGATGTACTATTCAAAAAAAACACTACCAACAGGAAAAATTGCTGAAAAAATTTGGTCAATTAGTGAGGCTGGGTACGAACATGGCTCGCCTTGGTCAATCGAACAATTTAGCCTAGATTTAGCGCAGCAAACAAGTGATTATTTGGTGTTGAGTGAAGCAGGGCAGTGGATCGGTTTTATCAGTTATCAACTTGTTTTAGATGAAGTGGAGATCACACATGTTGTCATTCACAAAAATTTTCAGCACCTTGGGCATGGTGGTCGTTTGATTGCCCAGTTGATCCAACAATTGATCCAACAAGACGTTGCTCAAATTTTTTTGGAAGTGCGTGTATCGAATACAAATGCTCGACAACTATATGAAAAAAATGGATTCAAAATCATTAATTGCCGCAAAAATTATTATACTCATCCTAAAGAGGATGGAATTGTTATGTGTTTAAACATTAAGGAAGTGAAACAATGACTTTTTTTTACAAAAAAAGAAAATTAATTTTAGCTATTGAGAGTAGTTGCGATGAAACAAGTGTAGCGGTCGTTGAAGACGGCAGAGAAATACTATCGAATATCGTCGCTTCACAAGTGAAAAGTCATCAACGTTTCGGCGGTGTGGTACCAGAAGTTGCTAGTCGACATCATGTTGAAGAAATTACGATGTGCATTGAAGAGGCCTTGATCGAGGCTGAGGTGGAACCAGATGACTTGAGTGGTGTAGGAGTCACTTATGGACCAGGCTTAGTAGGGGCTTTATTGATCGGAATCTCAGCCGCAAAGACATTTGCTTGGGCACATGATTTACCATTGATTCCAGTGAATCATATGGCTGGGCATATTTATGCGGCGAATTTCGTAGAACCACTACAATTCCCATTAATGGCTTTATTAGTCAGCGGTGGCCACACGGAATTAGTTTATATGAAAGAAACGGGTTCTTTTGACATTGTCGGTGAAACAAGAGACGACGCAGCTGGTGAGGCCTATGATAAAGTTGGCAGAGTTTTAGGACTATGTTATCCTAGCGGAAAAGAAATCGACGAGTTGGCCCATCAGGGTCAAGATACGTATCATTTTCCTCGTGCGATGATCAAAGAAGATAATTATGATTTTAGCTTCAGCGGGTTGAAAAGTTCCTTTATCAACACAGTTCATAATGCGGAGCAACGAGAGGAACAATTGAGCACAAAAGATTTAGCTGCAAGTTTTCAGGCAAGTGTGATTGATGTTTTAACAGAAAAGACAATTCGGGCTTGTAAGGAATATCCAATCAAACAATTAGTAATGGCAGGCGGCGTTGCTGCAAATCAAGGGCTTCGTGAGCGTTTGACCAAAGAAGTGACAAAAGAACTCCCAGGTGTGACCTTCATTGTTCCACCACTTAGATTATGCGGAGATAATGCTGCAATGATCGGGGCCGCAGCATTTGTTGAAGCAGAAAAAGGACATTTAGCAGATTATCATCTAAATGCAGACCCTAGTTTAACGTTTATGACGATTTAAATCTAAAAATCAATAGACAAGACTAGGCATAAAGAAAAATATTTGCTATAATGAACCCAGTTTAATAATGATTCGTTGAAAAAGAGAGTACTTCATTACAAATTATCAAAGCGATTTCGGGATGGTGAAAGCCGAAAATAATCAAATGAAGGAAGCGCACTTTTGAGGATCTGCCTAGGCAGACGGCAATCTTCCGTTAATAGATTAAGTGGGTCCGTCTTAGAAAAGTTCGGACAATTAGAGTGGTACCGCGGGAAATCTCGTCTCTGGTGTTTTTTAACACTAGAGACTTTTTGTTGTGAATCACTACGACTGGCTCCGCCAGAGTAGATGATGAACAATACTTGGCGAACGAAGTGAGAGAAGTCACCGTACTAGTGAATCACAACGCTGCGCTTCGATCTCATCAATTTCTAAGAGCTAAAGCTCAAAGAATTGAAGGACTACGACTGGCTCCGCCAGAGTAGATGATGAACAATACTTGGCGAACGAAGTGAGAGAAGTTACTGTACTAGTGAATCACAACGCTGCGCTTCGATCTCATTGTTGTAAATCACGAAGAACAAAGTGATTCGATGATGCACAATACAAGGTGCGTGAAGTGAAAAAAGTCACCATCAAATTAGACAATAAAATAGACCATACAAAAAAACTTTATTAGCTTTTTAAAATTAGGAGGATATCTATGAATAACAAAGAAATCGTAGCAAAAGCCATTTATGATGTACTAAAAGAAGATCTATCTTTAGAAGCTGTTACACAATTATTGGAAAATCCTAAATCAGTTGATCATGGAGATGTTGCTTTTCCGGTTTTTTCACTGGCTAAAGTGTATCGCAAAGTCCCTCAACAAATTGCCGCCGATTTAGCAGAAAAAATTGCTAGAACAGACTTTGAAAAAATTGAAGTGGTAGGACCATATTTAAACTTTTTCATGAATAAAAAAATGGTCAGTCAAGCAGTCATCAGTCAAATTGCGAAAGATAAAGGGCATTATGGTGATAGCTCAATCGGTGAAAAAGGAAATGTCCCAATTGATATGTCCTCGCCTAATATCGCTAAACCAATTTCTATGGGACACTTACGTTCGACTGTGATTGGAAATTCTATTGCCTTTATTCTTGAAAAAATTGGTTATACACCAATCCGTATCAATCATTTAGGGGATTGGGGAACGCAATTCGGAAAATTAATTGTTGGCTACAAAAAATGGGGTTCAGAAGAAGCGGTTAAAACGGCACCCATCACTGAATTATTACGCTTATACGTACAATTCCATGAAGAAGCTGAAACACAACCAGAGTTAGAAGAGGAAGCTCGCACTTGGTTTAAAAAACTAGAAGAAGGCGACGAAGAAGCAACCGAATTATGGCAATGGTTCCGTACGGAATCACTAAAAGAATTCGATAAAATTTATTCAATGTTAGAAGTTTCTTTTGATTCATACAATGGAGAAGCTTTCTATAATGATAAGATGGATGAAATTGTCACAATGCTAGAAGAAAAACATTTATTACAAGAAAATCAAGGAGCGGAAATCGTTGATTTGTCTGCCTATGATTTAAATCCTGCTTTGATCAAAAAATCTGATGGGGCTACACTATATATCACACGTGATTTGGCAGCAGCTGTTTACCGTAAACGTAACTATGATTTTGCTAAATCGATTTATGTCGTTGGAAATGAACAAAGTAATCACTTCAAGCAATTAAAAGCTGTATTAAAAGAGCTTGGATTTGACTGGTCACAAGATATGCATCATATTCCATTCGGCTTGATCACACAAGGTGGTAAAAAACTATCGACTCGTAAAGGAAAAATTGTTTTATTGGAAGAAGTGCTAAACGAAGCAGTTGAACTTGCGAACAAACAAATTATGGAGAAAAATCCTGATTTGCCAAATCGTGAGGAAGTGGCTAGACAGGTTGGGATTGGTTCTGTTATTTTCCATGATCTAAAAAATGATCGTCTAAATAATTTTGACTTTGTTTTAGAAGAGGTTGTCCGCTTCGAAGGAGAAACGGGTCCTTATGTCCAATATACGCATGCTCGTGCTATGAGTATTCTTAGGAAAGCGGATTTCACGATCGATGAAACCAAAGCATATGCTTTAGATGATAAAGATAGTTGGGAAGTTGTTAAGTTGTTGCAAAAATTCCCAGATGTTGTGATGCAAGCAGCTGAAAAATATGAACCTTCAGTGATTGCCAAACATGCCATTCAAGTTGCTCAAGCGTTTAATAAATATTATGCTCATGTCAAAATTTTAACAGATGATGAACAAAAAGAATCACGCTTAGCATTAGTTTATGCTATGGCGACAATCATAAAAGAAGATTTACGTTTACTTGGCCTGCATGCGCCAAATGAAATGTAATAAGAAAAAGACAAAGACAAACTTTCACGGGAAAGTGTCTCGATCAATTGGAAAATAAAAAAGAATGCCCTTTAACTTTCATCATTTAATATGAGGAAGCTAAAGGGCGTTTATTTATTTATTCCAAGCTTGTTGCATTTGATCAAGTAGATCGATTACATCTTTTGTTAGAAAGAGTGAACGATTCGATTGTTCTCCATCAATCATTTTGATCATATTTGTGATTTCGTAGTTTAAAGCCTGGTTGCTGTCACCGGATATGATTGTTTCCACTGTACCGTCATTAAAAAAGATTTTGGCCTCGTCTGCTCGTGGATACTCATTTATCACAATGTAAGCCTCTTCGAAAGCGACAATTCCTTGCTTGGGCATTTTAGCTTGGAAACTTAATGAGACTGTAGCCATTTCCTGTGCTTCATTTTGAAGAATCGTTGCTGATTGTTCATCTACGCCGGTTGAGAATGGCTGCATAATAGATGAAACTACTGTGGGTTGAGCAGTAAAGAACCAACGAGCAAAAGAAACGGCATACGTACCAATATCCAAAAGCGCACCGCCAGCTAAATCAGGGTTAAAGAACCGGTTTGTTGGATCAGGCTCTTTATAGCTGCCAAAGGGAGCTTGGATCATTTTTAATTTACCAAAGCGCTTAGAATCAATTTGGCTTCTTAGCTCTTGATATAAAGGCATGTTGAAAATAGTCATGGCTTCAGCTAAAATCAACCCATTTTCTTCAGCTAATTTCATCGCCTCTGCTAACTCCGCACTATTCATCGTGATTGCCTTTTCGCAAAGAACATGTTTGCCTGCAGACAATGCTTTTAAAATATGATCGATATGCTGCCGATTAGGAACAGCGATATAGACGATATCGATCGATCTATCAGCTAATAATTCTTCAAATGAGCCATAAGCTGTAGGAATATTGTGTTCTTTAGCAAATGTTTCAGCCTTTGCCAATGTTCTAGAAGCAACTGCCGCTATCTTGCTATTTTCCTGTTGAAAATGATCAACAAAACTCGTTGCGATTTCTCCAAGGCCAATAATGCCCCAATTGTAAAAGTTCATAAATATCCTCCTTAATATAAAAGCGTAGTGGCCTCATTTAGCTCTGACAGGAAAATAGGGAAATATGAGGGTGGCGCCTTTTGCCACAATCATATTTTATCTTTTTCCCGAAGAGCTAGGCCACGCAGCTAGATAACAATAAAAGCGTAGTGGCCTCATTTAGCTCTAACAGGAAAATAGGGAAATATGAGGGTGACGCTTTTTGCCACAATCATATTTTATCTTTTTCCCGAAGACCTTCAATCCTTAGAGCTTTAGCTCTTAGGAATTGTTGAGATCGGAGCAGAGCGTAGTGCTAGCCACGCAGCTAGATAAAAATAAAAGCGTAGTGGGCTCATTTAGCTCTGACAGGAAAATATGAGCGTGGCGTTTTTGGCCACAATCAGACTTTATCTTTTTCCCGAAGACCTTCAATCCTTAGAGCTTTAGCTCTTAGGAATTGTTGAGATCGGAGCAGAGCGTAGTGCTAGCCACACAGCTAGATAACAATAAAAGCAGAAAGAACTTGTTCAGCTTCGACAAGAAAATAGGAAAAAATGACTGAGGTGCTTTTTGCTTCATTCAGATTTTATCTTTTTCTCGAGGAGCTAGCTCTTGAAACTAGATAACACATGGTAACAACGTTTCGCTTCACCTTGTACTTTTCAACATCTTAATAACTGATGGAAGCAACGTTCCTTTCAGTCACCTTGTACCATTCAACCTCAACTCATTTCTTCGTTGTGTTTCTTGGCATGTTTCAAAACAAAAGCATAGACTTTCTAATCGACTACATACAAATCCATTATACCTTAGAAGGTCAAAATGATGGTAGATTTTGGACAGAAGCCTGTTATTGTCTTATTATTTAGATGAAACGACTGAATGTTTCTTAAAAATACAGAAATAAGTGATTCAAAGAGATGCATTTTTTTGATATTTTCAGTAAAATAGGAGAAGGAGGCGAAAGTCATGCACCAAATGTATATTGATATTCTTATCGATGCAATTATAGAACAGTTTGAAACAGAAGAAAACTTTTATACGGACTATCTCCAAACCTCAAAAGAAAATTGGGATAATTGGAAAAAAGGTCGCATCAATTTGACCAGTGAAGAAATGCAAAAAGTAAAAAACTTATTTTCTGATTATGAATGGATGTTGACACAAAAAATATTACGTCAGACAATCTTATGTCCAGAAAAGAGAAATATCGCTGTTTCAGAATACAAACGCTTGAAAACGTTGATCGCCAAAAAATGGTTGCAATCAGGGGCAGGTATGGCTGAATTGATTCCATCAAAAACGAACCGTGAAGAAAAGAATCAGGCATTTATTGATTTGAAAGTAACAGTATCATACGGCGAATGGGGGTTTGACGATATTGTTACGTTTCGATTGCCTGCCACATTGCAAGGTCAATTAGAAGGATCAAAAGTCGAATTACTTGATTGGGTAAATGAAAACTTGATGGGTACTTACGTTGGTGAATAAGTAAGTAAGGGAGTTTTTTTGTGAAACAAATTTTAGGAATTTTATCCGTCATCATTGTGTTAGGTGCTGTTATCTTTGTGTTTTTTGGTCATGCAACACCAAAAGAAAAACCGCAAAATAGTAGTGAAGCGCCGACTGAATCGAGTGTATTAGCATCGACAACTACATCTGAAATACCAACGAAAGCATCGACAACTACGACTACAACAGCTGTTGATTGATTGTCTGGAAAAAAACTGATATAATCAGTCAGCCATTGTCCTAATCCAATCAATATTAGTATAGGAACGAATACAAAACAAAGTAGGGAATGTATGAATAGTCAAAGGTATAAGAAGAAAAAAATAAGAAAAACGAATTTACCAGCGCTTTTTGCAGGTTTGTTGATCGTTGGAGTCGCGTTTATCTTTTCAATTAATGTATTGTCGGACAACTCACACATAGAAGAAGAGACTGCACAAAAGCAAGGACAAGTATCAAAAGAACAGTTTATCGACAGAATCAGTCCGCATGCGAAAGAATTGCAAGCTTCTTACGGCGTTTTGCCAAGTATTATCATTGGACAAGGGATTTTAGAGTCAAATTGGGGGCAAAGTACACTAGCTTCTAAGTATAATAATTTATTTGGGATCAAGGCTTATGGTGATCAGAAAAAGATTAATCTTGAGACGAGAGAGTATATCAATGAAGAGTGGATCGTGATTCAAGGTGATTTTAGAGTGTATGATACTTGGGAAGAATCAATGGATGATCATACGCGCTTATTTGTTAATGGTGTAACATGGAATCCCCGTTTATATGAACATGTTCTTTTAGCTAAGAACTATAAACAAGCGGCACAAGCATTGCAAGATGCTGGTTATGCAACGGATCCAACCTATGCAGATAAGGTGATTCATGTGATCGAAAGTTATGATCTAAATCAATATGATCATTAATCACGAAGTAAAAAGGAGTAGATTAAGTGGATGAAAAGTGGGTACCAGAAATCGTAACGCCTCTAAAGCAAGATATTGTGCAAGTGCCAAAAGTCATTGCTAAAGCAAGCGGTATCCGAATTTTTGGAAAAAAAATCAAATCAATTATCTTTACAACAGATATTGCCATCATACGGAACACGGATGCGAATGCTGTGATTGCAGTATATCCATTTACCCCGCACCCTGCCATTACTAAAAGTATTATTGAGGCTGCAGATATTCCTGTTTTCTCAGGTGTTGGTGGTGGCTTGACTCAAGGACAACGTTCTGCGTACATGAGTTTATTTGCAGAAGCGCAAGGTTCGATTGGTGTAGTATTGAATGGCCCAACACCTGTTGAAACCGTTGAAATGGTTTGTGAAGTGGTTGACATTCCAGTGGTCAGTACAGTGACATCTATACATACACCAATTGACGAAAAAATTGAAGCTGGCGTAACGATGATCAATATCAGTGCTGGTAAAGATACAGCTAAGACTGTGAAATTTTTCCGTAATAAATATCCAGAATTACCGATCATTGCTACAGGCGGTCCAACTGATGAGTCTATCACTGAGACAATCGAAGCTGGGGCAAATGCTATTACGTATACGCCGCCAAGTAATGGCGAACTGTTTAGTCATAAGATGGATAAATATAGAAATTTAGAGAAAAAGAATGATAATTAAAACGAGTATTGATAAAAAGTAGTATCGTAATGATACAGATTCTGATAAGGCTCTGTAAAATTTCAATGAAAATATCTTATTTTTCATTGAAATTTTCAGAGTTTTGTACTATTGTATACTAATACAAAAAGCTTATATATGGTCATGATATGGATGGCTGTCTCTACCCAACACCGTAAAAGTTGGTCTATAAGTGAAAAAGAGTCTCAGACCCTTTTTTGCTTATGCAGAAAAGGTCTTTTTGTGCTTATAAGAAATGTTGCATAGAAAAAATTGGTGAAGGAGTCGGATGAAATGGAAGAATTAGTACAACGAATTAAAGAAGATGGGCGAGTTTTAGGGGAAGGCGTCTTAAAAGTAGATAGTTTTGTTACCCACCAAGTAGATCCTGATTTAATGGAAGCGATCGGTTACCGTTTTGCTGAAGTATTTGCACAGGCAGGGATTACAAAAGTTGTTACAATCGAAGCATCAGGGATTGCTCCAGCTCTTTTTGCAGCTAAAAAATTAGCAGTACCAATGATTTTTGCCCGCAAAGCAAAAAGTTTAACCATGGATGAAGAATTGTTGACGTCTTCTGTTTATTCGTTTACTAAACAAGTAACAAGTCAAATTTCTATTTCAAGAAAATTTCTATCAAGTGATGATAAAGTGTTGATCATTGATGATTTTTTAGCTAACGGTCAAGCGGCAAAAGGTTTGGTGGAACTGTGCCAACAAGCGGGTGCTGAGGTTGATGGGATTGGTATCGTTATTGAAAAGTCTTTCCAAGACGGACGAGATTTATTAGAACAAATGGGCTTGCGCGTAGTGTCATTAGCTCGTATCGCATCATTGAAAAATGGAGAAGTCGAATTTCTTGAGGGGGATGCGTAAATTTGGAAAGTAACGGGAACCCAATAAAAGAACAAATCGTTCAAAATGAAACTGACAATGGTAAAGCGGCGATTTTAGGTTTGCAGCATCTGCTGGCGATGTACGCAGGCGCTGTGGCGGTACCTTTGCTGATTGGAACAGGTTTGAATTTTAACTCAGAACAAATGACGTACTTGATTTCGATTGATATTTTTATGTGTGGGATCGCTACATTGCTCCAACTGACTGTTAATAAATTTTTTGGGATTGGGTTGCCAGTAGTACTTGGCTGCGCAATACAAGCGGTAGCGCCGTTGATTATGATCGGTAGTGATAAAGGTGTGGGTGCAATTTATGGCTCAATCATCGCTTCTGGGATTTTTGTCGTTTTAGTATCGGGAATTTTCTCGAAAATCAAAAAGCTATTTCCACCATTAGTAACTGGAACGGTTATTACTGTAATTGGTTTAACGCTAATACCAGTGGCTGTTGAAAAAATGGGTGGTGGATCAGCTGCGGCTCCTGATTTTGGAAATACTACAAGTCTGTTACTAGCTTTTGTAACAATTGGGTTGATCATTGTTATTCAAGTATGGGGCAGAGGATTTATCAAGTCGATTGCAGTTTTAGTCGGATTAGTTGGTGGTACGCTTCTTGCTTCTGTTTTAGGGCAGGTTGATTTAGCGCCAGTAGGTCAAGCAACATGGTTTCATTTTCCACAACCATTTTATTTTGGAACCCCAACATTTGATGTTTCTTCAATCTTGTTGATGATCATTATTTCGATCGTTAGTATGGTTGAATCAACTGGCGTTTATTTTGCTCTGGGAGATATCACAGGTAAGCATATAGGAGAAGAAGAGCTGAAAAAAGGCTATCGAGCAGAAGGTTTAGCGGTTATTTTAGGAGGAATTTTTAACACATTTCCTTATACGGGTTTTTCTCAAAATGTTGGACTCGTTCAGCTTTCTGGTATTAAAACTCGCCGACCAATTTATTATTCTGCATTTTTCTTAATTGCTTTAGGACTGTTGCCAAAGGTTGGAGCAGTTGCTCAGATCATTCCAGAGTCAGTGTTAGGCGGCGGTATGCTCGTGATGTTTGGGATGGTTGCCGTTCAAGGGATGCGAATGTTATCCAAAGTTGACTATAATAATGATAAAAATTTATTGATCATTGCTATTTCAATTGGTTTTGGTCTTGGTTTTAATATGATTCCTACCTTATTTCAACAAATGCCAGAAACGGTAAGGATGTTTACAGGAAATGGTATCGTAATGAGTAGTTTGACAGCAATCATTTTGAATTTATTATTCAATGGTTTAAAAACGGAGGAATAGATTGATACTTAAAAAACCGGACAATTTTCCGGTTTTTCTTTTTTTGATCGTAAAATACGAATATTATTATCAAAAAAATCTATAATATTCGATTTTACTTTGACACGTGAGATTTCCGTTGCTAAAATAAAAAGGAATAGAGAAAGAAAGGGGAATGTTATGTCTGTCATAGTTTCAGTAGTTATGGGAAGTACATCTGATTGGCCAACAATGAAACATGCCTGTGATTGTTTAGATGAGTTCGATATTCCTTATGAAAAAAAAGTGGTCTCAGCACATCGGACACCTGATTATATGTTTGAATTCGCTGAGCAAGCACGTAATCGTGGTATTAAAGTTATTATTGCTGGAGCAGGAGGAGCAGCTCATTTGCCCGGCATGATCGCAGCAAAAACAACATTGCCTGTGATCGGTGTCCCAGTTCAGTCAAAAGCACTCAACGGAATGGATTCGTTACTTTCCATTGTACAAATGCCTGGTGGTGTCCCGGTAGCAACTACTGCGATAGGAAAAGCAGGTGCTATCAATAGCGGACTGCTTGCAGTTCGGATGCTTTCCCTGTATGATATAGAGTTAGCGGGGAAATTAGAAGACAAACGTAAATTTCTCGAAGAGACTGTGATGGAAAGTAGTGATGAACTTGAATAAACCTTTATTACCGGGACAAATGATCGGTATTATTGGTGGCGGACAATTAGGCAGAATGATGGCTCTAAGTGCACGAGAAATGGGTTTCCGTGTAGGTGTGTTAGATCCAACTGTTGATTGCCCTGCTGCTCAAGTCGCTGATTGGCATTTATTAGCTGATTACGATGATATAGAAGCGTTAGAGGAATTGGCAAAACGTGCCCAGGTCTTAACCTATGAGTTTGAGAACGTAGATGTTGGAGCATTGATGCATGTTCAAGATTTAGTAAGCATTCCTCAAGGAACAGACCTTTTAGCGATCACACAAGATCGCTTGTTGGAAAAATCTTTCTTAGAAGCAAATAATATTGTGATTGCGCCGTTTGCTACGATTGTTAGTCCGACAGATATCCAAGATGCAATTGATGGAATCGGATATCCTTGTGTCTTGAAGACGACTCGTGGCGGATATGATGGTAAAGGTCAATTTGTTCTATACAGCACGTCAGATTTAGCTCCTTCGATGAATGTTCTTAGAGAAGGCACCTGTGTGTTAGAGGCTTGGATTCCATATGAAAAAGAAATATCAGTTTTAGTAAGTGGGAACGGTCAAGGAAATATCACTGTTTTCCCAGTTGTAGAAAATATTCATCGACATAATATTTTACATGAAACGATTGCTCCTGCGCGAGTTAATGAAGATGTCGTTGAAGAGGCTCAGAGAATTGCTCGTGTGATTGCCGAAGCTGTTGATTTGGCCGGAACTTTAGCAGTTGAGATGTTTTTAACAAGTGATGGTGGTATTTATGTAAACGAGTTAGCACCAAGACCTCATAACTCTGGTCATTACTCGATCGAAGCTTGTTCATTGAGCCAATTTGATGCTCATATTCGCGGTATTTGCGGTTGGCCGTTGCCGGAAGTCGAGCTTTTATCAGAAGCTGTAATGGTCAATATTTTAGGAAATGAAATCTATGAAACAATGGACGTGATTTCTGAAAAACCCGATTGGCATTTTCACTATTACGGTAAAGCAGAAGCGAAAAAAGGTCGAAAAATGGGGCATATCACCATTTTGACAGAAGATGTTTTTGAGACTTTAGAAGATATTTATCAAACCAATATTTGGGATTAAAAAGGAGCAAACAAACGAATGATCGATCGTTATACACGACCTGAAATGGGTGCAATTTGGACAGATGAAAACCGCTACAATGCTTGGCTGGAAGTTGAAATCTTGGCCGACGAAGCATGGGCTGAATTAGGAGATATCCCGAAAGAAGATGTACAAAAAATTCGTGAGAATGCATCGTTTGATGTTGCGCGTATTTTAGAAATCGAAGCGGAAACAAGACATGACGTAGTTGCATTTACTCGTGCTGTTTCCGAAACATTAGGGGAAGAACGTAAATGGGTTCACTATGGTTTAACAAGTACCGATGTGGTGGACACGGCATATGGTTATTTACTAAAACAAGCAAACGATATTTTAAGAGCAGACTTAAAGAAATTTACTGCAATCGTTGGTGAAAAAGCAAAAGAGCATAAACAGACTGTTATGATGGGGCGGACTCATGGTGTACATGCTGAACCGACAACGTTTGGCTTGAAACTTGCCTTATGGTATTCAGAAATGAAACGAAATATTGAACGTTTTGAACATGCAGCTAAAGGTGTAGAAGCTGGTAAAATCAGTGGAGCAGTAGGGACATTTGCGAATATTTCACCTTTTGTGGAAGAATATGTTTGTGAACACTTAGGGCTTCGAGCGCAAGAAATTTCTACACAAGTTTTACCTCGTGATTTACATGCTGAGTATTTGTCATCGATGGCTCTAATTGCAACAAGCATTGAGAAATTTGCGACTGAAATTCGTGGTTTGCAAAAATCAGAGACGAGAGAAGTCGAAGAATTTTTTGCGAAAGGCCAAAAAGGTTCTTCAGCGATGCCGCATAAACGAAATCCGATCGGTTCTGAAAATATGACTGGTCTGGCTCGTGTTATTCGTGGTCATATGGTGACTGCTTATGAGAATGTCACTTTATGGCATGAACGTGATATTTCTCACTCATCGGCAGAGCGTATCATTATTCCAGATACAACGATTTTGCTGGATTATATGCTGAATCGATTTTCTAATATCGTGAAGAATCTAACCGTATTTCCTGAAAATATGAAACGAAATATGGATGCGACGTATGGCTTGATTTATAGCCAACGTGTTTTATTGAAGTTGATTGATCATGGCATGGCTCGCGAAGCAGCGTATGATTTAGTACAACCAAAAACGGCTTATGCTTGGGATCACCAAACGGCCTTTAGGCCATTACTAGAGGCAGATGATAAGATTACTGCGATTTTGTCTAAAGAAGAATTAGATGATGCTTTTGATTATAACTATCATTTGAAAAATGTTGATATTATTTTTGAACGGGTCGGCTTAGCGTAATAGTCAAAAATAGCAGCGAGCTCACATCTTTGTGACTTCGCTGCTATTTTTTAATCAAAGCATTTCTACATAGCTGTCAAAATATTGTTCGATAAAATAGGTTTGTTTAAGGATCTCTTTTTCGGTAATCGATGATTTCTCAGGAATTACGATCCATTTTGTTTCATTATCATCATTTCTATGGATAACTGCTGTTACAATTCCAGTAAAATACATCAGTTTCTCAGAAGGGATGTTCAAAATATAGGCATCCTGTTCTTCATCGTCGCCCCCAAATTCGCCAGCGATAAAGCCGTAGTTGACTAGATAGGTATTGCCAAATGAATCTTTATAACCAACTGGTCGATCAATCGTTACATTGACTTTTAATTTTTCCATAGCTTGTTCCTTTCTTTTGTTGATATGAGGTTGTTTCTGATCCCGACGCTTATCCGGATACGAAGAGCCTGGAACATAACTCAAAGAGTTATGTTCCAGGCTTATTTTTTAGTCTAAATGCAGTAGCATATTAAACCGTAATTTCTTGAAATGTTCGCATAGGCGCGGATACTGGAGATTTTAGTTTAGAAAGTAAACGCTCAATAAAAAGATAGTTATACTCTTGCGAATTGAAATAGACATGTATGCAGTATTTATTTTTGAAAAAATGCTGCTCATGTATTTGATGAATGATTAGTTCGTTATTGAAGCTATTCATATAACGGAACGTTCGTTTGCGTCTTTCTGAATGACGATGAGCCGCTCGTTTTAAATTTTTAAATGTGTAATAAGTACTATGTTGATTTAATTTGTGAACTACCTCCAATGCCAGTAAATCATTATACAATTTTGTTCTTTCTTCAGGTGCTAATCCTGTCAAAAAATCCTGCGCCAAACTGTCATAATCGCTAGTCATTCTTGTGTTCCCTCCTAAAAAATCATCACTTATAGTAAAAAAATAAAAGTGAATTTTCTGTCGCTATAGTTTCGATTAGCATACCACTTTTCTAGTTGCTTGTAAATGCTTACAAGCTTTTCTTAATATTTTAAATAGATAGATAGTTTAAAACACGAACGATAATTGTGTTTATTATCATAATCATTAATAAATCGTTGACGGCTTCTATGTGTCTTGTTAAACTGTAAACAAAGATATACACGAACTAAAATGATGCTTGTGATTATTAATGTACGGAAAGGGATGTGTCATGATCAGTGGGTGATAATACAATGTTGTACGAAGGAAAAGCTAAAAAACTATTTAAAACAGATGATTCTAGCGTGATAAGAGTAAAATATTTGGATCAAGCTACTGCTCTTAATGGTGCTCGAAAAGATAGTGTAGCTGGAAAAGGGAGTTTAAATAATCAGATAACAGCTTTTGTATTTGAAGAACTTAAACAAAAAGGAATTCAAAATCATTTTATTAGGCAAATATCAAAACACGAACAATTTATAGAGGCACTTGAGATGATACCCTTGGAAGTGGTGATTCGAAATGTTTCTGCAGGTAGCTTTGCTAAGCGCTTAGGAGTGACAGAGGGAGAGCCACTAGCTTTTCCAGTTTTGGAATTTTATTACAAGGATGACCAACTAGATGATCCAATCATTAACGATGATCATGTGAAGATTTTACAAATAGGAACTGAAAAAGAAATTCTCGCAATCAAACAAGAAGCGCATAAAATAAATCTTGCACTGATTGATTTGTTTGGAAAAATCGATATTCAGTTGATTGACTTCAAACTAGAATTTGGTAAACGAGCAGATGGTACAATTTTACTTGCCGATGAAATCACTCCTGATACTTGTCGTTTATGGGATAAAGAAACAAATGATCATTTAGATAAAGATGTTTACCGCAGGAATTTAGGCGAGCTTGTTCCAGTCTATCAAAAAGTTCTAGATCGTTTAGAAAAAGCATTTCACTAAAAATAAGGGAGAGTTCTGCTGTATGTATAATGTTAAAGTTTACGTTACCTATAAAGATTCTGTTTTAGATCCACAAGGTGAAGCTGTCAAAGGAGCAGTCCATCGTCTTGGCTTTGAAGAAATTTCTGAGATTCGGATCGGCAAATATTTTGAGATTAAGGTTCATCAAACAGCACAGCCAATCGAAACTGTAATTGAAGCAATCTGCGACAAACTACTTGCTAATGTAAATATGGAAACATATCGCTATGAAATCGTGGAGGAAGTATAAGATGAAGTTTGCCGTAATTGTTTTTCCAGGGTCGAATTGTGATATGGATTTACTATGGGCTGTCAAAGATATCTTGGGCGAAGAGGCTGAATATGTTCGGCATGATGCAGATAGTTTAGCAGGGTTCGATGGGGTTTTGATTCCTGGCGGTTTTTCATACGGAGACTATCTAAGATGTGGTGCGATTGCCCGTTTTTCAAAAATTATTAGTGAAGTGATTCGCTTAGCAGATGAAGGCAAGCCGGTTTTTGGGACATGCAATGGCTTCCAAATTTTAACAGAAGCTGGACTTTTGCCAGGTACTTTACTTCGGAATGAGTCACTACATTTTGTTTGTAAAACCGTTCAACTACAAGTCGTTAATAATCAATCGAACTTTACTTCAGAATATCAAGTGGATGAAGTAATTCAATTGCCAGTGGCTCACGGCGAAGGAAACTACTATTGTGATGAAGCGACTCTTGAAAAATTAAAAGAAAATCAGCAGATCGTCTTTACCTATGCCAATGACAACCCCAATGGTAGCTTAGAAAATATTGCAGGAATCGTTAATGAGAAGGGCAATGTTTTAGGAATGATGCCACATCCAGAACGGGCAGTCGAAAGCTTATTAGGGTCACAGGATGGGGTACGTTTTTTCAAATCAATCGTTAAAAACTATGGAAAGGCTAGGACAAATGTATGATGAAAGCCAAAGAACCTACAGCACAAGCGATCAAAAGTCAGCGTATCTATTCAGACTGGGGGTTGACGGACGAAGAATATCGAATGATTGAAGAAGATATTCTAGGTCGTATGCCTAATTATACGGAAACTGGATTATTTTCAGTGATGTGGAGTGAACACTGTTCCTATAAAAATTCCAAGTCGGTTTTAAGAAAGTTTCCAACAGACGGGCCACAAGTTTTGCAGGGACCTGGTGAAGGTGCGGGGATCGTTGATATTGGTGATGGTCAGGCAGTTGTATTTAAAGCAGAAAGTCATAATCACCCTTCTGCTATTGAACCTTATGAAGGCGCAGCAACAGGTGTTGGCGGAATCATCAGAGATATTTTTAGTATGGGGGCTCGACCGATTGCACTATTAGATTCATTGCGCTTTGGCGAATTGACAAATGAACGGACAAAATTCTTGTTAGAAGAAGTGGTTGCTGGTATTAGTGGTTATGGGAATTGTATCGGTATTCCAACAGTTGGTGGAGAAGTTGCTTTTGATCCATGTTACGAAGGGAATCCGCTAGTCAATGCGATGTGCGTTGGCTTGATTGATCATAAGGATATCCAAAAAGGGCAAGCTAAGGGAGTAGGCAATGCAATCATGTATGTCGGAGCAAAAACAGGACGCGACGGTATTCACGGGGCAACGTTTGCTTCTGAAGAATTTGTTGAAGGGGAAGAGCAACAACGTTCAGCAGTTCAGGTTGGTGACCCTTTTATGGAAAAACTTTTACTGGAAGCCTGTTTGGAATTGATATTGGAACATGCAGACATTTTAGTCGGAATTCAAGATATGGGCGCGGCTGGTCTGGTTTCTTCTAGTGCAGAAATGGCTTCAAAAGCGGGTTCGGGTTTGATTTTAGATTTGGATGATGTGCCGCAAAGGGAAACAGGAATGACGCCATATGAAATGATGTTGTCAGAATCACAAGAGCGGATGTTGATATGTGTTGAGAAAGGACATGAAGCCGAAGTAATCGAACTTTTTGAAAAGTACGAATTAGATGCAGTAACGATTGGTAAAGTAACGGATGATGGCTTGTATCGTTTAAATCATCGTGGTATAGAAGTCGCTAATTTACCCGTTGACGCTTTAGCAGAAGATGCTCCAGTTTATAATAAGGAGCGCGTAGAACCCGTAAGGATCAAAGCTTTTGCATCCTTAGCAGATTTTCAACCGGAAATAAACGACGGAGCACAAACGTTATTACAACTACTGCAGCAACCTACAATTGCTTCTAAAAAAATGATCTACGAAACGTATGACTCACAGGTTAGAACGAATACCGTCGTTTTGCCAGGAAGTGATGCAGCGGTATTACGAGTTCGTGGTACGCAAAAAGCGTTAGCTATGACAACTGATTGCAATGCACGGTATCTTTATCTAAATCCGGAAATTGGTGGACAGATCGCAGTAGCAGAAGCTGCTAGAAATATTATCGCAAGTGGTGGGCAACCTTTAGCAATCACAGATTGTCTAAATTATGGTTCACCAGATAAACCTGAAGGCTTTTGGGAGCTTTGGACTTCAGCTGATGGGATTGCAAAGGCCTGTGAGGTTTTAGCAACACCCGTGATTTCTGGAAATGTTTCTTTATACAATGAAACAAATGGTAAGGCGATTTATCCCACACCTGTCATTGGAATGGTAGGTCTGATTGAAGATTTAGCACACATTACGACGCAAGAATTTAAAGCAGTTGATGATTTAATTTATGTTTTAGGCGAAACAAAAGCTGATTTTAACGGTAGTGAACTACAAAAATTAACATTAGGTTTAATAGAAGGAAAATTAATGGATTTTGATTTGCTTCAAGAAAAAGAAATCCAGCAGTTAGTGTTAGCAGCCATCAAAGCAGGATTGATCGAAAGTGCTCACGATTGTTCGGAAGGTGGATTAGGTGTAGCTTTAGCAGAGTCCGCTTTTAAAAATAGTTTTGGACTTGAAGTTAAGTTAGAGATGCCTATATCATTTCTCTTTTCAGAATCTCAATCAAGATTTGTCCTATCGATCAAACCAGAAAAACAAGTAGCTTTTGAAGCTGTGATGGATGGAAAAGCTCGCCTTGTTGGGAAAGTGACAGATAATGGAATACTTAAAATTGAAACGCAGAAGCAATCAATCGAAGTCTTGACGCAAACAGCCAAAGAGTTGTGGGAGGAAGCAATTCCATGTCTTATGAAGTAAAAAGTTTAAATGAAGAATGTGGTATTTTTGGTATTTGGGGACACTCAGATGCGGCGCGAGTAACCTATTTTGGTTTGCATAGCTTACAACATAGAGGGCAAGAAGGAGCTGGTATCGTCTCTAATCAAGATGGCAGGTTAAACGGCTATCGAGGTCTAGGATTATTATCAGAGGTGTTTAAAGATGATCGATCTTTAGCCTCTTTAAGTGGTCATGCCGCAATCGGTCATGTTCGTTATGCTACAGCTGGAAATGGCAGTGTTGATAATATTCAACCTTTTTTATTCAAATTTTATGATGGTGCCTGTGGCTTAGCTCATAACGGTAATTTAACCAATGCAAAAAGCTTGAGAAAAGAGTTAGAGCAAAATGGTGCAATCTTTCATTCAAATTCTGATACAGAAATTTTGATGCATTTGATTCGAGGCAGTAAACAACCGACGTTTATCGATCAGCTAAAAGAAAGTTTACAGACTGTTAAAGGTGGATTCGCCTATCTTTTGATGACTGAAACTGCGATGATAGCGGCTCTAGATCCCAATGCATTTCGGCCATTGTCTATTGGCCAAATGAAAAATGGTGCTTATGTAGTCACAAGTGAAACCTGTGCCCTAGAAGTGATTGGGGCTACGTTTGTTCGAGATGTAGGACCGGGAGAATTAATCATTATTGATGATTCTGGGTATAAAATAGAACAGTATACGCAAGAAACGCAATATTCGATTTGTTCAATGGAATACATTTACTTTGCTAGACCTGATTCAAATATTGCAGGAGTAAATGTCCATACTGCACGTAAAAATATGGGAAAACGCTTAGCACAAGAAGCGCCAGTTGAAGCAGATATGGTAGTAGGAGTCCCAAATTCTTCGCTTTCAGCGGCAAGTGGTTATGCGGAAGCAAGTGGTATTCCTTATGAAATGGGCTTAGTGAAAAATCAATATATCGCACGAACCTTTATCCAACCTACTCAAGAATTGCGAGAACAAGGGGTCAGAATGAAGCTGTCAGCGGTTCGTGGTGTTGTCGAAGGAAAACGGGTGATCATGGTGGATGATTCAATCGTGCGAGGCACAACTAGTCGTCGAATTGTCCAATTACTTAAAGATGCTGGGGCAAAAGAAGTTCATGTCCGCATTGCGTCACCCCCTTTAAGATTTCCTTGTTTCTATGGAATCGATATTCAAACAAGGAAAGAATTGATTGCGGCCAACCACTCTGTTTCTGAAATAGAACAACTGATCAAAGCTGATTCATTAAGTTTTTTAAGTGAACAAGGATTGATTGATTCAATTGGGTTGAATTATGATGAGCCTTATTCTGGACTTTGTATGGCTTATTTTAATGGAGATTATCCAACGCCGCTATATGATTATGAAATGAACTATCAAGCATCATTAAAAGAGAAAATCAGTTTTGCCAGATTAAATTAAAGAGTAGAAATTGATTGTAGGAGGAACCATAAATGGGAAATGCCTATACAAAAGCAGGCGTTGATGTTGAAGCAGGCTATGAAGTCGTAGAGAGAATTAAGAAACACGTACAACGAACTGAACGTATCGGTGTGATGGGAGCGCTAGGTGGTTTTGGCGGTTGTTTTGATTTAAGTGCGGTGGAAGTGAAGGAACCTGTCTTGATTTCGGGGACAGATGGTGTGGGAACCAAATTAATGGTGGCGATTCAAGAAAATAAACATGATACGATTGGGATCGATTGTGTAGCGATGTGCGTGAATGATATTGTTGCACAAGGTGCTGAGCCGCTTTATTTTCTAGATTATATTGCGACTGGAAAAAATCGGCCAGAAAGATTAGAACAGGTGGTGGCAGGTGTCGCCGAAGGATGTCTTCAAGCGGGGGCTGCTTTGATTGGCGGTGAGACGGCTGAAATGCCTGGTATGTATGGTGAAAATGATTATGACCTAGCCGGATTTGCTGTAGGGATCGCTGAAAAACGGCAATTAATTACAGGTGAAAATATTCGAGAAGGAGACGTTCTTCTTGGCTTATCTTCAAGCGGAATCCATTCAAACGGGTATTCACTCGTGCGGGAAATTTTCTTTAAAACTCATCAATTTACTGGAGAAAGTTTAATTCCAGAGTTAAATGAAAAGCCTTTGGGGTCAGTTCTTTTAACGCCAACTAAAATTTATGTTAACTCAATACTGCCACTAATAAAACAGGAATTAGTGAATGGTATTGCTCATATTACCGGTGGTGGTTTTGTTGAAAATATCCCTAGAATGCTTCCAGAAAATCTATCAGCTGAGATACAGCTTGGCAGCTGGCCAGTGTTACCCATTTTTACAACGTTGGAAAACTATGGTCAGATACCAACAATGGAAATGTATGAAATTTTCAATATGGGCATTGGGATGGTTTTAGCTGTTTCGCCTGAAAAAGTTAGTGCTGTTCAAACGATTTTAAATGAACTTGATGAATCATGTCATGTTATTGGAAAAGTCACTAAAAAAGTGAAACAAGCTGTTGTTTTTAAAGAGGTGTAAGGATGAAGTTAGCGATATTTGCCTCAGGTAATGGAAGTAATTTTCAAGCGATCGCTGAAGCTGTAGCAGCTGGAGAAATCGAGGCAGAAATCACTTTATTATTTTGTGATAAAAAAGATGCTTATGTTGTTCAGCGAGCCAGAGCCATGTCGATTCCTGTGATTTCATTTGCGCCGAAAGATTTTGAATCAAAAGCCATGTATGAAGCAGAGATCCTTCATTTACTTGAGGAAGAGCAAATAGATTTAGTCGTTTTAGCAGGCTATATGAGAATCATTGGACCGACTTTGTTAGAAGTTTTTTCAAATCGAATGATTAATATTCATCCCTCGTTATTACCGGAATTCCCTGGTTTACATGGAATCAGGGATGCCTTTCTTGCAGAAGTGCCAGAAACGGGTGTAACAATTCATTATGTCGATGATGGTGTTGATACTGGTCCGATTATAGCGCAAGAAAAAGTCAGAATCACTTCTTTTGACACACTTGATTCTTTAGAAAAAAAAATCCATACTATAGAGCATAAGCTATTTCCCAGTGTTTTGGCCCAACTTATTAAAACCCAGCAAGGAGAGAGTCATTGATGATAAAGAAAAGAGCGTTGATCAGTGTTTCAGATAAAACAGGTGTCATTGCATTCGCTAAAGGATTAGTGGATCAAGACGTTGAAATTATTTCGACAGGCGGGACCAAAGCGGCGCTTGAGCAAGCGGGTGTTTCAACAATCGGTATTGAAGAAATAACAGATTTCCCAGAGATGATGGATGGGCGTGTAAAAACATTACATCCAAAGATTCATGGTGGTTTATTAGGTCGCCGTGATCTGAGTCATCACATGGAAGCGATGGAAGCACATGGCATTCAGCCAATCGATTTTGTTTGTGTAAATCTTTATCCATTTAAAGAAACAATATTGAAAGAAGATGTAACACAAGAACAAGCGATTGAAAACATTGATATTGGTGGACCAAGCATGTTAAGAAGTGCTGCAAAAAACCATCAATTTGTGACAGTAGTTGTAGACCCAAAAGATTATGAGCAAGTCCTGCTAGAGCTCTCTGAAAATGACGGAACAACCCTCGTAACAAGACAAAAGTTGGCAGCAAAAGTATTTCGTCACACAGCAGCCTATGATGCGTTAATTGCCGATTATTTGACGGAGGCTGTTGGAGAAACAGACACTGAAACATTGACACTTACGTATGAGTTGAAACAAGAATTGCGTTATGGCGAAAATAGTCATCAACAAGCGGCCTTTTATCAAAATACATTACCCGTTTCATTTTCAATTGCCAGTGCTAAACAACTTCACGGTAAAGAATTATCTTATAATAATATTAAAGATGCTGATGCAGCTATTCGCATCTCTAGAGAATTTGATCAACCAGCTGTTGTGGCAGTCAAACATATGAACCCTTGCGGTGTCGGTCTTGGAGAAACAATCAATGAAGCCTATCAATCAGCCTATGAAGCGGATCCAGTTTCGATTTTTGGTGGTATCATTGTATTGAATCGTGAAGTAGATGTGCAAACGGCTGAAAAAATGCATAAATTATTTCTAGAAATTATTATTGCGCCGAGTTTTTCAGACGAGGCCTTTAGTGTTTTAAGTAGCAAAAAGAACCTTCGCTTAATGACATTAGATTTTTCAGCAAAAGATCAAGCTATCGAAAACGAGTTTGTTTCGGTTTTAGGTGGACTACTGGTTCAAAATCAAGATATCATCCAAGAACAAGCAGAAAGCTGGCAAGTAGTGACTAAGCGTCAACCAACTAGTGAGGAATTAAAAGGACTGGAATTCGCTTGGAAAACAGTCAAGCATGTAAAAAGCAATGCCATTGTTGTTGCAAATAGTCAGCAAACATTAGGGATCGGAGCAGGACAAATGAATCGCGTCGGTTCGGTTCAAATTGCAATCAATCAAGCTGGAACTAAAGTTGATCAGGCAGTATTAGCGAGTGATGCTTTTTTCCCAATGAGCGATAGCGTAGAGTATGCGGGTAAACATGGGATAAAAGCAATTATTCAACCGGGTGGAAGTATCAAGGATCAAGAATCGATTGAGATGGCAGATAAATATGGTATTGCAATGGTCTTTACTGATAGTAGACACTTTAGACATTAAAAGGAGAATTTAATGGGATTAACGATCTTAGTCATTGGAAGCGGCGGCAGAGAACATACAATTGCACAAAAGCTGGTTCAAAGTCCGAAAGTCACAACTGTATTTTGTGCTAAGGGCAATGCTGGAATGAAAAATGATGGCATTCAATTAGTAGATATTGCAGAAGATGATCACGCAAGCTTAATTCAATTTGCAAAGGAAAATAATGTGGACTGGACATTTGTCGGTCCTGAAATACCATTACTAAATGGTATCGTGGATGATTTTTCAGCTAGTGGTTTGAAGGTGTTTGGTCCACTTAAAGCTGCAGCCTTTATCGAAGGTTCTAAAGATTTTGCGAAAACAATCATGAATAAATACAATATACCAACGGCAGCACATCGAACATTCTTTGATTTTGCGAAAGCTCAAGCCTATGTCATTGAACAAGGGGCACCGATTGTTATTAAAGCAGATGGTTTAGCAGCGGGTAAAGGTGTCGTAGTAGCCGAGACAGTCGAAGTAGCAATTGAAGCTTTGAAAGAGATGTTGGAAGAAAATAAGTTTGGTTCAAGTGGTGCCAAAGTTGTCATTGAAGAGTTTTTAGCTGGAGAAGAATTTTCTTTATTGGCTTTTGTTCGAAATCAAGAAATTTATCCGATGGTGATTGCTCAAGATCATAAACGAGCCTATGAAAATGATCTTGGTCCGAACACGGGCGGGATGGGCGCTTATAGCCCTGTACCACAAATTTCTGATGAGTTAGTTGCAGAAGCAATTGCAACGATTCTAAAACCGACAGCCCAAGGGATGGTAGCTGAAGACAGAGCATTTACAGGGATTCTATATGCTGGCTTGATTGCTACCCAGACGGGACCAAAGGTGATTGAATTTAACGCTCGTTTTGGTGATCCAGAAACACAGGTTGTCCTACAACGTTTAGAAAGTGATTTTGCCCAGGTTATCGATGATTTAGTAAATGGTAAGCAACCAGATATTAAATGGAAACAAACAGGATACAGTTTAGGTGTAGTAGTCGCAGCAAATGGCTATCCTAATAAGTATGAAAAAAATCATCTGATTCCTGACTTTTCCACTATTGAAACGGAACAAGTTTATTATGCAGGAGTAAAAGAAGAAGGCGGTCAGCTCATTTCAAATGGCGGACGAATTTACCTTGTTGAAGCTAGTGGAGAAACATTAAAACAAGCACAAGAGGCAGTATACAAGGTTTTGGATACTGTTGACACTACAGGTACCTTTTATCGGCATGACATTGGATTTAAAGGGATCAATCCAGCAGGTTAAAGTGGCAATTGGAAAATCCTGACTTTTTGACACTGTTTATTTGGTTTTTAAGTGACGTTATTAAATCTCATAGAGCTTTAGTAACGGCACTTCTTTTTTGTTGCCCAAAATTCGCCTAACTAAAAGAGCAACAATCACAAAAAGCCCTTCACACTAAAATTCTGTATGATATAATCATCTGGAAGGGAAGTTGAACAATGAAAAATAAAGTGAAAAAAAACATAGCATTTTCAGTTACAGATGTGAAGCAATCTCCGATGACGATTTTTGAAACAGCAAAAGAAACGAATTCCGGCGTGTATATTTACAATAGAAAAAAAGTTGCTGGTGTCATGTTGAACGTTGAACAATACGAAGCATTGATCAAGAAAAAAAAGGCTGAACAAGGTCAAGAGGTAAAAATCACAGAATTAAATCAAGAGATTCGTCAAAAAATTGCTTTTGGGTCCCTAATATCTACTAAAAATCTAGATGATCAATTAGTTTCACTAGGCTTTATTACTAGGAAAATCGAAGTAGACGACTATAGTGAAATGATGAATGAATTGAATGAAACTGGAAAAATCGAGTATCAGTTACAGAAAAAAGAAGACCGGACCAATATTTTTGCTGAGGTGATTGGCGAACAAAGTAATCAATCTCATTTATCAGATAAAATAATTGTGAAAAAAATCCACCTTAGAATGGACTAAGTGTCTGATCAATCTTATTAGATGAAGTGGGCTTTGAATATGACTCGCAGAGTTATGTCCAAAGCCCACCTCGTTTTTTTTAATACTAGATTAATTGAAATCAACCATATGATGATGATAACGTTTAGGCAAATGTGACAACTGAGCTCGTTCATTTTTTCGTTCTTGAATGGTAATGGCTTGTAGAAATGAACGCCAATGAGCTTGGATTTCTTGTTCACTCTCTTTTGTATGAAAAGTTGGAGGACCACTGTTTTCAATAAAACTAATTTCTCCATGTTCAATAATACCAAGTAAACGATGTGTTTCGTCATAAATCATAATCATTTCTTGTGGATATCGCTTGGCAAAATGGGGACATAGGTAAGGTAATGAAAAATGTTTTGGCGCAATCGTGCTATAAAGTAGCTCTCCTATGTATTCAAAACGAATAAATCCTGTGAACAAGTGAACTTCACCAAAAAGAGACTTTAAGGCATTTTGTAAGGCTAAAATAGATGGATGTCCAAGATGATTTAACAGCAAGTCTTTTGATTCTAAAGCAATTTGAATCGCATCAAGTAAAAATCGTTCTTTTTCTTTTAAGGAACAATAAAACCCATCAATAATAAACTGACTATTTTCTTGTCTCAAGCGAGTAAGTAGACGTTTATACATTTTATGAGCCAAAGCTGTATCGGTTGAGATCCAATGACTGATAAACAAACTTTCAACAGCAGTATCCGGTGTTAAAATAATTTCTGGAAACTGTCTTTTTTTAAAAGCATGATAGACAATTGTTAAAAATCCATGAAAACTGCCGTCGTACTCCCAAACTTCAGTTGTTTTTTCAATTTGCATAACGAGCTTCCTTTCGTTTCGTTGTTTCAAACCGTTCTACGTCAAATAAAGTGAGTTGTTCTTGCCTTGACTGGCTGTTGACCTGTTTTAATGTTTCATATTGGCGAGATGAAATTAGGGAAGCGATGACCCATTCAGGATCATGAATAAGCCCGGCCTGGCGAGCACCGTTACAGCTGACGAAATATTGTGCTCGTTTAATCACGACACCTAATTTTTTTAAATCAGTGAGATGCAATTGATAATATTTCCGCGCTTTTAGGATATTAAGAGCACTTTTAGGACCGATTCCGGGAATCCGTAGCAATTGGTCATATGAGGCTGTTTGGACATCAATCGGAAATTGCTCATAATGCTGAACGGCCCAATTGGCTTTGGGATCAAGATACAAATTAAAATTTGGTTTATCTTCAGACAAGATTTCATCCGCAGAAAATCGGTAGAAACGTAGGAGCCAGTCCGCTTGATATAGACGGTGCTCTCGTAATAAAGGTGGATCAGTTGTGATCGCTGGTAGTAAGGAATCTTGATTTACCGGAATGTAGGCTGAGTAATAGACTCTTTTCAATTCGTATTTTTGATAAAGATTTTCCGCAATTTTGACAATAGCATGATCACTTTCAGGAGATGCCCCAATGATCATCTGAGTGGATTGACCTGCGGGGACAAAGCTTGCTTGTTTTCTTAAAGCTGGAACTTGAGCTAACTCATGTTTTTTATGTGTGATTTGTTTCATTGGTTTGTATAAGGTAAATGGATCCTTATCCGGTGCTAACAGTTTCAAACTTTCTCTTGAAGGTAGCTCCACATTAATACTCATTCGATCGGCCAAATACCCTAATTCTTCAATTAGCTTTTTATCAGCTCCAGGAATTGCTTTGACATGGATGTATCCCTTAAAGCCTTTTTCGTAACGCAAAATCTTTAACGTTTTGATTAATAATTCACTTGTGTAATCAACATTTTTAATGATAGCCGAACTTAAGAAAAGCCCTTCAATATAGTTGCGCATATAAAAATCCATGGTTAAATCTGCAACTTCTTGTGGCGTAAAGGTTGCTCTGGGAATCGTATTGGATTTTCTATTGATACAGTAATGACAGTCAAAAATACATGCGTTTGTGAAAAGTAGCTTCAAAAGTGAAACGCAACGTCCGTCACTTGTGAAAGAATGGCAAATACCGGCGGCTGAAGTGCTACCTACAGTTCCGTTTCGTGTATTATCAGTAACACCACTACTTGAGCATGAAACATCATATTTTGCAGATTCAGCAAGAATTTCTATTTTTTTAGCTAGCTCCATTTTACCCCTCTTTTCTAATTCAGAATCGAACGTACGTTCTTATTTTAGCAAGAGAGTTAAATTTTGTCAAAGATGTAAAAAATAGGCTGTCAACCAAAAGTGAAAATCACTTTTGGTTGACAGCCTAAATGCAAATAAATAGCTACTACTTTTTTATATCTAAATATCGTTCTAAATAATCGGCTAAGCCATCTTCGTCATTGGTTTTCTCAGTGACATCATTGGCTACGGATTTGATTTGATCAGTAGCATTTTTCATTGCAACACCCCAACCAACATAATCCAACATCTCTTCATCATTATGTTCATCACCAAATGCGATAATGTCTGAACGCTTCACGTCTAGGTATTTAGCAACTTGTTCCACGCCTTTTGCTTTTTGGATACCTTTAGAAACGATCTCTAAAATAGGTGTTGGTCCGCCCCAAGTTCGAACATCAACATAATCACCATATTGCTTCATCAAAGAATCTGAGACAAGTGCAGCCTGATCTTTTGATGTCCGAACCATCATAGAAGTTGGATCAGTAATTAAATTTTTAGCAGTTAATAGGTTGTTTTCAGTTGCTTCTGATGCAAAAAAAGCTGAATCGAAGTAATCTAAACTATCAATATAAAACGTTTCTTTATTTTCTGCAGCAACAAAATCAAGATTTAATGCTTTCTTTTGAGCTAAAATATCAAACACTAAATCTCGCTGGATCCCAGTTTCCAATTCATCTGCCCATTGTTTTTCAGGCATATGAACGAGAGCGCCATTGAAATTGACCATGGGTGTAGCTAGGCCTAATTGGCGATAAAATTGACCGCTCATTCGATAAGGACGACCAGTGACTATGCTGACATAATGACCATGCGCCATCGCATTTTTTAAAGCTTTTTCAGTTGTTGCACTAATTAAAGATTGTGTATTTAACGTTGTACCATCTAAGTCAATTGCAATTAATTTTTTCAAAATCGTTCCTCCCGGAAAGTTTTCTTTAACTAAGTCTAGCATAAAATAGCAGAATGACAAGTTTTCAAGAAAATTTTTGAAAATAAATTCTTTGTGATACACTAAATAAAAAAAGGACGGTGAAACACTTGGTTCAAACTTATCGTTGGTCAATCCGGATCGTAACTCTTTTCTATTGTGTGTATATGCTGTTTTTTGCTGAGATGTACCATTTTATGGCTTTGAATGTTTTATTGGCATATATTCCACTTGAAATTAGTTTTCATTTTAAACAAGTAGGAAGTCGAATGTTTCTCCTTTTAGGCTCAGTTTGGCTATTATTTTATCCAAATGCACCTTATTTATTTACGGACTTTTTTCATTTAGAACGGTTATCGATCTATCAAGGAATGAATCAGATATTTGGTCAGTCACTTTCTGATTGGTTATCGTTTAGTTTGTTGACGATTGGAATTTGTGGCTATGGTTTTTTAGGGATGGCGACCGTTCTCACAATAATCAGTGAAAGTTTTCAAAGAAATATCTTAAAGAAAAAATGGCAAGGGCTATTTTTGATTGTGTTGATCAATTTCTTGTCTAGTTTAGCTATTTTCGTTGGACGATTTGATCGCTTGCATAGTGTTCATTTATTTACAAAACCGGTCCAAACCATCCGACTTATTTTTTTTGATTGGTCGGTGAATAAAGTCTTGTTTGTTCTATTACTTACAATGATGCAGCTTATTTTACTTGCTTTTATTGCTGGATTAAAAGGGTTGGAGCTGATAGAAGAGCAAGAAAAGTCGTATTGACAGTGTGTGAGGAAATTGTTACTCTTTAACTAAGTATGTTTGGAAATAATCGAAGAGGAGTTATAAATATGAAAAAGTGGCAAAGCTCTTTGTTAACTATTTTATTTACTATTGGGGGAATTAGCAGTGGCGTGGCCTTGGCTGACAATGTTGCTAATGCGGAAACAATCAATGGAACAGGTGATCAGAAGGGAACGCTTGAACAGCCGTTAGCGGAGGGGAACATTCCCATTCAAATCTTAGGGATCAATGATTTTCACGGTGCCTTGAATACAACGGGTTCTTTTTTTGATGATGAAGGAAAGAAAACAGCAAATGCTGGGACGGCGCCTTTATTAGCCGGTTATTTGAATCAAGCGCAGGAACAATTTAAAAACGCTAACAAAAATGCTCAAACAGTGCGTGTTCATGCTGGTGATATGGTCGGGGCAAGTCCTGCAAGCTCGGGGCTGCTTCAAGATGAACCAACGATTAAAGTGTTGAATCAAATGGATTTTGCGGTTGGGACTATTGGAAATCACGAATTTGATGAAGGGCTCCAAGAATTTAATCGCATCATGATTGGCGAAAAACCGCTTAATGATCCATATGGTATTTTAGCTGCATATCCAAGAGAAGCCTCAAAAACTGAAATCGTCATTGGTAATGTTGTCAAAAAAGGAACGGAAAAAATTCCTTTCGGTTGGAAACCTTATACAATCAAAGAGGTTGGAACAGCAACGAATAAAGTAAAAGTCGGTTTTATCGGTGTGGTTACAACTGAAATTCCTAACTTAGTTTTAAAAGAACATTATGAAGCGTATGACTTTTTGGACGAAGCTGAAACTATTGCTTATTATTCCAACAAGTTACAAGCAGAAGGTGTGAATGCGATCGTAGTCTTGGCTCATATCCCTGCAACAAGCAAGGCGGATAAAGTGAATGGAGAAGCCGCAGAAATCATGGCGTCAGTGGATAAACTTTATCCAGAGAATAGTGTAGATGCTTTTTTTGCAGCACATAACCATCAATATACCAACGGTGTTGTGAATAAGACGAGAGTGGTTCAGTCTACAGCGCAAGGAAAAGGATATATTGATTTACAAGGGACACTTGATCCAAAAACCAATGATTTTGTAGAGACACCAAAAGCCAAAGTTCTACCAGTTGATCCAGCCGCTAAGGATGTACCAAAAGTTGATTCAAAGGTTGAAGCAACTGTGAAGGATGCTGAAGCACGTGTGGCACAGGTGACGAACAAAAAAATTGGGACAGCAAAAGAAACAGGCGGAATCACTCGAGAAGTTAATGACTCAAAAGAATCTCCTCTTGGAAATTTGATTACGGATGGGCAAGTCGCGATAACGAAACTCCAAGGGATCGATGCTGATTTTGCGATGACTAACAACGGTGGTATTCGTGCTGATTTAGCGGTTGAAGCGAATCGTGATATTACGTGGGGAGCGGCTCAAGCCGTACAGCCATTTGGCAATATTATGCAGGTGGTTGAGATGACCGGTGCCCAAATTGAACAAGTGTTAAACGAACAATATGATGAAGAAGAACGCTACTTTTTACAAATTTCTGGGTTAAGCTATACGTATACTGCAACAACAGATAAGAATCAACCATTCAAAGTTCATGAAATGCATAAAAAAGATGGCACGCCAATTCAGGCGGATGCTCCCTATTTAGTTGTCATCAATGACTTTTTATTTGGTGGAGGAGACGGCTTTTCTGGTTTTACTGGGGCGAAGTTGATCAATGCAATTCAACCAGATACCGAAACGTTCATTGGGTATATTGAAGGTAAGGAAGCCGCTGGAGAATTAATTGAAGCTTCTGTTGAAAATCGTAAAAAATTGGTGGACCCGATAACACCACTTGATCCAGAAGTTTCAGCTCCAAATGAAGGTGAAGAGAAAATTAAAAAGGCAACGATTTTTGATCCCTTATACGAAGATGATGAACTTTTGAGAGGTGTTACGCTACCAAATGCAACAATTGTACTCTATGATGGCGAAATTCCTCAAATGAACACAAGAACAGCGGAGCTCCCAGAAGGAGAATTAGTAGGCCAAGCTGATTCACAAGGTCTTATCAAAATGAATGTAACCTCATTAAAAATTAAAGGTAAAAAGAAACTAACAGCTGTCGTGCTAGATACAGAAAAAAATCAGGTTGTTTTTCCAATCGAAATTTTACCTAAGAAAGATGTTATTAGCGAAGGAACAAATACCAAAGAGCTTGCTGAGGCAGCTTCTAAAAAAGAATTACCAAAAACGGGAGAACGATCAGAAAACCGTTCAGTTCTATTTGGAGTATTCGCTATTAGCACAAATATTGTTGTGTTGATCAAGAGAAAAATGATATAAAACAAAAACTTTACAGTCGCTGAGTAATCATCACGACTGTAAGGTTTTTTATAAATTTTATTCAAAATGGTTAAACACGAACATTAAGAAAAGATATTAGTATTAAAGTTAATAATTTGTTGAAATGGTCACCTCGCTAACGTATACTTTATAAGTATTCATCAGGAAAGCGAAACATGCACTTATTAATTTATAACGTTAAACACACTCTTGATGAAATTTTTGGGTAAAAAGGGAGCGAGACAACTTTATGGAAAAGTTTTTCAAATTAAAGGAAAACAAAACGACAATCTCAACTGAAATGGTGGCAGGTGTAACAACATTTTTTGCAATGAGTTATATCTTATTCGTTAATCCTTCGATTCTATCTCAAACAGGAATGCCGTTTCAAGCAGTATTTTTAGCAACGATCATTGCATCGATTATTGGAACTTTGATCATGGGACTTTTTGCAAATGTTCCTTATGCACAAGCTCCTGGAATGGGTTTAAATGCATTTTTTACGTTTACGGTAGTTTTTGGATTAGGCTATACATGGCAGCAAGCTTTAGCGATGGTCTTTATCTGCGGATTGATCAATGTGTTGATTACTGTTACAAAAATTCGTAAATTGATCATTAACGCTATCCCAGAAAGTATGCAACATGCAATTGGTGGAGGGATTGGAATTTTTGTTGCCTATGTTGGGATCAAAAATGCAAAGCTGTTAGATTTCACAGTACAATCTGAGCCAGTCAATGGAATGGTTAATGGTGATAGTGTGGTTCCAGCTTTAGGGAACTTTAATAATCCAGAAATTATATTAGCTGTGATTGGTTTAGTCTTAATGACGATCTTGGTCGTTTTAAATGTTCGCGGTGCTATTTTGATTGGGATTGTGGCGACAACGATCATTGCAATACCAATGGGCGTGGTCGATTTATCAGCAATTGATTGGCAAGCAAATTCGTTGGGAAGTTCTATTGGTGAACTAGGAACTACTTTTGGTGCAGCCTTTGGAGCGGATGGAATGCAGTCATTGTTTAGCGATGCATCTAAAATTCCCCAAGTTTTGATGACGGTCATCGCGTTTAGCTTATCAGATACATTTGATACGATCGGTACCTTTATTGGAACAGGACGTCGGACCGGTATTTTCTCTAAAGAGGATGAATTAGCTTTAGAAGATAGTAAAGGTTTTTCAACAAAAATGGATAAAGCGTTATTTGCAGATGCAATCGCAACGTCGATTGGTGCAGTTTTTGGAACCTCTAACACAACAACTTACGTAGAAAGTGCTGCAGGGATCGGAGCTGGCGGACGAACTGGTTTGACTTCAGTTGTGGTAGCAGGATTATTTGCATTAAGTAGTTTATTTTCACCGCTGATTGCAATTGTTCCAGCACAAGCAACAGCACCTGCTTTGATTTTAGTCGGTGTGATGATGTTGGCATCATTTAAGGATATTGAATGGACTAATTTAGAAGAAGCTGTGCCAGCATTTTTTGCCTCTATTTTTATGGGCTTATGTTACAGTATTTCTTATGGGATTGCAGCTGGCTTCATTTTTTATGCAGTAGTAAAAGTAGCAAAAGGAAAATTTAATGAAGTTTCGCCCATTCTTTGGGTCGTTAATGCTCTGTTTATCTTAAACTTTGTTATTTTGGCGATTTTATAAAAGAGGTTTTTAATGAAAAGGTCTAGCTGTCTTTTAGGCAGTTGGGCTTTTTTATTTTGTTTAACAGAAAAATTTTTTGAGAGATTACAAAATTTGGAGTATAGTTAATAGTGAAGAACTTGTGAGGTGTACGTTATTATGAGAATTGAGTGGAAAAAGAATTTAATGGTTGCTTGGTTAGGTTGTTTTTTTACAGGTGCGAGCATTAGTTTGGTGATGCCTTTTATCCCTGTTTATGTTGAACAGTTAGGGACACCGAAGAGTCAAGTTGAGCTTTTTTCAGGACTTGCGATAGCCGTTACAGCATTTGCCGCTGCAATTGTAGCGCCAATTTGGGGGAATCTGGCAGATAGAAAAGGGCGCAAAGTAATGATGATTCGAGCGGCAGCTGGGATGACGATTACGATGGGGTCTTTGGCTTTTGTGCCAAACGTTTATTGGTTGCTCATTATGCGTTTTTTTAACGGGATTCTATCTGGCTATATTCCCAATGCGACAGCTATGATTGCCTCTCAAGCACCTAAAGAAAAAAGCGGTTGGGCTTTAGGAACGTTGTCAACAGGTGCCATTGCAGGGAATTTGATTGGGCCTTCGATCGGTGGTGCTTTAGCACAATGGTTTGGAATGGAAAATGTATTCATCATTACTGGGATCGTACTATTAATTACAACATTACTGACAATTTTTATGGTAAAAGAGGATTTTCAACCAGTAGAGAAGAAAGATCTGTTGAGTACAAAAGATATTTTTTCAAAGATGGATCATGTGTCCATTTTGATTGGGTTATTCGTCACAACGTTGATTTTGCAAATTGGTGTGACAAGTATCAGCCCGATTTTAACCTTATATATCCGTTCATTGAGCCATGATACAGGTAATATTTTGTTTATTAGTGGTCTGATTGTTTCGGTAGCTGGTGTATCGGCAGTCATCTCTTCCCCCGTTTTAGGGAAGCTTGGGGATAAAATCGGGAATCATAAAGTTTTGTTGGCGGGATTGATGCTATCGATGATTTGTTATATTCCGATGGCTTTTGTTAAGACACCGTTTCAACTAGGTTTACTACGATTTCTTCTAGGCTTTTCAACAGGCGCTTTGATGCCGTCGATCAATACGTTGATTAGTAAAATCACACCATCAGAGGGTGTCAGCAGAATTTACAGTTACAATCAAATGTTTAGTAATTTTGGGCAGGTTTTAGGTCCAATGATCGGATCGACCGTTGCTCACGGTTTTGGTTATAGTGCCGTATTTATTGTCACAGCTTGTTTTGTCTTAGGTAATATTTGCCTTTCTTTATTCAATTTTCGCAAAATTTTAAATAAAAGACTCTAAACAGTTGAAAACATAAAAAAACCAGTTACAATGTTTGTAGTAACTGGTTTTTTTATAAAGATGATTTTCAAGTAATAAATGGCGAGACGATTACTTTAAAAAGATGTCTCATTTGCAAAGTTATTGAGCACTTTTAGTGGTTTCTTTTTTTGGTAAAGCGAATTGACCAATCAATAAGATAATCACACCGGTAATCAATGACATAATCGTTGTCAGCATAAAATCGTAAGATCCGCCGTTTAAGGCACCGCCGATATAACCGACCACTTGTCCTAGTAAAAAGGACCACAACAATACAAGAATGTAACGCATGGATTGCACCTCTTTTCTAGCTATAGTTTAGCACAATTTTTGTAAATGTAAAGAAATTGAAAGTTACATTTTTGAATCAAAACCATCATACATATAAGGAGATGTCTTATGCCTTTTCCACAACTATATACAATTACTTCTTACTCATTACTTTCCAGTACTATTCGTATTCAAGAATTAGTGCAACAAGCCAAAAATTTAGGCTATACAACTTTAGGGATTACGGATATTAATGTACTTCATGGCGCCATTGAATTTTTTGAGGCCTGCAAAAAAGAAGCAATCAAACCAATCATCGGGTTAACATTAGAATATACACCACAAAAATCGGAGCAGCCAGCTCAATTGTTATTATATGCAAAAGATCTTCAAGGGTATCAAAATTTGATGCGGATTTCTACTGCCAAAATGAATAGTGAAAGAGTTTTCTATTTAGAAGGAGTCAAGGAGTATTTGAATCATCTATACGCCGTGATGCCGTCTGATAAAGGAGAGGTTGCTTTTGCCTTAAAGCGAAGTGAAGCAGAAGCGGCTGAAAGCTTAGAACAGCTAACAGACTTTTTTGATCCATCATCTTTTTTTGCAGGAGCTTCATTTACGTGTAACCCGGAAACCGATCCAGCTTTGTTCCAATTTTATGAAACAAGAGAACAACCACTTGTAGCATTACAAGAAACCCGCTATTTAAATCGCGAGGATGGTTTTGCCTTAAAGGTGTTGGCTCATATCGATGAAGGGCAACAAATGACCTTGAATGCAGAGGAAACTGAAATTGAAGGGCCATATTATCTAAGAAGTCAGACAGATGCCGTAAAACAATTACTTGTAAAAGTCAATGACCAAGCAGTGCATAACGCAGAACTGTTGGCTGATGATTGTACCTTAGAAATCCCGTTACATCAACGATTACTGCCGCATTATCCGATTCCAGATGGTAAAGAGGCAGGGGCATTTTTAAAAGAACTGTGTGTACAAAAATTACCTGAACGCATCCCAACTGTTACGATTGAGTATGAAAAACGCTTGGCAAAAGAGTTAGATATCATCCATACAATGGGGTTTGATGATTATTTTTTGATTGTTTGGGATGTTATGGCTTTTGCCCATGAAAGAAAGATCGTAACGGGAGCCGGACGTGGTTCAGCAGCAGGATCCTTGGTTTCTTACGTTTTATCGATTACGGATGTAGATCCAATCAAATATGATTTACTATTTGAACGTTTTTTAAATCCTGAAAGACACTCGATGCCCGATATAGATTTAGATATTCCCGATAATCGACGTGAAGAAGTCTTGCAATATGTTCGAGAAAAATATGGACACTATCATATGGCGCAGATCGCTACTTTCGGGACGATGGCCGCAAAAATGGTTTTAAGAGATGTAGCTAGAGTCTTTGGCTTATCACAAAGTGAATCTAATCGTTGGTCTAGTGCTGTTCCGAGTGCTCTGAAAATGACCTTGAAAACAGCTTATGCAGATTCAAAAAAATTAGTAGAGCTGGTGAATTCTTCTGAAATAAATCGCCTTTTATATGATACTGCTGTTCGGTTAGAAGGATTACCACGGCACGTGTCGACTCATGCGGCGGGGGTAGTGATCAGTGATCTTGATCTCATAGATATTGTACCGTTACAACCAGGTTCAAATGATATCTTCTTGACGCAATTTACGATGAATGATGTGGAAAAAATTGGCTTACTCAAAATGGATTTCCTAGGCTTGCGAAATCTATCGATCATCGATGATACGATCAAGTCAATCAAAAGAGTCTACAAAAAAGAAGTGATTTTAAACCAAATTCCATTAGATGATGAATTGACCTTAGCCTTGTTTAGACGTGGGGAGACCAGTGGCGTTTTCCAATTTGAATCAGCTGGGATAAGAAATGTTTTAAGAAAATTAGGTCCGACAAATATTGAAGATATTGCAGCGGTCAATGCTTTATATCGTCCAGGTCCCATGCAAAATATCGATTTGTTTGTCCGGAGAAAAAAAGGACAGGAACCAATCGAGTATCCTGATGCTGTTTTAGAACCGATTTTGAAGAATACGTATGGTGTGATTGTTTATCAAGAGCAGATCATTCAAGTTGCTTCCACTATGGCTGGTTTTAGTCTGGGTCAGGCTGATATTTTAAGGCGTGCGGTCAGTAAAAAGAAAAAAGATGTACTAGATGAGGAACGAAAGCACTTTGTTGAAGGTGCTATGAAACAAGGTCATAGCGAAGCCGTAGCAACAACGATTTATGATTATATCGAGCGTTTTGCCAATTATGGATTTAACCGATCTCATGCTTTTGCGTATTCCTTTATCGGGTTTCAAATGGCCTATTTAAAAGTTCATTTTCCAGGTGCTTTTTATGCAGCGATCCTCCATTCGGTAAGACATAACCCAACAAAAATCAAAGAGTACATTGGTGAAGCTCGTAAAAATAAAATGACGATTATGCAACCTGCAATCAATTCTAGCCAATATAGTTTCTATCTAAATAATGATGATCAAATCATGTTTGGTTTTAGCTCGCTAAAAGGAATTCGTAGAGATTTCATCCAAAACATCCTTGACGAACGAAAAGAGCGGGGACCATTCAAAACCTTTGATCAATTTTTATTACGTATCGATCGCAAATGGTTGAAAGCTGAAAATATCCAACCACTAATCGCAATTGGTGCTTTTGACGAACTTCAGCCTAATCGTCGTCAGTTGTCTGTTAGTTTAGATAGTGAAATTCAAAATATCATTTATAGCGGTGGCAGCATGAATCTATTGGAAGACACCTTGAAACTAAAAGAAGTAGAAATTGCAGACTATACTTTAGAAGAAAAACTAGAACAAGAAGAACAATATTTAGGGGTTTATTTATCTGGACACCCAACTGAAGAATTCAAAAAAACACGATTAATGAAGCAGATCATGCTTGTTAGTGACGTTGTTGAAAAACAAACAGCTCGCTTGTTGATTTATGTGAAAGATATTCGAGTGATCCGAACGAAAAAAGGAGAACAAATGGCTTTTGTTGAAGGAGATGATTTAACTGGATCACTCTCTTTGACTCTTTTTCCAACCGTTTTCAGAACATTGCGTCAAAATGTTGAAAAAAATCAAGTTTATTTCGTAGAAGGCAAAATAGAAAAAAGTAACTATAACCAAGAATTACAATTATTGGTCAATCAGATTGAAAAGGCAAGTGATATTGAAAACAGTATTAGTGCAACAACTTGTTACCTGAAAATAATTGCTGAAAAAGATCAAAAAAACGTGTTACAAAGTATTCGGGAAGTCATTCAAAAACATAAAGGCAATACACCAGTGATTATTTATTTTGAAAAAAACGGGAAGAAATTAGTCTTAGGAGAAGAGAATTGGCTAGCTGATACAGTGGCGGCAAAAGAAGAACTAGAAACGATCTTAGGCACTCAAAATGTTGTTTTCAAATGATTTACGGTAAAAAATACTAATTGTTTTCATCTTTTTTCAATTATTTCTTCTTAAATCAAGACTTTTTGCACTATTAATGGTAAAATGAGTGACGTAATATTTTTGAGTAATGAATAACTGTGACAAAAAAATTGTTACAGCTTAAAAGTATATTATATGAGGTGAAAGAACGAATGAAACGTATCGGTATTTTAACCAGTGGGGGAGATGCCCCAGGAATGAACGCTGCAATTCGTGCAGTGGTGCGTAAAGGGATTTTTGACGGAATCGAAGTTTATGGAATCAACTACGGTTTTGCAGGTTTGGTAGCAGGTGATATCCGCCGCTTAGACATTGCAGATGTTGGCGATAAGATTCAACGTGGAGGAACATTTTTATATTCTGCACGTTACCCAGAATTTGCAACAGAAGAAGGACAATTGAAAGGCATCGAACAATTGAAAAAATTCGGTATCGAAGGTTTAGTTGTTATCGGTGGTGATGGTTCTTATCATGGTGCAATGGCACTAACAAAACGTGGTTTCCCAGCTGTAGGAATTCCAGGAACAATTGACAATGATATTCCAGGGACTGATTTCACAATTGGCTTTGATACAGCGATTAATACAGTATTAGAATCGATTGACCGTATTCGTGATACTGCAACTTCGCATGTTCGGACATTTGTTATTGAAGTAATGGGACGTGGTGCAGGCGATATCGCTCTTTGGTCAGGTGTAGCAGGTGGTGCTGATGAAATCATTATTCCTGAACATGATTTCGACATGGTCAATGTTGCAAAACGTATCAGAGAAGGCCGCGATCGTGGCAAAAAACATTGCTTGATCATCTTGGCAGAAGGCGTTATGGGCGGAAATGAATTTGCTGATAAACTTTCTGAACATGGTGATTTCCATACACGTGTTTCTATTTTAGGACACGTTGTCCGCGGTGGCTCACCAAGTGCTCGTGATCGTGTATTAGCAAGTAAATTTGGTTCATATGCCGTTGAATTATTGAAAGCCGGTATTGGCGGACAATGTATCGGTATGTTGGATAACCAAGTTGTTTCAGCCGATATCGTTAACACATTGGAAAACCACAAACACAAACCAGACTTATCACTTTATGATTTAAATCAAGAGATTTCTTTCTAAGAATGGAGGTTGGAACAGAAGTATATTTCTGAAGGAGTTGCTTCTGGCTTCATCATTTATTCAAAGGATTTCTTGAGGAAAATAGATAATCTTCATAACGTATAAACAAAATTGGAATAGGAGCGTTTGGTAATGAAAAAAACGAAAATCGTATGTACGATCGGACCAGCTAGTGAATCAGTAGATATGCTACTAAATTTAATAAATGCAGGGATGAATGTTTGCCGTTTGAACTTCTCACATGGTGATTTTGAAGAACATGGCAACCGCATCAAAAATATTCGTGAAGCTGTAAAAATTACAGGTAAACGTGTCGCGATCTTACTTGATACAAAAGGCCCTGAAATCCGTACGAACGAAATGGAAAATGGCGCAATCACTCTAAAAACAGGTGAAACAGTTCGTCTTTCTACGACAGAAGTTTTAGGAACTCCTGAAAAATTCTCAATCACTTATCCAGAATTAATTAACGATGTAAACATCGGTTCTCACATTCTTTTAGATGACGGTTTAATCGATTTAGAAGTAACAGATATCGATCGTGTTGCAAATGAAATCGTTACGCTTGTTAAAAATGAAGGTATCTTGAAAAATAAAAAAGGTGTTAACGTTCCTGGCGTATCTGTAAACCTTCCTGGTATTACAGAAAAAGATGCGGCTGATATTCGTTTTGGTATCGAACAAGGCGTTGATTTTATCGCTGCTAGTTTCGTTCGTCGTGCAACTGACGTTTTAGAAATTACTAAAATTTTAGAAGAAGAAAATGCTACTCATATCCAAATCATTCCTAAAATCGAAAACCAAGAAGGTATCGATAACATCGATGAAATCTTGAAAGTTTCAGATGGTTTAATGGTTGCTCGTGGGGACATGGGTGTTGAGATTCCAACTGAAGATGTACCAGTTGTTCAAAAAGACTTGATCAAAAAATGTAACGCTTTAGGTAAACCAGTTATCACGGCTACTCAAATGCTGGATTCTATGCAACGCAACCCACGTCCAACACGTGCTGAAGCCAATGATGTGGCTAATGCGATCTATGATGGAACAGATGCTGTAATGCTTTCTGGTGAAACTGCTGCTGGGGATTACCCATTAGAAGCTGTACAAACAATGGCGCGTATCGCTGTTCGTACGGAAGAAGCATTGATCAATCAAGATACATTTGCATTAAAATTATACAGCAAAACCGATATGGCAGAAGCAATTGGTCAATCAGTTGGACATACTGCTCGTAATTTAGGAATCCAAACTATCGTTGCAGCAACTGAATCTGGTCATACAGCTCGTATGATTTCTAAATATCGTCCAAAATCTCATATCGTTGCGATTACATTTACAGAACAAAAAGCACGCAGCTTATCATTATCTTGGGGTGTTTATGCAACAGTTGCTGACAAACCAGCAAGCACTGACGAAATGTTCAATTTAGCAACACACATTTCTCAAGAAGAAGGATTTGCAAGCGAAGGTGATTTGATTATTATCACTGCTGGTGTTCCAGTTGGTGAAAAAGGAACAACAAACTTAATGAAGATCCAAATGATCGGATCAAAATTAGTTCAAGGCCAAGGAATCGGCGAAGAATCAATTATTGCTAAAGCTGTTGTAGCCGCTACAGCAGAAGAAGCTGTAGCAAACGCAACAGAAGGTTCTATCTTAGTCGTTAAAACAACTGACAAAGATTATATGCCTGCGATTGATAAAGCAATTGCTTTAGTCGTTGAAGAAGGTGGATTAACTTCTCATGCAGCAGTTGTTGCAATTGCGAAAGATATTCCAGTAATCGTTGGTGCAGCTGATGCTACAAACTTGATTGCAAATGACGAATTGATCACTGTTGATCCTCGTCGTGGTATTGTATACCGTGGTGCAACAACAGCAATCTAAAAAAATAAATAGTGTACTCCTAAAAGAGTGGGAATAAATCATGCAAAGTGATTCATTTTCACTCTTTTTTATTGAAGTTGAACAAAGTTTCTTTTTATCTTGAACAATTTCTCGAAAGTTCTGATAAAACGATTTCATACATGGTAAAATATAATTGTTACCATATAATACTAAATACAGGAGTGATAGAATGAAAGCAGCTGTTGTGACGAAAGAAAATAATGGAAAAGTAGAAATTAAAGATGTAGAAATTAGACCGCTTGAAGCTGGTGAAGCTTTAGTGGATGTAGAATACTGTGGTGTTTGTCATACTGATTTACATGTAGCTCATGGTGATTTCGGTGAAGTACCAGGTCGAGTTATTGGTCATGAAGGAATTGGAATCGTAAAAGAAATCGCTCCAGGTGTTGAAAGTCTAAAAGTAGGAGACCGCGTTAGTATCGCTTGGTTCTTTGAAGGTTGTGGGACTTGTGAATATTGTATTACTGGACGGGAAACATTCTGCCGCCAAGTAAAAAATGCTGGTTTTTCAGTAGACGGTGCTATGGCTGAACAATGTATCGTTAAAGCTGATTATGCCGTTAAAGTACCAGAAGGATTAGATCCAGCTCAAGCTAGTAGTATCTCATGTGCTGGTGTTACTTGCTATAAAGCAATTAAAGTTTCTGATGTAAAACCAGGTCAATGGGTTGCGATATACGGTATTGGTGGTTTAGGGAATTTGGCTATCCAATATGCTAAGAATGTCTTCAATGCAAAAGTTATTGCTGTTGATATCAATGATGACAAACTAGAATTTGCAAAAGAACTAGGTGCTGACCTAGTATGTAATCCATTAACAGATGGCGATGCAGGTGCTTGGATCCAAGAAAAAGTCGGTGGCGCTCACGCTGCTGTCGTGACAGCTGTTTCTAAAGTTGCATTCAATCAAGCGGTTGATTCTGTAAGAGCTGCAGGTAAAGTTGTTGCTGTTGGACTTCCTCCAGAAACAATGGATCTTGCAATCGTTAAAACTGTTCTAGATGGTATTCAAATCGTTGGTTCCTTAGTAGGAACACGTAAAGATTTAGAAGAAGCATTCCAGTTTGGAGCAGAAGGTAAAGTAGTTCCTGTTGTGGAAACACGTTGCTTACATGAAGTGAACGATATCTTTGAAGAAATGGAACAAGGAAAAATCAAAGGTAGAATGGTCGTTGATTTAAAAAAATAAAGTATTTATAAAATAAAAAAAGAGTAAATAGAAAAGATCCTTGAGGGGTGTGGAACAAAAGTAAAAACCACTTTTGTTTCACACCCTTCAGTGCGATTAAACGCTTCTGTCCCAGCCTCAACTTTTTTATAAAAAGAATTGTTTAACCGCTCACCTAGGTACTTTGATAGCTTCTTAAAAAAGATTCTGTTACTATTAATAATAGAATTTAAGCCAAAGAATAAATCAGTAAAAAAACATGGATGATTGTAAATGACGATTCTGTGTCAAAAACAAAAAACATAGTTGAATGGAGGGATGAAAATGATCATTCGTTTAGAACAAGAAAAAGATTTCCCGGTAATTTATGACTTCACAAAAGAAGCCTTTAAAACAGCTAAAGTCAAAGATGGGGAGGAACAAGAATTTGTTAAGCGCATGAGGAAAAGTGAAAACTATTTGCCTGAACTAGCCTTTGTAGCAGAAGAAAATATGCAAATCGTTGGACATATCATGTTAACAAAAACAAGAATAACCAATGAGACAAGAACTATGGACGGGTTGATCTTAGCACCTTTGACTGTTCGATTAGATCAGCGAGGTAAAGGTGTAGGAGCAAAATTGATGACTAAAGCTGAACAAGAGGCCGAAAAACTTGGATATAGCGTGATTATTTTGATTGGTGATCCAGCTTATTACAACCGCTATGGATTCGAACAAGCTAGCCATTTAGGGATCACAACGGATCTGGAAATTCCTGCAACATACATATTAGCGAAGCGAATTGGGAAAAATGATATAAAAGATATTTCAGGAACTGTCTCTATCCCAGTTTAATACTGATCTTTAATAGGTATTTGGCAAGTCTAGCTAATTCCCTTGAGCGTGATATGCAGAAGCTAAAATATTGAAATAGGCTACAAATCATTATCAACAAAATATTGGAGGGATAATAATGAAAGAAAGTGCAAAAGCAGGAATTTCATTTGGTTGCGCATTAGCGTTGGTAATCTCATATGTAAATTGGCATAGTATACTTTGGGCAATTTTTCATGGAATATTAAGTTGGTTTTATGTAATTTATTACGTTGTAGTATATGGTTTGAACTAAAAAAGAAAAAAATCAATGATCAAAAACAGCAAAATCATACAAGGAGCCTCCTGTGCTCGTTTTGTGAATCGGAGAATTAGAGTAATGATAGCATAAGGATTTTTGCTGCTCAGTAGATTTTAACGACTAATTTTTAGAGAAGTTGTGAGAATCATGAGATTTTCTTTCATTCCAATTTGATGAACATTAAAAAAAAATTTAAACGGCGGATTTTCAGAAAATTTCTGTTAATAATGAGGCAAATTATGCTATAATTACATAATTAAGATGGGAGGTTTAGTGCAAATGGAATCCATTTCAAAAGATTTTGCCGTTCAGCTGTTAAACGATGATGCACAACGAATCATGATGTTGATCCGTAATCAAAAAAATAGCCTATGTATTTCCCAGTGTAAAGCCTTTGAGGAAGTCGTAGATACACAAATGTATGGTTTTTCTCGACAAGTGACCTATGCCATTCGACTAGGCATTTTAAGCGCAAAAGAAGGACATCAATTGCTAAGTGATTTAGAAAAAGAACTTAACCAATTATATAGTGACGTTTATGAAGAAACGCAAGAAAAAAAAGAGATTGGCAAGGAGGGTTAAACTTTGCCAAACAAGATAAAAAAGAGACACCTGTTAGATTATAGTATCTTGATCCCGTACTTAGTCCTTAGTGCTGTGGGCTTGATCATGGTTTACAGTTCAACATCATCTTTGCTCATATCAAAAGGCGAATCCCCAACAGCGATGGTCGTGTCTCAATTGCAGTTTTGGGTTTTAAGTTTAGTAGGAATGTTCTTTATTTATAAGATGAAAACAACAGTCTTTCAAAATAAAGGGTTTATCATGTTTGCAATCGCCGTGATATCCTTTCTACTCTTAGCAGTTAAATTTACCCCATTAGGTCGAAACATTAATGGTGCTTCTGGCTGGTTGCTGATTGGCTCATTTTCCATGCAACCGGCTGAATATTTGAAAATTATGGTGATTTGGTATCTTGCCTATATCTTAGGCCGAAGACAGAAGTACATTGATAAAGAGTTTAAGAAAGCAGTTTTTAGACCAATGCTTTTAGTTGGTTTTTTAATTTCTCTTGTGGCGATTCAACCCGATTTGGGGAATGCTGCCATTTTAACTTTATTGGTGATCATTATGTTATTGGCTAGCGGAGTAAACTATATGTACACTTATATCGTTGGCGGAGCTGGGATTTTAGGCAGTATTGCAGTGATTCAAGCATTGATCTTGAGCAAAGGAAGTTTTATTCCAGCTAGATATCAATACGTATATCAACGTTTCGCTATTTTCTTAAATCCGTTTAAAGATGAACGAAACTATGGCCATCAATTAGCTAATTCTTATTACGCAATCAATAATGGCGGTTGGTTTGGTAAAGGGTTAGGCAATAGTATTCAAAAGAAAGGCTTCTTGCCTGAAGCTCATTCGGATTTTATTTTTGCCATTACGATCGAAGAATTAGGGTTGTTCGTTTCATTGGTTATTTTAGCAATTTTAATGTTTATGATTGCTCGTATCATTTTAGTCGGTGTTCGTTCAAAAAAACCGTTCAATTCATTAATGTGTATTGGGATCGGTTCAATGTTGTTATTGCAAGTATTTATTAACTTAGGTGGAATTACTGGAGTGATTCCTCTAACTGGGATCACATTCCCCTTTCTCAGTCATGGCGGGAACAGTGTTTTGATTATTTCAATTGCTGTTGCGTTTGTTCTGAATATCAGTGCCGACGAGAAAAAACAAAAAATGGACCAAGAATACCAATTACTTGGTAAGATATAAATCAATGAAGGTCATTAGATGGCGAAGCAGAAGGAGCGCTTTATAAAATAAGAGCCTATCATTTCTGTTTCGCCCTCAATAAACAGGTAGGAGTGAAAGAATGAAAAAAGTTTTAGTAGCAAATCGTGGAGAAATTGCAATTCGAATTTTTAGAGCCTGTACAGAGATGCACATCGGGACAGTGGCAATCTATGCAGCAGAAGATGAATATTCTGTTCATCGTTTTAAAGCAGATGAAGCGTATTTAGTTGGTAAAGGCAAAAAGCCGATCGAAGCTTATCTTGATATGGAAGACATTATTCGTATCGCAAAAAAATCTGGCGCTGATGCGATTCATCCAGGATATGGGTTTCTTTCTGAAAACTTAGAGTTTGCCCGTCGTTGTGGAGAAGAAGGTCTTATCTTTGTAGGCCCAACATTACATCACTTAGATATTTTTGGTGATAAAATCAAAGCAAAAGAAGCAGCTGTAGCTGCAGGAATTGCATCAATCCCGGGCTCTGATGGTCCAGTGGATTCAGTGGAAGGTGTCTTAGAGTTTGGTAGAACTCATGGGTTTCCGATCATGATCAAAGCATCATTAGGCGGCGGCGGCCGTGGAATGCGAGTAGCACACGATGAGAAGGAAGCAAAAGAAGGGTATGATAGAGCGAAAAGTGAAGCAAAAGCAGCATTTGGTTCTGATGAAGTATATGTAGAAAAATATATCTCAAACCCGAAACATATTGAAGTGCAAATTTTAGGTGATAGTCACGGTAATGTGGTTCATTTATTTGAACGAGACTGTTCGGTTCAACGTAGACATCAAAAAGTAGTTGAAGTTGCACCTTGTGTTTCAATGAGTGAAGCAAAGCGCAAAGAGATTTGCGATGCAGCAGTTCAATTAATGAAACATGTTCAGTATGTCAATGCTGGAACCGTTGAATTTTTAGTTGAAGGGGATCAGTTTTATTTTATCGAAGTTAATCCTCGTGTTCAGGTCGAGCATACGATCACTGAAATGATCACAGATATAGATATCGTAGTCTCTCAACTGCAAATCGCTCAAGGCTTAGATATTCATAAGGACATGAAGATTCCGCAGCAAGAACAAATTACGTTGAATGGTGCAGCAATTCAGTGTCGGATTACTACAGAAGATCCATTGAATCACTTTATGCCGGATACTGGTAAAATCGATACCTACCGCTCACCAGGTGGCTTTGGCGTTCGTCTGGATGTAGGAAATGCCTATTCCGGTGCAGTCGTTACACCGTATTTTGATTCTCTATTAGTAAAAGTATGTACGCATGGTTTTACTTTTGAAAAGGCAATCCAAAAAATGGAACGTAGTTTGCGAGAATTTAGAATTCGTGGTGTAAAAACGAATATTCCGTTTTTACATAAAGTGATTGGTCATCCAGAATTTCAGTCTGGAGAAGCTAAGACAACCTTTATTGACAATACACCGCAATTATTTGAATTTCCAAAATTAAGAGACCGTGGCAATAAGACCATGAAATATATTGGTGAAGTGACAGTTAATGGTTTTCCAGGAATTGAAAAATCAACAAAAAAATATTTTGATGCACCGCGTATTCCAACAGATTTAGCATTACGAAGCGATTATGTGACTGCTAAAAATATATTAGATAAAGATGGCGCCCAAGGCGTTATTGATTGGGTCAAAAAACAAGATAATGTTTTACTGACGGACACGACTTTCCGTGATGCCCATCAAAGTTTACTAGCGACTCGTGTAAGAACGCAAGATTTTAAAGAAATTGCTCGTTTAACAGGTGAAGGATTGCCAGAATTATTTTCTAGTGAAATGTGGGGCGGTGCAACATTTGATGTAGCTTACCGTTTCTTAAATGAAGACCCATGGCAAAGGCTACGCAAGATACGTAAATTGATGCCAAATACCTTATTACAAATGTTGTTTAGAGGATCAAATGCGGTTGGTTATCAAAATTATTCTGATAATGTGATCGAAGAATTTATTAAAGAGTCTGCACGGCAAGGCATTGATGTTTTCCGCATTTTTGACAGTTTAAATTGGTTGCCGCAAATGGAAAAAAGTATTCAAGCTGTTAGAGACACCGGGAAAATTGCGGAAGCAGCTATTTGTTATACTGGGGATATTAATGATCCATCTAGAGCAAAATACAACGTTGAGTACTACAAAAATATGACCAAAGAACTTGAAAAAATGGGTGCTCATATTATTGCAATCAAAGATATGGCTGGTTTATTGAAGCCGCAAGCCGCATACCGTTTAATCAGTGAACTGAAAGATACGACAGATTTACCGATTCACCTGCATACTCATGATACAAGTGGTAACGGAATCATCACTTATTCAGCTGCAACCAAAGCTGGTGTAGATATTGTAGATGTGGCGACCAGTGCGATGAGTGGTGCTACAAGCCAGCCAAGTATGAGCAGTTTGTATTACGCTTTAGTTAATGGTGATCGGACGCCGGACGTTAACATTGATAATACACAAAAAATCAACCATTATTGGGAAGATGTACGTATGTATTATCAACCATTTGAAAATGGCTTGAATGCACCGCAAACCGAAGTTTATATGCATGAAATGCCGGGTGGCCAATACTCCAATTTACAACAACAGGCTAAAGCAGTTGGCTTAGGCCATCAATGGGATGACATTAAAAAAATGTATCACACGGTTAACCTGATGTTTGGTGATATTGTAAAAGTGACCCCGTCTTCAAAAGTTGTTGGCGATATGGCCTTGTTCATGGTTCAAAATAATTTAACGGAAGCAGATATTTATGAAAATGGGGATGAATTAAGTTTCCCAGAGTCAGTTGTGACCTTCTTCCAAGGAGACTTGGGTCAGCCGGTCTGTGGATTTCCTAAAGACTTACAGCGAATTATTTTGAAAGGACGTCCAGCTTTCACAGAAAGACCTGGTAGCTTAGCTGCACCTGTTAATTTTGATAAAGTAAAAGCTGAATTAGCCGAAAAAATTGGCTATGAACCAAAATTAGAAGAAGTATTGAGCTATCTAATGTATCCTCAAGTATTTTTGGACTATCGTACATCTTATCAAAATTTTGGTGATGTTACATTATTAGATACACCTACATTCTTCCAAGGCATTCGTCAAGGAGAATCTGTAGAAGTTCAAATCGAAAAAGGGAAGACCTTGATTATTCGCTTAGATGAAGTCGGTGATCCTGACATTGAAGGAAATCGCGTCTTATTCTTTAACTTAAATGGTCAACGTCGAGAAATCGTTATCAAAGATACTTCCATCAAATCATCTGTCCAAGCAAAACGCAAAGCAGAACCGACGAATAAAGAGCAAATTGGTGCAACCATGTCTGGCTCTGTTCTCCAAGTTCTAGTAAATAAAGGAGATAAAGTTAAAAAAGGGGATGCCTTGTTAGTAACGGAAGCAATGAAGATGGAAACCACGATTGAAGCACGTTTTGATGGAATCGTTGAACATATTTATGTATTTGAAGAAGAACCAATCAGCTCTGGCGATCTTTTGATCGAAGTAAAAGAAAAATAAAGAAAAGTGGGGAAAAAAATGAAACGATTTTTAGCTTTTTTAGGCGTTTTCTTTGTAGTCCTGATTATTGGTTATCTACAACCCGTTTTTTTCCCTGCTGAAAAAGTCCAACAAGAAGCAGATCATGGGAGCGCAATGATCTCCCATACTGCTTTACCTTATGAAGAAATTTCAACTTCTGGTTATGCTGTATACATAGGTAAAAAAGTCTCTGAATTTGTAACAGATTATGGTGAACCCCTTGAAAAACAAAAGAGTGGCATGGGGTATGAGTTATGGATATATGGGCAAAAAGATGCAGATTACCTAGAGCTGAATGTAGTAGATGAAAAAATTATTACGATCAAAGCTTTTAACGACACAAAAGAGGTCGCACCATTTTCAATCGGGATGCAATTATCTGATGTTTCAGAATTAATGACCATCTATTCAAATTTTGCCTTTACATATAAAGAAAATAACTATAATATCGAGCTGATGGAAGAAGATATGAATTACCGTCCTCTGATTGCCTTTGATAATAAGACTTTTGCGATATTATTTTTCAATCATGGAACTGGAAAATTGTCAGCCGTTACTTATCTAAATAAAGAAGCTTTATTGACTTTAATGCCTTACCAATTAATTGAAGGTGAAGTCATTCCTTTTTCTACAAACCAACAAGCGGCAAGTTTTGACGCTGTAAAAAGCAATCAGGTGATCCGAACAATCAATTTGTTAAGAGTTAAAGAAGGCCTACCGACTTACCGTGTAAATACAGAAAGCCAAAACAATGCTCAAAAACTTTTTGAAACCTTAGCTAAAAATCAAAAAAATATCCTTTCGTCAGAACGTGCTGAAACTTGGCAGTTCAGTAAAGAACAGATGACCGCATCAGCTCTTTTTACGTTGACAAATGACGAATATCAAAAGCTATTAAAAGTTGGACAACTAGACAAAAAAAAGGCAACGGGTATGTTTATCGAGCCAGTGTATGATCCAACGATCACAGTCCTTTCTTGGTTTTCTGATTCTTTATATCATTCTAGGTTTGCACACGAAGAAAATGAAAACATTGGCGTTGCTTTCTCTAAAGCAAGTATGTTAGTCTTATTACAAGAAACAGAGAAAGAAATATCTCAAACAGAGGAAAGTGAATAAGTATGATAGTGACAGAAAAACTTTTTGAAATAGAAGATCAGACAGAAAAACTTGTCCAAGCAATTTTAGCAAGCGAGAGCTTTGAAACGTATAAAGTAAATCGTCAAACAATGTACAGTTCAAAAGATGTTCAAGCCAAACAAAAGGCATTTTTAGAGGCAAAAGATTCATTTGAACGAATCGAAGCGTATGGTAACCATGCTCCAGATTTCCGAACAAAACAACGAGCTGTGCGAAAAGCAAAACGAGCGCTGGATCTGAGTGAAGAAGTAGCTGAATTTCGTTTTTCTGAAACAGAGATTCAAACGGTTTTAGATTTGATAGGGATGGCTGTAGCTAAAACTATTTCAGATGATATTAAAGTAGATGCTGGAAATCCTTTCTTTGAAAAAGGAAAACATTCAGGTTGCGGAGGTAGTTGTCATGCAAGTTAATGAAGAAAAAGAATTTGTTATCCAAAAGCGGCGCTGTTTAGTTGTGTGGGTATATAGCTTGAAACAATTAAAAACGCTAAAGCGTTTTGGGTTGATCCATTATGTTTCTCGTCGAATGAAATATGTGGTGATTTATATGAATGAAGAGGCTATTGAAAGTTCAGAAGCGAAAATCAATGGGCTACACTTTGTCCGTAGAGTAGAACGCTCTTATCGTCCTGATGTGGAGATGAACTTTGCTGAGAAAATCGGTACAAAAGCAGCTTATCAGCATGAAAAAGAAGAAGGATTTGAAGTTGAGGAACTAAATACTCAAATTCGTCTAGCTGAAAATGTGTAAAATTTGAGATGAAAAATGTGATCGAACTTCAAACATTTTTCATCTTTTTTCTGTATAGTTTAAGTACGATTAATATATACTGAACAATCAAGTAAAGGAGCACAAACAGATGCGGGTTATTTCAGGGGAATATGGCGGACGACGATTAAAAGCACTTGATGGTGATAATACACGTCCTACAACAGATAAAGTTAAAGAATCAATTTTCAATATGATTGGACCTTATTTTGATGGAGGAATTGCCTTAGATTTATATGCTGGTAGCGGTGGCCTAGCGATAGAAGCAGTATCTAGAGGGTTGGATCTAGGAATTTGTATTGAAAAGAATTTTGCTGCACTTAAGATCATCAAAGAAAATATTGAGGTAACGAAAGAACCTGAAAAGTTTATCGTCAAAAAAATGGATGCGAATAAAGCACTAGAATTTTTAAAACAAGAAGGAACAAAACTAGATTTGGTCTTATTGGACCCACCCTATGCAAAACAGGAAATTGCCAAGCAATTAGAGCAAATGCTAGCCTATAAATTATTAAGTGAAGATGCTATGATTGTTTGTGAGACCGATAAGTCAGTGGATCTTCCTGAAACTATTGGGACGTTGATCAAAACGCGTGAGACGACATATGGAATCACGCAAATCACTATTTTTAAACAGGAGGCCAATAATGACTAGAATTGCTCTTTTTCCTGGAAGTTTTGATCCGTTAACTAATGGTCATTTAAATATGATCGAACGTGGTACAAAAATGTTTGATAAAGTAATTGTCGGTGTTTTTGTAAATACCAACAAGACCGCTCTTTTTACATTAGATGAAAAACTGACGCTGATCAAACAAGCTGTGGCACACTTAGAAAATGTCGAAGTAATTGCTCAAGAAAGCAAACTGGCAGTTGAAAGTGCTGCTGAGTTAGGGGCTAATTTTTTAATTCGAGGCATCAGAAATGTGAAAGATTATGAATATGAAAAAGACATCGCAATGATGAACCATCATCTAGCACCTGAACTAGAAACGGTTTTTTTATTGGCAGATGAAGCCTACGCACACGTGAGTTCAAGTCTATTAAAAGAAGTGCTGAAATTCGGTGGAGATGTCTCGGCATATCTTCCCTTAGTTGTCGACCAAGCACTAAACCAAAAGAATCGTGAGATGAAGCCAAATGAATAATGAGCGTGAAGAAAAAATATCGATTAAATCGATGCTGCCGTTTGCAGTAGTTATTTTATTGATCATTATAATGATTTTTCCTATTCCGTATTACATTGAAGGACCTGGTACAACAGAGAATCTAAAAGAATTTGTGACCGTAGATAATAAAAAGGATTCAGAACCAGGAGCTTTTTATTTAACGACTGTTGGTGTACGTAAAGCAACACTAGGTTCAGCCTTAAAAGCTAAATTTTCTGACTTTCAAGAATTAGTGAGCAAAAAAGACTTGATGGGATCAAGTACAAACAGTGAGTACGAACGAATTCAACAATATTATATGGATTCTTCCAAAAATGCTGCGATCGAACAAGCCCTGAAGCTTGCTAAAGTTCCCTATGAAATGACATTTAAAGGAGTGTATGTCTTAGCTATTGAGGACAACTCTAGTTTTAAAGGGAAAATTTCAGTCGGAGATACGGTTACAGGGATTGATGGTAAAACATTTAAAAGTAGCGAAGAATTTGTTGATTATGTGAAGAAACAAAAGGTTGGACAAGTTGTAACCGTAGACTTTTTACAAGACGGGAAAGCGAAAGAAGCAACAGGCAAATTAATTGAATTACCGACAGATAAAAAGCCTGGTATTGGCATCGGCTTGACCGATCATACTGAAATTGACTCATCGATTCCTGTCGAAATCGATGCTGGAGACATCGGGGGCCCTTCAGCTGGATTGATGTTTACACTTGAAACCTATGAACAATTGACACAAAAAGGGATTCGTAAAGGACATAAAATCGCTGGTACTGGAACAATCAATACAGATGGTATTGTAGGTAGAATCGGCGGAATCGATAAAAAAGTTGTAACGGCCAGCAAAAATAATACAGAGATTTTCTTTGCCCCGGATGATGAGATCACCAAAGAGATGAAAAAAGCAGAACCAGAAATCAAAACGAATTATGAAGAAGCAAAAGCGGCAGCTGAAAAAATTGGTACAAAGATGAAAATTGTTCCAGTTAAAAATGTCCAAGATGCGTTAGATTATCTAGAAACGTTGAAAGAAAAATAAGTAATAAGGAGGTTGGGATAGAAGCGTTTAACTCCGAGAAATAAGAAGAAGTTGCTTCCGTTCCTACCGTTTATTCGGATACGAAGAGCCTGAAACATAACTTTTTTAGTTATATTTCGGGCTCTTGTTTTTTTATAAAAAAGACAAATTTAAAAGCATTTGCACCGTAGGCGTAGTAGTGAAATCGAACATTTGTTTTGCGGGTCCAATATGGAAGAAACCACCTAAAGCTAAGATCAAAAGGAAGGTTACGGCTGCAAAGATGGAGAAATAATACATAAGCCTATAAGCCAGTACAGGATTATTAACGACTCTATCAAATCTACGTTCGCGATAGACTTTTCTTGTGACAAGAATAGTTTGCAGTGCTGGAATTTCCAACAATTGACGTTTTAAAATATCCGCATCTTGTTGACCTAACAATTCTGAAAAGATATGGTCTTCAGATTCAAAATCAAACGTATAGGTATAAAGAGCAACCCGTTTAGGTGGGAAAGAATCATCCCAATCAAAGTAATTCATTTTATTTTCTCTTAGCGTGATTGCTTTGATCGTTGTATATGGGTAACTAAAAAAAGTTCTTTGGTCTAAAAATTCGATGATTGTTGTAAAAATCATTCGTTGGTCAGTGAAAATTAGAATTCGATTTCCTCTGAGATTATTGAAATCCTTCACGTAAGCTTTCGCTTCTTCTGTTTCGGGATGATACATTCCGAGTAAACCAAGCCCTACAACAGAAGCGTTCTGACCATCATTTGTCATTGGTAAGTAGGCATGGATTTCTTCACCATCTTCAAGGTAAGGTTTCATTTTCTCGATAAAATCTTGCAAAAAAATATACATTTTTGTTTGATTGAATAAATTTCTTTTTTGCTGAGTATTCAATTCTTTTTTTTGGCTAGTTGGGATGTCTTTATTGATTTGGTTAATAACAGCTTTAAATGGATTGACCATGAGAATTCCTCCTTGTTTTTTTTCGCCAGTTGTTCAGACGTCTGGATCGAATAACTCTTTGATTTTTTTCCGACCACGAGATAGATGATTATAAACTTGAGTAACATCCATTGTTAATTCCTTGGCAATTTCACTTGGCGTATCTTGATAATTGTAGTATTTGAGAAAAATCAATTGATCTTCTTCTGATAAATTTTGTAACAAATCCAAGAAATTCTCTTTTTCAAAATAGTCATCTACTAAAGTACTTTCAGGGAGCTGTTCTATGAGAATTATGTTTTGTGCACGAATGATCGCTCATTTTTTATCTAAACAAATGTTCCGTGTGATGGTTAAGCTCCATGTTTTTAAGCTACTCTTATCCGCATCATAACTAGCTATTTTCTGTCAAATACGATAAAACACTTCATTTTCAGCTTCTTTCCGATAGGTTATTTCCTCCGGGTGATTTAAGAGCGCCTGGATGCATTTAACGATATCGCTCCCCAATAGATCGGTAAATTGTTCTAACCCTAAAAAATCTCGCTTTATTAATAACGCTATAATTTCCTTCTCCATCTTTTATCACCTTCTTACCCTATTATACGATGAACTTTTTCCTTTTCTATCATGAAAATGGAAAAATAGTGCGTATCTTTATTTTGAAGGAGGAAAAGTATGGATTATCGTGAGCTGTTGAAAAAGTATAAACAATATTTAATTGTTGGGATGATTTTAGTACTATCGATCAGTGGAAGTATTTTTTTCATGATCGTTAATAGTAAACAAAAGCAAGTGGAGGATCCAGATGAAGCGTTGATAATGAATTCAACTAGCGTATCTCAATCGTTGGAAAGTGAGTCGATTTCACAGCAAATATACGTGGATATAAAGGGTGCTGTGGAAAAACCAGGGATGTATGAAGGAAGAGCAAACATGCGTGTCTGGGACGCTGTGATGCTTGCTGGTGGAGTGAATGAGGAGGCGGACACAAAACAAGTCAACTTTTCTGAACGCATTACAGATCAGATGGTGATTTATGTTCCAAAAGTTGGTGAAGAGCTTCAGGTTGAAAATAAAAATGGTGATGCTAAAGAGAATCCCTCAAAAGACACAAGTAAAGTTGATCTTAATCAGGCTGATGAATCTGAACTACAAACCTTACCTAGCATTGGTCAGAAAAAGGCCCAAGAGATCATTCGCTACCGAGAAGAAAAGGGCGGATTCAAAACAATTGACGAGCTAAAAAATATTTCGGGTTTTGGCGAAAAAACATTTGAAAAACTAAAAGAGTCGATTAAAGTGTAAAATACTATTGAATTTTAGAGAATAAATATCACTATTTTACAAATATAGTATGCAGGTTCTTGACGAGACTTTTTCTATAATTTACTATTTGTATATCCTACTATAAAATTGAGTATCGGCGAAATAACTTAAAAAAGTAAATAAATCATAAAAGGAGTAAACTATGACATTTGAAAGAATCCCTTGGGATCAATATTTTATGGCACAAAGTGTGCTTTTATCGTTAAGAAGTACGTGTACTAGACTTGAAGTCGGTGCAACGATTGTTAGGGATAAACGGATCATTGCTGGAGGCTACAACGGATCAGTTAGCGGCGATGTCCATTGCATAGATGATGGTTGTTACATTGTAGATGGTCACTGTGTAAGAACGATTCATGCAGAGATGAATGCAGTCTTACAATGTGCCAAATTTGGTATTCCTACAGAAGGCGCTGAGATTTATGTGACTCATTTTCCTTGTTTACAGTGTACCAAGATGGTCTTACAAGCTGGTATCAAAAAAATTCATTATTTAAAAGATTATCGAAATGATGAATATGCAATGGCTTTGATCAAGCAAGTAGGTGCAACAGTAGATCAGGTAACCTTATCAAAAAAATATTTTGCTGAATTACAACTAGGAGAAGAAGAGCTTGCTTCAGTGGACGAAGCATCTCAAACAGATCAATAATTACTGGATTTTTCCAGTATTAGTAACGATAGGAACAGTCTTTTTTGTTTTAGAACCAACACTTTTAACCGGCATTATCTGGCTTTTTTTCATTGGCCGAGTAGTCTGTACAGGAAATAAAATGATTGTTAGTGTTAGCTTTCTATGTATCTTCACGATGATCGGTCTGTGTTGGCAAATCCGTAGCAAAGAAAAACACTCAAAATTTCCAGAAACAACTGCAGTAAAGGGGCAACTATCTATATTGCCTGACCAATATAAGATCGACGGAGATCGTCTCCAGTTAGAGGGGGCGTTCGCTACACATAAAAAGGAAAATCGAAAAGTAGTAGCATTTTATCAGTTTTCATCAGAACATGAAAAGCAAAACTGGCAAAAAGTAAATCAACCAATCAATATCGATCTTACAGGCGAGTTTGAAACACCACTAGCACAAATAAATCTTAACGGATTTGACTATCGAAAGTATTTAAAAGAAAACAATGTCTATCAAACACTGAGGATCACTAACATCTATAAAATAAAAAAAGTAGTTCCAAAGGTTTACGATATCTTTTCATGGCTAAGTGTTTACAGGAAAAAGGCAATCGATTATTGTGACCAAGTATTTTTGAACGAAACGGCATTGTATCTTAAGACACTGATTTTTGGGTTTAAATCAAGCGAGTTTTCGCAAAAAGAAGGAGTACTAGCAAATTTAGGTATTCTTCATTTGTTTAGCCTATCTGGAATGCACGTGACTTTTTTTGTGGGGAGCTTTAGGTTTTTGTTTTTAAGAGCAGGAATCACAATAGAACGTCTATTTTGGCTACAGCTGCTCTTCTCGGTTGTCTATGGTGGACTTACTGGATTTTCAATCAGTGTTGTTCGGGCTTTGCTGCAAAGTATGATTTCACTAAGTAATCGTGAATTTAAGTGGGGATTATCAGGATTGGATTGTTGGAGCGTGGCACTGATAGTTGGTTTGTTTTTTCGACCCTATTTACTATTTTCAATTGGCGGACAGTTAAGTTATGGGCTATCTTTTTTCATTTTGTATGTTCATCCAATTACAGAGTGGATCAATAATCGCTATTTACGGATGTACTGTTTTTCTATATTGTTGAATGTCATGATGATTCCTTTGGTTGGATTAACGTTTTTTGAGTGGCAGTTAACAAGCAGCTTATTTACTTTTTTACTACTTCCTGTGTTTGAAAAATTGATCTTACCCATTTTAATGGTTAGTTTGGTGAGTTCATTTATCTTCAAACTGCAGCTTTTAGTTAGAGGGCTGGAAGTTTATTTTTTGATTCAACAAAGTATTTTTGAATGGTTGAGCCGTCACAGTACCTTTACATTGGTAATAGGAGCCATTTCACCAATTTTGTTTTTGACACTTTCTATATTGCTTTTTTTGTTCCTACAAATGTTGTATAAACGATCGAACAAAGTTTATGGATTAGCTGTAGCAATCGTTTTACTGCTTTTTAGTAAACATTTTTCGCCAAATGGCACTGTTGCATTTATTGATGTTGGACAAGGAGATAGTATTTTTATTCAATCACCGTTTCATCAAGAAAATATGCTGATCGATACGGGTGGCAAGCTTGATTTTCGAAAAGAAAAGTGGGCAACTAGACGGAATAAAAAAACGAATGCTGACTATTCTGTGATTCCATATTTGAAAAGTAAAGGCGTTAAATATTTGGATAAAGTACTGATCAGCCACGGAGATATCGATCATTGTGGTGATTTACTAGCAATCAATGAAAAGATTCCAATTCGTTCACTCTATTTTCCGGAAGGTACGGAGAAAAAAGTCGTCTTTCTGCGACTTCTTGAAGGGCTAAAAAAAAGTGGAACAAAGTGTTACCCAATTCTGGCAGGCGCAGTGATCAGCCAGTCAATCCCGTTAAAGATTCTCGCACCAACTACTCCAGGAACAGGGGAAAATAAAGATTCTATGGTAGTCTATACTCAATTAGCTGGCAAACGTTTCTTATTCACTGGGGATTTAGAAAAAGAAGGAGAAGTACAGTTGATAAAACAATTTCCTTCATTGAAGATAGACGTATTGAAAGTGGGGCATCATGGGAGTACGACGTCATCAGATGCTTCGTTTATTCAAAGCATCGACTTATCAGATGCGGTAATTTCATGTGGTCGGAATAATCGATTTGATCATCCTCATGAAGCAACCGTTTCGACATTAAAGGCAGCGAAAATCAATGAGTATCGAACTGATGAAAATGGTATGGTCTATTATGAATGGACACCTTTAACAAAAATGTCAGCGGCTAAAACAATCATTGGAGAAGACTAGCATTTCTTGAAATGACATGATAGGATGGATAAAGAAATGAGGGAATTTATGAACTTACAAGAGGCATTGAAAAAAGTAAGACAACAGCAGTTTGCTTCTGTTTATTTAATCCAAGGAACAGAAGGTTATTTAAGTGAATTATTTAAAACAGAATTGATGGATCAGCTGATCAAAACAGAAGATGATCAGTTCAACTATTCTTCTTTTGATATGGAAGAAGTTCCCTTATCTGTCGCAATGGAAGAAGCTGAAACCATTCCTTTTTTTGGCGATTATCGATTAGTTTTTATTGAGAATCCTTATTTTTTAACCGCCGAACGAAAAACGAATGGGCTAGATCATGATATAGATAGTTTGCTTAACTACTTAGAACAGCCATCTCCAACGACTATTTTAGTATTTATTGCGAATGTTGAAAAATTAGATGAACGAAAAAAAGTCACGAAAGCTGTAAAAAAACAGGCAAAAGTCATTGATGTTAATCCAATGGGAGAACGTGATGTAAGGCAATATGTGGAACAAACGATTCAAAGTGAAGGTTATGAAATTCGTCCTGAAGCATTTGATTTGTTGCTACAACTGACAGATTTAAACCTATCAAAAGTTATGGGAGAGTTACAAAAGTTATTTTTGTACGCTTCTGATAACAAAATAATCTCATTAATTGCAGTCAAAGAATTAGTACCTAAATCATTAGAGCATAACGTTTTTGATTTAACAAATGATGTTTTATCTGGAAATGGAGAAAAAGCAATTCAATTATATGAAGACTTATTATTACAAGGTGAGGAAACTATCAAATTAAACGCGATTTTATTAAATCAAATCCGTTTATTTTTGCAAACTAAAATTTTAGCGAAATTAGGTTATCAACAAGCGAACGTTGCAGAAACCTTAAAAATCCATCCCTACCGCGTTAAATTAGCGTTGCAGCAAGTTCGTAGTTTTGAATTAAGTCGGTTAGAAGCTATTTATGATGAATTAGTAGAGAACGATTTTAAAATGAAAACAGGTAAAATGGAAAAAGAGTTGCTATTTGAGTTATTCATTCTAAAATTATCTGGGCAAGTAGCAAGTTAAAAAGGTAGAGAGTTGTTTGAGTGAGGCCAAAACAATAGTAAGCGCATTTTTTGAAAATGTTCGTTCTGGAAAAAATCTCCAAGCAGCATACGAGTTTATGCATGAACAAGTCATTGCTCATCAAGTTCAGTCTGAAGATGAATATACAATCACTAGATCACCTAAAGATTATATTGAGCACGTAGAAGAGATGCAGGAACTTTATGGACAATTTGAATTGATTATTCAAGAAATAGTAGCTGATGAAAATAAAGTCTATGTTCGTTGGAAACAGATTGGACAAACAGATAAAAATAAAGCAATCATTCAGATTGCTAGTGCTGTTTATTTAGTTGAAAGAGGAAAAATAGCGGAGTATTGGATTCAGATCGACCGTAAAGGAATCGAAAATCAATGTCAATAAAGCTAGAGTAGTTCAACAAATCGAGTAAAAATTGTCAGCGCGAGATAGAGCTTTTTTGAGCCTATCTCGCGCTTTTTTTTTAAATAAAAAAGAAGCTAACATAAATGTTAACTTCTAAAAATCATTATTTTGCTAATTTTTTACTTAGACGAGATTTGTCACGGCTTGCTTTGTTTTTATGGATTAATCCTTTTGTTTCAGCCATATCAACAGCTTTAGCAGCTTCTGTATATAACGCATCCACATTGTCAGCACCAGCAGCTACAGCATCTTCAAATTTCTTGATCGCTGTACGCATAGCATTTTTTTGAGATGAATTTTGAGCATTCTTATTAGCATTAGTACGTACACGTTTGATTGCAGATTCAATATTTGGCATTTCTTTCACCTCCGATAAATTAAGGTCTTACACAGGAAAATCCATATGTAATTCAACACTAATCATTATACCTAATCCAAACAGGCATTGCAATAAAAGATGACAAGTTTTTTTCCTTAACAGTAAAAATATTGATTTCTTTAGCCAAAAATCAATTTGAAATCAAGTTTGCTAGGAAAAATAGATACATTTTATAAAAAATATGCTATCATAGCAGGGGAAAAATGAAATGGTGGTGTCAATGTGAATATTGCTTTAGTTGTAACGGTTACACTTGTGATGGGCGTGATATTTGTAAATGGATGGACTGATGCGCCGAATGCAATTGCAACCGCTGTCTCTACACGTGTTTTAAAGCCAAATGTGGCCATTTGGATGGCTGTTGTCATGAACTTCTTTGGTGCCTTAGTGATGACCTATTTTAATGCACAGGTTGCTGAGACGATCAGTAACATCGTGAGTTTTGATGCACAAGGAAATGCACCGCAAGTAGCTCTAGCGGCTTCTTTGTTTTCGATTGTTGTCTGGTCGGTAGCAGCTTGGTATTTTGGTATTCCTACAAGTGAGAGTCATGCGCTGATAGCTGGATTGACAGGGTCGGCAATGGCTTTAGGCGGACTTGGTGCAGTGAATGGTTCTGAATGGGGCAAAGTGCTAGTTGGTTTAGTTGTTTCCACAGTGATGGGCTTCGGTGGTGGTTACCTTGTCACAAAGCTAATTGTAATCTTTTTCAAAGATGTTGCTAGAAGGACTGCAAATAAAGTCTTTACCTATGGGCAAGCATTTGGTGCGGCTGCGAATGCTTTTTTACATGGTGCTCAAGATGGTCAAAAATTCATGGGTGTCTTTATGCTAGGACTTTATTATAATAACCTAGCTGAAAAATCAGGTTCAGGATTTATTATTCCAATCTGGGTCATGGTCCTTTGCTCTGTCACAATGGGGTTTGGGACATCTGTTGGCGGGATGAGAATCATCAAATCAGTTGGGATGGATATGGTAAAATTAGAGCGTTACCAAGGATTTGCAGCTGATTTAAGTACAGCGATTTGCTTGTTTGCGGCCTCTATTTTTGGTATTCCAGTTTCAACTACCCATACTAAGACAACAGCCATCATGGGTGTAGGTGCTTCCAAACGAGTTTCAAGCGTTGATTGGCGGATTGTCAAAGAGATGCTGATTGCTTGGATTTTAACATTTCCAGGTTGTGGTGTCATTGCCTTTGTTATGGCAAAACTATTTATAGCACTATTTTAAGGAGAGAATAAAATGGCTAGAAAGAAGCAATTTGATTATTTTGGGGAATTAGAACATTTGGCAAAAAATGCGCACCAAGCGGCAGAATTGCTAGAAGTGATTGCTCGTGATTATTCGTTGGAAAAATTAGAAACGGATGCAGAGCAAATTCATCTATTAGAACGTGAAGGCGATCAAATCGTTCAAAAAATTATGAAGGAATTATATATATCGTTTATCACACCAATCGATAGAGAAGATATTGTCGAAATAACGCAACGGTTAGATGACGTATTAGATACGATCAATAGTATTGCTTATTTGCTAAGTAGTTTAGTTGTGAAAGAATTGACTGAAAATGCCAAGGTCTTTATCACGTTTGCAGTAGAAGCCACAGCAGGTGTGTTAACGGCTACAAAAGAGTTTGCAAAATTCAAAAATTCTAAAACGTTGCATGCGATGATCGATGAAGTAAGCGAAATCGAAGGAAAAGCGGATAAACTATATAGTGACTCTTTAAAAGCATTATTTACAAACGAACAAAATCCTATCGAAGTAATTCGTTGGAAAAATGTATATGATCAATTAGAAGAGCTATTGAACGCTAGTGAATCTGTAGTTGATGTGATTGGTGGATTAGTTATAAAAAATAGTTGATTCCAAGTTAAATAAAGAGGGACAAAATACAGGTTGTTACTTCCTAATTGTCTATCTGACTGGCAGGGAAGATACTATAGATCGATTTCTATTTACTGATAGGAGGGACTAGGTGGATCAACCAAAAATAGAAGCAATCAAAAGCTATGCACAAACGATAATGGAAAGCGACCAATCAGGTCATGGGATGGATCATATTAATAGAGTGGTGCGCTTATCCAGTGAGATCGCGGAAACTGAAAGTTGTGATCATTTTATCGTAACAGCTGTAGCTTACCTTCATGATACAGTGGACGATAAGTTAGTCGCAAACCCAAAACAAGCTTATCAACAACTAAAAGAATTTTTACAAAAAATTGATGTTTCTACAATACAGATTGAGCAAATCATTCATATCATAACAAATCTTTCCTTTAGCCAAGAATTGACTGGAACAGCTGAAAAACTGACGATTGAAGGGAAAATAGTGCAAGATGCGGATCGTTTAGATGCCATGGGCGCAATTGGGATTACTCGAACGATTTATTACGGCGGTCATAAAGGAAACAAAATCTATGATCCAAACATTAAACCTAGAGCACTCGAATCTAAGGCAGAATATCGAGAAGAAAGTACTGTTATCAATCATTTTTATGAGAAGATTCTATTGTTGAACGAAAGATTAAATACAGATTATGCTAAAGAAAAAGGCAAGAAGCGGCAAAAGTTTTTAGAAGGTTTTTTACAAGAATTTTTGGAAGAATGGCATTGAAAGATCAAAAAAAATTGAAAGTGTCAGGTAAACGGAAAAAAGTTTATCTGACACTTTCAGCTTATCAAAATAGGAATATGAATAGATGGTGTCTTTTAAATAAATTCGGTAGTTTGTGCAGAAAAACGTGTAGCGTGAGATTTTTCAATGGGAATTGTTTGTAACAGTCTCAAACCATTTAAAATGACAAGAATCGTGCTTCCCTCATGACCAATAACGCCTAGTGGTAAATTAATGATTTGAACGAAATTTGATAAGATAAGCAGCACGATGATTCCCGCAGAAAGAATAATATTTTGGGTTACGATTCGTTTTAATTTTTTTGAAAGTAAATGACTCATTTGGAGCTTTTCCAAGTCGTTTTGCATTAACACCATATCGGCTACATCCATTGCGATGTCAGTTCCTTCACCCATCGCAACACCGATGGCCGCGTTGGCTAATGCTGGAGCATCGTTGATGCCATCCCCAACCATTACGTTAACGCCATAAGTTTCCTTTTGTTTTTTGATCAGAATGGTTTTATCTTCTGGTAAGCAATTAGCATAAACGTCATCTACTCCAAGCTCGGCTGCAACAGCAAGAGCTGTTTTTTTGTGATCACCAGTAATCATGGTTGTTTTGATTCCTGCTTGTTTGAAATAATTGATGACTCTTTTTGCTTCCGGCTTTGGAACGTCTAGGAGCCCAAAATAAGCAATAAGTTCTTGATCTTGAAATAGGTAAATCACTGTTTTTCCATCATTTTGAAGTTGCTCGATTTCAAGTTCCAAGTCGTTATTTAGAATAGCTTGATCATTAAAGGCACCTTTACCAACGCGCCAAGTTGTAGAATCAATCGTTGTTTCCATACCAAAACCAACAATATTTTTGACTTCTACATGACTATAATCTGCAGTAACTTCGTCTTCAAAGCGAAGGAGAATAGCCTGAGCTAAAGGGTGGGTTGAGTGTCTTTCCATGGCTAAAAGAATCGTTAAAGCTTCTTCTTTATTATTTAAAAAGATAGCATCAGTCACGACAGGTGTGCCTCGGGTTAAAGTTCCTGTTTTGTCAAACGCAATTGCTTTTAGAGAAGCTAAATTTTCTAAGTAGACACCGCCTTTAAACAATACACCATTTCTGGCACCGTTAGAAATAGCAGCTAATGTCGCAGGCGTTGCAGAAGCGACTAATGCACAAGGTGAGGCGACAACTAGTAGTACCATTCCTCTATAAAAACTTTCTGACCAAGACCAACCTAAAAATAAATAGGGGATCAAAATCATCATAGGAATAGCAAGCAAGACGATTTTGACATAGGTATTTTCTAATTTTTCAATAAAGCTTGCAGTTTGAGAAGGAGTATTTTGTGCTTCATCAACTAGGCGGATAATTTTGGCAAATAAAGTGTTCTCACTTGTTTTACTAACTGTCATTGTCAGTGCTTCACCTAAATTGATTGTTCCTCCAAAGAGTGGAGCATCCATTCCTTTTTCTACTGGAACAGATTCGCCAGTGATCGCGGATTCATCAATGCTTGACGTACCTTTTACCAAAGTACCATCTATTGGGATCCGAGCTCCTTTAGGGACGAGTAATCGGTCGCCAATCTGTAATTGAGTCACAGTAATTTCTGTTGTTTTACCGGATTCATCTAGTAAATAGGCAGTATCAGGTTGCATGTTCATCAAACTGGCAATCTCTTTTTTACTTTTGTTTGTTGTGTATTCCTCTAAAGCCCCGCTAAGACAAAAAATGAATGTCAGCATTGCACCTTCAAACCAATTTCCAATAATACAAGCTCCGATCGCGGCTAAGGCCATCAATAAATCTACATTAAGATGTTTATTTTCCAAAGTATCAAGAAGGCCTTCTTTTGTTTGTTTAAAACCACCAAAAAAAATAGCTGTTACAAAAATAAGTGGATAAAAGCGGACACCTGATTTTTCTAAAATAAAACCGACGATCATAAATAGTAAACATAAGATAGTAGCTAGAATTGCTTTTTTTTCCTCTGAAAGTTTCATTGTGATCACTCCTTACAATGAGCATAGCATAAATAAATTCTAATTGATAATCAAATTACTTAATTGAGAACGATAGTGATTATCAATTAGATTAACGCTGTTTTTATAGTGTTTTTGCATGTATGTAAAATAGATTTATTCTAATTAGTAATGATAATCATTATCAACATGATTCAAGGTAATTCTATAATAAATAAACAAGTTCTAAAAAATATAGTTTTAATTCGCATAAAAAAAGAACCGATTAAATCGGTTCTAAATGTTATTATGAAAATAGCCAGTAACTTATGAGTAGCACACCTAATACAATTCGGTACCAACCAAAGGCGGTGAAATCGTTGCGTTTTAAGTAGTTCAATAAGAACTTGATTACAATAATTGAAACAACAAATGCTACAATCGAGCCAACTAATAGAATGAAAGTTTCAGTAAAGCCAAATGAATTTCCTTTCATTACGAACTTTACAATTTTCAAAAAGCTTGCTCCAAACATGACCGGAATTCCAAGGAAAAATGAAAATTCTGTTGCGACAAAACGTGAAGCTCCAATAATAATTGCGCCAAGAATCGTTGCTCCTGAACGCGAAGTACCAGGGATTAATGAGAGCACTTGGAAAAAACCGACGATTGCTGCGGCTTTATAGGTAAAGTCTCTTAAATCGGTACATTTTGGTTTACGATCTCGATTCCTTTTTTCGATGACCACAAAGGCGATTCCATAAACGATCAGCATCAGTGCAACAGTAAAGAAGTTATGAAATTTGGCTTCCAACCAATCATCAAGTGGAATACCGATGATTGCGGCTGGTGCACAAGCCACAATAACTTTTGACCAAAGAATCCAAGTATCTTTCTTTTCTGTCTCGCTTTTTTGAGGTGAAAACGGATTTAGCTTGTGGAAATAAAGAATAACCACAGCCATGATCGCACCAAGTTGGATTACGACATTGAACATTTCCATGAAATCTTTGCTGAGATTCATTTTAATGAATTCATCGACCAAGATCAAATGTCCGGTGCTACTAATAGGGAGCCATTCGGTGACTCCTTCGATAATGCCTAAAATAATTGCTTTCCATAAATTTGATAAAAGCATAGGTTCAATCCTTTCCAGCATAAAATAGTCAATCACTAATAGTATACCTTTTACGATCAGAAAAACCAACTAAGTTTTCATGACCAATAGAAAAATTTAGATACTGGTCTGTTCTGTATTGTAATTATTCAAAGAATTTTCTATACTATTACTATTCATAAAAGTTGGAGGAGAAAATATGTTTGGATTTTTGAAAAAGAAAGAACCAGTTCAATTAAATGAAACGCTATACGCAGTAGCTACAGGAGAATTGATCCCAATCAGCGATGTAAATGATCCTGTTTTTTCACAAAAAATGATGGGAGACGGTTTTGCAGTTCTTCCTGAATCAGGAGCTATCTATTCACCAATAGTAGGGGAGATCCTAAGTGTGTTTCAAACAAAACATGCTGTCGGTATGAAAATGGCGAATGGACTTGAAATTTTGTTACACATGGGAATCGATACGGTTGAACTTAATGGAACACCATTTGATATAAAAGTTAGTGAAGGAACTAAAGTATCACAAGAGACACAAATCGCAGCAGTTGATTTAGAAGCGATCAAATCTGCTGGCAAAGCAACAGATATGGTTGTTGTGATCACCAATATTGATAAGGTGAAGAGCTTTGAACTTAATAAAACAGGATTTGTAAAGGCTGGCGATGAAGTTGGTCTTGCTAAAGCATAGCTGATCAATCAGGCTAAGCTTAAAACAACATATGATTCAGTTTATGTAAGGCGGAATATGACTCTTAGAGTGATGTTCCAGCCTTATTTTTCTCTTCTGATTTGAAAAATAATTTTATTTATACTCTGTTAAAAATAAATAAGTTGAAATTTTATTTCATTTGTTTTATAATGAAAGCGGATTAGGAGGGAGCAAATAAAAATGTATGGTATTTCAGTATTTTTAGGCGAAGAGATCACCGATGACACACGCAACTATATTCAAAAAATGAGTGAAGTTGGCTTTAATGGAATCTTTACTTCGTTACACATCCCGGAAGACGACTCTGCTTTGTACCGTCAACGGCTAAGAGAGCTTGGTTCGATTGCTCAAAAATTGGATATGAAGTTAATGGTCGATATTTCAGGCGAAGCACTGATACACGCAGGGCTTTCATTTGACCGTTTGGATGAGATTACTTCAATAGGCGTTACTGGCTTGCGTATGGACTATGCTATTTCAAATCAAGTAATTGCTGAAGCCTCTCGCCATCTAAATATTGGTTTGAACGCCAGTACAATTACTGCACAAGATGTCCAAGAATTGCAGATGTTTAAAGTGGATTTTTCAAAATTTGAAGCTTGGCATAATTATTACCCTAGACCTGAAACAGGTTTGTCCAGTACCTTTTTTAGAGAAAAAAATAGCTGGCTACAAGAATCAGGATTTAAAGTTGTTGCATTTGTTCCGGGCAATAAGAAACTAAGAGGGCCTTTATATGAAGGATTACCTACACTTGAAAAACATCGTTACCAAAACCCATTTGCAGCAGCGATTGAACTACAAAAAAATGATCAGATAGACAGTGTTTATCTAGGTGATCCTGAAATAAACGAACGAACTATACAGCAATTTGCTAGATACAATTGTGATCAAATAGTGCAGTTAGAAGTAGAACCTGTGGGGAGTGATTACTATTCACTTATTTTGGGCATACATGTTAATCGTCAAGATGAAGCCCGGGATGTAATCCGAAGTGCAGCTGCACGGTTTAAGGAAATAAATAGGATCGAACCAGAAACGTTAAGAGAGCGTGAAATAGGTAGCGTGACCATTGATAATTTTCAATATGGGAGATATATGGGAGAAATACAAATCGTGAAAAAACAGTTGCCAGCAAATAAAAAGATCAATGTTGTAGCAAAAGTTGTAGCCGAAGATCACTCTTTGCTTAAATTGATCAGCGCAGGTAAAACGTTTAATTTAATTGAGAAGGAGTCACTATAAGATGGATTTAGAAAAATTAACGACTGAACGAAGAAATCAGGAAACAATGAATTTAGATGAACTAACAATAAAAGATGCTTTAGAGAAAATGAATCAAGAAGATCAAAAGGTTGCAATAGCCGTCAAAGAAGCACTTCCACAAATAGAACCAGTAATACAATCGATTATTGCTGCTTTCAATGCCGGTGGCAGATTGATTTATATGGGAGCCGGAACAAGTGGACGTTTAGGTGTATTGGACGCAGCAGAGTGTGTTCCGACTTTCGGAGTTTCACCTGAGATGGTTCAAGGTTTGATTGCAGGTGGTAAAGAAGCCATGACAGTGGCAGTAGAAGGGGCAGAAGATTCTAAAGCGTTCGGACAAAATGATTTAAAAGCGCTGGGATTGACAAATAAAGATGTTGTAATTGGTATTGCTGCAAGTGGTCGAACCCCCTATGTGATTGGTGGATTGGTTTATGCAGATTCAGTTGGTGCCGTTACGGGTTCGATTTCATGTAATAAAGATGCTGAAATCAGCCGCTATGCTAAATTTCCAATCGAAGTCGATGCTGGACCAGAATTCTTAACAGGTTCAACTCGCTTGAAATCAGGAACGGCGCAAAAATTGATCTTAAATATGCTCTCAACGATTTCGATGATTGGAATTGGCAAAGTATACAATAATTTGATGGTGGATGTGAAACCGACAAATGAAAAACTAGTTGAACGATCAAAACGAATCATCATGGAAGCAACAAACTGTGATTACGAAACTGCAGCTGCTTATTTTATCAAAGCCGATGAAAATGTAAAATTAGCAATTGTAATGTTACTGACAAATTCATCAAAAGAAGCAGCAACAGAAAAATTAATACAAGGCAATAATTTTATCAAAAATACCATTTAAAAAATGAGGAGGAAAAGACATGACAGAAGATAAAATCAAACGTCTGGCTAGGGAAATTTATGAAGAGGTAGGTGGGCAGGAAAATGTCTTAAAATTGCGTCATTGTATGACACGTGTCCGGATGGATATTCGGGATTATGATAAAGTGAAATTAGAAGAATTAAAAGAAATTGATGGCGTAATGGGTGTGGTTGAAGACGATACACTGCAAGTTGTGATCGGGCCTGGAACCGTGAATAAAGTAGCTCAAGAAATGGTCGATATGGCGGGTGTAAAATTAGGAGAACCTTTCCCTGAACCGAAAATAACGCAATCAGGGAAGCAGTTAGTGGAAGAAAAGGCAGCTCAAGTCAAAGCAGCACAGAAAGAAAAAAATAAAAATAACTCTGGATTCAAAGCCGTTTTGAAATCCATTTCTAATATTTTTGTTCCGTTAATTCCAGCTTTTGTAGGTGCAGGGATCATCGGTGGTATAGCCGCAGTTATGTCCAATTTATTAGTTGCCGGCACAATTGAAGACTCTTGGCAACAATATATTGATGTATTAAATATTATCAAAAATGGTATTTTTGCTTATTTAGCATTATACACTGGGATCAATAGTGCAAGTGAATTTGGTGCAACACCAGCGCTTGGGGGCGTGATTGGTGCTGTAACGATGTTAACAGGAATGAATCCAGAAGCACCACTACCTAATATTTTGACTGGTGGAACTTTATCAGCAGGTCAAGGCGGAATTATTGGCGTGATTTTTGCAGTTTGGTTACTTTCATTGATTGAAAAACAACTCCATAAAATTATTCCAGATTCAATTGATATTATCATTACACCAACAGTTTCTTTGCTTGTGATTGGGTTAATTACGATTTTCCTAATCATGCCGGTAGCTGGATTGATTTCTAATAGTTTGGTAGGTGTAATCAATGTTGTTTTAGAAAAAGGTGGTATGCTAGCTGGTTTCACTTTAGGTGCAACCTTCTTACCAATGGTTATGTTTGGTCTGCATCAAATTTTAACGCCAATCCATATTGAAATGATTGCTCAAACTGGCATAACATTATTACTACCAATCCTTGCGATGGCAGGTGCAGGTCAAGTCGGTGCTGCTTTAGCATTATGGATTCGTTGTAAATCAGATACAAAACTGGTTGAAATGATCAAAGGTGCATTACCAGTGGGTATTTTAGGAATTGGTGAGCCATTGATCTATGGTGTAACATTGCCTTTAGGACGTCCGTTTATTACAGCGTGTATTGGTGGTGGGATCGGCGGAGCCGTGATCGGTGCTTTTGGAAATGTCGGCTCGATCGCAATCGGGCCAAGTGGAGTAGCGTTGATTCCACTGATTGCTAACAACCAATGGTTAGCCTATGTTTTAGGATTATTGGCTGCTTATGCTGGTGGATTTGTTGCAACATTTTTCTTTGGGATTCCAAAAGATCTACAAGAAAAATAAAGCGTTATTTTAACAACTGAAAAACAACTGATCTCCTAATTTGTGGTACTTTGACTGCTAAATGGAAAGAGATCAGTTATTTTTTTACAAAAAGTGACTTCAGTTTGGCGAATAGATTCCTTTTCTACTTATTTTTAGCTATAATGGAAGAGTATCTTGCCGAAATTTCTCTATTAAGTTTAGTTTGATTTTTGCATAAAAGAAGGATGTGTAGGCCATGCAGCAAAATATAATTTTAACGATACAAGATCATTTTGACCATTTGCCTGGATCTGAACAAAAAGTGGCAGAGTATATTTTGAAAAATACAAGTGAAGTTATTAATTTAAGTGCTCAAGAGTTGGCCAAAAAAGCTGGATCAAGTCCAGCAGCAATTATTCGTTTTTGCCGCTCGATCGAAGTTAGCGGTTTTACTGATTTAAAGTTACTGCTTTCAGCCAACTTGGGAGCAGTGGACACGCCAATGAATACTGAGGTTGAAGATGGTGAAACAACAGCTGCAATCAAAGAGAAGCTCCAGCATCGTTTGATCCATATCTTAGAAAGAACGAATGAGCATCTAGACGATCAAGCCATCGATGAAGCTGTTAGCGAGCTTGAGACTACTGAGATCATTTTTGTTTACGGGTTAGGGGCTTCATCGTTAGTGGCACAAGATATCTATCAAAAATTTACGCGTCTTGGGTTAAGTGTGTTTTTTACAATGGATCATCACTTATTCGCTTCTGCAATCGGAACAAATCGCTTGAAAGGGATTTTTATCGGAGTCTCAAACTCAGGTTCAAATCAAGAAACCAATGCATTGGCTGATCTTGCCATTGAAAAAGGTCTGACAGTGATCGGGTTAACTGCCAATAGTGACTCTGCATTAGCACAAAAGAGCACAATTTTATTATTGACTCCTATTGGTGGAGAAGCGCCATTAAGAAGTGCGGCAACTGTATCATTGACAGCTCAGCTCTATGTTGTGGATGTACTTTTTTTCGCTTATGCTGCTAAAAATTACGAAGAAACGTTGACGCAAATCAAGCATTCTAGAGGCGCCGTTGGCATTGTAAAAAAGGAATTGAATTGAGGATTTTAGTAAATTTAATTTGTAAATCAAAAAAAATAGACTATAAAAAGCAATAGCTGCTTTTTATAGTCTATTTTGAAGGTCATCAATACTGAGTGGAAATCCGGCGTCCATCATCAATATAATGAGTATCATTGACTGTATCGATCGTAAATTTCCCATTTTCATAGATAAGTTTTGTTACACTGCCATTTTCCAAACCAATTTGCATTGGCAAACTATCATCAATTAAGGACATTAAAAATGAAATCGTCAAACCATGAGAAACGATCATCACGTTTCCTCCGCCATCTTTCTCACGATGATGAGCAATATCTTCAAATCCGCTCCAAACTCGTTCACGAATTTTTTCATAAGGTTCCGCCCAATTTGCAGTGTCGGCCGCAATGATAGCATCCGCTAGATCTTTATAACTGATTCTATTGGTCATCATATCCTCATAGTTTTTAAACGCTAAGATTCTAGGTACAACTCCCCAAAGTTCACCATCGTATCCACCATCTAAAGAACCGAAACACCACTCGCGAATACGGCTGTCAGTGCCATATGGAATTGCTTGACCATTAGAATGCTCATGTAAAATGATTCGAGCAGTCTGCATAGCACGTCCACTGTCACTAGAGTAAGCTTCTTTGAACTCCGTATTGCTCAGACCAAGACCTAAATAGTGAATGACTTCTTCACCTTCTTTAGTCAATGGTGTATCCGACCAACCTTGTGTTCTACCAATCGTATTGAACATTGTTTTACCATGACGAATAATATATAACGTTGTAGGTTCATTCATCTCAAATTTCCTCCTTAAATTAAAAGCGCAGCAGGTTCGCTTAACTCTGACAAGAAAATAGGGAATTCCGACTGAGGTGTTCTTTACCTCATTCGGAATTTATCTTTTTCTCGAAGCGCTAGCCTGCGAAGCTAGATAAGACTAAAAGCGTAGTGGGCTCGTTCAGTCTCGACTGAAAAATAGGAAAAATTAACTGTGATGTTTCTTTATCACAGTTAATTTTTATCTTTTTTCCGAGAGATTAGCCCGCGAAGCTAGATAATACATGGTAACAACGTTTCGCTTCGCTAAACCTTGTACTTTTCAACATCAGTTCATTTTATTCACTGTGTTTCAAAGCAAATCAACGAGTTTAAAAAGAGTTAATTAAAAAAAGGATTTGTTTTTTTCTCATGTTCGATCGTTGTTGCGTCGCCATGACCAGGATAGGCAGGGAACTCGTCTGGCAAAGTGAAAAGATAAGTAGTGATACTGTGCAACAATTGCTGCATATCTCCTGTGCGTAAATCCGTTCTACCAATACTACCTTTGAATAGCGCATCTCCTGTAACTACAAAATCATCAAAAACAAAACTAACACTTCCAATTGAATGACCAGGTGTCGGTATAACAGAAAAGTTGATTCCGCCTAAATTATAATCAGTCAATTCAAATTCTACTTCTGCAGGTTGGACGATAATATCGGCAATATCGTTATGACGGCCAAGACCAGATAAATTGAAGATTGGGTTTGAAAGCCACTCTTGTTCAAGCGGGCTGACATACACTGGAATATTGTAAAGATGACGCAACTCTTCAACCGCACCGATGTGATCATAGTGGGTATGGGTTAGTAAAATTGCGATTGGCTTTTTACCTGTTTTTTTGATAAGTGCTGCTATTTTAGTTGCTTCATCACCAGGATCAATAATTAAAAGGTTTGTATCGTTATAAATTAAGTAACAATTTTCTTGGATCACGCCAGTTTGTATTCGTTCGATTTTCAACATAGTTTGTTGCCTCCTAGTTAATAAGATTCTTCTTCAAGTATAACGCAACTTTGACTAGAATCAAAAGGCGGAGCCATTTTTGTTTTGATTTTTAAATAAGTAGCAAAAATAGCGCTTGTTGTAAAATATACGACAGGTTTACTTTTATTTTACTATCACTCATAATGAATAAGTGTTCTATTAGTAACCTAAAAAAAAGGAGTCAATAAAAATGAAGAAAATCAATCAATTTTTAACGTCTATACCGACTTTATTATCAAGTAAACTGTCTATTTTTATTTATTTATTCCTATTTTTCTACTTAGTAGTTTTTGCGGTACTGACTATGTGGATACCTATATTGAAAAATGTGCAACCTTCTGCTAATGTGCAGTTGATACTGGGAAATTATACGAATGTTTTAAGTGCTCTAGGAGCTTCTTTGGCAGCTGGAAGTGGTACGCTTATTCATCATAGCTTGACTACGTTACATAAAAAGCACGATACTATGCATGATGAATTGCAAAAGACAATTACTGAACTACATGAAAAAATCGATTGTTTGGAACAAAGAAATCAAGGAAAGGATGTACAAAAAATTCATGACGATTCTAACAAGTGAAACTGTAACGTGGCGTAAATACCAAAAGCAATTATTGGAACGACTACCAAACTACAAGGAGAATCAGTCGGTTCATCTTGTTGTACCTCCGGGTTCAGGTAAAACATACTTGGGAATCGAAATCATTCGCCAGTTGAATGAGAAAACCTTGATTTTAGTGCCATCTTTAGTACTGAAGCAGCAATGGATTAGGACAATACAAACGATATTTTTGAAAAAAACAGCTGATCGATCTGAGGTTTCTGATTCGATTGATTCATTAAAAATGATTACAGTTGAAACCTATCAGACGATTTACAGTCGATTAAAAAATGATTCAATATTTTTTAAAAGAGAAAAAATCGGTGTTTTAGTTTTAGATGAAGCACACCACTTAAAGAAGAGCTGGGGAGAAGTGTTACTTGCTTTAAAAATTGAAGCCCCTGAATTAATTACTGTTTCGTTAACAGCTACGCCGCCATATGATGCTGACTTACAAGAATGGCAGCAATATCAACTTTTAAATGGACCTATTGATGAAGAAATAGCGATTCCTCAATTAATTAAAGAGCAAGCGCTAGCGCCACACCAAGACTATCTTTATTTAGTTTCAGCACCTACAGGGATCGTTGCACGTTACGAAGAATTTATGCAAAATCAATCTGAAATCGTTGAAACAATTGTTGCAAGCACTGAGATTTCAAACTGTCTGTTGCAAAAAGGCTTTATCCAAAATCCAATAGAATATGAGGAATTTATCTATCAATCTTTCGATGTTTATTTAAGTGCTTTATTATTTTTGCATTTACATGGTTATCAATTAGAGGAGCAACATTGGCACATGTTAGGTGTGTCACGTTCGCAAGGGGAAAAATTATCCTTCCCAACACTTGAAAAAAAACATATGATTCATTTGCTGACTTATTTATACGACTGCGATCCCAAGTTGTCTTTATTTACTTATTTAGAAAGTAAAGGTTGGCTAGTCCAAAATCAGTTACAATTGTTTCCAGAATTTTCAGATCGCATAGTAAACCAAGCGCCAGTTGAAAAAAAAGAAGCGATTTGTCGTATATTACTTTGTGAATATGAGAAAATGGGGCGTGAGCTTTGTGGGTTAGTTTTAACAGATTTTATAAAAAAAGAGGTTCTAGCTGGGAAAAATGGTGAGTTGGAGTACGGCTTGATCCCAATATTCGATTATCTAGTTCCTTTTTTCAGTGAAGATGTAAATTTAGCGGCAGTTTGTGGCGAATTTTTAATTATTTCAAAAGAATTTCAAACCTTATTTTCCGACATTTCAATCAAGATTACCGAGCATCCTTATTTTAGTGAATATGTTGTTGTTTATTCTAATGAACAAATGCGTTCAAAAGCTTTAACAATTGTAACAGAGCTAGTGGATCAAAAAGCGATTCAATTACTGATCGGAACTAGTAGTTTACTTGGGGAAGGTTGGAACTGTCCTGCAATCAATACGGTTGTTTTAGCAAACCACTCTACCTCATTTACTCAAACTCAGCAATTAAGAGGGCGTGGCTTACGAATGCATAAGAAAGGAAAAACAACGAATATCTGGCATTTGGCAGTTGTCCTACCTGGACTAGACTTTTCTAAGCAAATAGACCTTAACCGAATCATGAAGCGTATGGGATACATCTGTGGGTTAACTTTTGAGACACAGCCGGTTATTGAAAGTGGTGTAGAACGTTTCGACTTAATAAGTGTTAGTTCCGGAAAAGAAATTGCGGTCTACAACCAAGAGATGCTGTATTGGTGCAATGAAAGAGAACAGTTGGAACAACGTTGGAAGCAAGGGTTAGAAAAAGGGAATCATTTGACAATGCCTTTAATTATTAGAAAACAAGCTGAAGATAAACCTACCACACCTTTGTTAGTCGTTAAGCCGCAAGCGGCTAAATATTTTGATAAAGGGCGACTTTATTCAGGGATAGGAATTGCTGTTTTGTCAATTGCTGGCATTTTCTCTATGATTGCGGATCCTATTTTGGGCGGTATGATTTTTGGTGTGGATGGATTAGCAATTTTAGCGACTTTCAATAGAGAAAAAGTTTTGGAAACCTATCAAGTGTATGTCGGAAAAAAGGAGTGGCAAAAAGAAGTCAATCACATTCGTCATCTGGTACTCAGTATAACTGAAACATTTGTGGAGCTTGGCATATTTGAGTCAGATGCTTTAAAAAGAATCACAATCAATGTTTCAACTAGTGAATGTACATGTTATTTTACTCAAGCAAACTACCAAAAAGAACGACTTTTTCATACTACAATGAAGGAAGTTCTTTCACCAATAGAGAATCCGCGCTACTTTATTTATTTAAAAAACTCTGAGATTCTAAGTGTACCAGAGATATTTGGTCGAAATAAAAAGACGGCTATGATCTATCAATGTGCAATCAACCACTATTTTTCAGGTAAAAGTAACTTGATCTACTCTAGAACTCTAGAGGGAAGAAAAAAACTTGTCCAAGCTAAGCTTGTTAAGCACACATTGTATAGAAACTCTCTTCCAAAAGAAGTCATCCAAAAAAATATTTGGATCTAAAAAAGTTCTCTTTAAAGACTTAAACAAAATGCTTCATTCATTTTGTTTAAGTTTTTTTGGTTTAATGTTCGTGTTTTGTATATTACACGCGATTTTTTAATCTTTTGATAAAAAAATATAGATTAAAAACGAATTATTGTATATAATACTCTTTGTATCGTTATGAAGGGAGTCCTTAGTTTGTTTAATTTTGTTGTAAAAGGAACTGCATTTTCAAGTGTTGATCCAAAAAATGTTAACACATTAGAAAACTGCTTATTTTGTATTTTAGAATCAGGTGTGATCGGCAAGATTATTGCACCAGAATCAGAAGAATATGATCAAATTATTGAAGAGTATTCGGCAAAAAATAAATTTCAAGAATTGGCACCAGATCAATTTATCCTACCCGGATTTATCGATCTTCACATTCATGCTCCACAATGGGCACAAGCCGGTACGGCGCTTGATTTACCATTATATGACTGGCTCAACACGTATACCTTTCCGTTAGAAGCAAAATTTGCTGATAGTGACTTTGCAGAAACCGTCTATTCGGATTTAGTGACAAAGTTGATCAAAAATGGAACAACAACTGCTTTGTATTTTGCCACGGTTCATCGTGAAGCAAGTCGACGCTTGGCAGAAATTTGCAGCGAAAAAGGTCAAAGAGGCTTAGTGGGGAAAGTTGTGATGGACGATCTAGAACAGAATCCTGCTTACTATCGAGATGCAACAACGGCGGTAGCACTTGAAGAAACGGAATTATTTATTCAAGAAGTATTAGAATTAAATAAAAATACGCCACAAGGAGTATATCCAGTTGTCACTCCTCGATTTATTCCAAGTTGTACTGATGACTCTTTAAAAGGATTAGGTGCTTTAGCCGCTAAATATAATGTTCACATTCAATCACATTGTAGTGAGAGCGATTGGGCGCATACTTTTGTGCAAGAGCGTTTTGGAAAAAATGACGCATTTGCTTTAAATGATTTTGGGTTAATGACAGAAAAATCAGTGATGGCTCATTGTGGCTTCCTTTCCGATGAAGATATGAAGTTATTTGCTGAGAAAGGGACGGCAGTGGCTCATTGTCCGATTTCTAATGCATATTTTGGTAATGCCGTTACCCCAATTGCTAAACTATTGCATGAACATCGAGTAGAAGTAGGTCTAGGAAGTGATATTTCTGGCGGGTTTTCTCCAAGTTTATTTGACAATATTCGACAAGCAGTAATGTCTTCTAGAATGTTAGAAGATGGGGTAGATAACAATTGTTGTAGTGAAAAACGTGGGGTTTCTGGTTCAAGCATTACCTTGAATGAAGCTTTTTATCTCGCAACTGCCGGTGGTGGTGAATCATTAAGTCTACCAATTGGAAAAATTGCTGTCGACTATGCTTGGGATATTCAAATTATTGATAGTAAAGAGTTGCCTATTTTTTCGGAAGAAGAACCTTTAATGGCTATTTTTCAAAAAATTCTGTATTTATCTCGACCTGAAAATATTGATGAAGTTTGGATTCAAGGAAGAAAAGTTCATGATAAAAATAAAAAAGAGCTAGAGGTGTGAAAAGTAAAATGACAGAAAATCAAGTGAAAACATCAAAATTAACCGTAGGACCCAATGATGATCTATCGATTGGACAGTCAGCACTTTTAGGGATCCAACATGTTTTAGCAATGGATGTCTATGTTGTGCCATTTATTATTGCATCGATTATTGGTTTGACAACTAAAGAATCATCAGCACTTATTCAGGCTACTTTCATTGCTGCAGGGATTGCAACGATCATTCAATCTTACTTTTGTATGAAACTGCCCGTAGCACAAGGACCGTCTTTTATTCCAATTGGCGCTATTGCAGGGATTTATTTTGCAAATAATCAAGACGGAAACGGCTGGGGGACTGTTTTAGGGGCTAGCTTGATTGGGGCCGTCTTAGTCATTATTTTAGGATTAACAGGTATTTTTAATCGCTTGATCAAAGCTTTTGTACCGCCCATCGTCGGTGGCACTATTATTTTTATTGTCGGCTTATCATTAATGCCAGTAGCGTTGAATGATAATGTTTTCATGGCATCTGGAGATTTAGGTCAAAATATTTTATTGGCAGTGATTGCAGCTGTTTCACTTGTGCTGTTTGCGATGATCGGATCGCAATTTCCTGGGAAAGGACGGATTTTCCGAATATCTTCTGTGATTTTAGCTTTGGTTATTGGCTGTTTAGCAGCACAGTTTATGGGAATCCTTGATTTATCTCAAGTTAAGAATGCACCGCTACTTAGTGTTCCTCAAGTGCCGTTTGTAGATTTTCACTTTTCATTTGATTTGTCTTCAATTTTGACGATGATGATTATTTATGTTGTATTAATGGCTGAAACGACAGGAACCTGGTTTGCGGTCAGCAATGTTTGTGAAGAACCTTTAACAGATGAAAATATCAATCGCGGAGTGGTCGGAGAAGGAATCGGCTGCCTGATCTCATCCATGTTGGGAACAACACCAGTAACAGGCTATTCTACGAATGCTGGGATTATTTCGATTACAGGAGTTGCAAGTAAAAAAGTATTTGTAGCGGCTGGCGCATGGTTTATCGTATTTGGTTTATCTGGAAAGTTATCGACGTTGATTTCTTCAATCCCTGCGCCTGTGATTGGTGGTGTTTTTGTGATTGTTTGTGGAATCATTTCGATTAGTGGGATGAAAGTTATCAAGGAAGTTGAAATCAACGAGAAAGCTATGTATGTGATTGCGATTCCAATGATCTTAACATTGGCGTTGACCTTGATTCCTAAAGAATTTATTCAATCACTCCCATCATTTTTACAATATCTATTTGGTTCATCAGTTGCAACAGCATCGATTGCCGCAATTCTTTTAAATCGTCTTTTACCTGAAGAAAAAAATGAAAAACAAATAACCAAACAGAAAGAAATAAAGGCCGTCTAAAAAAGACGGAAATCTATTTTGAATCAAAACACGAACAATACCCTTTTAGTTTATGTGTTTTTCGGCATTTACCTTTGACATTTACAAATGGATGGTGTAAATTGACAGAGGTGCTTGAAAATACGAACTATTAATGGTTTGATGTTCGTGTTTTTGCGTGTTTTTATTAGAACCTATTAGGAGGCAATACAGTATGAAAGTTTTTGATTACGAAGATGTCCAGTTAATCCCAAATAAGTGTATCGTGAACAGTCGTTCAGAATGTGATACAGTTGTAAAATTAGGAAAACATACCTTTAAAATGCCAGTGGTACCTGCGAATATGCAGACGATCATTGATGATGAAATTGCAGAATTTTTAGCTAAAAATAATTATTTTTATATTATGCATCGTTTCGATGAAAATGCACGTATTCCATTTATCGAAAAAATGAATGCCAAAGGCTTGATCACATCTATCAGTGTTGGTGTAAAGGAAGCTGAGTATGGGTTTTTAGAAGAATTAGCTAAACGTAATTTGGTTCCTGATTATGTAACGATCGATATTGCACATGGTCATTCAAATGCCGTAATCAATATGATTCAGCATTTGAAAAAACATTTACCAGAAACGTTCGTTATCGCTGGTAATGTGGGAACACCTGAAGCGGTTCGTGAGCTAGAAAATGCAGGAGCCGATGCAACAAAAGTCGGCATTGGTCCTGGTAAAGTTTGTATCACTAAAATCAAGACAGGATTTGGAACTGGCGGCTGGCAATTAGCAGCACTACGTTGGTGTGCAAAAGCAGCTAGAAAACCAATTATTGCTGATGGCGGGATTCGTACGCCAGGTGATGTAGCAAAATCAGTACGCTTTGGCGCAACGATGGTGATGATTGGCTCATTATTTGCAGGTCATGAGGAATCACCGGGTGAAACAAAAGTAGAAGACGGGGTTGTTTATAAAGAATACTTCGGTAGTGCTTCTGAATTTCAAAAGGGTGAAAAGAAAAATGTTGAAGGAAAGAAAATCTGGATCCAACATAAAGGTAGTTTGGCGGATACGCTAGTACAAATGCAGCAAGATTTACAGTCCTCCATTTCTTATGCTGGTGGCCGTGATCTTGAAGCGATTCGTAAAGTAGACTATGTGATCGTTAAAAATTCAATATTTAATGGTGATACAATTTAATCAAAGAGACAAGGGGCTTCTCTTCCTTTGATCACCAAGCATTGCGTACCATCAACTCAGCAATTAGTTGTTAGAGTTTGCAATAAAAAAGGAGCGTATTTTACGCTTCTTTTTTATTTTGATTATTTTTACTTTACCTGTCGTAGTAATCGTGCTATGATAATTACAACGACAGACGTAGTACATCAGATGCAGTAATCGGAGGTGATTCAATGATCGGAAGTGATGCAATCAGAGGCTATAACGATACATTTATTTTGTCTGTATTGCAGGAAGGTGATTCATACGGTTATGCCATTTCTAAAAGAATCACGGAAATTTCTGAGAATAACTATTCAATTAAAGAAACGACATTGTATTCAGCCTTCAATCGTTTAGAAAAAAATGGATTTATAGCCTCTTTTCCAGGTCAAATCACACATGGGAAAAAAAGAACATACTATAAAATCACAACATCTGGACAAACCTATTTAGAGGAAAAGATAGCAGAGTGGACACTTACAAAAAAAGTCGTTGAACGCTTCATCAAGGAGGAAAAGTAATGAAAACGATCAGGGATTATATTGACAGTTTATTTTTGGGAGTAGTAGAAACAAGTCAAACGAAACAATTGAAGGAAGATCTATTAGCTAGTGCCGAAGACCGATATGAAGATTTGAAGGGGCAAGGAAAATCCGAGAACGAAGCAATCGGCGGTGTGATTGCAGAATTTGGTTCAATCGATGAACTATTGGAAGAAATGAATATTAAACAAGAATTCATTGATGAGAAGGGCTACGAATTAAATGAAATCACTCTTGACGAATCAGTTGATTTTCTTAAAGTGTATCACAGAGCTGCGACAATGATCGGTTTAGGTGTGATGATTATTATGTTAGGAGTGGCTGCCTTTTTTGCTAACATGGAAATATATGGTGGAGAGATTACAGAGAGTTTTGGGCTGCTGTTTATTTTCTTAGGAGCAGCGATTGGCGTTCCACTATTTATTATTGCAGGAACGACTATTGCAAATACAAGTAAAAAATTAGATGATCGTTTGATTCCAATTCAAGTAAAAAACGAAATGAAAAAGAGAAAAGAAGTATTTCAGCGTTCATTTATTTTCTGTATGGTTGCTGGGGTGGTGTTGTGTATTTTATCGGTAATACCTGTTATCTTTTTTGCAACATTATATGAATATGAGTTTTTTGGCATTGCTTGTCTCTTAGTTTTTGCATCTTTTGGTGTTTTCTTTTTCATTTTTGGTGGGGTTATCATGGGAAGTTTCACTAAAATGCTAGAACAAACCTATTTTATTTCAGATGATGGAAAGCCAGGTCCTAAAGCAATAGCAGAACGAAATAGCAGAAGACCTGCATGGTTTGAAACGCTGGAAAAAATCTACTGGCCGATTATTGTAGGAATCTTTGTATGTCAGGGGTTACTATTAGGAAATTGGGGAATAAACTGGGTGATTTTCCCAGTTTCAGGAATCATCTTTTGGGTGCTTGAAAGCATTTTTACTAATGATAAATAGAAAAACTTCGCTTAAGTTGGTTATTTCACTAAATTAGGCGAAGTTTTTTTGTTTGGTTCTCTAAAATGATTGCCTTGTAAAAATGACGTCCATTGCTTTTTTCAATGGGAAATAAGCGAGCGTTACAATCACAATTGTCGTAGCTACATTAATAAATGTTGCAGGTAATTTTGATAGGGCGCTTGCAAAAGCCACATTAACATCAGCACCAGCTAAAAGGCCCATTACAGTATTCTTAATTTGAGTCATAATAATTTTAGCAATGCCAGTTACTGTAGCTACTACAATGATTTTCCAAATCGTATCAATATTTTGATGGAAAAGCAAAATAATCAAAGCAGCGGCACCACCAACGATAAAGCTTTCTAAAATAAAGTAAGGTGCTTCAGCGGCAAAGCCATTTAAAACATCAAAAATTGCAAAACCTAAGCCACCAGCTAAAGCGCCTTTTTTATAACCAATCAAAAGAACAGCTAACAATAAAACAGAATTGCCTAAATGAGCAAATGCGCCAGTAGGCATAGGGATTTTAATCATTGTACCAAGAACGGTTAAGGCTGCAAATAAACCAACTAGCACAATAGACGTTGTTGAACTTTGCTTATTCATTGGATCACTCCTTAATTTTTGGTCATTCTGTTGGATGCATGATTGTACGCGCCATGCCAGACATGCCCAAGAAATGGATTGATTTTTTGTCCATTTTTAATTGCTGCAGCTACGAATTTTTTAGCTAAGGCAACGGCTTCAACAACTGAATAACCTTTGGCAAGACCAGCAGTTACTGCAGCAGCGAACGTACATCCTGCTCCGTGATTATAATCAGTTGAAAATAGTTCACTTTCAAAAATAGTAAAATCAGTTCCATCATAAAAAAGGTCGACTGCCTTATCCGTTTTTAAGCGGTGGCCACCTTTGATGACAACATTTTTTGGTCCTAAATCAAGAATCTTTTTAGCGGCTTCTTTCATTTGGTCGATAGAAGTCAAATCACCCATTCCAGATAAAATCCCTGCTTCAACTAAGTTAGGCGTGGTAACAGTTGCTTTTGGTAAAAGTAAACGAGTCATCGCTGCCACATTTTCTGGTTGTAATAATTCACTAGTCCCTTTACAAGCCATAACTGGATCGATCACAATATTATCCATGGCAAATTTATCAATATAAGTGCGAGTGATTTCAATCGCTTCGATTGTACCAAGCATCCCTGTTTTCATCGCATCAAGAGCGCCGCCCGCAAAAATAGTTTTCAATTGCTTTTCTACTAAATCGGGCTCGATTGGTGTTACTAAATGACTCCACCCTTCATCAGGATCCATGGTTACAATGCTAGTTAAAGCTGAAAAACCAAATGTTCCATACTCCTCAAACGTTTTTAAATCCGCTTGAATTCCTGCACCGCCGCTAGAATCAGAACCAGCAACTGTTAATACTTTTTTGATCATCCGTCAACCTCTATTCAGAAAATATTTTGATATACGTATTGTAAAACAAACATCAGTTGACAAAAACAGCCAATTGGGTTATTTTCAGGTCATCCAATTACTGCGAAACACAAAGAACGAAGTGATTTGATGTTGAGCAGTACAAGACGACCAAAGGGAGAGTTGATCCTTTAAACCACCAAACAAAAAAACAGGAGGCAAAAGCATGTGGTCACTAAAAAAAGAAAAAGGCGTACCAGTCTACGTAAGTATTATCGAACTAATTTTAACCTACATAAAAAACGGTGACCTGCTTCCCGGTGAACGTTTACCTTCAGAAAGAAAACTAGCTGCTTACTTTCAAGTCAATCGCTCTACAGTCGTTCATGCTTTAGATGAATTGGTTGCATTAGGTTGGATTCTTAGAAAGCAAGGAAGCGGTACGATTGTTAATGAAGGAAAATGGGGCATTAGTACCACGCCAAGAACGGACTGGCGTCGTTATCTAGAACAAAATGTATTTGCTAAAGTTGATCCATACACAGAACAGATCGAAAGGTTGATCAAACAGTCTGATCATGACGTTTTAGATTTGTATACAGGTGAATTACCCTTAGATCTAATTCCGAGTTTTTCATTTCCACCACTGACCTGGAAACATTTTTTAGAAGAAGAACAACAAGATGATTTAGGCTATTATCCTTTACGACAAGCAATTAGTAATGAAACGGAAAAGGAATATGGCTTTTCTCTTTCTCCAGAAAGTCTTTTGATTACTTCTGGTGCACAACAAGCGCTATTCTTGATTTTGCAAGTACTGTTGCAATCGGGTGACAGCGTTGCGATTGAAGACCCATCTTTTCTTTATGCGCTTCCCATTTTTCAAGCAGCCGGGATCCGTCTTTACGGAGTGAATATGGATCAAGAAGGTATTGATTTGATCTCTTTAGAAAAAGTGATTCGTCAACATCGCGTCAAAATGGTTATGGTCAATCCGTCATTTCAAAATCCTACAGGTAAAACAATGTCGATGAAACGTAGAAAAGCACTTGTAGAACTTTGTCAAAACTACCAAATACCGATTTTAGAAGATGATGTTTTTGCTAAATTAAATTTCGTTCCCTCAGATAAAATTCAGCCGTTAAAAAAATTAGATCCAGAAAATGTGCTCTATATTGGGTCGCTTTCAAAAATTCTTGGTTCGACAACCAAGATTGGCTGGTTAAGTGCACCAACTTCTGTTAATCAACAGCTAGCTGAGGCTAGAAAAATGATGGATTTTTCATTAAGTATCTTTCCACAGTTATTAGCTAATTTAGCGCTAACTGATGAAAATTTTCCAACGAAGGTTTCGTCTCTGAAACAAAAGTTAGAACAAAGAGGAAAAGCTGTATTTCAACTACTAGATCAATTATCAGAATGGGAAGTCACGATGCCAGAGGGTGGTTTTTACATTTGGGCAAAATGGAAGCAGGGGAAACTACAACAAAAAGACTGGGCTGTTTTTTTACAAGAAGGACTATTGATTGCACCTAGTTTCTTTTTTAGTGAAAATCAAGATAGTATCCGGATCAATTTTTCTAGAGTAGATGAAATAAATTTCCCACTATTTGAAACGAAATTACGAGAGATAACTAAAAAAATGAGTATGGACTCAAACAGACTATGATAAAATAGAAAAAAAGGAGGGATTCGCTCTTATGAATCAAACGATTGAATTATTACAAAATCGCCGCAGTCATCGTGATTTTGATGGAAATTATGTTATACCTCAAGCTCAATTACAAGCAATATTAGATGCGGCAAGACAGGCACCTAGTTGGATGAATGGTCAATTTTACAGCATTATCGTACTTCAAGACAAGCAAATCCGTGAACAGTTAGTAGAATGGAATCCAGGCAATCCTCAGATCAAAAAAAGTTCGGTTTTTTTACTTTTTATTGGAGATCTCCATCGTTCGAAGATGGTCAGTGAAGCGTATGATAGCACTTACCCAATAAATGAAAGTATCGAACCAGTTATCTTAGCCACAACAGATGCCGCCTTAGCACTTGAAAATGCAGTTATTGCTGCTGAAAGCTTTGGGTTAGGATCTGTCGTCGTCGGAAGTATTCGCAAACATGGAAAAGAAATTAGCAGATTACTAGAACTACCGGAACATACATTTCCACTATTTGGGTTAAGTATTGGACAACCAATCGTAGAAATGCAGGTCAAACCACGCTTACCAGAGACAACTGTCATTCATTATAATAAGTACCAACCATATGTGTATCAATTGATTGAAGAATACGATCAAACGATGGAAAACTTTGCAGAAGCACGAGAAACCAAACGCTGGAGTCAAAAAATTTCCGATTTCTTTGCTACTGAACCTTCAATGCTTACAGATCAACTCTTGCAAATTCAAGGCTTGTTAAAGTAATTACCAGAAGGAGCGCTTTTTAGGGATTGCTTTCCTCAAAAGCGCTAGAATGATATACTTACTAGTGGGTAAGAAAACAAATGATAAAAGAGGTGCTGATATGTCTTGGGAACAAGTCTATGAACAGTGGATAAATGAAGAAAATATACCAGAAAATCTAAAAAAAGAATTGAAAGATTTAAAAGAAGATCCTGAAAAATGTCAAGATGCTTTTTATGCACCATTAGAGTTTGGCACGGCAGGGATGCGCGGCATTTTAGGTGCAGGGATCAACCGAATGAATATTTTTACGATCCGTCAAGCAACTGAAGGGTTAGCCCGTTTTATGGATGCTGAAGGAATGGAAACGAAAAGACGGGGAGTGGCGATTGCTTATGATTCACGCCACATGTCACCAGAATTTGCAATGGAAGCTGCTAAAACATTAGCAAACCATGATATTCCGGCTTTTGTTTTTGAAAGTTTACGACCAACACCTGAGTTGTCTTTTGCTGTTCGTCATCTCAATGCATTCTCTGGGATCATGATCACGGCCTCTCACAATCCGGCTGCTTATAATGGTTATAAAGTTTATGGTGCAGATGGAGGACAAATGCCGCCCGCTGATGCTGATGCATTAACAAAGTATGTTCGCGAAGTCGAAAATCCATTAGAAGTTGACGTTTTAGCTGAAGACAAGGCAAAAGAGCGTGACTTAATTTCAATCATTGGGGAAGAAGTCGATACTGCTTACTTGAAAGAGATCAAAAACGTTACGATCAACCAAGAATTAATCAATGAGATGGGGAAAGAATTGAAACTGGTTTATACCCCTTTACACGGTACAGGTAAAATGTTGGGTGAAAAAGCATTAAAGCAAGCTGGTTTTGAAAAATTTGTACTTGTTCCGGAACAAGCAATCGCTGATCCAGATTTTACAACAGTCAAATCACCAAATCCAGAAGAACATTCTGCTTTTGAATATGCTATTCGTTTAGGTGAAAAAGAAGATGCTGATTTATTGATTGCAACTGATCCAGATGCGGATCGCTTAGGCGCAGCAGTTCGGTTACCGAATGGTTCTTATCAAGTTTTAACAGGGAACCAATTAGGTTCGATTATGATTCAATACATTTTAGAAGCACACAAACAAGCAGGTACGCTACCAGAAAATGCCGTTGTCTTAAAATCAATTGTCTCTAGTGAATTAGCTACAGCAATTACAGCAAAATACAACACTAAAATGGTTGATGTTTTAACAGGATTTAAATTTATTGCAGAAAAAATCGAGCAATATGAAGCCGATCATTCTCAAACATTCATGTTTGGTTTTGAAGAAAGTTACGGGTATTTAGTAAAATCGTTTGTTCGTGATAAAGATGCCATTCAAGCCCTGGTTTTATTGGCAGAAGTTGCGGCGTTCTACAAGAAACAAGGAAAAACACTTTATGATGGATTACAAGATATCTTTAAAGAATATGGCTATTTTGAAGAAAAAACAATTTCAGTTACATTGAGTGGCATCGAAGGCAGCGAAAAAATCAAAGCCTTGATGAAAAGATTCCGCGAAGAAGCACCTACTGCGTTTGCAGATATCAAAGTAACTCAAACAGAAGATTTTAAAGAACGAACGAGAACCTTTGCGGATGGTAAAGTCGAATCCTTAACATCGCCACCTTCAGATGTGCTAAAATATTTCTTGGAAGATGGTAGTTGGATTGCTATTCGTCCATCAGGAACGGAACCTAAGATCAAGTTTTATTTAGCTACTAAAGCTGCTTCACAATTAGAAGTAAATCAAAAAATCAAGAATTTTGAGCAAGCAGTCAATGATATAACCAAATAAAATGATTAGGACTGAAAAACTGGAAATCAGTATTACTTCAGTCCTTTCATTTGTAAATTTATAAGGAGTGATGGATATGAACATTGGATTTATTGGAGCAGGTCACATGGGTAGTGCGATGATCGAAGGTTTGCTAAAAGCCAAAACAGTAGCGCCAGAAAACTTATTCGTAAAAGGCGGTTCAAGCAAAACTGCTGAAGCACTTCAAGAAAAACTCGGGTTTCAATTGATCAAAGACTATGATGAATTGAAAGCGTGTAAGGTGATTTTTATTGCAACCGGAGCTAGAATTGTCTTAGAAATTTTAAAACAAGCAGCACCATTTATGGCCAAAGATACCATTCTTATTTCAGTAGCTACAGGTCATACAGTGGCAGAAGCTCAAGCTGTGTTAGGTGAAACAATCCATGTTGTTCATGCGATTCCCAACACACCAGTGAGTGTCAATGCAGGAATGATCGGTGCTGTTTTTGCGGACATGCCAGCTCCAACAAAAGCTGAGGCCGTTCGTGTACTAGAGTCTTTGGGGAAAGTTGAAGAAGTTAGCGAAGTTATTTTAGGTACGTTTGGAACAGTTGCCGGATGTAGCCCAGCTTTTGTGGATATCTTTATGGAAGCCTTAGCGGACGGCGCTGTTTTGGAAGGAATGCCTCGTGAACTTTCTTATGAAGTCATTGCTCAGATGATGCTTGGCTCTGCGAAATTAGCATTAGAAACTAAAAAGCATCCTGGTGAATTAAAAGATGGTGTAACCTCTCCTGGCGGTAGTACGATCAAAGGCGTTACAGCTTTAGAAAAGAATGGATTTAGATACGCCGTGATTGATGCGGTTAAACAAGCAAATAATTAACAAGAACAATTGAAAAGGCAAGTAGGGCGTTGTTTTGTCCTACCTGTTTTTTTGATTCCGCTTAAAAGGATGAAATATAGCCTCTTTTGAAAAAAGTTTGCTATAATAGTCAAGAGGAAGAAAGGAAGGAAGCTCAGCGATGAAAGAAATAGATGAGATTCAAAAAGTAAGTCAGTTATATAAAGTGTTGAGTGATCCAACGAGATTGCGGCTTTTACTTTTGTTAAAGCAAGGAGAGTTGAACGTAACAGCAATTGCAGAGCAACTTTCGATGGAACAATCGGCGGTTTCTCATCAACTAAAATTATTACGCGATAGCCATGTAGTGAGATCAAGACGTGAGGGGAAAACAATTTATTATACATTGGATGACCATCATGTTATCGACATTCTTAATCAAACATTTGAACATATCAAACATCAGTAATCTATCTTTTTCTATGATTCCTTCGGGAAATTCACAGAAAAGGGTAGTTTTTTTTTCGGCATTTCGTTATACTAGAGACATGTTTTATTAGAAGAAAATGAAATGTTTCTAATTTTATAGTTGGAGGAAGAAGAATGAAGGAAAAACTGAAAATTGGTTTACTTGGACTGGGGACTGTGGGATCTGGTGTACCAACCATTTTACAAGAACATCAAGAAAAAATTTCTCAAGTAACAGGGATGGAAATTGCTATTTCAAAAGCGTTAGTACGAGACGAAGAAGAAAAAAGACGTCAGGCTGAGAAATTCGATATCCAACTCACGACAAATATTGAGGATATTATCAATGATGATGAAATTAAGATCATTGTTGAATTAATCGGCAAAGTAGAACCAGCAAAAACCTTCATTACCAAAGCACTAGAAAATGGTAAACATATCGTAACAGCAAATAAAGATCTATTGGCGCAACATGGTAGTGAGCTTGTGGCATTAGCACAAAAAAATCATTGTGATTTGTATTATGAAGCGAGCGTGGCAGGCGGCATTCCGATTTTACGTACGATTGCGAATAGTTTAGCTGCTGATAATATCCAAAAAGTTTTAGGCATCGTAAATGGTACGACCAACTATATGCTGACACAAATGGTTTCAGCAAAAAAATCATACGACCAAGCGTTAAAAGAAGCGCAAGAATTAGGCTTTGCTGAATCTGATCCAACGAATGATGTCGATGGGATCGATGCGGCCTATAAAATGGTTATTTTAAGTCAATTTGCTTTTGGAATGAATATTAGATTGGAGCAAGTCGATACACATGGAATTCGCGGATTATCGATAGATGACGTTGCAATGGCTGCCGAATTAGGGTACGAAGTGAAATTAATTGGCTCTTCTGAAAATCAAGAAGGAAGTATTGCTGTTGAAGTAGGACCGATGTTAGTGGCTAAATCGCATCCGATTGCTTCTGTTCGCAACGAGTTTAATGCCGTCTTTATTGAAAGCTCAGGTGTTGGTGAATCAATGTATTACGGACCGGGAGCTGGCGCTAAACCTACTGCTACCAGTGTGGTGAGTGATATTATTACGATTGCTAAAAATATCCGTCTAGGAACAACTGGACATATGTTCAATTCCTATCAACACGATACTAAAATCGCCGCTGATGATACGATTTCTGGGAAGTATTATTTCTCGATCGAAGTACCGGATCGTCGTGGTCAAATTTTGAAGTTGACGCAAATTATGACGGAGGCCAATGTTAGCTTCGATCAATTAGTTCAGCAAAAATCTGACGGAACTAGAGCAAGAATCGTTGCAATCACTCATACCATTACGAAAGAACAAATGAAACAAGTGACGAAAGAAATCGAATCCACTGAAGAATTCGAACTATTAAATACATTTAAAGTATTGGAGGACTAAAGATGTACGAAGGACTATTAAAACAATATAAGGAATATTTACCAATTACAGATAAAACACCCATGATTTCTCTAGCTGAAGGAAATACACCATTGATTCCTTTGCACAGTTTATCAAAAGAATTAGGAATCAATCTATACGGAAAATATGAAGGGTTGAATCCAACCGGTTCCTTTAAAGACCGCGGCATGGTCATGGCCGTAGCTAAAGCTGTTGAAGAAGGGGCTAAAGCAATCGTCTGTGCTTCTACTGGGAATACAAGTGCTGCTGCTGCCGCTTATGCTACAAGAGCCGGTGTTAAAGCATATGTGGTTATTCCAGATGGGAAAATCGCAATGGGTAAATTAGCTCAAGCTATCATTTATGGCGCAGATATTATTTCGATTCCAGGAAACTTTGATGAAGCTTTAAAAGCTGTACGAGATATTGCCAAAACAGAAGCAGTTGCTCTTGTGAATTCTGTTAATCCATATCGTTTAGAAGGTCAAAAAACGGCTGCTTTTGAAGTTTGTGAACAACTGGGACAAGCACCAGACGTTTTAGCAATCCCTGTTGGAAATGCTGGAAATATTTCAGCTTATTGGAAAGGGTTTAAAGAATGGCATGATAAAAAAGGGACTCTTTTACCTAGAATGCACGGTTTTGAAGCAGAAGGCGCTGCAGCAATCGTAAAAGGAGAAGTGATTGAGCAACCTGAGACAATTGCAACAGCTATTCGTATCGGTAATCCAGCTAGTTGGAAATTAGCAGAAGCTGCACGTGATGAATCTAATGGTTATATCGATTCTGTAACAGACGAAGAAATTTTGAATGCTTATCGTAAAGTTGCTGCTCAAGATGGGGTATTCGTTGAACCTGGATCTGCAGCTTCATTAGCTGGTGTGATCCAACATGTGAGAAGCGGGAAAATCAAACCTAGTGAAACAGTAGTAACAGTTTTCACGGGAAATGGTCTGAAAGATCCTGATACAGCTATCAATGCAACAGACGTAAAAATCTCTAAAATGAGTGATTTAGAAGAAATGCGGATGCATTTACGTAATGGAGTGTCAGAATTATGAAAATAAGAATTCCCGCAACCAGTGCAAATCTAGGTCCGGGTTTTGACTCATGTGGGATCGCGTTGTCGCAATACCTGAATATCGAAGTGGTCAAAAATGCTGAAGAATGGAAAATCATCCATTCTTTAGGTGCGGATATTCCAAGTGATAAAACGAATCTATTGATTCAAACCGCATTGAAAATAGCACCTGACCTTTCACCTAAAGTTTTGAAGATGACATCCGATATTCCTTTAGCTAGAGGGTTAGGCAGTAGCTCTAGTGTGATAGTCGGCGGTATTGAGCTTGCTAATCGCTTAGGTAATTTGAACTTATCTCAAAAAGATAAAGTACAAATAGCGACGGAGATGGAAGGTCACCCAGATAATGTTGCTCCCGCCATTTGCGGCGATTTTGTTGTAGCTAGTTATGTTGATGGTGAAGTTTACTCTGTTAAACATCACTTCCCAATGTGTGATGTGATTGCTTATATTCCAGAAGCTCACTTATTGACCTCTGAAAGCCGTAGCGTATTGCCAGCTTCAATTCCATATAAAGAAGCGGTCCAAGCAAGTTCAATCGCAAATGTGATGATTGCGGCGATTTTAAATGGCAACTTGCCCTTAGCTGGTTTAATGATGGAAAAAGACCGGTGGCATGAATCATATCGCAAAAAATTAGTGCCACATTTGGAGCAAATCCGGGATCTTAGTCACAAGGTTGGAGCTTACGGCGCATTTCTAAGTGGAGCAGGACCGACTGTTTTAGTGATCTTGCCAGAAGAAAAAACAACTCAAATGGTTCGAGAGTTGGAAAAATTACCTCATTCGGCTGCTATCAATGTACTATCGATAGACCAAGAAGGAATTCAAGTATTTTAAATTAAAAAAGAGCATGATTGAGGGCGAAAAATAACCTTCAATCATGCTCTTCTATTTGGACTTGTTATGCTTCGGGTGACTCTGTTGCATAATAACTATGATCCTCTAAATTCAACGCATTTAAAATCATTGATGCTGTTTCTTCAATTGACAATGATGCCACATTGATCACGACACAGCCTAATTTCTCATATAAATCGTTAGCAAAGGCTAATTCCTTTCTGATCTTTTCAATATCTGAGTAGGAGGTATCAGCTGGTAAGCCATAAGTTCTCATTCGTTCTTTACGAATGCCGTTTAAGATATCAGGATCATTTGTTAAGCCAACAATTTTCTTAGGATTTGTTTCCCACAGTTGTTTTGGCAGATGTGCCTCGGGAATCAGTGGAAGATTGGCTACTTTCAAATTTTTATTGGCTAAAAATAGACTGAGTGGGGTTTTTGATGTTCGAGAAACACCTAGTAAGAGAACGTCTGCCTCTAAGAAACCTCTCGGATCTTTCCCGTCATCATATTTGACTGCAAATTCCATTGCTTCGATTCGTTTGAAATAATTTTCATTTAAATGATGCAATGCACCAGCTTCTCTGGTCGGTGCAATGCCTGTCAACCGTTCGATCTCAGCTACTGGCGGTGTTAATATATCAAAGTGATATAAATTATTTTCTTCAAAAAAATCATTCGCAATTTTAACTAAACGATCATTTACGATTGTATGTAACACCATGGCATTTTCACGTTTGGCGTCTTCAAGGGCTTTTCTCAACTTTTCTTCTTCTTTAGCAAATGTTCGTCTAAATAGAGAAAAGTCAACGGTAGGGTACTGTGCCATAGAAGCTGCAGCTAATTTTGAAGCTGTTTCGCCAGCCGAATCGGAAATAACAAAAATTGTCACACATTTTTTTTCTTCATTTATTGTCATAATTGGATTCCTCTCTTGCTTTTTTTATAGATTTATTATACCATACCTTCATAAATATTATTCGTAATGATTCTGATTTAAGAAGTGGAGGATCTAAAATGGCACAGTCTAACTCGAAAGTAGAACAATCTTTAACCGTGATGAAAGAGCATGGCTTGAAATATACAAAAAAGAGAGAAGCGATGATTACCTACCTTATTAGAAGAAATCGTTATATCTCGGCAAGGGAAGTTTATGAGTTTATGAATCAGGAATATCAAGGTGTGAGTTATGATACGATCTATCGCAATTTGCATGATTTTGAACAGTTGAATTTGTTGGAGACAACAGATTTAAATGGAGAAAAAAAATTTCGCTTCCATTGTTGTCAAGAAGTAGGGCATCATCATCATTTTATTTGTACAGTTTGTGGCAAAACAAAAGAAATTCATATGTGCCCGATGGATTTTTTTAAAGAACAATTGAGCGGGTGTGAAATTGAAGGACATCGATTTGAGATTTTTGGTCGTTGTGAAGAGTGCAGATGATCATTTTTTTCAGAAAAAAACATGAATATTGCATATGAGTGTAAAACTTTACTCATTTTGGCACTTTTTTATGCATTTTTTCAATACAAAGGTTGACGTTAAAATAACCATTCGATATAATGTAAAAAGAACGGTATTTTATTTATGTCAAATAACTCATAAATATAAAAAACGGTTACTTTTTAAGCTCGGAGGGAGGGAATTAACATGTCAAAAACTGTCGTTCGTAAAAACGAATCTCTTGACGATGCTCTTCGTCGCTTCAAACGTTCCGTTTCAAAAGCGGGTACTTTACAAGAATCTCGTAAACGTGAATTCTACGAAAAACCAAGTGTAAAGCGTAAGAAAAAATCTGAAGCAGCTAGAAAACGTAAAAAATTCTAGTTTTCGATGAATTGGAGTTGGTTGTATGTCATTACTAACAACATTGAATGACGATATCAAAACAGCAATGAAGTCAAAAGATAAAGATACTTTATCTGTACTTCGTATGTTGAAAGCAGCCATTCAAAATGAGCAGATTAAAGCTGGCCGTGATTTGGACGGAGAAGAAGAGTTAACAGTTTTATCTCGTGAGATGAAACAACGCAGAGACTCTTTATCAGAGTTTGAAAAAGCGGGACGTGACGATCTTGCTGACAAAGTAAAAATCGAAATCACAATTGTTGAAAAATATATGCCTAAGCAACTTTCAGAAGAAGAAATTCGTCAGATTGTTCAAACGGCAGTTGATCAGACCGGTGCGACTTCACCAAAAGAATTTGGTAAAGTTATGGGTGCTGTAATGCCAAAAGTCAAAGGCAAAGCAGACGGCAACCAAGTCAATGCAATTGTAAAAGAATTACTACAAGAGAATTAGTCAAATAAAAAAACCAACGGGATTCCGTTGGTTTTTTTGTCCAACTTAACCAAAGTAGAGCCAGATATTAAATCGAATTGTTAGATTTAATCGTGCTCTCTTTTTAATAAATTAATAATATGGTATGATTGTAAAGAATGAAAAAATAAAGGAGATGGGCATTTTTTGACAGAAAATCAGTCGATATCTTTGGAATTGAAGTTAAATGATTCTGACGATGTTAGTATGCTTTTAGGAACCCATGATAAACATATAAAATACTTAGAAGATAATACAGATGTAACGATCAATACACGTGGTGAGACGATTCAGTTGCTAGGAGAAGAAGCAGAAGTACAGTTGGTTGCTTCTGTTGTAAGAACATTACAAGTCTTAATACAGCGCGGCATTAAAATCAGTACGCCAGATGTTGTTTCTGCTTTGAAAATGGCAAAAAATGGTGAACTGGATACATTTGTTGCGATGTATGAAGAGGAGATCTTAAAGGACCACCATGGCAGAGCCATTCGTATCAAAAATGTAGGGCAGAAAAAATATGTTGAGGCAGTAAGAAAACGAGATATTATTTTTGGAATTGGTCCTGCGGGAACGGGTAAAACATTTTTAGCAGTCGTAATGGCTGTGTCAGCATTAAAAAAAGGTGAAGTCCAAAAAATAATTTTAACGCGTCCCGCTGTTGAAGCAGGGGAAAGTCTGGGATTTTTACCTGGTGACTTAAAAGAAAAGGTAGATCCCTATTTGCGCCCGGTTTATGATGCGTTGTACCAAGTTTTTGGTATGGAACATACAAATCGCTTAATGGAACGAGGCGTAATCGAAATTGCACCATTAGCTTATATGAGAGGTCGGACTTTAGATGATGCTTTTGTAATTTTAGATGAAGCACAGAATACGACTATTGCTCAAATGAAAATGTTTTTGACTAGACTGGGTTTTAACTCAAGAATGATCGTTAATGGCGATACGAGCCAAATCGATTTACCTAAAGGCGTTGCTAGCGGGCTGATCCATGCAGAAAAAACGTTACAATCAATCGATAAGATTGCATTTGTTCATTTTGATGCTGGAGATGTGGTGCGACATCCAGTTGTTGCTCAAATCATTCGAGCGTATGAAAATGAAAGTCAAAAATAGAGTTAAACCTGCGGAAAGGAGTGAAAATTCCGTTGAAGTATTCGTTATTAAAATTACGTGATAAATTAGGAAAAGCCTATATTCCATTACTACTACTTATATTTTCCTGTTTTTTATTTATCATTATGTTTGGCAGCGTTCATCAAAAAAGAGTTGAGATCAAAGAAGGACAGCTAGCAGAAAATACAATTCGAGCAAATAAAAATGTTGAAAACACGTATGAAACAGCTCAGAAGAAAAAGCTAGCAGCTGAAGCTGTTACTCCAGAGTACATTTATCAAGAAGAAACAGCCGATGTTCAGCATAAACGTATTGAAAAGCTCTTTAAGCTGATTGTGACAGCAAATGAGAAAACAGATAAAGACTATCAAGAAAAGGTCGCTAAGGCCAAAAAAGATGAAACGATTCCAAGGCCAACGATAGAGGAAAGAGTCGCTAATTTAAAAGCTCAATTTGAAGCGTTGGATCAAGATGAAGTCGCTTTTTATCAAAAATTTCCCAATGTGTTTTATCAAAATATTTTCTCATTAGATGCAACTCAGATTCAACAAGTAAAAACCGAAAGCTTGAAAATCGTAGACGAGAAAATGAAAGATCATGTTCGTGAAGCTGATCTAGATAATGTTCGTCAAAGTGCGATCGAAAAGATTCAATTTCTTGATGTTACCGGAACGATGCAACAAGAAATTCGTTATATTGTGAACCAAGGAATCGTGGCAAATGATTTTGCCAACGATAAAAAGACAAAAGAACTACGTCAAAATGCGATGGATGCCATTCCGCCTTCAATGATTTATCAAGGTGAAATCATTGTTCGTGAAGGGACTCAAATTGATAGTAAAGCGATGGAAAAACTTGAGTTGTTGGGTATGACAAATCAAAGCACTTCTTTATTTCCGATGGCTGCTTTGGCACTAGCAATTGTTTTACAAGTTTTAGTTTTATTGTTTTTCACTAAGCAAGTTACAGAAGAGGGTCGACGAAGACATTTTGTATTATTTTATGTAGGAGCAATGTCTCTAAGTGTTGTATTGATGAAATTTTTCCAAATCTTCCAAACAGAACAAATGATGTATATTTCTTTGTTCTTCCCAGCAGCCTTTACGCCACTAGTCCTAAATTATTTTGTTAGTAGACGAGCGGGTGTTTTAGCAGCTGTTTTCCAAGTGATTTTTTCACTGTTTGTTTTTTATAATGCTATTGGAACGAATACATTGACAGTAATTATAGTGAGCTATATGTTTTCTGGTTTGCTAGCAACTGTAGTTAAACGAACTCGTATTAGTGAGCAAGGCTTAGTTGCCGTATTCTGGGTAATCATTTTTCCAGTTTGTCTAGATTTTGTTTTGATGATTTATCAAGGGATGAGCTTTTTTGATGGTAAATCATGGACGATGATGATTTGTGCTCTTGCTGGGACTGTTTTGGCTTTCCTTGCAACAATGGGACTTCATCCATATATCGAATTACTTGTAACCGATGATAGTGTGATTGTTTTAAATGAGCTAAGTAACCCGAATCATCCATTATTAAAACAACTACTTGAAGAAGCTCCTGGAACGTATCATCATAGTATGATGGTTGCGAGTTTGAGTGCCAATGCAGTAGCTGAAATCGGTGGTCGTTCGTTACTGACTCGTGTTGCTTGTTATTATCATGATATTGGTAAAATCAAGCATGCAAATTTCTTTGTTGAAAATTTACCAGCGGGCGCAGAAAATCCGCACAACTTTTTATTACCTGAAGATAGTAAACAGATTATTTTTGGTCATGTTATTGATGGCGCTAAGATATTGGAAGAGTACCATATGCCTGAAATGGTGATCGATATTTGTCGCCAACATCATGGGACCACGTTAATGAAGTTTTTCTATGTTAAAGCTAAAGAACGTAATGCAGATATTTTAGAAGCAGATTTCCGGTACCCAGGTCCTAAACCTCAAACAAGAGAAGCTGGGATCGTAAGTATTGCAGATACATGTGAAGCGGCAGTTCGTGCAATGGATCATCCGACAAACGAAAAAATTCAAGCTTTTGTTCATAATGTTATCCAAGATCGGATTTCAGATGGACAACTAGATGATTGTGGCTTAACCATGAAGGAGATTCGGATTGTTGAGAAATCTTTAGTTAGTGGGTTGTGTAGCACATTCCATTCAAGAATCAAGTACCCAAAAATGAAATCAGAAGCGCAAGAAATGAAAGATGAACAAGAAAAGAGAGATGACTAATGGACATTTCATTTATTGATGAAACAACGAATTTATCAAAAGATAATTTAGAAGAAGTAGAAAATCTGTTGCAGTTTGCGGCTGATTTTCTGAACATATCTAAGGATACAGAAATGTCCGTGACTTTTATGGATAATTCAGGCATTCAAGTAATAAATCGAGACTATCGAGGCAAAGATGCCCCAACAGATGTCATTAGCTTTGCGTTGGAAGAAGAAGGGGAAGACGAATTGCCGATTATTTTTGACGATGAGACTGAAGCCTTCCCTAGAAACCTTGGAGATATTATGATCTCAACTGAACGCGCTGTAGAACAAGCGGTTGAATACGGTCATTCGTTTGAACGTGAATTGGGTTTCTTGGCTGTGCATGGTTTTTTACATTTAAATGGTTATGATCACATGGAACCTGAGGATGAGAAAGAAATGTTTGGTTTACAGAAAGAGATCTTAGATGCCTATGGACTCAAAAGATAAGCGGACAGCGAAAAATAAGCATTTTATAACATCCTTAGAGTTTGCTCTTCAAGGAATTAAAACGGTATTTAAAGAAGAACGAAACATGCGGACACATATTTTTATGGGAATAATTGCGATTATTTTCGGTTTTATTTTTCGATTAGTGCTTTCAGAATGGTTGTGGCTGCTGCTAGCAATCTTTCTGGTATTGGTGATGGAAATCATTAATACAGTTTTCGAGAATGTCGTCGATATGGTGACGGATTTTCACTTTCATCCAATCGGGAAAAAAATCAAAGATATGGCGGCAGGTGCAGTTCTTTTAACGACCGGATTTGCCGTAGTCGTGGGAGCGCTACTGTTTGTTCCCAAAATTTGGCAAATACTACAAGACTTTTTATAGAGGAGAGAAACTATGACAGAAGCACATAAATCTGGATTTGTAGCAATCGTAGGGAGACCAAACGTTGGTAAATCTACGCTGTTAAATCGAATCGTCGGACAAAAAATTGCGATTATGAGCGATAAGGCTCAAACAACAAGAAACAAGATTCAAGGGATCTATACCGTTCCCGAAGCACAAATCGTTTTTATTGATACACCTGGTATCCATAAGCCAAAACATCGCTTGGGTGATTTTATGGTTGAAACGGCTTATAGTGCTTTGCGCGAAGTTGATGCAACTTTGTTTATGATCAGTGCAGATCAAAAAAGAGGAAAGGGTGACGATTTTATCATTGAACGTCTTAAAACAATGACGAGCCCTGTGTATCTTGTAATCAATAAAATCGATACGGTTCATCCAGATCAGCTTTTGGGTATTATTGAAGATTATGCAAGTCAGATGGATTTTGCAGAAGTTGTGCCAATTTCAGCAACAGAAGGAAATAATGTTGATCGATTGATGGATGTTTTAGTGGATCAAATGCCTGAGGGGCCGCAATATTTCCCAGATGATCAAGTAACAGATCATCCTGAGTACTTTATCGTTTCTGAACTAGTACGCGAAAAAGTCCTCTTATTGACACGAGATGAAATTCCACATTCTGTTGCAGTAGTTGTGGATTCAATGAAACGTGATGAAAATGATAAAATCCGTATTCAAGCGACAATCATCGTTGAGCGTGATAGCCAAAAAGGGATCATCATTGGTAAAGGCGGTAAGATGCTTAAACAGATTGGAACCAAGGCTAGACAAGATATCGAACATTTATTGGACGATAAAGTATACTTGGAACTTTGGGTAAAAGTTCAAAAAGATTGGCGCGATAAAAAAGTTCATTTACAAGACTTTGGTTATCGTAAAGACGATTATTAATAAATGCCAAAAGAACAATTCTGTGTGGGAGCGGAATTGTTCTTTTACTTCTACATCTGCTAAAATAGACTAAAATACAAGGGAGGCGAAATCATGGCTTTAGGCGAAACAAAGGGGATTATTTTATTTACCAAAGACTATAAAGAAAAAGATAAATTAGTTAAGATTTTTACAGAGTCATTTGGTAAATTAATGTTTTTCGTAAAAGGGGCGCACCGAAAAAATAATCCAATTGGTCCTGCTATTTTGCCTTTTACAGAAGCTGTTTATATTGGCGATTTTAGAGAAGAGGGTCTATCTTTTTTGAACGGCAGTAAAGAAGTCTATCCCCTTCGTGTGATTCAGGAAGATATTTTTGTTAATGCCTATGCAACTTATATCTTGAATTTAGTCGATGCCGCTATCGAAGATCGGACTTATGATCCTAATCTATACCATTTTGTGCAGCAAGCGCTAAAATTATTAAATGAGAATAAAGATGCAGAGATCATTACTAATATTTTTGAAATTCAATTACTGAGTCGTTTTGGTATCACGCCGGAATGGAGACACTGTAGTGTTTGCCAAGAAACACGAGGAAAGTTTGATTATTCATCAAAGTATAGCGGTGTATTGTGTGAACGACATTGGCACCTTGATGATCATCGTTACCACGCTAATCCAAGGGCAATCCATTTTATTCGACTGTTTTCTGCCATTTCGTATGATAAGGTTCAGGATATCAATGTGAAAGCAGAGACGAAAACTGCAATTAGACAAACAGTGGATGAGCTTTATGATGAATATGTTGGGATTAATTTGAAGAGCAAGAAATTTATTGATCAGATGAAAAGTTGGGAAGACACGTTGAAAATACCTAAACGAGAAAGAGAAGAGGAAGAAGATGGCAAAACTTTATCTTAAAGGAATCAAATACGATAAAGCTCTTTCTTCAACTGAATTTCCGTTTAATTTACCTATTGCAGCGCATATTGAGCAACTTATATTTGAAACACCAGTTACATTTTTAATTGGTGAAAATGGTTCTGGAAAATCAACAATAATTGAAACGATGGCTGGATTAATGGGCTTAAATCTAGAAGGTGGGTCCAAAAATAATATTTTTACATCCTACAAAGAACAACCTTCATTTGTTGAAGCGACTCGGCCAATCAAATATCCAGATCATCCCAAAGATAGTTATTTTTATCGAGCTGAATCCTTTTATAATTTAATGACCGAGATTGAAACGATCGATCAAGGTGCAGGTTTTTTTGAAAGGTCATTACATACTTATTCAAGAGGAGAATCGTTTTATGAGTTAGTGGCAACTCGATTTTTGGGACGAGGTTTTTATTTATTAGATGAACCCGAAACTGGATTATCTCTTAGTACACAATTGCAATTAATGGTCTTGATGCAAGACTTAGTGCAGAGGGATTCTCAATTCGTAATCGCGACCCACTCTCCAATTTTATTGTTTTTTCCAAAGGCAACAATCTATGAATTTATGAATGGGGACATCGTTAAACGTAAACTAGAAGAGACAAAAATCTATCAAGATTGGGCGATGATTTTCGAAAGAAAAGAGCATTTTTTTCAGAAATTATTTGAATCTTGAAAAATAATTTGACATCTTCTTCATCTAAGATTATCATAAAGAGTAATTAAATAAATACGTTGAGAAAGAAGAGTAGAAAGAACTGCTGTGATAGCGAGTCTGGAAAAGTGTGAGCCAGATACAAGCAACTTTTGAAGGGCGCTTTTGAGTATACTTAAACGAAGCTGCCGATAGTTGTTATCGGAAGTAGGGTGGAACCGCGATTATTCGTCCCTATGTCTCTATGAGGCATAGGGACTTTTTGTTTGCTCTTGATCACTATGTTTTACGTCCTTAATCAAGGGAAAGGAGGAAATTCATGCAGTTTAATGCAACTTTCTTACCTGCTGATTTTTCACAGAACAAGTTAAAGGTTTTGTCGCTTGTTAAATTGTTAGTCCAGATCAAAGATAATGATGGTATCATTATTGAAGCGTTCGAAACAGTTTCTAGCGAAAAAATTTATACTATCAATACAACGCTGACGGACACTATGGAAGTTGAAGTTTCTGTTGTTCAAGGTGAAGTTATTGAGTTTTATCCAGTAGTTACAGCGTTGTAAAAAATTAATTGGTTTCATTAAGTTATTCGTTTAGATTTTTGAAAAAAGTAAATTCTAAATGAGGCAAAAAGCATTTCAATGTCAATTTCCTAATTTTCTACAGGATTGACCGATTTGCTACGCTTTTAAAATAGGAGGATCACAATGGAAAAGAAACTTACTGTACAAGAAATGATTTTAACGTTACAAAAATTTTGGTCATCAAATGATTGTATGCTGATGCAAGCATATGATACGGAAAAAGGAGCAGGAACAATGAGTCCGTATACTTTTTTACGGGCAATTGGACCAGAACCTTGGAATGCAGCTTATGTAGAGCCTTCAAGAAGACCAGCAGATGGTCGTTATGGTGAAAATCCAAATCGATTATATCAACATCATCAATTTCAAGTAGTAATGAAACCATCTCCAGATAATATTCAAGAATTATATTTAGAAAGTTTAGAATTATTGGGAATCGATCCTTTAACTCATGATATCCGTTTTGTTGAAGATAACTGGGAAAATCCTTCTATGGGGTGTGCTGGTTTAGGCTGGGAAGTTTGGCTAGATGGTATGGAAATCACTCAGTTTACGTATTTCCAACAAGTTGGTGGCTTAGCCTGTCACCCGGTTACCTCAGAAATTACTTATGGGATAGAGCGTCTTGCATCGTACATTCAAGAAGTAGAAAGTGTGTATGATTTAGAATGGACACAAGGTGTTAAGTACGGAGAAATCTTTAATCAGCCTGAATATGAGCATTCAAAATATTCATTTGAAGTTAGTAATCAAGAAATGTTGCTGGAAAACTTCGATAAATTTGAAAAAGAAGCGAAACGTTGTATCAATGAAAGCTTGGTACATCCAGCTTACGATTATATTTTAAAATGCAGTCATACCTTTAATTTGCTTGATGCCCGTGGTGCTGTTTCTGTGACGGAACGTGCCGGCTATTTAGCACGAATCAGAAATATGGCTAAAGCCGTTGCGAAAATTTTTGTTGCAGAGCGGGAAAAATTAGGCTTCCCACTCTTAAATAAAGAGGATCAAACTACTAAGGAGGCAAAATAACATGGCAAAAGATTTATTACTTGAAATTGGCTTGGAAGAAATGCCAGCACATATTGTCAGCCCAAGTCGCATACAATTAGAAAATAAAATCGTCAAATTCCTAGATGAAAATAAATTGACCTATGAAACGGTTCAAAGTTTTTCCACACCTCGTCGTTTGGCGGTACGTGTAACGCAATTGCCAGAGCAGCAAGAAGATACGCAAGAAGAAGTCAAAGGACCTGCTAAAAAAATTGCTCAAGATAGTGAAGGCAATTGGAGCAAAGCAGCCGAAGGATTTGTTCGTGGTCAAGGCTTGACGACAGAGGCTATCACATTCAAAGAATTGAACGGTGTAGAATATGTCTATGTGACCAAACAGAACCACGGTCAAAAAACACTTGATGTGTTGGCAGGATTAAAAGAGGTTATTACAAGTCTGACTTTCCCTGTTACAATGCACTGGGCAGATCATGATTTTGAATATATTCGTCCAATTCATTGGATCGTGGCATTATTGGACGATGAAGTGATTCCATTCTCTGTATTAGATGTAACAACGGGAAAAAGTTCTCGCGGCCACCGCTTCTTAGGGGATGATGTGGCATTTGATCATTCAAAAGAGTACGAAGAAAAGATGAAAGAACAGTTTGTAATCGTTGATTCCAATGAAAGAAAAACAATGATCATTGATCAAGCAAATCAATTAGCTGAGAAATATCATTGGACGCTAGATTTAGACGAGAATTTATTGGAAGAAGTGAATAATTTAGTTGAATACCCAACCGCATTTGTAGGGGCTTTCGATGAAAAATATCTTTCTGTGCCCGAAGAAGTTTTAGTTACTTCAATGAAAGAGCATCAGCGTTACTTTGATGTTCGTAATGATCAGGGGTTATTACTTCCGCATTTTATTTCCGTTAGAAATGGAGATAGTGTCCATATTGAAAATGTGATCAAAGGTAATGAAAAAGTCTTGATAGCTCGTTTAGAAGATGCAGAATTTTTCTATAATGAAGATAAAAAACTATCAATTGAAGAATGCATTGAAAAATTAAAAAATGTCACGTTCCATGAAAAAATCGGAACGATTTATGAAAAAATGCAACGGGTGGGTGTTATTGGGCAAATCATTGGAAAAGAAGTCGGATTGTCTGAAGATGAACTAACCGATTTAAAACGCGCTTCTGAAATCTATAAATTTGATTTAGTAACGAATATGGTGGGAGAATTCCCAGAACTACAAGGAATCATGGGTGAGAAATATGCCTTGCTTCAAGGGGAAAAACCAACTGTAGCTCAAGCGATTCGTGAACATTATTTACCAACATCAAGCAATGGCGCCTTACCAGAATCAACAATTGGAGCTGTATTAGCTTTAGCCGATAAACTAGATAGTGTCTTCGCGTTCTTTGCGGTTGGCATGATTCCTAGCGGCTCTAATGATCCATATGCATTACGTCGACAAACATATGGGGTCATTCGAATCGTCGAAGAAAAAGGCTGGCAGTTCCCACTTGTTCAGTTACAGATGGATATCGATGCCGCTGTCAATGCGGATAGTAAAAAATATGGTGTTCAATTGACTAGTGGACAAGAAGAAGTAATTGATTTTATAAAAGCGCGTCTGCGTCAACTGCTGATGACAAAAGATGTACGTCATGATGTCATCGATGCTGTGATTTCTTCTGAACAAAAAGATTTAGCCAAACTATTTTCGTCTGCAACAATTTTGAAAAAGCATTTGTTGGATCAAGGTTTTAGACCCTCCATTGAAGCTTTGACGCGAGTAATCAATTTAGCTAAAAAAGGGCGTGATTTACTAAACCAAGAAAGTAAAGTAGATGCAGCCTTATTTGAAAATGATGCGGAGAAAGCTTTACATCAAGCTGTTAATAAAATTGAAGAGCAGTTTGCTGAAAATACAATGTCGGAAAATTATCAAGCTCTAGTAGCACTGCGTCCATTGATTGAACAATATTTTGAAGAGACAATGGTCATGGTAGAGGATGAGCAAGTGAAAGTAAATCGTTTGAAAGAACTTAACCGAATTGCCAAAATGGCGTTATCATTGGCTAGTCTGGATTTACTGATTGTAAAATAAACTAAAGGTGGACAGAATACTGATTATAGTATTCTGTCCACCTTTTTCACTGTGCTATCAAGATCTAAATAGATAGCAAGCAAAATTTTTTCATAAATATTTTCAACGTGGTAGGATAACCTTATCAATCGATAAGGTTTATAAAATTTTTAGGAGGTAAAAAGATGAGTCATTTTGCGAAATTATTTATTACTGCAGCGCTGGCATTTTTAGTGTTTGATTTTACTTGGTTACTGTTGATTGCTAGACAAATGTATCAAGAATATTTGGGTAGTTTATTGGGGACAACCAAGATAATACCTGCTGTATTATTCTATATAGTTTATTTAGTAGGGCTACTCTTTTTCGTTGTTTATCCTGCGCTTGAAAAAGATAGTATGATGTATGCTCTTTTAGCGGGTGCTTTTCTCGGATTATTGTGTTACGCCACTTACGATTTGACGAATTTAGCTACGATCAAAGATTGGCCAATTTTAGTCACAATAATTGATCTAATATGGGGAACAGTAGTTACAGCAGTTACTAGTGGTATCACTTTTTATGTAGCACAATATTTTAACTGGAGGTGAATGGAGTATGGAAAGTCAACTGATTGACTATAAAGAGCTGGTGAATGCATTTCAACAAGGTGCAATTCTCGTATTGAATGAAAGACGAGAATTGAATCAAATCAATGTTTTTCCAGTTTCAGATGCTGATACGGGAAGTAATTTAGCTTCGTTGATGCAAGCAATTCTTGAGGAAACTAAAAAGGAATCGACATCTGTTATAGAGGTGTTTGAAAAAGTTGCCGACGCTTCTTTGGTTGGTGCTAGAGGAAACTCAGGAATTATTTTTGCTCAATATTTTAATGGGATCTATAATAACTTATTAATTCAAGAGGAGAAGAGTTCTGTTGCTAGTTTTGTGCATAGTGTAAAATTAGCAATTGTCGAGGCGTATCAAGCCATCAGTGATCCTGTTGAAGGAACGATCATTACGGTTATTCGATCGTGGGCAGAAGCCCTTAATGACATCGATCCAGTACACGGGCTAGATAAAATACTGCCGAGAGCCTTGACTAAAGCGGAACAAGCGTTGGAACATACAACGAACCAATTAAAAGTGTTACAAAGAAATCAGGTAGTAGATGCTGGAGCGAAAGGTTTTTATCTATTTATGGTTGGGTTTACTCAAGCATTTGTTGATAAAGAAACTGAAGCCCCAGATAGAAATTACATTGACGATTCACCCAAAATAGGGATATCTGAAACACAACATGTAAATACTGCTGAACCGAAATTTAGATATTGTACCGAAGTTTTATTAGATCAAGTCACAAAGTCAAAGGCTGAAATTCAGATGGATTTGGCTCCGTATGGGGATTCTTTGATCGTGGCTGTAAATCGCAACAAGGCAAGAATTCATATTCATTCTAATCAGCCAGATGAAGTATTACATTATTTAAGTAAGGTTGGTCAGTCTATGCAACAAAAGGCAGATGACATGCTACTGCAATATCAAATCAATCAACAAAGAAAAGCGTCGATTGCATTAGTAACGGATTCAATTGCTGACATTCCTTCTGAGTACTTGTTAGCTAATCAAATTCATGTCCTGCCAATGAATATCTTGATTGGAGATACTAGTTATCTTGATAAACTAACGATTCAAAGTAAACAATTCTTTGAATTGACTAACGCACTAAGTGACCGAGCAACTAGCTCACAACCAACTTTAAAGACTGTAGAGAATCTTTTTTCTTTCTTAGAAACGAGATATGAAGCAGTTATTGTTATTACAGTTGCAAAAAAATTAAGTGGCACATTTCATACAGTTAAGGAAGCGGCAAAGAAAAAAACATCCTCTGTGAAAATCGAAGTAATTGACTCCAAACTAAATTCTGCAGCGCAAGGGTTATTAGTGATGAATGCAAATGAATTGATCCAATCTGGAGCAGGTTTTGAAGACGTGGTGAAACACATTAAGAACAAGCGGAATAAGCTTAAAATAGTGGTTAGTGTAGATGATTTAGATCCGATGATCGAATCTGGCAGAATTCCGCAATTTGCTGGTAAAATAGCAAAAAAAATTAATTTGAAACCAATCGTCAGTTTAAATGAAACTGGTGAAGGGAAGCTGAGTGATTTTGCGTTTAGTTTGAAAGGGAATGAGCGAAAGGTTATTCAGCAATTAAAAAAACATCATAAGAAAAATAAAGTACGACGCTATGTTGTCATCCATGCAGGAGAAGAGGAACGAGCATTACAGTTGAAAAATAAATTAAGTGAAGCGTTAGGCTTTCAACCAAGTTACATGATGGATATTTCAACTGTGGTCGCGATGAGTGCGGGTCAAGGCAGTATAGCAGTAGCATTTGAAGAAGAAAGTGGGGAGTAGTATGACTATTTTGATTATTAGTGGTGTTATTTTTACTTATTTTACGTTGTTATTTTTTTTAGCGCAGTATCTTCATAATAATTCTATTGTAGATTTAGCTTGGGGGATGGGTTTTGTTCTTGTTGCAATTACAGGATATTTCATTATGCCCCAAAAAACAACCGCTAGTACAATCGTACTGGTATTAGTGACGGTATGGGGGTTACGCTTGTTTTTTCACTTAGCTAAACGGAACATCGGAAAACCGGAAGACTACCGTTACGTAAATATGAGAAAGCGCTGGGGGCATCATTTTGCAAAATTGAAAGCTTATCTAAATGTTTTTGTTCTTCAAGGAGTCTTGCTATTAGTGGTTTCAATGCCAATACTATTTGTTATGACAAGTTCAACAGATGCATTTTACTGGTGGAATGGATTAGGTATTGTGATTTGGGGTGTAGGGTTTGCATTTGAAACGATTGGTGATACTCAGTTGACAAATTTCAAAAAGAACGGCAGTAATCAGGGGAAGCTTTTAACAACTGGCCTGTGGTCTATCACAAGACACCCCAATTATTTTGGAGAAGCACTTAGTTGGTGGGGGATTTTTCTGGTCACTTTGAGCGAGCTGCGAAATAGTTGGGGACTTATTGGTCCTTTGACAATCACTTTATTACTTTTATTTGTATCAGGTGTTCCTTTGTTAGAAAAAAAATACAAAGATCGTCCGGATTTTATTGCCTATGCAGATAAAACACCAAAATTTGTTCCATTTTTTGGAAAAAAAGGCTTATAAGGAGGAATTAGCATGTCTAAAAGTAACTCTTTAGGTACGAAATTATTGCTGACGATTATTTATTTCGTTATGATTGCAGTTAATGCAGCAGCTGTATTATTGCCATTAAATGGGATGACGACACAAGAAGTTTCAGATACTTATCCCAATTTATTTGCTCCAGCTGGTTTAACTTTTTCGATTTGGTCAGTAATTTATCTAAGTTTAGCAGGATTCGTTGTGTATCAATGGTTTAAACCAGCTGATCAATCTGTTTTAAACGACCGGCAAATTCGTAGAAAACTTAGCATACTATTTATTACTTCTTCTATTCTAAATAGTGCTTGGCTATTGGCATGGCAATATTTACAAATTGATTTATCAGTGGTGATCATGTTGGCTTTGTTAATCGTTTTGATTTATACAAATCATATGCTGACTAAAGCTTCATTAACGAAGAAGGATTACTTTTTTATCCGGTGGCCTTTTAGCGTTTATTTTGGCTGGATCACGATTGCAACAATCGCCAATATCACAGCTTTCTTAGTCGATAAAAATATCGCTGTTTTGCAAAATAACCAAGTCGTGTGGACGATTATTATCTTGATCGTGGGTTTAGTCATTATTGCCACAACAATCATTCGGAATCAAGATATAGCTTATGGTCTAGCAACATTGTGGGCGTATTATGGAATTTTGCTCAAACACCAGGCTCTCGATGGGTGGGCTGGAGCATATCCAGAGATTATTACTACGGTGGCAATTTGTTTAGGAATTTTAGCGATTCTCTGTCTGTATGAAGCAGCACAACTTTTTAAACATAAAAAGAGTGTTATCTAGTATAGGTTTCTTGGTCTGCTTCTGTTAAAATAGGAGTGAAATCAACTATAGGTGGCTAAACAATGGATAAAGAAACGAAAAATACAAGAGAAAAAATTATTCAAGTCGCAACAAGATTATTTATGGACAATGGCTATCAGAGCACCTCGACAAGACAAATCGCACAGCTAGCTGAAGTGACCCAGCCTAATTTATATCATCATTTTAAGAATAAAGAGGCCGTTTATGTGGGGGTCATTGAAAGCTTGTTAGGCGATGTAAACGAAGAACTAGTGTTGATCGTGGAAGATCAACATCTTGATACAATCAATAAATTACAAAGATTTGCAGTCTGTCTGAAAACAAAGCATCCATTTGATTTTGATTTAATGATGCATGATTTTCGGACCAAATTAACGAAAGAGACGCAACTCAAATTATTTACATTATGGAATCAATCGTATAAGAAGCCTTTGCTGGAGCTCTTTGAAAAGAGTGATTTTAATATTCGTAAAGGCTTATCACCAGAGGTTGCAACGACACACTTTCTTAACACTTTATCTCCTTATATCAAAACAGAGCAAAGAAGCTCCGTATTAAGTATTGCACAGGTAGTTGATTTGTTTGTGTTTGGTGTTTCAGTAAATTAAAAAACAAGACCCAACGCAGTCAATCCGTTGGGTCTTGTTTTTTTGTTACTTTCTATTTTGTTTTCCAGCATTTCTACCTTTTTTAGAAGTATTGTTTTGAGGTGTTGCTTTTTGTACTGTTTTCTCTTGTGTTGGTGTTACATCTTTACGTGGTGTAATCACTTGTTTCGGTGGATTTTGTTTCAATTCCTCTGCCACTTGGGCTTTGATTCTTGGTTTTAAGAATTGATTTGTGATTAATGTTTGGATACTACTGAAGATCCCACCGACTACCCAGTATAATGTTACACCAGCTGGAGAGCTGATTGACATAAATACAATCATTAAAGGTGACACGATCAACATTGATTTCATGGTTTTCTTTTGTTCTTCTGGAATACCAATAGTAGAAAGATACCCTTGAAGTAAATAGGCAACACCGGCTAAAATAACGAAAATCATGCTTGGTTGACCAAGATTAACGCCGAAAAATGAGGCGTCCCCAATACCTTTTGTATAACGAGCAGCAAAGAATAAGGCAGAGAAGATTGGCATTTGGATCAATAATGGTAGACAACCGATTCCACCCATCATGCTCATGTTGTTCTCTTTGTAGACTTGTTGCATCTCAGCTTGAGCTTGCATTTGCTCTTCACGTGTTGTTGCTTCTTTGACCTTGGCTTGAGCCGCATCGATTTGAGGTTTGATTGCTTGCATTTTTTCTGTTTGGATCATACTTTTTTTCGATTGATTCAAGCCTAAAGGCATAATAATCAAGCGAACGATGATCGTGATAAAAATGATTGCCCAGCCATAATTCCAATTGAAATTATCAACAAGGTATGTAATGGCACTACTCATTGGTTTTACTAAAAAATTGTAGATGATTCCTTCACCAGTTGGTTGACCATCCGATCCCGTTTTTACACATCCAGATAAAAATAGGACTAAAGTAAATAGGCCAGAACTCAGTAGCCACTTATTTAATTTTCTCATTTTATTCTTTCCTTTTCTAAAAAATTTGCACAAGGTTAACTATACTTGAAAAAGCGTTTTTTTTCAATAAAAATTAGAAGAATCCGCCTCAAGACTGAGCAAGATTCTTCTTGATCTAAATCAATTTGTTACTTTGAAGCTAGTATATTCTTCCATCAACGGGTCTTCTTGAATATCAACATACGTAACACGGCCTACAGGACTAGGAGAGTCTTTGATTTTTTGGATAAATTGTACCATAGCATCGTCTTCACCCAAAGATTCAATAGAAACAGAACCGTCATCTTCATTTCGTACAGTGCCGTGAATACCTAATTCATCTGCAACCATTTTAGTCATATAGCGAAACCCAACACCTTGAACTCTTCCCTGTACATTCATACGTACCTTTCTCATTGATTCTACACCTCGCTTTTAATTAAATTAATGATAGCGATTTTTTGAACATATGGCAAGTAAAGTTGTGATTGTTTGATTGAAAAAAAACATGGTATAATGCTCGTGTGAGGTGTAGAAATGAAAGAAATTTTATCAACAAAGAATACGATGATCAAAGAGTTAAAAAAACTACATAAAAAAAAGCATCGTGAAGACAATCAAGAATATATGATTGAAGGCTTCCATTTGATTGAAGAGGCAGTTAAAGCAAATGCGCAAATCAAATGGATCCTCTTTAATCAACGAGGGGAATCAGAATGGTCAGCTTGGTTAAACGATCAATCACAAGAACAACTAATTCGTGTTTCTGATGAAGTCCTAGAGTCTATTTCCGAATTACCAACGCCTCAAGGAATGATCGCAATCATTATGATGCCGACAGAAGAAGACATCCAATTAGAAGGTGGGTGGTTACTTTTAGATAATGTCCAAGATCCTGGGAATGTCGGCACTATGATTCGAACGGCTGATGCAGCAGGTCTTTCTGGTGTGATCTTAGGCGAAGGCAGCTCAGATATCTATAATACCAAGGTACTTAGAGCAATGCAGGGAAGTAATTATCATTTACCTGTCATCCGTAAACCTTTAGTTGAAATGATCAACAAATTTAAAGCAGCCAAAATACCTGTTTATGGAACCGAATTAAATCCAGAAGCCATTGCCTATCAGAAATTAACTGGATTAGATCAGTATGCCTTGATTATGGGGAATGAAGGGCAAGGAGTTTCATCTGAAATTTTAGAACTGACAGACCAAACTATTTATATTCCGATCAGAGGGGCAGCTGAATCCTTGAATGTTGCAATTGCAGCGGGAATTTTAATGTATCATCTGGAACTTAATAAGTAGTACCATTTACTAGCTAACTGAAATACAAGATTTCATTCGTTTTTTCAATGACTTTCTAAAAAAAATACTTGATTCGGTTGAAATATATAAAATAATCATGTATACTAGACAACGGTGTGAAAACACTAAATCCACATCCTGATTTGATTTGTAAGGCGGTGCTACTTTTAGTAGTTCCTTATAGATATGAGAACAGGAGAGGGAACAAATAAAAACCAAATTGGAGGAAACAACACATGGCAGTAATTTCTATGAAACAATTACTAGAAGCTGGCGTACACTTTGGACACCAAACTCGTCGCTGGAACCCAAAAATGAAGAAATACATCTTCACAGAAAGAAACGGAATCTACATCATTGACTTACAAAAAACAGTTAAATTAGTAGATGCTGCTTACGATTACATGAAAAATGTTGCTGAAGACGGCGGCGTTGCATTATTCGTAGGAACTAAAAAACAAGCACAAGAAGCGATTAAAGACGAAGCGATTCGTTCAGGTCAATACTTTGTTAACCACCGTTGGTTAGGTGGAACATTGACTAACTGGGATACAATCCAAAAACGTATCAAACGTTTGAAAGATATCAATAAAATGGAAGAAGACGGAACTTTTGATGTTCTTCCTAAAAAAGAAGTTGTTGGTTTAAACAAACAACGTGAACGTCTAGAAAAATTCTTAGGTGGTATTCAAGATATGCCTAGAATTCCAGATGTAATGTACATTGTTGACCCTCGTAAAGAACGTATTGCTGTTCAAGAAGCTCAAAAATTGAACATCCCAATCGTAGCGATGGTTGATACAAACTGTGATCCAGATGAAATCGATGTAGTAATCCCATCAAATGATGATGCGATTCGTGCGGTTAAATTGATCACTGCTAAAATGGCTGATGCGTTCATCGAAGGAAACCAAGGTGAAGATCAAGCTGTAGAAGAAATCTTTGTTGAAGCAGCTCCAGAAGCAGCAACTTCAATCGAAGAAATCGTTGATGTTGTTGAAGGCGCAAACGATTCAGCAGAATAATTTAAAATAACGGAGCTGTCTCGAAGGCTAGGCGAAAAAGCCTGATTCTCCTTTGAGATAGCTTTTTTTAAACGAATTTTACAATTCATATTATCTAGCTTCATGAGCTAGCCTTTCGGGAAAAAGATAAAAATGGAGTGAGATGAAGAGCATCTCAATCAATTTTCCTATTTTCCTGTCAAGGCTTAACGAGCTCATTTAGCTTTTAAAATTATCTAGCTACGCAGGCTAGCTCTTCGGAAAAAAGATAAAATATAAATGAGGCAAAAAGCACCTCAGTTATATTTTCCTATTTTTCAGTCAGAGCCGGACGAGCCTGCTACGCTTTTAAAACTTAGGAGGAACAAAAAATGGCAGATATTTCAGCAAAATTAGTTAAAGAATTACGCGACATGACAGGTGTCGGTATGATGGACGCAAAAAGAGCGTTAGTAGCAGTAGAAGGTAACATGGAAGCAGCAGTTGATCATTTACGTGAAAATGGTATGGCTAAAGCTGCTAAGAAAAATGATCGTGTTGCAGCTGAAGGTTTAGCAAATGTTGCTTCAAATGGTAACTTTGCAGCTATCGTTGAAGTGAACTCTGAAACAGACTTCGTTTCTAAAAACGAAATGTTCCAAGATTTAGTTAAAAAAATCGCAACTGAAATTGCAACAAACAAACCAGCTAACTTAGAAGAAGCTTTAGCAATTAAAACAGACAAAGGCACTCTTGAAACTGAATTGATCGAAGCAACAACTGTTATCGGTGAAAAAATCAGTTTCCGTCGTTTTGAATTAGTAGAAAAAGCTGACAATGCAGCATTTGGTGCTTATTTACACATGGGTGGCCGTATTGCCGTATTAACAGTATTAGAAGGAACAACGGATGAAGAAGTTGCTAAAGATGTTGCAATGCATGTTGCAGCAATCAACCCTCGTTATGTTAACGAAACTCAAATTCCTCAAGAAGAATTAGAGCATGAAAAATCAATTCTTTCTGAACAAGCATTAAACGAAGGCAAACCAGCGAATATCGTTGAAAAAATGGTCGTAGGACGCTTGAACAAATTTAAAGCTGAGATTTCATTAGTAGATCAACCATTTGTTAAAGATCCTGATATGACAGTTGAAAAATATGTTGCATCTAAAGGTGCGACAGTTAAATCATTTATCCGCTTTGAAGTTGGCGAAGGAATTCAAAAACGTGAAGATAACTTTGCAGACGAAGTAATGAGCCAAATCAAAAAATAAATCTGTTACGTATGTGACAGTTGAGGTTGGGACAGAAGTGTTTAACCCCGAGAAATAAGAAGGAATTCACGAAAATTGCTCTTCAAATTTTTGTGAATTCCAGCTTATTTCCGAAGGGGTTGCTTCTACTCCCACCGTTTATTCGTATTTAGGGTGTGAAACAAAAGTGTTTTTTACTTTTGTCCCACACTCTTTTTTTAGGCAAATCAAAAGAAATAGACTGGCAGAATGCCTAGAGTATGTTAAAATGTTCTTAGACAAATGGTGGAGGGAAAACAAAAATGGTAAAACCTAAATATCAACGTGTTGTATTAAAGTTAAGTGGCGAAGCTTTGGCCGGAGAAGAAGGGTTTGGAATAAAACCTCCAACAATCAAAGAGATTGTAGAAGAAATCAAAGAAGTTCATGAATTAGGTATCGAGATGGCAATTGTTGTTGGTGGTGGAAATATCTGGCGTGGGCAAATTGGTGCTCAAATGGGTATGGAACGCGCTCAAGCAGATTATATGGGAATGTTGGCTACTGTAATGAATGCTTTAGCCTTACAAGATACCTTAGAAAATATAGGTGTTCCAACTCGTGTTCAAACATCCATCGAAATGCGTCAAATTGCGGAGCCATATATCCGTCGACGTGCGGAACGTCATTTAGAAAAAGGACGTATCGTGATTTTCGCTGGGGGAACAGGGAACCCATACTTCTCTACCGATACTACTGCAGCGTTACGTGCAGCAGAAATCAATGCCGATGTCATTTTAATGGCTAAAAACAATGTTGATGGTGTATACTCTGCCGATCCTAAATTGGATTCAAGCGCAGTCAAATTTGAAGAATTGACACATTTAGATGTAATCTCAAAAGGATTGCAGGTAATGGACTCAACAGCTAGTTCGCTAAGCATGGATAATGATATTCCATTAGTCGTTTTCAATTTAAATGAAACAGGTAACATTCGCCGCGCATGTCTTGGCGAAAATATTGGAACAACCGTAAGGGGGAAATAAAAAATGAGTGGAACTGTATTAGCAACAGCAAAAGAAAAAATGAGTAAAGCAGAACAAAGTTTACAACGTGAACTTGGTCAAATCCGTGCAGGACGTGCCAATGCAAGTCTGTTAGACAGAATTCAAGTGGATTACTATGGCGCACTTACACCAGTGAACCAACTTGCTGGAATTAATATTCCAGAAGCACGTGTTTTAATGATCACGCCATTTGATAAAAACTCACTGGAAGATATCGAAAAAGCTATCCAAGCAAGTGATATCGGTATTAGCCCGACCAATGACGGCACGGTGATTCGTTTAGTGATTCCGCAATTAACAGAAGAACGTCGTAAAGAATTAGCAAAAGACGTGAAAAAAGCTGCAGAAAACGCTAAAATTGCTGTTCGAAACATTCGTCGTGATGCAATCGATGAACTAAAAAAACAACAAAAAAGTAACGATATTACTGAAGATGAATTACGCAGCTTGGAAAAAGAAGCACAAAAGCTAACAGATGATAGTGTTAAAAATATTGATACTATTACTGCTGAAAAAGAAAAAGAACTTCTAGAAGTTTAAGAATATTAATAGAAAAAACAACAAGGTTCCCGCTTTTTCCAGTGGTGAGTCTAGTTGTTTTTTGTTTTATTTAATATAATTGTTATTTTATTAGTATAAAACAAAAAACATAAAATTATAATCTATTGGATGAGTAAGAATAAGCAACTATGCTGAAAAACATCTTGTTAAAGGTGAAGTGTTATGGAATAATGAGAGTAACTTTATTTTTTTAAAAGGAGTTGATAAAGTGAATTTTATTAATCGTGCATTATGCAGCGTTACAAGAAAAAAGGGGAAATCACTCATTTTATTTGCAGTGATATTTGTCTTGGGGAATGTTATTGCAGGATCGATCGCAATTCAACAGTCGACACAGAATGTTGAAAAAAGCGTCAAAAAACAGTTAGGTGGTATGGCGACTATTCAACTTGATTACGAAAATAATCAAGAAGAGTTTGCAAAAGAAGACCTTAAAATTGATCAACTTAAAGTTGATTTGATGAAAAAAATCGGGAATTCTCCTTATGTGAAATACTATGATTACAATGCTCTATCAATGTCACAAACGAAAGAATTGAAAAGTGCAACATTAGATGCAGAACAATCAGGAGCAATGATGGAAGGATTTACCTTAAAAGGTTCAAACTATCATAAAATTTTAGATGTTGAAGAAAAAAGTATAAAGTTAGTAGACGGTAAAGTGTTTACTCAAGAAGAGGTTGATAACGGTAAAAACGTAGGGCTGATTTCTTCGAAAGTTGCAGAAGAAAATGGACTTTCAGTTGGAGATCAAATGGTGATGGATACTCGAGGCTATGACTATAATGAGAGTGGCGAAGAAAAGGAATTATTTAAAATAGATGTTCCTATACAAATTATAGGGATTTTTGAGCCAACTACGGTAGAAATGAAAGATAAAGAGAAGAAAAAGAATGATGAACAAGAAATGAATCAGCAATTTATGTCATTACAACAAATCAATACGATTTACTTACCAAATAAAACTGTACTAGAAATCAATAAAGACTATACAGAAAAATTAAAAAAAGTCGCACCAGATAGTATGTTTATTCCAGAAGAAGACCAAGAAGAATATTACACACCTATCTACGTACTAAAAAGCCCAGATGACGTAGAAGCCTTTAAACAAGAGACGCAACCTCTGTTACCTAAGTTGTATACAGTCAAAGCATCGACTGATCAATACGAACAAATTGGCGGCAGTATGAAAAAAATGTCTCAAATTTCAGGTTATGTCGTGATGATTGCCGTTATCGCCACATTGTTGATTATTTCCCTTGTGGTTTTATTGTTTATGCGTGATCGTAAACATGAATTAGGCATTTATCTATCATTAGGTGATAAACGAAGTCATGTCATGGGACAAATTATCATTGAAATGCTGATAATAAGTGGAATCGCATTGATTTTGTCGCTGATCACAGGTAATTTCTTAGGGAAAATAGTTTCAGAGTCCTTACTAAATAGTGATCTATTAAGTAATTCTAACGATCAAATGAATATGTATATGGGATTAGATGGATTAGGGTCAACCATGTTAACATCGGATGACATCATGAATGCGTATGAAGTAAAATTCTCATTAGGCTATATCATTACCTATTTAGTTGTTGGATTAGGAACAGTATTGTTAGCGGCTATTTTACCGTTGCTCTATATTGTTCGATTGAATCCAAAGAAAATCATGATGTAGGGGGTTAGAAAAAATGGCGATTTTAGAAACGAAAAATCTCAGCTATTTTTATCAAGATGGCGATCAGCGCCGTTTTATTTTAAAAGATACTAGTGTTTCATTTGAACAAGGAAAATTTTACACGATCTTAGGACAATCTGGCTCAGGAAAAACGACCTTTCTTTCTCTGATCAGTGCTTTAGATACGCCAAAAGAAGGACAAGTTCTACTAAAAGGGCAAGATATTAAGGCAATTGGCTATGAAAAATACCGTCGTGATGATATTAGTATCATCTTTCAAAGCTATAATTTAGTTCCTTATTTGACTGCTTTAGAAAATGTCTTAGTTGCAATGTCGATTACAGATAATGAGCTGCCAGCGAATCAAAAAGAAGTGGCCTATAACCTCTTGGATTATATTGGTATTACGAGCGAAAAGGCAGACCGACTTGTAAACCAACTCTCTGGTGGTGAACAACAACGTGTTGCAATTGCTAGAGCTTTAGCAACAAATGTCGATATCATTTTAGCGGATGAACCAACAGGAAATTTAGATGAAGGTATGGAACAAGAAATTGTCGACATCTTTCAAAACCTTGCTAAAGTCCATAATAAATGTGTTATTGTTGTGACACATTCCAATGATATTGCTGACCAGTCTGATGAGACTTACTACCTGAAAAAAGGTGTGTTAAAAAAATATGAGTGATTTTCTATCAAATTTCAGCGGGGAAAACTATGAAAAAACCCGTCAGGAAAAAAATAAGCAAAAAGAGCAGTCAGACAAACTGGAACGGAAAAAAATAGCAAGACCAGAAAAAAAAGCAAGCAAGCAAGAGCTGTTAGCGGATAAAGCAGTCCAACCTGAAGCTTCCTTTGGACCGCAAAACAGTCCTGAAAATGAGGGGAACTCTACTGGGGAACAGTACAAGAGCCTAACAAGCGAGCCAGAAGACTCAATCTATATCAAAAAACGCATCAAAAAGAAAAAAAACGAACCGAAAAAAGCAACCACTACTAGTGAACCAGTGACAACAGCAACTGTAAATCAGTCCAAGAATCCTGATGAAGTGATCGAAACAGATCCCACATATAAAAAGAAAAAAATCCGTAAATTTATTCTTTTTGGCTTAGGTGGTTTAGTCGCTGCCCTATTATTATACTTTGGGTATTATCAATTGACCCATGTCAAAGTACCAGATTTTGAAGGAAAAGAATTATCAGAAGTACGCGTCTGGACTACGGAAAATGGTGTGAAACTCCAAGTTGAACAGAAATATGATTTTGCTAAAGAAGCAAACATCGTTATCCATCAAAATGTGAAAAATAAAAAAATAAAAAAAGGCAAAGAATTAGTTGTTGATGCAAGTCTGGGTGCAGATCCTGAAGAGGCTATTTTGCTTCCTGATTTTAAAGAAATGAAATTAAACGATGCAAAAAGCTGGATCAAGGAACAAAAAGCTGAAAACTTGGCAATCATTGAAGAGTACAGTGACAAAGTTGCAGCTGGTGATTATCTAAAATTTGAGATAACCAATAAAGATGTAAAAGCTGAAAATTATAAACGTAAAGATAAAGCAAAAGTTTATTTCTCCAAAGGCAAAGAAGTCTTTGAAAAAAATATTTCAGTACCTGACTTTGCTGGAAAAGCGAAAGAAGAAGCAACAGAATGGGCGAAGAAAAATGAGATTACGCTGAAAACCGATGAAGCCGATTCCGAAACAGTGGAGAGTGGCAAAGTCATTTCACAAAGTATTGGCAAAGATACTAAAGTTGCGAAAAAAGAATCGATGTCGGTCACTGTCTCAACAGGTAAAGCTATCGTAGTACCTGATTTTTCACAGTTTACTGCCGAAGAAGCAGAATCAAAAGCAAATGGCTTACAAGTACAAGTAAAGCAGTTGTTTAATGATCAAGTTCCTTATGGCCAATTTATTAGTCAATCAGTAGAAATTGGGAAAAAATATACTGAAAAAGAAGAGAAACCTGTGGTCCAAGTAGTCTATTCATTTGGGAAACCATACCTTAAAGATTTACGGGATAGTACGTTAGAAGGCGATCTTCAAAAGATTTTTTATGATGAATATCAATCTAAAGGTGCGAACATCACGTATCAAGTTTATTACGTAGATTCTACTGTGACAAAAGGAACGGTAGTTAAAATGAGTCAATACAATGAATTCATCCCAATCAATTCTGTGGTTCAAATTGGGATCAGTAAAGGGAATTTAAAACCAGAAGAAAATAAACCCTCTGACAAACCAGAGTAGCCATTTATTTCGTTTAAGAGTATGAGATAAAACTGATTTTAGTTTTGTTTCATACTTTCTTTTTTGAAAATGGAGTGTTAAAAAGTGCTTTTTCATTGTGGATTACAGCAAATCAGCAAGAAAAAGATTAAATAATATCGAAATTCTTTCATTTGCATAGGCATTTTTGAAAGATATTGCTATAATAGTCTAGACAGATTTTTGGAATGGAGGGAAAAATATGTTACGTTTTTTTCCACAAAAGAATAAATACATACAAGAAGAAAGTACTTTTACATTTAATAGTAAAGGACCTATACCCAAACACGTGGCAGTTATTATGGATGGAAATGGAAGATGGGCGCAAAATCGTCGTTTACCTCGGATAGCTGGGCATAAAGAAGGGATGAACACTGTCAAAAAAATCACGAAGCATGCTAGTAAGTTAGGGGTCAAGGTTTTAACCCTATACGCATTTTCTACAGAGAACTGGAAACGGCCCTCTGAGGAAGTAAGCTTTTTAATGCAGCTACCAGTTGATTTTTTTGATACATTTGTGCCCGAACTGATCAAAGAAAATGTAAAAGTTCATGTGATGGGCTACAAAGAATTCTTACCAGAACATACTCAAGATGCGGTAGAGCGAGCAATTGACCAAACAAAAAACAATACTGGGATGGTTTTAAACTTCGCTTTAAATTATGGTTCAAGAGCTGAAATCGTTACGGCAGTTAAAGAAATTGCCCAAAAAACAGCGGATAATGAACTTTCTGCTGAAGAAATCACTGAAAATACAATAGCAGATCATTTGATGACTGGTTTTCTGGCTGATGATTTAAGAGATCCTGAATTGTTGATTCGGACTAGCGGAGAAGAAAGAATCAGTAATTTTTTACTTTGGCAAATTGCCTATAGTGAGTTATTTTTCACAGATGCTTTATGGCCTGACTTTAATGATACATTATTAGAATCGGCACTAGCATCGTTTCAAAATCGGAATCGCCGTTTTGGTGGTTTAAAGGAAACTGAGGAGGAAAAAAAATGAGACAACGCGTTATTACAGCGGCCGTAGCATTAGTTGTTTTTATACCGATTATTTGGTACGGCGGTTTCGTGATCGAACTCGCAGCAGCATTATTAGCTGTAGTTGGAGTCTATGAGTTATTTAGAATGAAAGGATTGGAAATCGCTAGTTTTGAAGGCGTTCTTTCTGCTCTAGGGGCAATATTTTTAGTGCTACCTAAAGACCGTTGGTTCTTCTTTTTACCTGAAAAAGCAGATAATTTCATTTTATTTTACCTAACTGTCATGATTTTGCTAGGTGGCTTAGTTGCATCGAAAAATATGTATACAATCTCCCAAGCAGGATTTCCGGTGATCACTAGCCTATATGTGGGTGTTGGTTTCCAAAACTTTGTGAGTGCTAGACATACTGGTTTTGTTGTCTTGTTGTATGCATTATTTGTTGTTTGGTCGACGGATATTGGTGCATATTTTATTGGTAAACGATTTGGCAAAAGAAAATTGTGGCCAGAAGTTTCGCCCAATAAAACAATTGAAGGTTCACTAGGGGGAATCCTTTGTGCGGTTGTAGTAGCATTCTTATTCTTGACATTGACACCTAATAAAGAGTTATTCACTTATAATTTACCAATCATGTTACTTATCACAGTAGTTTTTTCGGTTGTTGGTCAATTTGGCGATTTAGTCGAGTCATCAATCAAGCGACACTATGATGTGAAGGATTCTGGAACTATTTTACCAGGGCATGGTGGGATCTTAGATCGATTTGATAGCCTACTTTTTGTTTTTCCAATCATGCATTTATTCGGACTATTTTAATTTCTAAACAAGAAGGGAAGGTGAAAAACTCTGAATGTTCAGGGTTTTTCTTTTTAATATGAAAAATATAGCATTATTAGGAGCAACGGGCTCTATTGGCACAAACACCGTAGATGTTGTTATGGCATACCCTGAACTCTTTAAAATCGTTTCGCTGACGTTTCATTCCAATAGTGAAAAAGGGACAGAATTAATAGAACGCTTAAAACCACGATATGTCGGTGTGGGCTCAGAAAAAATCAAAGCAGAGTTAACGGACCGCTTTCCCGATATCGAGTTTGGTGTAGGAGCAGAAGGTCTTGTAGGAGCTGCCATACATGAGGCAGTGGATGTTGTCTTAACCGCTATAACAGGAAGTGTAGGGTTACTCCCTACGATGGCGGCCATCGAAGTAGGGAAAGATATTGCTTTAGCCAATAAAGAGACCTTGGTCATGGCAGGAAAATGGGTCATGGAAGCAGCAGAAAAAAATAATGTCAACATCTTACCAGTCGATAGTGAACATTCAGCGATTTTCCAATGTTTAGAAGGGCAGAAAGCTGATAACTTGAAGGAGTTAGTGATTACCGCTTCAGGAGGCAGCTTTAGAGACCTGACACGTGATGAGTTGGAAACTGTGACCTTAGAACAAGCCTTAAACCATCCAAATTGGTCGATGGGGAAAAAAATTACAATAGATTCTTCTACAATGATGAATAAAGGGTTAGAAGTTATCGAGGCTCATTGGTTATTTGGTACAGATTATGATAAAATAAAAGTTGTTTTACATAAAGAAAGTATTGTTCATTCAATGATTGCATTAAAAGATGGGGCTTACTTGGCTCAAATTGGACCAAGTGATATGCGAGAACCAATTCAATATGCATTGACTTACCCGGATCGGTTGCCAATCAAAAATGAGTTGGCATTTGATTTAACTCAGATTGGTCAATTAAATTTTGAATCGATGGATTTCAATCGTTTTCCAATGTTGGATCTAGCTTTTACGGTCGGGAAAAAAGGTGGTGCCTATCCAACTGTCTATAATGCGGCAAATGAAATTGCGGCAACTTCATTTATAAATGGAAAGATTTCGTATTTACAAATCGAACAATTCGTTCAACGAGCAGTCGATCATTACCAAGAAACTACCGAAGTCACTTTATCAGAAGTGATCGAAATCGATAAACAAACAAGAACTATCGTAAAAAGATGGATAAAGGAAGAAGGTCGGTTATGAAAACAATCATTACATTTATTATTGTCTTTGGAATTCTTGTTTTAGTACATGAATTTGGACATTTTTTCTTCGCAAAGCGTTCAGGTATTTTAGTGCGAGAATTTGCGATTGGTATGGGTCCAAAGATTTTTGCCCATCAAGGCAAAGACGGAACAGCTTACACGATTCGGATACTGCCAATCGGCGGATATGTTCGCATGGCGGGCATGGGGGAAGATGAAACAGAGTTAGCTCCTGGAATGCCGCTTTCTGTTGAGCTAAATGAGCAGCAAGAAGTTGTAAAAATCAATACAAGTAAAAAAGTCCAGTTGACCAATAGTATTCCGATGGAAATGTTAGCAGCTGATTTGGAAAAAGTGTTGTTCATTAAAGGGTATGTCAATGGTGATGAGTCGGAAGAAATCACCTATAAAGTAAATCATGATGCAACTATTATTGAGCAAGATGGAACCGAAGTTAGGATTGCACCAATCGATGTCCAATTCCAATCAGCAAAATTATGGCAACGAATGTTGACCAATTTTGCTGGACCGATGAATAATTTTATTCTGGCTCTCGTGTTATTTACAGTCTATGTCTTTATGCAAGGTGGTGTGACGTACACAAATACTAACTTAATTGGTGGTATCCAACCAGATAGTCCGGCTGAAAAAGCAAGCTTGAAAGCAGATGATCGTATCGTATCGATTGATGGACAATCTGTCAATGATTGGAACGATTTCACAAAGATCATTCAAGATAGCCCAGATAAAGAACTAAATCTGATGGTCGAATCAGCTGGTAAAACAAGAGAAGTGGATATAACGCCTAAAAGTCAAAAATCTGGTAAGGAAGAAATTGGTGTGATAGGAATCTTGCCACCAAAGAAAACGGGTCTAGCAGATAAGTTACTTGGAGGGGTTCAAACAACATTAAGTAGTTCTATGCAAATCTTTACAGCGCTAAAATCATTATTTACTGGATTTAGTTTAGATAAATTGGGTGGTCCAGTAATGATGTTCCAAATGTCTGCAGAAGCTTCAAAAGCAGGTGTCAACACGGTGATTTGGTTAATGGCAATGTTATCAGTCAATCTAGGTATCATCAATTTATTGCCAATACCAGCACTTGATGGCGGTAAAATCGTATTAAATATTTTTGAAGGACTTAGAGGCAAACCTTTAAGTCAAGAAAAAGAAGGTTTACTAACATTGATTGGTTTTGGTTTCATCATGCTATTGATGGTGTTAGTGACTTGGAATGATATTCAACGTTTTTTCTTTTAAATAATTTGATTTTACAACGAAGCACTTGAGGAGTGTCAATTATTCGTTTAAACAAAGGAGAGTTCTAATGAAACAGTCAAAAATGCTAATCCCAACTTTACGTGAGGTGCCTAATGATGCAGAAGTCTTAAGCCACCAAATGTTACTTAGAGCAGGGTATATTCGCCAAGTCTCAGCAGGGATTTATTCTTATTTACCCTTAGCAAATCGAGTACTTGAAAAATTAAAAAAAATCATGCGAGAAGAGTTTGATAAGATCGATGCGATCGAAATGTTGATGCCAGCGTTGCTACCTGCAGAGCTATGGAAAGAATCTGGTCGTTACGAAACTTACGGTCCTAATTTATATCGTTTAAAAGACCGTAATGAACGGGACTATATTCTTGGTCCTACACATGAAGAAACGTTTACAGAATTGATCCGAGATGAAGTGAACTCATACAAACGGTTACCGTTAAATCTTTATCAAATTCAGACAAAATACCGTGATGAAAAACGTCCTCGCTTTGGCTTATTGAGGGGTCGAGAATTTATCATGAAAGACGGTTATTCATTTCATGCAGATGAAGAAAGTTTGGACCAATCTTATCGCGATTATGAAAAAGCGTATTCTGCTATATTTGAGCGTTGCGGTTTGAATTTCCGAGCAATCATTGGTGATGGCGGAGCAATGGGTGGAAAAGATTCTAAAGAATTTATGGCGATTTCTGAAATCGGTGAAGATACAATTTGTTTTTCAACAGATGGTGATTATGCTGCCAATCTAGAAATGGCAACGAGTCTATATACTCCGAAAAAATCACATGAAACGCAATTAGACATCGAAAAAATTGCAACACCTGATGTTAGCTCAATTGAACAAGTTGCAGCATTTTTCAACGTGGAACCACAGCGCATTATCAAGTCTGTTTTATTTATGGCCGACGAAGAACCTGTGTTAGTACTAGTTCGTGGTGATCATGAAGTAAACGACGTTAAATTAAAAAACTTCTTGGGTGTTGATTTCCTAGAGGAAGCAACGGATGAAGATGCACGGAAATATTTAGGTGCTGATTTTGGTTCAGTTGGTCCCGTTGAATTATCAGAAGAAGTGAAGCTATTTGCTGATCTTCATGTTCAAGATTTAGCGAATGCGATCACGGGTGCTAATGAAACAGGTTTCCACTTAAGCAATGTTAATCCTGGACGTGATTTTACACCAATCAGCTATGAAGATTTACGATTTGTTCAAGAAGGAGATCCTTCACCAGATGGCAACGGTGCTTTAGAATTTACTAAAGGAATCGAAATCGGTCATATCTTTAAACTAGGTACTCGCTATAGTGAAGCAATGGGTGCAACAGTTTTAGATGAAAATGGTCGAGAAAAACATGTAATCATGGGCTGTTATGGAATCGGTGTAAGCCGTTTACTTTCTGCAATCGTTGAACAAAATATCGATGAGAATGGTATTAATTGGCCAGCTGGCATTTCACCATTTGATCTACATGTTGTTCAAATGAACATAAAAGACGAATATCAAATAAAACTAGCACAAGAAGTTGAAGAAATGATGTCAGCAGCTGGTTATGAAGTATTAGTAGATGATCGAAATGAGCGAGCAGGGGTAAAATTTGCTGATGCTGACTTGATCGGTTGTCCAATCCGCATCACTGTCGGTAAAAAGGCTGTTGATGGTGTCGTAGAAGTCAAAATCAAGCGCACTGGCGAAATGGTTGAAGTTCGGAAAGAAGAGCTTGAAAGTACATTATCTATATTGTTGAATGCAGATAAAGACTAAGACAAAAAAGCCTGTGAAACTAATCAATGATTGGTTTCATAGGCTTTATCTATTAGCATGTCTATTACTTTGTGAGTGAGTTAAATTGGTTCGTAGTGTTCTTACTTTACATTGTATTTCCTCGGAAAAAATAGTATACTTAATTGTGGCGAGGCACTTGGCAGAAATGTTTAAGGGCCTCTTTCTTATCAAAATGTCCAGTTTAAAACGGATGATTTTTGACTATATTTGGATTATAGAGGCTGGAGTAGTTTATCTAGCTGCATGGGCTAGTCTCTCGGAAAAAAGATAAAAATTAAATGTGATAAAGAAACATCACATTTAATTTTTCCTATTTTTCAGACAGAGCTGAACGAGCCCATTCCGCTTTTGCTTTGAAACACAGTGAATAAAATGAACTGATGTTGAAAAGTACAAGGTGTAGCAAAGCGGAACGTTGTTACCATGCGTTATCTAGCTGCACGGGATAACTCCTTAGGAAAAAGATAAAAATAGTTTGTGGTAAAAAGCACCACAATCGATTTTTCAGTCGGAGTTGAACGAGCCCGCTACGCTTTTATTATAAGGAGGTTCATTTAATGGCAGAAAAGGCACAAGAGTTATTTGCACAGTTGATTGATCAAATTCAATTAAATGAACAAGAGCGGCAACATCCGCTTATTCAACAGGGAAGAATCGATAAAGTCGTTGTTCATCAGCAAAGTCGTTTATGGGAATTTCATTTAGGTTTTGCTGAGATTTTACCAGTGATGTTGTATCAATCATTTATGCAGCAATTAGAACTTGCTTTTCAACAAATTGCAGGTGTAACTGTAAAAATTTCGACTGATAAAAGTGAATTTACAGAAGAGCAATTGACGGATTATTGGCAACTAGCATTATTGAATAGTCAATGTGATACGCCTTTAGTTCAACGTGTAATCAAAACCCAAACACCGATTATTGAAGATAAAAAAATTATTTTACCTGTCGATAACGATGCTGTGATTCCATATCTAAAACAACAATATCTACCAATTATTGAGGAGCTATATATCAATTACGGCTTTCAAAAATTTCATATCGAACCAAAAATGGATGAACAGCAAGCGAAACGTGTATTAGCGCTATTTGAAGAACGTAAGCAAGAGCAAGATGCTGCATTCCAACAACAAGCAGCTGAATCACTGGTTAAACATGAGCAAAAGAAAAAACAACAGCAACAACAAGGTCCGGCACTTGAAGGCCCCATTCGACTTGGTCGGAACATTCCAAATGACGAACCAATTATGCCGATGGGTAATATTCTAGAAGAAGAACGTCGCGTAACGATCGAAGGGTTTGTCTTTGATGTTGAAGTGCGGGAATTACGTTCTAAACGGAAAATCTTGATATTAAAAATTACGGATTATACATCATCTTTTATTGTAAAAAAATTCTCTAATGGTGAGAAAGATGAACAAGTTTTTGATGCGATCCAAAAACATAGCTGGGTAAGAGTACGCGGAAGTATTCAAGAAGATACATTTATGCGGGACTTAGTTATGAACTGTCAAGATTTAATGGAAGTCAAACATGCACCACGTAAAGATTACGCTCCAGAAGGCGATAAACGGGTTGAACTTCATTTACATAGCAATATGAGCACGATGGATGCAACCAATAATGTTGCTGATTTCGTGGCACAAGCGGGTAAATGGGGGCATAAGGCAATTGCAATCACTGATCATGGTGGTGCGCAAGGCTTTCCCGATGCTCATAGTGCAGGAAAAAAAGCGGGTGTAAAAATTTTATATGGAGTTGAAGCCAACGTAGTAGATGACGGTGTGCCAATTGCCTATAACGAAGCTCATATTGAATTGACAGATGCAACTTATGTAGTATTTGACGTTGAAACGACCGGGTTATCAGCTGTTTATGACACGATTATTGAATTAGCCGCTGTGAAAATGCATAAGGGAAATATTATCGATACGTTTGAACAATTTATCGATCCAGGTCATCCTTTATCGCAAACTACGATCAATTTAACAGGAATTACAGATGAAATGGTTCGTGGATCAAAATCAGAAGAAGAAGTTCTGCGTTTATTTAGAGAGTTTTCAGAGGACACTATTTTAGTTGCCCACAATGCGTCTTTTGATATGGGCTTTTTAAATACGAGTTATGGAAAATATGATATTCCGGAAGCTGAAAATCCGGTCATTGATACATTGGAACTATCACGTTATTTAAATCCGACCTTCAAAAGTCATCGATTAAATACTTTGTCGAAGAAATTTGGCGTTAATCTAGAACAACATCACCGAGCTATCTATGATTCTGAATCAACGGGACATTTATGTTGGATTTTTTTGAAAGATGCGAAAGAAAACCATAATATGAACTATCATGATGAATTGAATATGCATATCGGGGAAGGGGATTCTTATAAACGAGCAAGACCCTTTCACGCCACGATTTTAGCAACCACACAAGCAGGGTTAAAAAATCTCTTTAAATTAATTTCCATGTCTAACATCGATTATTTTTTCAGAATTCCAAGAATCCCTCGTTCTCAATTAAGCAAATTACGGGAAGGGCTGATCATTGGTTCAGCTTGTTCAAGTGGTGAAATTTTTGAAGCGATGATGCAAAAAGGGGTAGAAGAAGCAAAGAATCGAGCGAAGTTTTACGATTATATTGAAGTGATGCCCAAAGCTGTTTATGCTCCTTTACTTGAACAAGAATTAGTAAAAAGTGAGGCAGATTTAGAAGAAATCATTGCAAACTTAGTCAAAATTGGTGATGAACTTGATAAGCCTGTTGTGGCGACTGGAAATGTTCATTATCTAAATGAAGAAGATAGTATTTACCGTAAAATATTAGTTGGTTCTATGGGAGGAGCAAATCCGCTCAATCGTCATAGTTTGCCAGATGTTCATTTTAGGACAACAGATGAAATGTTGACTGCCTTCCAATTTTTAGGAGAAGAAACGGCTCATCGCCTTGTTGTCGAAAATCCTAATGCTATTGCTGACATGTGTGATGAAATCACCCCGGTGAAGGATGATTTGTATACACCAAAAATTCCAGGTTCAGAAGATGAAATTCGAAATTTGAGTTACACACGTGCAAAAGAGCTTTACGGGGATCCATTACCTGATATTGTTGAAAAACGTTTAAAAAAAGAACTAGATAGTATCATTGGGAATGGATTTTCAGTTATCTATTTGATTTCACAAAAATTAGTGCATAAAAGTATGGAAGATGGTTACTTAGTTGGTTCACGTGGCTCGGTTGGCTCGAGTTTTGTTGCAACGATGACTGGTATCACGGAGGTCAATCCTTTAGCACCGCACTATCATTGCGTTAATTGTAAACATTCTGAGTTTTTTGAAGATGGTTCGTATGGTTCTGGTTTTGATATGCCAGAGAAAAATTGTCCCAATTGTGGTCAACGACTATTTAAAGACGGTCATGATATTCCATTTGAAACCTTCTTAGGGTTCCATGGAGATAAAGTACCCGATATTGATTTGAATTTTTCAGGGGATTATCAAGCGGAAGCGCACAACTACACAAAAGTTTTATTTGGTGAGGAATATGTGTATCGAGCTGGTACGATTGGTACTGTTGCAGATAAAACCGCCTACGGTTTCGTAAAAGGGTATGAACGTGATCATAATCTTCATTTTAGAGGAGCTGAAGTGGATCGTTTAGCAAAAGGCTCGACTGGTGTGAAGCGGACGACCGGACAGCATCCTGGGGGGATCATCGTTATTCCTGATTATATGGATGTTTATGATTTTACGCCAATTCAATATCCCGCTGATGATCAAAATTCTGAATGGAAAACGACTCACTTTGATTTCCATTCGATCCATGATAATATTTTGAAACTTGATATACTAGGACATGATGATCCCACTGTGATCCGGATGCTGCAGGATCTGTCTGGAATCGATCCAAAAACGATTCCGACAGATGACCCGGAAATGATGCGGATTTTTGCAGGACCAGAAGTTCTAGGTGTAACACCGGAACAAATTTATTCTAAAACAGGTACATTGGGCATTCCCGAGTTTGGAACTCGTTTTGTTCGAGGTATGTTAGAAGAAACACATCCGTCAACGTTTGCAGAATTACTGCAAATATCTGGTCTATCTCATGGTACCGATGTTTGGTTAGGAAACGCTGAAGAACTGATCCGTCAAGGCGAAGCGACCTTGGCTGAAGTTATCGGTTGTCGGGATGATATTATGGTCTACCTGATCCATGCTGGATTAGATAGTGGTATGGCATTTAAGATCATGGAAACCGTACGTAAGGGACTTTGGAACAAAATCCCTGATGAACTAAGGGAAGAGTATTTAACGGCGATGAAAGAGAATAACGTACCAGATTGGTATATTGATTCTTGTTCTAAAATTAAATATATGTTCCCGAAAGCCCATGCGGCAGCTTACGTTTTGATGGCCTTACGTGTTGCTTACTTTAAAGTTTATTTCCCAATCCTTTACTACTGTGCTTATTTTTCAGTACGTGCGGATGATTTTGATTTAGTTGCAATGTCACAAGGAAAAGAAGCGGTCAAAGCGCGTATGAAAGAAATTCAAGATAAAGGCTTAGAAGCGTCTACAAAAGAAAAAAATCTATTAACAGTTTTGGAACTTGCCAATGAAATGATTGAGCGTGGTTTCAAGTTTGGTATGATCGATTTGTATAAATCGGATGCTGAAAATTTTGTGATCGATGGTGATACGTTGATTGCTCCTTTTAGAGCAGTTCCAAGCTTAGGACTTAACGTAGCTAAATCGATTGTGGAAGCAAGAGAAGAACCCTTCTTGTCTAAGGAAGATCTTGCAAGTCGCGGAAAAGTTTCTAAAACGTTGATTGAGTATATGACTGAAAATGGTGTTTTAAAAGATTTACCAGATGAAAATCAATTATCACTGTTTGATATGTTATAAACGAGATGAAAGGGTTTATTCAGGTTTAGAGAGTGAAACAAGACTGATTTTCAGTTTTGTTTCACTCTCTTATTTATGCTATTCGAATTTTACTAAGGTAGTGGTTTTGTATTTTAGGTGGAGAGAGAAACCTAATAAAAGTTATAATAATAACACTAAACCTTTAATTTTCCGTTTTAGTAGCATATAATAGTAAAGGGTTATTTGAAAACACATATTGGTGATTTTCATGGTACAATAGCATGTAATGGATCTATACAGGAGGGAACACTATCATGGTTAAAGAAAAAACAAGATATAAAGCTGTAATTGCCGATCATACGTACACAATTATCGGTCAAGAAAGCAAACAACATATGGATTTAGTCACTAAATTAGTTAATGAACAATTAGCTGAAATTAAACACATATCACCACAAACAAATGACGAACAAGCATCTGTTTTACTTGCGATCAATGCAATTTCTGATCAATTGAAAAAACAAGAAAAAGTGCTTAATTTAGAGCAAGAAGTTGCTGAATTAAAGAAAAGAACCATTCGATTAGCTGAATTGGAAAATCGGATCAAACGCATCGAAGCAATTGAAGAAGAAGCCAGAGGTGTCTTGAAAAAGAATGGACAAGAAGATGTTGAGATCCATAATCATATGGAAGCACAACAAATCTTAAATGAAAATCGTAAACAACAGATTCAAAGCAAAAGTACTCAAGACTAATAATCTGAGAGGATGACAGGATGTTAACATTACTTATTTTACTACTATTAGCCATTGGTTTTTATACAGGCGCTAGGCGCGGACTGATTCTACAAGTTTTATATACATTTGGTTATCTGATTACTTATTTTGTAGCTAAAACGTATTATAAGAGTTTAGCCTCTCATCTGGAATTGTTCATCCCGTATCCTTCGCCGACAGCTGATACTAAATTGGTCTTTTTCAATCAGGAGCTTACGCTTGATTTAGATCAAGCTTTTTATGGAGCAGTGGCATTTTTACTCATTCTAGCAGCTGGTTGGTTAGTGGTCCGATTTTTGGCTATTTTTGCCCATGGCTTAGTTTTCATACCTGTATTAAAACAAGCAAATTGGCTAGCAGGCGGATTAATCAGCTTAGTAGTCATCTATATCGGAATATTTTTAGTATTGAGTACGTTATCGATGTTACCTGTTGATGCCGTCCAAAACCAATTCAAAAATAGTGGCTTGGCAAGTTATATTGTAAAAGATACACCAATATTTTCAAAGCAAATCTATCATTTGTGGGTAGAACAGATGATTAAATAGTTTCAAGTAGTACCTGTAGCAAGTCTTACAAGAACAGAAGGTGAAAAAATGAATACACGAATTTTAACAACACTAGGCTTTGACAAGGTCAAACAGTTGATCTCCCAATACGTCGTTACAGCTCAAGGGGGAGAAGAGATCGAACAGCTTGTCCCTGTAAATGATGCAATGACAATTCAGGCTTGGTTGGAAGAAACGGAAGATGGATTAAAAATCCAACGCTTACGAGGGGGTATCCCAATTCCTAAGCTAGAGAATATTCGTCCTCATATGAAACGTATCGAAATAGGCGCTGATTTGAATGGTATCGAATTGGCTCATGTAGGGCGAGTACTCTCTACCACCTCTGAAGTTATTCGCTTTTTTAACGATTTGCAGGACAGCGAAATCGAATTACTTCGACTGTATTCTTGGATCGATCAATTGATTGTTTTACCAGAATTAAGTCGCAGATTAAAAGAGTCAATCGATGAAGATGGTCGAGTGACAGATGAAGCGTCACCTGAATTAAAAATCATTCGCAATAATATTCGTAGAAGCGAACAAACAATTCGTGAACAATTAGATGGCATTGTTAGAGGGAAAAATGCTAAATATTTAAGTGATGCAATTGTGACAATGAGAAATGAACGCTATGTAATTCCAGTTAAACAAGAATACAAAAGTATTTTTGGCGGTGTAGTCCATGACCAAAGTGCTTCAGGACAAACATTATTTGTTGAACCAAAACAAATCGTTGATCTGAATAATCGCTTGCGTCAGCATCAAATTGCAGAACGCAATGAAATTGAACGGATTTTAGCTGAGTTATCAGCAGAGTTAGTTCCTCATCGCAATGATATCATGCACAATGCGTATGTTATCGGCAAATTAGACTTTGTAAACGCAAAAGCTCGTTTTGGTAAGGAATTAAAGGCAGTCGTTCCTGAAATCAGTGCAGAAAATCACATTTATTTTAAACAAGCGAGACATCCTCTTTTAGATCAAGAGAAGGCTGTTCCAAACGACATAACAATTGGTAAAGAGTATCAAGCTGTCGTGATCACAGGACCAAATACGGGTGGTAAGACGATTACATTGAAAACGCTCGGGTTACTTCAATTGATGGGACAATCAGGCTTGCCGATTCCAGCAGGCGAAGAAAGCCGTATGGGGATTTTTGACGAAGTTTTTGCAGATATCGGTGACGAACAATCGATTGAGCAAAGTTTGAGTACTTTTTCTTCACACATGACAAACATTGTTGAGGTGTTGAAAAAAGTTGATAACTATAGTTTAGTCCTATTTGACGAATTAGGTGCTGGAACGGATCCTCAAGAAGGGGCAGCACTAGCCATTTCCATTTTAGATGAACTGGGTAGCAAAAGTGCCTATGTGATGGCAACAACTCATTACCCTGAGTTAAAAGTTTATGGCTACAATCGAGCAGGCACAATCAATGCTAGTATGGAGTTTGACGTAGACACACTAAGCCCGACTTATCGCCTATTGATTGGTGTTCCAGGACGCAGTAATGCATTTGAAATTTCAAAACGTCTAGGGTTAGATACATCAATCATCGATGAAGCAAAACATATTATGGATGGTGAAAGCCAAGATTTAAATGAAATGATTGCTGATTTGGAAAACCGTCGTAAAATGGCTGAAACTGAGTATCTAGAAGTTCGTCATTACGTGGATGAGGCTGAACGCTTGCATAAAGAATTAAAAGAAGCCTATGGGTACTTTTTCGATGAGCGTGAAAAAGAAATGGCAAAAGCTCGTCAAAAAGCCAATGAATTGGTTTCCCAAGCGGAAGAAGAAGCGAGCCGTATTATCTCAGATATCCGTAAAATGCAGTTGACTAGCGGAAACCAAGGTGGTGTGAAAGAACACCAATTGATCGATGCTAAGTCAAAACTCTCTCAACTGCATCAGGAAGAAACCCATTTAGAAAAAAATAAAGTGCTGAAAAAAGCGAAAGAACAAAAGAAACTTAAATCAGGTGATGAAGTTATCGTTAATACGTTTGGGCAACGAGGCACATTAATTCGTAAGTCTAGCGATAATGAATGGCAAGTGCAATTAGGGATCTTAAAGATGTCTGTTGCAGAAAGCGATATGACCCCAGTTGCACCTGAAAAGGAACCTACACAAAGAGTAACCGCTGTTCGCTCAAATGAAAGTAGTCATGTAGCGAACCAATTGGATCTACGTGGAAAACGCTATGAAGAGGCTCTGGCTGAAGTTGATCAGTATCTTGATGCAGCAATTTTAGCAGGTTACCCTCAAGTCACGATCGTTCACGGCAAAGGAACAGGTGCTTTAAGAACAGGGATTACTGACTATTTAAAAAATCATCGCAGTGTTAGTAGCTTTGAGTTTGCGCCAGGCAATCAAGGTGGCAATGGCGCTACTATCGTAAAGTTTAAATAAGATGCTTACCTTTAGTAAGCAGAAAACTGGTCGAATCAGCAAACCAGTGCTATACTAATTTTAGAAATGATTACCGAGCTTCACGGGTTAACTCTTCAGAAAAAAGATAAAATGGAGTGAGACTAAAATCATCCCAATCAATTTTTACTATTTTCCTGTCAAGGCTAGATGAACCCGCTGTGCTTTAAAAATTAGGAGGTCTATAATATGACACAAGTAATTACAGATAAAGATTTTTCAGCAGAAACAGATAACGGTCTTGTTTTGATCGATTTTTGGGCAACTTGGTGTGGTCCTTGTCGGATGCAATCACCGATTTTAGAACAATTAAGTGAAGAATATGATGAAAGTGAAGTAAAAATTGCGAAAATGGATGTAGATGAAAATCCAGCAACACCAGCTTCATTCGGAATCATGAGTATTCCAACTTTACTTTTAAAAAAAGATGGAGAAGTTGTAGAAAAAGCAGTAGGTGTTCATTCAAAAGAACAGTTACGTGCATTGATCGACAAACATCTGTAAAAAAACTTAGGATGGAGTATTTCTTCATCCTATTTTTTATGCCTAAGTATGGAGAAAATGGTATAATATACTCTATCAATGGATTAGAAAGGAAGTACTATGAACGAAAGAATCAAAAATAAGTTAGCCTTACTTCCTGACCAACCAGGTTGTTACTTGATGAAAGATAAAAACGGTACGATCATTTACGTTGGGAAAGCCAAAGTGTTAAAAAATCGCGTACGCTCTTATTTTACTGGTAGCCATGATACAAAGACAGAACGGCTCGTTAGTGAGATCGAAGATTTTGAATATATTGTAACAGAATCCAATATTGAAGCCCTACTACTGGAAATTAATTTGATTCACAAAAATGATCCTAAATATAATATAATGCTGAAAGATGATAAAAGTTACCCCTTTATCAAAATCACCAATGAAGATTATCCACGCTTATTAATTACTAGGAAAGTATCAAAGGATAAAGCATTATATTTTGGTCCGTATCCAGATGTAGGTGCAGCCAATGAAACTAAACGTTTGTTAGATCGACTTTTTCCTTTAAGAAAATGCCGAGTCTTACCAAAGGAAGTTTGTTTGTATTATCATATGGGGCAATGTTTAGCGCCCTGTGTCTTTGATATTCCTAAATCTACGTACACAAAAATGGTTGCGGAAATCAAAAGTTTTTTAAATGGTGGGCACCCTGTAATTCAAGAAGAAATTCAAAGGAAGATGAACGAAGCCGCTGAAAACATGGAATTTGAAAAAGCGGCAGAATATCGTGATCAGATCAAAGCAATCGAGACGGTGATGACACGTCAAAAAATGACCAATGCTGATTTAGTTGATCGAGACGTTTTTGGATTTGCTGTTGATAAAGGTTGGATGTGTGTGCAAGTATTCTTTATTCGCCAAGGAAAATTGATTGAGCGAGATGTCTCTATTTTTCCTTTTTATAATGAAGAAGAAGAGGATTTTCTAACATTCGTTGGACAATTCTATCAAGAAAACGAGCATTTTATTCCAAAAGAAGTCTTGATTCCAGATCATATTGATATTGCTAGTGTTGAAGCCATGCTATCGACTAAGGTCATCCAACCGCAAAGAGGCGAGAAAAAGAAATTAGTCAAATTAGCTGGAAAGAATGCGACAGTTGCTTTGCAAGAAAAATTTGATCTTATTGTGCGTAAACAAGAACGTACAATCGGAGCAGTTGAAAAATTAGGAAATGCCATGAATATTCCAGCACCTATCAGAATCGAAGCGTTTGATAACTCGAATATCATGGGAACTGATCCAGTTTCAGCGATGGTTGTGTTTATCGATGGACGTCCTGATAAAAAAGAATATCGTAAATACAAAATCAAAACAGTCAAAGGTCCAGATGATTATGCATCGATGCGTGAAGTCATCTATCGCCGTTACGCAAGAGTTTTAAAAGAGAATCTGCCGTTCCCTGATTTGATTGTGATCGATGGTGGAAAAGGGCAAGTAGATGCAGCAAAAGAAGTATTGGATAATCAATTAGGCTTAGACATTCCGATAGCGGGGCTTGCAAAAAATGATAAGCACAAAACAAGTGAATTATTATTTGGTCCTAATTTAGAAATTGTTCCTTTAGAAAGAAACTCCCAGGAATTCTTTTTGCTGCAGCGTATCCAAGATGAAGTTCATCGATTTGCGATTACTTTTCATCGACAATTACGTAGTAAAAACAGTTTTGCTTCTCGTTTAGATAATATTGAAGGATTGGGACCGAAGCGAAAAAAAGAACTGTTAAAACAATTTAAGTCATTGAAGAATATTACAGAGGCAACTATTGATGAGTTAATTGCCTCTGGTTTACCGAAAAATGTCGCTAAAAATGTGTATGATCATTTGCATCAAGAAAAAATAAATTTAGAAGAAAATAATCCATAACTGATTGAGGATGAGATGAGGATCTAAACCTTTTTACTTTTAAAGGAATTCCTGTTGCTCTCACTATTTAGTTGACTTTCATGTGGCTAGGATATAACTCTGTGAGTTGTAACCTAGTCATTTTATTCTTTAATGGATTGTCAAGTAATATGCCTTGGGTTTTAAATCAAGGTTTGACAGTAAGGTCAAGTTTCGGTATTATATCAGTATGTGATATATCATTAGGTGATATAAAGGAGTAAGATATCATGGAAGATACACTGACGGACTCTACTTATCTAATTCTGTTAGCGTTACTGAAACCGCAACATGGTTATGCTATCATGAAAGAAGTGAATGTTTTAACAAATGGGCAGGTAGATATTGGTCCGGCAAGTATGTATACCATATTAAAAAAGCTACAAAAAAATGAGTTTATTACTCTGGAAGATAGTAATGAACGAAAAAAAACGTATTTGATTACAGAGAAAGGATACGATATCTTGCAGAAGGATATTGAGCGCCGTAAACTTCTTTATCAAGCTGGAAATCGTTTGTTAGCTGAAAAAAGGGAGATATGAATGGAGATATTTAGGGGGAAGAAATATATTTTTTCTAGAGGAATTGCCTTTTATCCTGAGAAGGAAATGCAGCTACTAAAGAAACAAGGAGAAAAGGGTTGGCATTTTAGAAAAATGAATCAAGTTGGGTTATTGGTTTTTGAAAAAGGAAAGTCAGAAGAAAAGGAATATTCAGTAGATTTTTTTGACGGTTCATCAGAAGAATTATCTGAATATTTAGTAATCTACAAACAAGCTGGTTGGGAAAACATAGCAAATTATAAAAAGAGATATTTCTATTTTAAAGCGGATTGTGGTACGCCAACTATTTATTCAGATGCTGAAAGCTATTGGATTCGCATGAAAAAAGAATGGAACTGGTTGCTGATTCGTTCGTTGGCTTACCTACCTATTGGGATAGTTTTGCTAATCATGCTATTTTTTACTAAAACATCTAAAACTATTTTTTTTGCTAACCTGTGGATTCGAACGATGCTGATTTTTTTTGGAATGTTATTTACCGTATTACCACTAGGTGTTGCGATCAGCGTTATTTTTTCATTGGTTATTTATAGAGATCGGACAAAATACTACAATCAGCCAGAACGATTTGCTAGAAAGCAAAAAGTTTTGAGGGATTCTATAATACTGGCAATGATTGGTTTTATTGTAGGTATGTTAGTCAGTATCTTACTAAGGAATTCTTTTTAAAAACCGCAAATACGTGGTAAAATCTGTTCAGCATCAACTAAAAACAGGACCATTAAATCGGGTAAGATACTTTTTAAATAAGAACTGAATATAGGAGGATGGGAAATGTTAGAAGTAAAGAATTTGGTTAAAACATTTGGTGATTATACAGCTGTAGACAATATGTCTTTTGAAATCCCAGATGGAAAAATACTTGGGCTGATTGGTCAAAATGGTGCAGGGAAAACAACAACATTCCGTTTGATTTTAGATTTTTTAACCCAAGACAGCGGGGTTGTACTTTGGAACGGTCATCAATTAAGTGGTAAAGATTACAATGATATTGGCTATTTACCAGAAGAACGTGGCTTGTATCCTAAGGTCTCCATTCAAGAACAACTGATTTATTTTGCAGAATTGAGAGGGAAATCGAAAAAAGAAATTGAACCAAAAATCGACGAATGGATGGAAAAATTCAAAGTTAAAGGCAAAAAAACAGATAAAGTAAAATCACTTTCTAAAGGGAACCAACAAAAAGTTCAACTGATCGCAACGTTGATCCATGAACCTAAATTAGTTATTTTGGATGAACCTTTTAGCGGATTAGATCCAGTTAATGCTGAGCTTTTAAAAGATGGCATTCTGGCATTAAAAGAAAAAGGCTCTTGTGTCATTTTCTCCAGCCATAATATGGATAATGTTGAAAAAATCTGTGATCATCTTGTGATGCTACGTAGTGGCGAGATGGTACTCAATGGCAAAGTTCATGATATTCGTGAAAGCTTTGGTCGTACAAAAGTGTTCTTGGAATCGCCTTTGACTCCAGAAGACGTATTAGCTATCGATGGTGTAAAAACAGCTGTCAAACGTGGTGATGGTGTGGTTGAAGTAACGTTAGCTGATCCAAAAGCCGGGGAAGAAATTTTTGCACGGGCCACACAATTCGGTTATATTCCCATGTTTAATCAGCAGCCACCAACCTTAGAAGAAATCTTTAAGATGAAAGCAGGTGAACCAAATGAGTAAATTCTGGATCATAGCAAGTGATGTTTATAAAAAGAATGTAAAATCTGTTTCTTTTGTTATTATGATATTGGTACCATTTATTGTGATGGGGATAATTTATGCTGCGGGTTCACTAGCAGGCGGTTTTTCAGAAGAGACGAAAGTTGGGCTTGTGTCCGATAATCAAGAATTAGCAACCCAATTAGCTAAATCGAAAACAGATGATTATACGTTTAAAGTGGTTTCCTCACAAGATGAGGCAGAAAAACAGTTAAAGGATAAAGATCTTGAAGCATTTCTAGTTTTAGATACGAAAAATGATCAAGTTCAAGGAAAATTGTATGCTGAATCTTCTTTAGGCACAACGACCGAACTAATGATGAGCCAAATGCTCAACGGACTGCAATCTTCACTAAAAGCAAGTAAATTAAATTTAACAGCTGACCAGTTAGCCAGTTTAAGTCAACCAGCTAATTTTGAAAAAACAAAAGTCAGTTTTGATGATAATGGTAAAATGACGACAGGACAAGATAATACTGGGATTCAGTCAGCGATGTCATTTGTCATTACGATTATTCTTTGGGTGATTATCATCACGTATGCATCCATTATCGCTCAAGAGATTGCCTCTGAAAAAGGCACTCGGATCATGGAAGTTATTTTATCAAGTACAAAAGCTCAAACTCATTTCTATGGGAAGTTAACAGGTGTCATTTTGGTTGCGCTGACTCAAATCGTGATTTATGCTGCAGCAATTGGTATTGGTTATTCACAGTTGAAAAACTTAGATATGGTGAAGAGCTTGTTGGAAGGACTTTCAACGACCAATATTTTTGGTAGTTTCTTATACTTCACATTAGCATTCTTTGTTTTAGGAGTCTTAGTTTATTCTGTTTTAGCAGCACTTTGTGGTTCGTTAGTATCAAAACCAGAAGATACTGCCAAAGCTGTTCAACCCATTATTTATATCGCAATGATTGGGTATTTTATTGGGATTTCGTTAGGTACAACGGATCCGCAAAATATTGTCATTAAAGTCTCTTCTTACATCCCATTGATTTCATCGTTTATTATGCCGATTCGTTTAGCCAGCGAAACAGTAACAAATACAGGGGCAATGATTTCTGTTTTGATTCTAGTTGTTTTCGGAGTATTATTGACGATGTTTTCAGCGAAATTGTATAAATCAAATGTCTTGGTTTATAGTGAAGGTGGCGTCTTGAAATCATTGAAACAATCAATTTCGATCTTAAAAAATGAACGTAAAAAAGTAACGAAATAGCCAAAAAAGAGCACTGAGGAAAAAATCTCAGTGCTCTTTTTCTTGTTTTCGCAAGGGAACAGTTTGTCTTTCAATAAGCTGGACACTGATTTCTTGTTCGGGGATCGTCGCTTTATTGAGTTGATTATGAAGATAGATAAACGAATTTTCCGCTTGACGCTTGATTGAATAATCCACAGTTGTTATATGCATTAAACGACTAATTTCACTGTTATCGAATCCGATTACAGCAACATCTTCTGGAACAGAATAGCCTAATAATTGAAGTTCGGATATGAATTCTGCGGCAACTGAATCTGTATAAAAAGCCATTGCATCTGTTTTACTGGTCATTTTATGCCAAAGTTGTGCAATCGTCCGTCCATTGTTGATTCTGGATTTATCTTGGAAAATCCACTCATCGTTGATTGGAATCTGTTTAGCTCGATGAAAATCATCAATAGCTTTTAAACGGGCCTTAGTATTCAAATTTTCAAAATTCCCTAAAACATGACCAATCGAACGGTATCCACGTTGATAAAGGTAATCCAATGAGCGATAATAACCAGAATAGTGGTCAATGTAAGAAGAATAGATACGCTCAGAGTCAATACGATGCCAAGTAGAAATTGGACCATAGATGCTATATGGCTCGATTAGGTCCCATTTATTGGCTCGGGTTAAAATAAAAACACCATCGATTTGTTTGTATTTCATTTGGTTCAAGGCATCGATTTCCTTCTTTTTATCTCCGTCAGTAAAGTATAATGTAACATAATAGTTGTATTTTTTGGCAATAGAAATAAAACTTTGAAGAAAAATACCTAAAGGATCGAAAAAGCCTTGAGCGAGAAAACCAATCGTCTTGGTCTCGCCGCTTTGAAGGTTTCGTGCAATCAGATTAGGAGAATACGATAACGCTTCCATTGCTTCCAACACTTTTTTTCGACTTTCTTGACTAACATAACCATTTCCAGAAATAACTCTAGAGACAGTTGATTTTGATACGTTCGCTTGTTTTGCTACATCAATAATAGTTGTCATAAATACTCCTCACTACCGAGTTTATTTCATTTAGCTGAATCTTACTTTCTATACAGGGTTGAGACCTTTTTACTTTATCAGTATAACATAAAAAAATTAAAAAAAGAGCTTGACATGGGAACATTCCCACATATTATGATAAGAATGTAAACGATATCAGAACATATTCTGAACAAGAAATCAGGAGGGAAACACATGACAAGAGATGCATTGAAAATCGCAACAATTGGTGGCGGATCAAGTTATACACCAGAATTAATCGAAGGATATATCAAAAGAAAAGATGAGTTGCCAATCAAAGAGATTTGGTTAGTAGATATTGAAGCAGGAAAAGAAAAATTAGAAACAGTTGGTGCTATGGCTAAGCGTATGGTCAAAGCAGCTGGATTAGATTGGGAAGTTCATTTAACATTAGATCGTCGTGCGGCTTTGAAAGATGCTGACTTCGTTTCCACACAATTCCGTGTAGGATTACTTGATGCGCGAATCAAAGACGAACGTATTCCATTGTCACATGGGGTGTTAGGCCAAGAAACAAATGGAGCAGGCGGTATGTTTAAAGCGTTCCGTACGATTCCTGTGATCCTTGGTATCATCGAAGATATGAAAGAGCTATGTCCAGATGCTTGGTTAGTCAACTTTACCAATCCTGCCGGAATGGTTACAGAAGCTGCTATCAAACATGGCGGTTGGAAAAAAACAGCAGGATTATGTAATGTGCCGATAGGTCATAGAAAACAAGCAGCTGAAAAGCTAGGCATTCCAGAAGATGATTTATTCTTCAAATTTGCTGGGATCAACCACTTCCATTGGCACCGTGTATGGGATAAACAAGGCAATGAACGCACACAAGAATTGATCGATTTGATTTATGGACCACAAGAAGATTCTGAAAGTCACTTAAAAAATATTCATAATGCACCATTCCACTACGAACAAATCAAAGATTTAGGTATGTTGCCTTGTGGTTATCATCGTTATTACTATATTGAAGATGAAATGCTAAAACATTCGATTGAAGAATTCGAAAAAGGGGAAACTAGAGCACAAGTTGTAAAAGAAACGGAAGCTCGTTTGTTTGAATTATATAAAGATCCTAATTTAGATTACAAACCAAAAGAGTTAGAGCAACGTGGAGGCACGCATTATAGTGATGCTGCTTGTGAATTGATTGCATCCATCCATAACGATAAACGTACGGATATGGTTGTTTCAACTGAAAATAATGGAACAATCACTGATTTACCATATGACTGTGTTGTTGAAGTTTCAGGTCCAGTAACAGCACACGGCCATGAACCTTATAACTGGGGTGCCTTTCCACCGGCAGCACGTGGGATCATCCAAGTAATGAAAGGGATGGAAGAAACAGTGATTCGTGCAGCGATTGAAGGGAATTATGGCGCAGCATTACACGCATTTACGATCAATCCTTTAGTGCCTGGTGGTTCAATGGCTAAAACATTATTAGATGAGTTATTGATTGCCCATAAAAATCATCTACCAAACTTTGCTGAAGCAATTGCTAAAATTGAAAGTGAACAACCAGAGACAGTTGCTTACGTGACAGAATTGATGAAAAGTAATTAATTAATAAAATTGACACTTAACTATAAAAATGTGAACCGTTTCCTGAAAAAATTTTTTCAGAGGAACGATTCACATTTTTAGTTATCTATCGAAAAAGATCAAGCAGCAAGAATCAAGCGGGTTTAATACCACTGATAGACTTCAACAATGACTGTATTGGTCGGTTTGTTTCAACATTGAATTGATAAGAACGATAACGAAACAAATGGTTTAAAATGACAAAAGAAGTTATTTCAACTGCCAAAAAAACTTGAATAGAATTGATAGACAGACAAAGCAGAGAAATTGCTAAAAATAAGATAATGAATAAAGAGAATAATTGCTGAAGACGATAACTGTTTGTAATTGAAATTTCTTTGGTATCTGTTGTAACGACGACTTTTTGAGAAAAACGGAAAAGACCTTCTCTGAACTCAAGTGTATCACCTAATTCAACATCCATTTCTGTCGGAATATTGTTAAATAAATTTCCTTGGCGAATGCCATTTTTATAGACTGTAAAATAGCGGACACAACCCCAAGTAGTTTGTCTTTTTAAGTTAATTTTCATCCTAATCACCTCTTGAGATTAGTTTCTCATGAAAGTTGCTCATGAGAATCAAGCAAAAGGCTGATTTATTCCACATTTTTTCTCATGCTAAAGTCTTAGTACGAATTAAAAAGCTTAATCAGATTCTAGATCAGGTAAACAAGTATATTCGGCAATAGCGGCAGCATGGGTTCCTGCAACATGCCCTGTCACAAAAGCTGCTGTAACATTATAACCGCCTGTATAGCCATTAATATCTAGTAGTTCGCCAGCAAAGAATAAACCATTAACTAATTTACTTTCCATTGTTTTAGGTTGAATCTCTTTTAACGAAATACCTCCTCCAGTTACAAAAGACTTTTCAATTGGCAAAGTTTTTTCAGCAGTTATCTTAAAAGACTTTAATTGCTGGATAAATTGATCTAGTTGTTGATCAGAGACTTGTTTAGCTGAAAGATCAGACATGATAAGTTGGCTTAAAATAAAATCCATTAGACGTTCTGGAATAAAATTTTTCAAAGCATTTTTGACAGATTTTTCAGGTTGCTCGAAAAACTTTGTATTAACTTCTTTTTTCAGATTTTGCCTTTCTACTTCGGGGAACAGATCTAATTGTAAAGTAACGGGATGCTGTTCGTGTTTAGTCAGTTCTTGATTCACAAAGCTTGAACATCTTAAAGCAGCAGGTCCTGAAATACCAAAATGAGTGAAGAGCAAATCCATCTGATGTGTAACAACTACTTTGCCTTTCTCATTTAAAACAGAAAGAGCAATATTTTGTAATGAAAGTCCTTGTAGTGTTTTATCTTGAATAAAGTAATCATTTGAGATAATAGGTGATTCTGTGGCATATAGAGGACTGATGGTATGTCCAAGTCTTTTTGCTAACTTATATCCATCACCTGTGGAACCGGTAGAAGGATAGGTGCGTCCACCTGTTGTTAAAATGACACATGGTGCATAAATTTTTTCATGTTCCAATGCGATTCCAATCGTTTGACCGTCTTTGTGTAATACTTTCTCCACTTTTGCTTCCGTATAAATTGTCACACCAAGTTGTTCTAATTGGTTGAAGAGTGTTTCTACAATTGTTTTAGAACGATCAGTAACAGGAAACATCCGTCCATGATCCTCTTCTTTTAAGTGGGTGCCATTTGACTCAAAAAATTCCATAATATCATAATTATTGAATTGTGAAAAAGCACTATATAAAAATTTACCATTTCCTGGGATGTGGGCAATGATCTCATCAGCGGGTCGGTTATTAGTGACATTACACCGCCCACCACCAGTCAATAATAGTTTTTTTCCGACACGTTTGTTTTTTTCTATTAGTAAAGTTTTGCTGCCGGCTGTTGCTGCTGCGATAGCGGCCATCATTCCACTAGTTCCAGCGCCAACGACAATAACGTCATATAATTTCATACATTCTCCTCCGATTCAATGGTAGTTTAACACAATTTTCAAAACTTTTTCTACTTTTTTTGCAATTCATAGTAAAAAATTGTGGAAATTTTCAGAATTTAGGTTAAAATAGGATTATAACGATGAGAGGGTGATTAAATGGAAGCAAAACAGTACGTGGAAGAGATTCAAAAGAAGATTCATGAAAACGATCGAGGGCAAGTGGAATACTTGCAAGCAGTAGACGAATTTTTACCAACGGTTGAGGTATTCTTAAAAGAGAATCCAGCATTCATTGAAGCCAACATTTTAGGGGTTTTAATTGAGCCTGAACGAATGTTACAATTCAGAGTACCGTGGCAGGATGATCAAGGCAATTGGCGCGTAAACCGTGGTTACCGAGTACAGTACAATTCAGCGATTGGTCCTTATAAAGGTGGCTTACGTTTTCACCCTAGCGTGAATTTAAGTGTGATGAAGTTTTTAGCATTTGAACAAATTTTCAAGAATAGCCTAACTGGATTACCGATCGGTGGCGGCAAAGGCGGTAGCGATTTTGATCCTAAAGGGAAATCAGATGCTGAGGTCATGCGTTTTTGCCAAAGCTTTATGACAGAGTTGCAAAAACATATTGGACCAAGCACTGATGTACCAGCAGGTGATATCGGTGTAGGTGCACGGGAGATCGGTTACTTATTTGGGACGTACAAGCGCTTGAGAAATTACGATGCAGGCGTTTTAACAGGTAAACCGTTAGGGTACTGGGGAAGCCAGGCTAGAACGGAAGCAACAGGTTATGGCTGTGTTTATTTTGTAAAACACCTGTTAGCTGATGCAGATGATTCGTTTGCAGGTAAAAAAGTCGTTGTTTCAGGAAGCGGTAATGTATCAATCTATGCTATGGAAAAAGCGAAAGAATTAGGCGCAACAGTGTTAACGTGTTCTGATTCAAATGGTTTTATCTATGATCCAGCTGGTATTGATGTTGAATTAGTTAAAGAATTAAAAGAAAAAAATCGTGAACGAATTTCAAAATATGTTGAGACACACAGCGATGCTACTTACTATGATGGTCAGTCTGTTTGGGATTTCGAAGTCGCTTATGATATTGCTTTACCTTGTGCGACTCAAAATGAAATCAATGATCAACAAGCTGAACTCTTAGTGAAAAACGGCGCCCAAGTTGTGGCAGAAGGAGCAAATATGCCTTGTACACTAGCTGCTGTTGAAGTATTTGATAACGCTGGTGTTCTATATTGCCCAGGTAAAGCTGCTAATGCTGGCGGAGTAGCCGTTTCTGCATTAGAAATGAGTCAAAATTCAGAACGTTTATCTTGGTCTTTTGAAAAAGTTGATGGTATGTTAGACGACATTATGAAAAATATTTATGAAACTTGTCGTGATACGGCCAATAAATATGATGCCGCTAATAATTTTGTGCTGGGCGCGAATATTGCTGGATTTGAAAAAGTTGCAACAGCGATGCTTAGTCAAGGTTTAGTTTAATAGAGGATGGTTAAAAAAGAATGACCGTGATTTTTTCTCACGGTCATTCTTTCATTTTGGAAGAACCACTCAAAATTTGCATTAGAAAATTACCTTTTTAAGTGTTTTAAAATAAAATTGGTACAGACGTTCATAAATTGCTTGAAAAAAGGGTGAAAAGAACGTAAAGTAGATACTGTATTAAGTTTAATTTCAAGGAGGAGAAGGAATGTCACACATTCAATTCGATTATTCCAATTTGACACCATTTGTTGCTGATCATGAATTGGAATACATGCAGACACAAGTGACTGCAGTGGACAAAGCATTAAGAGAAGGAACTGGGGCTGGCAGTGATTTTACTGGTTGGATTGACCTACCAGAAAATTATGATAAAGACGAATTTGCCCGTATTAAAAAAGCGGCTGAAAAAATCCAATCTGACTCAGAAGTTTTAGTTGTGATCGGTATTGGTGGTTCTTACTTAGGTGCAAGAGCAGCTATCGAATTTTTACATCATTCATTTAATAATTTACTACCCGCAGATGAAAGAAAAACGCCACAAATTTTCTTTGCTGGAAATAGTATCAGCTCAACTTATTTAGCTGATTTGATCAATGTGATCGGTGACCGTGATTTCTCTGTTAATGTGATTTCTAAATCTGGAACAACAACAGAGCCAGCAATCGCTTTTAGAGTATTTAAAGAATTATTAGTGAAAAAATATGGTAAAGAAGAAGCAAACAAACGGATTTATGCTACAACGGATCGTGCCAAAGGTGCTGTTAAAGTTGAGGCTGATGCGCAAGGTTGGGAAACATTTGTGATTCCTGACGATGTTGGTGGTCGTTTCACTGTGTTGACACCAGTAGGTTTATTACCAATTGCCGTTAGCGGTGCTGATATCGATGGCCTAATGACAGGTGCTAATGACGCCCGTAAGGAATATGCTTCTACAACTGATTTAAGCAAAAATCAAGCTTACCAATATGCAGCGTTAAGAAATATTTTATATCGTAAAGGTAAAACAACTGAAATGTTGATCAACTATGAACCTGGGATGCATTATTTTTCTGAATGGTGGAAACAACTTTTCGGTGAATCAGAAGGAAAAGATCAAAAAGGTATTTTCCCAGCAGCTGCTGATTTTTCAACTGACTTACACTCAATGGGACAATACGTGCAGGATGGCATGCGCAACTTATTTGAAACAGTTGTAAAAGTGGAAACACCACGTCATGCTGTATCAATCCCTGAATTGGCTGAAGACTTAGACGGATTAGGCTACCTACAAGGCAAAGAAATCGACTTCGTCAATACAAAAGCCTTCCAAGGAACCTTACTTGCTCATACTGATGGCGGTGTGCCAAATATGATCGTTAAGATTCCAGCAATGGATGCTTACTCATTAGGTTATGTTATGTATTTCTTTGAGATTGCGGTCGGTATTTCTGGTTACTTGAATGGTGTGAATCCATTTGACCAAGAGGGCGTTGAAGCATACAAGAAAAATATGTTCGCTTTACTTGGAAAACCGGGCTTTGAAGATTTAGCGAAAGAATTGAATGATCGCTTATAGAACAACGTTTATATCGTGTTTGTAATAGTAAAAAGAATGCCACTAAAGCATGTGCTAAAATTGCTTTGGTGGCATTTTGGTGGCATTCGATTTAGTTTTGGTTTCCATATGGCTATCTAATTTATCCATAGCGCTCTGCTTTACTTCTTCTGTTATGTGAGTATAGATGAGGGTAGCGGTCGGATTTTTATGTCCTGGTATACCTTGTATATCTTCTAGACTAACTCCGGCTTGACGGAGTAGGACAGCATGCGTGTGCCTTAGATCATGAACCTTGATTTTAGGTAACTTTGCTTTTTTACTAATGCGTTCAAAAGCACCGTTTACCGTTCTGTCTGCTATCGGGTTGAAATTTTTGAAACAAAACACGAAATCTGTGTTAGGATATTTTCTTTCTGAGTAGAAGGGGAGATAGTTTTGTTGCCTATTTTTTAATTCTAGCAATGCTTGTTTCACTGTTTTTGACATTACAAGGGTTCTGAATCCTGATTCAGTCTTAGGTGTGGAAAGTTCAAGTTGTCCGCGCTTTTCTTTGCGATACAAACGTGTCTGATCAATTTTAATCGTATTCCTCAAGAAGTCCACATTACTCCATTGCAACGCCATTAACTCTCCTTTACGCATGGCAGTATAGATGGTGGTGAGAAAGAAGTAATAATATATATATTCATTTTCCTCTTTGGCATATGCTAAAAAAGTTTCGATTTGGTCTTTATTGAAATAGTGCAACTCCTTTTCTTTAGAAGTGATTGATTTCCTGAAATTAACACCGTTACAAGGGTTAATTTCAATCATGCCCAAAGAGATGGCTTTTTTTAATACATTATGCAAAGTCCCGTTTATTAATCTAATGGTAGTAGTGGCCAATCCAAGACCGTACAAATTATTAATGTACTCCTGGTGATCCTTTAGCTTATAATCAGATATGGATATTTGGCACAGTGGGGAGTAAGCAAAGCTCGTTTAGCACAAGTTTTAATGAACGGATTACCTGAAGATGGTAGAGAGACAATCGTTAAACCTAACAAGCCGAATACACCTAAATATAAAGTTGGTCAACATATTCGTTTTGCGTCAATTTACAATACTCCTGATGATCCGACAGAAAAGCATATCAATGCTGATAAAAAATGGACCCAAGTAGGGACTATCACTCAAAAACTAGACGGTCGTAAAAATCTTTACAAGGTCGAAAATAGCGGTAAGTTATTAGGTTATGTTAATGATGGAGATATCGTAGAAATTTGGAATCCCAGTCAACCTACTGCACCGTCTAAACCACAAGATTCTAATTTAGTTTCAATGGTTGGGACGTTTACGACTGATCAAAGTTTGACATTGTCACCAGATAGCACGGTTGAGAGTCCAGCATCAGCATGGTACGATCCGTTTGAGTCAATGGAGTATGATGGTTACGTCTTGCCAATGGTTATGCATGGGTTAGCTACATTGATTACGGTGGAAATCGTCGATACGTTGCCGTTGGTCCAGATGATGGACACGTGGACACGACCTGGGGGACTAGATTTTTTAATTAGACAATGCATATCATTTGAATTCAGTCGTAAACTAATATATTCTATTAATAAGGACATATAACTTTTACATCATTTCCTTGCCCATCTCTTTCGAGGTGGGATTTTTTAGGACCTTTAGCTCAGTTGGTTAGAGCAGACGGCTCATAACCGTCCGGTCGTAGGTTCGAGTCCTACAAGGTCCATTTTAATATCTAGTAGAAGTATCATTCGTTCTTTTTGACAATTCCGACAAATATTTATAAACTAAAAAATGGACACACCTATCTATGTGTTCGTCATAATCATAATGCCGCCCTTTCGTCGGGGCGGTTTTATTTAGCACTTGACTTTTAGGTACGCCTAACTTATTATAGGAGTATCTTCTTTCAGTGTAAGTCAGAAGATTCCCTAGAATAATTATTTATTGTTTGCCGTCTCTTAAGAGGCGGTTTTTTTGAGCATATAAATTTACTGGAATTAAGATTTTCGTTATATTATATACCTAAAGTAGTTAAAGGCACTGGTTGTGATTCCCGCAAAGATCACATTCCAGTGTTTTTTATTGAGCTTTTCATTTGAATAATTATATGTAGCTATATATATTTAAATGAACAGTTGGCTATAGGAATTAATCTTCGTTAAAAAAAATCCAATTCATTTTAAAGGAGAGGTCGAAATGAAGATGAGAGCTATTATAGTGTGCTTAATATCAATCTCTATAATGTTTTTGTTCTTTTTAGCGTTGGGTAATGAAATGAAATCTAACAAAGAAAAAAACTTTAGAATAAAGGCTGAGCTTTCACATGATCCTACTCAATATGAAGGACCTGATAATTATTTAATAGTATTCTCAGATACAGAATTGATTTCAGGAGGAAACTATAAAAATATTTCAGCAATATCAAACGAAGGAAGGATACTTACCACGATTCCAAAAAATGATAGAATAGAAAAGGAACAGAGATAAAAGTTGTAGTCAAAGAAAACTTTAAAGTTTCTAAAGTATATCCCTTCGAGATATTATCGGAGTATGTAAAAGAAGTTAATTTCGTAAATGATTAAATTGAAGCTAAGTCAAATCTCTCAATCCTCTTGGGTAAGAATCTCAAAAGCTCAAATTCATTATAACCTGTGACAATTCGGAATTCATCCACTAAAATAGGTGTCTGTATAACATATGGTTTATCATTAAGAAAAAATTTAAGTTCGTTTATATTTAGATGATTTATGAATTCGCAGTAAATGTTTTTATAATAAATATTTAGAAGTTCACTGGGACCATCTTCGATCATTCTCAAAAGTAACTTAATATCTTTTGATTTCATAGATTGAGGGGCAATACTTTTTTCGATAAAGTCAACATTGTTTTTTTCTAACCACTTTTTCGTTTTGATAGAAGAAGTGCAGTTTTGTGAAGAATAAACGGTTAAAATAATTACACAACCTTTCTTTAAGTTAAAAATAAAATACTATTAAATTCGGAGAATTGCAAGAGAAATAGCTTTTTTTATAAATTGGTCTATATGTATGCCCTTTAATATTGTGATATTTACTTTATTGGTCCGGCCGTGTTGGCTTAAAAATATGATAAAAACCTACTACTCGTTGAGTTGTAGGCTTAAGCAATTGACTTCATCGGTTTTAATATAAATTCTCGAACAAAACTGTCAGGATTTCTGACGGTAAACTTTTCTATCACAAGTTGATTTCTACTGTTATAGTGACCAAAGGTAGCAAGTTCAAATTTACCATCCTCAAGAAAAAGAATAAGGTTAGCGAGTTCTTTCTTGCTGACTAGGCAGTTAATGTCACCAGCGGTAGCATGTAGCGTAAAACGTACTAACATATTGGGAAACGACTTTATAACCCTGATCTTATCTACTACTCCTACATAACTATTCTTTTGCATAATATTCGCCCTCCTCAGCGTTTAAGTAAAAAACAAACTTATCTAATCCGATCTCATTAATTAACCGTTGTCCACAGCCCCATATGTACGACTGGAATTCTTGATAGGTCAGTAATCCAGCTTCATATTCATCGATTAAATTCACGATTCCGCACTCTCCCAATCATCGTAGATATATTCAACTTTCTTCTTTTGCATTTTAAAGTCTGTTTTCTGATAAACTTTTTTACTCGATAAAGTTAGATATTGATAGGGGTCTACGTATTCAAAAACAATAAAATGATCAATTTTTTTCAGCGGAAATGCTATTAAGTAATCTCTTTTTTTAATCTTGGGAAATGACCAGAAATTGTATACAGTACCCTCGATATTAATCCGCTTGGATGACACTTTACGGAACGGGACCAGATGCAACGAGTAAAAATATTGCGCTGGTCTTATATGATCCTTTAAATGCACAGTTTTTACATATCTCATTATCATCACCTAAATACATTATACAAACGTTTGTTCGTGTTTGTCTAGCATGAGATATTTAGCCTTCAGTAAAGTAAGATATAATACATATGATTGATAATTTTTGGTGGCATTTTGGTGGCATATTTTGATAAAAGTGGCAATAAAAAGATTTATATGATAAAAGTAGATAACGGAAACGCCTATAAATAGCCATTCATGACTACTATGATAGTTATAATAAAAGAATAACTTATGAGAAAAATATGTTCGCTTTACTTGGAAAACCGGGCTTTGAAGATTTAGCGAAAGAATTGAATGCACGTCTGTAATCAATATGATAAATTATGTACCGCTAGCAGGAACCTAGAATCTTGCTAGCGGTATTTTTTATTGAGTTCAGAGGACGATGAAAGTTGTAAAATAAAAAAAGCACAAAACTAAATTGTAGTTTTGCGCTTTTTTTATTTGAAATCATCATCTTTTGGATAAGGAAGAATCTGTAAAGGATCTTCCTCTTCAATAATATCTTGAGAATGTGAATTCTGCTCATACTCTGTTCTGAATTCATTATGATAATCTGAATTATTTTGCCTAAATTGCTGCTCTGATGGAGGCGTAGGGGTGTTTTGAGCTAATCGCTCTCTAGCAGCTTCTTCAGCTTGATGTATCTTGTTATGACGCGGTTGCTTATTACCTCCTGTAAACGTTAAATAAATAATTAATGCAATCATAATAATTGTTACTATAATTAAACCAATAAACATGCCGAATGAAATAAACATAATGCTATCCCTCCTTTGTTCAATCTATACTCCATCAGTTTATCAAAAGATCCGTATACAGTCATCTATTTTTCTTGTATATTAGTAATTAAGTTTGATTATTATAAAAAATAGGGAATTCATGGGGGAATAGAGATGAATACATTGGACGCAATGAATTATTTAAAGAAGAAAAAGTGGATTGATTTAAGTCATGAGATACATGAGTCAATACCTAGGTTCGGAGCTTTTAACGGATCTCAAGAAAAAACGTTATTTACAATTAAAAAAGATGGCTTTTTTGCTAAAGAATATACCTTGCCAACGCAATATAGTACACACATCGATGCGCCTATACATTTTGCTGAAGGAAAACGTTACTTACATGAAATTAAATTAAAAGAATTAGTTTTACCATTGTATGTGATTCATAAAGAAGACGTTGTTCAAAATAACCATGATTATTGTTTGACGATTCAGGATATACTTGATTTCGAAGCAGAATTTGGTTCGATTCCAGAAGGTTCTTTTGTTGCGTTTGCAAGTGGTTGGTCAAGTCGCTGGAAATCTACAGAAGCCTATTATAATTGTGATAAAGAAGGGGCAGCTCATACACCAGGATGGAGTCTAGCAGCGTTGAAATATTTAAGTGAGATAAGAAATGTTACGGCGATTGGGCATGAGACTTTGGATACGGATAGTGCTGCTGATTTCAGAAAAAATCAGGGATTACTAGGTGAATATTATTGGTTGAAGCAAAATAAGTATCAAGTCGAAGTGATGCGGAATCTGAATCAAGTGCCTGCTGTTGGGAGTGTGATTGTAACTAGTTTTCCTAATCTACTAAATGCTCCAGGTTTCCCTGTACGTTCAATTGCACTATTACCAGATTAAATGAAATGTTAGTATGCGAAAAAGCATACTGAAATCGATTGCTAAATAGCCATATTCTTGATAAAATTATTCTTGTATAATAATTGTTACAAAATGATTTTGATTATAAGTTGTATGATGACTGGACTAGTGATCGACTTTTACCTAGGTAAAAACGAATGTATATGCCAACGTTATTTTTGACTATATAGATGACTGCTTTGTCCTGCTCGCACAACTTACGAGGAGGGCTTTTTTTGAAAGTAAGCATTTTTTCTACTTGTGTTGTTGATTTACTATTTCCAAATGTGGGACAGGCGATGGTAGAAGTTTTGGAGCGGTTAGGTTGCGAAACAACGTTCCCAGATAAGCAAACTTGTTGCGGACAGCCAACTTATAATAGTGGCTATGTTGAAGAAAGTTATGCCACGCTGAAAAATCAAATCGATTGTTTTGAAGATGCAGAGTATGTGGTGGGACCTGCTGGATCATGTGTGGGAATGCTAAGAGAGTATCGTCACTTTTTAAAAGACGATCCTATTTATGGCCCCAAAGCGGAAGCTCTAGCGGCTAAATCATTTGAATTTAGCCAATTTCTATACCGAGTTTTAGGCGTCACTGATGTTGGCGCAACGTTAAATGCCAAAGCAACTTATCACCGTTCATGCCACATGACCAGAATTTTAAAGGAACGTGAAGCACCATTTATCTTGTTAGACCATGTAGCAGGCTTAGAGATGATTCCATTAAATCATATTGAAAATTGTTGTGGATTCGGCGGTACCTTTTCAGTAAAAATGCCGGAAATCTCTGAACAAATGGTTACAGAAAAAATGAATGATGTGATCGACACTGGCGCTGAAATTTTAATTAGCGCAGATATGGGCTGCCTAATGAATATTGGTGGGAAGTTCAATCGAGTCGGTAAACCAATCAAAATTATGCATATTGCAGAGGTTTTAAATCAACAGGTGGATAAGAAACGAATGGATCAACCAAAAATAATGACGGTCATTTAGGGGGAAATAGTGTGGGATTAACGACTAGTACGAAGCCTTTCAAACAACGATTAGAAGAGAGCAAAAACGATGTTTTCATGCAAAAAGCTGTAGCAAAAGCACAAGATGATCAGTGGATCAAACGAGAAGGCGCAAGAGCAGAACTCGGTCACTGGGAGCATTGGCGAGAACTTGGAGAACAAATCAGGCAGCATACGATTTCGTATTTACCAGATTATCTAGAGCAGTTTAGCGATATGGTTGCTGAACAAGGTGGAAAAGTCTTTTTTGCTCAGACAGCGGAAGAAGCAACGGAATATGTAAAACAAGTGGTTTTAGAGAAAAATGCAAAAAGAGTAGTGAAATCAAAATCAATGGTAACCACAGAAGTTGATATTGATCCTATGTTGTTAGAGCTAGATGGTGTCAGTGTTATGGAGACAGATTTAGCGGAATTTATCTTGCAAATGGATGATTGGGATGAGCCTTCTCATATTGTTTTCCCTAGCATTCATAAAAATCGCGAGCAAATTCGGCAAGTTTTTGCAGAAAAATTAGGGTATAAAGGGGATAACGATCCAGTTAACTTAGCTCGATGTGCTAGAGAGGTTATGCGTAAGTTTTTCTTGGAAGCGGAAGTAGGAATAACAGGGTGTAACTTTGCGATTGCTGACAGTGGCTTAATCAATCTGAATACGAATGAGGGGAATGCTGATTTAACAATAAGTATCCCTAAAACACAAATCGTCTTGATGGGGATGGAGCGAATCGTACCCAGCATGAGGGAGGTTGAGGTGCTAGATAACCTCTTAGCTAGAAGTGCTGTTGGACAAAGTTTAACAACATATGTCACTTTTGCTGGTATCAAAAAAAAAGATGAATCAGATGGTCCTGAAGAGTTTCATGTTGTGATTTTAGATAATGGTCGTTCTAATGCGTTAGGTACAGCTTTTGAACCTGTTTTACAGTGTATTCGTTGCGGTTCTTGTTTAAACGTTTGTCCAGTATATCGCCATATTGGCGGTCATGGTTATGGATCAATTTATCCTGGCCCGATTGGCGCGGTGTTATCCCCAGTGTTAGGCGGCTACAATCAATTTGGAGAGTTACCGTATGCCTCTAGTCTTTGTGGTGCGTGTACGGATACTTGTCCAGTGAAGATTCCATTACATGAATTATTGATCGAGCATCGACGTGTAATGACCGATGAATTAAAGATGCAACATGGCTTTGATGATTTTCAAATGCGGGTTGTAGGAAAAGCGACAGCAACGCCAAGCTTATTTAAAACAGCCATGAAAGTCGATCATATGGGATTAGCACCATTAAGTAAGAAAAAAGGAATTACTGTAGATAATATGTTCCAGTACGGTGGCTATGTTGCAAAAGGACCAGGTCTTGTGAAAGGTTGGACAGATGTTCGTGATTTACCACGTCCGCCAAAAAGTTCAGAAAATTTTAGAAGCTGGTATAAAAAGCATAAAGCAGGTGAACAAAATGACTAATGCCAATATACAAAATAGAGAGTCTTTCTTAAATAAGCTGACGGAAAAACTTGGTACAAAACGTCAAGACACTTTAGAGCATCCATTCAAGCCAATTAATGATTTGCCCGAAACAACGCTTGCAGATAAATCTCAAGATGAATTGTTAGAAATTGCTAAAGCACGAGTAGCGAAAATCAATACCACTCTTGTTGAAACTACGAAAGCCAACTTAAAAGAAACGATCGATCAAATGGTAGAATCATTTGGAGGCGGGAAAATAGTGCTGCCGATTGATGACCGATTTGCAGAATTTGGCTTGCAACAGTTTATACCAGATCAAGAATCAGAAGCAATGCAGGATGAACTGTTACTGTTTTGGAAACCCGGACCAGAGTATAGAGAGACTAATATAGCAACTGTAGCAACTGCTAACATTGCAATAGCTTTTGCCGAATTTTTATTGGCTGAATCAGGCTCGATCGTTGTTGAAACCAATGCAGGTCAAGGTCGTTCATTCCATTTCTTGCCACAACACTATATTTCAATTATCCCAATGAGTAAAATTGTACCTCGCTCTACTCAAGCCGCGGCGTACTATGGAGAGAAACAGAAAAATGGTGAGAAAATCGGATCAGCGATTCATTTTATTTCAGGACCTTCCAATTCGGGTGATATAGAAATGCAATTGGTTGTTGGATTACATGGCCCTTTAGCTGTTTGTTATATCGTTGTAAAAGATATGTAAGGTTAAAATGGTCTTAGCTTTTTAACTTCATTCCCAAAATAATTGAATATATGAAATCTTAAGAGAAATGCTAAAAATTTACCCAAAAAGGAAACAAATCTGTAGAAATTTCTTGGTCTGTGGTAAACTATAGAAAGCAAGTTTTTGGAGGAATGAATTTGAAATCTAAAGAGTTATTAAATACTATATTATTTTTTGTTGGTCTAGCAGCGTTGCTATTTTTATTAAGGCAGTTTGTTTTTACCCCAGTTGTGGTCAAAGGGCATTCGATGGATCCAACATTAGCAGATGGTGAACGTGTGATTGCATTAAAAAATACTGAAATCAAACGCTTTGATATTGTGACGTTCCCAGCACCAGATGAACCGAAAAAAAGTTACATTAAACGCGTGATCGGTTTACCAGGAGATACCGTGGAATACAAAGCTGATGTTCTGTATATTAATGACAAAGAAGTAAAAGAACCCTATTTGGATGAGTTTAAAAGCGCAGTAACAGATGGTTCACCCTTGACGCTTGATTTTACTTTAAGTGAAGTCACTGGTGAGAAAAAAGTCCCTGAAGGGGAATATTTTGTGATGGGAGACAATCGCAGAAATTCAAAAGATGGACGAATGATCGGATTTATCAACAAAAAAGATATATCAGGTGATGTTAAATTCGTCTTATGGCCATTAAATCGTTTCGGTACCATCTAAGTATTGGTTATATAATATAAAAAAGTTCTCTTTTAATTAAGAGGCTTTTTTTGTTGGACAATGAAAGGCGTGTTCAAGGTGATTTTATGATAAACTAAGAAGGTAAGACTGAAATAAAGGATGTGATGAAATGAGTTTGCAGTTTATTCGAGGAACAGCTGAGATGGACTTGGAAGAGGCGCTTTTGCAAACATCTGTTCAGTGGTTAGCTGAAGATGATGCACATGAAGTTTTCTATTTAGTGCCCAACCATATGAAGTTTGAACAAGAAATCAATGCCCTTAAACGCATTAAAATCATCCAAAATAATCAAAGTGATTCTATCGCAACAATGCGTTTTCAAGTGTTTAGCTTTTATCGATTGGCTTGGTATTTTTTACAGCATACTCAATTTTACAGTTCAGAAGTACTTACTGAAGCTGGAGCTGCAATGGTTTTTAGAAAAATCTTATCGGAAAACGAGGAAGCATTAAAGGTTTTTCGTGGAGAAGTCAATAAATCAGGGTTTATTCAGCAATTATTTGATCTGTATCAGGAAATAAAAGAAGGCAATGTTGATTTAGACGACTTATTTGCTCATTTATCAGGAGCAAATTCAGATAGTAAAGAGCAAGATCTACAATTAAAAATCCAAGATATTAAATTAGTTTTTTCAAAATTTGAAGAAACTATGAGTCAGTACGGCATAAAATCAGCAGAAATCATCAATTATTTGACGGACTATTTAGAAACAAAAGACTTAAGTCACGTTCTATTTGTAGTCAATGGATACCATAATTTTTCTGCTAGAGAGCTAAAATTGCTCGATACATTGATGCGTCGTGGTGGTCAAGTCAAAATATCTTTGGTTTTAGATAAAAAATACCCAAATGACGTGCCGCAGTTGATGAATTTATTTTACGAAACGGGTACGACTTATTATAAACTTTATCAGTTAGCTAGAAATTCTAATGTAGCAATATTACCTGACTATGTTGAACAAAAGAAAAGGTTGCTTAAAAATGACAGCCTTCAAACACTGGAAAAATATTGGGTTAATGCCCAAGAAAGTCATCCGAAAAAAGCAAAAGAAAAGATCAATGATGATCATCTTCAGTTTTGGTGTGCAGAAAATCCTAAAGAAGAAATCAATCATATTGCAAAGGAAATCAGAAGATTAGTTGCTGAAGAAAATTATCGGTATAAAGATATTCAAGTGCTAACACGAGAATTGGACAGCTATGAAACCATGATCGAACCGTTATTTTCCATGCATGAAATCCCTGTCTATTTGGATCGAGATATGGCGATGGAACAGCATCCGTTAGTTGAATTTATTCAATCATTATTTGCAATCAATAGTTACCATTACCGTTATCGAGATGTCTTACGCTTTTTAAGAACAGAACTATTTTTTCCTATAGAAGATCAAATGACTATGGAAGAATGGAAAATACAGCGCAATGAATGGCGGCGGAAAATCGACCTAGCTGAGAATGTTGTCTTGGCTTATGGTTATGAGGGATATCATTGGGAAAAAGATAAGGACTGGCATTTTATCCGCTATGATTTTGAAGCCGAACAACAAGACGACACAGAATTGATTGAAAAAGATGCCAATGCTGTGCGAAATAGGGTCCAACAAACAGTACCAGCTTTTTTCAAACAAATGCAAAAAGCGCATAAAGGGATCGAAGCGGCGGATTATTTCTATCGATTTTTAGTCAATAATGGTATCGAAAAGCAATTGATGATGTGGCGGAATCAAGCCATTGAGAGCGGTCAATTAGAAGCAGGTCGCAACCATGAGCAGACCTGGGAAGCTTTAATGACGTTACTGGATGAATACGTCACGATTTATGGGGATGAAGCATTTGATCTCTCAGTATTTGAAGAAATTTTTTCTAGTGGTTTAGAAGGTTTACGCTATAATAAAGTTCCCACAGCGATCGATCAAGTTCAAATTCGTTCACTCGATCTAGCACGACCCGGACAAGCCAAAATCGTTTTTGCAATTGGTTTGACAGATCAAGTTTTACCACAAAAATTTGATAATAAGACTTTACTTTCCGATGAAGAGCGCCAATATGTGAATGGCTATCTAGAGGAAGGGCAGTTTTTACTAAATGATACTAGAAAAAGCATTGCCAAAGAGCCATTTACGGCTTATATCATGTTTGCTTCGGCAACAGATCGGTTGTATTTTTCTTACCCAAGTGTAAAAGATACTGCTAAAGACGTTAAAGTCTCAGCATACTTAATGAATATTCAAAAAGATTTAGGCGTACAAATACAATTAAAAAATGCACTGACAATATTAGATAACGAACAAATTAGTATAGAGCATGTAGGGACTTATCGAACATTGATCAGTGATTTAACGAACTTAAAGCGTCAGAAAAAAGAAACACAGGAAGGCATCCTAGCTTTTTGGCTTACTTTGGAACGCGAATTAATGAAACAGGAACAAGCGAATTTGGCTCACCGTGTTTTTGAAAGTTTAGGCCATCAAAATCTGCCAGAAAACTTAGAGGAACAGCTAGCTGATGAATTATATACAAAACATATTTATACATCCGTTTCCAGAATGGAAAGTTTCTATCGTTGTCAGTATCAATATTTTACTCGATTTGGTCTAGGTCTAAAAGAAAGAGATGTTTTTGGGCTGACACCTGCTGCAACAGGAGATTTTTTCCATGAGGCACTAGATCAGTTTTTCAAATTATTGATTACGCAAAATAAGCAGCTATCTGAATTGACTGATCGTGAAGTGAACGAATTTACAGAACAAATCCTTAATGCCGTATTTGGTGAGATCAAATTTTCGATTCTTGATACGTCAAGTCGGATGAATTATATTCGCTATCAATTAGGTCAAACGATCAAAAAAGTTAGTTGGGCTTTAAAACGTCAAAGTGAGCGTAGTGGGATGTCGACGGTTCAGACAGAAGTTTTGTTTGGTCAGATTGCCAGTCAAAAGGGAATCAAGGGCTTAGAATTGCCACTTGATAACGGTGGTAATATCAGTGTCAGAGGGAAAATCGACCGTTTAGATCAATTAGTGACACCAGATTCTTTATATTTAGGTGTTGTTGATTATAAATCAAGCCACAAAAAATTTAATATTACAGAAGCTTACTATGGTTTAGCGATGCAAATGTTGACCTATTTGGACGTCGCGTTGATGGATGCTGTGAATCTAGTCGGTCAATCAGCTAAACCAGCGGGCTCATTCTACCTACATGTTCATAACCCGATTCTTCCTTATGAAACAGAAGATAAGAAAGAACAGCAGCTTTTAAAGAAATTCCAATTTGACGGACTGTTATTGAATGATCCCGTTTTGCTTGAAAATCTGGATAAAAGTCTACAAGCTAAACAAAGTTCGCTGATTTTTCCAATTGAAGAATCTGCTAAAGAAATTATTAAACCAGGACGCCGCCAAGAAGATAAATTTGTGACAGAGCCTGAATTAGATGCCTTATTGATTCATAACCGCAGCAAGTTTATCGAAGCAGGTAATAAAGTTACCAGTGGCGAAATTGATTTAAACCCAGCTTATCAAGGCAAAGAGCGAATTGCTTGCCGTTACTGTCCGTTTAGGAGTGTTTGCAATTTTGATGTTATGTTAAAGGAGAATAACTATAATCGAATTGAAACATTGACGAAAAAAGAAGTAATGGATCGTTTACTTGAAAATGAGTCGGAAGGAGGAACTATTGATGAGTAAGACTATCCCGTTACGTCCAGAAAATGAGCAATTTACTGATAATCAATGGCAAGCCGTTTTTGATGGTGATGAAAACATTTTAGTTTCTGCTTCTGCTGGTTCTGGAAAAACAACGGTTCTAGTACGCAGAGTTATCGAAAAACTCAAAAGTGGTGTGAATATCGATCGCTTGTTGATCGTAACCTATACAGAAGCGGCCGCAAAGGAAATGAAAGAAAGAATCCAAGCAGCATTACAAAAAGCAATTACAAACGAGAGTGAGCAAGAGAAAAAAAACCATTTTATTAAACAGTTGACCTTGCTTCCAACTGCCAATATCAGTACGCTACACGCATTTTGTTTAACAGTGATTCGTCGTTTTTATTATCTGATCGAAATGGATCCAGTTTTCCGACTATTGACAGATGAAACGGAAATGTTACTTTTGAAAGAAGATGTTTGGGATGGACTTAGGGAACAATTTTATGGTGAAAACCAAGAAGCTTTTTTTCAGCTGACAAGTAATTTTTCCAATGATCGTAGTGATGATGGACTGACTCGATTAATCTTTTCCCTGTATGATTTTGCCCGTGCTAATCCTGATCCAGAGGAATGGTTGACCCATTTAGCTGACAGCTATCAAGTGACTGGGCAGTTAGGTGACTCGGTGCTATTCCAAGACTATTTGAAACCTCAAGTTATGGAAAGTCTATTCCGTTGTGTAGAGCGTTACGAAGAGATGATTCGTTTAACTGAAGGAGAAGAAAAGCTAGAAAAAATTGCAAATCTTGCTAGAAATGAAAAAGAATTTGTGGAAACATTCAGTAGCCAGTTAGCAGATAATGATCTAGAATCAGGCTTTGACGTTTCAAAAACAATCACATTTGAACGTTATCCAACGGTGCGAGTAGAAGAATTAAAAGAAACTGCCGCACAAGCCAAAAACTTACGAGAACAAAATAAAAAAGCAATCAATGCTATTTTAGAGAACCTATTCACTTTATCACCAGAGGAAATGAAAGGAATTTTAGACCGTTCTCAACCACTAGTTGAGGAAATGGCACAAGTTGGAAAAGCCTTCATTGATACTTATAGCCAACAGAAACTAAAAAAAGGGTTAGTTGATTTCAATGATTTGGAACATTTCACCCTGAATATATTAGCAAAAAAAGAGGCAAGTGAGTGGCTCCCAACAGAAGCATCAAACTATTATCGTGAGAAGTTTGATGAAGTATTAGTTGATGAATATCAAGACATTAATCGATTACAAGAAACAATTCTTTATTGGTTAAGAAGACCAACGGCTTCTGAAGGAAACCTGTTTATGGTTGGTGATGTTAAGCAGTCGATCTATTCATTTCGTTTAGCTGACCCAACCTTATTTATCGAAAAATACAATCAATATGGAGCAAATAAAGAGGGAAAGCGAATCGTTTTAGCCGAGAATTTCCGCTCTAGAAGGAATGTATTAGATTTTACCAATTTAGTTTTTGAACAATTGATGGATGAACGTGTCGGACAAATCGCTTATGATGAAGCAGCTAAACTCGTTCATGGTTTTGATCAGTTTGCAGAAGCAGAAAATTATGATACCGAACTGTTGATCTATGAAAAAAAATCAGAACGTGTGGAGGAAGTACTCGGACTGGACGATTCTCAGCTGATTTTGGAAGATAAAACAGAAGGCGAATTGCATATGACAGCGCTGAAAATCAGAGAATTGATCGATAAAAACTTTTTGATCTATGACAAAACAACAAAAGAAAATCGACCATTGACTTATAAAGATATTGTATTGTTGACGCCAACTAAAAAAAATAATTTGACGATTTTAGAGATATTTAAATTAGCAGGTATCCCAATCCAAGTAAACGATGCCCAAAATTATTTTCAAGCAACCGAAATTCAGACAATGGTGGCTCTTTTGCAAATTATTGACAATCCCTATCAAGATATCCCCTTGGCCGCGGTGTTGCGTTCGCCAATTGTAGGATTAAAAGAAAATGAATTAGTAACGCTTCGGTTAGCTGCTAAAAAAAGTTCTTATTATGAAGCGTTCCTGACCTTTAATCAAATTGAGGCGAAAGAGTCAGCTCAATTGGCATTGAAAGAAAAAACACAGGCATTTGCAGCTCAACTTGAACAATGGCGCGAAATGGCACGAAGAAATCAATTAGCAACTTTAATCTGGCAAATTTATCAAGATACGGCTTATTTAGATTACGTAGGCGGTATGCCAGCGGGGAAACAAAGACAGGCGAATTTATTTGCATTGATCGATCGAGCCGCCAGTTATGAACAAACCAGTTTCCGTGGCCTATTTCAATTTGTTCGGTTTATTGAAAAAATGCAGGAAAAAGATAAGGACTTAGCAGAACCTGTTATTTTGAGCGAAGAAAATGCTGTTCGCGTTATGACGATCCACGCTAGTAAAGGATTGGAATTCCCAGTTGTTTTCATTTTAGATATGACAAAAGAGTTCAACCTTGGCGATCTGAATGAACGGTATATCTTTGACGACCGACTTGGTGTTGGGATTCGTTATTTGGATCAAACAGATCGGATGCTTTATGAGACATTGCCGTTTTTAGCAATCAAGCAGGCAAAATTAAAAAAATTACTCTCAGAAGAGATGCGCAAATTGTATGTAGCGTTGACTCGTGCAGAACAAAAGCTTTATCTTGTGGGGTCATATAACAATCAAGAAGCAACATTTAAAGAGTGGCTGAAAGTGGCTGATGTTCAAACTAAAGTATTACCAAGCGAAAATCGGTTACAAGGAAAGAGTAGTTTGATGAACTGGGTGGGAATGAGTTTGGTTCGTCATCAGAAAATGGCTGAATTCCAATCGGCGTTTACAACTGAAAAAATTGTGGGAATCACACAACATCCAGCGGGATTCTCGGTTTCATTCATGACTGAACAAGCCATCCAAGAACAATTTGCTGCCCTTCAATTTATCGATACAGGTTTGAGTAAAGCCGAAAATTCTAAAAGTAGTGATCCTAAATTAGTAGAGCAAGGGTTATACCGTTTAAATTATGATTATCCCTACCAGCTCTCAACCAAAACGACTAATTACCAATCAGTATCAGAAATCAAACGTGTATTTGAAGACCCGGATAATAAAGAAATCGCTAAAATCGAAGTAGATGAAAAAAATACACTTCAGCCAACTCCAATGATCGTTCACCGAATGAGTGAAGGTGAGTTGGGGAAACCTAGATTTATTGAAACGATCCGAAAACCATCAGCAGTGGAGGTTGGTTCAGCAACTCATTATTTATTACAATTGCTGGATTTAAACGAAGAACCAACCAAAGATAGTATTACCCAATTGATCGAAGAATTAGTCCAAACGAAAATTATTCAAGAAAATGTAGCAAAACAAATCAAGATTGATCAGGTACTCTCTTTTTATCAGACACACTTGGGCCAACAACTGTTAGAAAATCCAACTAAAGTTTTGCGAGAACAACCATTTTCAATGTTGTTGAGAGCAGAAGAATTGATCAAAGATTATCCCAGAGAAACACAAGATGATTTATTGATCCATGGAATGATTGATGGTTATCTTGAACAAGACAACAATTGCATTCTTTACGACTATAAAACAGATTTTGTCCAAGATATCGAAAACGTCCAAGAGATCAAGAAAGTCATTCAGCGGTACCGTGGTCAGTTAAATTTATATCGAAAAGCACTTGCTCAAGCTACGAGCAAAGAGGTAAATAATGTTTTTCTAGTCTTATTATCTGCTGGTATCATTATCGATATGGATGAAGAACAGATCATTGAAAAAATGAAGTAAAACAAAAGCAAATCTACTTACAAATTGTAAGTTGTGTGCTATACTCAGTTCACGAGGTGAGGAAAATGGAGCAAGTAAAAACAACCGAATTTTCATTATGTCCTAAGTTTGAAAAAGCTTTTGCGATTTTAGGGAAGAAATGGAATGGTTTGATTATTGACGTCTTGTTGGAAAACGGTCCTCAACGATTTGGTGAGTTAAGACAAAAAATCCCTGAACTAAGCGATCGCGTATTAGTCGAGCGCTTGAAAGAATTAGAAGTTGAAGGGATCATCTCAAAAGCAGTTCGCTGTGACGAGAGTAGCCGTCTTGAATATTTTCTCTCAATCAAAGGCAAGGACTTACAACAAGCAATGGAACAAATCCAACATTGGGCAGAAAAATGGGTCACTGCTGAAGAATGCAGTTGACCTAAGACCTAATTTCTTGTAAACTGTAATCAATTGAATAGCAAAAAGCGTTGATGGAAAAGAGTAATTTGGCTGATACGAAAAGGGAAAACTTGTCTTAGACTGAAAACAAGTTACGTAATCGAAAAATGAAGTTCACTTCCGGAGTTTGTTTGTTCCAAGTGTTCAGACCGGTGAAAGCCGTTATAAGAATTGAGTGCATGATTTTTTGTCATGAAGTAGGATGGTAACACGATAGCTCGTTCCTTTAGATAGGAGCGGGCTATCGTTTTTTGTTTTATCAAGTACCTACAATTAATGTACTTAGTTCAATTATTATAGAAAAGAAAGGATTAGAAAAATGACATTAAAAGCTCAATTAGAAGCTTTAAGAGATGAAACATTGACGAATATTCAAAATGTAGCGGATCTTAAAGCCTTAAACCAAATCAGAGTGGAAACACTAGGTAAAAAAGGACCCATCACAGAAGTCTTGAGGGGAATGAAAGATTTATCAGCAGAAGAACGTCCAGTAGTGGGGAGCTTTGCCAATGAAATCAGAGATTTATTGACTGAAGCTGTTGAAACTCGCAAGGAAGTTTTAGAAACAGAGGCGTTGAATGCAGCTTTAGAACAGGAAACAATTGATGTAACATTACCAGGTAAACAGATGACACATGGCACTCGTCATGTGTTATCCCAAGTGATGGAAGAAATCGAAGATATTTTTGTAGGAATGGGTTATCAAGTTGTAGAAGGCTATGAAGTTGAGTCTGATCATTACAATTTTGAGCGGATGAATTTACCAAAAGATCACCCAGCACGTGATATGCAAGACACGTTTTATATCTCAGATGATATCTTGATTCGCACCCATACTTCTCCTGTACAAGCAAGAACGATGGAAAAACATGATTTTTCAAAAGGTGCACTCCGCATGATTTCTCCTGGGAAAGTATTCCGTAGAGATACAGATGATGCAACACATAGCCACCAATTCCATCAAATCGAAGGGCTAGTTATCGATAAAAATATTACAATGGGTGACCTAAAAGGCACATTAGAAGTTGTGATGAAAAAAATGTTTGGTGAAGATCGTAAGATTCGTCTGCGCCCAAGTTATTTTCCGTTTACTGAGCCTTCCGTTGAAGTGGATGTTAGTTGCTTCAAATGTGGTGGTGCAGGCTGTAATGTCTGTAAACAAACTGGCTGGATCGAAATTTTAGGTGCCGGCATGGTTCATCCAGATGTTTTATCGATGTCAGGTATTGATCCAAAAGAATATACTGGTTTTGCTTTCGGTTTAGGGCCAGATCGTGTTGCAATGTTGCGTTATGGCGTTAACGATATTCGTAATTTCTATCAAAATGATTTACGTTTCTTAAATCAGTTCAAGGTAAAGGAGTAGTCGACGATGTTAGTTTCTTATAAATGGTTAAGTGAATATTTAGATCTATCAAAAATCTCAGCAAAAGAATTATCTGATCAAATGTCTTTGACAGGGATCGAAGTTGAAGGCGTTGAAGTTCCAGAAGATGGTTTGAAAAAAATCGTCGTTGGTGAGGTCAAAGAATGTGTTCCTCATCCTAATTCAGATCATTTATCGATTTGTCAAGTGGATATCGGTGAAGCAGAATTATCCCAAATCGTTTGTGGTGCACCGAATGTCAAGGTCGGTATCAAAGTAATTGTGGCCTTGCCTGGTTCTCGAATCACTGGTAATCAAAAAATCAAAAAAGGTAAAATGCGTGGTGAAGTGTCAAATGGGATGATTTGTTCTTTACAAGAATTAGGTTATTCCGATAACGTAATCCCGAAAGCCTATTCGGATGGAATTTATTACATGCCAGCTGACGCAGTTAATGGCGATGATGTTTTTTCATACTTAGATATGGATGATCATATTATCGAATTATCAATCACGCCAAATCGTGCAGATGCATTGAGTATGCGTGGTGTTGCGTATGAAGTTGGGGCGATTTACCGTCAAACACCCAAGTTTAATGATGAGCCCTTAAAAGAGGATACAAGTGAAACAGCTGCAGATTACATTTCTGTGGAAGTGACCGACAAAGAAGATACACCAGCCTACCAAATCAGAGTCATCAAAGATGTAAAAATCGCTGAGAGCCCACTATGGCTGCAAACACGTTTAATGAATGAGGGGATTCGCCCAATCAATAATGTAGTTGATATCACAAACTATATTCTTTTATTATTCGGACAACCGTTACATGCGTTTGATTATGATAAACTAGCAAGTAAAACTATTTTAGTAAGACGTGGTAAAACAGGTGAAGAAATCGTCACGTTAGATGGCGAAACACGCAAAGTATCAGAAGGAAATATCGTCATCACAAATGGGCAAGTTCCTGTTGCTTTGGCTGGAGTTATGGGTGGAGCCGACTCAGAAATTACTGATGAAACAACAACTGTAGCTTTGGAGTCAGCTTTGTTTAATTCATTATCCGTTCGTAGAACGTCAAAAGAGTTCAATTTGCGGAGTGAGTCTTCTAGCCGATTTGAAAAAGGAATCAATCATGCAACGATTGGTGAAGCAGGGGATGTGGCTGCTGCAATGATTGCTAAATTAGCTGGAGGAACAGTAGTTTCAGGTAAAGCGATTGGCTCAGAAGTAAGACTTGAAGAGGTTATTGTAAGTGTGACGATTTCAAGAATCAATGAATATCTAGGGACTAAAATGGATCAAGCAACGGTCAGTGAAATTTTTGACACACTAGGTTTTGACTATGTACTTGATCAAGAGAAATATACTGTGACAGTTCCCCCTAGACGCTGGGATATTAAGATCGAAGCTGATTTGATCGAAGAAGTGGCACGGATTTATGGGTATGATAACTTACCTTCCACATTGCCAAAAGGTGAAACTGTGGCAGGTAGCTTAACGAGTGGACAACTATTAGTTCGTAAGATCAAGAGTTTACTTGAAGGATGCGGTGCCAGTGAGGCAATTAGCTATGCTTTGACAACTAAGGAAAAATCTCGTCAATTTATGATGAGAGAAAGCCAAACAACAAGTCTGCAATGGCCAATGAGTGAAGAGCGTTCTGTCTTAAGAATGAACTTGATTTCAGGATTATTAGATGACGTAGCCTATAATGTTGCCCGTAAAAACAACAATATTGCACTTTATGAGGTTGGACGAGTTTTTTATCAAGACAATGATCCTAAAAAAGAATTGCCTTATGAAGAGAACCATCTAGGGATCGTCTTATCAGGAAACAGTAAAGTGAAAGATTGGCAAACCAAGGAAACAACTGTTGATTTTTACACAGTGAAAGGGATGCTTGAAGAATTATTTGACTCTGTTGGGATTTTAAATAAAATTTCTTACGAAGCAACAAAAGAAAATCAAGATCTACATCCAGGAAGAACGGCTTTGATAAAATTGAATGATACGGTCATCGGATTCATCGGGCAAGTTCATCCAACTGTAGCAAAAGAATACGAGATTCCAGAAACATACGCCGCTGAATTAAATCTTCAAGCAATCATCGCAGAAGAAAATGACGCATTAGTGTATCAACAAATCTCAAAATTCCCAGCAGTTTCACGGGATATTGCTTTACTGGTCGATGAATCAGTAACAAGCCAAGAATTAGTAGGAACTATTTCCAAACATGCTGGAAAATTCTTGCAATCCGTTCACTTATTTGATGTTTATCAAGGAGAGAACATCGCTGAAGGGAAAAAATCAATGGCTTATAGCTTGACGTTTGTCAACGCTGAAGCAACATTGGTTGATGAAGAGATCAATCAATCAATGGAAAAAGTAGAAAAGGCATTAGTGGAGCAATTTGCTGTGAAGATTCGCTAAAAGAAAAAGTTCCGCAAAACTTAAATAGTTTTGCGGAACTTTTTTTAGTCGATTAAGCCCAATTTCTAGATAACCATCTGGAAAACTGAGAAATCGAAAAATTAATGACAAAATACATCAAGGCGACAAGGCCGTAAATTGCAAAAACTTGACTTGTTTGAGCATAGCGGCCCATCAATATATAAGATTTCCCGAAGAGCTCTTGCAGCGCAATAACGGAATATAAAAAACTAGTATCCTTAATTACCGTCACAAATTGTGAAACAATTGCGGGCAATACGTTGCGAATGGCTTGAGGTAAAACGATATATATAAGAATTTGAAAATTGCTAAAGCCTTGAGAACGGGCGGCTTCTTTTTGTCCTTTGTCAACACCATTTAAACCGCCACGGATAATTTCAGCTAAAGCAGCGGTTGTAAAAACAGTAAAGCTAACAATTCCAGCAGGAGTAGACTTTATTTTAAAAATCAAGAAAATAACATAGATCCATAGTAAATTAGGTATATTACGAACGATTTCGATATATAAACTAGCTAGAAACTTTAAAGGACCTTTTTTTTGATTTCTTAAAACAGCTAAAATAGTACCGAAAATCGTACTTAAAATAATTGATACAAAAGAAATGTAAAGAGTAAGCTTCAACCCATCGAATAAAAAGCGCAAGTTATTGCCGGTGAGAAGTTGACTCATTTGTTCTGAAAAAGACATATTTGCGACCTCCTATCTGGTATAAGCTTTCTTATTGTTTTCTTCTAATTTCCGAGCCAATTTAGCTAACGGGAAGCACAGGATAAAGTAAAGGAATCCTGCTAGCGCAAATGCCGGAATATAGTTTAGATTGATCGAAGACCAACTATTTGCTGTAAACATCACATCTGCTCCCGAAATAATCGCAACTGTTGAGGTATTTTTGATTAAATTTACGATTTGATTTGTAAGTGGCGGTAGCATAATTCGCCAAGCTTGAGGCAATACGACAAAGCGCATTGTTTTTCCATAAGAAAAACCTTGAGAATAAGCTGCTTCAAATTGCCCTTTAGGCACAGCACCGATCCCTGAACGAACAACTTCTGAGATATAGGCGCCATGATAAAGGCCCACACAAATGATCGCAATCGTTGTTGTCGAAAAAGTTAGCATTGGACTAATCAATGGAAAACCATAATAAACAACGATAAATTGAATCAACAATGGGGTGTTCTGAAAAAATTCAACATAAATTCGACTGATTAGATTCAATAATTTGTTGTGCATCGCAGAGAGGCTCCCAAAAAATATCCCTAATAACATCGCCACGATCAATGATCCGACCGCAAGTAAAATGGTATAAAGGAAAGCATCGCCAAAAAGTCTCCAGTCTTTAAGCAAAGCTTCCCAACGATAAAGCGCAAATGGCCCTGAATTCGCTATAATGAACATTTGATTTCCTCCCAAATTCTAACGAAATTGTATAGAATCGGGAAAAATTAGTCCAGATTCCACGTTTTGTAGATTTTTTCCAAAGTACCGTCTTTTTCCCATTTTTCAATGGATTTATTTAACTGATCGTTTAATTCCGTATTTGCTTTCTTCGTAGCGATACCGTATTCTTGTGGTGAGAAACCATCTTTCAAGATTTCGGTACTATCATCTACATAACCAGTTAAAATTGATTTATCTACTGAAAAAGCATCGATTCTTTTAGATGTTAAGGCTGTTTTTAGTTCAGGATATGAGCCTAGTTCTTGATATTTGAACGTTACACCCAAATCCTTTGCCTGTTTTTCAATTGCTTCTTTGGTCGTTGCGGATTGAACGACACCAATTGTTTTACCATCTAAACTAGCAGTGTCGGTAAATTTGTCAGCTTTTCTAACCAAAAAACCAACTTCGTCTTTATAATATGGCGTTGTGAAATTATAGGTTTCTTTGCGTTCATCTGTGATGGTAAACGTTGCGATCACCATATCCAGTTCGCCATTATCTAATAGAGGTCCCCGAGTTTTTGCGGTTACACCAACAAACTCAACATTATCTTCACTACCAGTTAATTCTTTTGCAATCAAGCGCGCGATATCTGGCTCCATACCTTCATTTTTATTCGTATCAGGATTCATATATCCAAAGTTCGGAACATCTTCTTTAACACCGACTTTAATTACACCAGCATCTTTGATTTTTTGAAGATCAGTCGTTCCTTTGTTACCAGAATCAGTCGAATTTTTATCTTCGCCACTGCCACAACCGACAATCAGGCCGAGTAATAACGCAAGAGACAATGCACCGAATAATTTTTTTGTTTTTTTCATTTGAAATTCCTCCTTAGGTCTATTTTATTGTATTAATTATGAATGATTTTACTTAAGAACTCTTTAGCACGTTCGTTTTCAGTGCTAGTAAAGAAATGTTCTGGTGTTCCTGTTTCGATGATTTGCCCATCATCCATAAAAATCACTTTATCAGCGACTTGACGAGCGAAACCCATTTCATGAGTGACGCAAATCATCGTAATATTTTGTTTAGACAAGTCAACCATTACATCTAAAACTTCTTGGATCATTTCTGGGTCAAGAGCTGAGGTTGGTTCATCAAACAAGATGATTTCCGGATGCATATTTAAGGCTCTGGCAATCGCGACGCGCTGTTGTTGCCCACCAGAAAGCTGGGCAGGATAGGCATTTGCTTTATCTGCTAAACCGACTCTTTCTAAGTATTCCATTCCTGTTTTAGTTGCTTCTTCTTTACTGACCCCTTTGACTTTTATGGGTGCTAATGTAAGATTTTGAATAATTGTTTTGTGTGCATAGAGGTTAAAACTTTGAAAAACCATTGCTACTTTTTGACGAACCTTTTGAACGGGAGCTTTAGGTTCTGTGATATCGATGCCATCGACTAATATGTGTCCGTCGGTAACTTTTTCTAAACGATTGATACAACGGATCAGAGTGCTTTTACCGGAGCCAGAAGGTCCGATGATGACAATTTTTTCTCCTTCGTTGACCTTTAAAGAAACATCTTTCAATACATGATGGTCCCCAAAATACTTATTTACATGTTCCAACGAAATCATGGCCATTCTCCTTTATGTATAAAATTATCACATCATTTATAATGATTGTTGATTTATCAGTGATTGAATAGATTGGATAAAAATGAAAAAAAGAACGTCAAAAAGTTAAACTGAGAAAATGATAAGAAATACTTATTAATGGATAGTATACGTAGTGTCTCTTATACACATCTAGATGTGTATAAGAGACAGCAATTTCAACACTAATAATCAAATAAAAAATTATTAGAGAAAGAATGATATAATAGAAGAAACGATAATAAAACTTGAAAAAAAACACCAAAAAGTAGAAAATAAGAGTGTTGAAAAAATACTGTAAAGGTTGATTGACTTGAATAATCATGAAGCAATAGGATTTATAGATTCCGGAGTCGGTGGACTTACGGTAGTAAAAGAAGCAATGAGGCAACTTCCGAATGAGCGTTTGATCTATCTTGGTGATACAGCACGCTGTCCGTATGGTCCTAGGCCGGCTGAGCAAGTCGTGCAATTTACTTGGGAAATGACCAATTTTCTTTTAGAGAAGAACATTAAAATGTTAGTGATCGCATGTAATACAGCGACTGCAGTTGCCTTAGAAGAAATCAAAGCTGAATTGGATATCCCAGTTGTAGGCGTGATTTTACCTGGTACAAGAGCTGCCTTAAAAGCAACAAAAAATAATCGTGTGGGTGTGATTGGAACTGCTGGAACCATCAAAAGCCGTGCCTATGAAACAGCATTAAAGAGTAAAGCACCGAATACATTTGTTTCAAGTTTGGCCTGTCCAAAGTTTGTTCCGATTGTTGAAAGTAATGAGTTTCACTCTTCTGTAGCAAAAAAAGTTGTATCAGAAACGTTAAATCCACTGCAATTGAAAAAATTAGATACATTGATTTTAGGCTGTACGCATTATCCGTTATTACGTCCTTTGATCCAAAATGTTATGGGTAGCCAAGTAAAATTGATTGATTCGGGGGCTGAAACGGTAAGTGAAGTCAGTATGTTATTAGATTATTTTGATATAGCGAATATGCCAAACTATGTTAATGAGCCAAATGAATTTTATACGACTGGATCAGCGAAAATGTTTAAAGCGATTGCTGATGATTGGTTAAATCTAGAAACTATAACTGTTGAGCAAGTTCGCTTACCTATTAAGAAATGAGGAGAAATGAATGATGATCAGACATGATGGAAGACAGGCGAAAGAATTAAGAAAAATCACCATTGAGACAAATGTTTACAAACATCCAGAGGGATCTGTCGTGATTTCTTTTGGTGATACCAAAGTAATTTGTTCTGCGACTGTGGAAGAAAAAGTTCCACCATTTTTAAGAGGTGAAGGGACTGGCTGGGTGACTGCAGAGTATAGTATGCTTCCAAGAGCGACAAATACAAGAAATATCCGAGAAAGTGCTAAAGGAAAATTAACAGGAAGAACAATGGAAATTCAACGTTTGATTGGTCGATCATTACGTGCAGTGATTGATTTGAAAAAATTGGGTGAAAGAAGTATTATCGTGGATTGTGATGTTGTCCAAGCCGATGGTGGCACTCGGACTGCAAGTATCACAGGTGCTTTTGTTGCGATGAAAATCGCAGTGGCTAAAATGCTGAAAAATGGCGACTTACAAGAAGACCCAATCAAAGAGTACTTAGCTGCCGTTAGCGCTGGGATTTTAAATGATGGCCAATGTGTTCTTGATTTGGACTATACAGAAGACTCAACAGCCGCTGTAGATATGAACTTGGTGATGACTGAATCAGGTAATTTTGTTGAGCTCCAAGGTACAGGGGAAGAAGCGACTTTTTCAGGCGATGAACTAAACTCGTTGTTATTCTATGGCAAATCCGGGATTGAACATTTGATCGCCTATCAAAAAGAAGCGTTAATGTATCAAACAAGTGAAAAGAGTTTTCCAATAGAAGATAGAACGATCGTGATTGCAACAAGAAATCCCGGAAAAGCCAAAGAATTCACGAAACTTTTCGCTGAAAAAGGCTATCAAGTAAAAACGCTATTAGATTATCCAGAATTACCCGATGTTGAGGAAACAGGGAAAACATTTGAAGAAAACGCCCGTTTAAAAGCAGAAACAATTGCTGCTATTTTAAAACAACCTGTTTTAGCAGATGATTCAGGTTTAATCGTCGATGCGCTAGATGGCATGCCAGGGATATTTTCAGCCCGTTTTGCTGGTGAACCAACGAATAATGCTGCAAACAACGCTAAATTACTACATGAATTAACTGGAGTACCTAAAGAAAAACGGACAGCGATGTTCCATTGTACGCTCGTATTTGCAGCACCAGATAAAGAGAGCTTAGTCGTAGAAGGCAATTGGGCAGGCGAAATCGGTACGATTCCGCGTGGTGATCATGGATTCGGCTATGATCCATTATTTTTTGTGCCTGAAGAGCAAAAAACAGCAGCAGAACTTTCGGATGAACGCAAAAATGAAATCAGCCATAGAGGGTTAGCTGTTGCCAAACTAAAAGATCAATGGGAAAATTGGTTGAAAAACTAGGAGGTTGTGCATGAAGTATTTAGTAGTAAGTGATAATCATGGTGATCGAGACATACTGGCTGATTTAGTTGCAAACTATCGAGGAAAAGTAGATAAGCTGTTTCATTGTGGTGATTCTGAATTGGAAGCTCACGATGTATTATGGAATGATTTTATCGTCGTGAGAGGAAATTGTGATTATAGTTCTGAGTTTCCTGATAGTATCGTGGAAAAAACAGATGAAGATACAATTTTTATGACACACGGACATTTGGCTAATGTGCGTTCTGGCTTGACTACTCTTGCTTTAAAAGCAGAACAAGTCAAAGCGACTATTGTGTTATTTGGTCATACGCATGAAATTGGTTGTGAGGTTCGGGCCAATGTTCTGTATTTGAATCCTGGAAGTATTAGCCAACCTAGAGGCGCGATTCAACTAAAATCATACGCGATCATTGAGAGCACGACAGATCGTTTTATCGTTCAATATTATGGACGAGATCACCAACCATTTAAAAAACTTCATTTTGTTTTTAATAGGAAATAATTAAATGGAGCTTGGGACAGAAGATATCAAATTCTAGCATATTTCATGCGTAGAGGTTAAAGAGATCGAAACGAAGTGTAGTCCCTGCTTCCGATCCACCGTCTATTCGAGATTAGCGTGTTTAACAAAAAGAGAACCGATTTTTGTCCCAAACACTGTTTTTACTTTTACCAAAAAGCAAATATGAAGAAACTAAGGTCAAATGTTAATTTTTTTTAAGAGTTATGAAAAAAGTTTGAATTTCAAGACATTTGCATCCGTTTTCTGTACAATGATAATTGTGGCAAAGAAAATGAAATGGAGGCACTCCAAATGATTGGAACTGCTGTAAAAGAATTATTATTAGAAAAACAAGAAACCTTTTTGATTCCTGCGGAAAATGTCGCAAACGTGATGTGCTTAAATCCGTTGAGTCATGCGTTATTAGTTTTATCTCAAGTAAAGTATTCAAAAATCCCTGTATTGGATAAAGGTGATCGCTTTGTAGGGCTGATCAGTTTATCTGATGTAGTGGATAAAATGTTTGACATTACATCTATTGACTTTGATAAATTAAAAGATTTTACTGTAGCAGATGTTATGGAAGTTAATGTACCAGTGATCGGTGAACAATGGGAGTTAGAAGATGTCCTTCACTTATTAGTGGATGCGGCTTTTCTTCCAGTTGTTGATGACAATCAATGTTTCAAAGGAATCATTACACGCAAAGAATTGTTAAAGGCGATCAATCATATGGCTCACGAGCTAGAACGTAAAAATATCATTTTACCAAAATCGGAAGGAGAGTCTAGAGAAATGAAAGTAATTTGATTTTTCTTCCCTTTTGTTCATTTTTTTGATAAACTAAACACCTAATTGAAGGGAGTTATTTGATGGACGCTTATGAAATTATTAACTACATCGGGAATGCTGAGAAAAAAACGCCAGTTAAAGTTACTTTAAAAGGTAAATTGAAGGAAGTTTCTTTTCCTGACGAAATACAAGCTTTTACTAATTGTAAAACGGGAACTTTATTCGGTGAATGGAATATCATCAAAAAGTTTTTAGAGGATAATAAAGAATACATTCTTGATTATGTCATCGAGAATGATTCAAGAAACTCTGCGATTCCAATGTTGGATATCAAAGAAATCAATGCCCGTATTGAGCCAGGGGTAACGATTAGAGATCAAGTTGAGATCGGCGATAATGCGGTAATCATGATGGGAGCCGTAATCAATATCGGAGCTGTGATTGGCGCTGGGACAATGATCGATATGGGCGCCATTTTAGGTGGACGTGCAACAGTTGGTAAAAACTGTCATATCGGTGCAGGAACTGTGTTAGCGGGTGTTATCGAACCACCAAGTGCAGAGCCAGTTGTAATCGAAGATAATGTCTTGATCGGAGCTAATGCAGTTGTCTTAGAAGGAATTCGAGTAGGGGAAGGCGCAGTTGTTGCTGCAGGTGCAATTGTTGTGGATGATGTAGCACCATATACAGTTGTTGCTGGTGTTCCTGCTAGAAAGATCAAAGATATTGATGAAAAAACGAAAAGTAAAACAAATATGATGGAAGAATTACGTAAATTATAATAACGATTAAAAGAGTGAGTCATAACTAGTAATAGTTTGGGCTCGCTTTTTTTTCGTTTAAAAATGGATTGTTATATTAAACTTGCAAATGTGTAAGCCGAATGCATGACTATTCAATTTTTTATTAGCTTGTTTCTAGCTATAATCGATTATATTAGATTAAGTAGGGGGAACAAGTATTATGAAAAGCAAAAAATTTAAATTAGTTATTGGTGGTATTTTAGTTGGAATCTGTGTAGGAAGCTATTTTCTATTTTTTTCCTCCCCTAAAAAAACTGAGTCTAGCTACAATGTTTTTACGTTAAATCAGTTAGATCCGTTACTTTTAAAGGGTGAAGTGAAAGCAGCACAAACAGAGGATATTTTCTATGATCAAGCATTAGGAACAATTACAGACATTCCAGTAAAACATGAACAAGAAGTGAAAAATGGTGATGTTTTACTTAATTATTTAAATGGGGAAGCTCAAACTAGAGCTGACCAACAACAAAGAACAGTCAATAAAAGTAGTTTATCAGCACAACAAGCATCACAGAATCTAAGTCGTGCGCAAACTCGTTATAACGAAGCACAAGCAAGTTTAAATCAAAGTAAAGCTGAGTTTGATAGAGAAGTAGATCCAGAAAAAAAGGAAGAGCTTAAAAGCAAGGTTGAACAACAAAAAACAGAAGTAACTAGTATAAATAACGAAGTAATCCAAGCACAACAAGCGCTAGATTTAGCTTATACGGAAGTAAACGATGAAGCAGCAGTGTTAGAATCAGAACAAGGAAAAGTTACGTCAACTGTTAAAGCGACAATTGATGGTGTTGCGATGGTCAATGAAGCAGGTAAAAAATCATTAGACCAGCCTTTGGTTCAGGTACTAAGTAAGACCAAACAAACTAAGGGGATTGTGACAGAATATGATTTAGCAAAACTAAAAACTGGACAAGAAGTCAGTGTAACATCTGTTGGTTCAAACCAAACAGCTCAAGGAAAAATCAGTTCGATCAATCAATTGCCTAAATCAAAAAATGGAACTGAATCAGAAATCCCTACCTACGAATTTATTGTGGAGGGAGACTTCCCATGGGCGTATGGTTCATCTGTCCAGGTATCGTTGCCGCAACCGCAACTCGTTTTACCTGAAAAATCAATTGTTACGAAAGAAGATAAAACTTTTGTATTCATCTATAAAAACGGTCGTGCAGTGAAGACTGATGTCAAAGTGGTGGATATGAATGGCGTTAAAAACGTGGAATCAGGTGTAACAAAAGGCACTAAAATCATTGGAAACCCAGATGACGTGTTAAAAGATAATACAGAAGTGCAGGTGGTTGAAAATGATTAAGCTTGAACAAATCAACAAATATTATGCTTTAGAAGAAGAAAAGTTACATGTTTTAAAAAATATCAACTTTGAGATTAAAGAAAAAGAGTTTGTTGCAGTTATGGGGCCGTCTGGTTCAGGCAAATCGACATTGATCAATCTGATCGGTTTTATTGATAAAAAATTTGAAGGGACGTATTTATTCGAAGGCAAAGAGATCACAGATTTCTCTGATAAAGAACTTTCTGCAATTCGTAATCAATCAGTAGGATTTGTGTTTCAAAACTTTAGTTTGATCGAAAATAACACAGTTTTTGAGAATGTCGAGTTACCGCTACTGTATAATGGTTCAGCTTATACAGATACAAAAAAGAGAGTCCAAGAAGTATTAGCAAAGGTTGGTTTAGCTGATAAAGGGAATAAATACCCAAAACAACTTTCAGGTGGTCAGCAGCAGCGGGTAGCCATAGCAAGGTCTATTGTGAACTCTCCAAGCTTTATTATCGCAGATGAGCCTACAGGGGCCCTAGATTCAAAAACCTCGGAAGATATCATGCAGTTATTTCAGGATTTGAATAAGCAAGAAGGTGTAACCATCATTTTGGTAACACATAATCCTGAGATGATCTCTTACTGTGATCGTTTGATTCGGGTCAAAGATGGGGTAATTGTTGAAGAGGAGCTGATCAAATGAAAAACTACGTCATTTGGAAGACAGCCTTAAAATCAATTTTAAAAAATAAAAAACGTAGCTTTTTAACAATGTTCGGTATTATTATCGGGATTGCTTCAGTGATCACGATCGTATCTATCGGTAATGGTTTTAAACGAGATATGATCGACAAAATGTCCATGACCAATACAAATGAAAATGTTAGTAATATTACGTTTAACTATTATGATGTTGCCAATGCTTTTAAAGAGGGCGAAGTTTTTAAAAAAAGTGATTTAGATTTAATTAAAAACATCAAAGGAATCAAAAAAGTAGCTTTTTACAAGCCTAAAATTATATTGACTGAACGTCAAATAGAGCTCTATGTTCGTGGTAAAAAGCTAACAAAAAAAGTAGAACGGGTTGAGCAAACATCAGCTCCATTGTTAAGTGGTCGTCAAATAGAACCTAAAGATAATGAAACGTTGAATAAAGTTGTGGTCGTTGATGAAGTGTTGGCTCAGAAACTGTATGGTGAGCCAGAAAAAGCGATTGGTAAAGGCTTTGAAGTCATGAATGAATTATTCACAGTCGTAGGCATCAAAGCGAGTGAAAGTGGCACTTTGTCCATGGAAAATCAAGCTCCGTTAGCATACTTTCCGATTAAAACCTATGATCACTACTTTAATAAACCAGACAGTCAATCAATCTTGGATTTGGAAACTGAGGCAGGTGAAGATAAAGCCAAAGTAACATCAGAGGTTTTAAAACAGCTCAACTTCAATGGGAGCATGAGAAATACTGGTGAGTACGAAGTATATAATCCCAAATCAGATATTGATCAAATGGGTAGCATTTTAGATAATCTAACACTCTTTATTTCTGCTGTCGCTGGTATTTCGTTGTTTATTGCAGGGGTGGGTGTTATGAATATGATGTACATTTCTGTTTCAGAACGTACGAAAGAAATTGGTATTCGCCGAGCTTTGGGGGCAACAGAAAAAGATATCAGAAAACAATTTTTAGCTGAAGGGCTAACATTGACACTGCTTGGCGGGATGATCGGTTATTTACTGGGAATGATCTTAGGCGTTGTTTCGTCGATCTTTCTACCATTCGCAGTACGTCCAGATTTGTTTACAATTGGACTAGCTGTAGGAATTTCAGTTCTAATCGGTGTCGTCTTTAGCTACATGCCGGCATCAGCCGCATCTAAGAAAGACTTGATTGATATTATGAAATAGTCTAAATAAAGCCAACTAAATGAAATTTTAGTTGGCTTTTTTATCAATGTCATATGTTGTTATTTCCTCTGTAATTGATCATCGAGTACGGAAACGGCTTTTGCTAAGAAATGATTGTTCAGTTCTAGTTCTGATTCAGAATACTCTTGTGCTAAACGCAACATCGCAGTATCTAATGGTTGATAGGCATTTTTTATTTTTTCTTTATCGTCATACGTCGGCACAATAATCACACGCCTTCGGTCAATTGAAATCGTATGGTTCGGTGGTTATAAGCCTTCATGGGTTCCCGTAAGCCCTGAGAATAAGCTAAAAGGAATTGATTTAGAGAAAATTAGTGAATTTGCTCAACGCTATTTAGAGCACTTATAAAAGCTGAATCAGGTTAAATTTGCTAAAAGTCAAAAAATAATTCTTAGTCAAGGATTGACAGAAGAATTATTTTATTCAACAATAAGATATAGAGAAATAGAAAAGAGGCAGATGAACAGTGATTCAAGAACAATTGATCGAGATTCGCAGACAACTTCACAAAATACCAGAAATTGGACTAGAAGAAGAAAAAACACAAAAACGCTTATTAGAAATTATCTTGTTGATTGATAAAGAGTTTATAGAGTATAAAACATGGCGAACTGGAATCATGGTTTTTGTTCATGGCAAAAATCCCCAAAAAACGATTGGTTGGCGAGCTGATATTGATGGTTTGCCAATTGCTGAAGAGGTCCTATCTGATTTCCAATCTGAACACGAGGGATATATGCATGCTTGCGGACATGATTTTCATATGACAATTGGTTTAGGCTTGTTGGAACAAATGTCAGTTGAACAACCTGAAAATAATTACTTATTTTTATTTCAGCCAGCAGAAGAAAATGAAGCTGGTGGTATGTTGATGTATGAGGCAGGAGCTTTTGGTACTTGGTTACCGGATGAATTTTATGGGTTACATGTAAACCCAGAGTTACCAGTTGGGCAAATTACAACGAAGATCGGCACACTATTTGCAGCAACTTGCGAAGTTCAAATCACTTTAACGGGGAAAGGCGGCCATGCAGCGTTTCCTCATGCTTCAAATGATATGATCGTAGCTGGAATGAGTCTGGTTCAACAAGCTCAAACAATCGTTAGCCGAAATGTTAATCCAGTTGAGGGAGCGGTAGTCACTTTTGGTACCTTTCATGCTGGTTCAGCGACCAATGTGATTGCAGGAGAAGCCACAATATCCGGCACAATTCGGACATTAACAGAAGAAATGAACCAATTGACTCAAATCAGAATCAGAGAAATTGGTGAAGGAATTGCAAAGTCATTTAACTGCGAGGTCGTTGTATCATTAGATCAAAAAGGTTATGTTCCTGTAATTAATGATCCGCAAACAACAGAAAAATTTATCTCCTTTATGAAACAAGAGCCTGATGTTGTATTTGAAGAGGCAGAAGTGGCTATGACGGGGGAAGATTTCGGGTATTTATTATCTAAGGTTCCTGGCACAATGTTTTGGCTCGGAGTTGATAGTCCTTATGGTCTACATTCTGCTAAGTTTGAACCAAAAGAAGCAGCAATTCCATTTGCAGTAGAACATATCAGTCATTTTTTGAAATTTTTAGATAAATAGAAAGATGATCCTGACTGTAAAAAGTCAGGATCATCTTTTCACTTTAATGTAATCGGTGTATTTGGAATGGTGAAGTTTGCTTCAGATAGTTTTTTTACATACTGCGCTAAAAACTCTTCTCTAATCGGTGCTTGTTTTCCGTTTAAAACGTACATGGTTGTACGAACGGCAAAATTTCCATTTCCTAAATCAACCATACCAAAAATCGTTGGACCATTTTGAATGATCTCAGCATATTTTTCTTTCAATTCTTGATTGACTTGATCAATAAGCGCTGTGATTTGATCATAGCCTTCATCTGGCATGATGCGCACATCAATCAGAACTTGCATGTTTGATCTAGAAAGGTTACTGATTGTGGTGATGTTTCGATTAGGAATAAAATGAACAGTTCCATCTAATGCTTTCATCTGTGTTGTTCTAAGGCCAACAGCAGTAACTGTTCCCTCAATGCCAAGAGCAGTTAAACGTACATAGTCGCCAACATCCATTTGTTGTTCTAAAATGATAAAAAAACCAGTGATAATATCATTCATAAAGCCTTGTGCGCCCAAACCAATTGCCACACCAGCAATCCCAGCTCCTGCAAGGAGTGAACCGACAGGAACGCCAATCACGGTAAGTAGTGAGTATGTGAAAAAGAAAAAGAGCGTGTATTGAAAAGCGTTATTGATCAGTGTATGTAGTGTTTTCAAACGACTTTCACTGAACGATTGTTTTTTACTGTAGTTGCCATATGTTTTATCTATAAGTGTTTTACCTATCCGGTTAAGCAGGGCAAAAAGTAAAATAAGAAATAGTAGGTAAATCACTTTTTCAATCAATGTTGCAATAATTTGATCCCAATTGATTCCATTCCAAAAGCGTTGCAGTGCATTGACTTTGTTTTCAGTGACAGCTTTGATATCAAGAGCAGAATCCATGGTACTGTCAACCGTTTTACTGGATCCTGATTGGCCAAGAATAAACAAGAAAATCCCAACTTTCTTTTTTAGCGATAATTACTCTATCATTATACTTGAATTTGAAAAAAGATGTCATTATTTCTGTAAAAAGCTTAACAAATTCATTGGAAATGTGTTACAATATTCTGAAAATAAGGAGTGATCGTATGACAATTGATTGGGATAACTTAGGCTTTGATTATATAAGAACACCATTTCGCTACATTTCAACTTGGAAAAATGGCCAATGGGATGAAGGAACGCTAACAGAAGATAATACATTGCATATTCATGAAGGTTCAGCAGCCTTACATTACGGACAGCAATGTTTTGAAGGGCTAAAAGCTTATCGCTGTAAAGATGGATCGATCAATTTATTTAGAGTGGAGGAAAATTCTAAACGAATGAATCGTAGTGCTAAGCGATTATTGATGGCTGAAGTTCCAGAAGCTAAATTTATCCATGCAATTGAAGAAGTGGTAAAAGCGAACGAGGCATTTGTTCCGCCATATGGTAGTGGTGCTACGTTATATATTCGCCCGCTTTTGATCGGTGTTGGAGAAGGAATCGGTGTAAAACCTGCGCCTGAGTATCTATTTACAGTTTTCTGTATGCCTGTAGGTGCTTATTTTAAAGGAGGTTTAACACCAACGAACTTTATCTTTTCCGATTATGATCGTGCTGCACCTCAAGGAACTGGAGCAATTAAAGTTGGTGGAAATTACGCAGCTAGTTTTATGCCTGGCGAAGAAGCCAAGGAAAAACACTTCTCAGATTGTATTTACTTAGATCCCAAAACACATACTAAAATCGAAGAAGTCGGTTCTGCTAATTTCTTTGGAATCACTAAAGATGATCGTTTCATTACACCGTTATCACCTTCAATACTACCAAGTATTACGAAGTATTCGCTACTTTATTTAGCGGAGAATAATCTTGGAATGGAAGCAGCAGAGGAAGATGTTTATATTGATTCTTTAGATCAATTTAAAGAAGCTGGTGCTTGTGGAACGGCTGCAGTCATCTCGCCAATCGGAGGGATTCAAACCTATGATGACTTTCATGTATTTTACAGTGAAACAGAAGTCGGTCCAGTAACACAAAAACTTTATGATGAGTTAACTGGTATTCAGTTTGGAGATGTAGCTGCTCCAGCAGGCTGGATTAGAAATATAAACGTATAACAAATAAAAAAACGTCAAAGCGAACTTTGACGTTTTTTTATTGAGTCAAGACAATTTGGAAAAGCACTCGTATTTTGAATTTAGGTTTAGTATAATAAAAACTAGGGGATTATTTTAATCAATATACTATAAAGAGTTGGGGAGTTTAGATGAAAAAATTTGTTTTGGTTTTTGTATTATTAGCAACGTTGGTTGGCTGTAATAAGCCACTTACGAAAGAAGCAACACTTAAGCGGATGGACGCGAAGGAAGGTAAGATAGACAGCTACTCATTAGATATGGATCTTAGTGTGAAAGTGAGTGCCTTAGGACAAAAAAATAACTCAGCTGTTGAAATGAGTTCAGAAGTCGATCGCAAAAATAATGCGTACAGCATTGATTCAACCAATGCAGATGGAGAAGAACTTGAATTTATCATTAAGGATGGTAAAGCATATTTAGAAGATCGACCTGGCGTTTGGAAGAAAACAGCAAAGGTTGATGCCAAAGAATTTAGCAACCAAGCTGATTATAGTGTGCCATTAGAATTACTTGGGTTAGTATCAGAAGATCTAGGGTTTGAAACGACGGATGATGAGTATCATTTCATGTATGATGGTTATGATAAAAAATTATATAAAACATTGAAAAAATATTATAATATTTCATTTACAGGTTTTGACACGGAGGATGATCTGAGGATTACAATGAATGTAAGTGTTGATAAAAAAACATTTAACGTAAAAGAAATGGTAACAAAGGTTATCGGTGAAAATAAAAAAGGGAAAGTCATTGTCAGTATTGACTCAGAGTTTGATAATTTCAATACAATTGAAAAAATAGAGTTACCCGAGGAAGATTAATTTTAAACCAATCAAAAAAGAAAACGACGAAGTCATTCGTTGTTTTCTTTTTTTTGTACTTAAACAAGAAAAAATAGAAAATAGGACTATTTTTGATCAGAAAGGGAATTAAATGCGTATTACTATTTTAGAAGAATGATCAAGAATAGGAGATGCTCATGAAAAAGAAAGTGTTGTTTACAATTTTAATGATGATTACAATAATATTACCAAGTTTGGCTGTTGGTGCACCGATTAAAGAGCTGCAACGATTTCAAACGGCAGATTCATCAAACTATTTGGAAAACCTCAATGAAGAGATAAGGGAAAATCAACCTGTAAAAGAAGAACAAGCAGTTGAACCGCTCGCCTTAGCTTTAGCTGACAAGACTTTTGAGAAGGGGAATGAGGGAGTGGATACAGCGTTATTTATCAAAAATCAAAGAATAGAAGAATTTATTCAGGTTATTAGTGGTTTTGCTGAAAGGCTTGCATCTAAATATGATTTGTATGCTTCGGTGATGATTGCTCAAGCAATTTTAGAATCAGGAGCTGGCAGTAGTCGTTTATCCGAGGCGCCATTTTACAATTTATTTGGAATTAAAGGGGATTATGAAGGCAGATCAATAGTCATGAAGACGCAAGAAGATGATGGAGAAGGTCATTTCTATATTGTTGAGGCACTATTTCGGCAATATCCGTCATATGAAGAATCTTTAGAAGATTATGCACGCTTGTTAAAAGAGGGATTAATTGGAAATTCTGAGTTTTATAAAGGTACTTGGAAAAACGAAACTAACAATTATCGGGAAGCAACTACTTTTTTGACTGTAAAATATGCTACGGATATCCAATATGCTGAAAAATTGAATCAATTGATTGCAGTTTATCAATTAACGAATCATGATGAATATAGTAAGGAAGAAGTCAATAAACTACAAAAAGATAAAGGGTTAGCAATTGATAAACTGAAAAAGAGTGAGTACCCTTTAAACATTAATACGCTACGCGAGCTGGCCAATTAGAGTAAACAGTTAGTAAGTCTTATGTTTAACGGAAAGGTAAAAGCTAATCTCATATAATCTACATATTTTGCTTCTGATATTTTAAGGAGTATACTAAAAGTAGTGGTACTTTTTCAAAGAAAGGAATGAAAAAAAGATGTCATTTAAGAAAACAAAAGAGTTAGCGAATGGTTCAATTATTCCGCGTTTAGGTTTAGGGGTCTGGCAAGTGAAGGACGGAGCAGAAGCAGTTGATTCTGTAAAATGGGCTTTGCAAGCTGGTTATCGCTTGATCGATACTGCTGCAGCGTATAAAAATGAAGTCAGTGTTGGTGAAGGGATTCGAGCATCAGGTATTCCAAGAGAAGACATTTTCGTAACAACAAAATTATGGAATGCAGATCAAGGCTATGAGTCAACGCTAAAAGCGTTTGATGAAAGTTTAACAAAACTTGGTTTGGACTATGTTGATCTCTATTTGATCCATTGGCCTGTAGAAGGTAAATATAAGGATTCTTGGCGTGCTATTGAAGAGATCTATCAAAGTGGTCGTGCAAAAGCGATTGGGGTCTCAAACTTCCATGAACATCATCTTAAAGAGTTGTTGAAAGAAGCTAAAGTCGTCCCAATGGTTGATCAGATCGAGATTCATCCTACATTGACACAAGAACCATTACGTAAATTTTTATCAGAGAACAACATCGCAGTTGAAGCGTGGTCTCCATTAGGACAAGGTAAAATTTTAGAAAATCCAACGTTAGTTGAGATCGGGAAAAAATACAATAAAACAGCAGCTCAAGTAATCATCCGTTGGCATTTGCAAAGTGATATCATCGTAATTCCAAAATCAGTTCATGAGGAACGGATTAAACAAAACTTTGATGTTTTTGACTTTGAATTAAGTGGAGCAGATATGGAACGAATCAACAACCTGAATACAAATGAGCGTTTAGGTCCTGATCCAGATAATTTTGATTTCTAAATCAAAATAGACTAATTAAAAAGTACGGTAGAAGATCGATAGTTGTCGACTTCTTACCGTACTTTATTTTTATAATTGATTCACAAAATAGTCGAATAATTTAAATTCCTTAGAATCGACTTCATAGCGAAGCTCCGGGTGCCATTGAACGCCTAACAATCGTCGGCTCGCATCGATCGCTTCAATGCCTTCTACGATCCCATCTGCCGATTTTGCAGTGATTTTTAGAGACGATGCCAACGTGTTGATTGCCTGATGATGATAAGAATTGACACGGTATGTTTGTCCAAATACTTGATACAGAGTGCTGTCTTTTTCAATTTGAATACTGTGAGTTGCGAATTGTGGTTGTGTAGGTTGCTGACCATGTTTTATAGTCCAGTCAGTGTATAACGATAAATCTTGATATAAAGTACCGCCTAGCGCAACATTGATTAATTGCATGCCGCGGCAAACGGCAAAAATCGGTTTATGTTGTTTGATCGCTTCTTTGATTAAAGCCAATTCAAAGAGATCACGATTTCGATTTGTTTCTTCAAGTTTAGGATGTGGCTCTTCTCCAAAGAAATCAGGAGAAATATCTTGTCCCCCTGCTAACAATAATTTGTCGATTTTAGAAATATAGGCAGCAGCAGTTTCCTCTGCACCAATAGGTAAAACGATAGGTAATCCGCCTGCATTTTGAACAGCTGTCACAAATCCTTGTGGTGTATAACTCACATGGTTTCCGTTAAATACATCAACCGATTGAATAATTTGATTTCCAGCAATACCGATAGTTGTTGTCATTTGATCACGTCCTCAATTAATATGTAGAATAACAGTGTATCACTTTTTCAAAAAATAAGGTTACAAATCAACTTTAAATCAGTTGCAATTAGTTAAGTACGATAATTAGTCAAAAAGAAACAGCCACTCACACCTTAGGTAAGACCTAAAAAGTAAGTAACTGTTTTTAGACTAGCGAGTACGAATAACTTCGATTTTGTAGCCATCTGGATCAGTAATAAAATAATATGATGGCGGAGTTCCTGGTAAACCTTTCATATCTGTAACAGTGAAACCAGCATTTTTTTGTTCTTCATGTAGCTTCTCAATTTCATCTGTGCTAATAGCGATATGACCGTAACCGTCTCCTAAATTGTACGCTTCATGGTCATAATTATACGTTAGCTCTAGTTCATAACCGTCACCAGGTAAAGTTAGGTAAACTAAAGTAAATTTATGTTCTGGAAAATCACGACGACGGCTTTCTTCAAAATTGAATGCTTTTTGATAAAACTCCAACGACGCTTCTAAATCTTTGACACGAACACACGTGTGAGCCATTTTCATATGAGTTATCTTCCTTTCACAAATGGATAATTATCGCAGATCATTACAAAAATCTGCAGATATTTTTATAGTAGCATAGACTTTATGGAAAATGTGAGTAAAACGATAAGATAATACTTGTTCATGAGAAAATTCTCATGTAAAATTAGGTTAAACGATAAGGGAGTTGTTTTTATGGAAACACCGTCATTCGGTGAAAAATCGGAAACAATAGTATATCAAAAAAGGCTGGGTGCTTATATTATTGTATCAAGAAGTAATGGTGCAGAAATAGTTTTAGTTCAAGCACCAAATGGAGCTTATTTTTTACCGGGCGGCGAAATTGAACCAGGCGAAACAAAAGAAGTAGCGATTCATCGTGAAATGCTCGAAGAACTAGGGGTAGAAGTGGTGATTGGTGATTATCTGGGACAAGCAGACGAATACTTCCATTCAAGACATAGAAGTACCGATTATTATAATCCAGGTTATTTTTTTGTTGCAGATAGCTGGAAACAAGTATGTGAACCACTGGAGAAAACCAACACGATTAGTTGGGTATCCGTGGAGCAAGGAATTGAGTTGCTAAAGCGCGGTAGTCATAAATGGGCTGTGCGACAATGGCAAGCAGGGCAACAAAAATAAGAAAATAGAGTTAAGAAAGCAAATCGAGGCTGATTTGTTTTCTTTTTTTTGAAAATGAAAACAATTATGGAAAAATCATGAGAAAATACAATCGATTTCTTGAATTTAAACGATTCGGTTCAATTATTGTTTATAAGAAATCTATTTATTGAAATGAATAAGTCGATCAAGAAACCGTTTGATCGAGATATATGACATTTGATGAATCCTTTTTATCAGATAGCTGATTTTGTTGAACTTTCTTGATTTTCAAGACCACTCTTTGTTTCAGAGGTAAACAAAATAAGGAATCAAAAGAGATTGAAACCCTTTCATAAACAGCTTATATTGAAAAGGAACCAATAAGTCGTACGCTTGGTGAATTTCAAAAGGGGTGTTGCATATTGTTAAGTGAGATGATAAAACCAGAATTTATTCAGCTAAACGTTGAAGCGTTAGATTGGGAGGATGCGATTAGAAAATCTGCCGAACCTTTACTCAATGGAGGAAAAATCACAGCTGACTATATCGAAAAAATTATTGAAACAACACAAACGCTTGGACCTTACATTGTAGTCACAAAACATGTTGCACTACCTCATGCGCCTACACAATGTGGTGCACTTGATTTAGCAATGGGAATTACAACGTTAAAAAATCCTGTTGTGTCTGGTAATGAAAGTAATGATCCTGTTAAGTATCTTTTTTGCATGAGCGCTAAAGATAGTGAGACGCATCTAGAGTCAATGGCTGAGCTAGTTAATTTATTAAGTGATCAACGTTTTTATCAGATTTTAGACACAGCGGAAAAACCAATGGATATTTTAGACTATATCATTAAAACAGAATAGGAGATGAGACGTATGCATAAAGCACTTGTAGCATGTAGAGCAGGAGTAGGTTCAAGTTTGATGTTAAAAATAAAAACAGAGCAGGTCATCAAAGAAAATGGGTTTCCAATTCAAGTTGAGCATTCCTCATTAGATGCAGTATCGGGATTTGACGGTGACTTATTGATTACTTTAGCGGATGTTGCTAAGGAGCTAGAAACACAGGGGTTAAAACAAACAATCATTGGCATCAATAACATAGTAGATAAAGTCGAGATTGAAAGTAAATTAAGTCATTTTTTGACTAGCTGACACCGCTTTACACATAAGGAGATGAAAAAAAGTGGATTTTATTATTAGTTTTTTAAGTACACCAGCAATTTTGCTTGGTATTGTTGCCTTTGTTGGACTTGTCGCTCAAAAGAAGACAGGAACAGAAATTTTAACTGGAACCTTCAAAACGATTATCGGCTTCATGGTTTTTAGTGCGGGTGGTGCATTGATGACAGGTGCTTTGCAAAATTTCAATAAACTGTTTCAAACAGGGTTCAATATTGTCGGCGTTGTTGCTTCACCTGAGGCTGCAACTGCTATGGCACAAGAGCAATACGCTTTGGTGACATCTTGTACGTTGATTTTAGGATTTGTAATGAACTTAATTTTTGCGCGGATCACACCAATGAAAAATATCTTTTTTACAACGGGTCATAGTTTATTTTTCGCCTGTGTTCTGTCTTTGATCATCAAATCCCACGGCATTTCAGATATTGCAGCAATTATTATTGGCGGAACGATCTTAGGATTTTGTTCAGCAGCGTTGCCTCAGCTATGTCAACCTTTTATGCGAAAAATTACTGGGAGTGATGATGTTGCGATCGGCCATTTTAATATGATTGGTTACTCATTGTCAGGCTATATTGGTAAACTGTTTAGTAAACATGAAGATAAAAGTACAGAACATATCAATTTTCCTAAATGGCTCTCTTTTTTCAGAGACTTTTTAATGGGTGTTGCAGTGATTATGTTGATTCTATTTTATGTATCCGCTTTAAAAGCTGGTCGTGATGTTACACAGGAATTGGCTGGAACTACTCACTGGTTAGTTTTCCCAATGATTCAAGCATTTACATTTACTGCAGGAATGTCAATTTTAATGACAGGTGTCCGGATGTTTTTAGCGGAAATTACAGCAGCGTTCGTTTCAATATCAGAGAAGTTTATTCCAAATTCTCGTCCAGCTCTAGATGTACCAACGGTTTTCCCATATGCTCCAACAGCCGTGATCGTAGGTTTTCTGTCAGCATACGCAGCCGGACTCGTTGGTGTAGCAATCATGGTGATCTTTAAATTCCCAATTGTGATTATTCCAGCAGCTCACATTTGCTTTTTCTCTGGAGGAACGGCTGGTGTTTTTGGAAACTCGACTGGCGGCTGGCGTGGTGCTGTTGCAGGATCATTTATTGTTGGGTTATTACTAGCATTTTTGCCAACGATTCTTTATCCGGTTTATGGCAGCATGGGCTTAGAAGGCTCGACTTTCCCTAATATTGATTACAATGTAATCGGTATTTTTATTGAAAAAGTATTAAATCTATTTTCTTAATTGAATAGATTGGAGGTTGAGATAAAATGGAAACACAAGAAACCAATCAAGTATTGCTTCGCTTTTTTGAAACTACATCTGGAGAAATCAATAAATTTATTCAAACAATATCAGTAGAACCTTTACTTGAAGCAAAGAAATTGATTCTTTCTTCAGAAAAACAAGGAGGGCGAGTCCACGTGACGGGGATCGGTAAGCCTGGTCATGTCGCTGAATACATTGCATCACTATTATCATCTACAGGCACACCAGCTTATTTTTTAGATGGTACAGAAGCAATCCATGGCTCTGCAGGACAAGTTCGATCTGGCGACATTGTACTTTCAATTTCAAATAGTGGTGAAACAGCTGAACTCAAAAAAACTGTTCAAACACTTAAAAATAATGGCGCTAAAATTATTTCTATTACAGGCAAAAAGAATTCTTGGCTCTCAAAAAATAGTGACTGCTTTTTGTTTGCTGGTGTAGAGCAAGAGGGCGATCCTTTAAATAAGCCACCTCGAGCTTCTATTTTGGTAGAAGTACTACTCCTTCAAGCGTTGAGCGTCTTATTACAGCAGGAAAAGGGGATCACCAATACAGAATACGTGAAGTGGCATCCAGGAGGAACTTTAGGGCAAAGTATTTTAACCTAGTAAAGAAAGGACGAACGATAATGAAAGCAGAAGGAATTATTACGGCGATGGTCACTCCCTTAGATAAGACGGATAAAATAGATGCTAGTGCCACCAAACAATTAGTTAATCGTTTGATCAATAAAAAAGTAAATGGTCTGTTTATCCTTGGAACGAATGGGGAATTTCATGTCTTAAGTGATTTAGAAAAGTTGCGGTTTGCTGAAATAGTGATTGCCGAGACTCGTGGTAGACTCCCTGTTTATGTAGGGACAGGAGGAAACAGTACGGACCAAGTCATTTCTTTATCCAAAGAAATGACAAGTCTTGGTGCAGATGCGCTATCTGTGATTACGCCATACTTTGTAGCGCCAACGGAAGTGGAATTGATCCAACATTATTTAACAATTGCCGAAGCGAATATCGCACCTATTTTACTCTATAATATACCTAAAAATACTAGAACGAATATTAGCCAACATGTAGTTGAGATGGTCGCTGGGCATCCAAATATTATCGGTATCAAAGATAGCAGCGGGAATATCGAAATGATCAAAGAATACTTAGCGATAGCTAAAAACCATGATTTTTCGGTTTTATCGGGATCTGATTCTTTGATATTATCTGGTTTAAAAGCTGGAGCTACAGGAGCCATTGCGGCTACTTCCAATGTTTTAACTGAAATCGATGTAGCTATTTATCGTCACTGGTTAGAAGGTGAAATAGAAAAAGCACAGGTGATGCAAGATAGTATAGAAGAATTTCGACGTATTTTAAAGCTAGGAACGATTCCATCGGTGTTAAAAGCTGCTATCTGTCATCAAGGTATCGCAGTTGGAACAGCACGCTTACCAGTTCAACCGCTGAGTGTCGAAGCATTATCTGAAGTAACACAGGTTATGGATCATTACACAGAAAAATTTGGGTCGTTATAGAGGAGGGCCAACCATGTTCCGAACAAATATATTAAATCGAATCGAAGCAACAAAGATTATGGCGATTGTCAGAGTAGAAACGCTAAAAAGAGCAATAGAAATTGCAGATGGCTGTCTAGCAGGTGGCGTAGATTGTCTAGAAATCAGCTATACATTACCAAATGCTGGTGAAATGATTAAACAGTTGAATGAACAATACCAAGAGAAATTATTGGTCGGTGCTGGAACTGTGTTAGATAGCGAAACGGCTAGATTGGCAATTTTAGCAGGAGCAAAATTCATTATTGCGCCAAACTATAATGAATCTGTTTGTAAACTTTGCAACCGATATCAAATTCCCTATATGCCAGGCTGTACTAGCGTAACGGAAATGCTGACGGCAATTGAAGCTGGCGCAGCAATGGTCAAAGCATTCCCAATTTCAAGCTACTATGGTCCGACCGTGATAGCAACATTAAAAACACCAACACCCTATCTGCCAATCATGTCATCTGGCGGTGCTAATTTAACGAATATTCATGAGTGGTTAGAAAGTGGCGTGGATTGTATAGGGGTTGGCAGTCTTTTGACGAAAGGCACTCAAGAAGAGATCATGGAAAATGCTAAACAACTAAAACAAGCTGTCATTAAACACAGAACACAAAAAGATTAGATCTACTATTAAAAAAAGTTGCTTTTGGAGGAGGGGATTGAATGACTGATGAGCGATCCAGAAAACTAATGAAACGTTTGATCGAACGTTCGATACATGAAATAAATGAATTAGCTACACAAACTGGTTTAACTAAAAGACAATTAGAATATTCGTTGGAAAAAATCAATGAATTGCTTGCATTAGAAACCGAAGCCAAATTAGTGATCGAAAATAATCGGATCATTTTAACCAACCAACTCCGAGAGCATTTTATTGCAATACTTTCAGACAAGACATATGCTAAAGGGTATTTGATGAATGCTTTTGAACGATCAAAATATCTGTATTTATTACTATTTTATTATGCAGATGAGTATCTTTCAATCAATCATTTTATCGAAGAACTCGGAGTTGGCAAGACAACGATCGTCAATGATCTGAAAAATTTAACAGTTGAGTTGGAAAGTAAAAATATTCAACTTGTTTATACAAGAAAAGATGGTTATCGATTATCAGGAAATGAAGAGCACATTCGCTATCATTTGATGAAAATGATTATTTTAGATTCAACTGAAAATAACACGGTCTTTATCTATGATCAGTTTATCGAAAAACATCACATTGAAACAGTCGAAGCAACGAAGCAACTGATTGAAGAATATACAACACAATATGGTCTTTCATTTGTAGAAAATCGCTTGATCGAATTTTTATATACATTTATTTTTCTAAAGAAACGACTACTGACAACCACAACTGTTTTTTATGACAAATTCCAATTGAATGCTTTGATTGCTATGAAGGAATATCAATTTTCCAAAAGTATTTTGGCCCAATCTGGCATTGAGGATGAGTCCGCTTATTTGTATCTTTGTGCGTGGATTTTAGGCTTGTCTGTTGGGCGTCCGAATGACTCTACTAAGGATTATGAAACGATTCTGGAACTTGTTAAGCGGATTATTTTACGTTTTGAAGCGATATCGGGTATTCGTTTTAATAATCAAGAGTTAGTAGTTCGCCAACTATATGCTCATCTGAGGCCAGCGTATTACCGTTTATATTTTAAGCTGCCGATTGTTAATCCGTTACATAATCGGATCAAAGATGAATATCATGAATTATTCAATATTGTTGAGGAAACATTAAAACCGATTGCTTCATTATTTGAACATCCGATTCCTGAAGACGAGGTTGCTTTTTTAACCATGCATTTTGCTTCTTTATGTTCAAATTTCGATGAATACACGACTTCTCAAAAGGTCGCGTTGATCGTTTGTCCAAATGGGATAGGGAGTTCATCAATTGTGTACACAGAGCTGAAATCTCTGTTTCCAGAGCTATCCTTTTTAGGCCCAGTCGAAACGAATGAGATTGAACGTCTGTCAGACTCTTATGATTTGATTTTTTCGACTGTTCCAAATATTCGACTTTTTTATACGAAGAAGCCTGTATATATTGTTAGTCCGATCATGAATACACAAGAAAAATATCGCTTGATCAGTGATGTATACACGCAAATCGGTAATTTTAATTTTAAGTTGCCAAGTGTTGGAAAAATTATGGAAATCATTCAACGACATACGGCTGTATTAGAAGGCTCTGCGCTAGAAAAAGAGTTATATGAGTACTTGATCAACCAAGATGAGCCGAGCCAATTGGATGATGGTGGTCCAAGTTTGTTTGAAATAACAGCTCCTGAATTGATTCAGTTAAATATACCTGCAAAAAACTGGGAAGAAGCGATTCGTTTTTCAGCAGCATCATTATTGAAAGAAGGACGGATTACCCGAAACTATATTGACACCATAATCGAAACTGCAAAAAAAGAAGGACCTTATATGGTGATATCTAAACATGTGGCGTTACCCCATGCTAGACCGATAGATGGTGTTGAGCAGTTAGGGATGAGTATCAGTGTCCTAAAACAGCCGATTCTATTCGGCAGTAAGGAAAATGATCCAGTCAAATATATATTTTGTTTAGCTGCTACAGAAAATAATCGACATTTAAACGCAATGGCGGAATTAGTTAATTTATTAGATGATCCTCAATTTTATTCTTTACTTGATACATGTCAAGATCCCTACGAGGTTTATCAATATCTAACTCAGAAGAAACGATCCTTAGTAGAAAACAACTAAGATGGCTACTAAAAAAAGCAGTTTGCAAAATAACTGCAAGCTGCTTTTTAATTTGAATCAAGGATGAGGTCGAGATAGAAGGGGGTATTCCGAGAACCAATTAGGGACTGTGTACCATGCTCGTACCTCGCTGTGTTTACAGCAATAAGACTATTACATATATTTTAGCAAAATTTCTGCAACACCGTCTTCATCATTACTTGTTGTTTGAATATCGGCTGCTTGCTTTACACTTTCAGTTGCATTGCCCATCGCAACACCAATACCAGCATACTCAATCATAGATAGATCATTTTCGTTATCACCAATCGCCATTGTTTCTGCTTGAGTAATCCCTAAATGTTCTGCAAGTTTTGCTAATGCATTGCCTTTGCTTGCTTCTTTATTTAAGATTTCATAGTAAAATTCAGTACTTTTGACGGTTGTATACTTATCGACAAACGTTTCAGGTAACTGCTTGATTGCCTTATCTAAAATAGCTGGTTCATCAATCATCATCATTTTAATGATCGACATATCTGATGTCATTTCTTCAACGGTTCGGTATTTAAGTGGCATATCTACTAGATAGGCTTCGTGTACTGTGTATTTACCAATATCACGATTGGCGGTGTAGATTGCTTGGTCATCAATCGTGTGCAAATGGACACCTGCTTTGCGTGACATCGCTTCGATTTCTAAAAAGTCATCATGGCTTAACCCATACTGAGAGATGATTTCATTTGATTTTGTTGCTTGGACTAGAGAACCATTGTAAGTAATCACGTAATCATTATCACCATACAAATCTAATTCGGCTAATTGCTCTTTAACGCCGGGTAAAGGTCGTCCCGTGCATAAAACAATATACATGCCATTTTCGTTAGCTCTTTGCAGTGTCTCTTTCACCTTAGGGCTGATTTTCCGGTTTGAATCTAGTAATGTTCCATCAATATCGATTGCAACTAATTTGACTGTCATAACTTCCTCCTGTAATAACTTCTTATTTTTTCCATTCAACTAATGCACCATTGTGAATATAGGCAGCAAATTCACGGTAAGTATCATCAAATAAATCATAATGTTGTTGTCTTTTAGGGTCAACCATTTCTTTTGGGAAATAAAAGCGTTCATCGATCTGCGTTTGACCTGCAAGCGCTGCGACTAGGTGACTGATTTTAGATAATTCAATTAAGGTACCATCTTTTTGCATGATTTCAATTTGTGTACGATGGCTATTTTTTTCTGGACGATAAAAGTCGTACGGTAGATCATAGCTTGAATTGATAGCAGTATAATATTTGGGATTATAACCGACCTTCTCGATCAAGGCTTGCAGGTGACGTATCGTCACAGAATCTTGATCGCCAGAAAACGTGACTGATTTTAGCGGTTTACGGATCAAGAAACGATTAGCCAAATCATTCAGAATTGGATCTGGTAAAGAAGTCCATTGCGTAAAGTAAGTGTTCAAGACACCATCATCTAATTTTAAATATTCCTGCAAAGAAAAATTCCCCTTAAAAAAAGGGACCAATAGTTGGGAATGCAGTTGATAGTCTTCAGGCTGTTGTTCATACAATTCCTTAGCACGATGAAGTAAATGATCTAAAATAACTTCCATTCCTCTGGAAACAGGGTGGAAATAGACCTGAACATACATTTGATAGCGACTGACAATATAGTCTTCAACCGCATGCATACCGTTCATGGCAAATGCCAGGCCATCTTTATAAGGGCGAATCACTCGTAAAATCCTTGTCAGGTCAAATGTTCCATATTCAGTTCCAGTAAAATAAGCATCTCGCAATAAGTAATCCATCCGATCGGCATCGATTTGACTAGAAATCATTTGAACAACTTGGGGATTCGGATATTTTTTAGTAATGACACTAGCCACTTTGTTTGGAAAATCAGCCGAAACACGATTCAATATTTGAAAAACTTCTGTTTCTGGTGAAGTAATGATTTCTACTGTGATCGCTTCATGATCCGTATTGAAGATATGTTCAAACGTATGAGAGTACGGGCCGTGACCGACATCGTGAAGTAAAGCAGCACAAAGCGTCACTAACCGTTCATTATCATCCCAACCATCCGATCCTATTCGCTCAGATGAATAATTACGTTGAAAAATATCACAAATACGGCGAGTAATTTCGTAGACGCCTAGAGAATGAGCAAAACGACTGTGTTCTGCGCCATGAAAGGTAAAAGAAGAGGTACCTAATTGTTTGATTCTCCGCAAACGTTGGACTTCTGCAGAATTGATTAGATCTAAGATAACTTGGTGTTGGACATGAATATAGTTATGGACAGGGTCTCTAAAAACTTTTTCGATTGGTAAAATTTGATATTTATATGGCGTTGGCATATTTTCACTCCTTATCGCTGGTCAGTCCAATAATTGGTTTCGCTGTTGCATTTTATTCATTTGTTTGCTGATTTCAGAAGTAAACCATTCAGATGTGAATAGTGTTGGTAGTGTTTGGTTATCAAATACGTTTGGTCTATTCTCAGCTAAGACAGCAAGCAATCGTTGTTTCACTTCTTGAACAGTTAGTGTTTTATGAAGCAAGTCTTCTAAATTTGCCATCACAGTTGGATCAACTGGAGGGTAGCCATTTTTACCAAAACTTTCAGGCAAACTGGCTTTATAAAAACGGCGAACACTTTCCCCACGCTTTTGTTGGTTACCATTGACACTGATATATAACATAATCGCCGTGCCATCTTTTACTCTTCGTTGAGCTGTCCCAGCAAATTTTTTACCGTTGATGCTCAAATCAAATGTACCAGGACAGTAAGACTCGCTGATTTCAAAAGCTTCAATAGAATGGTCAGAATCTTCAAAAGCCAATTTGGTCCAGTTCCACATAAGGGTATAGGCTTCATCAATGCTCATTTTTTTATTCGTAGGATTTGGTAGTATTAGTGAAACATTTAAAACACCCTCATCTGCAATGACACCTAAGCCGCCAGCATTTCTAATTACAACGTTATAGCCATCCTGTTTCAACGCAGTCAATCCACTGTTCAAATCAGCAACTCGAGTATCTTTCATACCAAGAATCATCGCTTGATCAAGTTGCCAAAAATGAATGATCGGCTGCTGATTGATCCCAGAGAATGTAGTTAAAACATCAGTCAAGGCAAAAGGTAGAAAATAATCTGGTTTCATCAATAATTCTTGATCATATAAAAAGACTGTATTGGTTGTGAATAATTCATTTAAATTAGTCATCTTGATTTTCATCCTGTTTTACGCGAGAAACGTAATCTTTCACTTCTTTATTCATTTGATTATATTCATTTGTAAAGCGCATTGGTTTACTAATGATCCGCATCGGCATAGTAGCTAAAAATTTACTGAAGTCTTGTCTAGCTTCTTCGGTTAAGCGCCCTGGCTTAGAAACTAAGCGTTCATATAAATAATGATAAAATTGATTCATTGCATCAATATCAATACTCATTTGGTTGTGACACTCAGTACATTCGATACTAGAAATGATCTCATTCATATATTGAATGTCATGGAGCGTTTCTTTTTGGCAATGCATACAAAATAACATCGCTTCTTCATCATGAAATAACATTTGTCTCCACCTCCATGTTCTATTATATACGATTTAAACCAAAAATCATGCAAATCTGAGCAGAAATGACTTGGAAAAGAGAGAATTTTTAAGGAAAACCAAAAATTGACGAGAAAATCTTGCTATCGCTTAAAGAAAACTATAGAATGTTTACATATGATTCGGGAGGGAACAATTGTAAAAAGGAGCGAGAAAATGAAACAAGTAACTGTAAAAGAGGAGCCAACCACATCAATTGATGAGCTAGAGGCATTAAAGAAAATGTGGCAAATACGAATTTTTGAAGAAACGCTTCAAGAACTTTTTGATGCTGGGGAGCTATACGGAACGATGCATTTGTGTATCGGACAAGAAGCAACGGCAGTTGGTGGCGCAAGTCTCTTAAATGAAAGCGACTGGATCGTTTCCACGCATAGAAATCACGGCCACTGCATCGCTAAAGGGACAGATATTAGAAGTATGTTTGCTGAGATGCTGGGGAAAAAAACAGGGACAAATGAAGGCAAAGGCGGCAGCATGCATATTGCAGATCTTGCAGTAGGAAATCTAGGCTCAAATGGTATCGTGGGCGCAGGCTTTCCTATTGCGGCAGGGGCAGCTTTGAGTGCCCAAATGCAAGGAACAAAACAAGTTGTCCTTTGCTATGCTGGAGATGGCGCGACCAATGAGGGTAGTTTTCACGAAGCTTTAAACTTGGCCTCTATTTGGCAATTACCAGTTATTTATTTCATTGAAAATAATCAATATGGAATGAGTAGTTCGATCGAACAAATGGTCAACATAGAGAAATTGTCTGAGCGTGGGAAAAGCTACGGTATCGAAGGTATAACGATTGATGGCAACGATCTATCAGTTGTCTCAAATACTGTTTCTGAAGCAGTGAAGAAAGCCAGAAACGGTGGTGGACCGACACTAATCGAAGCGTTGACCTATCGCCACAAAGGTCATTCAAAATCAGATAAGTTGAAGTACCGATCAGAGGATGAGTGTCGTCAGTGGCAAGAACACAATGACCCTATTTTACGCTTAGAAAAAAAACTGCTTGAACATAATGAAATTACAAGCAAGGGAATCAGACAGTTAGAACAATCGATCCGACAAGAAATGGCTGATTTAGTCGCCTCAGTAAAATTAGATGATGAGCCCACAAAAGCAGATTTATGGACTCATGTTTATGCGGAGGAAAAAATATGAGAACAGTCACGTATTTACAAGCAATCAATGAAGCACTAGATGAAGCGTTGGCACAAGATGATCAAGTGTTTCTTTTAGGTGAAGATATTGGGGTATATGGTGGCGGCTTTGGTGCCACCAGCGGACTTCAAGAAAAATATGGAAAACAACGTGTTCGTGATACACCGATCTCTGAGAGTGCTATTGCAGGTGCTGCGGTAGGCGCGGCTATGACCGGTATGCGTCCCATAATCGAATTACAATTTTCTGATTTTATTACTGTGGCAATGGATCAGTTGGTCAATCAAGCAGCGAAAATCCATTATATGTACGGTGGAAAAGCGAATGTTCCCCTTGTAATGCGGACAGCAGCTGGATCAGGTACAGGAGCTGCGGCTCAACACTCTCAAAGCTTGGAAAATTGGATGGCACATATTCCAGGCTTGAAAGTAATCCAACCAACTACGCCCTACGATGCAAAAGGCTTGCTTCACGCTGCAATAAAAGACAATAACCCTGTTATGTTTTATGAACACAAACTATTATATCAAGCGGAGGGCGTCGTACCAGCAGAATCTTACACGATACCGATCGGTGTGGCTGATGTTAAACGAGTAGGGAATGATGTTACGATTATTGCGACAGGGATCATGGTCAGTAAATCTTTAGCCGCTGCTGAAATCGTAAAAGAAAAAGGAATTTCAGTGGAAGTCATTGATCCAAGAACTTTGGTTCCCTTAGATAAAGAAACACTATTAACTTCAGTCGAAAAAACGAATCGAGTAATCATTGCAACAGAAGCAGTTAAAAATAGCGGATTTAGTGGTGAACTAGTTTCAATCATCGCCGAGTCTAAAATCAGTCTGAAGTTGAAAGCACCAATCGTCCGATTAGGCGGGGAATTTGTACCAATGCCTGCTCAAAAAACGTTAGAGGCCCATGCAATACCTCAAATCGATTCGTTAGTTCAAGCCGTGGAACAACTAATGAAAGAGGTTGACAATTAACGATGAAAATTAGTGAAGATCGTAGAAAAATGTTGAAAATCGTCACGATGTATTACGAGCAAGGGTTGACACAAGCCATAATTGCTAAAAAAATGGGGATCTCTCGACCAGTTATATCAAAAATTTTACAACAGGCAAAAGAATCAGGGGTTGTTTCCATTTCAATCAAGGATGAATCTGCATATGCGGTTGAGTTAGGGTTGCGTCTTGAGCAAAAATACCAACTTGATGACGTAATCGTAGTTCCTACAAATGAACAAAAACAAAGTCAATCAGTCAAAAAAGAGGTCAGCCGAATTGCGGCATTTTATCTTAAAGAACGATTGAATGTCGAGATGAACATCGGTTTATCATGGGGTACAACACTAGCAGATATGATTGATGAGATGCCCTATTCTTCATTTCCAACAATCAACATTGCTCCTTTAGTCGGTGGTGTCTCTAGTGAGCATCTTTACTTTGATACAAACCATTTAGTTTTCAGATTAGCTGAAAAGCTCAATAGTCGTTGCCAGTATTTTTATGCCCCAGCATTAGCTGAAAGTATTGAATTGGCTACAGTTTTAAATAAGTCTCAATTGGTTAGTAAAGCTCTGGAGCAAGCAAAGCATGTTGACTTTGCGATTATCGGCGTAGGAAATCCAAATGAAAGCTCTACTTGGAAACGACTTGGATATATCGAAGCAAATGAATTACAGATTATTAAAGAAACAGGGGTCAAAGGGGATGCTGTAGCATCCTTATTTGACAAAAATGGCCAAACAGTCAACAATGAAATAAGCCAGCGAATGTTAGGCATTAAGGTAGAGGATTTAGTCAACATACCAGATGTAATGGTGATTGGTTGCGGTGAGGAAAAAGCAGAGGGCATCAAACCATTATTGATTGGGCGCTGTTGTTCTATTTTAGTTATTGATCAAACGATTGCGGAAGCTTTGGCTTGAAATCGTGCGGAAAAAGGATAGAATGTACTAAGGATAAAAGTGTTATGGTTCATTTTTCCTATTTTCCTGTCAGAGCTGGATGAGCCCGCTACGCTTTTAATTCTATCTAGCTTCACGGACTAGTCTCTCGGAAAAAAGATAAATCATGAACGAGGTAAAAAACATCTCAGTCATGATTTCCTATTTTTCAGTCGAGCCAGAACGAGTCCGCTATGCTTTTAATTCTATCTAGGTTTATAGGCTAGACTTTCGAAAAAAAGACAAAAATGAAGTGTGACCCAAAGCGTCACAATTCATTTTTCCTATTTTTCTGTCAAGTCTAAACGAGCCTATTCACCTTTTAACTTAAGGAGAGTGTTCTAATGGATTTATCACAAGGAACGCCAGTATCTATTCAATTGAAAACAGTTGTGGATCAAGCTGGTGAGAAAAAGAATTTTTATTTTGATTTAGAAGGTCAAATCGTAAAGATTGGCGATACTTTGTATATTCGCTACAAAGAGGAACAGGAAGAGGGCGAACCTGTACCTGTAACAATCAAAGTTGAGCCAGACGGTAAGATTCAATTGATTCGGGCAGGTGGTCTGAGAATGCGTTTGAAATTTGCTTATCAGGAACGTTTGGAAACGAGCTATAAAACACCTTATGGGCTATTCCAAATCACGACTTTTACCCGTAATTTACGTTTTAGTTTGAAAGATCAGCCAGTTGCTGGTAGTATTTTGATTGATTATGATTTATGCTCTCAGGCAGAAAAAATAGGGGAATATCATTTAGAACTAGAATTTACTACTTAATTATGCAATAATCAATTGATTTTTTCTTCATGTTTTTGTATGATAAGGAGTAGACTGTGAAAGGACGTGTACCGTTTGGAAATTAATGTATTTGACGGGTTGAACAAAGATGAATTATCCATGATCGAAGTTGCGCACGCAATTTTAGAACAACGTGAAGATGTGATGGACTTCTCTGATTTAGTAAACCAAATTCAAAACTATCTTGGAAAATCTGACAGCGAAATTCGTGACTCTTTAGCACAATTTTATACTGACTTAAATATTGATGGCAGTTTTATCTCTCTTGGAGATAACCGTTGGGGCTTGCGCTCATGGTATCCAATCGATTCTATCGACGAAGAAGTAACACATGGTTTGGATGAAGATGAAGAAGACAAACCTCGCCGTAGAAAACGTAAGAAAGTCAACGCCTTTATTATTGATGCCAATGATGAAGATGTGATCGACTACAACGATGATGATCCGGAAGATGCTGAATTAACGGATGAAGACGATGACGATATTCTTTATGATGATGACGACGATGAAGAAGATGAAGAGATCAAAGCTTATAATTCAGACCTGCAAGAAATCGGTGCAGATTCTGATGACGAAGAAGAAGAGTTACCAGGAATTGAAGAAGATCTGACCATTATTGATGAAGATGATGTGGATGATGACTTCGATGACGAAGATGAATATGCCGATCCTGAAGAAGAAGCATAAAATGTAACAGGAGTGGTCTCGTTTAGAGACTACTCTTTTTTTCTGTCTAAACTATAAATTGATGGATTTTTGAAATAAGAAGAAAAAATGAATCAAAATGATTGACAAATGGTCTATATCTTTGTAAACTATCACTGTTAACAAAAACAAATAGCGTTTTCATGTGACTAGATAATACTAGGCATGGAAGAATTTCAAATAAATATGATATACTCATATTTTGACGGGATTGTTCTATGCTTTTTTTGTTGTCTTGGTGCAAGTTAGCGGACAATCTACTTCTGCAGAAGAGGAATGTTTATGAAAATTAAAAAGGTGCTCAATCAAAATGCTGTACTCGTCATCGACAAAGAACAAGAAAAAGTAGCTGTTGGCAAAGGCGTGGGCTTTAACAAAAAGAAAAATGATTTGTTATCCCCACAACAAGTGGAGCGAATGTTTGTGATGGAACCTGAAGGCTTGAAAAAGCTTCAAGTTTTATTATCACAAATCGATGAAAAGTATTTTTTTGTCACAGAAGAAATCATTGCTCATGCTGAGACGATTCTTGGTGAAAAGCTGAATGAACATATCAATATTGGTTTAAGTGATCATATTGCGTTTGCAGCTGAAAATATCCAAAATAATATCATTGTGCGAAATAAGCTTTTAAATGAAATCGAGATTCTTTATACAGAAGAGTTCTCAATAGCACAGTGGGCGGTGGATTATTTGACGCAAACGTTAGAAATTCCATTTAGTTATGATGAAGCAGGCTACATTGCGATCCATATTCATAGTGCTCGTAGTGGTCGTACGGATAATAGTAAAAGTATTCGTGAGGTCACAATCGTTTCAGAAATTATTCATTTAATCGAGCAGGAATTAGGAATCAACATCCATGATGAAAAGATGAGTCTGAGTTATTCGCGACTAGTGAATCATTTACGATTGTTTATTCACCGTTTTCAACAAAGTCAGTATGCAGTGTTAGACGATGAGATTTTGGATGTCGTAAGGAAGAAATACGCAGAAAGTTATGAGATATCGAAAAAAGTTCAAGTTTTGTTAATGAGAAATTTTCACTATCAAGTACCAAACGAGGAATTAGGTTATCTAGCTATTCATATTGAACGGCTGAAGATGATCAAATAAAAGACAAGGGGAGATACAAAAATGAAAGCATATATGCAAAGAATGGGACGCTCATTGATGCTTCCTGTAGCTGTATTACCAGCTGCAGCAATTTTAATGGGTATTGGGTATTGGATTGATCCAAACGTAATGACAGGTTTAGGCGATCCAAATTTTCTATCTGTTTTTCTAGTTAAAGCCGGTGGCGCAATTATTGATAATCTACCTGTTTTATTCGCAGTAGGTTTAGCATTAGGCATGTCTAAAGATAAAGATGGTGCGGCAGCACTCAGCGGACTGGTGGCGTTTTTAGTTGTAACAACGTTACTTTCAACTGCTACTGTTGGTGCTATGAAAGGTATTCCAGTAGAACAAGTAGATCCTGCATTTGCTAAAATTGAGAATGCATTTATCGGGATTTTATCTGGGTTGATTGCTGCATCTATGTACAATCGATTTAGTCAGGTGAAATTACCGATGGCGCTATCATTCTTTAGTGGTAAGCGATTAGTACCAATTATGACAGCATTAGCAATGTTAGTAGCTTCTGGCGTATTGTTCTTCTTATGGCCAGTTGTTTTCTCTGGATTAGTCGCTTTTGGTGAGTCTATTTCAAAATTAGGTGCTGTAGGTGCTGGTCTTTATGGATTCTTTAACCGTTTATTGATTCCAACAGGATTACATCACGCATTAAACTCAGTATTCTGGTTTGACGTTGCAGGTATCAATGATATTGGAAACTTCTTATCAGGTACTGGTGAAAAAGGAATTACTGGTATCTATCAAGCAGGGTTCTTCCCAATGATGATGTTTGGTTTACCAGCAGGTGCATATGCAATTTATCGTAATGCACGTCCTGAAAAGAAAAAAGCAACTGCTTCATTGATGATCGCAGCAGCTTTTGCATCATTCTTTACAGGTATTACTGAACCATTAGAATTCTCATTTATGTTTGTTGCATGGCCTTTATATGTTTTACATGCTATTTTGACAGGTATTTCACTATTTATTTCTGCAATTTTCCATTGGACAGCAGGTTTTGCATTCAGTGCTGGTTTGGTCGATTTCGTGTTAAGCCTACGTAATCCTATTGCAAATCAACCATATATGTTAATTGTTCAAGGTTTAGTTATGGCTGTTCTTTACTTCTTCGTATTTGATTTTGCAATCAAAAAATTCAACTTGATGACTCCAGGTCGTGAAGAAGGTGAAGGCGAAGAAACACCAGATATCGATACAACTGGTGACAATAAATTTGCAGTATTAGCAAGCAAGATCTATCAAGGTCTTGGTGGCGATGCAAATGTTACGTCTATCGACAACTGTACAACTCGTTTACGTTTAACTGTAAGTGATACAAGTAAAGTTGATCAAGCAAAAATTAAAGCAACTGGCGTTCCAGGTGTGAAAGTAATCGATGATACAAATATTCAAGTAATCGTCGGAACTGAAGTACAATTCGTAGCGGATGAAATGAATAAAATCCGTAACGGCGCAGCACCAATTTCAGGTGAACCTGCAAAAAAGCCTGAGGTGAAAGCCGAAGCTCCCAAAGTAACTGCAAAAGAAACGGAATTATACGCAGTTGCCAACGGAAAAGTTATTCCAATTTCAGAAGTACAAGACGATGTTTTTTCCGTGAAAATGATGGGTGACGGTTTTGCGGTCATTCCAACTGATGGTGAAGTAACAACTCCTGTTGCTGGTAAAATTACAAGTATTTTCCCAACAAAACATGCTTTAGGAATCCAAACTGATTCAGGTATTGAAGTATTGTTGCACATGGGCTTAGATACAGTTGAATTAAAAGGTGCGCCTTTTACTTTACATGTTGAAGAAGGTCAAGTCTTGAAACAAGGCGATAAAATTGCAACAATCGATCTAGCAGCGTTAGAAACTGCTGGTAAAAAATCTGATCTAATCGTTGTTTTCACTAACCAAGATGTGGTTGAAAACTATGATCTTTCTAAAGGAAATCAAACAGTATCTGCCAATGATTCTATTGGTAAAGTGACTGTGAAATAAGAAAAGAAAGACTATCTGAGAGTAATCTCGGATAGCTTTTTTCTTTCTATTGATTTATTTTTTTCTATGATATGGTTAGATTGTACTTGTTTTATGTTACCTAGCTACACGGGCTAGTGCTTTGCTCTAATCCCATCAATTTCTATAAGATAAAGCTCCAAGAATTGAAGCTCTTAGGAAAAAAGATAAAAGTGAAATGTGACAAAAAACGTCACAGTCAATTTTTTCTATTTCACTGTCAGAGCTAAACAAACCCGCTAGGCTTTTAAAATAGGAGGAGATCATCTTGCATGAATAACGCTGGACACAAAGAAGTGCCAGTTGATGATCATACGGTTTCTTTGTGTCATATTGGGTAAATATGATAAAGATGAAGGAGCAAAATCACATGATTATTATTAAAGGGAACAATCCAAGGAAAATCGACAAAATTTGGGAATTAGTCAAGAAAGATCACACAGTAAAGAAAATTGCAATTATTGGGTACCCTGGAGCAATTCCACATAATTTTATTCGTGCAAAACAAATGCCTGCATATGAAACAATAACAAAACAAAACGCACTTGATGATTTAACGCGTTTTTTAAGAGAGACAAAGGATCGATTTGAAGCAATTATTCTCTATATTGATTGTGAATCTCATTTAATAGAGTCAATAAAGGAAGCAACCAAGTCTTATAAAGAACAGTTTATCTTAACTGTTTAAGATGAAAAGGTGTATGAACAAGTGGTTAATGGAGAATAAAGGTGGTAATGGTATGAATGACAATACAGAACAATTAGTAGGATTGATTGAAAAATTTCAAACGGAAGATCTTTCATTAGATGAGGCAATTGAACTTCGACGACTATCAGCAGAATTTGCTAATGTTTGCGGCGAAGCAGTTGAAATCAAGATGGATCATTTTTATAGAAAGTAAACATTTTAAAGAAGTGACGGAGTGAAAAGTGAAAGAGGTTAGGACAGAAGTGTTTAACTCCGAGAACCAGGAAGAAGTCGGTTCTGTCTTCACCGTTTATTCGGATACGAAGAGCCTGAAACATAACTTTTTGAGTTATGTCTCAGGCTCTTTCTTTTTTCATTATTCTCTAAGTAACGTTACTTATAAATAGTAAGCAAATAAGTTGTATATTTTTTTTGAAGGTATATAATAACACCATAAAGGTCAGAAATGGTCAATAAACGAATGATCACCTACTTAGCCTTTAACCCAAATAGGAGGTTTGTAAATTATGGCAAAACAACATTATGACAGAAGTAAACCACATGTAAATATCGGCACAATTGGACATGTCGATCATGGGAAGACAACATTGACTGCTGCGATCACCACAGTATTAGGGAAAAAAGGCCTAGCAAACCCGCAAGACTATGCTAGTATTGACGCAGCCCCAGAAGAACGTGAACGTGGAATTACAATTAATACCTCACATGTTGAGTATGAAACTGAAGCACGCCACTATGCTCATATTGATGCACCAGGACACGCAGATTATGTGAAAAATATGATTACAGGTGCAGCTCAAATGGATGGTGCGATTTTAGTCGTATCTGCAACAGATGGTCCAATGCCGCAAACGAGAGAACATATCTTGTTATCTCGCCAAGTTGGGGTGAAATATTTGATCGTCTTTCTTAATAAAACTGATCTAGTGGATGATGATGAATTGATCGACCTAGTTGAGATGGAAGTTCGTGAGTTGTTAAATGAGTACAATTTCCCAGGTGATGACACACCGATCATCAAAGGTTCTGCTTTAAAAGCATTACAAGGTGATCCAACTGCAGAAGCGGCAATCATGGAATTGATGGACACTGTAGATGAATATATTCCAACGCCAGAAAGAGATACAGACAAACCACTGTTGTTACCAGTGGAAGATGTCTTTTCAATCACAGGTCGAGGAACTGTAGCATCTGGTCGAATCGATCGTGGAAAAGTAAATGTTGGGGATGAAATCGAAATCGTAGGGATCAAACCCGATACGCAAAAAGCAGTTGTTACAGGAATCGAAATGTTCCGTAAAACATTAGACTACGGTGAAGCAGGCGACAATGTTGGTATGCTTTTGAGAGGAATCACTCGTGATGAAATTGAACGTGGTCAAGTAATTGCAAAACCAGGATCCATTACGCCTCATACAAAATTTATTGCCGAAGTTTATGTATTAACAAAAGAAGAAGGCGGACGACACACACCATTCTTCACAAATTACCGTCCACAATTTTATTTCCGTACAACCGATGTAACGGGAGTCGTGGAGCTACCAGACGGCGTTGAGATGGTCATGCCAGGTGACAATATTACGATTGATGTAGAATTGATCCATCCAATCGCAGTAGAGCAAGGAACAACTTTTTCAATTCGTGAAGGTGGACGAACAGTCGGCTCAGGTATTGTGACTGAAATAGAAAAATAAATAAAAAAGAATCTTTGATGCTATTTATCGGAGATTCTTTTTTTATGCTATACTATTTGACAAAAAGCAAGGAGTTAAAAAAATGAAGTGTAAGGTTGTACAAATAGATGCATTTACAACAATTGCTGGACAAGGGAATCCAGCTGGAGTCGTCTTCGAAGGTGATAAATATACGACTGAAGAAATGCAGAAAATCGCTAAGAAAGTTGGTTTTAACGAGACAGTATTTATTTGTAAAAGTGAAAATAAAGCAGCTACGTTAAAATTAAGATATTTTACGCCAGGTCATGAAACACCACTCTGCGGACATGCGACAATAGGTGCGATTTTCGCTTTATACAGTGGAGCAGAAGACCAACAGTTACAAATCGAGACAGGAGCCGGAATTCTGCCAATAGTATATGAGAAAACGGGGCAAAGAATTACAATGAACCAGGCAAAGCCAACATTCATTGATTTTCAAGGAGATCCATTAGCACTTTGTCAAAACCTGGGCATTAAAACGATTGATCTGCATCCAACTTTACCTATTCAGTACGGAAATACTGGCTCATGGACCTTGATTCTACCAGTAGTGGATGCAACGATTTTAGATAAAATGAACCCAAAACCGTCAATGTTTCCAGATATTTTAACAGAGATGCCTAAATCATCGATCCATCCATTTTCGATTGTTTCAGAACAGGAAGCAATGTTCACTGCCAGACATTTTTCCTCACCGTTTTCTGGAACGACAGAAGATTCAGTTACAGGAACAGCCTCCGGAGTGATGGGGGCTTATGCATTGAATCATTTATACAAGCATGACCAAAAGAAAGAAATCAGCGTCTCACAAGGAAAACACGTTAAAAGTGAAGGAACCGTTTTAGTACAGGTTAGTCGAGATGAAGAAGTTGGGCACCAGGTCAGTATTTCAGGTACCGCGACTCTAAATAAAGCATTTGACATAATTATATAAAACAGAGGAGAACTAGATGATTTTAGTTCTCCTCTGTTCATTTTATCGTTGATATCTATTTCTAAGAATCCGACGAACCCCATGTATTTTTCGTTGTTTTTCAATTGGAGCGTTGTCTATGATCAATAAAGCAATCATCACGTAGGCAATAAAACTGTCTCTTGAATACAGAGTATATCTAGATACCCACTCAGTAGCGTATTTTTCTTTATAATCACGTAATCCTTGGAATGAATAAAAACGTGAACCAAATTCATAAACAAGATACGCAATTCGTTCTTGGATAAAACTTTTTTTAGATGTTCCTACATTGGATAAAGGTGCCATACCTAAATTGAAGTAGTTGAATCCTTCCTCGTTCATATAGTTGAATAAAGAAATAAATAAATAATCCATCACCCCAGAAGGTGCTTTTTTACTATAACGCATCAAGTCGATCGTACCTTCTTCTTTGGTATACGTAGGCATGATATTTGCGAAGGCAATAATGTGATTCTCTTGATTTTTTGCAACCGCGATTTTACCACGTTGTAAGTAACTCTCAGAAAAGAATCCCAACGAGAAGCCTTTTTCCTTACGGCTACCTAGCCACTCGTCAGAAACTTGTCGTAACTCGCTCATAAGTTCCTTAGTAAAAGGCGGGGAGAGCACTTCGAAGCGATAATCTTCTTTTGTAAAACGATTCATGACGGCTCGCTCACTTTTCATTTTCTTCCCTGATAATGTGAAATTAGGGAGGTCAACGTGCGCTTCTTCACCCATTTTGATAAAGTCATAGCCAAATTCATGTAAAAACATCACCACTTCTTCAGAGGCCTCATAGAATACAGGAAGATAGCCCCAAAGGTCTGCCTCATTGATGAACTGTTCCACGGCAATTGAGAAGTCTTCTTTTTTACCAGAAGGATCACCCATTACAACGCATTTATTATTTAGGGTTTTAAATTGTAACAACACAGTATCTTCACCATTTTGGTCTGTATAGATATACATATCTTTATCTTTAAGAAAAATTAGTTGACTATCGGTATTTCCTCCGTAAATCGTTAACAGATGCATTGCTCGTTCTTCATCCAATGGAAGCCCGATTTTATGGCGTTTCCCTTCAAGATAACGAATGAATAAGTAACTAAATAGTGTTACTAGTAAAATACCTACAAAACCCGAAAACCAAATTTTTTCTGATGGAAACAAAAAGAACTCAATAAAATGATGTTTGCGGTGAGGGAATGTCGGTAGATTATATACGCCGATGACGATATATAAGATAGTCAACGCAAGAAAGATAATTCCATCGATGGTCACCATTTCCCATGAGTATACAAGTTGTTCTCTAAATAGTTCTCTCTTTGAAAATACAATGATCACGAGCAAAAGTGTCAGAAAAATGATTACACCCCAACTAAAATCTTTGATAAAGGTGTAAATCAATGTGACTAAAATTAACCCAATCGTTGGAAGATAAGCCCGTTTGACCCGAGCCGCAATTCCTCGTCCTGTGATCAATAATAAAAAACCAAGCAAAATCGCAGGAAGCTGTGTAATCAAGTGAAACGAGAGGGGATTTAACTGTTTTAACCACTTAAAGTGACTGAATGCCTCAGGAATCGTTGCGGAAAGAACAATCATAACACCAGAAAAATACATCAGGAAAACAACAAATTTATGTGCTAATTCCGTTGATAGCTCTCTTGGAATCCCAGAATAACGTGTATTCAAACTGTGACTTAGATTTTTTATAAAGAAAATGGCACCGATCATAAAAGGAACAATGTAGTAGAATAAGCGATAAAGTAAAATCCAAGCAATCACAACTTCTCGATCGATTCCTAATGCTGATAGACCAATAATCATCATAATATCAAAACTACCTAATTCACCTGGAATCATTGATACGATCCCAATTACGGAAGCAGCGATGAAAAGGGGCATAACTTGCAGTGGGTTCATTTTAACACCCATCAACATACCGATCAGTAAGAAGCTACCTAAAACACCTGTCCATTCTAAAAAAGACGTTAAAATAAGACCAGTACGTGTTTTAGTATCAATATCACCAATATATTCATCTTTTCTAAGCAAACTTGCAATCAAAACAACAGGAAAATACAAGCCGCCGCCAATCAGCCAAATCCAATATTGTTGCAAATAATCATTGGTATGACCAAACATAACTAGAAAAAAGGCAAGTAAGCTGTAAATAGATAAACCTGACATAAGAAAAACCAAAATTTTTGAAAGTGCTCGAACAACTGATTTTCCGTCTTTTTCTTTCCCATAAAACTCTGAGCGTAAGCCAATGCTGATCAAACCGCCAAATCCAGCAATATTATTGATCGTATTGATCATCCAACTACTTTCTAGGAGGAAAAGTCTTTTTGGTTTTTGTTTTAAAATATTATTTAAGATCACGTCATAGCCAATCATAGGAAGAACCGCAATTAGACCAATTAAAAACATGAGTAAGACTTTCCATAACGCAATATCCTGAAAAATGGCCGTTAATTGACTAAGCGAGATCGTTTTACTGATCGATAGTAATTCACGAATAATAATAATCACAACTGAAAAAATAAAGATACTTTTAAAATAGCTGACATGGTCTTTCACCCATTGTAGTATTTTTTTCATGCAATACACCTACTTTTCTTTTAAAAATCTTAAGATTTCTTGATTGAATGTTTTTGGATCTTTTTTAGCAAAAGAATGACCTTGTTTTGCTACGAGAACGAAAGAGGCATTAGGAATTTCTTTCGCTAAGTAGATTGAGTGGCTTCGCTTGATAATATCATATCTCCCAACGATCACTAATGTTTTTTGGGAAATTCGTCTTAAATCTGAACGAGAAACACCAATATCATGTAACATTAAGTTTATAATCTGGAGCCGTTGTCTGGCTTTTTTATTAAATAAGGCTAAAACCTTAAAACAAACATACTCCACGACTGTCAACATTCTTATCGGAAAATGAACAGCTTGAACGACTGTATTTCCAGCATTTAATACCAAGCGTCGGACACTATCAGGATATTTTTTGGCAAAAACAAGAGCAAGGTTGGCACCATCGCTAAAACCAACAATGTCGGCTTGTTCTATTTGTTCTTGTTTCATGATCAAATATAGATCGTCGGACATTAGGTCAAATGTCAACGTTTCACTTTCATTCGTTGAGCGTCCGTGACCACGACTATCTATAGTATACACAGTGAAAGAACGATTGAATGTTGGTACTTGTTTTTCAAAATACCTGCCGCTACCACCATTTCCATGAAGCAAAATCAAGGGGCTACCGTGACCCGATACTTCGTAGTAAATAAAGCTGTTATCGGCTGTGAGCAAAAGTTTTTTTTCTTTTTTCATAAGTTTACCACCTGTCTTATTCTAGTATATCGGTTTTTAGTTGGATTTAAAACTAAAAGGGATAAAAGTAAAACACAATTTTTTATTAAAGAATAATAAAGAATCAACCTTTTTTTAGATTTTTTTTGAATAATAAAGTATGATAAAAGCTACTCAGAAAAAGTTTGGATGATAAGATGGGCAAAATAATGAAAATTGTAAAAAGATTACTACTCTTGTTTTTTTTACTGCTGATTATTGGTTTAGGTTATTTAGGTTTTAAAATTCGTCAAAATGTTCAGCAAGTAATGACGTATGAAAGTGAAGTAAAGCAAGCAGTTAAAGCAAATAATATACCCGAACATAAAGACTTAGTTTTAGCAATTATTTACACTGAATCTAAAGGACGTGCAGAAGATTTGATGCAGAGTAGCGAAAGTGCTTATGGTAAGCGGCAAATGATTGGGACGACTAAGGAAAGTATTGAGACTGGAGTCGCTTTTTTAGCTCAATCGATTGAAAAAGCCAATGAAGCAGGTTGTGATATTTGGACAGCTGTACAAGCGTATAATTTTGGACTAGATTATATTGAATTTGTAAAAGAGCGAGGCGGTAAAAATTCAATTCGGATTGCAGAGGAATACTCTAAAGAAGTGTTATCACCTATATTGGGTAATACCAATCAAAAAACGTATCGTTATTATCGTCCGCAAGCAGTCATTTATAATGGGGGCTACTTATATAGTAACGGTGGGAATATGTTCTATGCCGATCTAGTCAAAATGAATCAACAATTTATTAAGTGGTTAAAATAAGTTCATTATTAAAATATCGATCCTTAAGAATACCATCTATTAAATATAGTAGGAATTCTTAAGGATTTTCTTGAAGTTCTGACTATTAACAAGTAAACTAAAGAAGATGTATTTTTAACAATGAGAAAGTAGGGAACAAAATCCATGACAAATAAGTTTGACCTGAAACAAGGATTGACTCAATCAGAGGTTGAGGAACGAAAAAAGCAAGGCTTGCAAAATGATTATGAGGAAAACGTTGCAAAGTCAACGAAAGATATTATTTATGACAACGTTATGACCTTGTTTAACTTTTTAAACTTTGGGATCGCACTTTGTTTGTTATTTGTTGGAGCATATTCCAATTTAGCCTTTTTAGCAATCATACTAGTGAATATGGGGATGGGGATCTACCAAGAAATCCATGCAAGAAATTTAGTCCAGAAATTATCCATCGTCGCCAAAGAGAGTGTTCATGTGATCCGTGACGGTAAAGAGCTAGAAATCGATACCAAAGAATTAGTAATGGATGATATCGTTGTGATATCTGCTGGGGAACAAGTCCCTTCTGATTTGGAAGTGTTAGATGGAAAAGCTGAAGCCAATGAGGCATTATTGACTGGTGAATCCGACTTGATCGAGAAGACTGAAGGCGATATTGTGTTATCTGGTAGTTTTATAGCAAGTGGACAAGTTTATGGGAAAGTGATTCACGTTGGAGCTGATAATTATGCTGTCAAAATTACAGCAGAAGCGAAAGTGCATAAACCAATCCAGTCAGAATTGGTCAATTCAATCCGTAAAGTCTCTAAATTTACGAGTTTAGTCATTATTCCATTGGGGGTCATTTTGTTTGTGGAAGGTTTTATGATTCGTGATTCAGGGATCGAAGCTTCTGTTGTTGCATCTGCCGCTGCACTACTGGGTATGCTGCCTAAAGGGTTAGTTCTTTTGATCAGTATTACCTTGACGACAGGTGTCGTAAAGCTAGCGAAAAAGCGCATTCTTGTTCAAGACATGTATTCGATCGAAACACTCGCTCATGTGGATACACTTTGTTTAGATAAAACTGGAACAATTACTGAAGGCAAAATGAAAGTTCAAAAAGTAGAAATTTTACATGCAAACTACCATGAAAACTTTCCGCAAGTGATTGGAAGTTATCTTGCAGAAAGTACAGACAACAACATTACGATGCAAGCAATTCGAGATCACTTTGAGCTTTCTAATCGTTACGGAGCGATCAAGACCTTACCGTTTTCTTCTGAACGCAAGTGGGGCGCAATTGAATTTAAAGAATTAGGCACGGTTTATCTTGGCGCACCTGAAAAATTAGTTGCAGCAGACCGTTTACCCACAGAAGTGATTGACGCACAAGAAAATGGCTATCGTGTTTTGATGTTAGGTATTGCTGAAAATAGTCCATTAAATGAAGATGAAATGCCTTATTTAGAACCATTAGCTGTTTTAGAAATTGATGATCCGATTCGTCAAAATGCGAATGAAACATTAGCTTATTTGCGTGAAGAGGGAATTGATCTGAAAGTAATTTCAGGAGATAATCCAGTAACTGTTTCGAATATTGCTCGTCGTGCGGGATTGTTTGGCTATGAATCCTATATCGATATGTCAACGATGGAAACAGAAACCGAAGTGCGCCAAGCGGTTCATAATTATACTGTTTTTGGCCGTGTAACCCCTCAACAAAAACGCACGATCGTACGTGAATTGAAAGATCATGATCATGTTGTTGCGATGACTGGAGACGGCGTTAATGATGTTTTAGCATTAAGAGAAGCGGATTGTAGTATTGCGATGGCTGAAGGTGATGGCGCAACGAGACAGATTTCTAACTTAGTTTTACTGGATTCTGATTTTACTACATTGCCTGATGTGTTATTTGAAGGCCGACGAGTTGTCAACAATGTAACGAAAGTCGCGAGTGTTTTCTTCATCAAAACCATTTATTCTTTTATCTTATCAATGATTTGCGTCTTTACGACGATTGCATTTCCGTTTATCCCAATTCAGATCACATTGATCGATTTAGCGATTGAAGGCTATCCAGCATTCTTCTTATCATTTGAAAGTGATAAACGAAAAGTACAAGGGAAATTCTTGCCGACCGCATTAAGAAATGCTTCGGTGAATGCAGTGCTGGTTGTATTAAATATCGTTGCTATTTATTTAATGGGTCAAAATCAAGGCTTTACTCAAATGGAAACAACCACATTGATGTATTATCTATTAATTGGGATCAGTTGTATGGCAGTTGTACGCGCATGCTTACCATTCAATCCATTACGGATTTTCTTAGCAGTTACAACTGTTGGTGGAATTTATGTCGCTGCGATGCTGTTCCATAGTATTTTGGAAGTAGGATTCTTGAATCAGCAAACATTACCTATTTTTGCGGTAATGATGCTTATTAATATCGTTGTTCGAATCTTGATTGGTCTTTTCCAACTGAAACGAGCGGGTAAAACGATCAAAGAGCTTTAAAATGAAGTGGAGAAGTATGAAAAATAGGAAGGGGCATTTATGAGTGGAGAGTATCAAATGCGCAAGGCGATCGGTAAGTGCTTTCGGTCTGCTACAGATAATTTTAACGGAATAGTTCGAATTTACGGAAGTCCATACACATATCGTGTAATAAATGGCATCCCTGAAGAGGGGGCGATGTTGGAGGTCGTGGATTTTTCTAGTACTGAATTATTTGTAACGGTAAACAACTATTTATTCGAAAGTGATGTGAATTATATTGATAATCCTTAATATTCTAATTTTTATCATTGTTCTTGTGTTGATTTTGGTTCTTATCTCAAAAATGGTGATCATTGTTCAACAAGGTGAAGTGAAAATTGTTGAAAGTTTCGGTAAGTATGTAAAAACGATCGATCCTGGGCTACATTTTTTGATTCCTGTACTATACAAAGTAAGAGGACGAGTATCATTAAAGCAAACACCACTAGAAATTGACTCTCAAAGTGTGATTACACGTGATAATGTAATTGTAGAAGTTGATGAAGCGATAAAGTATCATGTGACGGATGTTCGCGCATTTGTCTATGATAATGAAGATTCAGTTCGATCAATGATTCAAGATTGCCAATCAAATCTGCGTGGAATTATTGGGAAAATGGATTTGAATGAAGTTCTTAATGGAACAGAAGAAATCAACGTTAGCTTATTTGAAAGTGTAAAAGATATTACTGCGGGTTATGGATTATCAATTGACCGCATCAATATTGGTGAAATATCTGTTTCAGATGAAATTGTCAATTCGATGAATAAACTAATCACAGCGAGTCGAGACAAAGAATCGACGATTACAATTTCAGAAGGTCGAAAACAATCAATCATATTAGATTCTGAAGCCAACGCCTCACAGATGCAGATCGATGCTGAAGCTCGTGCTAAACAAACAAACATCGATGCAAAAGCCCGTGCAGAGCGCACTAGAATTGACGCAGATGCCGAAGCTGAAAGAATACGCATTACAACGGAGGCCGAAAGACAACGTATTTTAGCGTTGAATAAAGCGATCAAAGAAAGTGATCTGAATGAACAAGCCTTAGCCTATTTGGGCATCGAAGCATTTAAACAGGTTGTTAGAAGTGAGACGAATACCGTTATCCTGCCGAGCAACATGATGGAATTAGGCAATATACCTGTAGTAAAAGAGCTGTGGACTGCACAGGATACTAAAAATCAATCGAACCATAGTCAAATAGGAGAGTAGTCTCTGTAGTAAATGAAAAGCAGATAGTAGCTATCTGCTTTTCATTTACTAAAAATAATCAGGTTACAATAATTATGTTATGTAAACAATTATGGTGATCATGAAAAGAAAGATGCAATTTACTTGAAAATTATGTTAAATGTGATAGAATAAAACATGTGTAATTGTGTCTTTTGAAAAGTCGCGCTGAAGATTTCAGTGCTTTTTTACTGACTATCGCATCATTTAGCTATCGGCTATTTTTTGGAGGTGAGAACAGTGGCACAAAGAATTCCTCAAGAAGTGATCGAGGAAGTGAGACAGCGTACAAATATCGTTGATGTTGTCGGACAATATGTTCAATTAAAAAAATCTGGCAAGAATTATATGGGTCTATGTCCGTTTCATGAAGAACGTTCCCCTTCATTTTCAGTAGCAGAAGACAAACAAATTTTTCATTGTTTTGGCTGCGGAAAAGGTGGAACTGTTTTTAATTTTCTGCAAGAAATAGAAGGAATCAGCTTCCCGGAATCAGTACGCAGAGTTGCTGAATTAGAACAAATTCCCGTCAATATCGATTGGGTCAATACAACGGATTCTGACACCGCGGAAAACGTCCATAATCGCAAACTGATTGAACTGCATAAAAAAGCTGCGGATTTATATCATCATGTTTTGATGAACACACAAATCGGTGAACCAGCATTGAATTATTTGTTGGAACGTGGCTTGACAAAAGAGCTTATCGAAACATTTAAAATTGGATTTGCTCCGCAAAAGCGCGATTTTTTAAGTCAAGTTTTCCAAAATGAAACTGTGGCTGAGCAACTATCTAAAGAATCTGGTTTGTTTATTCAAAGAGACAATGGTGAATTTTTGGATCGTTTTTACCAACGAGTTATGTTTCCAATTAATGATGATCGTGGAAATGTGATTGCTTTTTCAGGGCGATTGCTTAAAACAGAAAATTTTCCAGGAGATGATATGCCCAAGTATTTAAATAGTCCGGAAACGGTCCTGTTTAATAAAAGGGACACATTATTTAACTTCGATAAAGCTCGTAAAGAAATTCGCAAAGAGGATACAGTTTTCTTATTTGAAGGGTTTATGGATGTGATCGCAGCCTGGCAAGCAGGCATTACTAGCGGTGTTGCTTCAATGGGAACAAGTTTGACCAATGAGCAAATCCGCAAGCTTGAACGAGTAGCAAAAGAATTAGTCGTTTGCTATGACGGTGATACTGCTGGTGTTGAAGCTACCAATAGAGCTATTTCTTTATTGAGTGAGCATAGTCGCTTTCAATTGAGTATTGTCAGCATTCCTGAAAAATTGGATCCAGATGAGTATCTAAGAAAGTATGGTAATGACTCTTTCCGAGAGTTAGCATTGCATGGTCGAGAAACTGTATTTAGTTTTAAAATGCACTATCATCGCCTGACTAGAAATATGAACAATGAGAAAGAACAGCTGGATTATGTAAATGATTTACTACAAGAACTGATACTAGTCCAATCACCCTTGGAGCGGGATCGCTATTTAAATCAACTAGCGCAAGAATTTCAGCTATCATTTCACTCTTTAGAAGAGCAGCTGAAACAACTAGAAACAAAACAGCGCTCTACGAAAAGAAGAGAGAGACAATCGCAAAGTGTACCTCCTCCTCAAACGTATGAGATTGATGATATGTTGGAACCGCCTGAGATGCTTGAAGAGATGAGTACTCCTTCCGTTCAAAATAAGCTTCCGCTCACTAAGGTGGAGAAAGCCGAACGGACATTACTGTATCGGTTGATGAATGAACAAAGTATTCGAAATCAATTGGTTCAGTTACCGGAATTTAGTTTTGCTCATGATCAATATCAGGAACTTTACTTGTTGCTAGATAGTTATATGAGTATCCATTCTGATTTTCAGCTCGCTGATTTCATCGACTATCTAAAAGAAGAAACGATCAAAAAATTAGCAATCGCCATTTCTTTACAAACCATTTCAGAAGAAAGTTCTGAAAGAGAAATAACTGATGTGATAAGAGTGATTGAAAATTCTAGTTTAGAAGATCAAATAGCTGAAAAACAACTGCAAAAAAAAGAAGCAGAGAGACTAGGCAATAAACCATTAGTTGATGAACTGTCAATTGAAGTAATCGGCTTAGTAAGACAATTGCAAAAAAGTCGTACAGTGTCTTAAAAGCAACTTTTAGATATCGTACTTGACTATTATTTATATATTTATCCGAATGGAAAAATGAAGGGGGCCTTCTTTCATGGAAAAAGAAACAGAAAAAAAATATGCAGCTGCATTGGCAGCCTTTATCAAAGAAAACAAGCCTAAAGGCAATGTTTTTTATGATGATCTAACAAACACATTAGCAACACCGTTTACATTGAATGCCGACGAAATGGAAAAGTTGATTCAAAAAGTCGAAGATGCTGGTATCAGTGTCGTTGATGAGAATGGTGACCCAAGTGAACATAGTCTTAAAAAAGACGCAAAAGTTGCTGAAAAAGCCCAAATGGAAGATTTATCTGCCCCGACTGGTGTTAAAATCAATGACCCTGTTCGGATGTATCTAAAAGAAATCGGACGTGTTCAATTATTAACAGCAGCAGAAGAAGTAGAATTAGCCCTGAAAATTGAAGAAGGCGATCAAGAAGCTAAACAACGTTTAGCAGAAGCTAACTTACGTCTGGTGGTTTCCATTGCAAAACGTTATGTAGGACGTGGCATGCAATTCCTTGATTTGATCCAAGAAGGAAATATGGGCCTGATGAAAGCTGTTGAGAAATTTGATTACCGTAAAGGATTTAAATTTTCAACATATGCAACTTGGTGGATTCGTCAAGCAATCACTCGTGCGATCGCTGACCAAGCTAGAACGATTCGGATTCCAGTGCATATGGTGGAAACAATCAATAAATTGATTCGGATACAACGTCAATTATTACAAGATTTGGGTCGGGAACCAACACCTGAAGAAATTGGTGCTGAGATGGATTTACCAACTGAAAAAGTCCGTGAAATCTTAAAAATCGCACAAGAGCCAGTTTCATTGGAAACACCAATTGGTGAAGAAGATGATTCTCATCTTGGAGATTTTATTGAGGACCAAGATGCAACAAGTCCTGCAGAACATGCAGCATATGAATTATTAAAAGAACAATTGGAAGATGTATTAGATACATTAACTGACCGTGAAGAAAATGTATTACGTTTACGTTTTGGTTTAGATGATGGACGTACTCGTACATTGGAAGAAGTTGGTAAAGTTTTTGGTGTAACTCGCGAACGGATTCGTCAAATCGAAGCCAAAGCATTGCGCAAACTACGTCATCCTTCTCGTTCTAAACAATTAAAAGATTTTCTAGAATAGTAAGTTTTTATTAAAAATTTGAACAGCTCTTTTCGATTTCTTTCGGAAAGGGCTGTTTTTAAACAATCGTAACAAAAAAGTTAGATAGTACATATTGGAAGAAACGCGATTTTATGGTAGATTAGATTTACGAATGTGTAGAATGTGAGGCGGAATGAATGACGAAACAATGTCCGAATTGCGGAACTGAGATAGACAAGCAAATAGAAGTATGTCCGGAATGTGGTTATTCTTTTGAAAAAGAGCAAATCAAAGAGGAAACAGCACCTAATGAAAAAACTGATTCTAATGAAAAATCAGATGATACTTCTAATTTTTTAAATAAAGAGCAAAATGAAAATATCGAATGGTCCGAATTAAAGGATATGAGTATCGGTCACGTAATGACGATGTTCAATGAACAGCAACCTGAAGAAAAGATTGTAGATCCAATTGAAGAGATAAAAAAAGAAAAATCGGAAACAAAAGCGGCATCGATCGAAGAAAAAGCAGCTGAACTAGAAGAACCTGTTTCTGCAGAAGCTAAAACGGATGAGCTTGTGGATACCGCTGCTTTAGATCAGTATATCAATGAACACAAAAACGAGACACCAACTATTGAGACACTATCTGAAATTGAACGTACAGAAGAAACTGATGAAACAGCAGATATCAATGAGCAACCAACGACGGCTGGTACCTCATCAGAATCAAAAGACAAAGGACAAGATGACGTGAAATCAAACGAACCTGATCATAAGCCAAGTGAACCAACTAACAAAGAAACTGAGCAAGCAAAAGAGGTCGTACTAAAAGAAGAGATCACGAAATTTACTAAACCAGAAGACCAGACAATAGAGTCAAAGCCCATTGGTCCAAAAGCTTTACCTAATACGGCAACTGAAATTCCGTCAAAAAGCAAAAAACCTGAAGAGATCGAAATGGATGCTGCGCCAATTTTCTTTAAAGATGGGGAAGACGCGAAGTCTGCAAAGGATCAATTTGAGAAACTCACAGGTGAACAGAACATTTTAAAAGAAGTGAAAGGAGAGGAATCAACTACTTCAGCAAGTAAAAACTACAAGAAAATATCGATTGTTTTAGCTGCTGTTATCGTCCTTTCTGGCGGCTCATGGTTTGCCTATAGTCAAACGCAAAAAAAATCAGCATCTGATGGTGAAGTGACTCAAAAACAAGATAAAGTTGCTACTCAAACTGAAAAAGAACTAAATAGTTATTTTACAGATGACAAACAATTATTTCTTAAACCAGAGATGGTAAGCGTTAGTCCCAAAGCAATCAAGGAGAACTTAGATACCCTCAAAAGCGAAGCCAACTATAAAGAGCTTGAAACCCTCTACAAAAAAGTCGCAGACAAGCAAGCGGCAGTTACAAAGGTCAATGAATTATTCGCTCAACCAATTATCAATGGCAATAAATTAAATGATGTCGCAATCAAAGCTGACAAGAAAGTCGATCTGGCTAAACGAGAAGAAAAGGATGATTTTGATAAGCTACTGAATCAAGCAACAGAGCAAGCTACAAGTCAATACGACCAACTACAAAAAGCAAAAACGGCAGTCGCTGTTTTTTATGAAAACAATGAGTTGACTGAAACATTGTCTAGGGAAAACTATACAGCAGCAAAAACCGAAGTAGATAAGGTCAAAAGTGAAACATTGCGTAAGCCATTGACTGAAGCATTAACTAAAGCAGATAAATCCTTGACAGACGCTGAGACAGCATTTGCAGTACAACAACAAGCACAGGCGGATCAAACCGCTGCTCAGACTTCAGAAACACCTGCTAACAATCAAGGAAGTACCTCACAAGCAGCAAATGGTGTTCAACCGGATTCAAATACTTTTTCAGCACCTAATGCTGATGGCGTGTATACAGATCCTGTGTACTCAGTTAACCCAACTGATGTTAGCGATATGAGTAATCCTGCGTGGAGTTGGGCTCCAGGAGTTCAAGAAAAAGTCATTGCAACCTGTATTGAACGCGGCTATATAAAAGCCGGGGGATACTCATTACAGCCAGCTAGAATAATTAATGGCGAAGGCTATTACAATTTATATGGTTCAGATAACCAGTATTTGGTGACCATCAATGCAAAAACTGGCTGGTTTAAAGGAAATGCATCTAGAAACGCTGGAAGATAGTCTTGTTTTTACAGAATATGAGTATAAGATTGAGACAGAAGTGTAATGTAGTAGTCGCTTCTGTTCAATTGCTTATTCAAATACTAAGGGTCTGAAACATAACTCTTTGAGTTATGTCCCAGGCTCGTTTTTTCTTCCAGTAACGCTAGATAGGCAATAAATATCAATGACGATTGATATTATCACAAGGAGAAAAGTATGGAAAAAAAAGAATATTTAACCTTTAGAGACGGGATAAATGCTTGTATACCAACAATTTTAGGCTATTTAGGCATTGGAATTGCAGCGGGCGTAGTTGGCAAAAATGTGGGGTTATCGATAGTAGAGATCGCTTTGATGTCGATTTTAGTCTATGCTGGTGGTGCACAATTTATTATTTGTGGTATGTTAGCAATTCATTCACCGATCTCGGCAATTGTTTTTACAACATTTTTAGTGAATTTACGCCACTTTTTGATGAGCATGTCGGTGGCTTCATATTTTAAAAATGAACCATTGATTACTAGTATTGGAATTGGTACACTTTTAACGGACGAATCTTACGGCGTTTTAATGTCAGCGTTGGCAAATGATCACCGCGTCAGTTCCGCTTGGACGCATGGCTTGAACATCACTGCCTATTTAGCTTGGATCTTGTCGACCATTATCGGTGGTTTATTAGGAACCTGGATTCCAGATCCCTATCTATTAGGCTTAGACTTTGCGTTAGTGGCCATGTTTGCAGGATTATTTGTTTTGCAAGTTGATGCGCCTATCAAAAAACATACCAAAGAAACGCTGATCGTATTAGGAACAGTCTGTTTATCTCTTTATTTTTTTATGGGCTTTTTTTCGCCGGAACTCTCTGTTTTATTCGCAACTCTTTTAGGTTGTACTGTTGGGGTGGTGAATCATCATGAGTAACACCTATGTACTATTGACGATTTTAGGTTGTTCGATCGTTACGTGGATTCCGCGGATTTTTCCTTTTTTGATTTCTAAACGAGTCGATTTTCCAGACTGGTTTCTTCGATTTTTATCTTATATCCCGATTTGTATCTTGACGGCACTCTTATTTCAGAGTATTTTAGAAGTTCAGGCAACAGGCTTTCCTAAAGTAAAAACGTTAGAAGCGTTAAGTTGTATTCCTACTTTACTTGTTGCTATTCTTACCAAAGATTTAATGAAAACCGTTGTAGTAGGAATCATTACAATTGCATTATTACGTATTTTTTTAGGCTAAGTGCCAGAAGGAGAAAATTATGAACGAACTATTAGCGCAAATTTTTACAGCATTAGTGATTGATGAAAATGAAAGTCACTATTTTTTACAAAAAAACGGAATCACATTGCGATTATCTAAAGAAGAAGGCAGTCATGAAATCGGTGAAGCGGTAGAAGGCTTTGGTTATATGAATCAAAAGCAAGAACCTGAAATGACTACGATGATTCCGACCGCTCGAATCGGGCAATATGCGTTTGGAACAGTTACCGGCACAAGACGTGATTTAGGCGCTTTTGTGGACATTGGACTGAAAGATAAGGATGTAGTCGTTTCTTTAGATGAACTACCTGTAGTGCGTGAATTATGGCCTAAAAAAGGGGATCAATTGATGATCGCTTTGAAAGTGGATAACAAAGAGCGTATATGGGGTGAATTAGCAGATGAGAAGATTTTCAAAGCGATGGCTAAACCAGGAACGGAAGAACTTAAAAATGAAAATATCAGTGGCATTGTGTATCGGTTAAAAATGATTGGTTCATTTGTTTTAACAGACGATTTCTACATTGCATTTATTCATCCTTCAGAGCGTTATCAAGAACCACGTTTGGGGGAACGAGTAAATGGTCGTGTAATCGGCGTTCGACCTGACGGCACATTGAATATTTCTTTGAAGCCGCGTGGTTATGAAGCAATCAGCGATGATGCAGCGATGATCTTAACGTTTTTAGAGCGTTCAGCGGACCATAAAATTCCATTTACAGATAAATCCAATCCAGAAGAAATCATGCAAACGTTTGGAATTAGCAAGGCGCAATTTAAGCGCGCTATTGGTAATTTATTGAAACAAGGAAAGATTACTCAAGAAGCAGGATTTACGATTTTAAAAGAAGAAGCGCAAGAAAAATAAGCATTTTTTCATTCTAATTGAGAATCACTTGCAAATATCTTTAAGTTATTTTATACTTATTACAATGTAATGCTAGGATATCCCGTTCTAGATTAAAATAATTATAAATAAGGGGCTGCATTTATGGATTCTACTGCTGCTTTAAAGAAAACAAAACAACAATTGCATGAATCTGGTTTCAAACTGACGCCTCAACGAGAAGCAACAGTATTGGTATTACTAGAAAATGAAAAAGACCATTTATCAGCAGAAGAAATTTATTTTTTAGTTAAACAAAAAAGCCCGGAAATCGGTTTAGCAACTGTTTACCGTACATTAGAAATTTTGACTGACTTAAAAGTCGTAGATAAGGTAAGTTTCAACGATGGGTTAGCTCGTTATGACTTACGCAAAGAAGGCGCCAAACATTTCCATCATCATCTTTTATGTTTAGAATGTGGCAATATTGAAGAAGTGGAAGAAGATTTATTAGGGGACGTAGAAGACGTTGTAGAACAACGTTATCATTTTCTTGTGAAAGACCATCGCTTAACCTTCCACGGTATTTGTCAAGAGTGTCAACAAAAAAAGAAAAAGCAGTCAACAGAAGAGGCTGTATCAAAAATTTAAGATTCGGATTAACCAGGTTAAGGGCTGAAGTGTATTCTTTATCCTTGATTGCTTGGTTTTTCTTTTTGAAAAAGATTGACAATTCTGACAGAATCTCTTACAATGACTTCAATAAACAATAAATGTTTTGATAAGAACTAGTAAGATAATACAGGTGTACAGAAAGTAGCCGGTTGTTGAGAGGCGCACAAACCTAATGTATCTGAATTCCTCTTTGAACTTCACACCGAATCAAGTAGGCTGTGACGGTTATGCGCACCCGTTATTGTGCCAGGGTATAATTTTGTACCTGACAAGACAATGAGTGTGAGCTGATTGTAAACAAAGGTGGTAACACGGATCAATTCGGTCTCGTCCTTTTCAGTAATGAGAAGGGTGAGGCTTTTTTTATTTTACAGATCTTTAATTTATTGTTTGATTATAAGAAAAATGAAGGGGCGTTATCGTATGAGTTTTAAAGCATTGAGCCAACCAATCAATTTTGAACAAGTCAAATCATTATCTAAACTAACACCAGAGCAAGAAAAATTGAAAGCTGTTCGGGATCAAGAGTTAAAAGATATCATTGAGGGAAAAAGCCAAAAAATTCTTTTAGTGATTGGTCCATGTTCTGCTCACAATGAAGAAGCCGTGATGGAGTATGTAACGCGTTTAGCAAAACTACAAGAAAAAGTTCAAGATAAAATCTTTATGGTACCGCGTGTCTATACGAATAAGCCTAGAACTAACGGCGATGGCTACAAGGGGTTACTTCATCAGCAAAATCCAGAAGGAGAAAGTAACTTAATCAAAGGAATTGCGGCTGTTCGTAGTTTGCATAATCGTGTTATTAGTGAAACGGGCTTAACCACTGCAGATGAAATGCTTTATCCTGAAAACTTAGAATTTGTTCAGGATTTAGTTAGTTATATCGCTGTGGGCGCTCGTTCTGTGGAAGATCAACAACATCGTTTTGTTGCCAGCGGGATCGATCAGCCGACAGGAATGAAAAACCCGACCAGCGGCAATTTGAACGTGTTGTTCAATTCCTTATATGCGGCGCAACAAAAACAAGAATTTATTTTCAATGGACTTGAAGTAGAAACAAGTTCTAATCCATTAGCACACGTCGTCTTAAGAGGTGGATTAAATGAGTATGGTGAAAATATTCCTAACTATCATTATGAAGACTTATTAAAAGTAGTAGCTCTATATAAAGCTGGTAATTATAAAAATCCATTCATCGTGATCGATACAAATCATGATAATTCAGGGAAACAGTATAAAGAGCAAGTCCGGATCGTGAAAGAAACCTTGATCAATCGTTCTTGGAATCAGGATATGAAAAAATGGGTACGCGGATTTATGATAGAAAGTTTTCTTGAAAGTGGTCGCCAAGAAGCGGATGGCAAAGTGTTTGGTCAATCAATTACTGATCCCTGTTTAGGTTGGGCTGAAACAGAAGAACTAGTGTATTATATTGCTGAAAATGCTTAACTTAACCAAAAACAGTCGCTCATGAACGAACATGAGCGACTGCTTTTTGGTTAAGCTACTTTATAAGTTAGCAAATTTTTCTAACAAGCGGATCATTTGGCAGGTAAAACCATATTCATTATCATACCAAGCAACTGTTTTAACTAGTTGGAAATCACCTGATGTGGTTACTTCGGTTTGCGTGGGATCAAAAATGGATCCTTCGGTTGTCCCAATCACATCACCTGAGACGATTTCACGATCATCATAACCAAATGAAGGATTATCAATTGTATGTTTTTTGATTGTTTCATTAATTTGATCAGCAGTGACTTTTGTTTTTAAAATAGAGACAAGTTCAGTCAATGATCCGTCGACTACTGGGACACGTTGCGCATGTCCTTGTAACTTCCCATTTAATTCTGGAATAACTAAACCAATTGCTTTAGCAGCACCTGTTGAATGAGGAATCGTATTATCAGCTGCTGAACGAGCAGCACGTAAATTACCGCCTTTTACAGGTCCATCTAACAACATTTGGGTAGAGGTATAAGCATGAACAGTTGTCATGGTACCAACTTCAATCCCAAATTCATTATTTAAGAAATAAGCCATTGGCGCTAAACAATTTGTTGTACATGAACCAGCTGAAATAATTTTATCCTCTGGCGTTAAGGTATCATCATTAACGTTATAAACGATTGTTTTCATGTCACCAGCTGGAGCTGAGATCACAACCCGTTTCGCACCAGCGTCAATATGTGCTTGTGATTTCGCTTGTGAGGCGTAAAAACCAGTACATTCCAAAACAATGTCAACACCATTTTCAGCTACCCATTTAAGTTTGCTAGCATCAGCTTCCGCATAAACCTTTGTTTCCTCACCGTCAACTACGATTGCATCTTCTGTTGCTGTCACTTTTCCAGGATAAGTACCATGTGTCGAGTCAAATTGTAATAATTGGGCTAACATCGTTGGACTTGTCAAATCATTGATTGCTACAACTTCAATATCATCGGAAACTTCTTTGATACGGCGGAATGCAAGGCGACCAATTCGTCCAAATCCATTAATGCCTACTTTTACTGTCATACTAAATTTCCTCCTTTGATAATTTAGAGCAAATGAACAAACTTGTCTTATTAAGTAGAAACAAATGACCGTAAAACAAGTTCCCATGCTCGACAAATTTAAAATGACTAGCTTTTAATAATCACACATTTAAAAAAGTAATTATATCAGCTATACTAGTAGCATGAACGCTTTTGAGATTTTTGTCAAAAATCTTGTCTTTTAATAGGAAAAAGGAGTTGGGAGAATGAATAACGCTCAAATTGTTGTGTTACTTCAATGGAAGCGATAAAGAGTTGAGACAGATGGGGATCAACTCTAAACCAGAGCTGTATAATAGTATTGTCACGTTGGTTTTTTTAGCCACTATGAAAAGGTTGACTTCCAAGCGTTAGGCGATTATTCAGAACTACTTGAAGAAAAGACCAATTTACGTTTGTATAAAGACTTCTGCCATTCTTTGGCTTTAGGGCTCTTGATCCAAGCAGAAATGACTGATTTATCTAATGATACTAATTTAAATATAACAGCATTAACGCTCACTATGATGACGGCGCAAGAAGCTAGTGCAGCAGCAGCGGCAATCGCTGTATCTGCTACAGCAGCTAATTCTAGTTCATAAAAACGAATTTGGCTAGACAAATCTAGGTTTAACCTTTACAATAAGAAAGGCTTTCAAACAGAATATGTTATCGAAAAGCGAAGGTAAACGAATAACTAAATTTGTAAAAAAGTAAACCCAAAGAAATGGTGAGTTAGAGTATTTCACGGTAAAAGTGAACTATTTTATCCTAATTTCTTTAAGATAGGAGGACACAATATGTCCATGTTTTTAGATCAGGTAACAATCGATGTCAAAGCCGGTAAGGGCGGCGACGGAATGGTTGCCTTTCGTAGAGAAAAATATGTTCCAGATGGCGGACCAGCTGGAGGAGATGGCGGTCAAGGAGGAGATGTGATCCTTGTTGTTGAAGAAGGATTACGGACATTGATGGATTTCCGTTTTAATCGTCATTTTAAAGCACAACCTGGAGAAAACGGGATGAGCAAAGGTATGCACGGACGTGGTTCGGAAAACACTTTTGTTAAAGTTCCCCCTGGTACAACCGTTCGTGATGCTGAAACTGGCACCTTGATCGGAGATTTGATTGAAAATGGTCAAACATTGACGGTCGCAAAAGGTGGACGCGGCGGACGCGGAAATATCCGTTTCGCCTCAGCAAAAAATCCAGCGCCTGAAATTGCTGAAAACGGTGAACCCGGGCAAGAAAGAAAAATCGAACTAGAATTAAAAGTATTAGCTGATGTTGGTTTAGTTGGTTTCCCATCTGTGGGAAAATCTACTTTATTATCTGTGATTTCATCGGCTAGACCTAAAATTGGTGCCTATCATTTTACAACATTAGTTCCTAATCTAGGAATGGTTTCAACGAGTGATGGACGAAGTTTTGCCGCTGCAGATTTACCTGGTTTGATCGAGGGGGCCTCACAAGGTGTTGGGCTTGGAACTCAGTTTTTACGTCATATTGAACGAACTAGAGTTATTTTACATGTGATCGATATGAGCGGGATGGAAGGCCGCGATCCTTACGAGGATTATCTAGCTATTAATAAAGAGCTAGCTTCTCACAATATGCGCTTAATGGAACGTCCGCAAATTATTGTAGCAAATAAAATGGATATGCCAGAAGCAGAAGAAAATTTAAAGAAATTCAAAGAAAAAATTGAAAAAGAACGTACCGATGAATATGCAGATCATCTGCCAATATTCCCAATTTCTGGGGTTTCACGTAAAGGGATTGAACCGTTGCTTAATGCAACAGCTGATTTGATTGATGTTACGCCAGAATTCCCATTATATGAAGAAGAAATCGTAGAGGATACTGTTCGTTATGGTTTCCAACCAGCAGGATCAGAGTTCACAATCGATCGTGATTCAGATGCAACATGGATTTTGTCTGGTGAATCATTAGCAAGACTATTCGAGATGACCAACTTTGAACATGATGAAAGTGTTATGCGTTTTGCTCGTCAATTACGTGGCATGGGCGTGGATGAAGCTTTACGCGCACGTGGAGCTAAAGATGGCGATATTGTTCGAATCGGCGAGTATGAATTTGAATTTGTAGATTAAAAAGAACGATAGAAGAAAAGAGAGCTGATGAATTTCATTGGTTCTCTTTTTTTCTATCGTTTAGTGATTTTGCTAGAAAAATGATCTTAACAATCATTATTGAAAAAATGCAGCTGATTAGTGACTGGCGTTTCCAAAACGACAGAGCTTTTAACGTTGGCAAACTCCATCCACTTTGCAAGCAAATCTTTCATTTCAGTGGTATTGGCCACTGTTGCTTTCACCAAATAATTCACTTCACCACTGACAATATGTACTTCGTTGACATAAGGACTCCCTTTTAAGAGTGCTAAAACTTTTCTGACAGGCAAAGTAACATTACTTAATTCAGTGAAAAACGTAATGGTTTGTTTAATATGCTCCATTGAAAGTTGTATCGTAAAATTTTTGATGATACCTTGTTCAACTAACTTGTTGATTCGTTCCTTCACACTCGGACGACTTAAATTAATTTTTTGAGATAACTCAACGATTGAGATTCTTGAATTTTCATGAAGAATTTGTAGAAGTTTACGATCCGTTTTATCCAATGGTCTACCTCCTTAAGCTGATTCATTTAGTAAGTTTATTATAGAGGATAAATACTAGCTTTTCCATATGATTTTTGACTTATAGGTGATTTTCTGCATCAAAAAGAAACGGAGGATCCCAATTTAATTTCAGATTGTAAAAATAATTGGCATACTTTTGACACATCTGAAAGAAAACGTTATCAATATCTTCATATCTTCATATCTTCATATACAAGAGACAAGCAAATTCGCTATGATTAGTTTATCTGTAAGATGATTTGATGGTATTTTCATAAATAGATTGTTTCTACATGCTAAAAGACAGACTAAAAAGGAGTTTTTTTATGTTGAGAAACAGATGGGTAAAATTTCTTTTGTTATATTTGGGTGGAGTGATTGTTTCTTTAAGTCAATTGAAACTAGTTCCAATTCAAAATGAACTGGGGGCAGACTTAGCTATAAGTCTTTCAATGGTCTCGTGGTTAATGTCGATCTTCACACTTTCAGGTATTTTTTTAGCAATCCCGGGCGGAGCGTTCGTTACTCGCTTTGGTCCTAAAAAATTATTAGTAGGTTTAATGGGTTGCTTGGCAATTGGAAATATCTGGGGAGCCTTTTCAAAAAGTTTTTGGTCATTATTGATTTCAAGAGCCATTGAAGGAATTTCTTTTTCAATGATTATTATGGTCGGAATTGTTTTGATCAACTTTTGGTTTAAAGATAGCAGTAGTGGGATCGCAACTGGGATTTGGGGAACTTTTTCGGCATTAGGATCAATGCTAGCAATGAATTTATTTAAACCATTAGCAAAATCATACGGTTTACGTTCACTTTGGCTGATCATTGCTGTTTTATCTATGATCTTTTTATGTCTATATCTTTTTTTATTAGATGAACCACGTAGTCGATCCAAAACTGGGTCACAAGCAGATAAAGGTTCATTCAAAAAAGCAATAGAAAATAAGGGGATTTGGCTATTAGCACTTGCACAAGGTTGCATGGCGTTTATATTGTTTGCCTTTATCAATCTTTATCCGCAAATTTACACACAACTATACGGATTGTCAGAGACCTTAGCTAATAGTTACACTGGATATTTTGGGCTATTCGGGATTCCATTTGGCGCATTGGCGGGTTATTTGATCGATAAGACTAAAAAGGGGCAAGTTATTATTTTCTGTTCATTTTTATTGATGTTAGCGGCTACCTTTTGGATGGGCTTTTTATCTAACAGTTTTACACTTTTCGCCCAGCTCTTTGCACTTTCTGCTGGAGCCAGTTTAGCTTCCTCATGTGTAATGATTTTAGCACCAAAAATAGTGAAAGAAGAACGATTGATCGGTACCAGTATTTCATTTATCAATTTATTTTATTATATCGGCATTTTTATTGGAACGCCGATTGTGACAAAAATTAGTGACTCAAGCCAATCATGGATAATTGCTATTTATTTACTTAGCGGCGTGGGCGTTATTGCTTTAATAGCTGTTTTTGGATTTGTTAAATTAACTAAACAGAACGCAGTCTTGTAATTCAGTTTGCTGACAAGAAGTATTTTTGATTACTTCTTTAAATAAAAAACTTGGAAGGTGACAAATAATGGAAAGAGAATTTCAAACCACTCTTGCATTTGCAAAAGAATTAGATGAAAAAGATCCACTTAGAAGCATTAGAGATCGCTTTTATGTCCAACCTGGCGAAATTTATATGGATGGTAATTCTTTGGGCTTGGCATCGAAAGACGCTGAAAAAGTCTTACTAAATATGCTGGATATCTGGAAAAAAGAAGGAATCAAATTATGGGATGGATTGTTTCATTATCCTGGAAAATTAGGCGAGATGACATCACCGTTGATCAATGCTTTTCCAGAAGAAATCGTCATTACAGGGAGTACAACGATCAACATCCATCAATGTATCAGCACGTTATATAAACCGACAAAAGATCGTTATAAAATTCTAGTTGATGATTTAAATTTCCCTACAGATCGTTATGCCATCGATAGTCAGGTACAGTTAAGAGGATATGATCCAAATGATGCCGTAAAAGTGGTAAAAAGCGCAGATGGACGATTGATTGATGAATCATCTGTTATTGATGCCATGACGGATGATGTTGCCATCATCTTATTGCCAACTGTTTTATATCGTAGTTCACAAGTTTTAGATATGAAACGAATAACAAAAGCTGCCCATCAAAGAGGGATTCTGATTGGTTGGGATTTATGCCATGCAATTGGGGCAATACCAATGGATTTTAAAGAAGTCGATCCAGATTTTGCAATTTGGTGTACGTACAAATATTTATCAGCTGGTCCTGGATCAATTGCGGGCCTTTATATGAATCAAAAACATTTTAAAGAGACACCTGGTTTAGCTGGTTGGTGGGGAAATAAGGATGAAACACAATTTGAATTGAAACATGAATTTGAACATCAACAAGATGCAAGCGGATGGCAAATTGGATCCCCAAGCTTTTTAGCAATGGCACCTTTGGAAGGAACGTTAGCGATTTTTAATGAAGTAGGAATGGACAAGATTCGTGAAAAATCCTTGTCGATTACAGCATACTTGATGTATTTGATTGATGAAAGGCTTGTAAAATATGGTTTTTGTGTAGGAAATCCTCGTGAAGATAGCAAACGAGGTGGCCATGTCTGTTTAGAGCATGAAGAAGCCTACAGGATTTGTAAGGCCTTGAAAGCAGCAAATATTATTCCTGATTTCAGAGAACCAAATGTCATTCGTTTAGCGCCTATCGCGCTATATAATACCTACGAAGAAGTCTACATCCTAGTTGAAACCTTAGAAAATATTGCTCTAAACAAAAAATATGAGCAGTATAGTAATGAACGAAGCTTAGTCGTATAAACGAAATAAGTATTTTACAACGGTTGATGAACAGTTTAACGAATAGTAATAAAAAAACGTGGTACAAAACTAAAAATTAGTTTTGTACCACGTTTTTTAAGCTTCGTTTATGGTTGCTTTTTTATAATGGGTTTAGTCAAAGGAGGAGAAAATAATGGTCAAACTAAAAAATAGCTTTCAAAGAAAAGAAAAAAAGTATGCACTGACAGAACAACAGTATCAAAAATTAAGAGAGAAGTTAGATGGTTTTATGCAAGAAGACGCTTATGGTCTACATACAATTATTTCAGTTTATTTTGATACGGAAGATTATGAACTAATCCGCCATTCAGTTACCAAACCTGTTTATAAAGAAAAATTTAGAATCCGTAGTTATGGTGTTCCTAAAGCAGAATCTGATGTCTTCTTAGAAATAAAAAAGAAAGTCAGCGGTGTGGTCTATAAAAGAAGAGTGGCGTTAACCTATAATGCAGCTAAAGGATATATTCAGCACCCACATGCATTTGAATTAGCGAAAAGAAAAGACCAGCAAATCAAACAGGAAATCGACTGGCTTTTAGCTAGAAAGAGATTAGAACCTAAAGTGATGATTGCATATGACAGACGAGCTTTATTCGCTTGTGAAAACGAAGAATTTAGAGTGACATTTGATTTTGATATTCGCTATCGAAAAGAAAATTTATCTCATAAATTAGATGACAAAGGAGAGCGAGTAGCACCGGAAATCGATGTGTTGATGGAAGTTAAAGCTTTGGGTGCCTATCCTTTATGGTTTTCAGAAATTTTGACTGAACTAGAATTGTATCCAACTTCCTTTTCAAAGTATGCGCAAACATATCAACGTTATCTCTATACATTAAACCCATTAAGTAGTAAACAAAGAGAGGAATTTAGTCATGTTATCTAGTTTATTAGTAGAAAGTTCAGTTGAGTTATCATTAAAGCAGCTTTTAGTCTGTATTGTTACATCCGTTTTATTAGGTCTTTTAGTAGCTTGTGTCCATATGTATCGAAATGTCTATAGTAAAAACTTTGTGATTACGTTAGCTGTTTTACCACTATTGGTGCAATTAGTGATCATGTTAGTTAATGGTAATTTAGGAACTGGTGTTGCGGTTTTAGGTGCATTCAGTTTGATCAGGTTTCGCTCTGTAGCTGGAGGGGCTAGAGAGATCACCAGTATTTTCTGGTCAATGGGCATTGGTTTGGCAACTGGGATGGGTTATGTTCATTATATTGTTTTATTTTCCATTGTTATCGCATTGTTTTTAATCCTGTTGAACACCATTCACTTTGGGGAGAAACAAAAAGTTGCAGAAAGAGAAATAAAAATCACGATTCCTGAAGATTTAGATTATCCTGGTTTATTTGATGACCTGTTTCAACAATATACCTATGCGGCAAATTTGGACTCAGTAAAAACGACAAACATGGGTAGTTTATATGAATTACGGTATCGTGTTACCTTAAAGGATAACCAAAAAGAAAAGGAATTGATGGACGCAATGCGTGTTAGAAATGGTAATTTAACGATTGTTTTTGGGAAAGTTTCGACAAATAGAGAAGAATTGTAGGTGCTTATAATGAAAAAAACGAAATTCAACTTAACGATCTTAAGCCTGTTGCTTATTACTCTATTGGCTGGTTGTGCAAAAGAAGAGACCGTCAAAACAACAACATCGACAACAAAAAATTCAGAGCAGGTCGTCTCGGTTCAAGAAGCAACAAAAACAGCTGACAACAAATATGGTGTGTATGAAGATGAAGATTTTGATGAAGAATATGATAAAAATACCGCAACAACAATCGAGTTAAAGGACTCTGGTAGCGTCATTACCGGTTCAGGCGTCTCTGAAAAAGATAAGATCGTCTCAATTACTGCTGGTGGAACATATATTATAACGGGGAATTACCATGGCCAACTGAAAATCAACGCTAACGAGGAAACAGTTCATTTAGTTTTAAATAATGTTGAAATAACAAATGACTCTTCTTCAGCCATTTACGTTGAGCAAGCTAAAAAAGTGATTACAACTTTAGCTCAAGGAACAAACAATACTCTTTCAGATGGTTCTGACTATACATTTACTACTACTGATCAAACCGAACCCGATGCTACATTTTATAGTAAAGATGATTTAACGATTAATGGGACTGGTAATCTAGAAGTTAGTGGCAACTACAGCAACGGGATTCGCAGCAAAGACGATTTAGTGATTACCAATGGAACAATCAAAGTCACTGCTAAAAATAATGCAATCAAAGGCAAAGATTCCGTATCAATTGCAGATGGAACATTTACGCTAACAACTACTGAAGGAGATGGAATTCAAGCCAATAATAGTACTGATACAGATAAAGGGTGGATCGCTATCGATGGTGGGATATTTGCGGTTCAATCAGGAAATGATGGGATTCAAGCAGAAACTAACTTATCGATCGGGAAAGCTGAGATCCAAATTCAGACAGCAAAAGGTTATGACGATCAATCAATTGATACTACGGCTAGTTACAAAGGTTTAAAAGCTTCTGGTAATATTATTATAGAGGATGGAGAATTTGATTTAAACACAGCTGATGATGCAATCCATTCAAATGCGACTGTTACGATCAATAACGGAATGTTTTCGTTAGCAAGTGGTGATGACGGTATTCATGCGGATACTGATTTGTTGATCAATAACGGAACGATCAATGTTAGCCATTCGTATGAAGGGTTAGAAGGTGCAACCGTGACCATTAATAACGGGGACATTTCTGTCAACGCATCAGACGATGGAATCAATGCTGCAGGAGGCAGTTCTGGCGAAGCAGAAGCTGGTGGTCAATTTGGACCAGACTCATTTGGAGAACCTGGCGGCCAACCAGGTGGTGGTGGAGATAGTACTAAATTTATCGAAATAAATGGTGGAACCACCTACGTAAATGCTGATGGCGATGGTATTGACAGCAATGGGGATGTTCGGATGACAGATGGAACGCTGATTGTAAATGGACCTACTGATAACGGTAATGCAGCCCTTGATTATGATGGAACCTTCACTATGACTGGTGGTCTATTGGCAGCAAGCGGTAGCGCAGGTATGGCGATGAGTGCAAGCGACGTTTCTACCCAAGCATCCTTAAGTTTATATTTTGACGAAACACAAAAAGCTGGAACAGTGGTTCACTTGGAAAATGCTGCAGGTGATTCGATTATTTCCCTTGCTCCAGACAAAGACTTTTCTCATATTACCATTAGTTCGCCAAACCTAAAAGTCGGAGAAACTATAACGTTATTTACTGGTGGTAAAGAATCAGGCACAGCTAAAAATGGTTTATACAGCAATAGCAACTATACAAATGGAACAGAGCTAGCCAAAATTACCCTTGATAGCATATTAACTTCAGTTGATCAATCTGGTGCGGTAGTCACCGGCAGTCAAATGGGGGGCGGACCTGGCGACCAAGGACCCAGATAATTGATTTTCATTGCACTAGTGACTAGTTTATTGATAGAATAAGGATATCAAATAGAACGAGGTGGTCAAATGTCGAAACGTGTTATTATTATGCATTTTGAAGTAGAGAGCCAAGCTTACCAAGCATTTTCAGAGATAAAAAAATTGTATGTTGAGAAAAAAATCAAAGGAGAGCAAATGGCTGTTGTAACCCATATAAACGATGGGGTTCATCAATTTAAAATTGATGATTTCTTAGACTTTACTGGTAATAATCATACATCAAAAAATAGTATGATCGGTATGTTGATCGGCATTTTAGGCGGTCCGCTAGGAATTTTACTAGGTTGGTTTGCAGGAAGTCTCTTTGGTGCTTCTCAAGATGCTAAAGAGATTCAAGGTGCACAAACAGTTTTTGAACATGTGACAAAACAAATCGGTGTAGGCGAAACAGGACTCATTCTGATTGCTGAAGAAGATGACAATCGCCCTTTAAATCAGTTGATTATGAATGAATTAGGCGGAGAAATTACCCGCTTAGATTTTGAAGATGTCGAAAAAGAGATCACAGATGCCAAAGCAGTTGAAAAAGAAACAAAAGACTCTGCTGAAAAATCTTGGCAAGATAAAAAGCAAGATACAAGTGAAAAAGACGAAAAGTAAGCGATAGGCAAAATAAAAGCAATTAAAGAACTCAGAAGACGTGACAAAGAAAACTCTTTTGGCACGTCTTTTTTGAGCTTAAAGGATGTGAAGAGCACTGTTAAAAATATTATTAGTTGAAGATGACGAAATTTTGTCGGATAGCATTTTAGAGATTTTATCTGAAATCGGTGAAATCACGCAAATTTATGATGGAGCAGAAGCACTGTACGAGGGTGAACGTGGGATCTATGATTTAATCGTTCTAGATTTAATGTTGCCGACCATATCTGGTGAACAGGTTTTGACGGCATTGAGAAAAAAAAGCATCTATACACCGGTTCTGATTTTAACCGCTAAAGATGGCTTAGAAGATAAAGTGAATGGGTTTAAAAATGGTGGCGATGACTATTTAACCAAACCATTTCATCGCGAAGAACTATTACTGCGTGTTCAGGCACTGGCTCGTCGATCATTAGGAATGAACAGTAAAAATGAGCTAGTGATCGGACCGCTATGTTTAGAGTTAGATAATCGACAAGCCAGTTTTAATGGCAATGAAATCACGCTGCAAGGAAAAGAATTTGATTTATTACACTACTTGATGCAAAATCAGGGACGAATCATTACGAAAGATCAATTATTTGACCGCATTTGGGGCTTTCAATCAGATACAACACTCACTGTTGTTGAAGTCTATATGAGTAATTTAAGAAAGAACTTGAAGCCATGGGGCATCGATCGTTGGATTAAGACCTTACGTAATGTTGGTTACCTTTTTGAAGTACCAGAGGATGTGAAACATGAATAAACAACTGAGTAAAAAGCAGAGAATCCATTATTTTCTGATCAATTTGATTTCATTTGCAAGTATCTTTTTAATCCTAGGCTTGATTGTTTTTCAATTAGTCCAAACATCAATTTATCAAACAGTTGATCATGATCTAAAGCGACTTTCCCAAGATCAAAAATTTTTATCGCATCAATTACTCCAAGTAGAGCGCACGCAAGGCGATCCCTCTCAGCTAGCCAAATTTGATACACCACCACCTAATAATTTTCAACAACAGGTGATTCTTTGGTCTAAAGAGGGAGACATACTCAATGAAGCTGAATTAGGTTCGCGTTTTTATGACTTTCAGAAGTTAACGTTATCAACGGATGACTTAAATAAAATCACTAGCGTTCAAACAAAAGATAGTAACAATCGTTCATTACAGTTTCGCTCAATCACTTTAGCGGTTACGAATTCAGAACAGGTCGCTTATGTTCAACTTCTAGTAAATATTGATCCGATTAAAGGAACGGTTGAGCAATTCAAACAAATCTTAATTATCTGTATGATTATTTTCGGGTTATTGTCGATCGCTTTAAGTTACTTTCTTTCAAAATGGTTTATGAAACCCATTTTGATTTCTTGGAAAAAACAGCAAGAATTTGTTGAAAATGCTTCTCATGAGTTGCGAACACCATTAACGATCATCCAAGCAAAATTAGAGAAATTATTTACTAAACCAAACCATACTATTTTAGAAGAGTCAGAAACGATTGCTTTATCACTAGATGAAGTACAACGCCTGAGCCAACTGACTAGTGACTTACTTTTATTGGCACGATCAGATTCCAACTCGTTGACATTGGAAAAAGAACCTGTAAAAATCAACAGTTTTTTAAAAACTGTACTCATACCATATCAAGAATTGGCTACTGCAGAAGCAAAAGAGTTCATTATTGATTTAGGAGAAGAACAACAATTGCTTTTCGATAAGAAAAGAATTCATCAGTTACTGATTATCTTGTTGGATAATGCTCTAAAGTATACCGCTCCTGGTGAAAAAATAACTGTCTTTTCGACTGTCAAAAATAACGAGTGGCTACTTAAGATTAGCGACACTGGCATTGGAATTGCTGCAGAAAAAAAGAGCGCTGTTTTTGAACGATTTTATCGAGGAGAAGAGTCTAGGAACCGTAAAACAGGTGGATACGGAATCGGGTTAGCTATTGCTAAATGGATCGTAGATGAACACCAAGGAAAAATCGACTTACTAGATACAGACCCAAAAGGTACAACAGTTATGCTACGTTTTCCTGTAAAATAAATATTATTTGCTAAAGCGGCAACTTTCTTCTAAAATAAAGGAGAAGTTTAAAGAAAGATAGGTAGCCAATGGAATTACAATTTTTAGGTACAGGCGCTGGGGTTCCAGCAAAACATCGTAATGTGAGTAGCATTGCTCTGAAATTATTAGACGAAAGGAATGCAGTTTGGTTGTTTGACTGTGGCGAAGGAACACAATTACAAATTTTAAAAAGTAACATTCGTCCAAGAAAAATCGAGAAAATTTTTATCACTCATTTACACGGCGACCATATTTTTGGTCTACCAGGCTTATTAAGTAGTCGCTCGTTCCAAGGCGGCAATGAAAAACTAGAGATTTACGGACCAGTTGGAATTGCCGACTATGTGAGAACGGCACTAAAAGTTTCCCAAACGCGACTTTCATATGAATTGAAGTTTGTTGAAATCACAAAAGCAGACACAGTCTTTTCTGACAAACAATTTATAGTGTCTTGTCTACCATTAGACCATGGGATTGCTAGCTTCGGTTACCGGATTGTTGAAGCGGATCATGAAGGGGAATTACAAGTAGAAAAATTAGCAGCTTTAAACATCCCTTCAGGACCGATATACGGAAAAATCAAACGAGGAGAATCTGTAACCTTACCTGATGGAACGGTGATTAACGGAAAAGACTTCGTTGGTGAGAAAAAACTTGGTAGAATCGTCACTATTTTAGGTGATACAAGAAAAACCAAAAATAGTGTATCTCTTGCAGAGGACGCCGATGTGCTCGTTCATGAAAGCACCTTTAATAAAGAAGAAGAAAAAATGGCAAAAGCTTATTATCATTCGACGAGTCATCAGGCCGCCCAAGTTGCTCTGGAAGCCGACGCGAAAAAATTAATATTGACACATATCAGTGCTCGATACTTAACAGGGGACATTATCCAATTAGAAAATGAAGCCAAAGAAATTTTTCGGAACACTAAGATTGTTAAAGACATGGAGATTATCGAGATCCCTTTTAGAAATGAGTAAGGAGGAAAAAGTATGATTAAAGGACAAGCGTTAGCTGACAAAGTTGTTGTTGTAACGGGTGGTTCAGCAGGGTTAGGCGAACAAATTTGTTACGAAGCAGCAAAACAAGGAGCCATCGTAGTTGTTTGTGCTAGAAGAATCAATTTGATTGGAAAAGTGAAAGAAACGTGTGAAGAACTGAGTGGGAAATTGGCTCATTCATTCCAATTAGACATTGCCGATCCTGACAATGTTGAGACTGTTTTTGAGAAAATTCAGACGGAAGTTGGCCCCATTGATGTACTAGTCAACAATGCTGGCTTTGGACTATTTGAAAATTTCATCGATACAGATTTAGCGATTGCTAGAAACATGTTTGAAGTAAATGTTCTAGGCATGATGGTCTTCACTCAAAAAGCTGCGATTCAAATGGCTGAAAGAGGGACTGGCCATATAATGAATGTAGCCTCGATGGCTGGAAAAATGGCCACAGCAAAATCAACTATTTACTCTGCTACTAAATTTGCTGTCCTAGGTTTTTCAAATGCTTTACGTTTAGAACTAAGACCATTAGGAATCTCAGTTACGACCGTTAATCCGGGCCCAATCGAAACTGAATTTTTTGATAAAGCGGATCCTACTGGCAATTATCTAGCTTCTGTGGATCTATTCGTTTTAGAACCTACTAAATTAGCTAAAGAAATTGTGAATGCAATGGGCACCTCGAAACGTGAAATCAATCGCCCGCGCATCATGGAAGCCGCTTCCCGGCTGTATACTTTATTTCCATATTTAGGTGATTTATTAGCTGGCGGAGTACTAAACAAAAAATAATATAACTACAAGGGGGAAACTGTTCATGAAAAACCAGTGGCGTGTAGTTATCGGTCTGGTGTTAGTTCTGATTGTTGTTGTTTTTGCTGTGTTGAATAGTCAAACTGTTCCAGTCAGCTTTGGCTTTGCAAAAATCTCAGGTCCATTGATTTTGATTATTCTAGGTTCCGCAATTGTTGGTGCGTTGATTGGTCTATTGACTTCGACAACGACAATGTGGAAACAGAAGAAACAAGTAAAAGAATTAAAGAAGGACATTGAAACATATAAAAATGATGCAGATAAACTAGCTCAAGAAGAAGTAGAGAAGGTTAAACGGACCTATGAGAATCAGCTAGCAGAGTTGCAAGCTAAATACGATGCTGCAGCATCTCAAGCGCCAATATCACCAAATGTTGACGTAGAATCTGTTGGTAGTCGGGTTGATCACTTTACTAAGCCAAGAACGAGCGACGAAGATTTATAAGGTGGAAAAGCCAAGATACAAAGTAGTAATATTTTGTCTTGGCTTTTTAATTTGTGTTTTTTTAGGATACTTTCTTTAGTTTTCCGATTCTATTTGATATAATTACTTGGTTAGGAGTGACGTCGTGAAAAAAGCAAAATATATATGGCAATTACGGGAAAAAACAGCGTTGCCAGAAGAATTTTCAGCTATACTAACAAAAGAGCAGATCAATCCTTTATTAGGTCAAATTTTGTGGCATCGTGGTATTCAGTCTCAAGAAGTCCTGGAAACCTATTTACGTCCCACAGTAGAAAATCTTTATGACCCTTTTTTGATGCATGATATGGAGAAAACAATAACCAGAATCCAAGATGCTGTGGCTCAAGGCGAAAGAATCTTGATATATGGAGATTATGATGCTGATGGTATCACAAGCACAACGGTTATGAAAGAAGCTATTGAATTGATAGGTGGGGAAGTAGAGTATTTCTTACCAAATCGATTTATTCATGGCTATGGACCTAATTTGACTGTGTTTAAAGAACAGATTGAAAATGGTGCTCAATTGATTATTACAGTCGATAATGGCGTGGCAGGTCATGAAGCAATTAATTATGCAACAGAACAGAGCGTCGATGTCATTGTGACCGATCACCACGAATTGCCACCAGAATTACCCAATGCGTTTTCAATTATTCATCCAAAACATCCACAAGGTCAGTATCCTTTTGGAGACTTAGCTGGGGTAGGGGTAGCATTTAAAGTAGCAACAGCTCTGTTAGGAGAATTGCCAGCTGAATTTCTTGATTTAGTTGCGATTGGAACAATTGCCGATTTAGTCTCTCTAACAGATGAAAATAGAGTTCTGGTTAAAATGGGACTAGAAATGATTCAAAACGGTGAAAGAATCGGTTTGGATATCTTAATTCATCTAGCAGAATTAAAAAAAGAGGCAATCAGTGAAGAAAATATTGGTTTTACAATTGCACCGCGTTTGAATGCTTTAGGCCGATTAGGCGATGCCTCTTCCGGAGTTGAATTAATGACAACTTTCGACGAAGAAGAAGCAGAGCGGATCGCAACCTATATCAATAATCAAAATGATGAGCGTAAAGAAATTGTCGCTACAATCACAAAAGAAGCTTTTGAGCTGATTGAACCAACAGATCCCATTCAGATTGTTGCAAAAAAAGGTTGGCATGAAGGTGTTTTAGGTATTGTTGCTGGCAGAATTATGCAGGATACTGGAAAACCGACGATCGTGTTAACGATTGACGAATCAGATGAAATTGCTAAAGGATCAGGGCGTAGCGTCTCAGCACTGAACTTATTTGATTCTTTAAGCGAAATTCGTGAAGAATTCACTCATTTTGGTGGTCATCATATGGCTGCTGGAATGACATTACCTGTTCAGAATATCAACAAAGTAAAAGAACATTTAATTCATTATCTTGAAAGAAATCAGATCGATCTTTCACAAGGACAAGAACTATTGATCGATGAGTCTTTAAAAGTCGATGAAGTGACAATTCCTTTCATCCAACAATTAAAAATTCTCGCGCCATTTGGGACAGACAATCCAGTTCCAAATTTCTTGTTTGAAGATGTTTCAATCGAACAAAGTCGTCAAATCGGGGCTGATAAAAGCCATCTTAAGTTCCAGCTAAGTCAAGGTGGAGCTAAATTAGATGCAATTGCATTTCAAATGGGCAATCAGGCAGATGAATTTGGTCAAGGCACAACGAATGTTGCAGGACAATTATCGATCAATGAGTGGAATGGGAATAAAAAACCGCAATTAATGGTCAGTGATTTTTCAGTAGATGGTATGCAGCTTTTTGACTTTAGAGGGAAAAATAGTCGGCAAAAAGAAATATCTATTGCTAATACACTCTATATTTATTTTAATTCCGAGAGTAAAAAACTAGTTGACGAGCAAACGGATCATTGGTTGTTTAGCACTGTTGATGAAGCTGTCATGATGATTGAAAAAACTAATAGTCAACAATTAGTTTTTGTCGATTGTCCCGACGATGTTGGGTTGTTAAAACAAATCACCCAAACAGGGAAAATCGAGCGTGTTTACATGTTAGGTGTTTCTCATGAAGAAGCCTATCTAAATGGGACAGGCACTAGAGAACAATATGCTCAACTTTATAAATTTGTCAGACAACAAGAACAAGTAGATGTTCGTTACAAGCTGAATGTTGTAGCACAACACTTAAAAATTCAAGAAAAGCTATTAATTTTTATGATTCAGGTGTTTTTTGACTTAGGATTTGTTACAATAGAAAACGGTGTTTTAAGAAAAGTTGAAAGTCCTGAAAATCATCCATTGACGGAAAGTAAGGTCTATCAAACTCGCTTAAAAAAAATCAAAACAGAAGAGTTTTTGCTATACAGCGATCGTGAGACATTACAACAGTGGCTGTGGAACGAGGAGGAAGTATAAAAGATGAATTTAAAAGATTATATTGCTAGTATTCCAGATTATCCAGAAAAAGGAGTTATCTTTAGAGATATCTCACCATTGATGGCCAATGGCGAGGCCTATCGTGAAGCAACAAAACAAATCGTTGATTATGCGAAAGAAAAAAGAATTGATATGGTCGTAGGCCCTGAAGCGCGCGGTTTTATTGTCGGGTGTCCAGTCGCATATGAATTAGGTGTCGGCTTTGCTCCAGTCCGTAAAAAAGGAAAGTTACCACGCGAAACGATTGAAGTAACTTATGATTTGGAATATGGGACTGATACATTAACTCTTCATAAAGATGCCATCACTCCTGGTCAACGAGTATTGATTTGTGATGACTTATTGGCAACAGGTGGTACCATCAAGGCAACGGTTGAGTTGATCGAATCATTAGGTGGTATCGTAGTCGGTTGTGCTTTTCTAATTGAATTGATGGACTTACATGGACGCGATAAAATCAAGGATTATGAAATTGTGACATTGATGGAATATTAAAAAAGAGGATAGGATAGAAGGGCGTTCTTCTGCATCTACGGTTCTCGTTTCACTCCGATCGTCGAAGCATCGAGGGCCGTTTGCTCCAAGCGTTTATTTGGATAAAAAGATCCTGAAACATAACTTTTCAAGTTTATGTTCCAGGATCTTTTTTTATTCTAACTAACTAAATAGCTCAGTTTGGTTCTATGGATATTTGCGATAAACATATTGTTGATGGTCATTTTTTTTTCTAGTATGAGAATATCGTTTTTCATCCCATAGCATAAACCATATAATAAATAGAGGGCTAACAATAAGTAATGCGGACTGTAACCCTAATGTTCCTAAGAAAATACCAATAATCAATACAACAAATAATAACCCGCCACGACGAACTGCTTTCATTCTTAATCACCTCATAATTTTTATCGAACAAACGTTTGTATAGTTATTATACGAATGTTTGTTCGGTTTGTAAAGATATAAATACAAAAAAAGGTACTTCTTTTTTGATTTCTCAAAAAGAAGTACCAAGAATCCTTTGTTCATAAGGATTTGATAGTTGTTTAAGTATAAAGTAAAATTGAAAAGAACATGAATCCTGCTCCTAACATTACGAACAAATGCCAAACTACATGCATGAAGCGAACGCTCTTTAAACTATAAAAGGCAGCACCTAATGTATAAGAAACGCCTCCAGCCACTAATAAAGCTATTCCAGTAGGCCCTAAAGAATCATATAAAGGTTTTGCTGCTGTAATACAAAGCCAGCCCATAATAATGTAAATGACCGTTGAAACATTTTTTACTGTCTCTTGTTTATGAAGTGTTAAAGATTTGTAGACAACTCCACTGATTGCCATGACCCAAATAAGAACAAACAATAGCCAGCCTAACCAACCCTTGATGCTCAATAAGCAAAATGGTGTATAGCTACCAGCAATCAATAAGAAAATCGAACTATGGTCGAAGACCTGGAAGACTTTCTTAGCTCTAGTAAAAATCAAACTGTGAAATAAAGTTGAGGATAGGAATAACAGAATCAATGTTGAACCATAAATAGCATAGGAAACAACATGAACAGCTGAACCAAGCCTTGCACCCTTGACTAACAAAATCACTAATCCTGCAATACTTAAACTAGCCCCAATCCCGTGAGTAACTGCATTAAGTACTTCATTTAAAATCATATATTTTCTCGAGAATTTTGCTTTTTCCAAGAAATCAACTTCCTTCATTTTAATTTGGTGAAAAATAATTCTTTGTCTGTTATAATATAAACAGACATTCAAGCCTCAAAAGTATTCTACCACGAATTGAGGTTGTTTTTAAAGAAAGAGTGATAAAATTATGACAAATGTTAAAATTGTGACTGATTCTTCTTGCACAATGCTGAAAAGTATACGCGATGATTTAGATATTCAGATGATGCCTTTATCTGTAATGATCGATGGCGTAGTTTACGCAGATGACGATCATTTAGAAGGCGAACATTTTATGGAATTAATGAGTACGGCTAAAGCTTTGCCAAAAACGAGTCAACCACCAATTGGTGAGTTTGTAGACCTGTATGACCGTTTAGGCGCTGATGGCAGTGAAGTTGTCTCGATTCATATGACAAAAGGCTTGAGCGGCACTGTAGAAGCTGCTAGACAAGCTGGGAATCTTAGCTCTGCTAACGTTACAGTGATTGACAGTGACTTCACGGATCAAGGATTATCATTCCAAGTGATTCAAGCGGCTAAACTTGCTAAAAACGGGGCTGGTGTTCCAGAAATTTTAGCAGAAATCAATCATGTCAAAGAAAACACCAAGCTTTTCATCGGTATATCTACATTGGATAATCTAGTTAAAGGTGGCCGAATCAGTCGTGCAACCGGTCTTTTATCCAGTATTTTTAATATGAAAGTTGTAATGGATTTTGATCAAACAGAACTGATTCCAGTAGCCAAAGGTAGAGGGATGAAAACCTTTAATAAATGGTTTGATGAGTTGAAAAGTGAATTGAGTAGCTTATCAAATGTACGTCAAATTGGGATTTCTCATGCAGATGGACTAGAGCTGGCAAACAGTTTTAAAGAAGGGCTGCAAGCACTATTTCCTGATATGGATATTCCTGTATTGCATACAAATCCTGTAATTGCGACTCATACAGGTAAAGGTGCTTTTGCTATCATGTACTATACAGACTAAACAGACTGAGTTTTGAGCAGATCAAACTGATCTGCTTTTTTTAATAAAAATTTTTATAACTTTTACTGTACAAATGACAATAAAATAGAGATAATTTAGTTTAATAGGACTAAAAAGCCGGTGACTGTATATTGCACTATTTTTTTGTGATTTCCGGCAAAGGAAGGGATACAATGAAATTATTTTTCAAAAAAAATGGAGCAAGCGTGGCACTGCTCATACTCACCATAATTGGTGTATTTTTATTATTGATCGTGGCGGTTCCTAAAGCAAAACCAATCTTAGGAACGGGAGCAAAACAAACCGTAAAAAGTGAAACGAAAGAGGTGATTCGATACACCGCAATTGGGGACTCACTGACAGAAGGAATTGGCGATTTAACAAATTCAGGTGGATTTGTCCCGTTAGTTGCCAATGATTTACAAGAACAGTATCATTTAAACGGTGTTCAAACGGATAACTTTGGGAAAAACGGTGATCGCAGTGATCAAATTCTAAAACGAATCAAAAAAAATGAAGATATTCAAAAAGGTTTGGCAGCAGCAGATCTCATTACCTTAACCGTTGGTGGAAACGATCTAATGAAAGTAATCAAAGGAGATGTCTTCCGCTTAACCAAAGACTCATTTAAAAAACCACTTAAAAGCTATCAGAAAGAAGTGGAAAAGCTCCTTACAGAGATACGTAAATATAATGAAGAAGCCCCAATCTATGTTTTAGGGATCTACAATCCATTCTATCTTTATTTCCCTGATATTACTGAAATGCAGGAAATAGTGGATACTTGGAATGATGGGACAAAGGAAGTCGTTACTGCAGAAAAAAATGCCTATTTTATTCCAATCAATGACTTACTGTATAAAGGAGCAGGGGACCAAGTCGGGATTGTTAGTAGTGAAGAAACGACAACCTCAAGTTCAGAGCATGATATAAAAAATAATGCGCTTTACGAAGAAGACCATTTCCACCCTAATAATTTAGGGTATCAAATTATGGCTAGTGCTGTTCGTGAAGAAATGGTCAAAACCCAAGATAAATGGCTCAAAAAGGGAAGTGAGTGAAAACAATGAAAAATGAACCAGAAGAAAAAAAGGAATCAACAGCAGAAAAAAAGACAAGCCCAAGAAGAAAAAAAATACCTGAAGTCAAAAAAACAATCAATCACTGGAAAGTGGCTTTTATCGTTTTAATTGGACTGATAATCGGAAGTGCGGCTTTCGTCTTTATAAGAGTTACTCAAGTTAGAGAACCGAACTATACACCTGTCCCTGAGTTAGTCGAAAAAGATGGAACCCCCGTTATTGCCATCCAATCAAAGAAGAAGCAGATAAATGCGTTAATTGATTTTTATCTTGGTGATTTCCAAAAAGGCTCTGATATTACGTATAAATTCTATCTAGAAAATGAAGCAATGTTGAATGGAACCTTTGAAGTTTTAGGTCATCCAATTCAATTTTACCTCTATTTTGATCCGTATGTAATGGACAATGGGAATGTCCAATTAAAAGCAAAAAGCTTGTCAATTGGCACGCTAGGTTTACCAATGAAAGAAATTTTGAAGTTTGTTCAAAGAGATTACAAATTGCCAAACTGGGTAGAAGTAAATCCAGATGACAGTACAGTTCTACTCCGTTTAGACCAATTTAGAATGCAAAATGGTCTATTTATCCGGGCTGAGAAAATAAACTTAGTCGATGATGATATCCGAATGAACATTTATTTGCCTAAAGATAAATAATCCAGTAAGGGAGGAATTCGAATGAATGAAAAAGCCATTTTTGCTGGCGGGTGCTTTTGGTGTATGATCCAACCATTTGATACACAGCCCGGCATCAATTCAGTAACCTCAGGCTATACAGGTGGTCATGTTGTTAATCCAACTTATGAACAAGTGTTAAGTCATACAACTGGGCATACAGAAGCAGTTGAAATTGACTTTGATCCTGAGATTATGCCCTATGAAAAGCTAGTAGAGATCTACTGGCAGCAAACAGATCCGACAGATGCTTTAGGTCAGTTTGAGGATCGTGGGGATAATTATCGGCCAGTTATTTTTTATACCAATGAGCAACAGAAAAAGATTGCAGAAGATAGTCGGCAAAACTTACAAGAAAGTGGCCGCTTTAATGAACCCATTGTAACAACGATTGAGCCTGCAGCTATTTTTTATCCAGCTGAAGACTATCATCAAGACTTCTATCAAAAAGATCCTGAACGTTACAAAGACGCCCATCTTAATCGAGAAAATTTTATAAAAGAAAATTGGTGACCCTATGAGAAGAAGTTTTTATCACTACCTAATGACCTTAAGAGCGCCTAAAAAAACGGCTGAAAGCCAATTTGCAAATGACGCGTCAAGAGATATTCAGTTTCCAAAACAATCAGAAGATTATCATGAGATATCTACTTATTTAGAAATGAATGCTGATTATTTGACCAATATGCATATTTTTGATGAGATGTGGGAAAAATACTTAGAAAACAATAAATAAAAAAAAGAAGGAAAGGGCAAAGAAAGCTTTTCCTTCTTTTTTTTTCATGTTAAACTGGAAAACATGCAATGATAATTTTACGAAAAGAGATGACTATATGAAAAATAAACAACAAGTACCCTTCCATCAATATATTATTTCGATTGTTTGTGTCGCTTTTCTTGTTGGAGGAGGTAGCTATATTTATTTTGACTATCAATATAAAAAGCAACTTGCAGACAATCCGGCTCGAAGTGCTGACTTAGAAAAAATTGATAACTTATACAGTGAAATCATCAATAATTATGTAGGAAAAGTTGATGAAAAAAAATTAGTTGATGGTGCATTGAAAGGGATGACAGAAGCTTTAGAGGATCCTTACTCTAGTTATCTAAATGAACCTGAAGCTGACGAGTTAGATCAAAGCCTTGCAGGCAGCTTTGAGGGAATCGGTGCCACTATGACTATGACAGATGATCTGCCTACAGTAGCTCAAGCACCTATCGAAGGCTCACCAGCAGCTAAGGCTGGAATGAGAGCGAATGATACAGTGCTAAAAGTCGATGATGAAGAAACCCAAGGTAAAACACTTTCTCAAGTAGTCAGCAAAATTCGTGGAAAAAAAGGAACCGAAGTTCGTTTAACGATTGCTCGTGGTGAAGAAACATTTGAATTAAAACTGACACGAGATACAATCCCAATTGAGACAGTCAAAGGAGAACTAGACAAAACAGATCGATCGATAGGTTCAATTAAAATCACTTCTTTTGGTGAAAATACTTACCAGGAACTTAAAAATACGATTAAAACGTTAAGAAAAGATGGCGCAAAATCTTTTGTCATCGACCTACGCCAAAATCCAGGTGGACTTCTTAATCAAGTAGAACAAATGGCCAGTATGTTTCTGGAAGATGGCAAACCAATCATCAAATTTGAAGATAAAAATGGTAATACCAGTGAAGAAGTCGCATCTAGCAAACTAGATGGAGGTTTTAAAGTTACGGAGCCTACTGTTGTTTTAGTAGATGAAGGAAGTGCGAGCGCTTCTGAAATTTTCGCAGCAGCCTTAAAAGAATCAGGGAATAAAAAAATTATTGGAACAAAAACGTTTGGTAAAGGAACCGTTCAAACAGTTAAAAACTTAAATGATAAGAGTGAAATCAAATTAACTGTTCTAAAATGGTTAACGCCAAATGGAGAATGGATCCATGAAAAAGGCCTAGAACCTACTATTAAAGCCGATTATCCTGATTATGCCTATCTATCTCCAATTTCTAGAGATAAAACATTAAAACAAGGTGATTCCTCACCAGTTGTTAAAAACGTCAATGCTTTATTACAAGCACTGGACTATGAAGTTGATGCTAACAGTAGCGAATTTTCAGAGCAAACTCAAACAGCTGTGAGCAAATTGCAGACCAGCACAGGACTTCCTGTTACTGGAGAAGTTGATAACGAAACAGCTGCCCAAATTGAGTTAGAGATAGGCAAAAAAATCAAAGAAAACGACCAGGCATATGAAGCGGGTCTAAAAGAACTTCAAAAAAAATAGCTGGAACTCATGTGAAAAAACGATAAGTGCGTAATACTATTGCTTTTTCACATCAATTTCACACTTTACTCAAATAGGGTGAAATATTTCCTTTAAAATTGTCGCTTTTTCTAGTGTTTTTCCTTTATAATAGAAACAGTGAGAGCAAGGGAGAGAAACTACGTGGAAAAACAGAAATCTTATATCGGTTATTTTATTTTTTTCATGAAACTACTCGTTCCTTCGTTAGTGTTGTTATTTATATTGCGAGGCTTTCTTTTGATTCCTGTGCCGGTTGATGGAAATTCAATGGAAAAGACACTTAGTCAAGGTGACATGATCGTCATGGAAAAATTTTCTTCGATCAAGCGATTTGACGTTGTAGTGTTTAAATTACCAACTGGAGCGATTTATATCAAACGAGTTATTGGATTGCCAGGAGATGCTGTACGATATGAAAACGACCAGCTTTATATAAATGAAAAACCGATAGAAGAGCCTTTTCTAGAAAAAAATATAAAAAAAGATCACGAAACAGCGCCATATACAACAAATTTTAATTTAAGTGATTTAACCACGGAGAATACGTTACCAAAAGATAGTTATTTTGTGTTAGGTGATAATCGCCGGATGTCAAAGGATAGTCGTTCTTTCGGAGCCGTTCAAAGTAAATATATTTTAGGAAAAGCCCAATTCGTGTATTACCCGATAACACATATGAAATTCATACCAAGATAGGTGATAAAATGACAATACAATGGTTTCCAGGACATATGGCAAAAGCCAGAAGAGAAGTATCCGAAAAAATAAAGTATGTTGATATTGTTTTTGAATTGATCGATGCACGCTTACCTCTTTCATCAAGAAATCCAATGATGGATCAAATCGTTCAACAAAAGCCGCGGTTGATTTTACTAAACAAAGGTGATTTAGCTGATAAAGAACAAAATCAAAAATGGCAACATTATTTTCAAGAAAAAGGCTACCATACGCTAGTAATCAATGCTCAGCAAAATAAAGGTGTTAACAAAATCGTTCCTGAAGCAAAGAAAGCCCTAAAAGAAAAAATCGATCGTGAACGGGCAAAAGGGGTGAAACCTCGTGCAATCCGTGCGATGTGTATCGGTATTCCTAATGTAGGGAAATCGACTTTAATGAATCGGTTAGTTGGAAAGAAAATTGCACAAACCGGGAACAAACCCGGAGTAACTAAAGGGCAACAATGGCTTCGTTCAGGCACAGACTTAGAGTTACTTGATACGCCAGGGATTTTGTGGCCTAAGTTTGAAGATCAAGAAATTGGTAAAAAATTAGCATTGACTGGAGCAATTAAAGATCAATTGCTTCATTTAGATGATCTGGCTATTTATGGGCTAACATTTTTTTCACGATTTTACCCAGAGCGTTTGGTTGAACGCTATAAATTAACAGAAGAGGAAACAGGTTTACCAGGTGCTAAACTTTTGATGTTGATCAGTCAAAAACGTGGATTTAAGGACGATTATGATCGAGCAAGTGAAATGATCATTCAAGAAATCCGCAGTAGCAAATTAGGACCTTATACTTTAGATCGTTGGGAAGAATTAGGAGTTACAAAAGATGAAAACTGAGTCAATCCAGCAAATTAAAGCAGCATTAACAACTATTGATACAAGAGATGATGAACGAATCAAGTTATGGCAAGCAGATGAACGTAATGGCGTTCAACAAGCTTTAGCGCAGTGGGATAGGAAGATCCAGCGTCATGAAAAAGCCGTAGCCTTACTTGAAGAAATGCAGCAATTTGAAAATCAGGCACGGACTCAAGGTCATCGTTTGATCGTAGGGATCGACGAGGTAGGAAGAGGACCGCTAGCTGGTCCAGTTGTTGCCGCAGCCGTTATCCTCCCTGAAAAGTTCCAGCTTTTAGGTGTCAATGATTCTAAAAAATTGTCTGCCAAAAAAAGAGATGAACTTTATGACGAAATCCAAAATCAAGCCATATCAATAGGGATTGGAATGGTTGATCATAATAAAATCGATGAAATCAATATTTATCAAGCATCCAAATTAGCTATGGGGATCGCGCTCGAAGATCTTTGCTTCATCCCAGATTATTTATTGATTGATGCAATGAAGCTAGACGTTAACATTCCACAAAAAAGCCTCATTAAAGGAGACGCTCGCTCCGTATCAATTGCAGCAGCTAGTATTGTAGCTAAAGTGATTCGAGATCGTTTAATGGAAGATTACGCTAAAATGTACCCTGGATATGGGTTTGAAAACAACGCAGGCTATGGAACCAAGGAACATCTAATCGGACTGGAAACACAAGGAATTTGTACAATCCACAGAAAAACATTTGCTCCAATCAAAGACATGTGTTAAAAAAAATAAAATTTTCCTTTTTTTGCGGATACTTACTATAACAAGTATTTGTGAAAGAAGGTTTTTTTTATGGAAGCAAAACAACGAGAACTTTTATTTAAATTAACAGTTTGTAATGGAATTGGCAACTTGGGTATGCTAAAAGTCTTAGATTTTTCAATGAACTATAATAATTGTACAGACTTCTCAAAAGAAGAAATTATTCAGATTGCAGGAATCACAACCTACCAAAAATTGTTTTCTAAATCCTGGGATCATTGGTCAAATAATCCAGAAAAAACACAGGAGTACTATAATGCACATTCATTTATCACGATTTTGGATCCAACCTATCCTGAGTATTTAAAACAAATTTATAACTGTCCCGTACTATTATTTTACAAAGGCAACATAGAATTATTGCAAAAAAAATGTATCTCCTTTATCGGTGCTAGAGCAGCTTCTGTTTACGGAATAAATGTCGTTCGTCAGTTGATCCCTGAAATGATCCGTCATGATTTGACGATTGTTAGCGGGTTAGCCAAAGGAATCGATAGTGTTAGTCATCAAGTGACCATGCAACAGGGTGGACATACGATTGGCGTTATTGGAACGGGTCTAGATATTTGTTACCCTAAAGAAACGGCCCATATACAGCGAAAAATGATGGACGAACAATTAGTTGTCAGTGAATATCCAAATGGTACAAGACCAAGAAAATATCATTTTCCAATGAGAAATCGAATTATTGCAGGAATGAGTTTAGGAACTTGTGTGATCGAAGCGCGAAAAAAAAGCGGAACCTTGATCACTGCTCAAGCTGCTTTAGAATATGGCCGTGAAGTTTTTGCAGTCCCTGGTAATCTTTTTGATGCCCATTCTGACGGTTGTCATGGCTTGATTCAAGATGGTGCAAAATGTACAATTTGTCCGCAAGATATTTTAGAAGAAATTCAACTTTTTTCGATTTAACTACATCAATCCTTGACAAACCTGTGATGAATAGATATGATGAAGTACGATTTGTGAGTTCTCTACATTTTGATATATATAATAGAAGAAACACAAAAACCGAAAGGAGCCACACGTTGAATGGCGTATAAATATCTAGTTATTGTAGAATCACCAGCTAAAGCCAAAACGATTGAAAAATATTTAGGAAAAAACTATAAAGTTGTTGCCAGTGTTGGGCATATACGAGATTTACCTAAAAGTAAAATGGGTGTTGATACTGAAAATAATTACGAACCTCACTACATATCTATCCGTGGTAAGGGCGATGTAATCAAAAGTTTGAAAGCCGCTGCAAAAAAAGCCGAAAAAGTCTACCTCGCAGCCGATCCGGACCGAGAAGGGGAGGCTATTGCCTGGCATTTGTCTTTCCTTCTTGGCTTGGATTTAAAAGATAAAAATCGAGTTGTTTTTAATGAAATCACTAAAGAAGCAGTTAAAGCTGCCTTTAAAGAACCGCGTACGATCAACTTAGATTTAGTTGATGCACAGCAAGCACGTCGTATTTTAGACCGCTTGGTTGGTTATTCACTGAGTCCGATATTATGGCGAAAAGTAAAAAAAGGATTAAGTGCAGGTCGAGTTCAATCTGTCGCACTTAAAATTATCATTGATCGTGAAAATGATATTCGGAAATTTATACCTGAAGAATACTGGAGTATCGATGGTAATTTCCAAAAAGCTAAGAAAAAATTCAAAGCTAATTTTTGGGGACTTGATGGTAAAAAGAAAAAGCTACCCAATGCAGAAGCCGTAAAAGAAGTGACTACTCGTATCAAAGGAAAAGAATATGACGTCACAAAAGTTGAGAAAAAAGAACGCAAACGTAATCCAGCATTGCCATTTACAACGAGTAGCTTACAACAAGAGGCCGCTAGAAAGCTAAACTTTAGAACAAGAAAAACGATGATGGTGGCCCAACAGCTTTATGAAGGTATTGCTCTAGGAAAACAGGGTACAGTAGGGTTGATCACCTATATGCGTACAGATTCTACTAGAATAGCTGATTCAGCTAAAGCTGAAGTGGCTGAATACATTCAAAAGACCTATGGCAGTGAGTTCTCAGCTCATGGCGGACGAAAAGTTAAAAATGCCCAAGGTGCTCAAGATGCCCATGAAGCAATCCGACCTTCCAGCGTAATGCGTGCGCCAAATGAAATCAAACAATACTTGGATAAAGATCAACTAAAACTTTATACTTTGATTTGGTCACGTTTAGTTGCTAGTCAAATGACACCGGCTGTGTTAGACACAATGAAAGTAACCCTAGAGCAAAATGGCGTGATTTTCATTGCCAATGGTGCCAAAGTAAAATTCAAAGGATTTATGCAGGTTTACGTTGAAGGCCGTGACGATGGGAAAGAAGATAAAGAAAATATTTTACCTGACTTAGTCGAAGGTGATAAAGTCAATGCCTTAGATATCGAGCCAAAACAACATTTTACACAACCACCAGCAAGATTTAGTGAGGCAACTCTAATTCGAGCGCTAGAAGAAAATGGTGTAGGACGTCCATCAACATATGCGCCAACTCTAGAAACAATTCAAAGACGATACTACGTTAAACTAACAAATAAACGTTTTGAACCAACTGAGCTGGGTGAAATCGTCAATTCACTGATCGTTGAGTTTTTCCCGCAGATCGTCGATGTTCATTTTACCGCATCAATGGAGGGTGACTTGGATAAAATCGGAGTGGGAACAGAAAAATGGGTAGAAGTCGTAGATCGTTTCTACCGCCCATTTGAAAAAGAGCTGACGAATGCAGAAGAAAAAATCGAAAAAATCCAAATCAAAGACGAACCTGCAGGATTTGATTGTGATCTTTGTGGTCATCCAATGGTGATCAAACTAGGACGTTACGGCAAGTTTTATGCATGTAGTAATTTTCCGGAATGTCGAAACACTAAAGCGATTGTTAAAGAAATCGGTGTTACTTGTCCCGTTTGTAATGAAGGACAAGTGATTGAACGTAAATCTAAAAAGAATCGTTTATTCTACGGTTGTAGTCGCTATCCAGACTGTGATTTCACTTCTTGGGACAAGCCAATCGGACGTCCATGTCCGAAATGTGGGCAATATCTTGTTGAGAAAAAAGTTAAGGGTGGAAAACAAGTCGTTTGTATCAATGGCGACTATGAAGAAAATGTTCAAAAATAAAAAATTTGAAAACCAGCGGAAAATCCCGTTGGTTTTTTGAAGAAAAGAGGAAATATATGTCTACTTCTGTCACAGTTATTGGTGCAGGACTTGCGGGTAGTGAAGCTGCCTGGCAAGTTGCCCAAGCAGGTGTCCCTGTAACCCTGTATGAAATGCGTCCTGTAAAAAATACACCAGCTCATCAAACAGAAAACTTCGCCGAACTTGTTTGTTCAAACTCGTTAAGAGGGAATAATTTGACAAATGCGGTCGGTGTACTAAAAGAAGAAATGCGCCGTTTAGACTCCATCATCATTAATAGTGCAGACAAAACAGCTGTTCCTGCTGGCGGTGCCTTAGCAGTGGATCGCGATACTTTTTCACAAGCGATCACAGATAAAATCAAAAATCATCCGTTAATTACCGTAAAAAATGAAGAAATCACTGCAATCCCAGATGGTATCGTCATTATTGCAACGGGTCCATTAACTTCAGAGTCTCTGGCTGAACAAATCAAAGACTTTAACGGTTCAGATGGTTTTTACTTTTATGACGCAGCAGCTCCAATCGTTGATAAAGCGACGATCGATATGGATAAGGTATATCTGAAATCTCGCTACAATAAAGGGGAAGCAGCCTATTTAAATTGCCCGATGACCGAAGAAGAATTTAAAGCATTTTATGAAGCCTTGATTTCAGCTGAAGTTGTACCATTGAAAACGTTTGAAAAGGAAAAATTCTTTGAAGGCTGTATGCCAATTGAAGTCATGGCGAGTCGTGGTATCAAAACAATGTTATTTGGCCCGTTAAAACCTGTTGGCTTGGAAGATCCTAAAACAGGTAAACGTCCCTACGCTGTTATTCAGTTACGTCAAGATAATGCAGCAGCTTCCTTGTACAACCTTGTTGGTTTCCAAACTCATCTAAAATGGGGTGAACAAAAACGTGTCTTCCAAATGATCCCAGGTTTAGAAAATGCTGAATTTGTTCGCTATGGTGTTATGCATCGCAATAGTTTTATGAACTCTCCTGAACTATTGAAACCTACCTATCAGTCTCAAAAACGAGAAAATCTATTTTTCGCAGGACAAATGACTGGTGTTGAAGGGTATGTAGAAAGCGCAGCTAGCGGCCTATTAGCTGGAATCAATGCAGCAAGATTAGCAAAAGACGAAGAACTTGTAGTCTTTCCAAGAGAAACAACCCTAGGCAGTATGGCCTATTATATTACCCATGCTGAAGGGAAACATTTCCAACCTATGAACGCTAATTTTGGTCTTTTCCCAGAATTACCTGAAAGAATCCGCGATAAGAAAAAGCGCTATGAAGCAATTGCAGACAGAGCGTTAACAAAATTAGCTGAAGTAACAAAAGAATTAAATTTTCTAGAACAAACAAAATAAATGAAGGCCCTAAACAAATTTCAACGTTTGTTCAGGGCTTTTTTCTTTGATAAGCGAACGAAACATTAAATTACACTTATAATTTATGAGTATTTAAAGGCAAATATGAATAAATTGTTACCAAATTTGAAAATATTGATTAAATTCTGACAATTCGTTTGTCTTTTCAAAATGGTTATGCTAAAGTTACTTTGTAATTTAATGGAGGAAGCCTATATGCAAGAAAAAAACTGGTCAGAACTGTTTTTAAACTATTTGATCGTTGAACGTGGCTATTCGGACAAAACCAAAATTGCTTACCAAGAAGATATTCTCAACTTTTTTGATTTTTTAAAGAATTCAGGAGAAGCTGACTATTTAAGTGTGGATCATTTAGATATCCGTACTTATTTAAGTTTTTTGTATGATAAAAACTATAGTCGGAACTCGATCAGCAGAAAAATTGCCAGTTTACGTTCTTTCTATCAATTTTTGCTAAAAAACGAAGTTATCAAGGAAAACCCATTTTCATATGTACATATGAAGAAAAAGCAACTACGTCTTCCACGTTTTTTTTACGAAAAAGAAATGGATGCACTTTTTGATAGTGCTAAAGGATCAAAACCGTTGGATTTGAGAAATCAGGCGTTGCTAGAAATTTTATATGGCACTGGGATTCGTGTAAGTGAATGTGCAAATTTAACCTTACAGTCAATTGATTTTTCAGCAAACGTATTATTGATTCATGGTAAAGGGAATAAAGATCGCTATGTGCCGTTTGGTTCCTTTGCCCAAGATGCGCTTAAGGAGTATTTGGAAAATGGGCGAGCTGTTTTGATGACCAAATATCATCAAGAGCATGCTTTTGTTTTTATCAATCATCATGGTGAACAAATCACATCGACAGGAATTGAATACGTTTTAAATCAGCTTATCAAAAAAAGTACTTTGAATAGCGATATCCACCCACATATGTTGCGGCATACATTTGCAACACATCTATTGAATAATGGTGCGGATATGCGGACTGTTCAAGAATTGCTAGGACACTCTGATTTATCTACTACACAAATTTATGCTCATGTAACCAAAGAAAGTTTACAAAAAAATTATCGAACATTTCACCCGCGTGCTTAAAGGATGAGAGGTTTTGCTTTGAATCATGCCAAGAAATATGCCAAGAAACACAACGAGGAACTGAGTTGATGTTGATTGGTACAAGGTGACTGAAAGAAATAATGTTACCATATCTAGCTACGTAGGCTAGCTCTTCGGAAAAAAGATAAAATATGATTGTGGCAAAAAGCGCCTCAATCAATTTTTCCTATTTTCCAGTCAAGTCTGAACGAGCTCGTTACGCTTTTATTATTATCTAGCTACGCAGGCTAGGCTCTCGGAAAAAAGATAAAATATGATTGTGGCAAACAGCGCCATTCTCATATTTTCCTATTTTTCTGTCGAGACTAGACGATCCTGCTTCGCTTTTAAATTAGGAGGAATTAGAATGGTTGAATCACAATTTCATTCAACAACAATTTGTGCCGTTGAAAAGGACGGTAAATTTGCAATGGCTGGTGACGGTCAAGTTACAATGGGTGAGTCAGTCGTTATGAAAGGTACTGCGAAAAAAGTTCGTAGAATCTATAATGACGAAGTCGTTGTGGGATTTGCAGGAAGTGTAGCAGATGCATTTACACTTGAAGAAAAATTTGAAGGTAAATTAAATGAATACAATGGTAATTTAACCAGAGCTGCAGTTGAATTAGCACAGGAATGGCGCACGCAACAATCTATGCAAAAATTAGAGGCCATGTTGATCGTGATGAATGCCAAAGAAATGCTATTAGTTTCTGGAACAGGTGAAGTGATTACTCCAGACGATGGTATTTTAGCTATAGGTTCAGGTGGTAATTTTGCTTTATCTGCAGCTCGAGCTATGAAACATTATGGAGATAAAGAAATGTCTGCACAAGATATCGCCAAAAATGCATTGAATATTGCGGCAGATATCTGCGTCTTTACAAATCACAATATTATTGTAGAAGAAATATAAATGGGGGACATGACCATGAATGAGTTAAACAAAACACCAAGAGAAATCGTGAAAGAATTAGATGAATATATAATTGGGCAAGAAACTGCGAAAAAGTCAGTCGCTGTTGCTTTAAGAAACAGATATCGCCGTTTACAACTTGATGAAAAAATGCAGCAAGATGTAACGCCTAAAAATATGCTAATGATCGGACCAACTGGTGTAGGGAAAACAGAAATCGCTAGACGTTTGGCTAAAATCGTCAATGCGCCTTTTATCAAAGTTGAAGCGACTAAATTTACTGAGGTCGGTTATGTCGGTCGAGATGTCGAATCGATGGTTCGTGATTTAGTTGAGAACGCCATTCAAATCGTTGAAAAACAACAATACAGCCGTGTCTATTCTCAAGCATTGAAGAAAGCAAATAATCGCTTAGTAAAAGTTTTAGTTCCAGGAATTAAAAAGGAACAAAAGCAAGCATCGAACAACCAATTTGAACAAATGATGCAAATGTTCAATAGCGCACAACAACCTCAAGACACGCAAGAGGAAGTAACTGAGGAAATCAAGGTCAATCGTAAAACAATTCTTGAACAATTAGAAAAAGGGCTATTAAACAATCGCGAAGTGACGATAGAAATAGATGAACCTAAAAAAACAATGCCTGCAATGAACACCGGTATGGAACAAATGGGGATCGACTTAAATGAAACACTAGGTGCCCTATCACCTAAGAAAAAAGTTGAACGTGTGGTAACAGTCAAGGAAGCCCAAGAACTATTAGTGAAAGAAGAATCTGCTAAAATTGTCAAAGAAGCTGATATCCATAGTGAAGCAATTCGGTTGGCTGAGAGTAGTGGGATTATTTTTATCGATGAATTTGATAAAATCACCTCAAAAAGTCAACAAAATTCTGGTGAAGTTTCCCGAGAAGGGGTACAAAGAGATATTTTACCGATTGTTGAAGGCTCTCAAGTCAATACAAAATACGGTGCCATCCAAACAGACCATATTTTATTTATTGCATCAGGTGCTTTTCACTTGTCAAAACCAAGTGACTTGATTCCTGAGTTGCAAGGGCGTTTCCCGATTCGAGTAGAATTAGATGATTTGACCGCTGAAGACTTCGTACGCATTTTAACAGAACCGAACAATGCGTTGATCAAACAATATATTGCCTTGATTGGAACAGAAAATGTCAATATTATTTTTACAAAGGAAGCAATTGAACGGATTGCTAATATCGCATTTGATGTAAATCGTGATACAGATAACATTGGAGCGCGCCGCTTGCATACGATTTTAGAACGCTTATTAGAAGATTTATTGTTTGAAGCACCAGATATGCAAATGGGCGAAATAACGATCACTGAAGCTTATGTGAATGAAAAACTAAACAGTATTGTTCAAAATGAAGATTTAAGCCGTTATATACTTTGATATAGTTTAGCTACACACATCAATTTTCCCTATGTTTAGCTAGTGCTGAAATGACTCTGTCATACTATGTATTATCTAGCTTCGCAGGCTAGCTCTTCGGAAAAAGATAAAATATGATTGTGACAAAGAACGCCATCCTCATATTTTCCTATTTTTCTGTCAGAGCTGGACGAGCCTGCTACGCTTTTAAATTAGGAGGAGTAAAAATGACTACTTTATTAGAAAAAACGCGTCAAATCAACAAGCTTTTACAACAGAAAAATACGTTTGATCAAAAAGCCGATTTACCTTACGATAAAATGGCAGTAATTTTGGGCGATGTTTTGGACAGTAATGCCTATATTATTAGTAACGAAGGGGTATTGTTGGGGTACAACGAAAAACTAGATGTTAATAATGCGCGTGTAAAGCATATGTTTGAGGAAAAGCGTTTTCCACAAAGCTACACAGATGCTGCTGATAATTTAATGAAAACCGAGGCTAATATTTCAATTACTAGTGATTTAACTGCTTTTCCAGTCGAGTTACGTAAAAAATACCCTTTTGGTCTGACGACCATCGTACCAATGTTTGGTGCTGGTGAGCGTTTAGGAACGATTATCTTAGCAAGAGTTGAACAGTCCTTTGATGATGAAGATTTAGTCTTAGCAGAATATAGTGCCACAGTTGTAGGAATGCAGATTCTCTATCAACAATCAAGAAACATTGAAGCCAACGTCCGTAGCGCAACCGCTGTACAAATGGCAATCAACACTTTGTCTTATAGTGAACTAAAAGCAGTCCAAGCGATTTTCAAAGCTTTAGATGGAGAAGAGGGTCGGTTAACAGCTTCTAGTATTGCTGATGAGATTGGAATTACTCGTTCTGTGATCGTAAATGCCTTAAGAAAATTAGAATCAGCTGGTATTATCGAATCAAGATCATTAGGAATGAAAGGGACCTATTTAAAAGTTTTAAACAAACAGTTTATCAAAGAATTGGAAAAAGATAACAAGTAGGAGGCAGCGGATATGACTGTACAAATTGAAAATGAATTTCTAATTGCGACAATCGCAGAAGATGGAGCTGAATTAATCAGCTTGAAATCAAAGAAAAACAACATTGAATATATTTGGCAAGGAGACCCAGCCTTTTGGGGACGTCATGCACCAGTGCTCTTTCCTGTCGTTGGTCGCCTAAAAGACGATCAATACACCTACCAAAACCAAACATATCCGATGAGTCAGCATGGCTTTGCTCGAGATAGCCTTTTTAATGTGATCGAGCATGGTACTGAGCTAGTTTCATTATCACTGAAAAGCAATAAAGAAACCAAAAAAGTTTATCCATTCGATTTTGAATTGATTCTGTCATATCTTTTAGAAGAGGATAATTTAGTGGTACGTTATCAAGTTGAAAATACTGGAGCAAGCGACATGTACTTTTCAATTGGTGGCCATCCAGCATTTAACGTTCCATTGGAATCAGGACTAACCTTTGATGATTATTATCTAAGCTTTTCGCCCAAAAAATCTCGCACTCAAATCCCTTTAGCTGGACCATTTGCAGATTTTGAACATAAAACATTAGGACAAACAAATACAAGTCTTGATATTCGTCGCGAATTATTTAAAGAGGATGCCATTATTTTTGAAACAAAAGGGGCAAACGCTTTTACGATTGAAACAGACGAGGGAGCTCACAGCATTAGTTTAAGCTATACTGACATGCCTTACGTGGGGATTTGGTCTCCTTATCCACAAGAAGCGCCATTCGTTTGTATTGAACCCTGGTGTGGTATAGCGGATGAAGTGAATGCGACAGGAAATTTAGTCGATAAAAAAGGCATCAATACATTAGCTGCCTCAGATATCTTTAAAACACAATATACACTTACAGCGAAATAAGACCAATAAAAAACTCAGACAAGAAGTTATGAAGAGCTTCTTGTCTGAGTTTTAATCGTTTATTTCTTTGAGCCTAATCCAAACGGGACACGACTTTCTGTTCCATCTTTGATTCGCTGAATATTCTCTTTATGTCGAATGAAAATGAAAATCGTTAGAGCTAATGCAATCAATGTCAACAACCAATCAAATCGAGGCAAAATTGCTGGAATAGCAAATGGTAGAATAACGGTTGAAAGAGTAATCAACACAGCGCTAATCATGCTTGTCAAACTTACCATACTAGTAATGTATAACATAATAATAAAAATCAAGGCAGAATAAACAAAAAATGCTGGATTGTAAGCTAAAAGCATGCCTGCGCTTGTTGCAACAGCTTTCCCCCCTTTAAAATTGGCAAAAACTGAAAATGTGTGACCTAAAACGGCAGCAACACCAAAAACTAGTGGATTAACATGTAAAGAAAACAATAGTGGCAAACAAGTTGCTAAAGTTCCTTTTAAAATGTCCATCAACAAAACAGCAATACCAGCTTTTTTTCCCAAAACCCTAAACGTATTGGTTGTTCCTGTATTACCGCTGCCAAACTGGCGTAGGTCTTTTTTAAAGAACAGTTTTCCCACCCAAACACCTGAAGGAATAGAACCTAATAAATACGCGATAATCAATAGCACAAAGAATTTCATAGAGTAACCTCTTTCTGTTCAAACTAGCATTTATTTTATCATGAATAGAAACAGCTAACAATAATTAAATATTCGTTGTATAATGAAATAGAGAGAAATCGGAAAGGATGACTAAAATGCCTATAGAAAACCCATCACAAGAACAAATCTTTGAGTACCTAAAGCAAGCCAAACGAATTGCTATTGTTGGCTTGAGTGCAAAAGAAGACCGCACCAGCTATAAAATAGCGAAATTACTACAAGAGTACGGCTATGAAATCATTCCCGTAAACCCATTATTAGCTGGTCAAGAAATTCTCGGAGAGAAAGTTTATGAGAAATTACAAGACGTACCTGGCTCAATCGATATTGTCGATATTTTTCGTCGCAGTGAATTTTTACCAGAAGTTGCAAAAGACTTTTTAGAAACAGATGCCAAAATCTTTTGGGCACAGTTAGGATTAGAAAATCAAGAAGCGGCTGAAATGTTGAAAAATGCTGGAAGAAATGCTATTATAATGAATCATTGCATTAAAATTGAATTAGCAGCAATGCCAAAATAGATGCACATAATTTTAAGAAAGAGTTACCGAATAGGAAAGCTCTTTTTTTTTGAGAGCTTTTAGAGTATTATTGTAATGATGTGGCCTAGCGCCCTATAATTCAAGTATAAGGAGTTTTTTCTTTGGCGAAAAAAGTAAACAATGAATACAATGACGCCTCCATTCAAGTTTTAGAAGGATTGGAAGCTGTAAGAAAAAGACCAGGAATGTATATCGGCTCCACAGACAGCCGTGGATTACATCATTTAGTCTATGAAATCGTCGATAACGCTGTCGATGAAGCATTATCCGGTTATGGAAATGAAATCAGCGTGACGATCCAAAAAGATAATAGCATCAAAATAACTGATTCAGGTCGTGGAATGCCCGTGGGGATGCATGCATCTGGTATCCCAACTGTAGAAGTGATTTTCACCGTTCTCCATGCCGGCGGTAAATTTGGTCAAGGTGGATACAAAACTTCTGGAGGACTTCATGGTGTAGGTGCCAGTGTGGTTAATGCACTATCAAGTTGGTTAGAAGTTCGTATTGTCCGTGATGGCGTTGAATATATGGAACGCTTCGAAAACGGTGGTAAACCTGTTGGGACCTTGAAAAAAGTTGGTAAGACAACTAAAAAGAATGGTACTTCTGTGATTTTCTTACCAGATGATACGATTTTTTCGACCATTCATTTTTCATATGACACACTAGCCGAACGTTTAAGAGAGTCCGCATTCCTATTAAAAGGAGTAAAAATCTCCTTAGCAGATTTTAGAGGAGAAGAACCCAAAGAAGAGACCTTTCACTATGACGAAGGGATCAAGGAGTTTGTAGCGTATCTTAATGAAGAAAAAGATACATTAACACCTGTTGTCTATTTTTCTGGTGAAAAAGACGGTATTGAAGTAGAACTTTCATATCAATACAATGATGGTTATTCAGAAAATGTTCTTTCATTTGTAAATAATGTCCGGACAAAAGATGGCGGTACTCATGAAGTTGGTATGAAATCTTCAATGACAAAAGCGTACAATGAGTATGCTAGAAAAGTCGGGTTACTAAAAGAAAAAGATAAAAATCTTGAAGGTAGTGACTTCCGTGAAGGTTTAGCTGCGGTGCTATCGATTCGAGTTCCAGAAAACCTATTACAATTTGAAGGTCAAACAAAAGAAAAACTTGGGACACCAATGGCACGTAATGCAGTAGATAATGTTGTTGGTGAGCAAATGGGATTTTATCTCCAAGAAAATAGCGAAATGAGTCAACAGTTGATCCGTAAAGCGATCAAAGCGCGTGAAGCACGTGAAGCAGCACGGAAAGCGCGTGAGGAAAGCCGCAACGGGAAAAAACGCAAAAAAGGGGAATCTCTTTTATCAGGTAAATTAACCCCTGCTCAATCACGTAATCCTAAACGAAATGAATTATACCTAGTCGAAGGAGATTCTGCCGGCGGCTCAGCTAAACAAGGTCGCGACAGAAAATTTCAAGCGATTTTACCTTTACGAGGAAAAGTTCTGAATACTGAAAAAGCGAAGATGCAGGATATTCTGAAAAACGAAGAAATCAATACAATGATCTATACGATCGGCGCAGGCGTGGGGCCTGAGTTTTCAGTTGAAGACTGTAACTATGATAAAGTCATCATCATGACCGATGCGGATACCGATGGTGCCCATATCCAAGTCTTACTCTTAACTTTCTTTTACCGTTATATGAAGCCACTGATTGAAGCCGGTAAAATCTATATTGCACTACCACCGCTTTATAAAGTTTCAAAAGGGATCGGCAAAAAAGCTGTGACTGAATATGCTTGGACCGATGAAGAACTAGCCAATGTTACGGAGCAAGTCGGTAAAGGCTATATGCTTCAACGCTACAAAGGATTAGGGGAAATGAATGCAGATCAGCTGTGGGAGACCACAATGGACCCTGAGACACGCACATTGATCCGAGTTAGAATAGATGATGCAGCTCAAGCAGAACGTCGTGTAACCACTCTGATGGGGGATAAAGTAGAACCAAGAAGAAAATGGATTGAACGTCATGTCCAATTTACGTTGGAAGAAGATGGCAGCATTTTAGATAGAAAAGATGGGGAAACAGAAATCTCTCCATCCATTTCTAACGAAGTACTAGATGAAGAAAAAAAAGAAGAAGCTGAACGTAAAAATGCAGATACAGAAGAAATCAGTTTGTTTGATTTAGAGTAGGGAGTGACGAATTTGGAAAAACGCCAAGATATTCAAGAATTAACGCTTGAAGAAGTAATGGGCGATCGTTTTGGAAGATATTCCAAATATATCATTCAAGAACGGGCCCTACCAGATATTCGTGATGGGTTAAAACCTGTCCAACGTAGAATTTTATTTTCCATGAATAAAGATGGTAATACCTTTGAAAAAAGCTTTAGAAAATCTGCAAAATCTGTCGGAAATATCATGGGGAATTACCATCCTCATGGCGACAGTAGTATTTATGAAGCGATGGTTCGATTGAGTCAAGATTGGAAGCTTCGTGAAGTTTTAATTGAGATGCACGGAAATAATGGGAGTATGGATGGTGATCCGCCAGCTGCGATGCGTTATACCGAAGCGCGTTTGTCTGAGTTAAGCGGAGAACTTTTAAAAGATATCGAAAAAGAAACCGTCGATTTTGTCTGGAACTTTGATGATACTGAAAAAGAACCAACCGTTTTGCCTGCAAAATATCCTAATTTACTCGTGAATGGTTCAACAGGGATCTCTGCAGGTTATGCGACTGAAATTCCTACGCATAACTTAGCTGAAATTATTGATGGAACAATTTATTTGATCGATCATCCAAATGCAACGTTAGACAAACTAATGGAATTCATTCCAGGACCTGATTTTCCAACAGGCGGTATCTTGCAAGGAAAAGAAGAAATCAAAAAAGCTTATGAAACAGGGCGAGGAAAAGTGATTCTTCGTTCAAAAACAAGAATTGAACCTTTAAAAGGTGGTAAACAACAAATCGTTGTGACTGAAATTCCTTATGAAGTCAATAAAGCGACATTAGTGAAAAAAATGGACGAAGTTCGTTTAAACAAAAAAATCGATGGGATTGCCGAAGTACGTGACGAAAGTGACCGTACTGGGCTACAAATCGCAATTGAATTGAAAAAAGATACAAATGCTGAAGGTATTTTGAATTATTTTTTCAAAAATACAGAGCTACAAATAAATTATAATTTCAACATGGTTGCGATTGATAATATGACTCCGCAACAAGTCGGCTTAAAACGTATTTTAGATAGCTATATCGCACACCGGAAACGAGTCATAACGAATCGTAGTCAATACGAATTGAACAAAGCGAAAAAACGCCAACATATAGTAGCTGGATTGATCAAAGCTTTATCGATCCTAGATAAAGTAATTGAAACGATCCGTGGTAGTAAAGACAAAAAAGATGCGAAGATGAATTTAGTAAAAGCTTATGCCTTTACTGAAGAGCAAGCAGAAGCAATTGTTACATTGCAATTATATCGTTTAACGAACACGGATATCACGCAGCTTGAAAAAGAAACGGAAGAATTAAATCAGTTAGTGACAGAGTTGACCAAAATTCTAAGTGACGAAAAAGAGTTATTCAATGTCATGAAAAAAGAATTACGTGAGGTTAAAAAACAATACGGTAATCCACGTCTAACACAAATCGAAGATGAGATCCAAGAGATCAAAATCGATACTAAAGTGTTAGTGGCTCAAGAAGACGTCATTGTAACAGTTACCCATGAAGGCTATATCAAACGTAGTAGCATACGCTCGTATAGCGCCTCCAAACCGGAAGAAGTCGGAATGAAAGAAGGGGACTTCCTTCTTTACACTGGCGAAGTGAATACGTTAGATCATATTTTATTGATCACGAATAAAGCAAATGTGATTTATCGCCCAATTCATGAGTTACCTGATCTAAGATGGAAAGAAATTGGGGAACACATATCTCAGGCTATTTTAAATCTATCCGTTGATGAATCGATTATTGCAGTTTATACCTATAAAGAACTTTCACCAACGAAAACCTTCGTGTTCATGACTAAAGAAGGTATGATCAAACAAACTAAAATGACTGATTTTGAACCTTGGAGAACGTACAAGAGTCGTCCAACAAACTGTATGAAATTAAAATCCGAATCAGATGAGATCGTCAATGTCTTTTTAACAAACGAACAAAAAACTTTGGATGTGTTCTTAGTTAGTCATCGCGGTTTCGGGCTGCGTTATCCTTTGGATGAAGTACCAGTCGTTGGGGCCAAAGCAGCCGGTGTGAAAGCAATGAACTTAAAAGAACAAGATTATGTGGTCAATGGATTACTTGTTCATGAAGACGGCGATACACCGATCGTGATCTTGACTCAACGAGGTAGCATCAAACGAATGTTAGCACAAGAACTGCCGCAATTAGGACGTGCCAAACGTGGTTTGATGGTTCTTAGAGAATTGAAGAAAAATCCTCATCGCGTAACATTTATGTCCGAGAGCAGTCCCTTAGAATTACTTGTAACAACGCAAAACGGTAAACAGTATAATCTTGATTCTGAAAAATATCCAATTAATGATCGAACATCTAATGGATCATTTATGCTGGATGAAAAGCAAGACGGTGAAATTTTAGAAGTCCATGAAATGCATACCGCAGAATTAGAACCCAAAATAGAAGAAACATCTAATTAAAAGAACGAACTGTTCTATAGAATTAGAAAAAACAGCCCCCTGTACTAGTACAGAGGGCTGTTTTTGTATAACAGATTTCTTACTTTATAGAAACAGTGAGATCAAATTAGTTAATTAAATCACAAATATAAAAGCTTATTATATAAGCTTTATACGAGTATTTAATGAAAAAAAACATAAATTAGTTCGAAATGTAGTAAGGAAAGGCTTGCATAAAAACGATGATGTGTTATACTAATCACATAAAGCTGTTACAATAGATTTCAGCATACTAAGGAGGCCCCAAAATGGAGCAATGGAAAGGCTTTAAAGGCGAAAAATGGCAAACATCAGTAGATACACGAGACTTTATCCAAAGAAACTACACTGAATATATAGGTGATGATTCTTTCCTAGAGCCAATCGCACCAAGCACAGACAAATTATGGACAAAATTACAGGAATTATTTGAAGTACAACATGAAAAAAATGGTGTATATGATATGGACACAAATATTCCTGCAACTGTAACGTCTCATGAACCAGGTTACTTGATCAAAGAAGAAGAAACAATCGTTGGTTTGCAAACAGATGTACCGTTAAAACAAGCATTCATGCCGTTTGGCGGAATCAACATGGCCAATAACTCTTTGACTTCTAATGGTTATGAAGTAGATGCAGAAATGTCTAAAATCTTTACTGAGTGGAGAAAAACACATAATCAAGGTGTTTTTGATGCTTACACACCTGAAATGAGATCTGCACGTAAAAACAAAATCATCACAGGTCTTCCTGATGCTTATGGCCGTGGCCGTATCATCGGTGATTATCGTCGTATCGCATTATATGGTATGGATTTCTTGATTGCCGAAAAGAAAAAAGATTTAAGTAACACTGGTAACAAAGTAATGACAGATGATGTTATTCGTTTAAGAGAAGAAATTTCTGAACAAATCAGAGCAATGGCTGATCTTAAAGAAATGGCTTCAACTTATGGCTTTGATATCTCTAAACCAGCTGCAAATGCAAAAGAAGCAATACAATGGTTATACTTTGGTTACTTAGGCGCTATCAAATCACAAAATGGTGCAGCTATGTCTATCGGACGTATCTCTGCATTCCTAGATATCTATATCCAACGTGACTTAGAAGCAGGCCTTATCACTGAATTTGAAGCACAAGAAATGATCGACCATTTGATCATGAAATTACGTATGGTTAAATTTGCTCGTACACCAGAATATAACCAACTATTCTCTGGATACCCAATCTGGGCAACCTTATCAATCGCTGGTATGGGCTTAGATGGACGTTCATTAGTGACTAAGAGTGATTTCCGTATCTTACACACACTAACAAACATGGGACCATCTCCAGAGCCTAACTTAACTGTGTTATATTCTTCACATTTACCAGTTGGATTCAGAACATTTGCTTCTAAAATTGCAAAACAAAGTTCATCTATCCAATTTGAAAATGATGATTTATTACGTGCTAACTGGGGATCAGATGACTGTGCGATCGCATGTTGTGTATCTGCAACAGTTATGGGTAAAGACATGCAATTCTTCGGTGCTCGTGCTAACTTAGCAAAAGCTGTTCTTTATGCTATCAATGGTGGGGTAGATGAAAAAACAAAAATGCAAGTAGCTCCTAAGTTCCGTCCAATGACTGGCGATACTTTAGACTACAATGAATTTATCGATCGTTACAAAGATATTATGGACTGGTTAGCTGAATTATATGTAAATACATTAAATGTTATCCACTACATGCATGATAAATATTCTTATGAAGCAGCACAATTAGCCTTCATGGAAAGTAACTTACAACGCACATTCGCAACTGGTATTGCAGGGATTTCACATGCTGCTGACTCAGTAATGGCGATCAAACATGGTAATGTACAAGTAATCCGTGATGAAGATGGTTTAGCAATTGACTATGTTCCTCAAAACGAGTTCCCAACTTATGGTAACGATAATGAAGAAGCAGATGCAATGGCTAATTGGATACTTGAGTACTTCATGACTCAAATCAGACGTCAACATACGTATCGTAACGCTAAACCAACAACTTCATTATTGACAATCACTTCTAATGTTGTTTACGGTAAAGCAACTGGTAATACACCAGATGGTCGTCGTGCCGGCAAACCATTAGCACCAGGTGCTAACCCAAGCTACCAAGATGGTAAATTCTTAGGTGAGAAAAATGGTCTTTTAGCATCACTTAACTCAACTGCTAGATTAGAATATACAAGTGCATTAGATGGAATCTCTAATACACAAACAATCAACCCTAACGGTTTAGGTAAAGATGATGATACAAGAATCGATAACTTACGTAACGTAATGGATGGCTACTTCGATAAAGGTGGTTACCACTTGAACGTTAACGTGTTCACAAACGAATTATTATTAGATGCACAAGCACATCCAGAAAAATACCCTAACTTAACAATTCGTGTATCTGGATATGCCGTGAAATTCCGTGATTTAACTCCTGAGCAACAAGCAGATGTTATCTCTAGAACTTCACATGACAGACTATAATAAACAAACAACTGAAGGGTTGACCTCGTGTCAGCCCTTTTTTTAAAAGAAATGAGGAACAAGCAATGACAACTCCAGTTATCGGTAGAATTCACTCTACAGAAAATTTTGGAACCGTTGACGGACCCGGCGTTCGTTTCATCGTATTTACACAAGGTTGCCGCATGCGCTGCCAATTTTGTCATAATCCTGATACTTGGAAGATTGGTTCTGGCGGACGCGAAGTAACAACCGATGAAGTTTTAGAAGAAGCAATCAAATATCGTTCTTATTGGGGCGAAAAAGGCGGAATCACTGTCAGTGGGGGCGAACCTTTACTTCAATTAGAATTTTTAACTGACTTGTTTAAAAAAGCGAAAGAAAAAGGAATACATACAACAATCGATACTTGTGGCAAACCATTCACAAGAGAAGAACCCTTTTTCAGCCAATTCGAAGAACTAATGAACTATACTGATTTACTGTTATTTGATATCAAACATATTGATAACGAACAACACAAATTACTTACTTCGTTAGGAAACGAAAATATTTTGGAAATGGCCCAATATCTTTCTGAGATTGGAAAACCAGTTTGGATTCGTCACGTTTTGGTTCCCGAACGTAGTGATTACGATGAGTATTTGATTCGGTTGGATACGTTTATCAAAACATTGAAAAATGTCGACAAAGTAGAAGTGTTGCCGTATCATACAATGGGTAAATACAAATGGGATGAATTAGGCTTAACGTATCCATTAGATGGAATCGAACCACCGAAAGAAGATCGTGTAGCAAATGCGAAAAAATTGCTTCACGTCAACGACTATCAAGGCTATGCGACAAGATAGTCGATAAAAATAGAAAAGAAACAACAATTATTGTTGTTTCTTTTCTATTTTTTGTTATTATTAGTAATGAAGAATAAAGAAGGAGTGAACCATTTTTATGTCAAAAATTCTTGTTTTTGGACACCAAAATCCTGATACAGATGCGATTGGAGCTGCAATCAGCTTTGCTTACTTACAAAAAGAACTAGGCAAGGAAACAGAAGCAGTCGCTTTAGGCGCACCTAGCGAAGAAACACAATACGCTTTGGATTACTTTAATGTGGATGCACCTAGAATTGTAGAAAGTGCGACTGGCGAGACAACACAAGTGATCCTTGTTGACCACAATGAATTCCAACAAAGTATTTCCGATATTGCAGATTTAACGATTCTTGCAGTTGTCGATCACCACCGAATTGCTAATTTTAAAACAGCTGATCCATTGTATTACCGTGCTGAACCAGTCGGTTGTACTTGTACGATCATCTTGAAAATGTTTAAAGAAAACAATGTAACTATTCCTAAACAAATTGCAGGGATGATGGTATCAGCGATTGTTTCAGATACATTATTATTCAAATCACCAACATGTACACAAGAAGATATCGATGCTGCGAATGAACTAGCAAGTATCGCTGAAATCAATTTGAATGGCTATGGCTTAGACATGTTAAAAGCTGGTACTAATTTAAGCGACAAATCTGCTGAAACATTATTAGATTTGGATGCTAAAAGCTTTCCGATGGGTGCTAAGAATGTCCGTATCGCTCAAGTCAATACAGTTGACCTGAATGAAGTATTAGCTCGTCAGACAGAACTAGAAGCTGCAATGAAAAATGAAAATGCAACAAATGGATATGATTTATTTGTTTTGATCGTGACAAATATTTTAGATAGCGATTCTGAATTATTAGTGATCGGTGATTCATTAGATAAAGTAGAAGCAGCTTTTAATGTAACATTAAATAATAACCGTGCATTTTTAAACGGTGTTGTTTCTCGTAAAAAACAAGTTGTCCCTCAGTTAACTGAAGCATTTAGCTAAAGTATACATCTGATTTAGCAACTTAATAAACTACAGGTGGCGTTGATTACTCCAGCTGTAGTTTTTCTTATGAAGAAGAGTAGATAAGTAGAAAGCGTGAGTCAACTATGGAAAATACAACCTATTACTATGCTCAAACTAACCAGAGTGAACCTTTGGATAAAATCGTCTCTGATCCACTCTTTAAAGAGATCGTAGCATACTTCACAGAACGTCAAGATCAAGAGATTATTCTACGTCAAATCAAAGCTGATCTTCCAACAAATGGCAACTTAGAACTATACCTAGATAAACTAATCAAATACAATCTGATTAAACGAAAAAACAGAAGATATTCACTTTCATTTCCGATTTATTCCAACGAAAAAACCCAAATTCTTCCAGAATCAATAATAGGGTTATTAGAAAGAATGAAACTGGAAAGTGAACGAACGAATTATTTTCTTTTTGGTGAATGGCTGTGGTCTTTATTCTTTAGTGGAGAGCAAGGAGATTACTTCTTTGGCGTTAAAGATTCTTCGAATGGCCTACCTTTGTTTCAGAGAAGGGAGGAGGGCAACGATACATTACGGTTTGTCTCGATTTTTACAGCCCAGCAGGTTCCATTTGATTTAGCAAACTATTTCAATCTACTATCCAAAAGTCAAGTGTTGCCTCAAATTTTTGAGCCTTTGCAAAATTTAATCGGGGATATAGATCTCAATTATTTTATCCAACAAATTCAAAAGGTAATACGTACTGTAAATAGAAATAAAACAAGAGAATGTAAGGTAAATATTTTTCAAGAAGCTCTACTTGTAACGGGTGATTTGGTGCGAGATGAAGAAAACCAATTATATTTTGCCGTTCCATTATTAGAAAATCAAGTTCTTTCAGATGAACTAAAGGTCCGTCTAGATCAAATGAAAACCGAATTAAGCTCTTTATGGGCAAATATCACAGATGAAAATCAGCGTGTCTTTTTAAAACACCAAATTTATAGTGTGTTAGTTGAAAATAGTTTGTCTAAGCAAAATCATATTCATTATTTCAAATATTAGTTTAGCATAATAATATTATGTAAACTTGATTACAAAAGAGAAAAACACTCAAAGAAAGTCTGGAACAAATCTTTGAGTGTTTTTCTCTTAATTATTACGCTTACGTACTTTTTTCGTCCAAAAACCACCAGAGATAAACTTGGGCTCATAAGAAATAATAAATGCCCTAGGTTCTTTTTCATTGATCAACTTATATAAGCTACGTTCATTTTTACGTGGGGAAAGAATTTCTAAAATCATGCGCTCTCCTTCACGGCCAGCTCCAAAGCTTTGTGTAACGCCATACCCGTGGTCTCGCAGAATCTCTGCCAAATTGAGTTGTTCTGTGGAAGAAGGTAGGATAGCCGTTACCATGATGTAACCCAAAGCTAGATAATCTTCAATTTTGATTCCTACACTAATCCCAACTGCATAACCGAGAGCATAAACAACCAGATTTATCGGATTATCCAAGCGGTTCAAGACCATACTAAGACCTAATACGTAAATCGTTATTTCTGCCATACTGACTAAAGGAGCAATCAAACGGTAGCCTTTCATTGTTAACATAAAACGAATGGTATTCAATGTGATATAAGAAAAATTCACTACAAAAATAGTAACAAGCATTTTGATATCCATTTACAATTAGTCCTCTTTTCAATTAAATAGTTCAGCATATTATAGTACAACATTACAACAATTTAAATAGGGTAGGGCAATCTTTATTTGAATTGTTGAATTCTGGTTAAGCTAATGTTATTTGTTGGATGAATCACTAGTTTTTGCTATAATCACTATATTACGTATTTTAAGGGAGAAATGAAAACAGATGCAGATTTTTATTACCATACTTGTTGGTTTATTGTTATTAAATACGACAGCAGCACTAATTACCGTTTTTAGAAAACCTCGCAGCATTTCAAGTGTTTTAGCGTGGATTATGACCTTATTATTTTTACCAGGCATTGGGTTTATCATTTATCTCTTTTGCGGCAGAGGAATCAATGGTCAAAAAGTGTTTAATTTGACTGCGTATGATCAAGAAAAAATCACTGAGATCAAGAAGATGGTTGATGCTGATAATTTGAAATCAGATGGTAAATTGGATATTAATTTACTAACAGATGCTCGCGTATTGAATAAGTACTTCAGAAACATGGATTCTTCACCATTAAGTAAACGAAATAGCTTAAAAATTTACACTGATGGCAAAGAAAAATTCGAAGCTTTATTTGAAGATATCCGCCAAGCTAAAGAGACGGTTCATGTTGAGTATTATTCATTTTTTAATGATCGAATCGGGAATCAGTTTTTAAATTTACTTGGTGAAAAAGTCAAAGAAGGGGTTTCAGTCCATTTAGTTTATGACCCATGGGGCTCTCCAGGAGCGAATAAAAAGTTTTTTGCAGACTTTGTTGCTTTAGGCGGGAAAGTTGCGCCGTTTATTACTTCTAAAAATATGATTAGCAAAACCCGGTTAAACTACCATTTACACCGCAAAATGGTTATAATCGATGGCAAAATAGGATGGACCGGCGGATTTAATGTCGGCGATCAATATCTCGGAGAGAGCAAAAAATTCGGTTATTGGCGAGATACACATATTCGTTTAGTTGGCTCTTCAGTTTTTTCGCTTCAAGAAGTTTTTATTATGGATTGGAATGCCTCTGTACAACATGATGCAGAGAAGATGGACTATCTTGATCACTATTTCCAAATTGCCGAGGACAGCCAGCTTGGTGATTTAGCATTACAAGTTGTTTCCGATGGACCGGATTCAGAGGAAGAAATCTTAAAAAGTGGGTTCATTAAAATGATTTTATCTGCTGAAAAATCAGTCTGGATTCAAACGCCATATCTAATACCTGATGATAGTATGATCAATGCACTGTTGATTGCTGTTCGATCTGGTATCGATGTACGTATCATGATTCCGTGTATGCCTGATCATCCTTTTATTTATCGTGCTACACAGTATTATGCGAACTATTTGCATAAACGTGGAATTAAAATCTATATGTATCAGAATGGCTTTTTACATGCTAAAACAATGATCATCGACAATGAAATCTGTATGATCGGTACAACGAACCAAGATATCAGAAGTTATGCCTTGAATTTTGAAGTTAGTACGTTTATCTATGATACAGAAGTTGCTTGGAAATTGACGCAAATATTTGAATCAGATATGAACGTAAGTCTATTATTAACAGACGAAATAATTCAAAATCAATCACATTGGTTGCGGTTTAAACAAAACTTTTCACGATTATTATCACCGATCTTGTAAAATTACTTTAGAAAAGACAGTGAACCTTAGTTAAAATGAGGGGACTGTCTTTTTCTATAAAGTTATATATATGAATGGACACTTAAAGTTTATTTCGTTTTCTAGTTAACATAATATACATTATACAAAGTAGTTTGATTCGACAAATTAAAAGACTATTTAGTCGTTAACTTAAAAAATTACAGATTTCAGTTGTAACAGACTCTCGTTGATCTAGTTGCATATTATGCCCAGCATTTTTAATCAATACAAAGCTACCATTATAAAAGTCTTTTTCATGGTCCAAGGTATCCTGGAATCCAACGACATCATCCTGTTCAGCTAAAATAATCAAACTATCGCAAATGATCGGTTTAGCGAAAAGACTTTTTTCAAACTTGAAGGCATATCCAACTTCCTGGAAAGTCTTTTGGAAATTGTGATCTCCAATGACAAGTCCTGGATAAATCTCTTTAAGAAAGTTCTTGTATCCTTGTTCTGTTATATTAGCTGCTGAAGCTTTGTACTGAGCAAAGAGAGTTCTATTCTCAACCTCAAAAAACTCTGAGGTTATTTTAGTTTTTTCTGGCAAGTTTCGTTGCTTAGCATTTGCTTTTACAACTGGAGCTAACAAAATTAATTTTTCGACTTGTTCAGGAATAAATTTAACAAGTCCTAAAGCTAAGTATCCACCATAAGAATAACCTAAAACGGAGAATGGTTCTGTTCCGATAATCTTCTCGATTAATTTAAGTAAAATACTTAGTAACTCATCAGCATCAATCATTTTATCAGGAGCTGGTGAGTTGCCCATCCCAGGTAAATCAATATAGATTCGTCTATAGTTCTTATACTTGATAGATTCTTCAACAGTCCCTTTTACTGCTCTATGGTCAATGGCAAAACCATGAATAATAAGTAGCGGTCTCCCCTCTCCGATACTATCATAAAAGACTTTTACATTATTATCAAAATAGTACATTATTCTATTCGCCCCTTAATTAATGATTTACATTTAACACTTAAGCGAAAAGTTTTTTTCATCTTAGGTGCCTTGTGAAGTAGTCTTTAATCTCATCTAGCATAAAATTTTCGATTAACTCAACTTGATGAATGGCAGATCCTTGTTCTAGCATAGTTCGACACTTTATAAACGACCAATCTGGAAGTTTACCTCTGAATCTAGGGTCATTAGCATAAACGATTCCGTCTATTCCACTCCAAATAGCAGCAGCTGAACAAAGCGGACATGGTTCAAAGGTTGAATATAACCAATAGCCTGACGGTAAATTATCCGTTTCTAAAAACTTACAGGCCTGTCTAATTGCATTAACTTCAGCATGAGCTGTTGGATCATTTTCTTCTGTAACAGTAGTTCTACCTATTGAAATGATCTCTGCTTTTTCATTGATAACTGCAGCATAGATCGAATGTTTTGTCCATTGTTTTTGAATCAACTCTGTCATGATTTTTGCGCTTGGATGCTGACACATGCTGTTCTCCTTTTTTGTTTAAGACTTTTAATAGATCTTCTTTGACATGCTGATATCAGTCGCTATGAATCCAGTTTTTTCATATAAATGAATCGCTCCTTTATTATGAGCAAATACATGCAAGTCGATCTGAGAGACATTTATATCTTTGGCCTTTTCGCTAAGACGTGCAATCGTTTGTTTACCATAGCCCATATTTCTATACTCTTCAAAAATGATAAAGTCATAAATGAAAAATCTTGAATCATAAGGTGTTTTATTTAAATGAACCCATAAGAAACCAACATTTTTATCAAATGATTCGTCTTTAATCGAATATAGATATTCGTTTTTTGTATTCTTTCCATCAGGTAAAAGCTCATTAAAACTTTTTGTTGCTAGTTGAATTGCTTTTTCTTTATTCCAAGTCCCTGCAGTAATCTTATCTTGAGCATAGTCTTTGATTGCAAAAGAGAGATAGTTATCAAAATCTATACGTTCATTTCTTCTAAAATAATGGTCATATTATTTTTCCCGCCAATTCAAGTTATTTAATCAAATCATACCATCTTTCTGCTACGAGCAAAAGACCACAGAAGATTTCTTTCTGTGGTCTTTTTTTAGTCTTATAAACTATTGTTCATTTTTTAACGCCACTAAAGCAGCTGTATTGATGATATTCCAAGGCTTATCAAATGAAGGTTGGAAGAAAAAATCAGCATAGGCCAAATCTTCAAGGGTCATTTTTGCCTTGATTGCTAAGGAAATAGCATTGATATTAGCCGTTAAATCAGCTTTTGACATCAACTGAGCACCTAAAATTTGAGTTGTTTCAGGATCGTATACTAATTTAAACCAAGCTTTTTGTTTGTCAGGATTGAAATCCATCAAATAATCTTCAACAACTAAGGTAGATTTCGTTTTCTTATCCAATTTTTTTGCCATTTCTTCATTGATTCCTGTAGAAGCAAATTTGTAATCAAAAACAGCTAAACCGGAAGATCCTTGAATACCAGGGAATGGTTTTACTGGTTTCATTAGGTTTTTCACAGCAAAACGACCTTGTTTTCTTGCATTTGTCGCTAAAGCAATGTTGACTTCTGTCTCACCAGGATTGTATTTGATCAATGTTGCATCTCCAACTGCAAAAACATCAGCAGCGCTTGTTTGCATGTACTCATCGGTTTTAATCAGACCATTAGGATGTAAGTCTAACGTATCTTTTAACCAGCCTGTATTAGGACGAACACCAACTGCAACAACAACCAGATCAGCAGCATATTCAGCTTTATCAGTTACAACTGTTTTAACCTGTCCTTCACCTTTATAGCTTTGAACTGTTTCGTTTGTTACAACCTTGATATTATTAGCTTCCATTTCTTCAGTCAATACGTCAGTAAATTCTTTATCCAGATAGACACCTAATGGTCGATCTAAAATATCGATAACGGTGACATTTTTACCAGCTTTTGCGAAGGATTCGGCAGCTTCGATACCAATATAGCCACTACCGATGACAACCACATTATTTACCTCTGGATCAACGGTTTTTGCTTTTAATTTGATTGCCCATTTTCTACCACGCATTAAATAAATATTTTCTAATTCTTTACCTGGGACATTTAATTCAAAAGGAACTGCTCCTGGACTGATGATTAGTTTATCATACCCTTCAGTGCGTTCTTTTCCAGATAATAAATCTTTCACCACTACTTGATGGTTTTCAGGTTTAATCGCAGTTATTTCTGTATTTGAAAAAACGTTGACCCCTCTACTCTCCATCTCTTCACCAGTCATATAGCGAACTGAATTAACATCTTTTACTTTACCTTCTAAATAAAGTTGCATACCACAGGATAAAAAAGAAATAAAATCGCCTTTTTCGTACCATTGGATTTGTGCATCTGGATGTAGACTTAGTAATTCCTCAACTGCTTCATAGCCTCCGTGCGATGAACCTAAAACAATAACTTTCATTTCCTGTACCTCCAATATTATTTATTATATAATAAAGAGTATCATATAATCAGCTACAAATACAAGCAATTTCTATTTTTATTCTCAATTGTGTAATTTAATTGAGAATAAATATGACTAATTAGCTTTATAAGCCTTACATGATGTATTTGGTATTACTATATTTTATTATTTTCTCACCATATATAGTTTACATAATATAATTATAGGTAATTAAACAACCAGCTATCGATCACATAGCTGGTTGTTCGGAATGACTTATTTAAAGATGGTGACTTCTTTTTTTACTTCGACAGTGATTTTTCCATTTTTGATAACATAATTTCTCTCTGGAATATCAATAATAGCATCTGCTTTGACCTTCGTATCAAGTAAGACTCTGTCTCTTATACACATCTAGATGTGTATAAGAGACAGGCCTTACATGATGTATTTGGTATTACTATATTTTATTATTTTCTCACCATATATAGTTTACATAATATAATTATAGGTAATTAAACAACCAGCTATCGATCACATAGCTGGTTGTTCGGAATGACTTATTTAAAGATGGTGACTTCTTTTTTTACTTCGACAGTGATTTTTCCATTTTTGATAACATAATTTCTCTCTGGAATATCAATAATAGCATCTGCTTTGACCTTCGTATCAAGTAAGACTAAGTCAGCCTTATTGCCTACTTGAACGCCATAATGCTCAAGACCTAAGGCTTTAGCTGGATTTTCTGTGATCATTGGTAAAACAGTCGGTAAGTCATCCGCTCCACCTAAATGCCCGACTGGAATAGCTAACATGGCAATTTGCATTAAATCACCATTCCCATAAGGCGTAAACGCATTACGAATATTATTAGTCGCTAAACAGACATTGACGCCTGCGTCACGAAGCTTTCTGATCGGTGTCACAGCTCTGCGAACATTGTACACATCGTTTCTAGCTCCTAAATGCAAATCAGTTGCTGGCAAGGCCATCACGCTGATTTGAGCTTCAGACATTAATGATAAAATTTCATTTAAACGTTCTGGTTCTAACGCATGTAGAGCAGTTAAATGTCCGACTGACACTCTGCCATGATAGTTTTCAGCTATCGTTTTTTTACATAGATATTCTATTGAAATATCTGTTGCTTCATCACTAAAATCTTGATGAAGATCAATGTCTTTATCATATTTTTTAGCAATTTCAAAAACTAAATCTATATGCCTGTCCGCTGGAGCATCATTATACGGAATACCGCCGACAACATCTGCCCCCATTTCCATTGCTTCATACATCATCTTTTCCGTACCAGGCGCTTTAAAAATCCCTTCTTGGGGGAATGCCACAATTTGCATATCGATTAGATCACGATATTCTTCTTTTAATTTCATAATAGTTTTAAAGCCAGAAAAACCTTGAGCTGGATCAAATTCCGCATGTGTTCTAACAGCAGTTACACCGTGAGAGATAATCATTTCCAACGCTCGTTTTGCTCGTTGATAAATATCTTCTTCGGTAAATGTTGGCTTTAATTCCGCGGTAACACTGATTGCTTCTTGTAAAGTTCCTGATTTATTTGGCTTTCTATCAGCAATCAAGGCTTTATCCAAATGAATATGGCTTTCTACCAAGCCTGGAATCAAAACACGACCTTTTGCATCAATGACCGTTACGGCATTATCCGTTAAATTTTCTGAAATCGCAACGATCTTACCGTCTTTGATCCCTACATCTTGCAATGCTTCTCCATCACTTAATCTCGCTTGTTTAATTAAAATATCCATGTTTTCCACCCTTTCTATTTAAACTAAATAAAGAAACCAATCAAAATTAATACCACTGATGCCATACTGATCCATTTTACATTCCCTTTTACAACGTCTAAAATTGGAATTTGGAATCCTGATGATAAGGCTTGCATCGTAATATTAACAAAACTCATTTGACTGCCTAACCCAACGCCTACAGCAACTAATCCAAGTTCAATAGAAGAAAAACCTAAGGACACAGCTACTGGTAATACAAGTGTTAGTACGGAGCCTACATATGCACCCGCTGGCACACCAATTAAAATTCCGGTTAAAATTGCAACTGGAACCATGATCATGGTCGGCGCGGCACTAGCAATCCCGGCAATAACCGCAAATGTTCCTGTTTGAGCAATAATATTAATAAATGCTAGAAAAATCCCTACTTGGAATAATCGAGTCAAAATATACGTTGACCCATCCACCATCGCTTCAACGGACTGATTTAAAGTAAAATCTGAACAGATATAAATCAACGCTAAAGTTACTATCATATAAACTAAAGGAGTTAATAAAGCAAATCCAACAAGATCATTGACTACAGGACCAAAAATTACCGCAAACAATAAAAAGATTGCTGGTAAGGTCAATTTAAATAATGCTTTATTGCTCATTGAGGCATATTCATCCTCACTATTTTCTTTAAAGCCCAAATTTCGGCGTTTGGTTCCCCAGAAAGCTAAAATAATGGCTAACGCACAAAACACTAACCAAATCGGGCGCATGTCGGAAACATACTTAGCTACACTAAAGTCACCCAACTTCGAAACGATACTTGATTCTAAAGATGCAGGTGACGTAGTAAACGAAACCGCCGCAGAAAGTGACATTGCCGCAATCAGTTCAGGAACGACCCCAACTGCTACAAAAGCCAGTGGTGCAATAACCATAGCGCTACCACCGCCAATACCAGACATATAGGTTGCTGCTGCTAACAAAACAACAATAAATGCTGAAACATATTCGAGTTTTCCCTTTGTTCCTCGTTTAGCAAGTGTCAGTGCTGCTGAGTAACCGCCTGATTTAAATACGGCCATTGCAACCGCTGAGTTGATGATTGGAACAGTAATACCCAACATCATAGGAATTGTTTCTAATAATTGTTTATTGGCTTGTTCTAAACCAATTCCACCAATGATCATTGCCAAAACTCCACCAACAAAACCTGCAATAATCATATCGACCTTCATAAACAATAAAACTAAAACTACGATCAAGGGAATGATCACGATTATAGCCTTGATTCCTGTAGGTGCTGTGATTGCATCAATTTCTTGTGCAAAAACAGGTACGAACGAAAACAGAAATAGTATGGAAAGTAACAACCCGCTCAAAAATTTTTTAGGTATTTTCATCATTATTCCTCCAACATAGTTAATTAAAGCCTATTCATTTTTTGAAATCTTGGAACGTCTCCCAAAATAATGTTGATTTAGGGGTATGTACCTCATGATTCATTTTTTTGAAACCTTTGATACTATTAATACGTTATTTATTCTGCTAAGACAAACCAAATAAATAACTATGGTATTTGTGATGGTTATGATTCAAGCTACCTATACCTTAGCATTCCATCAACCTACGGCCTCCTTCCTTCTCCTTATAATACGTTTACTTTAAAAAAAAAAGGAACAAGAATGCTTCAAAAAATTATTGAACTATTTCGAAAAGGTAACGCTTGCATTTTTGAAACAAACGTATTTAGATAAAAAAATAAAACAAAAGTAATATTTCTACTTTGTTTTATTTTTATCTATTTAATATTTCCCGACTTCAAGTAAATCAGTTAAATCATATGGTGTATTTTGATAAACTGCATAATTTAGCCAATTAGAAAATAACAATGATGCAGCCATATGCCAACGGAGTTGTGGCACCTTACTTGTGTTATTGTTCGGGAAATAATTCTTGGGTAGCTTAGGCTCTATCCCTTTATGTTGATCACGCTCAAATTCTTGTTGTAATGTTTCACGATCATATTCTAAATGCCCCATCGCATAAAAAGCACGATTATTTTTATTTCCAACTAAAAAAAGCCCTGCTTCTTCCGATTCAACTAAAACTTCTAATGCCTCAGTCTGATCTATATCGCTCTTTTTAACCCCTGTATATCTAGAATGTGGCGCAAAGAAGACATCGTCAAATCCCTTTAAAATACTCCAGGTCGGTGTTAAAACATCATGTACAAATATTCCAGATAGTTTTTGGTCTAGCGGATATTTATTGATTTTATGATGATAATATAACCCAGCTTGTGCTCCCCAACAAATATGGAACGTTGAAAACACATGAGTTTTACTCCATTTAAAAATTTCTTGCAATTCTTCCCAATAATCAACTTCTTCAAAACGCAATTGCTCAATCGGCGCGCCAGTAATAATCAAACCATCATAAAATTTATCTTTTACTTCCTTAAATTGATGATAAAAACGTTTCAAGTGATCAATAGATGTATTTTTTGCGTCGTGACTACTCATATGCAAAAAATCAACATTTATTTGTAAAGGCGTATTACTTAATAGTCTCAGAAGCTGAACTTCCGTTTCATCTTTTTTAGGCATCAAATTTAGAATCAAAATTTCTAAAGGACGAATATCTTGGTGCATGGCGCGATCTTCGTCCATTACAAATATTTTCTCTTTTTCTAATACTTTAATAGCTGGTAGCTCTTTTGGAACGCAAATCGGCATGTGTATATCCTCCCTTTCATTTTGTCTAATTTCATTTTACGATAAAAAGAATCAGAAAGGAAGTTTCTTTCTCCCAAAATGCAGCTATTCTGGTAAAACAGTCCATTTTTGCTAAAAAAACATGAGGTAGGACGCATGTCCCACCTCATGTTTTAACACTTATAGAAAGTTAATGCATTATGTTTCTGATTTATTCATCTTCTTTTTTGTTTGTACGTTTGAAGGTGAAGAAAGCAAAAGCACCTAATAATAAAGCGCCTAACACTCCTCAATTACTAAAGATTTCACCGTTATTAGGAAGATTTTTTTGTGACTACTTAGGTTTTTCAAGCCTGAGCTGCCATTATTGCCTAAGTTACTACCTTTACCAGAACCGTTGCCTGTTCCATTGCCATTTCCGTTACCATCACCTGAGTCAGCTGGTAATTTGAATTTAGCTGGTTCACTTCGATTGCCCTCTTTATCTTTCGCAATCGCAGAAACTAACTCCTTCGGTTGTGCAAAACCTATAGGGATTTCGATGACAAATGCACCCGAATCATTGGCTTCTCCACTACCTAAAACTTCTCCGTTACCATTTTCAATGACTACATCATTTCCTGGTGTTGCAATTCCTTTAATCGTATAACCTGTCATTGAATTTCCAGTAACACTATCAATGATTGGCGTTGCTAAACCAATTGGAATGATTGCGGTATAATTTCCCAGTAGGTCAGTTATACCCGTTCCAATTACAGTTTCACCCGCATTTTTAACTGAAATGATATCAACCAGGAGTCGCTGTATCCGTTACGGTATAACCAGTTGCTGAATCACCTGTGACCCCTTTCACAACTGGAGCTGTGATTACAACCGGATCAGCTGGTGTTGTGAAAGTTGTTGGTGTACTATCGACACCGTCATTTGAAGCAGTTGCTGTCAATTCTTCACTTGCACCTGCTGAACCTTGTGGAATGTTGATTGAGAAGTTTCTGCCTGTTGCTGGTCCTAATTCGATCGTTGTACCACCTGCATTTTTAATCATAACCGTATCGCCTGCAGTTGCCGTACCTGTGACTGTATAACCTGCTGCTGAAGTACGGGTTGTATTTGTTACTACCGGTGGTGCGACTACTACTGCATTTCCAGCATAATTAATATCTGATACTCCATTAGCTGTGCTGATCAAACTGACATCAATAGCATCCGCTTTTACAACCGTTCCAACAAAACGTGCATCTAGATTTTGTGCTAAACTTGTTGGGCTAATAACCGTTGTTGGAATATTGCTGGTCGTACCACCTAACACTTATGCATCAGCCAATTGATTGACTCCAGAACCGACAATTCCCACCAATGGAAGAGCCAAATTAATGGCCGTATCTACTGTACCTTTAACTGGAAGTAATGCAGTGTTGATTGCAGCTGCAACTAAATTGCTGCAAATCCCACTACCTGTCGCATGTAAAGCATCAACTGCTGCTTTTAAATCTTGTAAAAGAGAGGAGACATTCTGTGCCAAAACTAAGCCTAGTCCGTCATCCATGTCGGCATGAATATCAGTACCATCTGGAGAAAGTACTGCATTAGCGCTAAACTGAGCGCTCCCCGAATTTTCCAGATTATTTAAATGATTAACTGTCGTTAAATCCAACGTAACACCTGTCAAACTACCTAATGATCCATCAACGATATCAGTTAATAAGTTTGATAGATTATTAACTGCATTTAGTGTTCCAGTCAAGAAGGTCAAATCAGCAACGGTCAATGTGATATTTGTATCAATTTGCGCTGCTCCATTTGGAGAAACTTTGTCATTTAGTGCAGTTGGAATAGTCAAAACTGCTTGTTTTGTTCCGCTTGCGATAACTGAACCGCCTATCAATTCACTTCCGGAAATTGTAAAATTAACATTTTTCGAAGCACCGGCCGCAGCTCAACAAGCTCCAGTAGTTGTTCCACTGTTGTTCGAACTACTAATGTTGGATAAAATTTCTGCAGAAGCAGTAATTCCCCCTGGTAAATAAAATGACAGCGGAACCGTTAATGGTGCAATAACCAAACTACTTGTCAACACTAATGATAACGCACGGTATTTGTTTTGTTTTTTCGATTTATTAGTGCTTTTCTTTTTTTGCTGATTATTTTTCATGATTATCCTCTTCTTACATTCAAATTAATACCACATAACGAACAACTAGAAGCTTGCTAAATCAAATAGACACTCTCCTTTCATAAAACACGAGCAACGTAAAAATTAAATTAAGCTTCCACCCATGGATTTTATAATCTTTATAATATTTTGAGAAATGATATGAATCGTAAATGCTTATTTTTTTTAATTTTATAATAATAATTCAAAAAAACTTTTATAAAAAGACCTGAAATGTTGATTTAAAAGCAATTGTAAACTTATATATGCTAATGTTTTTGTAACCAAACTGTTATAAAATATACCTTTAATATTATACAGTTAATACTAAGGAACTTAAAGAAACCAAAGGAAGCGCTATCATTTAAAGCTTTCATCTAAAATATAGCCGACGCAAAAAAAAACAAAGCAACTGAGTTGCTTTGTTTTTTTATGTATAGATTTTGTTTGTTAGGATCCCACTTTACTTTTTATACTTTTTTCGATTATTGGCTGACTCACTTTTTTATTCCAAAAATCAATTAATGGTCCAGTAAAAAAAGCATTAATTACTGTACCGATTCCAACTGGACCTCCAAAAATAAAAGCTAGCACAACGAAAAAGATATCTTGGCTCACTCGAACGGATCGATAGTGAAATTTAGTGCGTTCAACTATAATTGGGGCGATAGCATCATATGGAGCGTTCCCGAGCTTTGCTGACATATAAAACGACGCACCGAATGTAAAAATCAACACACCAATTACGAGTGCCAAACTTTGAGTGAAAAAATTGATTTTAATAGTGATAAAATCCGTATAAATCCACGTGTAAAAATCAATAAAAAAACCAGTAAGAACCATATTAATAACTGTTCCGATACCGATGTAGCTTCTTCCAAGAATAAAAACAATTCCTAAAATAATAAAGTTAATCATCAATTGATAAACACCTAAAGAAAGTCCCAGAACATTCCCGATACCAATATTCGCTGCAGTATACGGATCTAAGCCGACTTGACCAATCCGTAACGTGGCTGCACCAAAGGCTAGAATTGCCACTCCAATCAAAGCATATAGAGAGCGCATTGCTCGTTCTCTTATTTCCATTTTCCAACACCTCATTTAAGTTTACTCATTAAGCATCTCAAAAAAGTCTTTAAAATGCAAAATATTCTACTTATTCACATAAAAAAACCTAGGTCTGAATTCAGCTCTAGGTTTTTTTATCATTATTTTTCAGCTATATCTTTTAATGCCGCTTGTGCTAATAAGTTCAAGTAGTTCCATGGGCGGTCAAAATGGGGCTGGAAGAAGAAATCAGATAAAGCTAGATCTTCTACAGTCATTTTATTTTGGACTGCCAATGATAACGTATTAGCGGATTGAGTAATATCGTATTTAGACATTAATTGTCCTCCAACAATACGATTTGAGCCCTTTTCATAAACTAATTCCATCATGACATTTTCCGTTGTTGGCATGAACTCTGGACGATAGTTATCTTCAAATTGTGTTGCTTCTACCTCCAAATTGTTCATTTTCGCACTTTCTAGAGTAACACCAGTTGAGCCGATTTTCCAGCCAAATAAATATAAACCAGAAGTTCCTTGTGTCCCACGATAAGAAAGTTTTTCTTCTGTTAAATTATACCCAACTAACATTCCTTGTCTAACAGCATTTGTTGCTAATGGAATATAATTTGTTGTATTGCTTGGATTATAGTGTACAACTGCACTATCACCAGCAGCAAGAATATCTGGATTGCTTGATCTCATAAATTTATCGACTACGATCGCACCATTAGGTAACATATCTACCTTATCTTTAAGCAATGTTGTGTTTGGACTGAAACCAACACACATAATCACCATGTCAGCATCAAACTCTTGACTAGGAGTAATGACTTTATTCACATGTCCGCTTGCATCCGCTTGGAATTCTTGAACATTTTCACCTAAAGCTAAAGTAACACCACGATCAACAAGTTCTTTTTCCAAAACGTCTGTAAATGGTTTGTCCAGATATTTATTTAAAATACGGTCTAAACCATCGATCAAAGTAACATCTTTACCTGATTCTACAAAAGCTTCTACCAATTCGATACCAATGTAACCTCCACCAACAACGACAACTTTCTTCGCATCTTTTGCACGTTCGATAATTACGTTTGCTTGGTTAAAGTTTTTACATAATAAAATGTTTTCAGCATCGATTCCCTTGATTGGAGGAACGATTGGCCACGAACCTGTGGTCATGACTAATTTATCATATTCTTTTGTTTCAACTTTGCCTGTGTTCAAATCTTTTGCAGTGATTGTTTTATGATCAACATCGATGGTTTCGACTTCATGTTCCATTTTAACTGTAGCACCTAGTGACGCTAGTTCTTCAGGACTTGAATAGAATAAACTGTCAGCCTCCTTCACTACTCCTCCAACATATAGCGCGATACCACATGATAAAAATGATACATTATCATTTCGTTCATAAACGGTTACCTCCGCATTTGGGTGATTTGTTAAAATACTTTTGACTGCAGCTGTTCCTGCATGCGTACATCCTACGACTACGACTTTCATTTTGTAAATCCCTTCTTTCAAGTTAAATGTTTCACCAACGATTTTAATAAAAATCTATTGGTATACTAAAAATATAACAAAGTGAGGATGCGTATTCGAGTTCTTTGCTTGTGAATCACTAACTTATTTTTTCACAAACTCCTCTATTTTTAACTGTTTTTTCATTTGAATAATCATTCTATTTGAAAGGAATGCCGTTTTTACAACAAAAAAAGCTAAGAAACATTCGTTTCTTAGCTTGTGAAATCAAAGAATTATTCATTAACCATCGCAATAATTTCTATCTCAATCAGAACATCTTTAGGTAAGCGGGCTACTTCTACAGCTGACCTAGCTGGTAAATGATTTGTAAATGCTGTAGCATAAACTTCGTTAAACGCAACAAAGTCGTTCATGTCTTTTAAAAAGCAAGTTGTTTTAACAATATGATCAAAGTCACTCCCTACTTCTGCGAGAATGGCTGCGATATTTTTCAAAACTTGTTGTGTTTGCTCTTCTATGGTAGTACCAGTAACATCTCCAGTCTCAGGATTTAACGGGACTTGACCTGAAGCAAATAATAGCCCATTCACAATATTTCCCTGTACATAAGGGCCGATTGCTTTTGGTGCCTTATCCGTGTGGATTGATCTCATTCTATCACTCATTTCATTCTTTTTTGGCTTTTTGACAATTAGGACATAATCCATATAATTCTAGTCGGTGTTCGTTGATTTCAAAGCCAGTCAATTTACTTGCTGCCATCTCTACATCTTCCAAGCCCGGATAATGGAAATCAACAATTTTGCCACAATTTTGGCAGATTGCATGGTAGTGTTTTTTTGAACTAAAGTCAAATCGGCTAGATGCATCACCATAATTCATTTCCTGAACAAAACCAATATCAGTAAACAAACGTAAATTATTATAAACAGTCGCAACACTCATATTTGGAAAACGATTTTCTAGTGAACGATAAATTTCATCAGCTGTTGGATGGCTATGATTCTCAATTAGATATTCCAAGATTGCATATCTTTGAGGAGTAATACGAATATTGGCTTCTTTTAATTCTTCAAGTGCATTCTTTACCAATATGTTATCCATTTGGTTCCCCTCCCAGTCTTCTTTCCTAAATGATACTATTTCTAATCTGACTTGACAAGAATAATCGTGCAAATAGTAGGGGAAATGGCAGGTTTATCTCAATTTTTTGTATTTTTTTAAACTATTACATACTATTTGAGTGGTTGATCAAGTAAAAAAGAGAAGACGCAAATTTACGTCTTCTCTTTCAATCGCTAGTTATTCAGGAAAATTATATAAAGCCGTTGACAGATATCGTTCCCCGTTATCAGGAATAACAGTCAGTACTTTTTTCCCAGCACCTAACTCTTTGGCAACTTGGATTGCAGCGTTTACGGCTGCCCCTGCTGAGATTCCAACAAGTAAACCTTCTTTAGTTGCTAATTGACGGGCGGTTTCCATAGCCTCTTCACTTGGTACTGCAATTATTTCACTATAAATTTCTGTATTTAACACTTTTGGAATAAAACCAGCGCCGATCCCCTGAATTTTATGCGGTCCTGGAGAACCGCCTTCTAAAACAGGTGATTCGGTTGGTTCTACAGCAACAATCGAAATTTTTGGATAAACACGTTTTAACTCTTTCCCAACACCTGTAATCGTGCCACCAGTACCTACTCCAGCCACAAATGCATCCAAACCGGCCGGTCCAAAAACATCCTGAATTTCTTTGCCAGTCCTTTTTTCATGAGTTGAAGGATTAGCTGGATTATCAAACTGCATCGGCATGAAAAAGCCATCTTTTTCAGATAACGTTGTCGCTTTGGCAATTGCACCTTTCATTCCTTCAGCTCCTGGAGTCAACAATAACTCAGCACCGTACGCCTGCATTAATTTTCTACGCTCAATACTCATTGTATCAGGCATTACGATAACGACTTTATAGCCTTTTGCAGCGCCGACCATTGCCAAACCAATTCCAGTATTCCCACTAGTAGGTTCTACAATTGTATCTCCCGCTTTCAGTTGGCCATTTTTTTCAGCAGTCTCGATCATACTTAAAGCAATCCGATCTTTTACACTTCCACCGGGATTGAAAAATTCAAGTTTCACAAAAACGTCAGCCGCTCCATCCGGGACAATCTGACCTAACTTTACAATGGGTGTCTTCCCTATCAATTCAGTAACTGAGTTAAAAATTTGAGTCATGATTCATTCCTCCAGTTTGATATTCATATAGCTAAAAAATCTGTCTTGTGTTTATAATAGCTTATATCAACTTATCTGGCTATCATTTTGCAACTGTTAGTCAATTGATAAGTTCTCTTTAAACAAATTTAACAAACATGTTGTAATGTTGTATAGTATAGGAGACTTTAAAAATAGTAAAGTAGGAGTTATTTTATTTATGAAAATTATTAATATTAGTCCGCGAGGCTATTGTTATGGGGTTGTTGATGCAATGGTCATCGCTAGAAATGCCTCGCTTGATGAAAATTTGCCTCGCCCGATTTATATCTTAGGGATGATCGTTCATAATAAACATGTGACTGACGCCTTTGAAAGCATCGGGATCCGCACTTTAGATGGAGCTAGTCGTGAAGATATTTTAGCACAAGTTGATCAAGGAACGGTTATCTTTACAGCTCACGGAACTTCACCAAAAGTCAAACGATTAGCGGTTGAAAAAGGCTTGACCGTGATTGATGCAACTTGTCCTGATGTGACGATCACCCATGAGTTGATTGAAACAAAGGTTACAGAAGGCTATGAAATCATTTATATTGGTAAAAAAAATCATCCTGAACCTGAAGGCGCTTTGGGTGTATCGCCAGAACATGTTCATTTAGTCGCTAATCAAGCAGATATTGCTGATTTAGACTTACACTCTGATAAAATTTTTGTCACCAACCAAACAACCATGAGCCAATGGGATGTTAGCGATTTGATGGAATTGATTAAAAAAAAATATCGTAATGTGCTTATTCATAAAGATATTTGTAAAGCAACTCAAGTTCGCCAAGAAGCCGTTGTTGAGCAAGCACAAGGTTGTGACTTAACGCTCGTTGTTGGTGATCCTAAAAGTAATAACAGCAATCGTTTAGCTCAAGTTTCCATTGAACAGGCTGGTGTTCCTGCCCACCGCATATCTAATGTATCACAAATCGATCCTAAATGGTTATATGATGTGGAGCAAGTAGCCGTGACGGCAGGTGCTTCTACTCCAACACAAATTGTCCGCGAAGTTCTTGACTATTTAAAACAGTTTGATGTAAATAATTCTTTAACACATTCAATGGAGTCAACTACAACTTCGGAGTCGATTCTACCTCGCCCGAGAATCAAAGATCTAACTAAAAATCGTCAACGTCGTTTAGAAGAATTGCGATCTGGAAAACGATAAAAATAAAGCTATCAACAATTCGTCATCCAGATGACGAATTGTTGATAGCTTTTCTTAGGCAACTTGTAACACTTGTCCTACAGTGATCAATTCAGCTGTAATACCATTTGAAGCCATCAATTGATCCACTGAAACTCCGTATTTTTCAGCGATTCCCCAAAGAGTGTCACCAGAGGCTACTGTGTATGTTTGCCCAGCAACTGTAGCACTACTCTGTCCAATTGCTGTTTGATCGCTACTTGCTTGGTTTTCATAACCTGTAGTGGCTACGGTACTACCACTATCGTACGCTGTTAAACCGTAGGCAGAAATCAACCAGTTCAATTTACTTGCATAGTTAGGATCCGTTGCATAGCGACCAGCTAAAGCCGCTGTTGCATCCATATAACTCGTTGTATTACTTTTCCATACACCAGAGTAATGATAGTTACCACTTGAAGCTATCGTTGTTTTAAGCACGTTAGCATGGTCTTGAAACGACTCAGTATAGGATGGATAACTTCTAAATGGTTCGGTTACAGTGACCCATTCACCGTTCAAATATTCAGCTGTAGGCATATAAACTGTTTGTCCGCCATAGCTTCCTTTGACACCGAATAAATTATAGTTTGGAGCCGCGGCTAAACCTGAAGTTCCATAACTACTCTCTAATAATGCTTGAGCAATCATGACAGAGGCATATAAATCATTTGCATCCGCTACTGAAGCAGCTGAGTATCCAATAGAATCAATAAATGCTTGTTGTGAAACTGCTCCTTGAGTTTCAACTTCTGTTGCTTGAACACCCAATGGTAACAGATTCCCTGCGACAGGAAGAAATACTAATGAAGTCCCAATCACAGAAACCATTCTTTTATGATTATTCTTCTGTGTTTTTTGTTGGTGTCTACTACTTCTTGTTTTGATCTCGTCCATTCATTTGTTCCTCCTCAATAGAACATCGTAACATCATTTTACTCGTGGAATTTTTTATAAACAATTATTTACTCCTGAAATTTGAAGTTTTAAAGTGAGCGTAATCTAGCTGAAATTTTTGTTTTATAATTTCAGGTGCAATTGTTTTGTTCAGTTTACATAGTGTCTGTTTTTCGACTGGATTTTCCGGCAAGAATCCTTTAGTTTTCTATTTATTAACTTTTTTCTAATAAATAGAAAACTATTGCAAATATTACACAAATATTACATTCTCTCTTCTATTTAGTTTTTTACAAATCATACAATCTATTTACCCAACAAAAAAAGCAAAAGTCCAGCTGATTAGGACTTTTGCTTTTTCACTAACTAAATACTTGCTATTTATAACTCATTATATTTTGTTACGACATTTTCAACTGTAAAGCCAAATTCTTTTAAGACTAAATCGCCAGGAGCAGAAGCGCCAAAGTGATTGATCGTCACAGTTGTACCGGCTGTACCAACATAACGTTCCCACCCAAATGGTGAAGCCGCTTCGATTGCCACACGCTTAGTCACAGCTTTAGGTAAAACAGATTCTTTATATTCTGCTGTTTGCTTTTCAAATAAATCGAAACTTGGCATTGAAACGACTGAAACATCTTGACCTTGTTCTGCCAATGCTTTTTGAGTTTCAATGGCTAAGTTCACTTCTGAACCAGTTGCAATTAGGATTCCTTCTGGTTTGTCCCCTTTTTGCTTAGAAATCACATATGCACCTTTTTGAACTAGCTCTCCAGCATGTTCTTTAGTTCCTTCAATAACTGGTAAGTTTTGGCGACTTAAAACTAAAACAGTCGGAGCATCTTTAGTCGTCATAGCTATTTTCCATGCAGCAACTGTTTCGTTTCCATCAGCTGGACGAATCACTTGAACACCAGGCATGCAACGAATACTTGCTAATTGCTCAACAGGTTCATGCGTTGGGCCATCTTCCCCTACCGCTACAGAATCATGCGTCAGTACATAAGTTACAGGAGTATTTTGAATCGCTGCTAAACGAACCGCAGGACGTAAATAATCAGTAAAGACAAAGAATGTTCCACCATATACACGGCTACCACCATGTAATTGAATTCCGTTCATCGCTGCAGCCATGGCAAACTCACGAACGCCAAACCAAATATTGCGGCCTTCATATTGACCTGGTTCAAAATCTTTTTCTGCTGCAACCATTGTATTGTTTGATGCAGATAAATCAGCGGAACCACCCCAAAAACCTGGAACAGCTTTAGAGATTGCTTGAATTGTTTCTTTACTTGTTACGCGACTTGCAGCACTTGACCCTACCTCATAAGTTGGTAATTCGTTATCCCAATTTTCAGGAAGTTCATCCGCAAAAGCTTGTTTGAATTGTTTTGCTAATTCAGGATGTGCTTTTGTATAGTTTGCAAACATGTCATTCCAGTTAGTTTCAGCTTTGCCGCCTTTTTCTATCATTGTTTCTTTAAAACGAGCAGCAACTTCTTCCGGAACAGTAAAATCAGGATATTCCCAACCATAAACAGCTTTAGCCGCAGTAATACCATCTGCTCCGATTGGGGCACCATGAACAGAAGATGTGCCTTCTTTTGGAGCACCATAACCAATAACTGTTTTGACTTCGATCAAGGTTGGTTTATCTGATTCAGCTTTAGCTGTTTCAATTGCTTTAGAAATTTCTTCTAAATCATTACCATCTTTCACTAAAATATGTTGCCAACCGTATGCTTCATAACGAGCTCCAACATTTTCTGTGAAGGCTTTTGAAGTTGGCCCATCTAAAGAGATATCATTTGAATCGTATAATACGATCAGTTTGCCCAATTTCATGTGCCCAGCCATCGAGCTCGCTTCTTGAGAAACACCTTCCATCAAATCGCCATCGCCGCATAAAGCATACGTATAGTGATCGATCACAGGGAAACTATCGCGATTATATGTCGCAGCAGTGTGCGCTTCAGCCATCGCCATTCCAACTGCCATTGCAATCCCTTGACCTAAAGGACCAGTAGTCGCTTCAACACCATCTGTATGATGGACTTCAGGATGCCCTGGAGTTTTACTACCCCATTGACGGAAACTCTTCAAATCATCCATTGTTACACCGTATCCTGCTAAATGAAGTAAGCTATAAAGCATTGCAGAACCATGACCTGCAGAAAGAATGAAGCGGTCTCTATCTACCCAATTTCTAGCAGTTTTTGGGTTAACTTTCAAATGTTTTGTCCAAAGTGCATATGCCATAGGTGCAGCACCCATTGGTAAGCCAGGATGGCCTGAGTTTGCTTTTTGTACCGCTTCAATACTCAATGTACGAATCGTGTTGACTCCTAACTGATCAGTGTTGTCAAACAAAAAAATCATCTCCTATTTAGGTTTTTTTTACCTTTATTAACTATAGTTTAGCGTATTTTGTTTATGAAAGCAATTACTTTTAGTAAAAAAAACTGAAATTATTTTCTATTATGCAGGCCTTTTGCCTTTTGGATCTCTTTTAACTTCTCTGGTGTAACGTCGTTTCCTTTAGGATCAACGACTTTCATGCCTTCGATATGGTGACGCATACCGCCGCGGAAAGCAGCTAGATATTCTTGACGAAGCACTTTTTGTTCTTCTTTTTCTTTTTCAGTCAACTCATTTTCTTTTGCTTTTTTGGCAAGTTCGTTGATACGGTTCATTTTTTCTGATGATAACATGCTTTTGCCTCCTTTACTTTCCATGTCTATCTTATAAGATGAGCGCCAAAAATACAACTATATTCTTAATAAAAAAGGGAAACAAAAACTATTAGATACAGAAATTAGTATTGAAAAACCTACTTACTTTTTAGTAAAAATAACCTAAATCCATGTTTATCATAAACACGAACGCTTGTTTGATTCCTGTACAAAACTATGGTACACTAAAAATATAAATTGAAAGAAGGTGCGGATTGTGGTGAAACGTACAGACACAAGACAAATCGAAGTACTAAAATATATATATGAACAAGTTGAACTTAAAGGCTACCCTCCAACTGTAAGAGAAATTGGAAAAGCAGTTGACCTTTCCTCGACATCCACTGTCCATGGCCATTTAGCCCGTTTAGAGAAAAAAGGGATGATCCTGCGTGATCCTACAAAGCCAAGAGCCATTGAGTTAACAGCGGACGGTCTAGAAAGAATTGGGGTCAAACCTACTGTGATCCCTATGCTTGGTGTTGTTACAGCTGGTGAACCTATTTTAGCAGTTGAAGAAGCATCTGACTTCTTCCCGCTTCCGCCTGATCTAAGAACAGAAGAAAATGCTTTATTCATGCTGACGATTCGAGGAGAAAGTATGATCAATGCTGGGATATTAGATGGTGATCAAGTCATTGTCCGCAAACAAAGTACTGCCTCAAACGGTGATATCGTTATCGCTATGACTGATGAAGATGAAGCAACCTGTAAACGTTTCTTTAAAGAAACGGATCATGTTCGTCTTCAGCCAGAAAATGATGCTTTGGATCCAATTATTTTAAATAATGTCAGTATCTTAGGTAAAGTTGTTGGTTTATATCGCAATCATATTTAGAAACAAAGAGGTTGGGACAAAAGCGGATAATTCTGAAAAATAAGAAAGATCGCTGCTACCTACCGTTTATTCGGATAATAATAGCCTGATACATAACGTGAAGAGTTATGTATCAGGCTATTTGTTTCTTTTATATAAGTAGCATAAATAATTTTACTCTGCAGTCACTTTACGCTGATAGGTCTCAAATTGGTAAGCATAACGATTATTTTCATCTTGCTCCCCTTCACTTAAGTTGATCAATGTCCAATCATCCCAAGCAACAGCAGGAAATTTGGTATCACCTTCAAATGAATGATCAATAACAGTGCGATACAACACATCACAATAAGGTAAAAAATCCTCATATACCGCTGAACCACCTGAAATAAACGTAATTCCAGCAAAAGATCTTGCGTATTCGAGCACCTCTCCCACAGTATGAAATACAGTGACTCCTTCTGCTTGGTATCCTTTATCTCTGGTTAAAACAATTGTTTGACGATTTGGTAACGGGCGGCTACCCATTCCCTCAAAAGTCTTTCTACCCATCACAATAGTATTATCTTCCGTCATTTGTTTAAAAAACTTTAGATCATTTGGCAAATGCCAAGGTAAGCGATTTTTCTTTCCAATCGTTCCTTGTTCATCTTGTGCCCATATGGCTGCTAACATCGGGGAACTCCTTTCAAATTAAACGGCAATTGGCGCCTTGATTGCAGGATGCGGTTCATATCCTTCAATGACAATATCTTCCATTTCAAAATCAAATACCGATTTTTTTTCTTGATTTAATTTTAATGTCGGGAAAGCTCGAACTTCTCGAACCAGTTGTTCATTCATTTGCTCGATGTGGTTAGTATACAAGTGAGCATCGCCAATCGTATGAACAAAATCGCCTACTTCTAAACCTGTTTCATGCGCAATCAAATGAGTCAACAAAGCATAACTAGCAATGTTGAAGGGTACACCTAGAAAAACATCCCCGCTACGTTGATATAATTGACAACTTAATTTTCCATCATTTACATAAAATTGAAACATCGTATGACATGGCGGTAACGCCATCGAAGGAACATCTTCTGGATTCCAAGCCGAGACGATCAAGCGTCTTGAATCTGGTGTTTTTTTGATCATGGTAATAACATTTTTTAATTGATCGATAAATCCACCCTCTTTGGTCTCCCAATGGCGCCATTGCGCACCATAAATGTTGCCTAATTCACCATGTTTGGCAGCAAATACCTCATCCGATAAAATCGCCTCACAGAATTTTTTATGTTCTATTTCGTAATTTTGCTTAAATACTTCGTCTGTTAGGACACGATGACCAAAATCAGTCATATCTGGCCCCTTGTAATCATCACTTTTTACATAACGTTCAAATGCCCATTCATCCCAAATATGATTGTTATGTTGTAAGAGGTAACGAATATTGGTGTCACCATTCAAAAACCATAAAAGTTCGCTTTTGATCAAGCCGAAAGGCACTCGTTTAGTCGTTAATAAGGGAAATCCCTCAGATAAATCAAAACGCATTTGATGCCCAAAAATACTCCGCGTCCCTGTTCCAGTCCGGTCTTCTTTTAGATGACCTTCCTCTAAAATTTTACGGCCTAATGCTAAGTATGCTTCTTCCATAGTTTGTGCCTCCTAGTTTTCTGCAAATTCACTCAAATATTCCCAGCGTTCCATCTTTTCATCCAGCTCTTCTTCCACTCTTGCCAATTCTGTTTGAAGCTGTTGTAGTTTCGTAAAGTCATCACCTTGATGATTCATCCCTTCTGTAATTTTAGCTGATTGCTCTTCAAGATGTGCTATATCTGTTTCAATTGTTTCCCATTCTCTTTGTTCCATGTATGTTAACTTTGTTTTTGCTTTCTTTTCAACTTCGCTAGTCGGTCTTACTTCTGCCTTCGTTACTTTTTTCGCTGGCTCTTTACTTACCGCTAAATAGTCGCTCATCGATCCAAAATAAGTCGTGATGTGACCTTCTCCTTGAAAAACCAGTAGTTTATCCATTGTTTTATCAAGAAAATAACGGTCATGAGAAACAGCGATCACAGCACCTTTAAATGTTTGAATATAATCCTCTAAAATAGTTAAGGTATCAATATCTAAATCATTTGTCGGCTCGTCCAATAATAACACATTTGGTTGACCAATCAAAAGTTTTAATAAATACAGCCGACGTTTTTCACCACCAGATAGTTTCCCAATAACTGTTCCATGCATGAAACGAGGAAATAAAAACCGTTCCAATAATTCAGCCACACCGATGGTTGTTCCATCGCCCCGTTGCACTTGTTCCGCCGCTTCTTGTAAATAAGAAATCATGCGTTGGTTAGGGTCCATCGCTTCATTTTGTTGCGTATAGTAAGCCAAGTTAACTGTTTCACCAATTGAATAGAATCCACCGTCTAACTCTAGTCGACCAGCAAGGATATTTAATAATGTTGATTTGCCAGCACCATTTTTTCCAGTAATCCCAATCCGATCTTCTGCTTGAATAAGCAAATCGTATTCTTTTAAAATTGTTTTATGTTCGATTTGATAGTCACCATTTTGAATTTCTAAGACTTTTTTACCTAATCTCTGGGTTGCAATATCCATTTCTAGCTGACCTTTTTGATTGACTTGATGGAGATTTTCTTTTAGGTCATGGAAACGATCTTGCCGCGCTTGTTGTTTGGTTCCTCGAGCTTTAACCCCGGCTCGCATCCATTCCAGTTCTTGTTTGTAGAGTTGTTTTCTTTTTTCTTCTTGTTCAACACCAACTCGTTCACGTTCAGCCTTAGCAATGATATACGCCTCGTAATTCCCCTTGTATTCGTATAGTTTTCCAAAAGAAAGTTCGAAGATTCGATTTGTGACCCGATCTAAAAAGTAACGATCGTGAGTCACCATCAAAATAGCTCCGCGGTAACCGTTCAAAAAGCTTTCTAGCCAATTGATCGCTTCATAATCCAGATGGTTGGTTGGTTCATCCAATAATAGTAAATCAGGTGATTCAATCAATACTTGGGCAAGACTGACACGTTTCTTTTGTCCACCAGATAAATCACCTATTTTTTTGTGCAAGGTTTCAATCCCTAGTTTTTGTAAAATAATTTTAGCATCTGTATCTGCTGTCCACGCATCTTCTTTATTCATGCGTTCTTCTGCTTGAGCATATTGTTTTTGAGCGGTAGTATCTAGTCCGTCTTCCGCTAATGCTAGTAGCGCCAACTCATAGTTTTTAACTGCTTGAATAATTGGCGTTTCTCCTTGGAACACGGCTTCTACAACGGATAGCTCTGGATCAAACTCTTTATCTTGAGAAAGATAGCCGACTTGATAGTCATTTGGCTGTTGGATCGCCTGACCATCACCATCTCCACCATCCTTACCCGCAAGAATATTCAACAAACTAGTTTTTCCAGTGCCATTTGTCCCGATCAAGCCAATCCGGTCTTTATCATGAATATGGAAAAAAATGTGATCAAATAATGTTTTCTCTCCATATGTTTTCGTTAATTCAGTTACTTTTAACTCATTCATCTGCTCACGCCCTTTTCATCCTGCTTATTGTATCAAAAAAATGTAAAAAAAAGAAGCTAGTTTTCTTAGTCTGCTTCTTTTTTTAATTCTCTTGTCAGTTTCCTTAGTGGAACAGCACTTGAAATATCGTTGATCGAATAGGATTCTAGCAAATTGACATTTTTCCGATATTCATTTGCTTCAAGAGAAGATATTTTTCCAGAGATCTCATATTCATCGATCACTTTTCGTTCTTCCTGATAGCCAATCAATAGTTCTTTTACATAGTTAGATTGAGAGCGAACAATAAAAGAATCAATAAACGTCCCATCTTCTAGCCTATGCGCCAATTGTAGCCGTCCTTCAATAAAGAAACGAATGATTTCTTCATCGTAAACACCATTTAGATTATCCAAACTCTTCAAAATAACTTCTGTATTTTGTAAAAAGACTTGGCGAACATTTTCTAGTTCTTCTTTTTGAAATTCTCGTCTATTTTCTTCATCTTTCTTAGCGAATAAATGCTTTGGATGAATAAAAAACGCAATAATTTGGCGAACAAACAGTAACCAAAAACCGATAATCGATAGTAACTGCCTGGCAATTGACCGTTCCATTCTTGATATCAAACGTTCATATAACCGATAACCTTCGATTCCGATTTCTTTTTGGCGAAAGCTCTCTTCCAAACCATCTCGTTCAATCGAAACAATCAATGCTCGTAACTCCTGTACTTCTTGTCGTTGATCTGATGGGAGTTGCTCTGTATACAGTTCTTTTACGCGATCTTGATAATTTTCAATCACAACATTCATTTCAACATGTGGATCTTCTTGATTTATCTTTTTAAGTTTTTCGATAACCTCTTGCAACAGCATTATGCCTTGCATGTTTGTATTTTCAATCTCATCTGAGTCAGTTAAAAATGGTAAAACAAGAATCCCTCCAACTAACGTGACTAAAATCACACAAGCCGTGATAAATAAGAGTAACGATCGTTCAGGAAAATCTTGTCCATTTAAAGTCAAAGGCAAAATAAAAATAGTCGCCAAACTAACCGTTCCTTTGACACCACCAAACGTTAAAATCAGCATTTCATTCATCGAATGCCAAACGTTCTTCAAACCATTTTTTACACTATAAATCACAAAAATGGAGAAAAATCGAGCAACAAACAACGTAACACTTAAAATCAAAGTAACCAACATCAAAAAGCTGTTAGAATATGTCTCACTATTCCAAATCGGCGAAAAGACTTGAGATAATTCAATTCCTAAAAATAGAAAAACAAGGGCATTTAGCATAAACGTAATTGTGCCCCAAGTACTTTCAGAGACGCTAGAAAGCTCTGCTTCAAACAAAGAGATCTTTTTAAAACTCGCTGCTTGCATAACGCCTGCTACAACAGATGCGATGATTCCAGAAACATGAAATAATTCAGCTACCATATAGGCTAAAAAAGGCAACAATAGTTCTAGCAGTAAATAACCTGTAACATCTCTTGCCGAAGCTTTTTCTAAAATCATAACAACTTGACGTTTGATCATCACTAAGACAGCACCTACAAAAGCGCCTCCAATACTGGAGACAACTAAAGTAATTCCTGCTTCGGCAGCTGAAAAACTCCCAGTCAATAAAGCGGCTAACGCAAATTGGAATGCTGTAACGCCGGAAGCATCATTGATTAGGCCTTCACCTTCTAAAATATGCATCGCTTTAGGCGGAATCTGAATTTTTCCAGATAAAGAACCTACAGCAACTGCATCTGTAGGTCCTAATGCTGCACCTAATGCAAAACAAGCGGCAATCGGTAAAGCCGGTATAACCATATGCAAAGCCCAGCCTACGCTCACAAGCGTAATCAAAACACCAATGAAAGCCAAAAATAAAATGACACTAAAATTTTTCATAGTAGCCGCAGTATCGTTTCGTTCACCTTCTCGGAACAATAATGGCGCAATGATCATCACTAAAAATATTTCTGGCTCAAATACAATTTCTCGACCAATAGAGGTAACGCCGATCAAAACCCCTACAATTATTTGTACGATCGGTAATGGAATAATCGGTACGATTCGATTAAAGACATTTGAAAATGTGATCGCAAAAGCAAATACAATAATTAAATAAACAAACTCCATCTCGTATCCCCCTTATTCATTACTGATTGAGTTGTTTCCCTAAATACCGTAATAATTTTTCTTTTTTACAGGTAATTTTCTTTTCTATTAATCCAAGCTCTTTTTCCTTATCACATAGTTCTAATTGTGCACGACGAGCTTCTAAACGGAGCAACTCAGATTTAATCAATTCTATTTTTTTATAGTTCAAAAAATTTCTCTTTTTTATATGCCGTTCCCACTCTGCTTTTTTCTCTGGTGGCAACTCTTTATATTTTTCACGTAATTCAGCAATTCGTTGCTCTATTTCTTTATTCACAACAATACTTCCTTTCAGAATTTCTCTGCACATTATAGCAAATTGTTTAAGAAATACCTACTAAAAATGACTATTATTTTAGAAAAACTTTATGAATGTAATTTCTGACCCTCACAATGAAATCAAAAGAGAAAGTAACTATCTAAATTCTCCTTTAAGTGGTTGATTACTACTTGTCTTCTTCAACTAAAATACTGATTTCAGCCTCTTCATTCAAACGATCAGAAAGAAACACCAATAGATCTTCTAATGGAATTGAAAATTTCATCATAGGGCCACGACGACCATTTTTAAAATAATTCAAACGAATTTCATTTTCCTTAAGCAATAACGCCATTTTTTCAACATCTCGATACATCACACCATTTTTATCAAACGGTCCTAAAATGAGTCGATCATCAGAAAGACCTTTTGCATCTAGTAAAAAACTCAAAACAAGTAACATTGCTAAGAAACTACGCAGTCTTTGATCGAGCGATTGTTCAATAAATAACGTACTAATAAGGATAAATAGACTTACCCCAATCACTAATCCATAGATAAGTTTTCTTTTGACACTCTTGATCAAAATACTTTTTCTAACTAAGATTAAATAAACATACATGATCACAACAAAAGCTGTGAGTAATACTGTAAAAAAATCTATACCCAAAATACGCTCCTCTTAAAAATAGAATTTCAACTTTTATTTAACTCTGTTAGTTGTTGATTGATTTTTTTTATTTTATCTTTACAAGCTAATATATCACGAATCATTTGATCGCGCTTATCGCCAAGCGGCAAACGATTAACTACTTGATAATATGCAGCGAGCAGTTGAACTTGTTTCATTTTTTCTTTCTGTAAACGTTCTTCTGTTAGATTCATCCACTCGCCCTCCTTTTCTTTAAGTATACCTTACTTTTAAAGAAAAATGACTATTGAATTGTTATTTTTTATTGATTGTAGTAAAAAGAATTCTCTTTATATTATTGTAGCATACTATTTCTTTTTAGTTGAAGTATACGTTTAGTAACACATTGATAGTTGATGGTTAACCTCAAAAAAACTTTTTAAAAATCGAAATAAGGATGAAGCAAAACTAATCTTTAGTTTAGTTTTGCTTCATCCTTATTTTAGCATAATTTATTTATTGCGCTGAAATACAAAGTGCAATAGCTTTCTCACCTAAATGAGTCCCAATAACAGGGTTAAAATGACCAATTTCAATAATTGCATTTGGATACTTAACTTGAAGTTTTGCTTTTTCTTCTTCAGCAACTGCCAAGTTGTTGGCATGAATCACATATAATTTAACGGGTCGGCCAATTTCTTTGTCCCGTTTGCCGATAATTGCCTCTGCACGAGCAAAGGCCTTTTTAGTTGAACGGATTTTTTCAAATAAGACAATTTTACCATCTTCAAAAGTCAAAATCGGCTTGATTTTTAATAAACCGGCAATCAGAGCTGCTCCATTCGTTAAACGACCACCACGTACCAAATTGTTCAAATCTTCAACAATTAAATAAGCGTACGTGTTATCACGAATGATGTCTAGCTTAGCAAAAATATCTTCTAGACTAGCATTTTCTTTGATCAAATCTAAAGCAGCTTCTACCATATGCCCCATTGGCACACTTGTAATTTTAGAGTCATAAGGATAAAGTGTAACACCATTGATTGAATCTGTTAGTGAAAATAAGGTATTCACAAAACCTGAAATCCCAGAAGAAAGATGAATACTGATAATCGTATCATATCCCTTAGCGGCAATTTCTTTGTAGAGTTCAATCACTTCGCCTAATGCAGGTTGAGAAGTTGTTGGAAACTCGTTACTATTATTTAATAGCTCATAATATTCATCAGCTTCGATATCGACACCTTCGTTATATATCTTACCATCTAAAATAACTGGAATGGGAATAATAAACAGATTAGGAGAGTTCTTAATTCGCTCGGGTAAATAGGCTGTACTATCTGTCACAACAGCAATTTTCATTTTGTAACCTCGTTTCACTAATTTTGCACGTTAGTATAAATATAGCATAAATCAGTTAATATTTAAATAAAATCCTTATTGCCCAAGAAATTCTTGAACCGCCTTTTGATTCGTTTCTAAATCAATTTGAAGAATACTCCCAGCATAGTAGTTTTCATCGTTACTCCATGAACCTTCTACTGGAACCGCTAGGCGTTCAATCCCACTTCCACCTTTTAGCATCAAAGAAGGACCGTTTTTCAACATAAACGTTGTTGGGATGTCTGTAGACATATAACCAACTAAACGTCCTAAAGATTCAGGTGTGCGAAGTAATGCTAAAGGATTTTTTAATTGACCCATAACCGCTGACATCACTTGTTGCTGACGGCGAACACGACCAAAATCGCCTTCCTCATCTTTTCTAAAACGAGAATATTGTAGAAGTGTATGCCCGTCCATACTTTGCTGCCCTTTGGCGATATCAACACCATCTAAATTCAAGTCTTTTTCAGCATCGATTTTAACTCCACTTGGGAACATCGAATCAACAATTTTTTCAAAGGATTGAAAATCAACTTTCGCATAATATCTACATTGAATATTGAAATTTTCCGCTAATGTTTGGCGAACTAAATCCGCACCGCCTAGAGCATAAGAAGCGTTGATTTTATTTGCATCATAGCCTGGAATATCAACGAATATATCTCGCATAAATGAAATCAATTTGGGCTTTTTAGATGGTCCGTCTAATTGTAGTACCATTATAGTATCCGCACGTCCAGCATCTTCTCCTCTTGTATCACTACCCAAAATCAAAATATTGTTGGCGCCATTTGCACTTTTCACACCATTAAACGTTTCAAGTGCTTCTTTAGGTAAAGATGCATCATTTTCTGCATATGATTTGCCTTTAAAAAAGAACCCAACAGCTAAAACAATTAGCAAGACAAAAAATAATGCAATTCTTTTAGGCCAGCTAAATCTTCTCTTTTTTCTGATTTTTTTTGGTTTTTTTTCTTTTTTGGGTATCTGTTTTGAAGGACCATTTGAATAGTCTTGCCCCAAATACTGTTCCTGATGCTCTGTTGGCTCTTGGTCAGGAAATGTTTCTGGTCCTCGATAATAGCTTTGTCTAGGTTCTTCAGAATAATTTTTTTCTTTTCTAGGATTAAAGGAATTTTTCTCTTCTATTGGTTTTGCTTTATCATGTATATGTTTATAACGATCCACGCGACTCATTATTTCCACCTCACTATCAATTAACAACAGTTATAAGCATACCTTATTTTAATAGAAATTCCTATTAGTTAGTTGAAATTTAACAAAAAATAAAAAGACCTTTTCAGATCTTTATACCCCGTTGATTGGATGAATCGCATAATTTCCGAATATTTTTACAGTTCCACCCATTAAACGTATTTCTTCTAAAGCGTTATCCAATAATAATTGTGGTTTTTGAACGTTGATATCAATTAAAAAGAAATATTCTCCCAATGTTGTTTTTAATGGACGTGACTCGATTTTGCTCAAGTCAATATCTCGCCAGCTAAATGCTGATAATGCTTTTTGCAGTGCACCTGGCATATTATTTGGCATCGTCAAAGCTATTGTCAGCTTCTGTTGCTCTGATTGAATTGGTAACTCAATTTTTTCGGCGCCTAAAACCCAAAATCGTGTTTGATTGATTTCTACATCCTGAATATCTTTCCCAACAATCTCAAGATCATACGTTTCAGCAGACAATTTGGGTGCAATTGCTGCGATTTTTTGGTCTGGATGACTGGCAACAAAATTTGCTGCATAAGCAGTGGATGGTGTTGCCTCAAGCTCAGCCAGTGGAAAATAAGTACGAATAAATTCTTGTGATTGCGCTAAAGCTTGCGGATGTGACATGATTTTCGTTGTTTCAAGCCACCGCTCTTGATTCTTTTTAGATACCATCAATTGTTGATAGATCGGCAGTACGATTTCGGCTCCGACCGGAATGGTCGTCTGATGAAATAGATAGTCTACTGTGGTATTAACCGAGCCCTCAATCGTATTTTCAATCGGCACGACGCCTAGATCGACCTCTCCAAATTCAACCCCCTTAATGCAAGCGGGAATCGAATGATACGAAACCAATTCTTCATTAGGAAAAGCTGTTCTAGTTGCATTATGAGTAAAAGAAGCTTCTGGACCTAAATAACCAACTTTCATTGACTCACCTACCTATATATTTTCTAAAATTTCATGAACAATCTCTTCAGGTGTTCGATCGTCTGTCGCAACAACTAAGCTAGCACTCTCTTCATAAAAAGGGATACGCGGTTCAAAAACCTGTCTAATTTCCTCTGGGGATTTTGACACAACTAAAGGTCTAACAGTGGTATGATCGTGTTTTAAACGCGGAATAAACACTTCTGGCTTTGTTTGTAAATAGATAACAGGTGCCATTTGTTTCAACAGTTCTCGATTCTCTGGTCTCATGACAATGCCGCCACCGGTTGATACAACTTGATTATGATCAAGATAGCGTTTTAAGACATTCGTTTCTCGTTCTCTAAATGCTTCTTCACCGTGTAAATCAAAATATTCTTGAATTGTCATTCCTATTTCTTCAACGATTTTATCATCAAAATCGATGTGTTCCATACCCGTTTTTTCTGAAAGCAGTTTTCCCACAGTGGTTTTTCCTGCTCCCATAAAACCAATTAAAATAATCCCCTTCATCTTCGTTCCTCCGTTTATCGAAATAATTTAGTTAAATCATCAAAAAATCTTGGATAAGAAACTGAAACTGCTTCTGCTTTATCTAATTCGACTGTGCCGCTTTCTACTAAAAGAGCCGCAATTTGCAGCATCATACCAATACGATGGTCTCCATAACTAGTTACGTTCGCACCGTGTAGCGGTGTTTTACCATGAATGATTAATCCATCCTCAGTTGGCTCGATTTTAGCACCCATTTTGTTTAACTCAGTTGCGACTGCATCGATCCGATTCGTTTCTTTTACTTTCAACTCTTCAGCGTCGCGAATAATTGTGATTCCCTCAGCCTGAGTGGCTAATAAAGCAATGATTGGCAGTTCATCGATTAATCTTGGAATAATTTCTCCACTGATTTCAATTCCGTTAAGAGCACTTGTTTCGACAGTTAAAGTTCCAGCTTTATTGGCTTCACTATTCGATTCTTGTACTAGTAGCTTTCCGCCCATTTGTTGGATAACATCAATGATTCCCGTACGAGTTGGGTTTAAGCCAACGTTCTTTAACGTGATTTTGCTATCTGGAATGATCAGTCCTGCCGTAAGGAAGAAGGCCGCTGATGAAATATCCCCTGGTACCACAACTTCTTGTCCAACTAATTTTTGCGGTCCACTGATTCTAATTTCTTTCCCTGAAACTGAAATTTCACCGCCAAATTGACGAATCATATCTTCTGTATGATCACGCGTCTTCTCTTTTTCTACAATAACGGATTCCCCATGGGCTTGTAAAGCAGCAAATAAAATGGCGGACTTAACTTGAGCACTCGCAACAGGCATTTGATAATAAATAGGGCTTAATTTTTCAGTACCTTTCACTGTCAGTGGCGGAAACTCTGTCCCATCATGCCCTGCACAAACAGCGCCCATTTGATTGATTGGTAGCATCACTCGATTCATAGGCCGTTTAGCAATCGAATGATCACCAAACAATTCCGTAGTGAAAGATGTTCCTGCCAAAATCCCCGTGATCAAGCGAATCGTAGTCCCTGAATTTCCAACATCGATTGCTTGCTTCGCAGGTTTCAACCCTGAAAAACCATTACCATGAACGGTTATAACTTCCCCATCATCTTCAATTTTAACACCCAAATCTTGAAAAGCTTTTAAAGTGCTTAAACAATCATCACCACGTAAAAAGTTGCGAATCGTCGTCTTCCCTTCAGCAATAGCACCAAACATAATACTTCTATGAGAAATCGATTTATCACTAGGAATATCAATTACCCCATTCAAACCAATTTTATTAATAACTAAATCCAAAAAATCCCTCCTAAATTTAAAAGTGTAGTGGGCTCGTCCAGCTCTGACAGGAAAATAGAAAAAATCGATTGTGGTGCTCTTTACCACAAACTATTTTTATCTTTTTCCAGTCGGAGCTAGCCCACGTAGCTAGATAACAATAAAAGCGAAACAAATCGATAAATCCCGTAGAAAATTAGGAAATTGGTATTGAAACGTTCTTTGTTTCATTAACAATTTATCTATTTTCCTAAGGATTGATTTGTGCAGCTAGATAACACATGGTAGCAACGTTCCTTTCAGTCACCTTGTACCAATCAACATCAACTCAGTTCCTCGTTGTGTTTCTTGGCATATTTTTTGACATGTTTCAAAGCAACTATTGTACAAAATCTCATTTTTCATAGCACAAATATTCTGTCTCTTTTTTAATAGTCACTTTAGCTTTTTCTAGATCATCCTGCCTTTTAAAGGTTAATTGTAAAATGCCGTAAATATCTTCCCGAGTTTCAAGAATTTTCAAATTAATCAATGAAAGGTTTGCTTTACCTAATAAACCTGTAATCTCTGCAATCACACCAGGGACATCCGGTACGTCAACAAATAAATCATAGAAGGCTGGAATTGCGCCTTCTTTATGAACAGGCATTTGATTTCTTGTTTCTTTTGCTTCATAGAAAAACTGATAAATCGCTTCACTATTTTCATTTTGGATCCAATCGGAAACTTGTTTCATTTCAGTTTGCCATGAACCCATCAGCGCTAATAACGCCTCTTTATTACTTAGCAAAATATCGGTCCACATTTGCGGATCAGACGAAGCAATCCGGGTAATATCGCGAAAACCACCAGCCGCTAATTGTCGTGAGCGGGGATGTTCTTCATTGAAAACCTTACTTTGGTTAACTAGACCCGCTGCAATAATATGTGGTAAGTGACTGAGCATTCCTGTAATTTGATCATGTTCCTTTGCTGTAAGAACCACAAATTTTGCTCGTGTTCCTTGTAAAATGGTTTGTAATTGCTGGACTTGCTTTTGTGTCCCTGCTTCTGAAGCGGTTAAAATATAATACGCATTTTCAAATAAGTTTTCATCTGCTGCCGTCACACCAGATTTATGTGAGCCCGCCATAGGATGTCCACCGATAAACCTTTTTAAGCCAGCTGCTTGAGCTGTTTCAATAATTTCTAATTTCGTACTGCCAACATCTGTTATGATTACCTCTGGTTTTAATGACAAGGTTCCTAATAGTTTTAGTTGCTTCAACATACTCTTAACAGGCGTACATAAAAAAATAATATCTGCTTGTACCGCTGCTGTTTCAATTGTGCTCTCTTTTTGATCAATGATTTTTCGTTTTAACGCAAAGTCTACAGAACTTTCTTGATTATCTATCCCGATGATCATTACAGCTGGATACTCTTTTTTTATACATAAAGCAATTGAACTGCCGATCAAACCTAATCCAATGATTAAAACCTTTTTATCCATTCCGCTTCACTCTCCATTTTTTAATTTCAATTAAAACGTTTGAGTATAGCAGCGGTAAGAGTCAACTTCTGCTTTCATTTGTTCAAAAGCATCACTACCAAATTTTTCCAACATTGCTTGAGCAACTTCTGTTGCCACGACCGCTTCACAAACAACACTTGCAGCTGGCACAGCTGTACTGTCAGAACGTTCTACGCTTGCTTTGTAAGGCTCTTTTGTATCGATATTGACACTTTGTAAAGGTTTATACAATGTCGGAATCGGCTTCATAACACCTCTAACAACGATTGGCATTCCATTTGTCATACCACCTTCAAAACCGCCTAGATTGTTTGAAGTTCTTGTATACCCGGTTGCTTGATCCCAAACAATTTCATCCATAACTTGGCTGCCTGGTTTAAAGCCCATTTCAAAACCGATTCCAAATTCAACCCCTTTAAAAGCATTGATACTGGTAACAGCTTGAGCAATTTTAGCATCTAACTTGCGATCCCATTGGACATAACTGCCTAATCCAATCGGCACACCGCCGACAACAACTTCGACCACTCCACCGATCGTATCGCCGTTTTTCTTAGTTTTATCTATCAGATCACGAATTTCTTGTTCAACCGAAGAATCAAGAACTCGAACGTCGGATTTTTCTGAACGTTCTTGAATTTCTTGAACAGTTAAATTATCTGGAATTTCAGCCTTGATTCCACCCAATATGGCCACATGCCCCGCTACTTCGATATCTAGCTCTTTCAACAATTTCTTAGCAATGGCTCCAATTGCCACACGCATAGTTGTTTCACGTGCTGAGGAACGCTCTAAGACATTTCTAAGATCATCATGTTGGTATTTGATGCCGCCAACCAAATCTGCATGACCAGGACGTGGCTTATTAACACGGCGGATCTTTTTCTCTTTCTCTGTGACTTCTTCGATTGACATAACAGAAGTCCAGTTTTTCCAGTCTTTGTTCTCAACGACCAATGTCACTGGCGAACCTAATGTTTTTCCGTGACGAATACCTGAAGTGATTCTTACCTGATCTTTCTCAATCAACATTCTGCCGCCACGACCATATCCACCTTGTCTTCTTGCTAGCTCTAAATTAATATCCTCAGGTGACAATGGCACCCCTGCTGGCAAGCCTTCGATAATTGCTGTCAATTCTGGTCCGTGTGATTCTCCCGCAGTAATAAAACGCATATGATTTCCTCCTAATTTTAAAAGCTGAAAGAGCTCGTTCAGCTTCGACAAGAAAATAGGCAAAAATGACTGAGGTGATTTTTGCCTCATTCAGTTTTTATCTTTTTCTCGAGAAGCTAGCTCTTGAAGCTAGATAATGCATGGTAACAACGTTCTGCTTTGCTTCACCTTGTACCAATCAACATCAACTCAGTTCCTCGTTGTGTTTCTTGGCATGTTTCAAAGCAAAAGCTTAGCAGGCTCGTTTAGTCTTAACTGAAAAATAGTAAAAATTGAATGTAACACTTTTTATCACATTCGATTTTTACCTTCACCCCGAAAAGCTAACACACATTGCTGGCTAGTCTAAATAACTCTTCATTTCTTCAATTGGAATACGAACAATTTTTGCATTCCCGATCGTTTCTAATAAAATAATATTGATTTTTCCACCGCGCGCTTTTTTATCATGTGTCAACGCACTGTACAGTTGTTCTTGATCCCACAGCTCTGATGTGATCGGCAAATGGAATTTTTGGATCATTTTATTCAATTGTTCTGTCGTACCGCTCGGCGTTAATTTTTTACTTTCAGCAACTCTGGTGATTTGGCTCATCCCGATTGCAACCCCTTCACCATGAGTTAATTTACCGTAACCAGCTGTATTTTCTAACGCATGACCGATTGTATGCCCAAAATTGAGAAGTAAACGAACACCATTATCTAATTCATCTTCTTCTACCACTTTTCGTTTTATTTTACAGCAATCAGCAATGATCTCTACTGCATGTATAATCAAATCATGCTCATCAGTCAAATCAGCCAGTTTTTGCCATAAGTGCTTATCTGCAATCGCAGCTGATTTAATGATTTCAGCAATCCCTTCTCTCACTCGTCGAACGTCTAATGTGTTCAATGTATCAGGATCGATTAAAACGCCATCTGGTTGAGCAAATGTTCCAACTAAATTTTTGGCTTTAGAAGTATTGACGGCTGTTTTACCGCCAATACTACTATCTACTTGTGCCAACAAGGTTGTTGGAACTTGTAAAAAATGCAATCCACGCATATACGTTGAAGCAACAAACCCTGCTAAATCACCCACAACACCACCACCTAAAGCGATAATCCCATCACTTCGAGTCAATCCTTTATCAGCTAGAAAATCGTAAATTTCAGCAGCGACAGTTAGGCTTTTACTCTGTTCACCTGCATCGATCACAAAAGTTGCAGGCTCAAAGCCAGCTTCTTGTAAATGTTTGGAGACTTCTTCACCATACAAAGGCTGAACATTAGTATCCGTTATGATTACAACTTTTTGCGGTGCCCATAACGCTTTTGCCCAAGGACCGATATTTTTCAACAACCCTTTTTCAATGGTTAAATCATAAGAATGGTTTGGTAAATTTACCGTGAGTTTCATTTTTTCAACTCCTATTTTTTATTAAGAAGAAATACTAACCTTCAGATATGCTTTAATTTCGTTACTTTATTCACCTAGAGCATTGATTTCTTTCATTGCATTTTCCATAATATGAACTTCTTGCATCATACGCATGTAAGTTTTTTCATTTAGTGATTGTGGACCATCAGACCAAGCATTAACTGGATCTGGATGGATTTCAACGATTAATCCATCTGCACCAGCAGCAACTCCTGCTCGTGCCATTGGAGGAACTAGATCCCAAATCCCAACTCCGTGACTAGGGTCAACAATAATCGGAAAATGGCTTAGCTTTTTAATTAGTGGTACAGCACTCAAATCTAACGTATTACGTGTGGCTGTTTCGTAGGTACGAATCCCACGTTCAATGAAAATCACATTGAAGTTACCTTGTGCCGCAATGTACTCCGCAGCATTTAACCACTCATCAATTGTACCAGAAATACCACGTTTTAAGCCAATTGGTTTACCTGTTTTTCCAACTGCTTGTAATAATTTGAAGTTTTGCATATTTCTCGCACCAATTTGCAAAATATCACTGTATTGAGCAATCATATCAATATGCGCTTCATCCATGACTTCTGTAATAACTTTCATGTCAAATTCATCGGCTGCTTGACGAATGTACTTCAAGCCTTCTTCTTCTAATCCTTGAAACGCGTAAGGAGAAGTTCTAGGTTTAAATGCTCCACCACGTAAAATCGTTGCACCACCAGCTTTAGCAATTCTGGCACATTCGCGGATTTGATCTAAACTTTCAATCGAACAAGGACCAGCCATCATGGTCATGCTACCATCACCTATTTTAATCCCGTCAACGTTGACAACTGTATTTTCTGGGTGAAATTCCCGACTTGTTAATTTGTATGTCAGTGAAATTCTTACCGCATTTTCAACACCATCGTAACTATTAAACGCCACATCTTGCATTTTTCTTGTGTCTCCAACCAAACCAATGATCGTCTGTTCTTTCCCTTCACTTAAGTGAACTTCTAGACCTTCTTTTTTCACTCGTTCGATCACCGATTTAATTTGTGCTTTTGTTGCTTCTGATTTCATAATTACGATCATTGTTGTTCTCTCCTTCAGTCAAATTATAAGTTAGTTGTTTTCAATAATTGGTTTTACGATTGCTATGGGCATTTCTTTTCCGGTCCACTTTTCAAAAGCAGCGGCGCCTTGATAAAGCAACATACCTAATCCATTGTTTGTTTTTGCACCACGTAAGCGGGCTTGTTTAAGAAATTCTGTTTCTCTGGGTGTATAAATAACATCGCAGACAGCTAAGTCTGGCCGAATGATCGAATAATCTTGAATCGGTGTTTGACCTTCTAACGGCTTCATTCCCACACCAGTTGCGTTTAGTAATAAGGCACTTTCTGCTACATCTTCAGCCAAAGCGGCTTCATCAGACAAGTCATATAAGTTAATTGTACAGTTAGTATTTTCAGAAATATACGCTAATTTTTCTTTGATTTTATCGTAGAAATCATCTTTTCGATTATAAACAGTGATTTCCTTAACTCCATCTAAAGCTGCTTGGACAATAATTGCTGTAGCTGCACCACCTGCACCGATGATTGTCATTTTTTTACCAATAAGATCAACTTCAATATCTTGCAAGCTTCTCATAAATCCGGTGCCGTCTGTATTATGACCTGTCAGTTTACCTTGATGATTCGTAATCGTGTTGACAGCGCCGATCAAGCGAGCTGCTTCACTTAGCTCATCCATATACTCTACTGCTAAGATTTTGTTTGGCATCGATAGGTTAGCGCCCATCATATCCAAATTTTTGATTGAATCGATTGCTTGTTTTAATCCCTCTGTTCCCACTTCGAAAGCAAGATATACCGCATCGATTCCTAGTGTTTGAAAAGCTGTATTATGGATCATGGGTGAAACACTGTGACGAATCGGTGTAGCAAATAGTGCAGCCAGTCTCGTGTGGCCTGTGATCTTATTCTCCATGTTATTTCCTCCTCAAAATGTGATTTTCGTCAAATAAAAAAGGTATTCACGTAAATTTTTAGAAAAATCTACAGTGAACACCTCACAAAAATAGGTAATATAAAAGCCACTATAGATTTTATCATCTACGCGGCTGAAAGTCATCTCAAAATCCCCTAGCCATCATAGATACAAACTTGCTAGTCTGCATCCATAATGTTTATGAATACAAACTCATCTAAAATAGCTAAAGTAATAATTATTCAGTTGTAATTGGTTATGCTTCATGGTTGTCATATGAATCACTCCGTAACTGATTTATTTAAGAATTGTTCTCAGTATATACCTACTAAAACTAAGTGTCAACATTTTTTTCTTTTAAATTTAAAATCAAGGGACTTTTTAATTGCACAATCTTCCGTTTCCAAGGCTTACTTCGATTATTTTCAACCTCAATTAATGCTTAAAATGATCTTCCCTTTATTCTTATTACTTTCCATATAGCGATGCGCATTTTCTACATTTTCAAGTTGAAATACAGAATCAATGATCGGCTTTAACTGACCGGCCGCAAATAACTTATTTGTCCTTGCAACAAACTCTTTTGTTAGTTTAGCCTTATAATCATCACTTCTAGGGGTAAGTAACGTGCCTTTGACTGTGATTCTTTTCTGTAATAACGTCATCAGGTTCACGTCTTTAACAATTGTCCCACCTAAAATGCCAATTAGAATCAAGTACCCATCAACAGCGAGACTGGCTAGATTTTTCTCCCAATAAGAAGCTCCGATAAAGTCTAAAATCAAATCAACACCACGACCATCTGTCTCTTCTATGATTTTTTGACTAAACGCTTCTTCTCGATAGTTAATTAAACTATCTGCTCCCAGTGTCCGACATAACGCGAGTTTTTCTGCGGAACTTGCCGTGATAGCGATTTTAGCGGAACTTAATTGTTTGGCTAACTGAATCGCAGCTGTCCCAACTCCACTAGCACCGGCATGAATTAATACGGTTTGAGCAGCAGTCAAATTTCCAAGCCAAAATAGTGTTTGATAAGCCGTAAGAAAAACTTCTGGAATGGCCGCTCCTTCTTCAAAGGTCAACTGATCTGATAATGGCATGGCATTTCCGACATTCATCGCGACATACTCCGCATAACCACCACCATTGACAAGCCCCATCACACGACTGCCACATGGAAAAAGTTCTGTGTCGCTCTCTACTACTATTCCAGAAACTTCTACACCTAAAATCGCATTGCCTTTGGGTAAGTTTCCAGTTTCTTTAGCGACTAAATCCGTCCGGTTGACAGCAGCTGCCGCAACTTTGATCAAAAGCTGGCCTTTTTCTCTAACTGGTATCGTAGTTTCCTTATTTAAGGTTAAAATAGCTTGGTTTTCTTTAAAAGATAGTTCCATTGCTTTCATCCAATACACCTCGCCCAATCTCACAAAAAACCGTAGAATCTTTTAAAAAGAAGTCCACGGTCAATTAGTTACATATTAAAATTCTTCACCATATACATCATCAACTGTTTGTTCTGGGTCGATTACGATATATAAGCTTTTTGTTTTTTCGCTGACTTTAGTAGATTGGTAAACATTATCTAATCCTTCGTCCGTTTTATCTTTGTATGGGAAGTAAACTAAATCTGGTGTACCTGTTTTGTATAAAATTTCCATACGTTCAATATCTTCATATTTCAAAGCACGAGCAAACATTCCTAATTCAAGACCACCAAGATTGATATCATGCGTTTGAACGTGATCTCCTTCTTGGAAAATTTCGATTTTAAAGCCTTCACATGGATGGATTTCCATAAATTCGCTTCCGTGGATACGACCAAAACTAGTTGTGATCTGTTTGATCCATAAATCTCCGATAAAACGGCGACCAATCGTCCAAGTTTCACCATTTCTAAAATAAAATTTCAATCCTGTCATTTCTCTACTCATAATATAAGTCTCCTTATCTAAAATAATTTCTACAAAGTTAAGTTTAGCATAACTTTCATGTTAGGTCACACTATTAGCTTCTTTAGTTAGGATGAGCTAATTTCTCTAAAAAAACATCCGTTAAGATAACAGCTCTTTGATGAATCCCTGTCGCTACGACTTGTTCATTGTCAAATACCTCGAAAGAAAAATTGATTTTTGTTTTTTCCTGTGAAGCGACCTTAACTTTAATAATCATTTGGGCTCCTACTACAGAAGGGCGTAAATGTCTCGCTTCGATCAATGTGCCAACACTGGTTTCTTCTGGGGCTAATTGTTTATGCAAATACTCTTTTGCCGTATTCTCCACCATTGTGATCATAACTGGCGTAGCTAAGACCTCTAAATCACCAGAACCAATCTCTTTTGCAGTATCGTTTAAACCAACAACAAACTTTTTTGAAAACTCTTTCACGGCTTTCACTCCTTATCAATCCTATCCTTTGCATATGCAATTAGTGCTTCTTTAGTATTGCTTATTTGACCGTTCACAACAGCAATTTCAAGCATATTAAGCATATTTCCTAGCCATTTCCCAGGATTTTTATCAAAATAAGCCAATAAATCATTACCTGTTAGAGCTAACTGTTTTCTATCATGAATCGGCAAATCTAAATAACCTTCTTTTGCTTCTTCAAGTGTACTCTTTTGACCAAAATAAAACAATAGTTTTTCTATAGACAAAACCGCATCCAATCCCAAGTTAAACAAATCCATTCGTTTCCAGTCTCCAATGAGACGTTGATTTAATCCATAAATCAACGATTGTACTTCGTGGATCATTTGATTAGACTGTTTCCAAGCTTTTAGAAAGCTGCGAATATCATTCTCTTTTAAGCCCATTATCTGAATCAATAAGGCCCATGCTTGGCTTTCACTTTCGATCTGTTTATTTGGAAGATCTGAAAAGTTCAGCAATGCTTCCCCTGATTTTTTTAAACCTGGGCAATATTGATAACATTTAGTCTCAATAAACGGTAATAAAGCGGCGCGCCGATTTTTTCCTAATAATAGTTTGATAAATTCCACTGCAATTCGCTCTACAGAAATTTTACCTAATAATGGATGAAATTCTTCAATCGCAGACAATGTATTGGTTTCAATCATAAAATCTAACTGACTGGCAAAACGCAAGCCACGCATCATACGTAAAGCATCTTCATGAAATCGCTCTTTAGGGTTTCCTACGGCTCGAATAATTTTTTGTTCTAAATCATCCATACCATCAAATAGATCAATGATTTCACCATTCACATCCATCGCCAATGCATTGATTGTAAAATCTCTGCGTTTTAAGTCTTCTTTTAATGAACGGACAAACGTCACTGTGTCGGGACGTCTAAAATCTTGATAGGTTGATTCTGTTCTAAAAGTTGTGATTTCATATTGCTCTTCACCGATTAAAACAAGCACAGTCCCATGATCGATTCCTACGTCAATGGTTCGATGAAAAATCTGTTTGATTTCTTCTGGATAAGCGCTAGTTGCTATATCTACATCATGGATTGGTTGATCCAACAAGGCATCACGAACACTGCCTCCAACAAAATATGCTTCAAATCCATGTGCTTGAATTTCTTGTAGCACTCCAGCTGCTTTGGTAAATTCGTCAGGTATTATTTCTAATTTCATAATAAGTTTTCCAGTCCATAGACTAATTTATCTAAGTGAACCACCTTTTCACAGCCCAAAGCAACGCCTGTCATAAACGAACTACGGTCATAGGAATCATGTCTGATTGTTAACCCTTCTCCAACACCACCAAATTGTACTTGTTGATGGGCTATAATGCCTGGTAAGCGAACGCTATGAATTTTCATCCCTTCAAAATCAGCACCGCGTGCACCAGCGATCAACTCTTTTTCTTCTGGATGGCCTTGCGTTTTTTTCGAGCGCACTTCACTCATCATTTCGGCCGTTTTGATTGCCGTTCCGCTTGGTGCATCTAACTTATTATCATGATGCAACTCGATGATTTCAACATCTGGAAAATATTCAGCAGCTTTTTGAGCAAATTGCATCATCAAGACAGCACCCACGGCAAAATTTGGTGCAATCAAGCCGCCAACTTTCAAACGCTCTGATAGATCAGTCAATTCTGCTAATTGTGCCTCCGTTAAACCAGTCGTTCCTACAACAGGCGCGATTTTATGCTCTATTGCAAATCGGGTATTTTCATAGGCAACTTTTGGAATCGTAAAATCGATCCAAACATCTGGCTGAACAGAGAGAACCTCTTCTTTTGTTTTAAAAATCGGGGCATTATTATTTGGATATTCTACTAATTCACTAAGATTATCTTTTTCTTCAAATGGGTCCAGCACACCAACCAATTCAAATCCGACGTGCTCTAAAACCATCTTGGTTGCAGTAGCCCCCATTTTTCCTTTAAATCCTGCGACTAAAATTTTAATCATTTGTTTGCCCGTCCTTTCGCTCAAAACGATATTTATCCCGTTGATTGAATTTTTCCATATTTTTTTTAAATGCTTCTGTTAAATCTATATCTAGAGAATTTGCCATGATCATCGTGACAAACAAGACATCCCCTAACTCTTCTGAAACCGTTTTTGGTTTTTCGTCTGTTTTCTTGGGTTTTTCACCATAATAATGATTGATCTCTCTGGCTAATTCCCCTACTTCTTCTGTTAAGCGTGCCATCTGGCTTAATGGAGAAAAATAACCCGTTTTAAATTGTTGGATATAGTTATCCACTTCTACTTGCATGGAATGCAGAGATTGATTTTCGTCTTTCATTTTTACCCCAACCTTTCTACTACACATCTTATCAAAAACTGCGCCATCTGAAAAGGTTCTACTTGTTGTTTTATATTGAGAATGATAAAGTGATTACTGGATAAGGGTTCTTGACGATGAAATTATACAGCATCAACCCAGTATGTTTTAGCCAGCTTCGCGAAACAGTATCCTCAACGATTAGATAAATCATCTGGAAGACCAAAAACGTCTTTAAGCTGATTTCCTAAATTGTTCAGCAACTTAGCGTTTCGCTACGCTTTTAAAATACGAGGAGTGAGTACAATGATTGAAGAAAAAAAGTTTTATGTTAAAGACGTTCTGTTAATTCTAGCAGGTACTTGTCTTTATGGGTTTGGCTTAGTCACCTTTAATATTGCAAATGACTTAGCAGAAGGCGGAGTAACTGGGATCACCTTGATTTTACGGGCACTTTTTTATATTGATCCTGCATACTCCACTTTGATCATCAATATTCCGTTGATTTTGATTGGGGGAAAAGTTTTAGGCAAGCACTCATTTTATTATACAATTTTAGGTACCGTTTCCTTATCTGTCTTTTTATGGTTATGGCAACGATTCCCCATCGAAGTTAATCTAGATCATGATTTGTTGATTGCTTCTTTATTAGCTGGATTAGCTGCTGGTATCGGTAGCGGATTAGTCTATCGAGTCGGCGGGACGACAGGCGGAACCGATGTGATCGCTCGTATTTTGGAAAAAAATTACGGCATCAGTATGGGCCGTTCCTTGCTGATCTTTGATATTCTCGTTTTGATTCTGTCTTTGAGCTATATTGATGTAAAACGAATGATGTATACCTTGATTGTTTCATTTGTTTTCAGTAAAGTTGTCGATTCGGTTTTAGATGGTGCCTATGCTGCCAAAGGAATCTTAGTGATCTCTGATCATTCAGAAGATATTGGAGAAGTAATCATGTCCCTATTAGAACGTGGCGTGACCTATTTAGAGGGCCAAGGTGGGTATTCTCAAGTCGATAAAAAAGTCCTTTATGTAGTTGTTAGTCCTAGTGAAATCATAGAAATCAAGCGAATCGTTCATGAGCTGGATGCAAAAGCGTTTATTTCTGTTATTAATGTTCACGAAGCTATAGGAGAAGGGTTCACCTATTCTAGACCGACAAAAATGCTCTTCAAAAGAAAAAAACAACTTAACTAAGTCAAAAATAGAGCGGGACAAAACGAAAGATCAGTTTTGTTTCGCTCTTTAAAGTTGAATAAACGGCGAGAAAAAAGCGGCGACTACACTACACTTTGTTTCGATCTCACTAACTTCTACGCATAAAATATGCTAGAATTTCTTTGATAGACAACGAAGGATGAGTTGATCTAGAAAAGTACCTACTCGGTAAAGTCCTTCGCTTCGATCACATTGTTGTAAATTGCTGTGAATCACGAAGAACAATAGAATTCGATGATAAACAGTACCTACTTGGCACGAAGAACGAAGTGATTCGATGATGCACAATACAAGGTGTCTGAAAGACAACTTGCTTCCTTTATTTTCTAAGTGCTAAAGCACTTAGAATTGAAGGACTTTGTGTTCGGAGCTAAACACTTTTTTCTCGGTCTCTTTTTTATTTTTTCAAACGGTTTAATTCATCTGTTAACTCTAAAAACGCTTCGTGGTTTTTATCTTCTAAAGCTAAATCGATTTGGCGATAGAGTAAATCGATTTTCGCTTGTTTTTCCTCATGAGCGAAAAACTCATTAATACTTTCAATTACTTCTTCACTCACCTGTTCATTCCAGCGGGCATAAGGATTATCCTCTAAAATAGACAAATACTGGCTATTTTGCCAAGACCCATCAAAGATACATTCAACATAAAGTGCTTCTTTCCAATTCATCCGAATTTCATGGAAAATCTGATCAGTATCCGTAAATTCTTTCCCTGAAAGAAATAAGCGAATGGGTTCATCATCGATTTCTTTTGACGTGACTTTTAGTCCACGAACGGCTTTATCCGCTTGTTCAATAAAATGCACATTATTTAAAATGGCTTCGTGATTGATTAAATAGTTTAAAATCCATAATACTTCTCTTTGGCTAAATGAAATATTATTGACTAACCAAACTAAAAAATCCTTTTTATCTGCGACATTGACAAACATATGATCACCTATCTCTCTTCAATATCATCTAACAGGGATTGCGCTTCGTTATCCCCAGGTTCGTGGTGAAGATAATGTTGCAATAGCTCTTTTGCTTGCTCTAGTTGACCTTCCTCACGTAGAAATACAGCATACTCTTTTAAAAATTCAGGCTCATGGGAAAGTTCTTGGTACGCTTGCTCATAATGTACTTTTGCTAAATCAAACTCTTCCAATTCATTATAAGCATGTGCCAAGTTCCATTCGCCATACGGATGCCCTTGTTCTTCCATTTGTTGAACGACATCGATCACTTCATCAAATCTATGTTCATTTAAATATAGATTACTTAGCGTAAGTCTTGTTTCATCCGTTTTTTCGCCAAGTTCCAACGCTTCTTTCAATAACGCTTCAGCCTTTTCTGTATCATGCAATCGATAGGCATTTTCAGAGGCTAATTGATATAAATCCACTTGGAATGGATTTTCTTTGATCCCTTCAGCTAGAACAGTACGCGCTTCTTCAAGTTGTTCTTCTTCTTGTAACGCTTCACCCAAAGATAAATACAGCGACTGATAATGTGGATTCAACGCTCTTAATTGTTGCAGTAAAGCAATTGCTTTTTGATTTTCATGGAGTTGCAAGTAAGTGAACGCTAATTGGAATAAACGATCATCTGTCTGACCTTCTCCCAATGCCTTTTCTAAAAATGGGATCGCTCCTTCAAAATCGCCTGACATGCTAAGAGTACTACCTAAACGTTCATTGATCGAGACATTAGAAATTTCGGCAACTTGCCCTTCAAGTAGCTCTTGGTAAGCTGTAGCGGCCTCTTGAAACTGACCATTAGAAAAATACAACTCACCTAAAGCAAATAAAATCAATGGTTCGTCCGGCATCAATCGTTGTGCCTCTTTTAATTTTGCTTCACTGACTTCTGGAATTCCGATGACCTGATACAAATCAGCTGTTACTAATAAACTTTGAACATAGCTATCACTATCTTTGCCTACCTTTTCTAGATAGACAAATGCATCATCGATCAAATTATTTTCAATCGCAATTTCAGCTAATGGAAGATTCAAGCCATCAGCCTCTGGAAAAATCGTTACTAAATGGTCAAAAACTAGTTTTGCTTCTTCCAAAAATCCAAGTGACAATAATTCTTCCCCTAAATCCGCAAGCGTATCATCATCATCTTTTCTAATAGCTTCTGCCAACATCAACTGCGCTTGAGCCAACTCTTCTTCATGTAATGCTTGTAGCATTTTCTCACTATATGTTGTCATCATTTACCCTCTAATTTCTTTTAAAATAGTTTTATATTTTTCTACAGTTGTTAATAAATCTTCTGTTTTAGGTTGCTCCGTCCGATCAAATTCTCCGACTTCTTTTAAAAGAGCAGCCTTCTCTCCACGATCAAGACAGTTTAAAACACCTTCCACATAGTCACTGACCAAAATTTGTTCTGGAAAATCTACAGGGAAACCTAGATGAATCAACCAAATTATGAAGTTTTTATAATGAAACGAAAACTGATTCACTTCTTGAGACCAAAGTAACTGGAGCGAACAGCCTAAAAATCGTTTCATATGACTGGATAATAGATGTCCGTTCGCCGTTTCTAGAAACCCCTGCTCAAACAGTCGACCAAATTGATCGATCATTTGTCCATCTTTTTCATAATAGCGAATCATCTCATCCAACATACCATTAAAAGACTGCTGATTCAAACGTGTTGCATCGCTGTAGTTTTTAAAAAGCATTCTCAAAAAATCATGGCTGCAAACCAAACCACAGCGGATAAAAACAAGAAAATCAACTAGTTTCCCATCTCCATGATCCGTTGTTAATGTATGGTCGTAAAGTATTTTATCTGGTAGAACCAAACTTTGCAAAACAGGATGATTGTTTAATTCTATTCGAACTTCATGAATCAGACTCTTGCTTAATGATTGAATAGATAACGGCAAAAGCCAACAATCAGAAGTCAGTACGGATGTTTCATGCAAAAAGTTTGTTAACTGAACAACTCCTTCATTTCCAACACCTAAGAAAAGAAAGTCTTGCTGCTTATCAAAATCAGCTAAAAAAGTTAACAGACTCTCTAGCTCTTTCAGATTATTACAATGAGCGTCATTTTTACAAATATACCAATCTATTTCTTGTTTGTCATCAAAAAGCTGAATTAGTTTTTCCGAAAATAAATCATAGTATCGCTGATTAGTCAGCAAAAAAAGATGTTTCGATTCAATTGAAGCTGATTTAATTTGGGAAGCAAACGTCTCACCATAGATGATTGTTGTCTCCAACTGATTTTTCTTATAAACAAGTTCCATCGATAACACCCCTCTCTTACATTTTACCATTAGTCGAGGGAAAACAGAAAGAGGGATGATTTTTATTTTGGAAAAGCAATGATCCTCGATCAAAGACAGTTGTTTTTTTAATTTTCTTAAAAAACAGACATTATTGATTCATAAATTACTGGAGATATTTTACTTTTTTTATGTAAAAAAAACTTATTTATAGCTTATACTGGGTTTGTTTCAAAAAATAGCCAACCTCTAAGAAAAATAGCGCAGTTCTTAGAATACTGCTGTTCGAAGAAACAAAGTGATTCAGTCATGATTTGAATAATTAGCACGCTACACTGTTCATAGTTTTATCACTTGGTTTAAACATAGCTAGTTATTCTTTATCTTTTAAAAAGTGAAACATGATCATATTTTGATTGTGTTCCACTTTTTTTGATTTTAAAGCCAAAGCCAAAGTTGATTCATAAATTCTTTTGGATATAATTAAGTTTCATATTTAGGATGAATAGAATAAGTATGTTGACTTTTAAGGATACACGAACTCAAAAAGAGGCTATTTATATGTTTTACCTAGGCTGAATTATCTGCTAACTATACTCACTTAGATAAAGAAAGAACCCTTGATTAATCAAGGGTTCTAAGAACTGTCTTATTTAACAGCATCTTTCAACGCTTTACCTGGTTTGAACGCAGGTACTTTACTTGCAGCGATTTGAATTTCTTTACCAGTTTGTGGGTTACGTCCTTTACGAGCCGCACGTTCGCGTACTTCAAAGTTACCAAAACCGATTAATTGAACTTTTTCACCTTTAGCAAGAGATTCTTGGATTGTTGAAAATACAGCATCCACTGCTGCAGTTGCGTCTTTTTTAGTTAAACCAGTTGAAGATGCAACGTTTTCGATTAATTCTGCTTTATTTGCCATGGATTATTTCACCTCCTCCACAAGGGATAGGATATCTAAAAGATATCGAATTTACGTTTCTTTTTGAGTGGTCCAAAAATCACGTACAAATATTGAATTGGATCAATATTCTGTTATCACGATATCATAGGAAGCTTGTAATAGCAAGGTTTTTGATGCGTTTTAACCAGTTTTTTCTAAAACTATCATTTTTTTTTATAACTCAATGAATTTATTTGTACATTTGAAAAAAGTGTGGTAAAATGCGCTACTTCCGTCTTCTCGGGATAATTTTGATTGGTGTTCCTTCAAACGTGAAGGCTTTACGAATTTGATTTTCTAAAAATCTTGCATATGAAAAATGCATCAATTCTTCTTCATTTACAAAAATGACAAATGTTGGCGGTTTGATCGCTACTTGAGTACCATAGAATACTTTTAGACGCTTACCTTTATCTGTTGGCGTTGGATTGATCGCAATCGCATCCATCACTACATCGTTCAATAGCGCAGACGGAATCCGTAGATTTTGGTTCATGCTGACCAATTCAATCAATTCTGGTAGTTTATTCAAGCGTTGTTTCGTTACTGCAGAAACAAAAATGATCGGCGCATAATCTAAATAACGAAACTCTTCGCGAATCTCTTCTTCAAAATCGCGCATCGTATTTGTTTCTTTTTCGATCGTGTCCCATTTATTCACAACGATAATGATCCCACGACCAGCTTCATGTGCATATCCAGCAACTTTCTTGTCTTGTTCACGGATACCTTCTTCAGCATTTAAAACCATTAAAACAATGTCTGAACGTTCAATAGCACGCATAGCACGCATCACACTATATTTTTCTGTTGATTCATAGACTTTGCCTCGTTTACGCATACCAGCTGTATCGATCATCAAGAATTTTTGTCCATTCTCAGATTCAAAACGAGTATCGATGGCATCACGAGTTGTTCCTTCTATTTCTGAAACAATGACACGGTCTTCACCAAGAATCGCATTGATCAAGGAAGATTTCCCAACATTAGGACGTCCAATCAAACTAAATTTGATCGTATCTTCGTCTTCTTCTTCGATTTCAGTAGAAAAATGTTTGACTGCTTCGTCTAAAACATCACCGATTCCCAATCCATGACTCCCTGAAATTGGGAATGGATCGCCTAAACCTAAAGAATAAAATTCATAGATTTCATTTCTCATTTCAGGATTATCCACTTTATTGACGGCTAAAATCACTGGCTTATTACTGCGATATAAGATTTTTGCTACTAATTCGTCTGCATCCGTAACGCCTTCTCTACCACTAGTTACGAATACGATCACATCTGCTTCCTCAATCGCAATTTCAGCTTGATGCTTGATTTGCTCCATAAACGGTTCGTCACTTAGATCGATACCACCTGTATCAATAATACTAAATTCACGTCCTAACCACTCCCCAGTGGCATAAATACGGTCTCTTGTTACACCTGGTGTATCTTCTACAATAGAGATTCTCTCACCAGCTATACGGTTAAAAATTGTCGACTTCCCTACATTCGGGCGCCCGACAATTGCAATTGTTGGATTTGCCATTCAAATTACCTCCTTGACAAGTTATCAATCTTTACTAGTTTACCTAAAGCTTGTCTAAGATGCAAGAAAAACTGGTGAAATCAGTCAATTAAAGCGCCGAATACAAATAAATCTTGTAATTGTCACATAAACGTTTTGACAATTACAGGATACTTTATTTCAAATAATTCACTTCGTCCTTATTCGACACCATACGCGATACGTTTTACATTCATTAAATGATGAGCTGTTACATTATCCGTTGTACTACTTCCGCCCATTGCACCACAGCCTAAAGTCATCGAAGGCGCTAATTTTGTTGTTGCGCCAATTGCTCCTAAAGCACCTAAAGTATTGACCAAAATACGAGAAGCTCTCATTTCTAAGCCAAATACTTCGGCATTCGCATCTGTCGTTGTATGAATCACTGCTGTATGACCTGTTCCTTCATTCGCAAGTAATGCCTTACAAGTTGCTATACCTGTTTCGAATGAGTCAACTGTGAACAAGCCTAAGATTGGTGTTAGTTTTTCTCTTGAGTAAGGATTATGGTGCCCAATCTCTGTCTGTTCTGAAATTAAAATAGATGTTTCTTCTGGTACAGAAATTCCCACTAATTTTGCAACGTCTGAAGCACTTTTTCCAACGATGTCTGGGTTTAGTGTCCCTGTTTCTCTTAAAATAAATTGGCTGACTTTTGCCAATTCTTCTTCATTCATAAAATAAGCTTTCTTCGCCTTTAATTGTTCGATAACGGCTTCTTTTACGGATTTCTCTACCACGAGTGCTTGCTCTGAGGCGCAAATGATTCCATTATCAAATGTTTTACTACTAACTACGCAATCAATCGCATGGTTGATATCAGCTGTTGCATCAATCAAGACTGGAACATTTCCAGGACCTACTCCAATTGCTGGGTTTCCTGAACTATAAGCTGCCTGTACCATTGCTTTACCACCTGTAGCAAGGATCAACGAAATATCCTCATGTTTCATCAAAGCACTTGTTGCTTCCAATGTAGGTTCTTGGATCACTTGAACTAATCCTGCTGGCGCTCCAGCTTCAACTGCCGCTTTCTCAATAATTTCTGCTGCCATCAAAATTGATTTTAAAGCTTTTGGATGTGGCGAAAAAATAATCGCATTTCTTGTTTTTAAGGCAATCAATGCTTTAAAAATAACTGTAGCTGTTAGATTTGTTGAAGGAATCAATCCTGCTACTACACCTAAAGGAATACCAATTTCAATGATTTTATCTTCTTTACGACGATTGATCACACCAACAGTTGCAAGATCTTTAATACTTTCATAAACTTGCTCACTAGCAAATGTATTTTTGATGATTTTATCTGAAACTTTCCCAAGCCTGTTTCTTCATTAGCTGAAATAGCTAATTTCTCTGCATTATCAAGTGTTTTTTGGTATACATTTTTTACGATTGCATCTACTTGTTCTTGGGTGTAGTTTTCATATTTACTTTGAGCTTCTTTCGCTGTTACAACTAGTGTTTCAATTTCTTTTACTTTTAGTTCAGTCATTTTGAACACTCCTCTATTTTTGTCGTTCGTTCTCTATTAGCGCCTTAAACGCATACAAATCAAGTTTAATCTATTTAAATCAATTTGTTAGGGAATATTTTAAGCAGATTATGGACAAAATTTACCTATTCTCGATTTTTTTCACAAACAATTACACTTGAAAGCTGAATTTATTCAAGGTATCATAGAGTAGTAAAAAAAATTTCACAAACAAAAAGGACTATTATCTCATCAAATAAAAGAGGGTTTATTTATGTGCCGATTATTGATTGTCAGTAACGATCCAAACGAACAACGAATACTTCAACAATCTATCAACGATTCATTTATGAATATAAAAGTATTACCTCCGCCGAAAGGGAACAAGAAGCCTTAGCAATGGCCGAAAAGCTCTTGCCAGAAATTCTGTTGATTGCAATTGATCATTTAGATATTGATGGATTCATCGTAAAACGTAAAATAGTTCAACAACTGCCGAATATTAAAGTAATCATAATGACCGAGCGAGATAACTTCCAAAGTATCCATCAAGCTTTACGATGTGGCGTAATCGATTATTTATTGACGCCTATTGATTTTAATGAGTTAAAATTCGCGATCAATCGTTGTGTAAAATCGCTAAACCAAATTTCTTTGATGGATGTCTTGAATAATAAACCAACTGTTTTAGCAAAAGAGCAAATTAATACGATTTTGGATTACATTCATGAACATTATGATGAAGAAATCAACTTGACAACTTTAGCTGATATTATGCATTTAAATCGTCATTATGTCAGCCGATTTTTTAAAGAGGCTGTGGGGATGAATTTTATTGATTACCTGACTGCTTATCGCGTTGAAAAAGCCAAACAGTTACTGATGAAGACAGAAGAATCTATCACTGAAATTTCTGGTACGGTTGGTTACATTGATTCTACCTATTTTAGTAAGTTATTTAAGAAAAAGTAGGGCAATCCCCTCATCAACTCCGTAAACAGTTTCATGGAGAGCATACTCCTGCTGATTTGCGTGTGATTTATAATTAATTTTATAACAAAACCCTCAGCCACTAAATGATTTTTACTGGTGAGGGTTTTTATTATTGGAACGAAAAAAGAACGAAGGTTTCCCCTCGCTCTTATATCTTAAATATCATTATTCTGAATCAGAATCTTGTGCTTTTAATGCCTCACCTAAGATATCACCCATTGTGAAACCAGTATTTTCTTCTGGCAACTCATATTCTTGAACATCTTTTGGTTCTTCTTGAGATTCTGGTTTTGCTTCTAATGCTTTGATGCTTAAAGCAATCCGATGTTCATCTGGATTAACTTCCAATACTTTTACTTGAATAGCATCACCCTCTTGTAATACTTCGTGAGGTGTTGCAATATGTTTATGCGAAATTTGAGAAATATGAACTAATCCTTCTACACCTGGGAATACTTCGACAAATGCACCGAAACTAGTTAAACGTTTGACAGTTCCATCAAGAACAGAACCAACAGCCGCTTTGTTTTCAATATCTTCCCAAGGTCCAGCCAATGTTTCTTTGATTGATAGAGAAACACGTTCTTCATCTGGATTGATCGAAAGAATTTTAACTTTTACATCGTCACCTACAGTTAACACATCACTTGGTTTACCCACATGTTGATGCGCAATTTCAGAAACATGCACTAACCCATCGATACCGCCTAAGTCAATAAATGCACCAAAATCAGTTAAACGAGCAACTTTTCCTTCAACGATATCACCATCATGTAGAGTAGCTAAGATATCTTTTTTCTTAGAATTTTTCTCAGCCGCAACCACTGCTTTATGCGATAAAATCAAGCGATTTTCTGAAGGCTCGATCTCGATGATTTTAAACGTTAATGTTTGGCCTTTATATTCTGAAAAATCAGCAACAAAATGGTCTTCAACCATTGACGCTGGAACAAATCCGCGGACACCTACATCAACAACTAAACCACCTTTTACAACATTTGTAACAGGTGCTTCGATGATTTTGCCTGCTTTGAAATCGGCTTCGATTTCTTCCCAAACTTTTTTAGCATCTAAACGACGTTTTGAAAGTAAATAGCTACCATTTTCTTTATCTTTGCCAATCGATGTGATGACAACTAAATCTAAAATGTCACCAACACTCACTAATTCGTTGATATCTTCTACTTGTGTAGTTGATAATTCTTTTGCTGGTACTACGCCTTCAACGCCTGCACCTTCGATACCAACAACGACTTGTTTGTCCTCAACTGCAAGCACTTCACCTTTAACGATGTCACCGACGCTTACTTCTTGGACACTGTTCATTGCATCTTCCATTGTTTCGTTGCTGATTTCCACTTTTTTGTCTTCTGTCATGAATATATCCTCCTATGCCACCAAAAAATTCGTAAAAAACTGACCTACTCCCTTAATAGTACGGGATTTTACTAAAAAAATAAAGCGATTTCTCTCATTTTCTTTTTTTTATTTGAGATAAGAAGTTATTTTCTTTCTTTAAGACAAAGAAAGTATAACTTTGACACAGTTATACTCCCCTAAAAACTATTCTAATTGGCTTACAATAAGCTTAGCATTTCTTTGAAATAACCTCTTCGATCGCATTTACAACTTCTTCGATACTCATACCCGTTGTATCGATTTTCACAGCATCTGCTGCTTGTTTTAAAGGCGAAACTGCTCTTGTTGAATCCAAATAATCACGGTGTTCGATTTCCTCTTTTAGCGTTTCAAAGTCGGTTGTGATCCCTTTTTGTTGATTTTCCTTATAGCGTCTTTCAGCTCGCTCAACCACGCTGGCAACTAAGAAAATTTTCACTTCTGCCTCAGGTAATACAGCTGTTCCAATATCACGACCATCCATTACAACGCCACCAGTCCGACCAATCATTTGCTGTAATTCAACCATCATCTCCCTAACAGCGCCATGTTTGGCAACGATTGAGACTGAATTCGTCACATCAGGTTGCCTAATTGCTTCAGTAACTTCAAGCCCATCAATAAAAACTAGCTGATCTTTTTCAGTTTGCTGGAATGAGATCGTATGATCTAAACATAGATCACTCAACGCTTTTTCATCTTCAAAATCAATATGTTTTTGGATTGCTAAATAGGTCAACGCTCGATACATAGCACCAGTATCACAATAAATGTAATTCAACTTTTTAGCTAAAATCTTGGCTACCGTACTTTTCCCAGAAGAAGCTGGGCCGTCAATGGCAATGCTTATCTTTTTCATAACGAACTCCTTTGTTTATCACATAGTAAAAGAGTCTGGCACAAAACATTGATTGTTTTGTTGCAGACCCTTAACAACGAGGAATCACAAGTGAATCATCATTTGCTTTTCTCCCGACTTTTTGTTATTTAACGCGTAAAGATTGACCAGGTTGTAAAACAGAGTTCAAATTTAGTCCATTCAATTGTAGCAATTCTTCTGTCGTTATACCGTTTCTTGACGCTACTTGGTTTGGTCCTTCACCATTAAGCACTTCCGTGTATGCTGCAGCTTGCTCTGTCACGTCGCTTGTTGGTGTTGTCGCGCTACTTTGTCCATCAACTACCGCTTCAGAAGAAGACGCAGGCTGTTCTTGCGATGCCGCAGCACTTGAAGATGATGGCTGAGTGGTGCTATTTTTTGTAGAAGATTGAACCACCACCGATGATGAAGGCTGACTAGCATTTTTATTATCATTTGGTTTATCTCTCATCACATAAAGATATGTTCCAACTGGTAAAGTAATGATCAATAGTAAAAGAATCACTAAAATTGTTAGAAAGACCGTGTTGCCTTTTTTTTGTTGACGTTTTTCTGAGCGGGAACCCCCAGCATTTTTATCTGTTTCATAAATTGACTGCTCCCAAGGTTCACGTGCACCTGATGGGTTTTTCTTATCTTTTTTACTCACGTATCGTTCCTCCTAAAATTCTCTCGTTTGCTATTATACCACAGCTTTTTGTCAACTGCAGTCTAAAAAAAGATTATTTTCATTCTTTAAATAATCTTATTAAAATGTCCTCCCACTGATTGGAGATTTCGTTTTCTTCTGGTGATTGTACTATTCGGGCTTTGTACTTGTCAAAGGATAAGCCACAACGGTCACAACAATTTTCTTGGGTACTTTCCGTGATTTTTTCTGAAAAATACTGCTGAATGAACACACGACGACATTTTGCTTCTTTAATATAGTTTAACATAACCGCTAATTGTTGTTGCCTTTCTTTCTCTTTTCTTAATAATCTTTGTTCCAACTCTTCAATTGTATATTCTTTTTCTAAATATCCTTGCAGCCATTTTTGCTGAATTTCATTTAATACCGGCAATCGATTTTCTTTATCCTCTGATTGGCTGGTAGGGAACTCATTTAAAAATGTCCGATCTAGTCTACTTTCTGATTGGAAATAATAATGAATTGATTCATCCCCTTTTTGATAGAGTAAAATTGCAACGCTCGCTTGACCATCGCGACCCGCCCGCCCGATTTCTTGAACATAATTCTCTAAGCTATCCGGGCAATCATAATGAATAATAAAACGCACATCAGGTTTATCGATCCCCATACCAAAGGCATTCGTAGCACATAAAACATCTAATTGATTAGCTACAAACTGCTGTTGCAATAAACTACGTTCATTTGCAGTCAACCCACCATGATAAAAGGCTGACTTTAAATCAGTTTCTTCTTTGATCAAACGATTGATTTTTTCGGCTGTTTTTCTAGTTGCACAATAAATGAGCCCTTTTTTTTTAAGTTGGGTTAAATAAGAAATGAGTGTATCGTTCTTTTCTGTACACTGATTGACAAGCAAACCAATATTAGGTCGGTTTACAGAATAAATCACTTCAGAAATGTTTGTCCGATGGCTAAAAACTTGATTGATGATTTCTTTTTTAACTGCTGGCGTTGCCGTAGCAGTTAATGCTAATGTTAGTGGATTACCACACTCTGCTTGAATCTTAGCCAATTTGGTATATTCCGGTCTAAAATCAACGCCCCATTGAGAAACGCAGTGCGCTTCATCAACGACAAACAAGGCGATCTTTACATGAGCTATTTTGGTACGAACCTCTTTTTGTGTCAACGTTTCAGGACTGATCAAAATATACTTATACTCCCTTAAATGGTTTAGGGCATATTGCTTTTCTGAAAAAGACAAACTACTATTGATTGCTATTACACTGGTTTCTCCTTTTTTTTGAAGCTGGATCACCTGGTCTTCCATCAAGGACAGTAACGGCGAAACAATCAACACTGAACCCACTAGTATCTGTCCTACGAATTGATAACATAATGATTTACCTGTTCCTGTTGGTAAGACAGCTAACGTATCTTGGTTTCTTAATAATTGCTCGATTACTTCTTTTTGCCCAGGTTTAAATGTATTGAATCCAAATTTAGCTTGCAGCACTTGTTCTAAATTGATCTTCATCGGCTAGCTTCTCTTTCTTCTCTTAATTTTTGAATTTGATACAAACGAAACTCAAAGTAATCCACTTCTGGGTTTTCTTGTTTTACCACACGATAGGTCCAATCTTGATATGGTTTTGAATAGTCACGTAAACAAGCATAAGTCGGCTGCGATATAAAGCGCTCAAATGGAAAATCCTTTGTTAAAGCTAACTCCATTAGGTGATCCTTAATCGTGCTCAGTTTCACTTTCCTTTGTACAGCTAATGCGTCTATTGAAAATTGTGTGCTCAGGTATCGAGCCGTTTCATTCATACTTTTATTTTCATTTTGTTTCACTAATGGCAGAATCAGTTTTTTTAGGAAAGAAACATCTGGCATCAACAAAATGGTATCAATCAAATGATGAAGCTTTTCTTTTTTGATCAACAATCGATTAAAGACCGTCTCTTGTTCGTTCATTAATTGAAACGATGCCTTCCCAATTGTTTGATAGCCTGAAAATTGCTGTGCAAAAAAATCAGCTTCTTCTTCAGGGAGTACAGAAAAAATTTGACTCCATTCCTTTTTGACGGTTTCAATCAAGCGCGCTTTTGGAAGTGATTTTATATACGTTTTTATTTGTTTTTGGTATAAAGGCGATTGTTCAAGAGGGAGATAATTTTTATTGTTATAAGATAATTGAGAAACAACTTGTACAGTAAATTGAAGTAAACGCCAAATCATTTCATCTGTTTTACCAAAACGATAATTATCGATCCAAGAATAGTGGTCCTTTTCATGAGTTAATGATTGTAACCCTTTAGCCGTTATCTGAACCTCACTATCACTTGTTTTAGACAATAGCTCTTGCTTCACCAAATTATCTAATAAAATGTCAAACTGTTTTTCAGACAGCTCAGGAAATAACTGGAAGAAGCGCAAGTTTTCATAAAGAAACCCATATAATAAAACTGAACTTGTCCGTTTCCCTTTTAAAAGATGATACAAAGTTGAGGTACGCACCTTGTATCCGTGCTGAAATAAAGCTAAAATAAAGGAAGGCTCCATATCTCCACCTCTTTCAATGACAGAATAGGATGTGCTTATATGTTATGTAAAATAATTCCTGAAAAATGCATTGCTTGTGGCTTATGTCAAGTTTATGCACCAGAAATTTTTGATTATAATGATGACGGAATTGTCATCTTGAAAAATGATAGCGAGGCTCATCAAGAATTTGTTCCTGAAAATCAACAAGCTAATGCTTTAACAGCGTACCGTAAATGTCCCGTTCGTGCAATAGAGATTGTAGAAAAATAAAAAATCTATAACTACTAAAAGGAGAAGATCCTTATTTTGAAATAAGCTCTTCTCCTTTTAGTAGTCAATTGATCGTATTTAGCCACTCGACTATCTTACGAGCAACTTCTTCTTGCTGTTCATCATTATTTATCTTAGCAGGGTTATCCCCCTTTTGCTCACCATAACTACCAAATCCAGCATGATTCCCTCCATTGATTTCTTGATACACTGTTTGCTTAGGTAAATATTTTTTGGCTTGATCATACGCTTGCCAATTTAAAACCCCATCAACAGAACCTGTCAACGAAAGGACTGATCCTTCAAAATTTGAAAGGCTCCCGTTTTTATCAGGATAGCTTGCTAAAAAAAATACACCTTTCACTGCCTCTTGATTCTTCCATTCAGCAACAAACCGACTGGCCATCACGCCTCCTAAGGAATGTCCCCCGATAACATACTTACTTAGATGGTTAGCCTCAATGACTTGTTCAGCTTTATTTTGCCCTAAAACAGCTAGATTCAACGGTTCTTTTACAAGATAGACTGAAAAACCAGCCTCTGCTACCTTTTCAGCCCAAACACTATAACTAGCAGCTTCAACTAAAGCTCCTTGATAAAAAATAAGAGCCGGTTTTTCTTGATCACCCTTAAAAAGTAATACACCATCTTCGTCTATCGCTTTTTTTGACACTTCTGAAGCGTTCGTTGTAGGTGTATATGTAATGGTTTTTAGGTAGAACAAGCCGATTAAAACCAAAGCTATAAGTACACCGACAAACCACAGGAAACGTTTCTGCCATTTTTTCATTTTATGTCCTCCTCATTCTCGTCTACTCTATAATATCAGAAATCTGGTTAAAATCAGACAATTATGGTTTAAAAAAATATAAAGCAGAACAAGGCGTCCGCTCTATATTTTTTAGTTTATATCAATCAATTATTTAGTTATCGTTTTTTTATTGCCCAACTGATATTGTTTTCTAGAAAGCCATGGCAAAAGTTTGGCATGAAGAATCAAGAAAACAGCACTCACAATTGCGCCTTTGATCAAGTTGAATGGAATAATACCAATCGTAACGTATTTTGCTAATGACATTCCTAAAAATTGTCCCGCTGATACGCCGAACAGTTTCAAATAAAGCGGTGTGATCACAAAGTAATTGGCTACACCCATGAAAACTGTTAAAGCGATTATTCCTGTAGAAATACCTAGAACTTTATTTGAAAGCTTGTCACTTCCTCGTTTGAAAAAGTAATACATCGGTAAAGTAAAGACAGTTGTGGCAAAAAAGCTAGCCGCATCTCCAACTAAATTTTGTGGTGATGCACCCGTTGTGAATAGATGCAGTACAGATCTTATAAAAGCCGTACTTATTCCAGCTAATGGTCCGAATAAAAACATGCTGATCATAACCGGAATGTCGCTGAAATCGATTTTTAAAAAACTTAATGATGGTATGATCGGAAACGCCACAAATTGTAAAACCACACCGATTGCTGCTAACATTGCTACACTTACCATTTTTTGTACCTTGTTGTTTCGCATATGAAATCCTCCTGTTTAAGGACCCATCTTCAAACGAACTTCTCTAAACTGGCTTTTCAGTGATTGCTCTTGATCTGCTGTGAAAGATTACTTGGTTGAACGATCGGAATTCTGTCGTTAAATACTGCTAGGTTATACCAAATCATTGGTACTTGTTTAACTATGTTTAAGCATATTGCAGTATTTCATAATGAAAGAAATTAACCATCTTTAGTTTCTGCTTAAGTATGGCTTTCAACTTCTCTTTTTCTTGCCCAAGCACTGTTTATCATTTGCTATAGCTTGATAACGATCTTTGCCCTTCAATTCTTAGAGCTTTAGCTCTTAGAAATTGATGGAATCGAAGTACAGCGTAGTGATTCAGTACTTAGGTTACTTCGCTCTCTTTGTTCGCCAAGTACTATTCATCATCTACTCTGTCCTTCGGCCAATCGTAATGATTCACAGCAAAAACTCTATTTTCCAGCAGGGAAAATAGAGTAGAGTTATCTTATCTGAAAAATGCCAATTCAAATAAGCCCTATCTTCTTTATCCAGACTTTACTGTCGGTATTGGAATTTCACCAATTCAGCCACTTCAAATGAAGTAGGTCGTGGACTATAACCACCGGTCGGGAATTTCACCCTGCCCCTGAAGACGAACCTTTATTAAATTTTTGTACATCTCCTATTATACATCTAAAAGATGAAAAAGCAATAGTTACGTCCTTCACATGAATAAGTTAAAGAAAAAGAGTAAGATAAAAGTTAAAAACACTTTTATCTTACCCTTTAGTTACTATAAACAGTAGAAATAGAATCAATTTCTTCTACTACTTCGATTGATTCATCAAAACGCTGATTTCTTTTTTATTAAGATTACGATATTCCCCTGGGCGCAGCCCTTTTAAAGTCAAATCGCCATACTTTTCTCTTTTTAGTTTCTGAACTGGGTAGCCTACTGCTTGCAACATGTTTTTTACTTGATGATTGCGTCCTTCATGGATGGTCAGTTCTACAATACTTGTGTTTGTTTTTAAATCGACAGATATGATCTCAAATGCAGCGGGTGCAGTTTTGTAGCCTTCGATTTTCATTCCTCTGGTTAGCGGTAACAAATCATGTTTCTTGGCTAGGCCTTTTACTTTTGCCACATATACTTTATCGATTTCATGACTTGGATGGGTCAATTTTTGAGAAAACTCACCATCATTCGTCAAAAGCAACAGACCTGATGTGTCATAGTCTAATCGCCCAACTGGATAAATTCGTTCTTTGATGTGTGAGAAAAAATCTGTTACAACTTTTCTTCCTTTATCATCAGAAACAGCGGAAATTACACCTTTTGGCTTGTAAAAAAGATAATAACCATACTCTTCTTTATAGATTGGCACATCATCAACTTCAACCTTGTCATTTTTTCCAACTTGGGTTCCTAATTCGCGAATGATTTTTCCATTTACTTTAACTCGTCCATTAACGATATATTCTTCTGCTTTTCTGCGAGAGGCAATCCCTGCATGCGCAATTGCTTTTTGAAGTCTTTCCATCTAATTTTCTTCCTCCGATTTGGTTGTATCCGTTGTTATTTCTTCTTCATTGAGTTCTTTGTAACGATCGAAAAAGAGGTCTAAAGGTAGCTCTTCAGCGATTTCTTCTTCCATCTGATGAATATCAGGTAATTCTTCTAGCGATCTTAACCCAAAATAATCCATAAAATAAGCAGTTGTTCCATATAAAATAGCTCGACCTGGTCCATCTACTCGACCTTTTTCTTCAATCAATTGGCGCGCAACTAATTTTTGCATCGAGCCAGCAGATTGTACACCTCTGATCTCATCAACTTCTACTCTTGAAATTGGCTGCTTGTAAGCCACAATTGACAACGTTTCAAGTGCTGCTTGAGACAACGCATTTGAAATCGGCGATTGCGCATATTTTTTTAATAACGGCGCAAAGTTTTTTTTGGTAGATAGAATAAAATGGTTTCCTACTTCTAAAATATTTAAAGCTGATTGTTTATCTGATTCATAGCGTTCTTTTAAAGTGGTCAGGGCTTCATAGGTTTTTGCCGTGGAAAGGTTTAGCAGATAGGATAATTCTTCTAGCCCAATCCCTTCTTCACCAACAACAAACAGAATCGCTTCAATTTGGCTGACTGTGGTCACATTGTTTCCTCCGTACTTGATTCAATCTCTTCAGACCTATTATATAATAAAATTGTACTATAATTGTCTTCTTGTTCTACATGGATAACACCTTTTTTCATTAATTCCAGCAATGCCATAAAAGTCGTAACGACCTCTTGTTTAGAATAAGAAGCGAAAAATGAGTCAAAATGAATGGGGGTATTATGATCCATTTGGCACATTTTTTGAGAAATCGTTGCAATTTTCTCTTCAATCGATACATCGTCTCCACTAACAGTCGTTTCAACAGGCTGGCGACTCTTTTTCTTTTCTAACATTGAATGAAATGCTAAGAACAAATCAATTGTATTCAATTGATTTGGTTCTAATAATGGGTTGTCTTCTTTGTACTCGTCGATATCCATTGGTTCTTTTGTGTAATAAAGGCTTCGTTCAGATTCTTTGTCATGCAAGAGTCCTGCTGCATATTTAAATTTACGATACTCCAATAATTGAGCAACTAGTGCATCCCGAGGATCTTCTCCATCCAAGATTTCATCATCTTCTGTAAGCTCTAATTCTTGTTTAGGCAAGAGCATTTTGCTTTTAATGGCCATCAATGTTGCTGCCATCACAATATATTCTCCAGCAATCTCTAATTCCAAGGTTTTCATTGTATGGATGTAATTCATGTACTGTTCCGTTACTGCAGCGATTGGAATGTCATAAATATCGATTTCTAATTTTTGGATTAAATGCAACAGAAGATCCAATGGTCCTTCAAATACATCCAATTTCACATTAATTTCCTGCAAGATCATCCAACTTTCTTTTTCAGCTCTTTAGTTTACCATAAAACTCAAGCATTGTGTTCTTTCCATTTAGATAAATAGGCAGATGTTGCTAATGTACCATATATTTTTGTGTCCGGATAGAGTTCAACAATTTCGTCTAACAATTCAAAGCCAATTTTTTCTCCTCTAAAAGAAGGGTTGATTGATATATCATGTAAAATCATCGCTTCAGATGTTTCTACTTCGATTCCCACAATTCCTTGAATATTTTGTTCCCCAGCTGGCGTCCAAAATAACAGATGTAAATCATTCTCTGTTTCATACATATCGATTTCTTTTAGTAGTGCCTGATATTCAGTCAATTTTTGGTGAAAACTTAATAGTCCCATTGCAATCTTGCGTTGCTCTTTTCGATAATAGTTTAACATGACCTCACCTTCTTTCTTTTTTAGCCTCATTAGGCTCTTGGAAAATGCTGTTTATAGACATCTGCCATCCGTTGTTTGGTAATATGTGTATAGATTTGTGTTGTAGAAATATCAGCATGACCTAGAAGCTCCTGGACAATTCTCAGATCAGCACCATTTTCTAACAGATGCGTGGCAAAACTATGGCGTAGTGTATGCGGTGTGATATTTTTATGGATTCCAGCCGCCACAACAATTTGGTTCAGATTCTTCCAGACTCCTTGACGAGACAACGGTTTTCCATGATGATTGACAAATAGATGAGTCTCGTTTTGATTTTTTTTTATCAAAACTGGACGCGCTTCTTCTAAGTATTTTTCGATCCACTTGATCGCATAATCCCCTAGTGGAATAATTCGTTCTTTATCCCCTTTACCAATGGTCTGTAATAATCCAATCGACAGATGTAAGTCTCCAATTTTCAAGTCTACTAACTCACTCACCCGCAACCCTGTTGCATACATTACTTCCAAAATCGTTCGATTCCGGATCCCTAAAGGTTTAGACGTATCTGGTGTTTCAATCAGCAAAGTGACTTCTTCAACAGATAACGTGCTAGGTAGCTTTTGAGCCTTTTTAGGTGAGTCGATATGCTGCATTGGATCATGATCTGTGATCCGTTCTTGCCTTAGAAATTGATGAAATCCACGTAAGCTTGAAATCATTCTGATGATCGTTGCAGAGGAATTGTTTTGATTGTGCAGCATTTGTAGGTATTCCATAATTGTGTACCGATCGATTTTTTGCCAAGTGTCGATTTTTTGCTCGTTTAGAAACGTGCTGTATTTATGTAAGTCTCGTTCGTAACTCTTCCTTGTATTGAGAGAAAGTCCTCGTTCTATTTGTAAGTAATGGAGATAGTCAATGATTTGTTCTTCCATCTATTTTACCTCATTTCTTTTTATTATCATATCAAAGAATTCTGGCAGCTGTATAGTGAAATCATAAAATTAGCTAAAATAGACTATTGCTCTAAAAGAGGCCGAGACAAAAGTGTTTATTTCTGATGCCTTCACTCTTTAGTGCTTATAGACAAAGGAAGCTACGTGTCTTTCAGACACCTTGTATTATGCATCATCGAATCACTTCGTCCTTCGTGCCAAGTAGGTACTGTTTATCATCGAATTCTATTGTTCTTCGTGATTCACAGCAATTTACAACAATATGATTGAAGCGTAGTAGCTGCTTTTTCTCCCCGTTTAATCGGGTTTAGAGAGCGAAACAAAACTAATCTTTAGTTTCGTCCCGCTCTCATCGTTAATTTACGTATTTTGTTAAAAAGCTACTAACTTTTTCTTTATAGGTTTTTGGATCAATTGTATAAGCTTTTGCATGAGCTGCGCCTTTTACAACGAATTTTTCTTTAGGTGCATCAGTTGCTTCATATACTTCATCTAACATTTCAAATGGAACAAACTTGTCTGCATCGCCATGAATAAACAACATCGGTACTTTATTTTTCTTCAATTGTGCAACTGAACTTGCTTCGCCAAAGAAATAACCAGCACGAATTTTAGTAATCAGACTTGTCACTGGGATCAACGGAAAGGCTGGTAAATTAAACATATCCTTCAATTGATAAGCGAGTTCTCCGTTAACAGTAGAATAACCGCAGTCTTCAACAATCGCTTTAACATTGATTGGCAAATCCTCCCCACTAGTCATCATTACAGTGGCGCCACCCATGCTGATTCCATATAAAGTAATTTGAGCGTCCTTACCATTCTCGGCGATCACTTTATCAATCCATTGAAGATAATCTTTGCGCTCAGGCCAACCAAAACCAATATAATCCCCTTCACTTTCGCCATGTCCACGAGCATCTGGTACTAAGACATTATAGCCCCAATCATGATACATTTTAGCAAAACTGGCCATTGTTTCGGCACTGCCCATATAACCATGCGCCATAATAACATTTTTATCTGTTTTTGCTTCTGCCGGCAAATAGATTGCTTTTAATTTCAAGCCATCCTTAGATGTTAACTCCCAGTATGAACGATTCTTTTCTTCTTTAAACCATTTTTCTTCTGGCGTTTTCACTTCAACATCTGTTCCTGGCGTATCTCCAGCTAAGAAATCTTTTTGTGACGGTACAACAGCATAATTATAGAAATACATGCCTGCTCCAGTCAATACAATGCCAATTAAAACAACGATAGCGATCAAAATTTTTACTATGCGATTCATCCCATTACTCCCCATTTAAAGTATCATTAACCAACAGGTTATCTGGTCAAAAAATGATACTAGCTTTTTTCAAATTCTTAAATAGTATAATGTTTTATTGGATTTTTCGCAAATTAATCACAAATAACAACATTTTCTTTCGATCGTTCGTCTGCAAAAATCATCTCAAAATTATCGATGATATTCCGTTCTTTAGAAAGTGGCAGTAAATAAATCTCTTGTAGTGAAAAGAAACCAACATCATTCGTTTCTATGCCTGGCTTTAGTATTTCATTTTCAGCCTCACATCGAATGAAAAATTTATAGACATATGTCAATGCAGGAGGAAAATCATGTTTTGACATATCTAATACGGCAATCAACCGCTCCGCCTTCACTGATATTCCAGCTTCTTCCATTGTTTCCTTTTCAGCTATTTCCTTTGGTGAATAGCCAATATCTGCTCAACCTCCCGGTAAAGACCAACAGTTATCACTTTTTTCTTTTACCAGTAATAATTTTCCTGCTTGATTAAAAACGACTGCACGAATATCGACTTTGGGTGTTGCATACCCTTCATCTTGATCAACAAGAATCGTTAATACTTGATCTGATAAACTTGGATACAGTGTGCTCATTAACTGTTTTGTCACTTGAGAAAGTTCTTCATATCGTTCTTGATCAAATATATCTTTGCCATATTTTTTTCCCGTTTGAGCGATTCCTTGAAGCTTTGCCAATAAAATACTTAATTCTTTTTCCATAAAACTCACCTCGTTTCTTTCTATTTTAACGAAGACGTTTGTGCTTTACAGTATACCTGAACATTCTTAAGGAAGAAAAAATAAACCCAAGTAAAAGTCATGTGAAATTTTTACTTGGATTTATTATTTTTTATTTATTATTTTCAATTAATTTGAAACTAGACCAAGGTTTTAAGAAATCCAACAAGAAGAGCTCATCATCAGAGATCCGACCAACAACGTTCACTCGGCCATCATTCTTCATTGGTTTCAAAGCGATTTGAGTTTCGCCTTTATATTGTCCATAATCAACATTGTCGATCAAGACATCCCCTTTTGTCATGTCTTTTGTGTTATGCGCAGGGAACGCGCGATCTTTAAAGTGAATTCGGGTCATAGTTGAACGTAAAATATATTCTGAACGATCGCCGCGATAGCTATGAAGACTTGTGAATAAGACTTCTCGTTCATCATCACTGATATCTTGAGCAACGTCGACTTTCACAGACGGATATTCTGCATTAAAGGCCTCAGCCATCGCTTTTAATTCCGCTTCTGATGCATAAGCATTTCCTACTAAAATATCATCGATCAAGCCAGTCAACACCAAATGTTTCACTTGAGTGGCGATTTCTAAATCACGATGATCTTCTAAAGAACATAAACCATCTTGCGTTGGCCAAGGACCAAAGGTTGCGTCATGGGAATTAACAAAGGCCATAGTATTTAAATTATATTTTCTAAATTTTTCAGAGCAATAAACAAAATGATCATAACCTAGACCAGAATAACGATGTGGGTAAAAATTATGTGAGCCTAGTAAATTATCTGTATTTGGTGAATAACTCATGATATTGTCAACATAGTTTGTACCTGAACTCATATTGATCTCAATTTTGATGCCATATGGATTACGTGTCATGCGCGCCTCTTCAGCACCTGTAAATCCAACATCTAAACGTACCCCGTAAGCACCCATTTCATCAAAAAATGATAAATCGTCATAAGAAATCTCTAATTGTTCAAATAAGGCAGGATTAATATCAACCATGACTTCCATTCCAAGACTATTGGCATAATCAACGACTCTTTTAAACTCTGCTAAGACCTTTTCTTTATCTTCTGTAATTTGAAGTAAACTTGTAAAAACACGTTTGAATCCGTATTTATGTGCTAAGTCTAAATATGCTTTGTCCTTTTCAAAAGTTGAACGTTCTGGATAAATCGAAATACCTAATTTTCCCATGATTACTGCCTCCTAAGATTTGTATTGATTATAATGTATCCATTTTCATTATAGCAGAATAAGAAAAAGTGGTCTACACCTTTTCCAAATCTTAAAAATTTCTGATTTGGACTGGTAGTTATAATGATGATTTGTTATGATGAGATGTAACTATTTTTGAAAGGAAGATCTAACTTTATGAAAACAAAAAAATTCATAGCTGCCACAGCACTTCTGACAACTTTAGTATTATTTTCAGCGTGTGGACCTAAAAATGAGAAAAAAACCGCAGACTCTTCTGCTGCTGAAACAAAGACATCTGAATCTGTTGATTTAAACGCATTGGAATTGCCTCAACTCTCTGAAACAGTCAGCGAAGATGAAGATTTAGTTGAAATGGTCACTACTGAGGGATCAATTGAAATCAAACTATTTCCAAAACAAGCACCAAAAACAGTTGAGAACTTTATAACTCATGCCAAAGATGGCTATTACGATAATGTCCTTTTCCATCGTGTTATCGAAAACTTCATGATTCAAGGTGGCGATCCTAAAGGAGATGGTACTGGTGGAGAAAGTATTTGGAATGGTTCATTTGATGATGAAATTTCTAATCAGCTTTATAATATCAGAGGTGCCTTATCTATGGCTAATGCGGGTAAGGATGCACAAGGAAATGGGACAAATGGTAGTCAATTCTTTATAGTTCAAAATAGCGATGATATGTCAGATGGCTTATTGAAGGATTATTATCCAGAAAAAATCATTGACGCGTATAAAAAGGGTGGTACTCCTCACCTAGATGGCAAACATACTGTTTTCGGTCAAGTGACTAAAGGTATGGACGTTGTAGATAAAATCGCTGCTGCTGAGACAGCCGAACAAGATAAGCCTAAAAAAGATATCCGTATCGAAAAAATAAACATTTTACAAGAAGCAAAAAAATAAACATTTAAAGGAATGGTGTACCACTACCATTCTTTTTTTTCTTTCAGATTGGAGGTTTCACATGAAAAAAATAATGATCGCAGGACCAGTTGGCAGCGGTAAAACCACTTTTGCGAAACGATTATCCACTAAAATGACGATCCCTTACTACGAACTAGACAATCTTATTTGGGATCGCCGACCTGCTGGAGACCGACCTTACCCTGAAGAAGAATCTTCCCGACAGCTCCAAGACATTTTAGCACAGGATAGTTGGATTATCGAAGGTACGACAACTAAGAATTGGATCAAGCCTGCGATAGCCTCCGCAGACATAATTTTTGTCTTACTGCCTCCCTATCGTATTCGTCTATATCGTATTATTCACCGCTTTATCAAACAAAAAATGAACCAAGAAACAGCTCATTATAAACCTACTATTCATATATTAAAAATGATGTTTATCTGGAACCATCATTTTGAGGAAAAAAATCTTTTTGAATTACAACAATTAGCTGACTCATCTCATAAGAAGCTAACGCTATTAACGAGTAAAAACGCCTATGCATCTTATAAAAATGATTGACAAACAGATTGATTGTGAAAAAAACTCTTTCCCTATCCTCATCTAACCAAATATTACTGTCCAATTTTGAAATAAAGTGGTACTGTTGACAAAAGAGGTGAAAGCACATGACGTTTAATCCACAAATTGAAACGCTCATACTTGAGGCTTCCAATCGGAAATCTCCTCATTTTGTAGCAAACGTAATCAATTTTCAGCAATTTGACCAAGAAGACGTAAAAGACACTGCACAAAAATTAATTGATGATGGGCGCATCCAAGCGACAATTCATTTTCATCATAACGATTTATGTACAATCGACTTTATACCTCAGGCTATTTGAACGAATTGATCACTAAAAAGGACTGCCAACTATCTCTTCAGAGGTATAGTTGGCAATCCTTTTATTACTTCAGTTGTTGTAGGGCTTTTTCTGGGATAACCTCTTCAGAAACTTCTTCATAGGTTTCAACATGTGCACCTTTATTGTAAATTTTTAGGTAGCGATCTGTGATCAACTCGTGATCTGCTGTAAACGTTAGTTCTTTTTTCTTCCCATCCTTATCTACAGCTTGTTGCTTATATGTTGTAATGCCGTAGCTATTGATACTATCGGCTTTTTTTGTTTTAACATAGACTTCCCCTTTGGTAACGAGTGGGTTTAGTTGGTCGATCGTACCAGAAAGTTCGTCCGATTGATTTTGCGTATATAGTTTAGCCCCAAAGAGAGCAACTCCTCCTAGTAAAGCAAGTACAACGATTGTTTTGATTATTTTCACGATAATTCCTCCAAATTTCATTTGATAAGCTCATTTTAGCAATGAAATAACAAAAAAAAATCGGTCAAATAGATGAACTCTGTTTAAGACTTTTGGCCTAGAATGTTCTCAGACTCTCTTTTATTATTGAGCGATCCTACTAGTTTACTTACTAGATATAACTATAGAAAGTAGTTCGTGGCTTAGCTCCAGGTCGCATTGTGCTTTAATTTGATAGATGTGAATTCAGCTATGAGTTGTTCTTCCGTTTTATTGAGTATTCCAGAAATACTTAACGTTGCCATTCCAATAGCAATTATCCATAAATTCAAATGAACATTTTCTAGCTGTTCTTGAGATACATTAGTATACTCTACTTCACTTTGGATTGTTTTTTTGAAGGAATTAAAAGACAATTGGTGTAACTCCTTGCCATATGAATGCTGATCTACAAATAAAGCTATGTACAGATTGCTTTTTGCTCTAGCCAACTCAATGTGGCTGATACCGAAATTTGCTAGGCTGTTTGACGTTCGTGCAATAGAAAAAAATTCCCTTTCCAAACCTTCATACACTGTTTTTAACAACGTCAGCTTCAATTCTTCCATGTTCTTAAATTCCAAATAGATTGGTTGCGTTGAAATCCCCATATACTCGGCAACCCTTCTTGCTGTGATAGCAGAAAAACCTTTTTCTATCAACAAATCTTCAGCAGCTGCTAAAATATGTTGTTTTTTATATACTTTTTTTCTAACCAAAATAATCACTCCTTATTTAGTAGAAACTTTTACTATTCATAATTCAAGCTATCCACGGGATAATTTATCATTTTATTTTTTTATTTATTCTTTTATTTTACACTCTTTTAGTCACTCATTTTCTCAATAATTATGGCTATATCAAAAAAACATGATAATTTGTCATATTTTTCTAAAATGTTATTGACCGATGAACTATTTACACGCTATAGTTACACTATTGACAAATAACGGAGGTATTTTTTATGGCTAAAAATAACAGCCAAACACTTTTTTTACATACTGATAAAAAACAATCGAATATGGCTGAAAAAAATAGAAGCTATTATTTTTTGATTGGCTATTGCTTGATTCTGATTATGATCAGTTTTTTAAGTGAGCCTGTGACTATTTTATGGGCCGGTATGACACGCATTTTAACCTCCCCTAGTAATCTACTGACAGATTACATTGAACTCGGCACCTTTGGTAGTGCCTTTGTAAATAGTGGTCTACTCACTCTAATTAGCGTCCTTCTTGCTAAAAAAGAAAAAATTCCAATCAACGGACCGATGATTGCTGCATTATTTACGGTATCTGGTTGTTCTTTTTTTGGAAAAAATCTATATAATTCGATTCCAATTATTATTGGTGGACTTTGCTATGCCAAAATTGTGAAAAAACCTTTTTCTCAATTTATTGTGGTTAGTTTGTTTGGCAGTGCGCTTTCTCCGATCATTAGCTATCTAACGTTTGGCATCTCTTTACCATTGGTACAATCGATTCCCTTAGGATGCTTTGTAGGCGTTTTTATTGGATTGATTTTACCTCCTTTAGCTTCTCACGTCCTTACTTTTCATCAAGGATTCTCCTTGTACAATGTTGGTTTTACATCTGGGCTTATTGCAATGATGTTTACTGGTATCTTAAGGATGTTTGGTTGGAAAATTGAAGGGAAAAATTTAGTTTCAACTGCTTATCATACCAAACTTCTTTTTTTCTTACTTTTTTTATTTCTTTTAATGTTTTTTGTTGGATTTGTTGTCAATCATTTTTCATTAAAAGGCATGAAGGAGATCAGCAAAACCTCTGGTAAATTGATTACTGATTTTATTTCTATTGCAGGAATCGGAGCAACTATGATGAATATGGCCTTGATGGGGTTGTTACTCGTTGGGTATACTCAATTTAGCCATTCTACCCTTAATGGCCCAATTGTTGGGGCAATTTTATCAGCAGTTGGTTTTAGTGCTTTTGGTAATCATATTCTCAACAGCTTACCTTTATTAGTCAGTGTCTTTTTTACAGCACAATTCTCTTTTGTTTTTGCAGTGGATCAAACTACTGTGGTCCTTGCTGGGATCTTCGCTACAGGCTTGGCTCCAATTGCTGGATTTTATGGCATTACCTTTGGCTTGATTGCTGGATTTTTACATATGTCATTAGTTACAAATGTCGGTTATCTACATGGTGGCTTAAATCTTTATAATAATGGATTTTCTACTGGTTTTGTAGCAGCGGTCATGGTACCATTACTTGATAATATTTTACAGATTAGAAAGGTGAAACAACATGCAAGAGAGAGACAAAGCTAAAAGAATCGTAGATGAGTTATTAACTTACTTTTTTTCCAATGATATTGAAGAAATACAGATCGGCGTAAACTTTACATCTGAAGGTTTTTCAGTTGAAATCCAAGGGAAAACAGAGCAAGAGCCTGACAGTGTCCTACATTTATTGGAATTGCTAAACACACCTAGAGATCTAAGTATTGAATCTTATTATGATGAATTATTAGGGCTAACGCATCATGAAGAAGAAGATTATCACCTGCTAGGTTTGATGATCGATGAAGCTGAAATTAGTTTTGACGCACCTATCTTTGAGATCAAAGTCTATAGAAAAAAATAACTACCTTACTAAAAAAAGCGAAAGAGCAACCTTCTATTTACAGGTTTGCTCTTCCGCTTTTTTATTTATAGACTGCTCGAGTACCGCCAATCAATTTCGGTCTCGTATGTAAATAAGTCGTATGCGCTCCGCCAATCTCTTTAATTGAGGTCCGAACTGGAATTTGAACATGTTGGATATGCATACCTATCGATGTATCACCAATATCAATTCCACCTTGGGCAACGATTTTTTCCACAACGACTGGATTTGAAAAATGTTGGTATGCTGATACTGCAGCAGCTCCTCCAGCATGTAGGGCCGGCACAACCGAAACAATCTCAAAATGATGATGCTTCGCTACTTCTTTTTCAATCACTAAAGAACGATTAATATGTTCACACCCTTGTACAGCTAAATGAATACCTCTTTTTGCCAAAAACTCGTGGATTGTTGAGACAATTAGTTCGCCTATCTCCAAGCTAGAATTTTTACCAATCATCCCGCCATTGACCTCACTACTACTACAACCAAGGACAAAAATATCACCTGTTTCCAACTTTGCCTGTTCAAAATATTCTTCAAGTCCTTGTAGCAATTGTTTTTGATACTTTTTCAGTTCACTCATATCTGTCTCTCCACCCTTTCGTTTTTTATTGCTTATAGCTTTATTATCGCGAATAATTGCTCATAGGTCAAAACAAAAAAACACCCAAAAAAATTGGGTGTTTATCTTTGTGCTATTTACCATCTACGATATTCAAACGAACTTTTTTAGGTCCATCCACACGTACACTGTAAACAATTGTTCGAATTGCTTTCGCAACACGACCTTGTTTCCCAATAATACGGCCAATATCTTCAGGCGATACAGTCAAATTGTACTCTAGAAAAACATCAGATTCTTCTATCTCTAATTTAACCAGCTCAGGTTGACTGACTAATGGACGAACGATAGTTAAGACTAACTCTTTCACATCTGCCATAATTAGTCACCTTATTTCTTTTCAAGTTTAGCTTCGTGGTGTTTTTTCATAACGCCTTCTTTTGAAAGGATGTTACGAACTGTATCTGAAGGCTGAGCGCCTTTAGACAACCAGTCTAAAACTAAATCTTCTTTTAAAACTACTTCTGCAGGATCTTTTAAAGGATTGTAAGTACCAACAGTTTCGATGAAACGTCCATCACGAGGAGAACGAGAATCTGCGACTACAATACGGTAAAAAGGACTCTTTTTAGAACCCATGCGTTTTAAACGGATTTTTACTGACATTTTATATATTACACCTCCATTAACTTAATCACAAATGTTAGTTTACCAGATATTGATCGAGCTGTAAAGAGTTTTTTCTTGACACCTTAAAAAAAGCCTCTTTACGCTGATTTTTGGTACTCTTATGTTATACTTACAATACCTTGGCAGGGGCAATCAATCGTTGCTTAACAAAGACAAGCTATGAACAGTAAAGAATTGTCTTTATCTGTTCATAGCTTATTTTTAGTGTCTGGGTAAACGGTGAGAGCAGACGGTCCTTGATGCTTCGAGAATCGTAGTGAAACGAGAACCGTAGATGCAGAAGCAACCTCATTCTTTTCTAGGTAACGATGTCGTACTTACTAACCAAAGTCCTATTTTCTTGCAAAAAAAAGTAGTTAGTTCTAAAATTAAATAAAGAACGTTATTTAATAATTGGAGGAATGGTTTATGAAGAAAAAAATTGGATTTATTGTCGGAAGCTTAAGAAAAGACTCTTATAGTAAAACTGTAGCAGTCGCTCTTTCTAGTTTATTTCCAGAAGAATATGAACCTATCTTTATCGATTTACATGACTTAACAATGTACAATCAAGATTTGGATGATGACGGAACACCGCCTGCTGCCTGGATAAAATTTAGAGATGAAGTAAAACAATTAACAGGGCTGGTTTTTGTCACGCCTGAATATAATCGCTCGGTTCCTGCTGTTTTAAAAAATGCCTTAGATGTCGGCTCAAGACCTTATGGGCAAAACGTTTGGGATGGCAAGCCAGGTTTAGTTGTCAGCGTATCTCCCGGCGCTTTAAGTGCATTTGGCGCAAATCATCACCTACGTCAATCACTCGTTTTTCTGAATGTCCCAACGCTACAACAACCTGAAGCGTATATCGGTAACGTTGTCAACTTGATCAACGAAGATGGAACAATTGCTGAAAATACGATGAACTTTTTCAAAACGATTGTTGATGCCTACTTAGTTTTTTTAGAAAAGAATAGCTGATTGACTTAAAAGTAGTCTAAACCAAAATGAGCAACTAGTTTTGGTTTAGGCTATTTTTGCGTTAATTCTTCATAACGAAAACAAGTTTCCACATGATAATTAATGATCCCTACTGCTTCTAAGAATGCATAAATGATCGTGCTGCCGACAAACTTAAACCCTCTTTTTTTTCAAGTCTTTTGTTATTCTATCCGACAGGTCATTCGTTGTTGGAATCTCCTCTTGAGTTTGATAAGAATGGACCAGCACATTGTGATCATTAAAATTCCATAAATAGTCAGAAAAAGATCCGAATTCATTTTGAATCTCAATAACTTTTTGGGCATTATGAATTGTCGCTTCAATTTTTCTACGATTCCGGATAATCCCAGAATTTTTCAAGAGTTCCTCAATCTTTTTCTCATCATAATTCACCACTTTTTTTAGATCAAATCCTTCAAAAGCCGCATCAAAAAAATTTTCTTTATTCAAAATAGTTTGCCAACTTAGCCCCGCTTGATTGATATCTAATATCAATTTTCTAAATAATCGTTGATCCTCATATAACGGAACACCCCAAATCGTATCATGATAGTGCTTCATTTTTTCATTTCCTTCTGCCCAAGAACATCGCTGTTTCACCTGTTTCCCTCCAATTATTACGATTTTGTCTCTCCCTTCATCTTAACAAATTTTTACAAAAAGTGTTTACAAACCTAACTGTACTATGTATACTAGTACACAACAAACGCCGCTTTAGAAAGGAGTTATTTATGGTTTCTATTGATAAAACAAGTAGCAAACCCTATTATGAACAACTTATTTTAGGAGTTAAAGAAGATATCCTAAGCGGATCACTTCAATCTGGAGACCGTCTCCCTTCTGTTAGAGAAATGGCTCGCCAGCTTATGATGAATCCTAATACAGTCAGTAAAGCGTATAAAGTATTAGAAGCCCAAGAAGTCATCATCACAGTTAAAGGCAAAGGTACTTATGTTAAAAAGATTGATACTGAACTTCGAGATGATTATCAGATACAAAAAATCAAAAAAAAGCTTAATGAGCTAATTGTTGAAGCTCATTATTTAAATGTTTCTAAAAAGGAAATAAATCAATGGTTGGACGAAAGTTATCAACACTTGAAGGGAGAATAGACATGAAAATAGAAAATTTAGAAAAAACTATCGATCATCAAGTTATTTTGAAGAACCTCAACTTAACATTTGTCCAAGGAGAAATTACTGGTTTGATCGGACAAAATGGTTCTGGTAAAACCACTTTTTTCAGAACACTATCAGGTCACTATGAGTTGGATACTGGGAAAATCATGATTGATCAAGAAGATATTCAGAAAAATAAATTACTTAAACAAAAAATCTTTTACATTGATGAACAATACAATTTCCTCTCTGGTTACACCTTAAACAAATTGCTTCTTTTTTACCAAAATGCTTATGCCAGTTTTAACAAAGAAAAGTATTTGACCTTAACAAAGAAAAATAATCTGAATCCTAATTTAAAATATCGTTCGATGTCTAAGGGTATGCAAGGACTTTACAAAATGATTTTGGCTATTTGCTCTAATGCAGATTATCTTTTATTAGATGAACCTCTTGATGGCTTAGATGTTATTGTTAAAAAAAATGTTTTAGGTCTTCTTTTAGATGCTGTTAGCGAAAATAATCGCTCGATCATCATTTCTTCTCATAATTTAAATGAGCTGGAAAGTATCATTGATCGTGCACTTATTTTGAAGAGTAATCAAATTCAGCTTGATTATCATTTAGAGACATTGAGAGAACATGCTCGTAAAATCCAGATGGTTTTCAAAACGAAAAAGGTTCCTCAAGTAGTTAAAGAAAACAGCCGTTTATTGCATTTTCAAGGGCGTGTTGCTACAGCGATCTTTGAAAACTATACTGAGGAATTAAAAGCTTTGATTCAAGCAGAGCAACCTGTTTTATTCGAGGAGCTACCTTTAACCTTGGAAGATGTCTTTGAAGCGAACCTTACTCATGAGGAAAAGAATAACTCATTACAAGGAGAAATGTTATGAATAAACAATTAATGACTATTTTAAAAAAGCGTTATGGACTTGCTCTAATTATTACAAGTCTTTGTATTATCTTATTTTATGGTTATAATGGAATCAGCGATGTCAAGCGTTGGCATGAAATGGATGCCTATTACGATTCTGAAGAGTACATCAAAGATTTGCAACAACTATCAGAAGATGATTCGCCTAGATATAGCGGCTTATCACTTAGTGAACGACAAGCATTAAATAAAAAAGAGGGTTTAAGTTTATTTTATCAGACAACTTCCTACGACGAACACGGAAAACTCATTTCGGTTTCTGATCAACCTTACTTTTCCGCCTATTTCAATGAGAATCCAATTCTTCTGATTGCAGTGTTAGCAACAGCTGGCTTTCTGATGTTTTTCGCTGATCTAAAAACATCTTTCAATGAGTTTTTATTTTCCTTAGGTGTTTCTAAACGTAGAATTTATTTCTCGAAATTTGCTCTTGTTTCACTCCCATTATTAAGTAGTGTTCTTTTAGCAAAAATAGCATTTGTTGGAATTATTACAACAGGTATTCCTACTGAGTATGTCAATATTGGGTTGCCGACTTTAGCTGCAAATGTTTTGGCTAGTTGGACAACCTGTATTCTTTATTTCTCCCTTTCTGCATTTATTGGCTTGGTAACAGGAAATATGATTTTAGGGCCGCTTACAGTCTTTGGATTCTGTGCGTCATTAGAATTCTTTATTACAGGTGTCCTAAACGCATGGTACTATTTTACCAACGCAACAATTGATAGCTATATCACCAATAAATTTTTTGTTTACACTGTAAGTAAAGAATCAATTTCAGCCCTTCCAATTACCTTAGCCCTGACTATATCAGTTTTGCTATTCATTTTTGGTTCATTTCTGTTTCCAAAACTTACATTGGAGAAAAAAGGCAACTATTTACTATTTGATAAGCTAAAGGTGCCAGTAGTTATCGCTATGACACTTTATGTGCCGATGGTTCTCGTTTTTAGCAGTGGGGTCTATTTTGGCGAAGAAGTTAGTTCTCCTATTCCAAGTTTACTGATTTATTTTATTTTAACGGCTTTGATTGGTAGCTATCTTGTTTTTAGAAAAGAAATCAATGAGTGGATCAATCTAAAACGGCAGATAAATCGTAATAGCAGTATTAGCTCATAGTTTTGTCACAACATAAAAAGCTGGTCAGAATCATTAGAGTCTGTCCAGCTTTTTTATGATTTATTTTTTCTTCTTTTTCTTCTTCTTGTTTTTCTTCACCATACGGTTCATGGCCATTTTTCCTAGTTTACCTTTGATGCCTCCACCAAGCATTTGATCCATACCTGGAATATCCATATTTCCTTTAGACATCTGCTGCATCATTTTTTTAGATTCTTTAAATTGTTTGATCATGCGATTCACTTCAACTACGTTATTCCCTGAACCAGCTGCAATCCGACGACGGCGACTTGGATTTAGCAAGTCAGGATTTTCTCGCTCAGCCGGTGTCATTGAAAGTATCATCGCTTTTTTACGAGCGACATCTTTTGGATCGACTTTAACATTTTCTAAGCCAGGCATATTATTCATACCAGGAATCATTTTTAATAGATCCTCGATTGGTCCCATGCCCATTACTTGATCCAATTGTTCAATAAAATCATTGAAGTCAAAGCTGTTTTCCTTCATTTTTACAGCAAGTTCTTCAGCTTTTTTCTCATCATAATCTTGTTGGGCTTTTTCGATCAGTGTTAACATATCCCCCATGCCTAAAATACGGCTGGACATCCGATCGGGATGGAAAATTTCTAAATCAGTCAGTTTTTCACCAGAACCGATAAATTTGATTGGTGCACCAGTAACTGAACGGATTGATAGTGCTGCACCACCACGCGTGTCTCCATCAAGTTTTGTGATAACAACACCTGTGATGCCTAATTGTTGATTGAAGCTATCTGCAACATTCACTGCATCTTGTCCAGTCATTGCATCAACAACAAGCAAGATATCATCTGGTTGGGCAATTTCTTTGATTTGTTTTAATTCGTCCATCAATGTTTCGTCAATATGCAAACGACCTGCCGTATCGATCAAAACATAATCATTTTTCTTTTCTTTAGCTAATGCCATCCCTTGACGTACAATTTCAACCGGGCTTGTGTCTGTTCCCATATCGAAAACTGGAACATCTAATTGTTGACCAAGTACTTTCAATTGATCGATTGCTGCTGGACGATAGACATCGGCCGCAATCATCAAAGGACGCGCATTTTCAGTTTTGATTAAGTGATTGGCTAATTTACCGCCAAAAGTCGTTTTACCAGCTCCTTGCAAACCAACCATCATGATCACTGTTGGTATCCGCTCTGATTTGTTTAAGCCAACTGTTTCTGTCCCTAATGTCGCTGTTAGTTCTTCATCAACGATTTTAACGATTTGTTGTGCTGGTGATAAACTTTCTAAGACTTCTACTCCAACTGCGCGTTCACGTACACGTTTTGTGAAATCTTTGACTACTTGTAAATTTACATCGGCTTCCAACAAAGCCAAACGAATTTCTCTCATCATTTCTTTTACGTCAGCTTCAGATACTTTTCCTTTACGACGTAATTTGCTCATTGCCTGTTGCAGGCGATCTGTTAAACTTTCAAAAGCCATAATCTCATTCCTCTACTTCTTGTATTTGTTCTATATAGTGGGCGATCGTTGTATCTTTCGGATAGGTTTCTTTTACGTAGTTTTTTAATGTATCCAACAATTCACCACGCACTACGTAATCAGAAAAAAGATGAAGTTTTTTTTCATACTCTTCTAAAATTTTTTCCGTTCGTTTAATATTATCGTACACTGCTTGACGGCTGATCTCATATTCTTCGGCAATTTCTCCTAATGAAAAATCATCGGCATAGTACATCTCCATATAGTTCATTTGTTTTTCTGTTAACAAAGTGGAGTAAAATTCAAACAACGCATTCATTCGATTGGTTTTTTCAATTTCCATAGTCATTACTCCTATCTTCAATCCCTTTTAGGTTACCGATTTCAGAGTGATTAGTCAATAGTTCTTATTTGATTTTCGAGGATTTTTTCAAAAGATTCTATTAATCGATCATAATAACTTTGCGCGTTGGCACAAAAGTCCTTTTTAGAAAAACATTCTTCAATCACTTCTTGTTGATTATTTTTTTGATGATAACCTGTTAAAGTCGCTTTAGCACTAGGATCATTGAGTAATTTTTTTAACGTCTTTAAAGGAACAGGAAACAAACTTGCCACTTCTTCTTCTTGTAATTGAAATTCTCCTAACGAGATTTCTTGTTCAATCAAATAAACATTGGTAAATTCGTTATCAATAAAATGCCCTAATTTGATTTTCACAGGAAATACGCCCAGAAAATGGGCTTTTTCGATGGAAACAGCTATTCCTAATTCTTCTTTAACTTCTCTAAAACCATCGATCACCGTCTCTTGTGCTAATAAATGTCCTGCAGCTGTAATATCCAGTTGGTTAGGGAAGTCTTTCTTTGTCGATGAACGTTTTTGAAAATAAATCGTAAGTTCATTATCTGTCATTGTATAAAACCAGCAATGAAACGTTTCGTGCCAAAGTCCGCATGAGTGGATTCGTTGCCTTGTTTCTGTACCAATTTGTCGATAGTTTTCATCGAAAATCTTTAATACTTCGTTTTCTGACATTTACTTCCCTCACGATCAAGCACTGTTTGCCAGTCATTTTCTGAAATAACCTCAAGTCCTTTTGAAATAAAATAAGCTGTTGCAACGCCAGGTCCACTTCGATGATTTCCAGAAAATGTACCATCATAAATACTTTTTCCACCACAAGAAGGACTATTTTCTTTTAAGATGATCGTTGTTACTTCTTTTTCAATTAGTTTTTGATAGGCCATGATCGCCCCTTGTTTAAATAGGTCAGTCACATCTGCTCCCGTGTTTGTATAAACTTTCGCTTGATCATTCCAAACATCGAGACCGTCTCCACCTATGATTTCAGCTGGTTCTCTAGGAATTGGCAATCCACCTAATACTTCTGGACAAACAAGGATTGCTTTTTGATCTTCTACTAACTTTTTTAAGGCCACAATCTCTTTTGCTTGCCCATCATAACGACAACAAATACCACCAAGACACGCACTAATCCCAATCATTCGCTTCCCTCATTTCAATCTTTATTATTATACCATTTCTTTTGCTTTGAAAGTAGTTTTAGAAACATTCCATAAAATTTTTGATACCTGCAAATCTATGATAAAATAATCTTGTGTTTATTTCGTATTATAAGGAGCCAAATAGATGAAAAAAGTACTTGTTGTCGATGATGAACCATCAATTGTAACATTATTGACTTTTAACTTAGAAAAAGACGGCTATGAAGTGATGTCCGCTGTTGATGGCGCAGTCGGTTATGAATTAGCGTTAACCAATCAATTTGATTTTATTATTTTAGATGTGATGTTACCAAATATGGATGGTTTAGAAATTACCAAGTCCTTACGGCGCGAAAAAATCGACACTCCCATCTTAATCTTGACTGCAAAAGATGATCAAGTTGATAAAATCATCGGGTTAGAAATCGGAGCAGATGACTATTTAACAAAACCCTTTAGCCCTAGAGAAGTACTTGCAAGAATGAAAGCTATCTTTCGCCGCTTAAAACCAGTCGCAAACAAAACAGAAGAATTCAATGAAACAGTCAAAGCGCCTTTAGTATTAGGCGATATTCATGTAGACGAACAAAATTATGAGGTAAGCGTTCGAGGCAAAAAAATCGAACTAACGCCAAAAGAATTTGAACTACTCGTCTACTTTATTAAGCGCAAAGACCGTGTGATCGATCGTGATACTTTATTAGATCGAATTTGGAACTATGACTTTGCTGGTCAAAGCCGTATCGTAGATGTTCATGTTAGCCATTTAAGAGATAAAATCGAGATCGACCCTAAAAGACCAGCATACTTGGTTACAGTCAGAGGATTTGGTTATCGATTTCAGGAGCCTAAAAAATGAAAAAACGTCAACGAATCGAGTATTGGGTAGTCGGTATTATGATGATGTTGTTGTTTGTCGGTAGTATCTTTTTGACAAACTATTTTTTTAAAAAGGAATTATTATCTCAGCAAGAAGAATACTTACAAAAAAAGGGGACCTTGATTCTTGATCAACTCTCCCCTAATTTATTTTTAACACAACACTTCTCTGAGCAGGAAGAAAAATTGATTGAACACTATTCAACAGATAAAAATGAACGCTTGACGTTGATGACTGCTAAAGGAGATATTTTTTATGACAGTATTTATCCTGCACTTCATGAATCAAGAAGTGATCGTCCGGAGATAAAAGCAGTTTTATCGGGTGCTGATTTTGGCTCGGCCTTAAGAAAAAGTATTACTTTAAACCAAGAGTTACTTTATCTCGCCTTGCCAGTTGATAAAAATGGTGAACGAATCGGGATTATTCGCATGTCAGAAGAAACAGCACAATTTTCTAATAGTATTCAATCATTTCGACGCTATATTTTATTCACTTTCGGTTTATTGTTTTTGATTATTAACGCTTTTATCTTTTTACTACTTCATCAGAAAAATGAACCACTGGTCACAGTCCTACCGGTACTAAAAAAAATCGTAAAGTATCCCGATGAAGCTCGCTCCATTATTCAAGACTCACCCGAATGGAATGAATTGTATCAAACGGTCAACTTGTTAAGCCAACAAATGAGTCAAACTTATTTAGCTTATACATCCACTGATGAACAGTTTCATGCGTTACTCGATGAATTGATGATTGGTGTCTTTATCATTGATGTTGATGGAAAACTACAACTGATCAATCCTAAAATGATCAATATTTTGATGATTGATAACAGTGATGTTGGTAAAGATTATTTTGATGTTATCAAAGAGCCTGCATTGATCCACTTGATTCATCAAGTCATTACAGAAAAAAGCTCTGTTCATCAAGAAATCAAGCTGACGGAATCATTGAATGAAACCATTTTAGATATGTCTTTACGCTTCATAGAAGAAGATGGCAATGATTACCAAGTTTTAGGTATTGCGTATGATTTAACTCGAGTGAGACAATTAGAAAAAATGCAAAAAGATTTTGTTAGCAATGTTTCTCATGAATTGAAAACTCCTGTGACTTCTCTATTAGGGTTTACCGAAACATTACTAGATGGAGCCAAAGAAGATCCAGAAACGTTGACCCAATTCTTGGAAATCATGCAAAAAGACGCTTTGCGCCTACAGCAACTTATTCAAGAGATTTTGCAACTTTCACGGGATGGAAAAAATATTTCTTATAATGATCAAGAAGTTTCTTTGCATCCTTTTGTTCAAGAAATTTTGCGTTCTTATCGTAAAACGATCAAAGATAAACATTTAACAATCAAAATCCTTGGCGATGAAACCATAACCTATGTCACAAAATATGAACTTTTCTACCCCATCGTTAAAAATTTGATCGAAAATGCTATTCAATATTCTCAAGTCGACGGTACGATCACAATTGATTTTGGTTTTACTGATACGTTCTATTTTATAGTAAATGATAGCGGTATTGGGATTAGTTTAGAAGATCAAGAACGTATTTTTGAACGTTTCTATCGTGTTGATAAAGCTAGAAGTCGTCATTCTGGCGGTACCGGTCTTGGATTATCAATTGTCCACAATTATACCGAACTATTAGGCGGAACCGTTATGATCGATAGCCATTTAGGCTTAGGCTCAACCTTTACAGTGAGACTTCCAATAAAATAGCAAATCAAAAAGAGGCCGACGTTTTTTACGTCAAGCCTCTTTTTGATTCTTTTAGGGGGAAGAATTTATTTTTTAGTAATAGTTCCAGATACGTCTCTTTCGACTTTCATTGAAGTCATTGGTAAGTAGCCTAGCTCTTTGACTACTCCCTCTTGAACATCATCTGTCAACATGAAGTCTAAGAATGCTTTTACATCATCATCTGGTTGACCTTTAGTATACATATGCTCGTAAGACCAAATTTTCCAAGAATTGTCTGCAACGTTCTCTTCTGTTGGTTTTACATCATCAATACTTAAGGCTAACGTTGAATCATCCATGTATGAAAACGCAAGATAGCTGATTGCTCCAGGTGTTTGTGCAACGATTTGACGCACGGTTCCTGATGAGTCCTGTTCCTGTGATTGGACAGCTGTAGCCCCATCCAGTCCCCATTTTTCGAAGGTTGCGCGTGTACCGCTGCCGCTTGGACGATTGATCACGGCAATCTCTTGATCCTTACCGCCTAGCTCTTTCCAGTTTTTTGTTTTCCCGGTAAAAATATCGATCAACTCTTGCTTACTGATATTTTTGACCCCAACTTCTTTATTCACAACAGGTCCCATACCTACAACAGCCACACGATGGTCAACTAATTTCGACGCATCGACACCAGATTTTTCTTCGGCAAATACATCAGAATTCCCAATTGTTACAGCACCGTCAGATACTTGAGAAAGTCCTGTTCCGCTTCCTCCTCCTTGAACAGAGATTGTATAATTTGGATTTTCTGAAATAAACTGATCTTTCGCTGCATCGACCAATGGTTGTAATGCAGTCGAACCTACAGCAACGATTTTGACTGGTTGATTACTATTAGTGCTACTATCTTTAGATTTATTATTACTGTCACTAGTTGCAGCTCCTTGATTACCGCACCCTGCAATCAAAAGTCCCACACTTAAAACCATTGCTGCTACTAAACGTTTCTTCATCTTTACACGTCCTTTTCAATTAGTTACAAGCTTAGTTTAACAGCACTCTGTTAATTCTGTTTAAACGTTTTGTAAATAATGAGTAAAGGAATGTAAAGGTTCTGTTGAGAGTAAAAAAGTGTCTTGGACAAAAGTCTTTTCAGATTAACAGCATCTTGTTAATCCCAAATAAACGGCGAAAAAAAGCAGCTCCTTCGGAAATAAGCCGAAATTCACAAAAATTTGAAGAACAATTTTCGTGAATTCCTTCTTATTGCTGTAAAAAACAGCGAGGTACGAGCTGATGTTGCACAGTACCTACTTGGTTCTCAGAGCTAAACGCTTTTGTCTCGACCTCTTTTCATCTCAATATATTGACCAATTCGTTTCATTGCTTCTTTTAAGGTAGCCAAATCTGCCGCATAACTAATTCGGACGTAACCTTCAGCTTCTTGACCAAATGCCACACCTGGAATGATTGCAATTGCTTGTTGCTGAGCTAGATCCACACAGAATTTCATTGAATCTTGTTCATAGCCTGTCGGGATTTTAGCAAAAATATAAAAGGCTCCATTCGGTTTAGCCAATTCAAATCCCAAATAATTCATCTGTTCATAAACAAAATCTCGACGCTCACGATATTCTTCTTTCATTGCTGCAGCATCATTCATCCCTTCTACTAAAGCTCTAACTGCGGCTTTTTGTGAAATTGTAGAAGCTGCTGTTACTAAATATTGATGCACTTTGATAATTTCCGCTATTAAATTTTCAGGACCAAAGATAAAACCGATTCGCCACCCTGTCATTGCATGTGATTTTGATAGCCCATTGATCAGAATTGTTCGCTCTGGAATAAATTCTGCAATAGAGACATGTTGATCTTCGTATGTCAATTCACTATAGATTTCATCACTTATTACAAAAATCGGATAGTTTTTTAAGACATCTGCAATCGCCCTGACTTCTTCACGATTATACGTCACTCCGGTTGGATTACTTGGATAATTTAGGATAATGGCCTTGACTTGCTCACCATGTTCTACCATAGCCGTTTCAATCATCTCAGGCGTTAATACGAAATGGTTTGAGGTCGTGTCAATATAAACGGGTTCTGCTTGAGCCAACGTAATCACTGGTTCATACCCTGGATAGATCGGTGCAGGCATCAAAACCTTGTCTCCTGGTTCTAAAATAGCTAAGAGACTTGCTGAAATTGCCTCAGTAGCACCTACAGTCACTAAAACTTCAGAGGCTGGCTGATAACTGACACCATATTTTTCTTTCATAAAAAAAGTAGCTGCTTCACGAACATCTGTTAATCCCGACATCCCAGAATAATGTGAAAAATTTTGGTCGATTGCCTCATGAGCAGCCGTTTTCACATGTTCTGGTGTGTTAAAGTCTGGCTCTCCTAATGTCAGTTTTATAATGCCATCGATATTTGTTACTTGTTCATCAAATTGGCGAATCAATGAAACAGCAATTTTGTCTACTTGTTTGTTAAAGCGTTGAGTTAAATCCATCAAACCATCTCCTCTTACTTGCTCATCTGCTAGCTGCAAAATCGATTATCCTCGAAACACTAGTAGTATAATTGTATTTTTCTTAATGGAATTATAATAGCATAATTCCGTTTAAAATGAAATTTCTATTTCAAAATTTCGTTTTTTCTTTCCAAATACACATTTTACTCTTGCGAAAGCGCTCATGCTTCTCTATAGTTAAAAGAAATGAAGGGAGCGAACCAAAATGAAAGGTCTTAGAAAAATCACACCTTACGTTCCAGGAGAGCAGCCAAATTACCCAGCTATGATCAAATTGAACACAAATGAAAATCCTTATCCCCCTGCTCCAAAAGTTGCGGATACATTGAAACACTTCGACGTGGAACAATTAAAACGGTATAGTTCCATTGATAATCTTACCTTAAAAAAAGCTTTAGGAGCCAAGCATCAATTATCTCCAGAACACTTTTTGATTGGTAACGGTTCTGATGAGGTCTTAGCTTTTTGTTTCCTTGCCTTTTTTAACAGCTCTGATCCGCTCTTATTTCCAGATATCACTTATGGTTTTTATAAAGTTTGGGCTGATTTGTTTCAAGTTCCATTTAAAGAGTTACCGTTAAATGATCAGTTTGAATTAGTTATTGATGATTATAAACAACTGAACGGCGGAATCATCATCGCAAATCCTAATGCACCTACAGGTTTATTTAAACCACTTTCTGAAATCGAGTATCTATTAAATGAAAATCCAGAAGTGATTGTCATCATTGATGAAGCCTATATTGATTTTGCTGGATGCTCTGCTGTCACGCTTCTAGATAGTTACCCTAATCTGATCATTATCCGAACCTTTTCAAAGTCAAGCTCATTGGCGGGATTACGGGTAGGTTATGCTATTGGCAATCCTGAATATATAAAAATTGCGGAAAGCATAAAATCATCCTTTAATCCTTATTCAGTTGATATGTTAGCTGAAAAATTAGCTGTAGCGGCTGTTGAAGATTCAGCCTATTATAAGGGAATAACACAGAAAATTTGTACAACTAGAGACTGGTTTTCTAAAAACATAACAAATTTTGGCTTTTCTACCCTGGTTTCAAAAACAAACTTTGTGCTGCTAACTCATCCTAATTTAAATATGAACGAGCTGTATCACTTTTTAGAAACAAAAGACGTATTTGTTCGCTACTTTCCAAAAATTGAGCGATTGAAAAATTATTTGCGTGTTTCAATTGGAACACAGGTCGAAATGGAGAAAGTTTCCCAACTTCTGCATGATTATGTGATACATGATAACGAATAAAATATTAGCACCAAAAAATCAGCTGTTCAAAGAACTGATTGTTTGGTGCTATAATCTAGCTGAGCATTATTTACAACGCTTGATCATTGTAATCGTAACGGCTGTAAGTATAGTTGTTGCGGTTACCGGATTGAGCATCCCATTAGCTCATCGTCAGGTGTCCGCTCAAATGGTGTACCGATAATATCATCTAACATTATATTATTCCGCTTTTTTTCTATTGTTGAAATCGATAACTTTCTCATATAATCACTCAATTCTTCGTTCTACATAAAATCCAGATATTTGGCTAAAATTCTTAACTTTTGATTTTTATCTACAAAATGGACTTTTAGTAAATATGACACCTGAAACGGCAGATTTCATATTAATAAGCTGCAGTACACTTTTTCCCACAGATTTTTCAAATGACCTACCGATGACCTGATCCATAACAATTTTATTCTCTCTTCTTTCCATCATTTCTATTGATAATTTTCTCATAACAAACAACTCCTTCTTTTTTTTTAATTCTATCACAATCAGACGTGACTTAATGGATATTATTTATAACAAAAAAAGAACACTCGATAATTCAAAGTGTTCTTTTACATTCTCTTCTATTTTGTTTGACAACAGTAAAATCTGATAAAAAATAGGTAGTCCTGACTCGCTTCAAAATAATTGTTTCAATTCTTTTATAAAATACTGACCAATTGTGCTGATTGTTTTATTTTTTTGGTAAAGAACACAGATTTTATTATTGGTACTTTCTGCTAATGGAACCAAGCGTATTTCCTTTTTAGTAAAACCCGTTACCACACCAGAACCAGAGGCATAAGCATCTGTCTCCACCAGCAAATTCATCAATGTTCCACGATCATTCGTATAAATCACGGTTTCTTGCTCCTGATTTTCAATTAAATCCTCTGAAAAATAAGCGAAATTACTGCCTTCTTGGGTAAATCGCACTTGAGGATAGCAGCATAGTTGCTCCAGTTGAATTTCCTTTTGCTGGGCTAAGGGATGATTCTTTCCAAGAAAAATGTGCGTTTTAAAACTACCCACCACATCATACGTTAAATTGGCTTGCTCTAAATATCGCTCAATCCCAGATTGGTTTTGGCTATTTAAATAAATGATCCCAAGTTCACTATGATAACTTTTCACATCTTCAATGACTTTTAGTGTTGTTGTCTCAAAAACACGGAAATTTTTGTACTGATCTTTAAATCGTTGAATCACTCTACCCATTACTTCGCCTAAAAAATCATAGTGTTGAGAGGAAATTGAAAAACGTTCGCTTTTAGTCACTTCCTGATAACGGTTTTCAATCATTTCCATCTGAGTCAAGATTTTTTCTGCATGTTCTAAGAATGTCAGTCCCTCTTCCGTCAAAGAAGCCCCTTTGTTCGTACGAATAAACAACGTCACCCCGATCTCTTCCTCTAATTCCCGAATCCCATTAGAAAGACTTGGCTGCGTGATAAAGAGCTTTTTCGCCGCTTCTCGAAAGCTGCCGTTATTCGCAACTGCTACAACATATTTCATCTGTTGAATATTCATAGGTGACCTCCATCTTATTCGGAAAAATAGATTTTTCGTCCATTTAACGCTTGGACAGGGCGATTATTGAACGGTAACATCCCTTCATCAATTCGTTCAAAGAACTCTTGATCCATTTTTTGAATCGTATCAAATACAAACCAATGGACCGGTCCTTTGGTCGGTGGTGTTGTCAACGAACCTAAATAATGAAAATGTGATTTTTGTTCAGGTAAAAAAATTGAAGGATCAAACCATTGTTGATGGGTTTCTGATTTCCATTTCAGAGTTGTTTTATTTTTTGAAAATTTATTTTCTTCTGTTGTGATTGTAAATAAACAACCAACAACTAAGTTATCACCAGAATTATTCATATGGACTAAATGAAATTCCAATGGTGAGTGTTCGCCATCAAAGGTATGTTCACTTGGCGTATGAAAATGAATATCAGTCAAATAGTATTTTTCATCTTCAAAAATGATATAGCTTTCTGTATCTGGTGGAACAAAATGAAATGTATTTTTAAATTCTTTTTCTGTAAACTCTTCTGATTTATAACAAAAATCAATCGCTCTACTTGTTGATACACCCTTGACTAAGTTTTTTGATAAATTAATTGGTGATTGGTAAGGATACTTTGCACCAGTTGAAAACCAATCACACAGGGTATGCCAATGCTCGGGTCCGATCTCTCCTTCGTATCCCCATTCTACATCCATATTCCGAATATTTTTCATCAAACCCCACCTTCTAATTTTGTTACTTGAATAAAATAACTGTATCTTATTTAGGATTAACAGTCAATTTTCAAAAACTACTCCATGCATTTTTATAAATTATAGCATATTATGAAGAATTCATTGAATCAAGAAAAAAAGTATAACCTTTGACTAACTGATCAAAAATTATACTTTCATGCGTGATACTACTTATTTAGCCAATTTTCAGGATCTTTTTTCCAATCTTTTAAGAGCGCAACATCATTTTCTTCAATATAATTGGATTCTAAAGCCGCATCGATCAATGTTGAATAGTTTGTTAACGTAAGCAAATCAATATTATGTTCTTCAAATTTTTGTTTTCCTTTGGGTAACTCATAAGTGAAGATTGCTGCTACACCTAAAATATCTGCCCCTTCACGTTTTGCGGCCTCAGCTGCTTCTAAAACGCTGCCACCTGTTGAAATCAAATCTTCGATCACAACCATTTTTTGTCCTTTAAAAATCCGACCTTCAATTTGGTTGCCTTTGCCATGTTCTTTGGCTTTACTGCGGATATAGACCATTGGTAAGTCTAAAATATCTGCAACCCACGCCGCATGAGGAATTCCAGCAGTTGCTGTTCCTGCAATGACTTGAACATCAGGATAAGTTGCTCTGATTTTTTCTGCTAATCCTTTAGCGATCTCTTTACGAACGACTGGATAACTCATAGTAATACGGTTATCACAATAAATTGGGCTTTTGATTCCACTGGCCCAAGTAAAGGGTTCGTTTGGGCTTAAGAATACCGCTTCTATTTCTAATAAATCTTTCGCAATCGTTTTAGCTAGTTCTGTCATTTGGTTTCTCCATTCCATTCATTTTTAATTTGTTGGTACGCTTTGTATGGCTCCTCAGCTTGTGTTATTGGTCGCCCAACAACAATATAGGTCGAACCGATCTTTCTTGCATCGGTTGGTGTTACTACACGTTGTTGATCGCCCACATCACTCCCCCTTGGACGAATTCCTGGTGTTAGGCAGATGAAAGCCTCACTTGTCGCTTGATGAATTGCTTGGGCTTCAAGTGCTGAACAAACCACACCATCTAAACCAGCTTGTTCAGTACATTTGGCGTAATGAATCACACTCTCATTTAATGAAACATCAATTAATTGCTCTTCTCGCATGTCTTGTTCACTTGTTGATGTAAGTTGTGTTACAGCAATTAAGATCGGTACTCTAGCGCCTGCCAGAGTTCCTTTTTCTAGCCCTGCTTTTGCAGCTTTCATCATTTTAATACCGCCTGCTGCATGAACGTTCGTCATGTCGACACCAAGTTTAGCTAGGCCGATCATTGATTTTTCCACAGTATTAGGAATGTCATGCAATTTTAAATCTAGAAAAACAGAATGGCCCAATGATTTTAACCAACGAACAATTGCTGGCCCTTCTTGATAAAACAACTCCATTCCTACTTTAACAAATAATGACTCTGTTACAGGGAATAGCTGTAAAAAATTTGCTACTTCTATTTTTGAAGGAAAATCTAGTGCGATGATCGGTCGTTGACTCATTTATTTTTTTCCTCCCTAACTTCTTTAATTAGTTGCTCCAAAGATTCGATCCCAAGTTCTGCCATTCTGCTAGGCAATGCTTCGATTAATTTTGGACAAATATACGGATCAGTAAAGTTAGCTGTTCCAACAGCTACTGCGCTTGCTCCAGCCATAAACATTTCTAATACATCATCCACAGTCTGAACACCACCCATACCAATGATCGGTAAAGTAGAAATTTGTGACACTTGGTTGATCAATCGAATCGCAACAGGTTTGATTGCAGGCCCTGATAGTCCTCCTGTTTGATTTGCCAAAACCGGACGACGTGTTTTTAAATCGATACGCATCCCTAAAAGTGTGTTGATCATAGAGAATCCATCCGCACCGCCTGCTTCAATCGCTTGGGCAACTGGAACAATATCTGTTACATTTGGCGAAAGTTTCACGTAAATTGGGACCTTTGCCACTTTTTTTACAGCTTGCGTTAGTTGAAATGCAACATCTGGATCTGTTCCAAACGCAATTCCACCATGTTTTACATTAGGACATGAGATATTTAACTCGATTGCTGTTACATTAGGAGCATCACCAATTTTGCTGCAAACCTCAACATAGTCTTCTTCACAAGCCCCGGCAACATTGGCAATGATTGGTACATCGTACGCTTCCAAAGCTGGAAGTTTTGTATTCATGACAACATCCAACCCCGGGTTTTGTAGACCGATCGCATTTAACATACCGCTTGGTGTTTCTGCAACTCTAGGTGTTGGATTGCCAAAACGTGCTTGCGGAGTCGTGGCTTTGATCATGATCGAACCAAGTTTCCCCAAATCATAATACTTAGCATATTCTTCACCAAAACCAAAACACCCACTAGCAGGAATAATTGGATTCTTTAATTCTAAGCCTGGAATACTGATCGCTAACGGGTTTTCCATCATAAAACCACCTCACTAGCTCTAAAAATTGGACCTTCATCACAAACCTTGACACTCGAAGTTCCGCTTTCATCACCTGGCACATGGCAGACACAGGCGTAACATGCTCCCATACCGCAAGCCATTCGTTGTTCTAATGAAAGAAACACATTAGGATTATCAGAAAAAACGTGTGCGATCATTTTTAACATACCATTAGCACCACAAGCATAAACTGCATCAGGTCGCTCTTTTTCTATAGCAGATAATAAAAGGTTTCCCACATTTCCTTCAACACCAAAAGAACCATCGTCTGTCGCAAAACGTGTATCACCTAAAGCCATAAATTCTTCTTGGAAATAAGCGACTTCCTTAGAGGCAAACCCGAGAAAATGTACGACTTCGATCCCTTTTTGCTTCAATTGCTTTGACAGTTCATACATAGGTGGAATCCCGATACCGCCACCGATTACATAAGCTTTTTGACCAGTTTTCAAACAATCGACATCAAACCCATTTCCCAAAGGCCCCATCACATCCAATAAGTCCCCCGCTTTAAGTTCAGAAAAAGCTTTCGTGCCGTCTCCCTCTGTGCGATAAATAATTGTACAAGTCTGTGCCTCTTTGTTAATTTGATTGATACTGATTGGCCTTCTTAAAAGCAGATCTGCTCGAGGTACTTTTATATGAATAAACTGCCCAGGTTTTTCCATTTCATCAACTAATTTACCTGTCAGTGTCATTTGAAAAATTCTTGGTGCTAATTGTTTTTGAGAAACGATCGTCATTATTTCCTGTTTCATGTATGCAACTCCTTCTCAAGACTTTATTGTAATAAAGAGGCTGGGACAGAAGTGTTTAATCCCGAGAACCAAGTAGGTACTGTACAACATCAGCTCGTACCTCGCTGTGTTTTACAGCAATAAGAAAGAATTCACGAAAATTGCCAAGAATCACAGTGAGTTTGCGAACTGATGATGATTGGTACCTACTCGGTGCTCTTCAAATTTTTGTGAATTCTGGCTTATTTCCGAAGGGATTGCTTCTGCATCTACGGTTCTCGTTTCACTCCGATCCTCGAAGCATGGAGGACCGTTTGCTCCCACCGTTTATCCGGACTCCAGATGTCTGGGATATGACTCACAGAGTTATGTCTCAGACACTTTAAAATTAGATAGACTCTGTTGAAAATGACCGTGATTCCAACACTTTTAAGATGGCTTCTGCCGTATCCAGTGAAGTGAATAATGGGACACCATGTTCTACTGCTTCACGTCTGATCAAAAACCCATCTTGATTTAAATCAGAACGATTCTTATCCATCGTATTTACCACAACTTGGGCTTCCCCGCTACGAATCAAATCAAGAACCGTTTCGCCACCTTGATTGATTTTAAGAACGGTTTTAACTAATAAGCCATTTTCTGCTAAAAATTCAGCCGTACCTTTTGTTGCGATCAAGCTATAGCCAATTTCATTAAATCGTTTTGCTAATGCCAACGCTTCTTCTTTTGTTTCATCAGCTATGGTAAACAAGACTGCACCAAAACTTGGCAAATGTAACCCTGATGCTTCAAACGCTTTATATAAGGCTTTTTCTAGACTATAATCAGAACCCATTACTTCACCCGTTGATTTCATTTCAGGCCCTAAATAAGTATCGACCTTTTGGAGTTTAGTGAAAGAAAATACGGGTGCTTTGATATGGACTTGCTGACTTTCAGGATATAAACCATCTTGATAGCCTAGATCGGTTAGTTTTTCACCAAGAATTGCTTTTGTAGCGACTTGAGCCATCGGAATTCCTGTGATTTTGCTTAAAAATGGTACTGTTCGACTAGCACGTGGATTAACTTCGATCACATAGACTTTTTCCTCATGGATCACGAATTGGATATTCATCATACCGATACAGTTCAATCCGATTGCTAATTTTTTTGTATAATCGGCAATCGTTTGTTGAATTTCATTCGACAAAGTTTGTGGCGGATACACCGCCATTGAATCACCCGAATGGACTCCAGCACGTTCAATATGTTCCATGATACCAGGAATCAAGACCGTTTGACCGTCGCAAATCGCGTCTACTTCACATTCTTTACCTAATAAATAGCTGTCAACTAAGACAGGATGCTCTGGTGAAGCTTTTACTGCATTTCGCATATAATCTTCCAAGTCTTTTTGGTTTTCAACAATTTCCATTGCTCGTCCACCAAGAACATAGCTTGGTCGAACTAAAACTGGATAACCGATTCTATTGGCAACAGCCACGGCTTCTTCAGTGCTCGTAGCGGTATCACCAGGTGGTTGTGGAATATCCAACGCTTGTAGTGCTTGCTCAAATAAGTCCCGATTTTCTGCTCTATCTAAATCTTCGATCGACGTTCCTAAGATTTTTACACCTTGCTTAACTAGTGGTTCTGCTAGGTTGATTGCTGTTTGACCGCCAAACTGAACGATTACGCCTGTTGGTTGCTCTAACTCAATTACATTCATCACGTCTTCAAGCGTTAATGGTTCAAAATATAATTTATCCGAAATCGAGAAGTCTGTTGAAACTGTTTCAGGATTACTATTCATAATGATTGCTTCATACCCTGCTGCTTGGATTGCTTTTACTGAATGAACGGTTGCATAATCGAATTCTACTCCTTGTCCGATTCTGATTGGACCAGATCCTAAAACCAAAACAGACGGTTTTTCAGAACGGATGCTTTCATTTTCGAATTCATACGTACTGTAAAAATAAGGAGTTTTAGATTCAAACTCAGCCGCGCAAGTGTCAACCATTTTATAAACTGGCAGTATCTTTTGCTCATGACGATAGTCAGAAACTTCTTGTTCACTTGTTTGCCATAAATCAGCAATTTTTCGATCAGTAAACCCATTTTGTTTTGCTTCTTTTAATGTTTCGTTATCTTTGAAATTACTTTCCAATGCTGTCTCTAGCTCAACGATATGAAGTAATTTATCAAGGAAGAACAAATCAATTTTAGTTAGCATAGCCAACTCTTCGATCGTAAATCCTCTTCTGATGGCTTCTGATAGATAAAATAAGCGGTCATCTTGTGCTTTTACGATTTTTTCTGTCAAAAGTTCATCACTAACTTCTTTTATTTCTTTTAATTCATTATGATAAGCACCGATTTCTAGTGAACGAACAGCTTTTAGTAATGATTCTTCGATGTTACGACCGATGGCCATAACCTCACCTGTCGCTTTCATTTGAGTACCTAAACGACGTTCCCCTTTTTCAAATTTATCGAAAGGCCAGCGAGGAATTTTTGCCACTACGTAATCCAATGCTGGCTCAAATTCTGCATAGGTTGTTCCTGTAACTGGATTTTTCATTTCATCCAAAGTTAATCCTACAGCAATTTTAGCTGCTAATTTAGCAATCGGGTAGCCAGTTGCTTTACTGGCTAGGGCGGACGATCTAGAAACTCTTGGATTCACTTCAATCACATAATAATTAAAACTGTGTGGATCTAGTGCTAACTGAACGTTACAGCCCCCTTCTATTTTTAGCGCTCTAATGATTTTAAGGGACGCATCACGCAGCATTTGATATTCATGATCAGATAGAGTTTGACTTGGTGCGAATACAATCGAATCTCCTGTATGGATCCCGACTGGATCGAAGTTTTCCATATTACAAACAACGATTGCATTGTCAGCGGAATCTCGCATCACTTCATACTCGATTTCTTTAAAACCAGCAATACTCTTTTCGATCAAGCACTGTGTTGCAGGCGATAATTTCAGCCCATTTTCAGCAATGAGCCGTAATTCCGCTTCATTATCACACATTCCTCCGCCCGTTCCACCTAAAGTAAACGCAGGACGTACAATGATCGGATAACCAATCGTATTGGCAAATTCTACTGCTTCCTCTACAGTATTGACGATTTCACTTTCAGGAATCGGTTGATCCAACTCTTCCATTAATTGTTTAAACAAATCACGATCTTCAGCTTGGTCGATCGCATTTAATTTAGTTCCTAGCAATTCTACATTCAGTTCAGTCAAAATTCCAGATGCGGCAAGTTCCATTGCCATATTTAACCCTGTTTGACCACCTAAAGTCGGTAGTAATGCATCTGGTCGTTCTTTTCGTAGAATACGAGAGACAAATTCTAGTGTGATCGGTTCAATATATACTTGATCGGCAATTTCTTTATCTGTCATGATCGTTGCCGGGTTTGAATTAACCAAAACGACTTCGTATCCTTCTTCTCTTAAAGCAAGACAGGCTTGTGTGCCAGCATAATCAAATTCTGCAGCTTGGCCAATAATGATCGGTCCAGAACCGATTACCATGATTTTCTTGATATCTGATCTTTTTGGCATTAGTCCTGCTCCTTCCATGCATCCATTAATTCCATAAATTCGTCAAACAAATGTAAACCGTCGTGTGGACCAGGTGCTGCATCTGGGTGGTATTGAACGGTAAAGGCCGGGTATTGACGATGTCTAACCCCTTCTACTGAGCCATCATTCACTTCTACATGAGTAACCATCAACTTCTCAGGATCAACTGTTGTAGCATCAACTGCATAGCCATGATTTTGTGAGGTAAAATCGATTCTCCCAGTTGCTATTTCTCGAACCGGATGATTTAAACCCCGATGACCAAACTTCATTTTATAGGTATCTGCTCCATTAGCTAAAGCGAATAATTGATGACCTAGGCAAATACCGAAAATCGGGACTTTTCCTTGGATTGCTTGAATCATTTCAATCGCTTCTGGCACATCTTTTGGGTCCCCTGGGCCATTTGTCAACATCACACCATCTGGTGAAAGTTCTAAAATCGTTTCCGCATCAGTGTTGTACGGTAACACGGTCAAGTTGCAATGACGTTTTGATAATTCTCTTAAAATACTATGCTTCAAACCAAAATCAACAACGATCACATTTCTACCGATTCCAGGACTTGGGTAAGGTTTGGTTGTGGAAACTTGCGCTACTTGATTTTTGGGCAAGACAGTCGCTTTTAACTGATCAAATTCATGAGTTAGATCGTCATCAATGTCGATAAACCCAGCTTTCATGGTTCCAATAGAACGAAGTTTTTTAGTCAATGCACGAGTGTCGATCCCAGAAATCCCTGGTATGCCTTTTCTTTTTAGAAATTCGTCCAGCGTCATTTGTGCCCGCCAGTTTGAAGCTAAGCGTGCATGTTCTTTCACTACCACGCCTTTACAAGTAGGTGAAATTGATTCATAATCATCACGATTGACACCGTAGTTTCCGACCATTGGATAGGTAAATGTAATAATTTGACCATTGAAACTTTGGTCAGTGATCGTTTCTTGGTAACCTGTCATACTTGTTGTAAAAACAATCTCTCCAACAACGTTGACCTCTGCACCAAAGGCTTTTCCTTCAAAAACGGTTCCGTCTTCTAGTATCAATAGTCGCTTCAACTTTATGCATCTCCCTTAGACCAAGCTGATTGTCCATCAACAAAAGTCATTAATGTGTTTCCTTTGACTTTCCAACCGACAAATGGTGTATTAACACCGAGCGATTCAAAGTCCTGATCGTCAATCGTTTCTTCTAGCTCTAAGTCAAAAATAGCAATGTCTGCCGGGGCACCGATCGTCAGTGTTCCTGCATCTAAACCAAAAATTTCTGCAGGTTTGGTTGCCATCCAGTCAATTACTTGTTCTAAAGTGAATTTTCCTGCCTCAACAAAATTCGTGTATATTAGTTGAAAAGCTGTTTCACTCCCAACTATACCAAAGGGAGCTTTTAAAAATGTTTGATTTTTTTCTTCCAGACCATGTGGCGCGTGATCTGTTGCGATACAATCGATCGTACCATCTAGTAACCCTTCGATTAATGCATCACGATCAGCTGTTGCTCTAAGCGGCGGATTCATTTTCCAGAAACCATTATCTTCTGGGATATTTTCATCAACTAAAATCAAATGATGAGGCGCAACTTCTGCTGTAACGCGGATGCCCGCTCGTTTGGCATCACGGATTACACGAACACTTTCTTTTGTTGAAACATGACAGACATGATAATGAACACCTGTTTCACCGGCTAAGACAACATCACGAGCAATCTGTGATGCTTCAGTAGAACTTAAAATCCCTGGTAACCCTAACTTTTTAGAAATTTCCCCCTCGTGCATGACTCCGCCAAAAAGCAGTGACTCATCTTCTGTATGGGCCACGATTGCCATATCAAGTGCTGCCGCTTCTTTCATTGCAAGATACATAATCCCTGCTGTTTGCACACCCACACCATCGTTTGTAAATGCAAAAGCGCCAACTTCTTTTAACGCTTTTTGATTGGTCAATGTTTCACTGCGTAACTCCTCTGTGATTGGTGCATACTGTAGCACTTTTACTACAGCATTTTTTTCAATGATTTCGTATACTTCTTTTAATTTTTCTGCAGTATCAGGAACAGGATTTAAATTAGGCATTGCACAAACTGTCGTATATCCGCCTCTGGCTGCTGATTTACTACCCGTTTCGATTGTTTCTTTATAAGTAAACCCTGGTTCTCTTAGATGAACATGGACATCCACTAATCCTGGTACGATCAATTGACCTTTGGCATCGTAGACTTTATCAAATGTACTTTCTTCAAAAAATTCTCCAATTGCTCTGATTTTGCCCTCTTCGATCCATATTTCTGCTGGAATCAATTGATTATCTTTTTTTATGATTTTTCCATTTTTGATAAGTGTTTTCATATTGTTCACCTATGCCTTTCCTTGTAATACTGCTTCTAAAATTGCCATTCTCATATAGACACCATTACTCATTTGTTGGATGATTCTAGACTGGATTCCTTCTACTAGAGAATCTGCCAGCTCAACATCACGATTCACAGGAGCAGGATGCATTATGACTGCATGTTTTTGTAGTCGTTTTGCGCGCTCAACAGTTAGACCATATTGCTGATGGTACTCTTCTTTTGAGAATATTTCAGATCCATCATGACGTTCATGTTGTACTCTAAGCAACATCATCACATCAACTGTTTCGACCACTTCATCTAAAGGCATATAATGGCCATAAGCTTCAAATTGCTTATCGTACCATTCCTCTGGTCCTGAAAAAAAGATTGTAGCGCCAAGTCGCTTTAACATCTGCATGTTGGATTTCGCTACTCTAGAATGTGTAATATCCCCAACGATTGCAATTTTCAATCCCTCAAAGTATCCAAATTCCTCGTATATTGTCATTAAATCTAGTAGGCATTGAGTCGGATGTTGACCACTACCGTCACCACCGTTAATAATAGAACATTGAATTGTTTTACTTTGGATCAGTTCATCGTAATAATTTTCTTCTCCATGACGAATGACTGCCACATCAACTCCGATTGCCGACATTGTCAGCACTGTATCATAGAGTGTTTCACCTTTTTTGACCGAGCTCATACTTTCTTCAAACTCAATTACTTCAATCCCTAATTTTTTCTCGGCAACATCAAAGCTCTTATGTGTTCGTGTACTATTTTCAAAGAACAGGTTTGTCGCAAAGTATTGTTTTTTCTCGGGTTGCCAAGTTGCTCCTTGTTTAAACTCTTGAGCACGATGAATCAGGCCCATAACTTCTTGGTCACTTAATACTTCTACTGTTAAAAGATGTTTTAAACTGATACGTTCAGATGTGATGATCATTCGTTTTCCTCCTTGTTTTAAAAGCTGAAAGGCTAGCTCTTGAAGCTAGATATCAATGATAACAACGTTCCACACTTTTTTACCTAGTTAGACTACTTTTCTTCACTGCGCGCTGTTTCAGGTAAAATCAGGTTTAGAATGATTCCTAAGACTGTTGCTAATGCCATTGATGACAATTCAAAGGTATCCAATTTAAAGACCAATCCGCCAATCCCAATGACTAAGATCACAGAGGCAATTAATAAATTCTTTTTCTTATCAAAGTTGATTTGATTGTCGATCAGAATTTTCAACCCGCTTGCCGCAATGACACCGAATAACACAAAGCTGATACCAGAGATAACTGGACCAGGGATACTTAAAATGATTGCACTTAATTTTCCTACAAAACCTAATCCCACCGCGAACACTGCAGCTCCTGCAATCACGAACACACTATGAACACGAGTGATTGCTAGAACACCGATATTTTCTCCATAACTTGTAACAGGAGGTCCGCCGACTAAACCAGCTACGATTTGCGCCGCTCCGTCTCCCATCAACGTTTTGGATAAACCAGGATCTTGAAAGAAGTTGCGTTTAGTCAATTTATTTAAGACCATTAAGTGTCCGATATGTTCCGTCATTGTGACGAATGCGATCGGTGCCATCGTTGTGATTGCATTCAAGTGGAGTTTTGGCTGATATTGAACAAAAGGAATCTCGAAGTTTGGCATGGCAAACCACGCAGCTTGTTTGATTGGTTCAACATCTACAATCCCGAATAATAAAGCAACTAGATAACCACTGACGATTCCTAGTAAGATTGGAATCAAGCCCAGGAACCCTTTGAAAAACATGTTATAGAAAATGGTTAAACCCAATGTGATCAACGCAACTGCGATGAATTTGAAATCATAGTCCCCATTGTTATACATAGCATTATTTGCAGCATTTGAAGCCAAGCCTAAGCCGATGACCATCACTACAGGTCCAACAACGATTGGTGGTAAGATTTTATCTAGCCAAGCCGATCCTATTTTACTGATGATAATAGAAACAATCAGATAAACCAATCCTGTTGTCATTGCCCCTTGTGCGATTGCTGGATAGCCATCGCTTTTCATCAACATCTGCATAGCCGCAATAAAAGCAAAGCTACTTCCAAGATAAGCTGGAATTTTACCTTTCGTTACGAATAAGTAAACGATGGTTCCAAGCCCTGAACTGACCAAAGCGATTCCTGGATCAATTCCTACTAAAATTGGAACTAATACTGTTGCACCAAACATGGTAAATAAATGCTGTAAACTTAAGCCGATCCAATGTACGGTTTTGGGCTTATCATGAATATCTAATACTGCTTCTTCATTGCGAAATTCTTTTTCTGTCATCTCAACCTATCCTATCTTTACTAATGTATTTGTCTATTCGTCAATGCTTGCGATCAAAATCCGATCAGCTCCGTCTTTTTCTTCTACTTCAACAATGATTTCTTCTGCCATAGAAGTTGGAATATTTTTCCCCACGTAGTCTGCTCTGATTGGAAGTTCTCTGTGACCTCTGTCTACCAAAACGGCCAATGAAATTTTTCTTGGTCGACCAAGATCCATCACTGCATCCATTGCCGCTCTGATTGTCCGACCTGTAAAGAGTACGTCATCAATCAAAATTACTTCTTTACCTTCTAAAGAAACTGGAATGTCAGAAGAGTGAAATTCTGGTTCTTCTAATGAACGATCTTTCATCGATTGACCGTCCATATCATCTCGGTATAAAGTAATATCCAACTCACCGACTGGAACGTCAATTTGTTCTAATTGTTTTAAACGTTCAGCAATTCGTTGAGCGATGTAGATTCCTCGTGTTTTGATGCCGACCAATACGATATCTTGGATTCCTTTGTTTCTTTCAATAATTTCATAAGTGATTCTTGTAAGTGCACGTTTCATCGTCACAGTATCAACGACTTCTTTTTTTTGCATGTTTGACTCCTCCTAAAAATGTACTTTTTAATGTTGCTTTATGAGCAACTTGCTCTAGTGTGTAGGCGATACACTTGCTCTTTTTCATCTCTTGTTTTCAGTAGTTAAAATTTGATGAATAACTGGTATGGTGACTTCTCTCACTTCGTTCGCCAAGTATTTTTCATCATCTGCTCTGTCAGCTTCGCTGCCAGTCGCAGTGATGAAAAACAAAAATCCTCCCACCCGTGTTCGGATAGGAGGATTGAATTTATCTATACAAAGATACTATTCATTTCACGCAGATTTTTTCTAAGCGCACCTAGATATTGTTCTGCATGTTTCCTTCTTAGCCTCACAGGACTACTCTTAAAGGATGCTTATTTAATTTTCTTTCTCAAAACAGTGTACCTTTTCTTTTCAAATAAATCAATCATTATTTCTTAATTGATTTAAAGTTTTTTCAAAAAGTTCTGGTAGTGGTGCTTCAAAGACCATCATTTGGCCAGTTGTAGGATGTTTGAACCCTAAAACCTCAGCATGTAAAAATTGACCGTTGCCTTTTAGTGTTTTTCTTGGTCCATAAAGTGGATCGCCTGCAACTGGAAAACCAATATATTTCATGTGAACACGTATTTGATGTGTGCGTCCTGTTTCCAATTGTAATTGAACTAAAGTGTATCCCTCATATCGTTCTAAGACTTCAAAATGAGTCACAGCTGGTTTTCCACCTTCAATGACTGCTTGCATTTTTCGATCATTTTTTGAACGGCCAATCGGCGCATCAATCTCTCCTTTATCATGCGTAATTTCACCGTGAACTAAAGCAATATATTTTCTAATCGATGTTTTATCCTTTAACTGTGCGGCTAATGCCTCATGAGCTTTATCATTTTTGGCTACCATCAATAAACCAGATGTATCTTTGTCAATCCGATGAACGATTCCTGGTCGAATAATCCCATTGATCGAAGAAAGATCTTTAATGTGATATAGCAACGCATTGACCAGGGTCCCGTTTTGGTGTCCTGCAGATGGATGAACCACCATACCTTGCGATTTATTGATTACCAACACATCATCATCTTCGTACACGATTTCAATCGGAATGTCTTCAGCCACAACGTCAAGTTCAACTGGTTCTGGCACATTGATGCTGATCTCATCGTTTTCTTTTACTTTATAATTTGAACGGGTCACTTCACCATTGACCGTTATATTTTGATCTTTTAACCATTGTTGAATCTGAGAACGTGAGTGCTCTTTCAATAAATCACTCAAAACTTTATCGATTCGTCCTTTTTCCTGTTTTACTTTTACATTAATTTGTTCCATTTTTCCCATCCTTCGCTGCTTTTTCGTCTAAAATCAGATAAATAAAAATACATATCACGCCAATAACTAGCGCTGAGTCAGCAACATTGAAAATCGGAAAGCTGATAAAATCTGTTTGGAACATATCAACAACATAACCTAAACGCAAACGATCAATAAAATTGCCGATGGCTCCTGCTAGAACTAAACTCAACCCAATTGTAAACCATTTACTTCCATTAATATGTTTGATTAAAATATACAGAACTACGGCTACGACAACCACAGTAACAATATAAAAAAACCACATTTTCCCTTCTAAAAGACTCCAAGCAGCTCCCGTGTTACGAAGATACGTAAACGACATAAAGCCGGGGATAAACTCTTTCGTTTCTCCCAATGGAATATTTGTTACGGTTAAATATTTTACCCATTGATCTAAACCAATCAAAACTGCACTAATAATCAGATAAACTGCTAACAACGGCTTTCATTCCTTCTCTAAATTATTGTATAAATCCCTCGGACGAATAATCCCAAGTAAGCTTCCATTAGGGTTACCATCTTTTGTAATCAATATCGCTTCTAATCTGACTTGCGTCACGAACATCTCTTCAACTTGAAACACGGTTGCTTCCTTGCCGACAAATTGATAGTTACTTCCTTTATAATTGCTTACCAAAAGTTCGGCTGCTTTTCTACCTTCTAATTGGATATCTCCTTTAGAGCTTTCAACGGCTAACCAAATTCCCAGTCCACGAACTGTAATTAGTCCTTTAAAGATGCCTGCATCATAGATTGGAAACTGTGAATACTGTTTACGTGCAACAATTGCTAAAATATCTTTAATTGAAATATTAATATCAAATCCTGTTACCTTTTTTGCAAACTTCGGAAACACTTTTTCTGGACTGATCAACGCTTGTTCAATTTCCCGCATACGATTCACTGCCCATTCATTCGGTTCAGCTATCACGAAATCAGTTGAGATTTGTTCATGTACGATGGCGTTTCTTAATTGTGCCATTTGCAGTAAATCATCTTGAAAAAGCGGTATATGACTGTCTTTCTTTCTTGAGAGTCTGCGAACCATCTCACTAAAGCCCATATTAGTCGGATTATTCAATTGTTCACGAAACCACTTTTCGATTCGGTTAAAACTACTTAAAAATTCTTCGGCTCTTTCACCCATTAGATCTTCTCCTTGATGATATAAGCTTTATTCAATATTGAAAAAACAAACACAAAATAAAGAACAAGCAATAGTAAAACGCCAGCGATGTTCAACTGTAAAACTGGAATTAAAAACATGCCAACAAAGAGTATAACATAAATCAAGATCAGAGTTGGGTTCATCGTTATCTCTAAATCAATCATTTGATTCTGATTGCTCACTGTAATCGGCATACTCTTCAAAAAGAAAAACCTAGCCTGAATTGTGCATTCTGATTCTTCTAATTCGACTTCTTTTGTTTCATTTTGGCCTAAATAAAACCACTTTTCATTGTTTTTTCTAATCTCGATTGGACTGCCCATTCCATAAAATCCGGTATTTCTAGTACAACGAATCTTCATGCTGATCCCTCCTCGAGTTCTAGTCTAAAGTATATAACAAAAAGCGTCTGACTGGAAGAAAGAAGTTGGCTTGAATGGAAATAAACGAAATGATAAAAAAGGCCGAGAAAAAAGTGTTTAGCTCCAAGAAATAAGAAGGAATTCACGAAATTTGTTCTTAAAAACTTTGTGAATTTCAGCTTATTTCCGAAGGAGTTACTTTTTTCTCGCCGTTTATTCGGGTTTAAAGAGCGAGACAAAAAATTTTTTTACTTTTATCCCGTACCCTTTCTATTTAATTCGTACTAAATTTTAAAATAATCCAAAGGCATTGCCGTCTTTATCTACATCCATATTTAACGCGGCTGGTTTCTTTGGTAAGCCAGGCATCGTCATAACATCTCCTGTTAACGCAACAACAAATCCAGCGCCGATTTTTGGGACCAACTCACGAATCGTTATGGTAAACTCTTCTGGTCGACCTAATTTTTGTGGATCATCGGATAAGGAATATTGAGTTTTGGCCATACAGACTGGTAAACGATCCCACCCATATTTTTCAAAAGTTGCTAATTGACTTTGGGCCTTTTTGGAAAAAGACACATCCTCTCCACCATAAATTTTGGTCACGATTGCTTTGATTTTATCTTCTAAGTTCATGCCCATTTGATAAATGGTTTTAAAATCTGCTGTTTGCTCTGCAATAACTTGAGTAACACGTTTAGCTAAGGCAACACCGCCTTCAGCTCCCTTTTCCCAAACACTTGTTAGCTCAACAGGGACTTTGATTGTTTCACATAATTCACGTAAAGCTTCAATTTCGTTTTCAGTATCGCTTACAAATTCATTGATCGCCACAACTACAGGCAAGCCATAACTTTGCATGTTTTCAATATGCTTGTGTAAATTTGAAAATCCTTTAACTAAAGCCGAAATATTTTCTGTATTTAATGCATTTTTAGCTACTCCGCCATGCATTTTCAGCGCACGGATCGTTGCTACAATCACCACTGCATCGGGTGCTTTCTTTAAGTTAGGAACCTTGATGTCTAAGAATTTCTCTCCACCAAGATCCGCCCCGAAACCTGCTTCAGTTACAACATAATCACCCAACTTCAACGCTGTTTTCGTTGCTAAAATGCTATTACAGCCATGTGCAATATTTGCAAACGGGCCACCATGAACAAATGCTGCAGTGCCATATATTGTTTGAACTAGATTAGGTTTGAGAGCATCTTTCAATAGTAAGGTTAACGCACCTTGAACACCCAAATCACTAACAGTTACAGGATTACGATCAAAGGTATAGCCAATAACGATATTGCCTAACCTAAACTTCAAATCTTCTAAATCGGTTGCTAAACATAATATAGCCATGATCTCACTTGCCACAGTAATATCAAACCCATCTTCGCGTGGCACTCCTTGGACTGGACCGCCTAAGCCTACGATTACTTGACGTAACGCACGATCATTCAAGTCAACTACTCTTTTCCAAATGACCCTTCTAGCATCGATCCCAAGGTCATTCCCTTGCTGGATATGATTATCTAATAAAGCAGAAAGCGCATTATTAGCTGTTGTGATCGCATGCATATCCCCAGTAAAATGCAGATTGATATCTTCCATTGGCAATACTTGAGCATATCCTCCACCTGTTGCACCGCCTTTGATGCCCATAACAGGTCCCAATGAAGGTTCACGTAATGCAATGACTGTTTTCTTCCCAATATGATTCAATGCATCTCCTAAACCAATGGTGACCGTTGATTTACCTTCACCAGCCGGCGTGGGGTTGATCGAAGTTACTAGGATCAATTTACCTTCATTATTATCTGCCAGACGCTGAATGGTTTGAAAATCGATTTTAGCTTTATATTTCCCGAATAATTCTAGATCTTCATCTGTTAAACCAATTGATTCAGCTACTTTATTAATGGGCAATAAGTCAACTTCCTTTGAAATTTCTATATCTGTCTTCATAAACAACCTCTTTTCCCGAACTATTTTTAGTTATCCAACCTATTTGTTAAGTTATTCCTTATTATAACGTGTATCACAGCGCTTTTCCATCATTAAAATAACTTTTTTGCAAAAGATTGACGGGTTCCGTTTTTCACTTTATAATGATGCTAGACTTTAGAAAATAAAGGAGCGTGATTTGAATGGAAAAAGGGTTCGTCAAGTGGTTCGATAATAGAAAAGGTTACGGCTTTATTGGTTACAATGAGGACGAAGAAATCTTTGTTCATTTCACAGCAATCGAAGAAGATGGCTTTAAGTCATTAGAAGAAAATCAAGCCGTAGAATTTGAAGTAATGGAAGGCACACGAGGGTTACAAGCTGCTCACGTGAAGAAAATATAGGAAAAACAGCATCCTGCTAAGCAGAATGCTGTTTTTTTAATAGTGTTTACCAATAGTCAATAATGGATCATCAATAATCTGGGCCGTCAATGAGCGTTGTTGTTTCATTGACTGGATAAATGCTTGTTTATTTTTTTTCGTCATGATAAATAGTTGCGTACCCTCTTTAAACTCAGTTGAGCTTATTTCGATACATTTCGGTCCAACTCGAATCATTTCAATTGCAGACAATGTTATTTTTTTTCGTCTAATTGGCAATAATGCATGCACGATCAACTGTTCATTCTCGATCATAAAATAACGATTACACCCTAAAAAAGTAAAGAAAAAGAAGATACCTAATACGATATTACTAGTCAAATAAGGACGAGTATGCTCCAATGTTAATATTAAACTTAAAAATAAAATGCCAAATGTACAGGACCAATAAATTATCGCTGTGGATAATTCTGGTTGCCAATGATAGACTTTTTTCTTCATGTAGCGACCCCTTAATAAAAATTCAGTATGTTATAATAGTAACATACTTCAACTTTGAACGAAAAGAAAATAAGGAGATATTTATGTTACGATTATATGTCGATGCTGCAACAAAAGGAAATCCAGGTCCAAGCGGCGGAGGGATCGTTATTGTCGGAGAAAATTTGCACGAGCAGCTGCATGTTTCTCTTGGTGAGTGTTCCAACCACGAAGCTGAATTTAAAGTATTTATCCAAGCACTGCAATTCGTCATTGAAAAAAAACTAAATAATCAAACTGTTTTGATCCACTCTGATAGTAAGATCGTGGTGCAAACAATTGAGAAGCACCATGCTAAGAATCCACTGTTCCAGCCCTATCTTAAAACTTTTCAACAATTGGAAAACCGTTTCCCACTATTATTGGTAAAATGGCTTCCTGAAAGCCAAAACAAAGGTGCCGATACTTTAGCCAAACAAGCATTGCAAAAATATCAGTAACTATTCCATTGATATATCTGCTATTTCCCCTTTTGTAACTTGAAGAATCGCTGCTGGAGACAATTCGATCTGCATCCCTCTTTTTCCTGCTGACACAATAATAGTGTCAAAGTGGCTAGCCTCTTCAGCAATATAAGTTGGAAATAATTTTTTCATGCCAATTGGAGAGCATCCACCTCGAATATATCCAGTCGTTTCTTCTAAGTCTTTCAAATGAAGCATATCCACTTTTTTATTGCCACTTGCACTAGCTAATTTTTTTAAATTCAGCTCCTTATTACCAGGAATCACTGCTACAACTGGACCCGTTTTATTGCCAACGGTTACCAATGTTTTAAAAATTTTACCGTCTGCAATCCCAATCTTTTCAGCAACACTATTCGCACTTAAATGATCCTCACTCCATTCAAACGCATATTCTTGATACGGAATCTTCTGCTGTTCTACAATGCGTATTGCATTTGTTTTTTGGATTTTCTTTTTTTTTGCCAACGCTATTCACCTCATAAACAAGTTTATCAAAGAATTCAATCGATGCAAGAAAAAAGAGAGCGGACAAAACGAAAAATAAGTTTTGTTTCACTCTCTAAATCCGAATAATTGGTGAGAAAAACGTAACTACAAAGTACGCGTCTTATTGCTGTAAAATACAGTACCTACTTGTCTCTCGAATCGAAAGACTTTTATCTCGACCTTGATTTTTACAATGCTAATGTTCTGAGAATTTTACGTAATTCCGCTACGGGTACTTGACCAGGTGCAGAAGCTTTTTTAGCCGCACCAAACGTCATTGCTGAACCAAAAACTTCGCCACACATGCGGCTAACCATACCTAGTTGTCCCATCGACATTGTAACGATCGGTCGATCAGCGTGTTTGTCGTTCATCTCATTAGTTGCTTCTAAAAGTCTCAACACATCATCTGAAGATTGTGGCATTACTGCAATCTTGCAGATATCTGCATTTTTTTCCTGCATCTTGCATAGTCTTGACACGATTTCTTCTTTAGTAGGTGTTTTATCAAAATCATGATTACACATCACGATTTTGATTGCTTTTTCATGTGCTGCCTTAATCGTCGCTTGAACACAAATATCATCCATAAACAGTTCAACATCTAATAAATCAATTGCCCCATGTTCAATAACAGTTTTGTATAAACCAAAGTATTGCTCATCTGTAAAAGCAAGTTCCCCACCTTCTTGTTTGGTTCTAAAAGTGAAAAGTATTGGTTTGTCAGATAAAATTTCTGCGATTTTTTTTGACATTTCTGCAGCTGCTTCAAAATTAGTTACTTGATCAAAAAAATCAACGCGCCATTCAACAAGATCACAATCAATCGTTAATAAGTGTTTTGCTTCTTCTATTAATTCTGTTTCATTTTTACCTACTAAAGGAACAATGATTTTAGGACTTTCACTTCCAATAGTCACGTTTTTAACTGTTACTGTATTCATTTGATGGATCCTCCCTATTTAGATGTATCGATTGTTTGATGATAACGAATAAATATAATAACTGCTAAGACAAAACCAATACCAGCTATGATCGTATCAAATAGCATGATACCACGTACGTTGGTTTTAGCGATTTGTGCTGCTGCAACAGGAATAACAAATGAAGCAATACTACCAAATGTATAATAAATTCCTGTGATGGTTCCTTTTCCTGCTGGGAACATTTCCCCCATTACAGTTAACCCTAATTGTAACACGCCACCAGCTGCAAAGAAACCAACTAAAGCTGCCCCAATCATACAAACAAGTGGTGTTGGAAACAGCCACATAACAGCGATCGTCAAAAATGAAACAAATGTATAAATAACAACTAGATAGACTGAACGAACTTTTGAAGCCATAATTGCTGTAAATGCGACGCATAATAATGATCCGATTGAATAATACGATACCAAAACACCAGCATCTGTCTGTGCCATCCCTGCAACCTGTTCCCCATAAGTTCCAATAAATTGACTGATTAAGTAAAACGTTGCTTGGGCAATAAAACCGTAGATTACAAAGGCAACACCTTCTATAGCCATCTTAGGTTTTGATTTAAATTTAACAACGGGTGCTTGTTCGACTGCTGCCTCTGTTTCTTCTGCCTGTTTGGCATCCACATCTGGGAATGGTTGTTTCCACAAGTAGATTGCGTTAACACCAAGTAAAATCGCTGCAATCATAAATGACCAACCAAACCATAAGTGATTTGACCCTAAAAATTTAATGATCAATGGTAAGGCAAATTGACCACCTTGAATAAAGGCTTTTAATAACACCGTTGCGGTTCCTGCAGTCTTTGGAAATGATTCCATCAACGCAGGATAGGTTCCAGAATCTAAAAATGAATTTGAAATTCCCGCAATAACAGCAAAGAACATCGCTAATTCAACACTAGGACTATATAAAATCCCAAAGAAGTAGGCCGCATAGGTAACCATTCCTAAGTAAATAAATGGTTTACGGCCAAACTTATCCGATAAACGCCCTGAAATCATGATTGCAATCAAACGCCCAATCCCTAACATGGAAATAACTTTGGCGATTCCCATTAAATCCGTATCCCATTGGGTCATTAATGAATTTTGGTTTTGTGAAATAATAATAACGCCCATCCCATGGACAATGTAGTTGATATAAAGACCTATGGCGGTCGGTGTGTATTTATTTTTCATCGTTTTCTCCTAACTGTTAGTCCTTGAATAGTAATTCTTTAATATAATCAACAGGCATATCTTCCCCAGTGAAATGTTTAAAGGCTTCTGCTCCTTGATAAAGCATCATCCCAAGTCCGTTGATTGTTTTCTTCGCACCGTGTTCACGAGCAAATTTTAATAACTTTGTTTCTTTTGGAATATAAACAACATCAAAGACAACTAAATCTGGACGAATCACTTCTGGATCATTGATCAGACTTTCTTCTTGTAATGGTTTCATGCCAACGCCTGTAGCATCAATATAAATACTACTTTCGCTGATTGATTGCTTAAATGCCGCTTGATCAGTCAAATCAGTTAATGTCGCTGTACATTCTGTATTTTCGTTGATTTTTTTCACGGTTGCTTCCGCATTTTTGAAGTGTTGATCATTGATATTGAAAATCCGTAATTCTTTGGCACCATCTAACGCTGCTTGAATAGCAATTGCGGTCCCAGCACCACCAGCACCAGTCATTGTGATGATCTGATTTTCCACTTCTACCCCTTCTTCTTTCAAAGCACGCATTGCGCCAGTTCCATCGGTTACATGTCCGACTAAATGACCTTTTCCATCTTTATTTGTTACAGTATTAACTGCACCTACTAATTTTGCCGCTGGCGAAAGTTCATCTAAATAAGGGATAATTGCTTGTTTATTCGGCATTGAAACATTTGAACCACGAATCCCTAATGCGCGAATGCCTTGAACGGCATCTTTCAATTCTTCATTTCCCACTTCAAATGCCATATAAGCATAATCTAACCCTAATTTTGCAAAAGCTTCATTATGCATCGTTGGTGATAAGCTATGGCGAATCGGTGTAGCAATCAAACTGATCAATAGTGTGTGTCCATCAATTCTTTCTGTCATCTTAAATTCCCTCACTTTATATAGTTTGTGTTGCTTGTAAACTCTTTGTTTGTTCAAATAACATTTTTTGTGTTCGAGTGTTTTCTAGCACTTCGATTGTTTTTAGAATATCGCGGGCTTCCCTTGTTCCTTCCATGATTCGTCTAGCAACTTTACTATCCCCCATATTTAAAAGAACCGCACCATGACTTCTAGCATATTGATCTAATTCACGGATCATCGGTGCTTCTGCTCGCATTCCCAAACAAACAAAGCCCAAATCAAATGGTAACTTAACTATTTCTCCGTCTTTTTCCACTAAGAAACTACTTTCTTTCACTTCTGTCAATTTCGTTTCTACGTAAACTTCTACGTCAAATTTTTCAACGATTTCCATCATTGCAAGCTTTGTGATCAAATCTAGATCCTTCCCGATTTCACCTTGCATTTCCACAATACTAACTTTTTTGGCACCACGTTCAGCATAATATTCAACAACATCTAAGCCAACCGCACCGCCACCGATCACGACGATTTCTTTTCCTTCAAATTCTTGAAAGTTTGACATATCTTCTAAAATATCGAAGATCGAAAAGATTTTTCTGTTTGGATTGTCTAATTGTTCTTTTAAACCATTGATTGGTGGTAATAATGGTTTTGCTCCAGTAGCATTCACAATAATATCTGGTCCAATGGCTTCAATATCCGTCAATGTTGCTGCATGATTTAGATGAATCGCCAGATTATCCAACTCTTTACAGCGATTGATTTCATAAGTAATGAAATCATCAATTCTTTTCTTGTCTGGGAAACGTGCAATCTCATGCCCTAATCCACCCAAGTATTCTTTTTGCTCAAAGAGCTCAACACTGACCCCCACTTCAGCGGCTGTTGCTGCAGCTTCAAGTCCAGTAGTTCCGCCACCAATTACAACCATTTTTGTTGGATGTAAAACAGGTTTCATTTTATAGTCATCTTCATAATGAAGATCAGGATTGACTGTACAGCGCATCGGACGAGCTTTAGCAATTCGATGGTCAGCACACCCAATATTGCAGGAAATACATTTTCTTAGTAAATCTTCTTGGCCATTGGCAACTTTATTGACCCAATTTGGCTCAGCAATTAAGCCACGACCCATCGCTAATAAATCAGCATCACCGGCTTCTAAAATTTCCGTTGCGCGTTTTGGGCTACGGATATTACCAGAAGTTACAGTAACTTTATCTGGAAAACGTTTTTTAACAGCTTTCGACATGTAAGCACGCCAGCCATCTGCTAAGTTCATTTTATCGATTTGATATTGTAAACTATCATTCAATGCAGCTGAAACATTCAAAATATCGACTTCTTCTGCAAAATAACTTAAAATCTCAATCGTATCTTCTAAGGTATTCCCACCTTCTAATAATTCATCGGCACTAAATCGAAGCGAAATCGGGAAAAAAGGACCCACTGCTTTTCTAACTGCTTCAACAACTAATTTGGTTAAGCGAGCGCGATTCTCTGGGCTTCCGCCAAATTTATCCGTCCGTTTATTATATAAAGGAGATAAAAACTGACTTAGTAGATAAGAATGTCCTGCGTGAATTTCTACACAATCAAAGCCAGCACGTTGCGCTCTTAAAGCACCATCCGCATATCGCTCCACGATTCCATAAATTTCCTCTTCAGTCAAAGGACGTGGGATTGGATTCCCTTTTTTTGAAGGAATATTCGACGCTGAAACAGGTTGTTCCCCATCTAATCGTAGACCATACGCCGAAGCACCAGCATGGTTGATTTGTACGGACGTACACGCTCCATACGCATGCATTTTTTCATTAAAATGCCACAGACCTGAAATATATTGATCATTGTCCATCCTTAATTGACGAGCTCCATTAGTGCCCATTGGATAATCGATACACACATTTTCTAACGTGATCAACCCCGTTCCACCCTTAGCACGTTGCTCATAGTAGGAAACATGCTGCATACTGAACGTCCCATCCATATTAGCGAAATTCGTCCCCATCGGTGGCATCACCACACGATTTTTTAAAGTCATACGTTTTACAGTTAATGGTTCAAAAATTGCTTGATAATTATTCATGATTACCTCCTAAATTAAAAGCGTAGCGGGCTCGTTCAGCTCTGACAGAAAAATAGGGAAAATTGACTGTAATGTTTTTTTCCAAAAACTATTTCCCCTATTTTTTTGATAAAGCAGTAGAAAAAATAATTATTTCTTTTAATTACATGTACTTTTTCTAAAATACAAGCTCAATCTAAATAACACTTCTTATTGTTACTTTATTCACAATATCTATAAATTTATTCTAATCCAACAAACCGATAAACTCCAATGAATGTTTTTTATGTTTTGGATAAATAAAATTTATAGTTTTGCTCGAATTCATTTTTACATTTATAATGCATATTTCTAAATTTATTGATAAACTGTGTGTATAAATGAATGACCAATAAGGAGTTTTATAGATGAATTTGCGGCAATTAGAGTTTTTTAGAATGTTGGCAGACACTCAACACATGACCCATGCGGCCAAGTTGTTAAATACCACACAACCAAATTTAAGCCATTCCATGTCAGAATTAGAAAAAGAATTAGATGCACAGTTATTTGAAAAAAGAGGAAGAAATATCCAACTAACAAAATATGGGAAATTTTTCTATACGTACGTTTCAACGGCTTTAGAAGAACTAGCAAAGGGTGAGCGAGCTTTAAAGGAATTAGTCAGTCCTGACAAAGGCTTGATTGATTTTGGCTTTATCTATACTGCTGGTTCTTTCTTAGCCCCTATGTTAATGAAAGAATTCTCAGCTTATCCTGGCAATGAACAAATCCGCTTCAATTTATTTCAGGGAAATTCCTCAGATATGACTGATTTACTTTTAAGAGAGGATGTCGATATCGCAATTACTTCTAAGCTAAAAGAAGATGAGCAACTTAATTATGAGATTTTAACCGAGCAAGAAATCGTTTTGGTTGTCCCAATTAATCATCCTTTAGCAACAAATGATACGATTTCTTTAAAGGATACAAGTGAATATCCTTTTGTTTATTTTAATGAGCGAAGTGGTTTGCGCCCTTATCTCGATAAATTGTTAACAGCGGCCAACATTACACCAACGATTGTTTGTGAAGTCGAGGAAGATCATACGATGCTTGGTTTTGTAGCGCATGATTACGGAATTGCTTTGATGCCAAAGATCCCTTCGATCGCTGCCTATAATGTTAAAACCATTACCTTGAAAGATAACTTCTTCCCTCGTTACATTTATTTAGCAACTAAAAAAGATCATTTTCTTTCGCCAGCTGCTTTACGTTTTAAAGAATTTATTGTGCCATTTGCACAAAACATGTTTTATCAATAAACAAAAGAGCTTATTCTTTAAAAAGAACAAGCTCTTTTGTTTATTTTTCTATTTCAATGAAGAAAACTTTTAGATAGTTCCCTTCCTCAAAATGTTTATTCGTTTTAAAATCGCTTGGCAATTGATACGTTTCCTTAAATCGATAGTCCACTTGCTTTTCTTCTAATGCTGCAACAATCATTTTTTTATATTTTTCCAGAGAGATATTCGCAGCATTCGTTGAGGCGATCAATAAGCCTCTATTTGACAAAATATCTACAGAATCTTTAACTAAATCACCGTAATTTTTAGCAACAGAAAACACTTTTTTCTTATTACGGGCAAAACTTGGCGGATCAAGAACGATTACATCATAGCTTAATCGCTTTCGGACAGCATATTTGAAATAATCGAAGACATCCATTACTACGATTTTTTGATCTGTCACAGCTAAATGGTTCACTTCAAACTGCTCTTTCGTTTTTGGTAAACTACGTTTGGCTAAATCTACACTAGTTGTTGTACTTGAGCCACCCATTGCACTGGCAACTGAGAATGCTCCTGTATAGCTAAACATGTTCAAGACCGTTTTTCCAGCAGCAATCCTGTCAATCAGGCGACCTCGAACTTCTTTTTGATCCAGAAAAATCCCTGTCATCAAACCATCGTTTAAATAAGTAGCGTACGTTACACCATTTTCAACAACCAATAGTGGCTCAGGAGCATCGTTTCCAAATAGTTTTTGCGATTCTGGTAAAGAATTGGTTGCAAAGCGCACTTTTTCATACGCGCCTTTGATTTCTGGAAAACTGGCTTTAAACGCTCGAATAATTTCTGCTTTTTTTTGATACAAGGTTTCGTTATACCAAGAAAATACAGCAAAATCGTCATAACGATCGATGATCAGCCCACCTAGTCCGTCGCCTTCTCCATTAAATACGCGATAAGCTGAAGTTGATTCATCTTGTTCATATGCGGCTCGATGACTTTTAGCTTTTAAAAATAGATTTTCTAAAAAAACTGCATCGACATTTCCTTGCCAGTTGACTAACCAGCCGATTCCTTTATTTTGTTCACCAAGATAGCCTGTCGCAATAAATTGACCTTTACTATCAACAAACGTAACCCATTCGTCTGAAAATGATTTAGGCATAGTAAAGAGATCCTCTTTTTGAATAAGGGGATATCTTCCCTTAAATTTTTTCTCCGATTTTTTTGTTACAATTATATTCATACATGTCATCCTCAATTCAGATTTGATTTTCCAGTAAAAATTAGCTTGATTGCTTGTATTCACATCATTGGCTAGTATATCAAAAAAAGCTATCTCTGTCGTTAGCTAGAATCAATTATCTATTTTCTAATATCTTAAGAAAAGTAAAATTTTGTTAACTTTACAAGGTGGAATCTTGATTTAAATTGACATAGAATTACAGAGAGAGTAAAATTATAAGAGTTATAGAAAGTTTTTGGAGATTTTTCAAATTACTTTCTCTTAGATCTGATTTTGGAAAGGATACGTTTACTTTGAATATTATAAAAAAAATACATATGCCTAAGTTTTTAAACACGCGTTTAGGACTTTTTGGGTTTGTGGCTTTGTTGATTTGGTTGAAAAACATTTTTGCTTATACAGTTGATTTTCATTTAAGAATTGAGAATGCTTTTGAATATTTCATTCTCTTCATTAACCCAATTGCTTCTACGTTTTTCTTATTGGCAATTGCTTTATATGTAAGAAGAAAGAAAGCTTCATATATTACGATGATGGTCTTGTATTTTCTGTTGACGTTACTATTATTCTCTAATGTAGTGTATTACAGAGAATTTACTGACTTTATTACAGTGAATACAATGCTTGGTGCCGGGAAGGTTGCCAGCGGACTGGGTGAAAGTGCGTTACGTTTGTTTAGACCCTACGATGTCCTTTATTGGCTTGATTTCATTGTAATTGGTATTTTATTGCTAACTAAAAAAATCAAAATGGATGAACGTCCTGTCAGAGCACGTGTTGCCGTTTCAATTAGTATGTTATCTGCTTTGTTTTTTGTCGCAAACTTAACATTAGCCGAAACAGCTCGTCCTCAACTATTGGGTCGCCAATTCTCTCGTGATTATATCGTTAAGTTTTTAGGCTTAAATGCTTTTACAGTTTATGATGGTGTCACCACCTACCAAACAAACCAAGTTCGAGCAGAAGCTAGTGAAAATGATATGGACGCTGTTTCAGATTACGTCAAGGGTCATTATGCCGCACCAAACCCAGATACTTTTGGTATGGCTAAAGGAAAAAATGTGATTTATATTCACTTAGAAAGTTTCCAACAATTTTTGATTGATTACAAATTGAAAGATGAAAAAGGTGTTGAGCATGTTGTAACACCATTTATCAATAGCTTGTATCACAGTAATAGTACCTATAGTTTTGACAATTTCTTCCACCAAGTGGGTCAAGGAAAAACAAGTGATGCTGAAACTATGTTTGAAAATTCATTATTCGGTTTAGACCAAGGGTCATTATTCACTCAAGTCGGTGGTAAGAATACCTTTGAAGCAGCTCCTGCTATTTTGGGGCAAGAAGCCGGTTATACAAGTGCTGTCTTCCATGGGAATGCTGGTAACTTCTGGAACCGTAACGAAACATACAAGCATTTAGGTTATAATTATTTCTTTGATGCTAATTACTACGACGTTAATGAAGATAATTCATTCCAATACGGTCTGCATGATAAACCGTTTTTCCAACAATCGGCTCAATATTTGGAGCACTTGCAACAACCGTTTTACTCTAAATTTATTGCTGTTTCAAATCACTATCCATATTCTCAATTTACTAATGATGAAGCTGGATTCCCGATTGCTCAAACATCTGATGAAACAATCAACGGCTATTTTGCTACAGCTAATTATCTTGATAAATCCGTTGAAGAATTCTTTAATTATTTAAAAGCTTCTGGTCTTTATGAAAACTCTGTAATCGTCCTTTATGGTGATCACTACGGCGTTTCGACTTCTAGAAACCAGAACTTAGCGGAATTACTTGGGAAATCAAAATCAACTTGGAATGACTTTGACAATTCAACTATGCAGCGCGTTCCTTATATGATCCATATTCCAGGTCAAACAAATGGCGGAATCAATCATACGTATGGTGGTCAAATTGATGCGTTACCTACCTTATTACATTTAATGGGTGTTGACACGAAAAACTACATTCAAATGGGTCAAGATTTATTCTCTAAAGACAACTCACAACTGGTTGCATTTAGAAATGGTAATTACGTTTCACCTAAATATACAATGTTAGGCTCTAGTATCTATGAAACTGCTACTGGTCGTCTGCTAGAAGAACCAACTGAGCAAGAAAAACAAGAAGCTAAAGCATTGAAAGAGCAGGCTAATTTGCAGTTATCGATGTCTGATCAAACAACAAACGGTGACTTGCTACGATTCTATACAAATAGCGGATTAACACCAGTCAATCCGGATGATTACAATTACAAGGATCAATTAAAACAATTAGAAAAAATCGAAGATGAAAAAGGCAATAAATCCACAAGTGTTTACAGTAAAAACAACAACACTTCTACCGTTGATAAATACCATACTGAAACATACCAAGACTATTTAAAATCTGGTAAATAACACAAAATAATCACGAAAGCTTGAGTAAATTACTCAAGCTTTTTTATATCTTATTCATAATTTATTCATATTCTTCTTTTATACTTAGTTTAGTGAGGTGAACCTAATTGAAAAACATCCGTTACGCTTTTGCCAGCGTTTCTTATCATAAAAAAATTTCTTTTAGCATTGGTGTCTGCTCGGCCTTTTTTCTATTTCTATTAACAAGTATTCTGAATCTCAAAGATCTAGAAAGTTCATTGTACAACCAAGTTAGTACCGTAATCAATAACACTGATTACCACTTCAACTATCAAAAAATTATGCAACTATACACTTCTTTATATATTGTTATGTTAGTTTTATGGACAATTTTGATTACACTATTACTCTTTATTTCATTAAAATTAAAAAAACAAGATATGATGAAATGGCGTATTATGGGATTTTCAAATGGTTTCGTCACGAAGCAATCCATTTTGGAGAGTATGATTCCAATCGCATTTGGCATACTCGTTACTGCTGTTTTTCTTGGTGTCTGTCAACATACATATGAATACATTTTAATCCAAGCCAGACCCATCCTCGCTAATGGACTAGGTATCAAGAGGGTGACACTTTTTTCCTCTAAGATACTGATTGAAAGTACGCCGAGTCAACTAATAGATTCAACTGCCGACACGCATTTTCTGTCCTTACAAATAAGCAACTTACCTGTTGCTGCAATTTTTAGAGCATTCTCAAAGAGTTCTTTCATAGTAGTATCGATTACAGCGGTGAGCACCTTAGTTTCCACTTATCTTCTTTCAAGACAATCAAAAAAAGTATTTAGGATGTGAGTACATGAATTTTCCTTTAGTAAATAATTGGACTGAAGACAGTTTCAAAGAGCTATTTCAACAACAACATATGACGGTCGTTTTAGAAGATCAAAGTAGTATCCAAGCTGATTTTTATTTTTTAATTGATAAAACGTTTGATATGAAACAGTCCATGGCGATTGGGTTTATTCTATCTGAAAATATCTTTTTGCCTTATCTTTCGATTAGAGATAATTTATTTGTAGGAACTTCAATCAAGGAAAAGGACAAAAAGAAACGACTGAATGATTTATTCACCTACGTTTCTCTTCCAGCAAGTGTATTAAACAAATCCGAGGATCAATTAAGTACTTTTGAACAAATCAAACTTCAGTTAATTCAATTATTACTACTAGAAAAAGATATCATTATTATTGATGATATCTTCCAAAAACTAACGATTAGTCAAAGACAAGAGCTATTACCCTTACTTCAAAAAATCGCAAAAGAAAAACAAAAAGCTATTTTAGTTTTAACGAATGATATTCAAATTGCTGAAAGTCCATATATGGATAAAATCATTAAAACAGCTTAAAAAAGCGCCGATCAAACATATTCTGTTTGATCGGCGCTTTTTCTAGATTTCATCTTCTATTTCAACATCAGGAAACGAAATAGTAAAACTAGTTCCTTGACCTTCCTGACTTTCTACACTGATCTTCCCTTTGTGCAGACGGACCAATTGTTGCACAATGGATAGCCCTAAACCAGACTCACCATATTTTGTATTCTTGCGAGAAGGATCAACTTTGTAATATCGGTCCCAAATATTTTGGACTTGTTCCTCCGTCATTCCTATTCCAGTGTCTGAAATCGTAATAATCGTTTCCAAGTATCCTTTTTGCAAGCGAACCCGAATCTCTCCATCTTGCGTAAATTGAATCGCATTTTGAATAATATTAACCATGACTTGAACAAAACGATCATAATCTGCATAAACATCGATTGCTTCATCGGCTTCTAATATCAGCCGATCATTAGCTGATTCAGCTTTTCCTTCTAACTGCGTCAGGATATTTTTCAACGTTTCAGTTGCATCAAACTTTTTGACTACAATACTAATTTGATTGGTTCTGATTTTTTCATAATCTAAGTTTTCGTTAACTAAGCGAATTAACCGTGAAGTTTCATTTTGCATCAATTTAATGGCATTTTCTCTTTGGCTTTCCGGAATTGCATTGTATTGCAGCCCCTCCAACAATCCATTAATGGTTGTGAGTGGCGTTCTCATCTCATGGGAAGCATCCGCCATAAATTGGCGCCGCCGATCTTCTTGTCGATCGATTTCTTCTCTAGATTCCTTTAGAGATTCAGCCATCTTGTTAAAGTCTTCTGCTAAATCATCGAATTCATCTTTGTCATGCGTAACCAGTTTAATATCAAAATTACCGCTCGTGATTTCTTTCGTTGCTTTTCTCATTCGATTGATTCGCTTCACTTGGAAACTAGCAAAGAAATAGCTTAGAATCAATCCAACGATACTGGATATAATAAAGCCTTTGAATAAATTGGCCGTTATCGCATCGACACTATCTGAAACATTTTTTGCTGGTTGTGTAATGACTAACGCACCAATAATGATGTTCTCATTGGATTGAACATTGGTTTTGCTGACCGGCATCATTACATAAGATGACATATTTTTATTGCCGTAAATATCTCTGTCGATCGTAGCATATTCTTGCTGCCCCTGCATTAAGGCATCCCAATTTTCTTTAATAACTGTGTTATCAAGTTTTTTTTCTGAACTCAAAGGGTATTGCACCTGCATGTTTCGATCATAAAAAACAAACTGAACATCTTGATTGCTTAAAAATCCTTCAAATAACTGAAACGAAGTGTTCCAAATGTCTTGATCCGTCATCCCTGGCATTCTATTGATCGAATCTTTGGTTTTCCAAGCGGATATAGCATATCCTCGAAGCTGCTCATAATTGGTATCCTGTAATGTTTTTTTGGTTAATTGGGTAAAAGATGTTCCCACGATCAATATGATTAGAATGATCACACCCCAAAAAGCCAATAATTGTTGATATAAATATTTCATCTATGCTACTCCAGAATCGTCAAATTTATACCCTACGCCCCAAACTGTTTGAATAACCTGTGGTCCAACCTTTTCAATTTTTTGACGTAACTTTTTAATGTGAGCATCCACAGTCCGTTCATCACCAAAATATTGATAATCCCAAACCATTTCCAGTAACTGCTCACGTGAAAATACTTGTCTTGGTTTTTTCGCTAACGTATAAAGCAAATCGAATTCTTTTGGTGTCAATCCGCCAATTAGTTTGTCATCCAGATAAGCTTCTCTAGTTTTAGTATTCATCTTGAAATGATCTGTCTCTACATCAAATTGATCATCTGAACGTTCTGATCCTTCTACCGCATGCTCCCCGATTTCAGAACGACGATGGAGCGCTTTGATTCGGGCAATCAACGTCAATGGGCTGAATGGTTTGGTGACGTAGTCATCTGCTCCCATCTCCAAACCGATTACTTGATCACTTTCGGAGTCTCTTGCTGTCAACATAATGATCGGAACTGTATTTGATACTTTCCGAACCTCACGGCAAACTGCCATACCATCCATCGTCGGTAAATTCAAATCAAGTGTGATCATATCCCATTTTTCTGGGTTTTCTAAGAAGGCGTCAAGTCCTTCTTTACCATCATATTTAAACGTAGCTTCCCAGCCCTCATTTAAAAAAAACATTTGCATCATTTCTGAAACAGACTCATTATCTTCTATCATTAATACATTCATTATTTTACTCGCCTCTTTCCTTCAAGTTTAACGTCATTTATATTATACTCTAAAAACCGGCTAGCTCCAATAACTTCTATCTTTCTTCAAAAAAGCTTTGTCTTTTGTTCAATCTTTGATACTATTAGGGATGAAAGGACGTTGAAAATTCATGAAAAATATCCAGGCAGTCACTTTTTTTGATTTAGATGGTACATTATTGGATCACAAATCACAAATTACACCAGAGATCACAAATGCTATTCAGGCATTAAAAAATAACAATATCTTACCCTTGATTGCAACTGGTCGGACAGTAGTAGAAATCGAACTTATTATGAAAGCTAGCGGAATTGATTCAGCAATCGTAATGAATGGGCAATTTATCCAAGTTGAGGGAAAAAAAGTCTATTCCGATGAATTTACTTATGAAGAATGTTTAAAAATGTATGAACAGGTCAAAAGTCTTGGCCATGAACTATCTTTTTATAATGATCAACAAATTTGGTGTTCTGGTCATAATGACATAGTCACAAATGCGTATGCCTTTATCCATTCCCAAGCTCCTGTAATCGATCATTCTAGTTTGAAAGATAAGACGGTTAATATGATGTTAGTTCTCTCAGAAGATGGCGATGAGCACTATTTAAAGCATTTTCCAGAAATGACCTTTTATCGTAATGGCCCCTACTCTATCGATACAGTTAGAAAGGGCGTTTCTAAAGGAACAGGCGTTCAAAACTTGTTCAAAACGCTCGACTTGCCAAACGTTCCTACGTTTGCTTTTGGTGACGGAATCAACGATCTTGCGCTATTTGAAGCATGCGACAATAAAATTGCTATGGGCAATGCACGTAAGGAACTTAAAGAACGATCTAGCTTTATTACTAAGAAAAATACTGAAGGCGGAATTGTCCATGCCTTAAAACATTTTGACTTGATTTAAGCTGTCAACTCCATAAAAAGATCCCACTTCTTATTTAGAAGATGGGATTTCTTTTTTATGTCTTTTTTGATGAACACAGATAATGGTTCCTGTCACTTGAATCAGTAAGAGAAAAAGTAAAATAGCACTTAATCCTAGATGTCCTTGATCGAACGTTCTTTTTAACAATATAAGTAAAATCAGACTGCTTACTGAATAAAGTGACCATTGCTTATCCATAATATCTAGACCCCTTTGGTTTGTTACCTATAAGGATAGGACTTTTACTTAGAAAAAGCAAGGATGTTTTAGGTATCTGTGAAGTTTCCAACAATTTTTTAGTGTTTCTTTATAATTCTAAGGAAATTCTAAAATTAGCTTAGCTTCTTTTTTGTCTTCGAATGATTTTATTCATTTCAAACATCTCAAAAAAATGATACACTAATTTTACTGTGAATTTATTGTAAGGAGTTTTGTCCTATGGAAGAAAATAAACAAACAAATACACAACTTATCTTAGATACATGTTTGATGGCTGGCAAGATCATGACAGAAAGTGGTTCTGAAGTTTACCGAGTTGAAGATACAATGAACCGGATTGCTGAAAATGCTGGTCAAAAAGAAAGTGTTAGTTATGTAACCGCTACTGGTCTTTTTATGGGCTTTCGCTCTAGTAATTATACTCAATTAGAAAATGTTACAGAACGAAGTATTAATTTAGAAAAAGTTGCTATCGTTAATAACCTTTCGCGGAAATTTGCGGATAAAGAAATTTCATTAGTAGAACTTAATCACAAGCTTACAAATATCAATCATGAAGCACCGACGTATTCCGTTTCGCTACAAATCCTTGCAGCAGGGCTTGTCAGCTGTACTCTGATGTACATTTTTGGTGGAAATTGGCATGACTTTCTAGCCACTTTTTTTATTGGTATGATCGGATATAGCGTGGCCTACTTCACAAAAGAATGGCTGAACATCAAATTTCTTGATGACTTTCTTGCTGCTTTTACCATTGGGCTACTTGCTTATCTAGCAGTCAAATTCCACTTAGCAGGAAATATTGATAATATCATTATCGGTGCCGTGATGCCTCTTGTCCCTGGTGTAGCTATTACAAACTCTTTTAGAGACATACTAGCAGGACATCTTTTAAGTGGAACAGCACGAGCTACTGAGGCAATATTTGTTGCTGGATCAATTGGCATCGGAATTGCCATCGTTTTTAAATTATTTATGTAAGGAGAAATGAACGTGGAAGTACTCATACATTGTTTATTTAGTTATTTAAGTACCGTTACCTTCGGCATTGTGACAAATGTTCCCAGAAAGCTTTTAAATGCTTGTGGTATCACAGGTGCTGTAGGCTGGATGGTTTATTGGTCTACGAAAAACTTAGAAGTAGGAGTGATCTTTGCTAACTTTTTAGGAGCAATCGGTATTGGGTTATTAAGCATTTATTTTTCTCGTAAAAAAAAGATGCCGATGACGATTTTTAATATTCCTAGCCTTGTTCCATTAGTACCAGGTGGTCCTGCCTATCAAGCGGTCAGAAGCATTGTTTTAGGTGATTATGTTTTAGGGTTCCATTCAATCATTAAAGTAATCATGACTGCTGGCGCGATTGCCGCTGGCTTTATGGTCACTGGAATCGTCGAACGATTATTAAAAAATGTATTAGATAAAAATAGAGCTGGCTTTAAAAAAAATTAACTTAAACACTCGATCAAGTAAGCAAAAATCCTTGATCGAGTGTTTAGATTAATCTAGCGAAATTTCTTCTGCCTCTTCTTCAAAAAACAATAACAAATCCTGCAAGCTTAACTTTTCTTTTTCTTCCTTGTTTAAATCTTTAACGATTTGGCCCTTTTGTAAAACAATCAGCCGATTCCCATAATGCAACGCATCTTCCATTCGATGAGTGATCATTAAACAAGTTAACTGTCCTTCTTTGATTCTTTGATCCGTCAATTGCATCAACTGTTTTGACGTTTTAGGATCTAAAGCCGATGTATGCTCATCTAAAAGTAACAGCTCAGGTTTAGTCAGTGTTGCCATTAATAAACTTAAAGCTTGTCTTTGCCCACCTGATAAATTCCCTGTTGGTGTATCTAAATGGTTTTCCAAGCCATTACCGACTTCGCTACAAATTTTGGTAAAAAATGCTCTTTCCTCATTAATCTTACGTAAACGCAACCCACGTTTTTTCCCACGATAAAGTGCTAATAATAAGTTCTCAGCAACGGTCATTCTAGGCGCCGTACCCATTTTGGGGTCTTGAAACACACGAGATAAATATTTAGCTCGCTTTTCTTCAGAAAAAGCTGTAATATTTTGCTCATTGATTATTAACTCCCCTTCACTCAAAGAAGTTGTGCCAGCAATACTATTGAATAAAGTACTTTTTCCTGCTCCATTACCACCTAAGACAGTTACAAATTCTCCTTGAGTAATCGTTAAATTGACATTATTCAAGATATTTTTTGTTTCATTTAGACCATTGTCGATCCGTTTTGTTGCATGTTTAAGTTCTAAAACCGTACTCATCTTTCATCCTCCTTTGATGGCAAAAAGTGTAGATTCAGAGCCTTTTTTAACTGAGGGATCATTAAGCATGCGGCTAAAATCACAGCTGAAAAGACTTTTAAGTACGTTGTGTCAAACCCTAACTTAATGACTAGTAAGATCAATAATTGATAGATGATACTCCCGACCACAATAGCGACTAAACGTTCTGCAAAAGTCAATTCACCAAACAACACTTCACCAATAATGATTGAAGCTAATCCAATGACAATCACACCGGTCCCCTTGTTGACGTCTGCATAACCATCATTTTGGGCAATCAACGCTCCAGACAAAGCAATCACACCATTAGATAAGGTCAAACCTAATATTTTCATGGAATCTGTCTTGATCCCGATCGAACGTGCCATATGTTCATTATCTCCCGTCGCAATATAAGCTTGTCCCAAATTTGTATTAAAGAAAAACAGTAATAAGCTAATGATGATTGCCAAAAATATCACACCTAAGAAAACAATATCATAGTAATTCGGCAAATTTAGTTGTAAAAAGAAGTCTTGAATCTTTGGCTTATTCAGTAAAGATAAATTTGGTGTCTGCATCACATACAGAATAACTGAATTCAATCCTGACATCACCAAAATACCTGCCAAAATCACTGGGATTTTCCCTTTAGTAAATAGTAGTCCTGTTACCAAGCCCGCACACATCCCTGCTAAAACGCCCAACAATGTAGCGATAATTGGATGAATTCCTGATGTAATTGCTGTGACACACACGGCTCCTCCTAATGGAAATGAGCCTTCTGTCGTCATATCGGGAAAATTTAAAATTCGATAGGTCATAAAAATACCTAATCCTAGTATTGCCCATAACATTCCTTGTCCAATTGCTGAAACAATCATTTGATTCTCTCCTTTATTTAGTCTACGATCTTCGCTTTCGACTTGATTTTTTCTGGAATTGATACTCCTAATTTGTCAGCTTGCTTTTGATTAACAATAATATCGCCTGTTTTAAATGTATAGATAGCCGTCGTTGCAGGTTTGGCTTCTCCTGATAAGATATCCGCTGCCATTTTACCAGTTTGAATACCTAAGTCAAATTGATTGATCCCTACGGTAGCCAGCCCGCCTTGTTCTACCATAGTATCTACCGAAGGAATGATCGGTGTTTTTGTTTTATCAGCTTCATTGACGACAGTTTGCATCGCATTTGCAATTGTATTATCTGTTGGAATATAAATAAAGTCCACTTCACTCGTCATTACTTGAACTGTTTGTGCAATTTCATTACTTGACGGTACTGCGTACGTTTTCACGCTCAGCCCTTTTTTCTCTGCAACGTTTTTTGCTTCTTCAACCTGATATTTAGAATTTTCTTCAGATGAAGCATATAAGATTCCAACTTTTTTACTCTTCGGCAAAATCTCAGTCACTAAATCAAACTGAACATCTACTGGGGATTTATCACTGACTCCAGTGATATTACCACCCGGCTTTTGGTTATCTTTTACAAGTCCAGCACTGACTGGGTCCGTGATTGCACCGAGAACGATAGGGATTTCTGTGGTTGTATTCGCTAGCACTTGGGCCGCAGGTGTTGCAATTCCGATCAAAACATCAGATTTTTTTTCTTGCACCAATTGCTGACTCATCGTAGCTAACTTACTTTGATCTGCTTGTCCATTTTGAAAAGCGATCGTCATATTTTTTCCATCCTCATACCCTTTTTCCTTCAATCCCGCTTGAATCCCTTTATAAATCTGATCTAAAGCAGGATGACTAACAAACTGTAAGACCCCCACAGTTGGTAACTTCTCTTTCGCCGATTCTTGTTTTTCTACAAAGAACGAGCCAATTAAAAAAACAACAATAACGACGACAACAACCGATAAACGATTTTTTCTCATAACGTTTCCTCCTAATTTAAAAGCGTAGCAGGCGAGCCTGCTCTGACAGGAAAATAGGAAATTAGGACTGAGGTGTTTTTTGCCTCATTCATAATTTATCTTTTTCCTAAAAGACTCGCCCGCGTAGATAGAGAAACCATTCAGCCTCCATCCATTATTCTTTTCGCTTAAACAACTTCAAACAAAAAAACAACGACAAATCCTAAAAAAGGAGCAGTCATTGTTTTTCGACAAAAACCGCATAGACTAACATCTGTGCGGTCAAAAATTCATCTTGAATATACCGACATAGATACAAAATTTAGAATTTGTCTTCTAAAGTTGTATCTATGAGAGTCTCATACATACAACTATCTACGCCAGTTTTGCCATGAATTATTCAATTGGTTGATTGGTTTTGACAGTTGGTTCATGTAATCACTCCTATAGTTTTGTAATAAAGTCAGTTTACACTATAAAGAATTTGTTCGTCAAGTCTAAAAATGTTTAAAGGAACGATTATTTTGAAATCTCTTTTTATATCGTATCTGTTTTTAGTCGTCTACGATAACTCCAACTATCTTTATTTTCTTTAAAAGGATAAAAGTTTAGACTAGTAAACATTTTCTGAGAGGCTTTATTCCAATTAAAAATTTCACTCACAGTAATATAGTTTCTCCCCAGTTTTTTTGCTTTATAAATAAAGTATTTCGTAACCCTTCGGCCAATATGACGATTGCGAAAGGCTTGATCGATCACGATCGCATAGTCATCATCTGCTAACCAAACATCCCCTATTATTTGCGGGTGCTCCCCATTGTTGTATTCTATATAATAGAGTAAGCCATGTTCATTTTGCCATTCATACATTTGCTGAATTTGTTTTTTTGTATAGGCAATCTTTGACCCAACTATATTGTGCATACTTTCAGGATCTTGATACCATTTTAAAGACTCCTGACGAAACTGATCAAAAGGGATCAAGCGAATCTCTTTGTTTACTCGCACTTTTTTTGATTGATTATGTTTGAAAGAGGACTCAGATTTAGGCTGAGTCCTCTTTCGTAATAAATCAGTCGCCAAAGTCCGCCACTTAAAAGTTGTCACGTTGATCACGTCTTACAGGGACACGCTGTAATCTAGGTTTTACTATAAAAAGTCCCACTAAAATGAATAGAATTAATTCTTTCATATCAAGTCCTTCTTTCTACTATTTGATTTATTGCGCTACTGAATCGGCTTCTGAAGATTGACCAACACCTTGCTCGTCTGTAGTTGTTTGAGTTGTTGCTGGCGCTTCAGAACTTGACGTCTTTGTTGCTGTTGCTGGTGGTTGAGCACTTTTTCCCACACTAGGTAATGGCAACTGATTTAAAGACGGGATAAGCATTGTTTTGATATCTAGACTTTTATCAATTGGAATCCTATTTTTTTCTTTACCATTTTCAAAGAAAATAATTGTTACGTCATCTTTTTTAATATTATATTTTTTTTCGATTTTCTCTGCATCATAAACGATTGGATAAATATAGATACTATGATTGAAATCTTTCATTTGTTTACTGTCCTTTAAGACATCAATGATTTGAGTAAAGGTCTCTCCGCTTGGTGTTGAAAACAAAACCGTCATCGCTGTTTTATCACTGATTTCCTTATCAGCCGTTTGACTGTCTAAATAGCTGGCTTTTTTCACTAGCTTATCTTCACTAACAAGGGATTTAATTTCTGATGCACGAATATGAGCCTGCATCCTTGGAATTGCTACAACTAAACTTATAATGGCTAAAATGATCACAGCCAAAATGATGGCAGCTAGTTTTTTTTGTCTATTTATGAGAGCAATAAAATCATCTTTAACATCAATAAAATTTTTCTTCATGTGTTCTCTCCTCTACAACTTATACTTTTATTATACTAGTAGTTTATTCCTTTGCCTAGTATAACAAATAAAGACTCTAAACTATTTAATAAAACAGAGCTTTATTTTCATTATACATTTATATAAACATAAAAAAACACGAATTATAAAAAACGAGAATCGGTTATTGACAAACGATATTCTCTAACCTATACTTTCATTAATGATGAATAAATTAAAAAACGATGAAAAGAAGAGTACTGTTTTTAGAGAATTGATGAGAGAGTCTCGGTAGCTGAAAAGAGATAATTTGAAAAAATGGGAAGATGGTCTTTTAGTGAATATTGGTCAACACTGCACAGCCAATATTGGGAGCGCCCATTACAGCGTCAAGGTATAGATGCATGATCTGTACCTACAGAGGAAAATCTTGTAAGAGATTTTTGAATTAAAGGTGGTAACACGCTCAGTCGTCCTTTACTTTTGCAAAAAAGTATTGGGCTTTTTTTGTACTTTTTTATTAAATCTAACTAAAAAATGGAGGAAAAATTATGTCTAATAACAACCAAAAAATCCCTTATCGCTACGATATTGTTGGAAGCTTTCTGCGACCCGAAGCCTTAAAGAATGCGCGAGCTGCATTTGCTGATGATTCGATTTCCAAAGATGCATTAATTGAAGTAGAAGACCAAACCATTATCGAGTTGATTGAAAAACAAAAAGCAATCGGACTTCATGCTGTAACCGATGGTGAATTTCGGCGACGTTGGTGGCATTTAGATTTTATTGCAGGCTTGAATGGTATTACTGTTTACGATTTTCAAACCACGGCTTTTGGCATAACAACAGATGCTCAAGGAACATATGTTAGTGGACCATTGTCTTTTTCAACCACTCATCCTTTTCTTGACCATTTCCGCTTCACACAAAAACATGCAGCACCAGCATTAGCTAAACAAACAATTCCTGGTCCTAACATGATTTTCCTAGATTCTCTGATTTTATCAAAACAATATAACGAAAACCCTATTTATATTTCTTTAGAAACGTTCAAACAAGATTTGATCAAGACCTATCAAGATGCAATCCAAGCCTTTTACGATGCTGGCTGTCGCTACTTGCAATTGGATGACACCAGTTGGGGCGGATTGTTTGACGAACGGTTCCGAGATCTAATTAAAAAGAATGGCATGGATGCAGATCAGCTACTAAATGATTTTCAAGAAGTAACTGAGAAATGTTTAGCGAATAAACCAGCGGACCTTGCCGTCACTTTCCATTTTTGTAAAGGAAATTTCCAATCTCATTGGCTTTATAACGGTTCTTACGAAAAAATTGCCAAAAACCTTTTTTCTATTAAGGCATTTGACGGCTTTTTCTTAGAATACGATGACGAACGTTCTGGTGATTTTGAGCCGCTCAAAGAACTAAAAGAACAACAAATCGTTTTAGGCTTGATCACAACAAAAAATGGCGAGTTGGAAGACCCTACTACAATCAGTGAACGAATCAAAGAAGCTAGTCAATATGTGCCGCTAGATCAAATTTGCCTATCGCCACAATGCGGCTTTGCTTCTACGCACGAAGGAAACCATTTAACTGAAGAAGATCAATGGAAAAAAATCGAACTTGTAAAAAACATTGCTGAAACCATTTGGCAAGATGCATAAAATAAAAGGAGGCAACACAATGACAACTATTAAGAAAATTCCATTTCGTTTCGATCAGGTTGGCAGTTTTTTGCGCCCTGATACCTTAAAAAAAGCCCGAGAAAATTTTTCAAATCAGACAATTTCTGCACAAGAATTAAAAGCTATCGAAGATCAAGCCATTATTGAGTTGATCGATCAACAAGTTGAAAATGGTTTAAAAGCTGTTACAGATGGAGAATTCCGTCGCAGTTGGTGGCATTTAGATTTTCTATGGGGGTTAAATGGTGTTGAACAAACAACACCTGAACATGGTTATCAATTTAACCAAGTTGAAACAAGAGCTGCCTCTTACCAAATTACAGATAAAGTAACATTTAACCCAGAACATCCTTTTTTTGAAGCTTTTACCTTTCTAAATGAACATACACCGGAAGGAATTCTTGCTAAAGCTACAATTCCTTCACCGACATTACTTTTTAATCGTAAAAGTGATACATTCACCTATGCAAGTTATACAGATGAAAATATCTTTATTGATGATTTAGCCAAAGCCTATCACCAAACGATTTTAAAGTTCTATGATTTAGGCTGTCGTTACCTACAGTTAGATGATACTTCTTGGGGTATGTATACCGGCTTCATTGAAAATGCTAAGACTGACGATGAAATCAAGCACTGGCAGCAACAATGTGTTGCAGGTGTTGCAGTCGTCAATCAGTTACTCCAAGACTTACCAAAAGATCTCACAATTACGATGCATGTTTGTCGCGGTAATTATAAATCAGACTGGGCAATTGCTGGTCCCTATGATCATGTTGCGCCGTATTTAGCGCAGTTAACGATTGATGGTTATTTCTTAGAATATGACGATAATCGTTCAGGCGGATTTGAGCCTTTGTCACAAATCTATAAAAATGATCCCGCAAAAAAAGTAGTGTTAGGACTCGTTACTTCTAAATTTCCTGAACTAGAATCAAAAGAAAGTTTAAGTAAACGAATCAATGAAGCGTCAGCTTATATCCCATTAGAAAATCTCTGTCTTTCACCTCAATGTGGTTTTGCTTCTACAGAAGAAGGCAATCATCTAACAGAAGATGAACAATGGGCGAAAGTAAGATTAGTCGTTGAGACCGCAAAACAAGTTTGGCAAGATGCATAATAAAAAGGCTAGGACAGAAGAATTCAGCCTCGAGAAATAAAGCGAGCAAGGTGTCTTTCAGACACCTTGTATTGTGCATCATCGAATCACCTCGTTCTTCGTGCCAAGTAGGTACTGTTTATCATCGAATTCTATTGTTCTTCGTGATTCACAGCAATTTACAACAATGTGATCGAAGCGTAGTGGCTGCTTCTGCGTCTATGGTTCTCGTTTCACTCCGATCCTCGAAGCATGGAGGACCGTTTGCTCCCGCCGTTTATTTGTATTTAGGGTGTGAAACAAAAGCAAACAAAAGTTTGTTTGCTTTTGTTTCACACCCTCTTTTCGTGTTATCTATTGACTGAGCGAGCCATCCGGTTGATCGTATGACGCATACCACGAATTGTTACGGACATTTCATAAATATTTTCTACTGGTGCAAGACCACCATAGCCTGCATCTCCAATATGTTGTATATCTACTCCACAGATTTTATTGGTTAAGGCAATTTGGCGAATCGTCTCTTTATCAGCACTCTCTTGACTCGTTCCAATTGCTGACATTGTTAGTAAATCATATTTTTTAGCAATCGCAACCGCTGCTTTCATATCTTCTTCTGCAAATCCTTGAATCGTTCCAACCGCTGGTAATAATAGAATATCTGCTCCCGCTTTTGCATAAGCTTCAACTGCTTCTGTCGAAACAACAGGTTCATCCGATCCGGCACTATGCATTTTGCCTGCGATCACCAGACCTGAAAAATTCTCTTTTGCCACCTTAACTGCTTTAGCAATCTCAGCATTCGTTACACCAGTTCCCGGGTTACCAGTTAAACAAATAAAATCGATACCCATTTTTTCAGCTTTTTGAATCGTTTCCTTTGAACTTGTGCGACCACTACTGATCGTTAGTTTTTCACTAAACATAGTAGATGTCTCATCAACAGGTTCTAAATTTACTCCAATCGGTCGTCCGACTAATTCTTTTAAAATCGGAATTGGATTGATTTTGTTGGTTTCTGGATTTTGCCAGTACCCCATAACTTCTTCTAAGGACATACCTGGAATTCCTTGCACGATTGGATTAAAGCAATCAAAGGCATTCAATAAAATCAAATCCGCTCCAAATGCCGCTGCAACCTCTGCATTACTAATATCCCCTGCTTGTGGTGATGCAACGACGACGTTTTCAGAAAGAATTGTACGCCCTTCACTCGCTTTGATTGACTGTTTCAATTCCTCTGCAGTCATTTTTGAGACTTCACTGTAACTTGCACTGATCAATCTTTTTACCATAATATCCCCCCTATAATGTTTCCCTCTTTTATTATACTAGAAAAAACAAGAAAGCGCAGTCATTTACAAATCAGATAAAACAATCTCTCATTCTCGAACTTTTATTTTCCACTTCCTTTATAATTAAAAAGAACTCCGTTATAATAGTACTATTATGTATATAGAATTGAGGGATGTTTATGTCATTTGATGGCGTATTTACTCATGGAATCGTCTCGGAATTATCTGAGGCATTAGTTACAGGTCGAATTTCAAAAATTCACCAGCCTTATGAAAATGAAATTGTTCTCGTTATTCGCACAAAAGGGAAAAATCATAAATTACTTTTATCAGCGCACCCAAGCTATGCACGAGTGCAGTTGACCGAAATCGCTTATGCCAATCCTGAGACACCACCGAACTTTGTCATGATGCTCCGTAAGTTTTTAGAAGGCGCAATATTAGAAGAGATTCATCAAATCGATAACGATCGGGTGATCCATTTTACTTTTACTAAAAGAGATGAATTAGGTGATTTACAGAATATCGTTTTAATCGTTGAATTGATGGGTCGGCATAGTACGATTGTTTTAATCAATAAAGAGAATGGTAAGATTTTAGATGCGATCAAACATATAGGGAGCTCTCAAAATAGTTATCGCTCTTTGCTTCCTGGTGTTGAATACATCGATCCACCCAAGCAAAATCAGCAAAATCCATTCTCAGCGTCTAAAGAAAAAGTCTTTGAGCTTCTGTCAACAACAAGCGAACTGAACGGAAAATACTTACAAAATAAATTTCAAGGTTTAGGAAAAGATACAGCTGATGAGTTAGCTTTCCGTCTAAATGAACGCTCAAATGAAAAAATGCTGGTCTGGCAATCCTTTTGGACCTCCCTAAAATCAGAACTTGCGCCAACATTAACCGTAACAGAAAAAAAAGAGTACTTTACACCATTACCTTACTTATCATTAAATGGAAAACAAGAAACATTTGAAACACTAAGCAAATTATTAGATGCCTTTTATGGCGGCAAAGCTGAAAAAGACCGTGTTAAACAACAAGGTGGCGAATTGATCCATAAAATCGAAAATGAACTAAAGCGGAATCAAAGCAAAGTAGTAAAACTTCAACAAACATTAGCTGATACAGAACATGCTGAAAATTACCGTCGAGATGGAGAACTATTGACCACCTTTATGGCTCAAGTGCCAAAAGGGGCTGAATTCGTTGAATTACCAAATTATTATGAAGAAGATCATTTATTAAAAATCAAGTTAAATCCAGCACTTACACCCAATCAAAATGCCCAAAAATATTTTCAAAAGTATCAAAAGCTAAAAAATGCGGTGAAAGTCGTTCATGGACAAATCGAGCAAGCGACACAAGAAATCAGCTACTTAGAATCAGTCTTGTCACAACTTGAGATTGCAGGTCCAATGGATATCGAGATGATTCGAGAAGAACTGCTTGAACAAGGTTATGTAAAAAAACGCGGGTCAAAAAAACAAAAACAACCAAAGAAAAGTAAACCAGAAGAATTTTATTCAAGTGCTGGCAACCTGATTCTTGTCGGTCGTAATAATCTGCAAAATGACCAGCTTACACTAAGAACAGCTAAAAAAACAGATATCTGGCTACATGCAAAAGACATCCCAGGCTCTCATGTAATCATTAAAGAGACCAACCCGTCAGAAGAAACCTTGATGGAAGCTGCGAATCTCGCCGCTTATTTTTCAAAATACCGTTTATCAGCCCAAGTACCTGTAGATTATGTCCAAGTCAAACACGTTCATAAACCCAATGGTGCAAAGCCTGGTTACGTAATTTACGAAAATCAAAAAACGATTTATGTTACGCCTAATGAAGAATTAGTGGAAACATTAAAAAAGAACAGACCTCATTAGAGGCCTGTTCTTTTTAATCACGAGCAACCATTGCCCGCTCTACTAATTTATTTGATACACCAGAAATAATCGTATTTGCTGAAACACCGTCTAAAACAGGTCGTTTAAGTGTCATATAAAAAATATATTTAGGATTCTCAGTTGGTGTAATCGTCACAACAGAGTGTAAGTATTCTTGCGTTTGATACGTGCCATTTTCAAAGAATTCTGCCGTCCCTGTTTTGGCTGAGACATTTAATCCTTCAATGGCATATTCTTTTCCCAAGCCATATTTAGGATCTACTGTGACATCTTTCATATAGTCCAATACCTTGCCAGCTGTTTCACTAGAAATCGGTGTTCCTACCACTTCTGGCTCAACAGCTGTCTCTTCCCCATTTTCTGAAACAACTTTACTGATAATGTTCGGTTTCAGCATTTTTCCACCATTAGCAATCGCAGTATAGGCTTGTAGCATTTGTAAATGAGTAACAGAGATTCCTTGCCCATAGGATGTCATAGCACGATCCACTGTTGTCTTATTTTGGATCTCACCAGCCGCTTCACCAGCTAAACCAAAATTCGTGCTTTTACCAAACCCAAACTTCTTAAGATACTCTTGCCATAAGTCAGGCATTCGTTCTTGAAGCGTCACCATCCCGACGTTACTCGACCAAGCCAAACCTTGTCTAAAGGTCATATTCCCTTCACCAACGCCATTATTCCAATCGTTGATCGTAGTATCATCCACTTTGATACTGCCTGAAGTAAACTGCTCGGTTTCATTGAATTTATTTTCTTCAATAGCACTGGCGACCATCATACTTTTCATGGTTGACCCTGGTTCATAGATATCTTCAACTAAAATATTGCTCCATCGAGCTGTGTTAGGATCATCTAAGCCTTTTTTGGTATCTAAGGCAAAAGTTGGCCGTTGAGAGGTTGCCAAGATGTTTCCGGTTTTAGCCTCCATCAAGGTGGCCGTAATATGTTCTGGTCGATATTTTTGTGCAGCATCATCTAGCAACTCTTCCAGATAAAATTGTAAATTACTATCTAGCGTAGTATAGATATCACTTCCGTTAACTCGTTTTTTCTCCTTAACACTACCAGGTTTTACATCTCCTAAAGCAGAATTTTTCTCATAACTTCTAGAACCATTCTTACCTGATAACTGATCATTGTAGGCCTCTTCAATCCCCATTACACCTTGTTCGTTGCCTTTGTCATCTTCTTGTGCATAACCAATAAAATAAGAAGCAAAATTCCCTACTTGGTACGCTCGTTTTTTTTCTTCTCTAAAATAGATACCTGATATTTTTTGTTTGTCTAATGCTTCTTGGATCGTTCTTTTAGTTTCAAAATCTAAATTTTTCCCGTTTGTTCCAAATTCAACTGTCATTACAGGTTCTCCCTCATCATTTACGCTGGGTTTTAATTGCTTTAACGTCATATTTTTATCTATTTTCACATATTTTTCAAAAATGTCCGCAATCGCTGTCCAATCTTTTTCTTGAACATATAATTTTTTTCCTTCTAAATCGGTGTAATTTTTATCCAAAATAGCATAAAGTGAAAACGCGCTTGAATCCTCAACCAACACATTGCCATCTTTATCAAAAATAGATCCCCGTTTTGCTTCAAGGGTTTCATGAACTTCATATAAATCCTTCGTTTTTTCAGAAAGATCGGTTCCAGCGACTTTCCCTGTAATCAAGATATACGAAAATCGGATCGTAAATAGTAAGAAAAGCAGAATCGTCAAAAATAAAACGATGATTCCCACTCGTTTTCGGTTTTTAGTTGTTGTTAGATTGTAGTGTTTGATCATATCTTTAAATTTTTTCATTCCAACTTATCTCCAATGAATTTTTTATATTATTTTCTCCATAAAAAGGAACATTTATAGATTGAAATTCTAATAATAATGTCTTTTCATTCTACCTCTTTTGTATATTATTTTTTTACTTTCAATGTATTTCTTAATCAAAAATTAGAGTCTTATTCTAACAAAAAAATATGGCTCCCAAGATACTCTCTGGGTCCATATTTTTTCTTTAAAATGACAGTACAAAAATGATTTATTTTTTTCTTGCCACGTGTACTTTTAATTGTTTTCCTTTAATTGTTCGTTCTTTCATCGCTTGGATCACAAGTTGACCTTTCCCATTCAAAATATCCACATAGGTCACATTTTCTTGGATTGTAATGATGCCAATATCTTCTGATGTGATTCCTTCAATTTTTGAAATAGTCCCTACAAAATCAAGCGCTCTTAGTTTCTTTTTCTTGCCACCATTGAAATAGACTTTTGTGATTTCTTCATTCACTCGTTTGGCTTTTTGGTGTTTTGGTTTTTGTTTTGTCGTTATTTTCGTATCGAAGGCTGTCTTACTTCTTGCAACTTGCTTGGCATTTGGTAAGGTGATTCGAGTCATAGCTAATTCCCCAAACGATTCAATCTCTCTTTTTAACGGTTCTTCCTTTGGTGTTACAAATGTCAACGCAAAACCTTCTTTTCCTGCACGACCTGTGCGTCCGACACGGTGGATATAACTTTCTTTTTCAAATGGAATATCTAGATTAATGACGTGCGTAATATTTTCAATGTCGATCCCACGGGCTGCCACGTCTGTTGCTACAAGGTAACGAAATTTAGCTTTTCTAAAAGCATCCATCACGTCAAAACGGTCTTCTTGCATCATCCCGCCATGTAATTTTCCGACTGGATAGCCTGCTCTAACTAAAAAGTCATAGGTATCGTTAACTTTTTCTTGCGTGTTAGCAAAGATGATACAGGTATCTGGATTTTCAACTATGGTGACAGCTTCTAGAGCTGCTAATTTTTGGTCTTCCGTTACATCTAAAAAAGCATGCTGAATTTTAGGGGTTGTTTTCTCTGTAGCAGCAATTTTTACTACAACAGGTTCCTGTAAGTAGGAGCTGCTCATTCGTTCAATTGTTTTCGGCATCGTTGCAGAAAATAATAAGGTATTTTTAGCAGCTGGTAGTGCATTGATGATTTCTTTTACTTGGTCGATAAACCCCATATTCAGCATCTCATCTGCTTCATCGATCACTAAACAATTGATTTTCTCAAGGGGAAGACTTCCCTTTAAGATGTGATCAAGCACTCGTCCAGGTGTCCCTACAACAATATGACTTTTCTGTTTTAATTCTGATTTTTGCTTCACGTAAGAAGCTTTTCCATATACTGCTGTTGCTTTGATACGCTTGTAACGCCCAATATTGATCAAGTCTTCTTGTACTTGCTGAGCTAACTCTCTAGTTGGTTCTAAGACCAAGACTTGAGGCTTATTTTCTGCCCAATCGACTTTTTCACAAAGCGGAATGCCAAAACTAGCTGTTTTCCCACTACCAGTTTGAGACTGAACTAAGACATCTTTACCATCCAAAACCGCTGGAATTACAGCTTGCTGGACAGGCGTAGGCCATTCATAGCCTAGATATGAGAGTGCGTTTACGATTACTTCACTCAATGGATAGTTGTTGAAATTTATTTTAGTCATTGTTTCCCCATTCTTCTAGTTTAGATTATTACCCAAAATAATTTTAACTAAACTTCCGTTTTTTACTTTTTAAACTCAGTTCCTTATTATCCACGAAAAGTTGCTGAACTGCAAGAGGTTGAATGATTCTTATTTCTCCAGATATGAAGTCAGGTTCTTTAATTGATATTAACTCTTTTTTTTTCTTAAAATGATCAGTCTGTAGTACAATTAAAGGAACATAGACGATTCTATATAAAGAAGGTTTACTCATGCAATTTTTAAAAAGATATGGTTTTAGTATTATGATCTTAGTAATCATCAGTGAAGTTACTTTTCCATTTATTTTTGCCCATTTCTATCCTAACTATAACCAAGTTACCCTATTAATCAGTGATTTTGGAGAAGATGGTAGCCCAGTAAAATTAGCTTTTAAAGTTTGGCAGCTAATTGATGGTTGTCTATTTCTCTTAGTAATTCCAAGCTTCTATGAACGGTTCAAAAGTACTTCCCAAACACTAACAATATGGTTGAGTATTAGCCTTGCTATCTTTTCCATCGGAGATTGCCTTGTAACAGTGCTATTTGATCGCACAACAAACGCCGCTCAAATAGACATTGAAGCGTTAATTCATGATTATTTATCTGGTGCTGGATTTATTGCACTACTGATGGCTACATTTTTTTTAATTAGACTTTATGCTTTAGAAAGCAGCCATTTATTCGTTCGGAAACTCATTTTTATTTTGATACTCTCAGCTTGTTTTATGTTTCTATATGCTGCGCCTAAAATCCCTATTATAAATCAGTTTCATATTCCTTATCGCGGACTTTGGCAGCGAGCCAATTTGTTTTTTCTCTATTTACCCTTCTTTCTTGTTGCCTTAAAGAATGTCCATTCTACAAAAAAAAGGCACTAATGATTTAGTATTTGACTAAAATCGTTAGTGAGCCTTTTTTCTTTTATATTTTATTCCCCGATAATCATCAACTGACACTTCCTATTACGCTTACGATTCTGATCAAAATCAATAAAATAGATATAGCCAACTGATCCTATTTGAAGTGTTGTTTCACTAATGATAAATGTTTCACTCGCTCCAAATAGTGAAGCACGAATATGAGCATCGCCATTTAGTATAGTCCCTGGATCACAGGGATAATTTGGATCATCCAATCCCATCAAAAATTCAAGATGCTTAGGTCCAGGATAGCGATAATTCGTTTCTTCAGATAATTCTCTAGGAACGATGTGATCCAAAATTCGATTCAGATCGACTTGTAAAAATTCATCTCCATTAAAATCTAAATCATGGACAAATTCTTCAAAAATCACAGAACAAGTCGTATGTGGTGACTGAACAACGCATAACCCATTCCTAATATTACTTTCTTTCACTGCTTGTCTTACGGATTCGGTGATATTGTGATAGCTTACACGTTGTCCGTTAGATGTTAAAACAAGATCCTTCTTATATGTTTTCATCAATTATAACTCCTTTGACTCTGCTCTGACAGCGACAACTTCTTCAATCATCTTTTGTAGTGTTTCTAGTGGCTCTGCCGCACAAACAATACCGCTAGTCCCACCTGTTCCATCTGCTCCGGATTCAATCGCTTGCCGTACATCAGAAACAGTACTGATTCCAGCAGCTTGAAGAACAAAGGTACTTGGAGAGACAGATTTCACTGCTTGATTGGTTTGTTTCATGTAAGAAAGGTCACTGACTGTACCTGTACCGATCAATTCTGTTGGTTCACAGACCATCACATCTGGTTTGAGCATGGCGATTGCTTGTGCTTCTGCAATTGAATCTGCACAAGCAATGACGAGTATCCCTTGTTCCTCAGCACGTTTCATGATCGCTACTAATTGATTGACACCAACTGGATGTTCTGCATGATTTAAAAACGTTGCCTGAACGCCCGCCGCAACGAGACCTTCTGGTAAAATATAGCCCATACCCGGCCCTACTGTTAATCCGTCCATGTGTTGAACAGTGATAATCAAGTGTTTTGTTGCCTTAGCGATCCGATAAGCATCAACATGCTGAACAGTGAAAAAAATATCTAGATCATACTTCTCAGCAAGTTCATCCGCTTTTTCTGCTAATTTTAAGGCGGCATCTCCATATAAATAAGCTTTAGGATTTACACAGAAAAATGGTGCGCGTATAGCTCTTTTAATCAAAATAATCACCTCTTTTATTTAGTCGAAAAAATGGTATAGTAATGCGCTAATGTTTCTTCTACAGCTCGATTTGCCATGATTTTCAATTGAAAATAGTCTTCCGGCTTTTCTTGTTCGATTGCCTTCATTGCAGCAGTGATAAAATCAGTAAAGATATTGATTTTACTGATTCCCTCAGTAGCACACCGATGTAAATTATCGTCTCCTGAAGAAGAACCGCCGTGTAAAACAAGTGGTGTTGTCACTGCTTTTTGAAGTTCTGCTAATCGTTCAAAACTGATTTTCGGTACCCCTTTATAAAAACCATGTGCGGTACCGATCGAAACGGCTAAAGAATCAACTTGCGTCTGTCCAACAAAGCTTACAGCATCAGCAACTTCTGTATAAATTGAATCGCTATGATCATGGTTCTCATAATTGACACCAGAACCTACAAAACCAATTTCAGCTTCAACCACTACGCCTCTTGCATGAGCATACTCTGCAATTGCTTTAGAGCGTCGGACGTTTTCAGCAAAAGGATCAAGAGACGCATCAATCATGACAGAGGTGAATCCTAGGTCGATTGCTTGTTTGATTACTTTTTCATCTTGCCCATGATCCAAATGCAATACTACTGGCACTGTTGCTTTTTCAGCTAAATAATGGCCAATCAACGCTGCTTCTTCAAGTGACATCATCTCCATGTGCGCTTGTGCAAACGCTAAGATCAACGGCTTATTCATCCGCTCAGCCACTGATACATAAGATCGAGCAGAATCTAAGTCGAAAAAATTTGCCGCTGGGATAGCAAATCCCTCTTGTTGTGCTTTAGTAAATAGTTCTTTTGATGTAACTAACAAAGCAATTCCTCCTATTCCTTGATTTTAGCTTCGATTTCTTGATACATTTCTTCTGTGCCCATTCCAGTCAGCAAGGGTAACCCCATGATGATTTTGTCTTTGATTTTATCTGGTACTACTGTTGTACTGACGATAATGTCATAATCATCGATACGGTTCATTTCATCCGCTACTTTTGACTGATAGAGTTTAACCTCGTTTTCATATCCTTTGGTTTTTAACCATTCTTTGACTTTATTTGTTACGATTGTCGATGTTGCAACTCCTGTGCCACACATGATCAACATTTTTTTCATTCTGATTACTTCCTTTCAGTTTATTTATTTTGTGCTACTTGTCTTTTTGGTAAAATTTTATTGACATAGATCATTCCTACTAAAACGACTCCGCCAATGATAGCTAAACCACCCCAACTTAATATTTTTGTTAAGCCAATGTACAGCCAGGTCGTCCATAAACCGCCTTCAGCAAGTGCTGTAATACTAGAATTCCCCTGTAAATCAAAGTTAGCGGCTTTAGCAGACATCGTTACCAGTGGTGCGACCCACGAAGTGATATACAAAATGCTGACGATATAAATTGAACCTGCAATAACCGTCCGGACAATATTTCCGGCAAAAACAGCTGCCATCAAACAAACTAAGAAAGGGATCGTTGCTAAATCACCAAATGGCAAGGTTGTGTTTCCTGGTAAAATTACTGCAAGTAAAATCGTAATTGGAACTAATAGCAAAGAAGAAGATAAAACAGCTGGATGTCCTACTGATAAAGCCGCATCCATCCCAATGTACAATTCTCTTCCTGGAAAGCGTTTTTTTACAAACTCATTGGCGGCTTCTGAAATTGGCGTTAAGCCTTCCATCAACAATGCGACCATTTTCGGCATCAAGACCATTACTGCACCTGTTTTTACAGCTAGTTGTCCTACTCCAGCAACATCATATCCTGCAAAAAGCCCAATCACCAAACCAATCAAAAAGCCCATTACAGTTGAGTCTCCAAAAATACCAAAACGCTTTTGAATTGTTTCAGGATCAGCTTTCCAATTTTTAATCCCAGGAATACGATCAAATAACCAATTCATCGGTATTGCGAAGATAAAACCAGGAGCGGCCGTACCATGAGGAAACGTTATGTTAGGAAAACCATAGAACTTCTTAACGATTGGTCCTAAAATATCCCCAAATAACAAAATCATCATCATATAAACAACCGTTGCGGCAATGCCCATTGCAAAATTTCCTGTTAATGCGTAGATTAACGAAGCAATAAATGCCCCATGCCAAAAATTCCATATGTCCACATTCAATGTTTTCGTCAACCCTAAAATAATCAGCACTACGTTTAATAAAACCCCAATAGGAATCGCTAAACTTCCTAAAACTGTTCCGTATGAAATTGCGGCAGCGGCTGGCCAACCAACATCGATCGTAGTTAAATTTAAGCCAAAACGTTCCACCATGGCTTGAGCTGCCGGACCTAAGCTTGTACTCAATAAATCAATCACCAGATTCAATCCAACAAAACCAACCCCAACCGTTAAAGCAGACGTGAATGCTTTACTCGGTTTTGTACCAAGAATCATTCCAAAAACAAAAATCAAAATCGGTAAAACAACAATTGCTCCTAAATCAACAAACCACTGTAATGCATCTAACATATCATTTCCCCCATTTCTTAGGCTAAGCCAACATGATGAATTATCTGAATAAATTCTGCTTTCGTTTGACACTGATATAAGCGCTCCATGATTGCTTGTTCTTGGATCATACTAATTAACTTTTGCAACATTTCTAATTGTTCATGAGGTTCTTTTAAAGCCAACATAAAAATCATATGAACGTTGACTGGCTTGTCATTGGTGCCCATTTCAAAAAAAGTAACTGGTTCTTTTAAAGACATAAAGGCAATTTGGGATTTTTTTACATACTCACTATCTGTGTGGGGTATGGCAACACCGATTGTGTGAACAGGCAGACCCGTCGGAAATTTTTCTTCTCTTTCAATAATATGTTCAAGAAAATCATTTGTAATAAACTGTTTAGCTCCTAATTGCTCTGTCAAACGTCGCAGAGCGTCATTTCTATCTTTTACTTCCACCTGAAATTCAGCAATTTCACTATCAAAATACATCTTCAACATTCCCTCCTGCTCAAACAACTCATTAATTCTTCGGTCTCTTTACTGTCGATAATTTTTTCAACTCTCTCTTTAGAATCGATCATGTCATATAAAACAGAAACTAAGTCTTTAGCGATCGTCATATCTTTTTCAGCAATAGCAATCATGACAATCAACCGAACCTGATTTACGCCCCAATCAACAGCTTTTTTAGTCGTCATAAAAGCTAGTCGTGTTTCTTTAACCGTCTCTGGTGCTCCATGAGGAATTGCTACACCACTGACAATACTAGTATTACCAAGCGCTTCTCTTTGTAAAATAGCTTCTTCAAACCCATCATTCACTAATCCTAAATCTTGGTATTGCTCAATTAAAAAGGTTAAAATTTCATCTTTTTTCTCAAACTCCTGATGTAAGAAGATTAAATTCCGGTCAATAAATCGTCCTAAAGAAACCGTTTTTATTTCTTTTGAATACGTAAATGTTTTTTCATTCTCGTTAATTGTGGATAAATAGCTTGCGATCATTGAAACCTCTTCAGCTGTAGGTAAAGCTGAAACATGAAGAATCGGGATTCCTGACAACTCGAGTGGAACCGCTGCTATGATCAAATCAACATCATCAATCGGATTACCCATTAATTGCTTTTCTGAAGCAATTTCTACAATAACGCTTGCAGGTAAGTTCTGTTTGATCCGATTAAAAATCAATTCTGATGTCGCTAAACCATTACCACAAACAATCAATACATGTTTAGTTAACTGAATTTTCTCAAAGGCAATTTGAAAATGAATCGTTAAAAAAGAAACTTCATCTTCGTTTAAGAATAAATTGTCATATTTTTCAAAGACAGCTGATGCGTATTGTGTGAGTGTAAACATCGTTGTATACTGCTTTTTGATATTTTCTTTAAGTGGGTTTCGCACATAGATATCATTTTTCAATCTATGAATCATTGGCATAATGTGAGCAAGCAACGAATGAAATAACTGTTCATCTTTATCCACTTTTACATCAAGTAAATGGGCCATCTCTTTGATCAGTGCACTGGTCATTTGGTGAATCTTTTCATCGACAGGCAGGTCGATCATCCCAGGAACAACACCGTGTGCTAATAATAATGAACATAAATATTGAATATCTGGTTTATAAAAAATGCAGTTCATTTCTTGATTCATTTCTTCAGAAAAATTTAGCGCAACCATATAAAGCTGCATTTTCTGCAAGTCTTTAAAAACAAATTCATTTTGCTCTTCTACATGATGTCCCGCTTTAAGTCGAGTCAAAAAGATCACTAAGGATAACTTTAACGAATAAACAAAGTAATCATTCAGAGTTTTCCCTGTATGCAGCATTATTTTTTCAATGAAACCGAATACATTTTGAATAATTGTTGGCTCAAAAATTTCTGAGAAAAATGGAAAACGATCATTTTGCCTTCTCTCTGCTTGCGGGTGGTATTTCTTGCTATAACGAACCAAATACTTTTTATAGACTTTTTGAATGCGCGTTTCCTCTTCAAACCTAGGTACGCTACGATTTTCTAATTTATTTAGTCCACTTTTATTTAAATAGTCTAAAACCTCGTCCATGTCTTTTTTGATTGATTGTTTACTAACTAAAAATCGTTTTGCATACACATCATAGGTTATTCTTTCATCAAAAAGTAGGATCTCAGATAGCATAATCAATTGTCGATACGCTGGTGAAAATACTTCATCTTCCAAAATAATGATACTTTCTTGTAACAGATATCCTTTGAGCCGTTCTTTTGCCGCTCTAGACCCTAATAAATATAGCCCTTTTCTTGGAACTCGATTGACCGTCAAGTCATTTTCTGCAAGATACTCTTCAATATTTTGTAAGTCATTATAAATCGTCTTATTCGATACTGATAATTCCTTACTGAAAAAACTTGTTGCTTGATACTCCTGTTGAAACAAGAGTAAGCGAATCAACTCATTTTCTCTTTTTGTCAGTTTGTTCATTTGCCACACCTCCGGAAAGCGCTTTCCATAATTGAAGTATACGAATAATTTGTCCGATAGTAAATTATCTTCTGCTTCCACATTAATGTGGAAGTGAGTATTTAGAAGGTTATTTTTTTATTTAGAACTATATGTTAAAGGAGCTGAAACAAAAGTAAAAATCACTTTTATTTCAGCTCCTAAGTAGGAATATACAGTTATGTCATGTTATTTTAAAATAAGTCGTAAAATAAAGGACAAGCCAAACCAACCAATCAAACTAATCCCGATCGCAATCACCCAGCCTAAAATATTATGTTCTAAAGGCAATGGCATATTCATCCCGAAAAAACCAGTGACGATTGTTGGTATCGTTAATAAAATAGAGAGAATCGTCAAAATTTTCATCGTATCATTTAGATTGTTATTCAAAATATTATTATAAGTACCTGATAATTGCTGCAGAACTTGGGAAGTTAACTGAGCCATTTCAACTAACTGTCTCGCTTCAATCTGTGTATCTTCCAATTGTTCCTTTTCAATATCATTTAGGTTTTGAAAAATCACATTCGTTTTTATTTGATCCAATAAAACGGCATTTTGCTTTGTCGCGGACATAAAGTACGCAACTCCTGTTTCAACATCTGATAAAGCCAGTAAATTTGTTTTAGTCGTTTTCTCTTTCAGCATAGTATTGATATGATTTCGCTCTCGATCCATTGCTTCGATTACAGGGAAAAATTTATCTGTAATAATAAATAAGCTAGAAAAAAGGAAATTAAAAATCGATACGTCTGTATTTTTTTCTAGATACATCTCCATATACTGAATAATATACATATTTTCACTGTTGGTTATGGTCAACATCCGTTTATCTTTGATCAAAAAGGTCATTGGGATCGCTTCGTAATGATTGTTACTCTTCCCTTTCCTGGGAACATTATAAATTAAAATAAAGGTTTCTAATTCGCTATCATATTCAATACGAGCCCGTTCATTTTTATCTAGGGCATACGAAATAATTTCAGTGTCAATCTCATATTGTTTATATAAATCAGAATCTGTTGCTACCTGATCTGAATTAATATTGATCCAAATATTTTCACCGTCAGCGAATTTCTTCTCTGTTATCATAAAAAAACCTCCATCTTTTAAAGACTAGATACGATACGTACCCAATGTACTTTGCCCTTTTTCACCCTGAATCTCAAGGGAATCTTTGAACAAGCCCCTTTAATGTAATTTAAAAAAAATAGTTACTAATACTAGTCAAAATTCTGTTTAGCCTTAGCTAGGTTGACCTCTAGTTGCTCTTGTTCTAGTTCAGTTAACCCATTACGAACTTTCTGATCCAACTGTTCAAAAATAATATTTACTTGCCTCACTAACTGCTCACCTTCCGCTGTAAGAAAGAGATTTTTCTGTCGCTCATTACTTCTTGGGATTTCACGATAAACTAGTTTTCGCTCTTCCAACCCTTTTAAAATATTAGTAACCGTTGCTTGTTTTTTACCAAGATAATCTGCTAGTTCCCGTTGAATCGTCCCAGGATGAATGGATATATAGCTAAGGCTACGGGCTTGTAAACTATTTAACTGAAGTACTTTTAAGCTTGCGACAACGTATTTTTGTTGTAAAATCCCTAGCATATAAACTTTTTCTGCTAAGCCATCTCGGTTTGAAATCATCCTTATCACCTCTACCATAATAGTTTAAACTAAAACACTTAATTTCACAACTGTTTAAAAATAATGAATAAAAAAAAGGTGTGAGACAAAAGTAAACATCACTTTTGTTTCACACCCTAAATACGAATCAATAGTTTTCCTAGATTCGTTCTCTCTCTATAAAAATATCGTTTTTTATTGACCTCTTTTAGGAAATGAAGAACCATCGATAAAACTAGTATAGATATGGTCATCCTCTGTTGCTTCTCCTGTAATCAACTGAATGATTTTTTCTGCTGCTAACATGCCCCAACGGTGTTTAGAATACGATATGGTCGCTAATCTCGGTTGGATAAAAGCGCTGATATCAATATTATCAAACCCAATCAAGCGGATATCCTTACCAATTTCATATGGGGTTTCTTTAAAATATTTATAAACACCAATCGCCATTTCATCATTCAATGCGAAAATATCAAGTGGAAAAGTTGGTTCTTTCGCCATGATTTCTTTCGCTGCTTGGTAGCCTGAAGGTTCGGTAAAATCACCTTTAATGATCTCATGATCAATAGTAAACCGTTCTAGTTCTTTGATACTAGCACTCAAACGTTCTTGACCATCATAGCTCTTTTCTGGACCAGAGATCAAGTATAATTTTTCTGTTTGACAAGCAACTGCTTTTTCAATCGCTAAAGTCGCACCGCCTCGGTTGTCAAGTAGCACCTTACGCACATTTTCATGCGTAATCAACCGATCTAAAATCACTAAAAAATGACCTCGATCCGCATATTGCTCAATTTCCTTATTCTTAAAAGTCCAATCTAAAACAATCGCGCCATCAATCATTCGTTCAGGAATAAATAAATGTGATTTATTTCCGCTACAAACGATCATTTCAAAATTTTGAGCTTCTAAGCCTTTTTTGATACCATCTAACAGTTCACCATAAAAACTACCGCCATAATCAGCAAGATACACACCAATTATATTCGTTTGTTGTCTTTTTAATGTTCGTGCAGCCATGTTAGGAACATAGTCCAATTCATCTGCAATCGCTTGGATTCTTGCTCGAGTTGCTTCAGTAACTTTTGGACTGCCATTTAATGCATAAGAAACAGTTGAAATCGACACCCCTGCTTTTTTTGCAATTTCTTTAATTCCTACCATGAATGCTCATCTCCTAACAAAAAATATCTATTTGATTTTCTTTCTCATCTAAACGAGCCGCAAGCTCTGCAAGGGACACAACATAACCGCCTTGACGGTAAGGATTTTGTTCTCGTTCTATAGTGAGCTCTTGACCATTTGCTACTACCGCTGATTTTTGACTAGCCAAATGAAAAATAATCCGTACATCTTTATCAGCCAATCGATAAATCATTTCTAGTCCATCTAATACTTTTGGCAAAATCGGATCAAAAATCACCTGTTGCGGCTCTTCTCGAATGCCTAATACATTACTCAACAATTGATTTATATAGATTCCCGGACCACTAGAGTAAATACGCCAACCACCTTTGACACCTACACGCCCCGTTTTTAGTTGATCAAAATGGGCTTGAGCATCGTATCTCGTTTTAAAATCACCATCAGAGCTACTAAAGTAGACATTTGCTTGGCGAATTTCCGCATTTTTCACATGATCTTTTAGCTGAATAGGGTTAATAATTGTCAATGCTTGCCATGTTTCATCCCCTTTTCCAAGTTTTGCCATGGCTTCGGTAAAGCGAATATGAGCGTGAACATATTGTAACCCGATTTCCCGCCCAAAATTCGCTGATTGTTCAGCCCGTTTGAAGTTAGTGCTCACCCCACCTTGGTAAGTAGCTGGTCGGTTCATTAGACGAACACCGTCGGGAAACTGTAAATGTTCTTTAATGATTGCAACATGCTTTTCGGCTTGTTCTGCAGTTACTATTTCTGCGATCATACTACGGGTCATTGGCAGTAAACGATATTGGATCCCTGTTTTTTTATCCGTTGGATGAATCATCAATTCTACATGATCTGGATCTTCCATATAAACAAAACCTGGAATAGTTTCAGTCGATAAAAGATACTTTTCAAAATCTTTTTTTATGTTTACAGCCAGTTCTTCTAAATGTTTTCCATAGGCACTATCGACTTCTATCAACAAATGGGCTAATTTTTTAATTACCTGATACGTTAAAGCCACGGTCCAACTACTTGCCATATATTTTTTTAATTTATTATTGTATGGTTGTAAGGTGTCATCCCAATCCCCATCGCTATAACAAGAAAGATAGGTTCCTTCTAAAAAGTTGGCTTCAATATAGTTAATTTCCCTTTTCACATGATCAAACAAGGAAACTGTCTCATCCGTCTTTAGGAATGTTTTTCGATCAGTGTATGGTATTTTTTCTTCTAGAATGTCAAAATTTTTGGTTTTAGCTAAATAATCCGCTACGATTTTCATCGGCCAAACAATTACATCACCATGGCTTTCATCGGCTTTTTGTTTTTCATAACGATCAAACATAAACCACTGAGGCCAATTTCCGTCATCATTAAATTGATTGGCATAGACATTTTTTATAATTGAACCCACAATCTCTGGTTTATTGACAGCTAAGAAAAATTCTGTTGGTCCTTGAGAGACATCTCTGGTTCCCCAAGCCGCCCCTCCGTATTGCTCTAAGCCATGAGGAGAAAGATAATGCACTAACATATTATGTGTATACCAACGAGCTAAAATATTCATTGATTCGACCGCTTCAGTGGCATGCGTTAGTTTAAAATGATTCAACAAGCCATTTATAAACCCTAAGAATTGCTCATTTTCCTTAGCATAAGTAGTCTTTATAACTTGAAATGGCGCTGCTGTCAGATTCGCTTGGATCTGCATCGAAAACGCTGCTTGCGCTTCTATGACAAAGATGGTCAAAACTTTTTCAGAATCACCTGATAGAAAAAGACGCTCATCAGTCAACTCAAAAGGTTTATCCAGTGAAAAATAATAGGTTAGATCTGGGTATTCTTCGTGGATGACTGAATCTGTTGTTGCAGTCACTTTGAGCCGTTCATCCACTTTTGTTATGTTGACTGTCGGTTCCTCTTCATCTGCATTCATCACCAATTGATTCGTTACCGCAAAGGTGTAGTGTAACCCATTTTGGCTGGTTACTTCCGTACGGATTTCTTTTGTACCACATAACGTGAACGTTCTCACAATAAGTATATCATTCTCTAATTTATAATACCACGTAGCAGAATTTAATCCTATCTCAAAAGCGGATGGCATCGTTAATATACGCCACTGTTTCCCTGATTTGAGGTAGATTCTTTGTCCTGATTGCTTCATAATATTTAATGAGTTGCGACTATTGCTCATCAATTTATTCATTGATGTATTCCCTAAAACAATTTGTGAATTGAATAAACCATACATGTAAACCGTTGTGCTTAATTCGGGATGCTCCACATCTAATTCTGTGCCGCTTAATAAAATATGACCATGTGCTCGTTCCATTGCGACTTCTTTTTCTTTTAACACAACGTGATGATAATCTTTCGTAAAGAAAGAGGCAATTTTTCCATCGATCATTTCAATTTGCTCTTGTTTAGGAAATAACTCATGCAGTTCTTGTTCCGTTATTGTTGCTCCGATGATTGGTTTCCCTAATGTTTTTACACTATTTTTCCCTTGTCCTGCATTGTTTTGACTATTCAAGGAACCATACTCTTTTTTTATAGCAGCTTTCGAAACAAGCGGTTGTTCAATTACTGTCCGTTGATTCTTAATTGGAGCGCCATAAAAAACGATTGTCGTTGCCTCACGTTTTATATCATAAATTTCTGTCTGTAAAGCAACATAAGCAAACTCGTATTGATACACTTCATTTGCCAAAAAATCTTGTTTTAAGGCTTTTGCTTGATTCGTCTCTTTATAGTCACGATCAAAAAATTGATACCCATCTGTTGAAAATGCTACTAACGAATTAAGACTTCCTTGTTCAATCACTGGAAAATTACCGTCTTGCGGTTGATTTTGGCGAGAAGAGATCGTAATCGTACCTGCTTCTTTTGAAACATGATGATCCACGTATTGTGACATATACGCTTCATTCGATCGAACAGCCCCTTTTGTGGCGTTCCCAATATCTTGTCCGTAAATAACATCTGCTTTTTGACTAGAACCAGTTAAGCTCACCTGCCAAAACCAATTACCAGATTTTGCAATTTGAAACTCTACTTGATACGCTATCCCTAAAAACTCTCCTTGCCAAGTAGCTTGTTTTTCGTCGATATAAAAGGTACTTTTTGCGTTTGAACCGATCATTGGTGCTGTTTGAATACCATTTTGAGTATACACTCTTAAGTAGAGTTGGTTACAGCTACCATCAAGTCGATTACCATGGAGCTGATTGATCATAATCGTTCCATTTAAAATTTCGTATAAATCCCCTGTTTCTAAAAACGAGAAGGTTGTCCCGCCATTTTCAATCGTTCGTTTTTGATCTGTCATCTCACTCTTCCTATCTATTTTAGTAATTTGAATGTGGTTGTTTGGACATCTCTGCTATTTGCGCCAATCATGACATCAAATGTACCAGCATCACTAGTGAATGCTTGGTCACTATGAACATAGCGTAATAATTCTTCACTGATTGTAAATTGGACAGTCTTTTTCTCATGTGCTTTTATGGTTACTTTTTCAAAGCCTTTTAGTTCTTTTACCGGACGAACAACTTCGCCGACTTGATCACGAATATATAATTGGACGGTTTCTTGCCCAGTTCGTTCGGATTGGTTTTCTATCGTAACCGAAGCTGTGATCGTTTCATCTAGTTTCATTTCATTCTTACTTAGCTTGAGGTCCATGTAAACAAACTGACTATAACTCAATCCAAATCCAAAAGGATATTTAGCAAAATTTGATACATCTAGATATTTTGAGACATATTTTTCATCACCAGGTTTATATGGTCTACCTGTATTATCATAATTATAATAAACAGGGACTTGTCCCACTGTTTCTGGAAATGACATACTTAAACGGGCACTCGGATTGTATTCGCCATACAAAATATCTGCCAGTGCTGCACCACCTTCTGTTCCAGGAAACCAAGCTTCAACAATGGCTTTGGCTGAGTCGATACTTTGTAGATCTAATGGTCGGCCATTATAAAGGGTTACGATGATCTGATCGTTCACGGCTTGAATTGCTTTGAATAAATCGAGCTGAGCTTGCGGTAATCGAATATCGCTACGACTTGAGGCCTCTCCACTCATCCATTCTTCTTCTCCAAGAGCCAAGATTACCTTATCTGCTTTTTTTGCTAAAGCAATTGCTTCATCAATTGCAGCTTGAGTTGGTTTAAAGTAATCAAAAGCCTCCGTTCCGATTACATATTCTGCCGCAAGTTCACTAACACCCTGCGCTAATGAAACAGCTTCTTCTTTTTTTCCTTGCCAAGACCAAACACCAATAACGTCATGAGAATCAGCGGCTGGTCCTACAATTGCAACTTTTTCTTGTTTTGATAATGGTAACATCGCTTCATTTTTTAATAATACGATCGATTTTTTTGCAACATCTCTGGCAATTTCCCGATGTTCTTTTGATAAAACAACTTCTTTTTCTAATGCAATATCAGCCCCTCTATGCGGATTCTCAAATAAGCCTAAATCATTTTTCAACGCTAAAATTCGTAAAACTGCTTCGTCAAGAATTGCTTCATCAATACGTTTCTCTTCAATCAAGGCTTTTAAATTTTCTGTATAACATGTTGTCATCATTTCAATGTCAACACCTGCTTTGATCGCTAATTCAGCTGCTTGTTTTTTATCTTGTGCAACACCATGAGGAATTAATTCAACTACGGCTCCCCAATCGGAAATCACTACCCCATCAAAACCAAATTCTTTTCTCAAGACATCCCGAAACAACCACTTATTTCCTGTAGCTGGAACACCATCAACTGTATTAAATGAAGTCATCACTAATTTTGCCCCGGCATCAAGCGCGGCTTTATACCCAGGTAAATAGCTATCTCGTAATTGTCTTTCAGACATATTGACCGTGTTATAATCACGACCACCGATTGCAGCACCATAAGCTGCAAAATGTTTAACACAAGCCGCTACCCGGAAAAAGTCATTTTTTAAATCCTCCCCTTGATAGCCTTTAACGAATACCTCAGCAAAGCGACTATTCAAAAAAGAATCTTCCCCAGTTGACTCCATTACACGCCCCCAGCGAGGATCACGAACCAAATCAACCATCGGTGAAAACGTCACATGTAAACCGGAGACTGCAGCTTCTTTCGCTGAAACCTCTGCAACTTTTTTAGCCGCTTCAAGATCCCATGAGCTTCCTAATCCAAGCGGTATTGGAAAAATTGTCCGAAACCCGTGGATAATATCCGCCATTAAAATTGTTGGAATGCCCAGACGATTATTTTCCATATAGGCTTTTTGTACACGGATCGCTTCTTTGGCTCCAGAAATACCTAGAGTTGTTCCTGCATTATTGATATCTTCATGCGTTAAACCAAGATCTGTCATCGGACCCGTTTTTTCTTCTGCTTTTTCAGAATAAAATTCAGCTGCCAATTGTAATAACTGACCCACTTTTTCATCTACCGTCATTTGCTTCAGCAACTCAATCAGTTGTTTTTGTTCCATTGTCCATTCACCTTTTTCTTTTTATTTTGGGCAAGTATTCTGTTCGCTTATTTAATTCCAGAAACATTAAATCCTTGTAAAATGTACTTTTGAAAAATTGAAAAAACAATCAAAATCGGAATGACCATAAAGGTCGCTCCTGCCATTTGTAAAGCATAATTATTACCATGCTGTCCTTGGAGTAGTTGCAATCCAACAGATAACGTGTAATATTTTTCATCGTTAGCAATGATCAATGGCCATAAGAATGAATTCCAACCGCCGATAAAAGTCAAGATACCTTGAACGGCTAAGATTGGACGACTAACTGGTAAAATAATCTTAAAAAAGATATACCATTCACTAGCACCATCTAACCGAGCTGCTTCAAGCATTTCATTGGAGATAGTATTCATAAATTGCCTGAATAAAAAGATCCCAAAGGCGCCTGCCAAACCAGGCAAAACGATCCCAATCAAGGTATTCGTCAAACCGACAGAATTTAATAATAAATACACAGGAATCATGGTGACTTGTCCAGGAATCATCATCGTGGCTAAAACCATGAGAAATAATCCGTTTTTCCCTTTAAAATCAAATTTAGCAAAACCGTAACCAGCCATTGCATTCAGTAACAATCCGACAAACGAACAGGCTGTAATGATCAAGGTGTTTTTTAGGTAGGTCCCAAAATTCAATCTAAAAAACAGCTCTTTGAAGTTGTCAAATGTTGCCTCTTTTGGAAATAGACTAGGAACGATTTGATTGATTTCCGCGTTTGTCTTAAAAGAAGAAAAAATCATCCACAGAAAAGGAAAAAAGGTCATAATACCTAGAACACCTAAGAGGATACCGATAAAAAGCTTAAAACTCATTTGCGCATTTTTATGTGAATTCATCTCGTTCTCTCCTTTTACCCTTCATTTTCTTTTTGTTTTGTTTGAATTTTCATTTGAATACTCGTCACAATAATGATTGCAATAAATAAGATGACTGATCCTGCTGCTGCATAACCAAATTTATTGTATTGGAAGCCTCTTTGATAGATAAATAACGCAACAGATAATGTGCTATCTAACGGACCACCTTTCGTCATAACAAACGGTTCATCGAAGAATTGGAACCAGCCAATCAATGTTGTGACCGTCACAAAGAAAATTGAAAACTTTAGTAATGGAATCGTGATTTTTAAGATTTGTTGCCACTTATTGGCTCCGTCCATTTCAGCTGCTTCATAATATTCTTTTGGAATACCTTGAATTGCCGCTAAGAAAATGAGCATGTTCAATCCGATTGCCTTCCAAACTGCAATGATAATCAAAGATAATTTCGATGTACTGGGATCCGTCAGCCACATAATTGGGCCAATATTTAAGTATGATAATAAATGATTCAATAACCCGATCGTAGGATTATATAAATACATCCAGACAACGGATACAGCTACTGTATTTGTGATCGAAGGGCTATAAAATACTAGACGCATAAACGAGAAAAATTTATTTTCTCCGAAATTGATCATAATGGCTAAAGCTAAAGAAGAAAGAATAACAAGCGGCACGCCAATTATGACGTAGTAAGCCGTATTAAACATTGCCTGACCAAAGACTTTATCATTAAATATGTTTAAATAGTTTTCCAAACCAACAAAATTGATTCGAGAAAAATCAGCTAAGCCAGCTAAACTCATATCGGTAAAACTAATCGTTACCGCAATAAAAATCGGTATGATCGAAAAAATAAGTAATAAAGCAACGGCTGGCGCGATAAAAAAATAAGGCGATTTCGATTTTTTCATAATTCTTTCCTCCTTATAACTCAATAAAAGGCCAGGCTCTTAGTATTCACCTAAACGTTGGGAGCAGAAGCACTTCCTTCTGTCCCAACCTTTAGTTGATTCTATACCTTTACTCCTTTTGCTCCTCACACTTATTTAATCAAGCTTTCCGTTTGTTCGTTTAGTTCATCCATTGCCTCTTGAAGATTTTTGCCACTTACTACGACTTGCTCCCATTGTTTCATAAAGTTTTGCGAAATTTCATCCCATTGTTTTAATAATGGCATAGGTTGTGACTCATTTAATTGTTTTCCAAATACCGAAATCAGTGGATCGTTTTTGAACACATCAGAATTCCACGATTCTTTATTGGTTGGAAGTGAATTTGTGCTTTCAAAGAACTTCGTTTGATTTTCAGGTTTTGAAAGATATTCGATCAATTTCATTGCATCTTCTTTTTTCTTAGAACTATTAAAGACTGCTAAATTGGCTCCCCCAGTTACGGACATATTGTTGATAGGTCCCTTCGGTAGTTCAGCTACCCCCCATTTGCCATCGATATCTGGTGCTGAATCTTTGATGCTATTGATCATCCATGGACCACTGATAAACATTGGTACAACACCTTCACCACCAAAGCTTTGGCCGATTTCTAAACCTAAATCCATTTTAGGAGCCGAACCGTCTTGTACTAACTTGTCTAAAAATTTTAAAGCATCTACCATTTCTGGTTGATTAAATAACGGCTTATCATCTTTGTCAAATAATTCTGAACCGTTTTGACGAGCAAACATAAAACCGAATGTTGGCTCTTTCAGTTCTACACCAAAACCATATTTATTATCGCCGCGAGCAGCTAATTTTTTAGCTGCATCAGCTAACTCATCCCAAGTTTTAGGGGCTTCTTTATAGCCAACACTTCCCAATAAATCTTTTCTATAATAGAGTCCACGAGTTTCTGTATACCAAGGCACTGCATAAGTTTTTTTGCTAAATGTTGTTGTCGCCACAGAACCATCAAAGAAATTATCTGATTTCATGACGTCACTTTTTTGAACCTCTTCTGTAATATCCATTAACGCTCCAGCATCAACAAATTCACTCATATATGTCGTACCCATTTGAACAACATCAGGACCTTCTTTAGAAGCCACTGCTGTGAGTAATTTATCTCTTGAAGTGGACCATGGAATACTTTGAATCTTAACTTTGATTCCTGATTCTTTTGTAAATTCGTCAACAATTGGCTTGATTCCTTGATCGCCATCACCCATATACCAAAATGTCAATTCATCCGAAGCGCTTTCTTTATTTCCCGAAGAACATGCTGCCATTACACCTACAGTTGCGAATAAAGTTGTTCCAAGTAAGCAAAGCTTTTTCCATGATTTCATACTTCCACTCCTCAATATTATTTAGTGAAACGTTTCTACAAAAAAGATTATATTCCTTAATTGTATCAAAAGCAAGCGTTTTCTTTCTTGGTATAGCGTTAAATAATGTCATAGGCACCTATAAATAATTCGTTTTTAATAGAAACGTTTCACCGAAATAGCTAGAATAGCCACTTCTTATTCTGTATTTTTATACTTATTTATTCATAAAAAAACAAAAATATCCTCATACTAGATTTGATACCTAGCCAATGAGGATGTCATGGTTCCGATTATTTAGTTTAGGATAAACTCCTTGATATCTTCTACTGCACGTTTTTTATTTCCACCTAAAAATAGCTGATGTCTACCGTTCTCGTATATTTTTAAAACAACCTGTGCGTTAATATTTTTGGCTAAATAATAAGCACTCTTGTAGTGAGTCGTTTCATCTTGTCTATTTTGCAGAATAAGGACTTTTTTCTTTAATTCAGATGGGTGTTCTTTCTTTATTTTTTTCTTTGTTTTTTGAAGTAAGGATAAGAATTGAACACATGAGTGAATAGAAATCGATTTTGCAGAATCAAAATAATAATTTAATTTTTCCTGTTTTTTAAACACTAATCCCTTTATGAGATCTTGGCTAATGACGTTAGCGTTATAAAGATAAATCGGTGTGCTACACAAAACCAATTGATCGATTGATGCTCGTTCTGATGCCTGGATCGTCAGTAACCCTCCCATTGAAAATCCAACACAAGTAATCTGAGTATAGATTTGCTCAAGTTCATCTAGTTTTTGCTCAACATCTGCCAACCATTGATCTGAAGTTACTTTTGAAAAATTTTCTTTATTTCCATCATGTCCGGTTAGTTGGATCCAAAATGAATCAAGATTATTCTGTTTTAAGTAATCGTGCAAATAGAGAATTTCTTTTTCATTACCGCCAAACCCGTGGATAATCAATATTGCTCTTTTTTTCATGGTATCTCACTTTCTTTCAGCTAAATAACAGTAGTTCTTCACTTATCAGTTGTTTGCTCTTTTCTCTACTTTACTATTTTAACTTGATTGTATCTATTCATTCCGTTCTTTTTTAATAAATTTAATAAAAAATTAGCAGATGATGCTAGGATATAACTCAAAAAAATTACGTTTCCTGCTACTATAAATTGCTTTGAATCACGATACAAAGTAGCCGGCTTCCTATTTTCTAGGCGCTATAACACTAAAATTTATAGGCTTTAGAAATAAGGACTTCTAACTCAACAAAAAAAACGAAATGCTTTTAGAATCTAGCATTCCGCTCTGTTTAGCTATTCTCCAAAAATTTCTTTGGCCAATGAAAATGCTGACCATGCTTTGGGCCACCCGGTATAAAAAGCCAGATGAGTGATCAACTCGACCATTTCATCTTTGGTCACACCATTTTGTTTCGCCATCTTCATGTGTGCTTCTAGTTGCGGCATACCTTGGGTTAATAAACTTGAACAAGTGATCAAACTACGGTCACGAGGTGAAAGTTGCTCTTCTCTAGACCAGATTTCACCAAATAGTAGGTCATCATTTAATTCAGCAAATTTTGGTGCAAACGCTCCAAGTTGATCTCTGCCTGCTGTTTGTTTTTTCATGAAATAGGACTCCCATCGTTTATTCATTTTTTCAACTGATGATAGCTTTCATCTGAAACTGGTTCTAACCATTCTGGTGTCCCAGCTGTGATTGCTAGATGTTCAAACCAACTATCGACTGCAGCGCCATGCCAGTGTTTAATACAGTCATGGATAATAATAACATCACCAGCTGTCAAAAATTGGGCTGGTTTCCCTTCTTCTTGGTACCAGCCTTCACCACCTGTTACTAACAGCAATTGAAAGCCGTCATGATGAATATGCCAATTGTTGCGACAACCAGGTTCAAACGTTACATTGCCTACTCCAACATTTATTTTTGGATCTGCTACTAAGTTTTTCAAGTAGCTTTGACCTCTAAAATAATCAGCATAAGCTACATTTTTTTCTCCTATCGGAAAAATCACACCCTCTTTAACTTCTTCGAACTTTGACATTGCTTATCCCTCCGACTGCTATTTTTTAAACACTTATTGGTGTCCAACGACCTTGTGCGGAACATAAGGCTCTTCTAAAAATTCCACCTCTGCCTCTGTTAAAACTAAATCTAGGGCTGGAATTGCATTAGTCAAATGACTTTCTTTTGTTGCGCCAATAATAGGTGCAACGACCGCTTCTTTTTGGAGCAACCAAGCTAGAGCTACTTGTACGCGTTCTACACCACGTCTCTCTGCAATTTCAGCAACTCTTGCAACAATAATGTGATCTTGATCCGCTGTTGTGTCATATTTTGACATCGCCATTTTATCTAATTCAAAACGTTTTGTCTGAGCACTCCAATCTCGAGTTAAGCGACCAGAAGCTAATGGACTGTATGGTGTAACAGCAATTTTTTGATCCTCACACAACGGCAGCATTTCTCTTTCTTCTTCACGGTATAACAGGTTCAAATGATTTTGCATAGAAACAAATTTGGTCCAGCCATGTTTATCAGCCACGGCCTGTGCTTTCGAAAATTGCCATGCAAACATCGCTGAAGCACCAATATAGCGAACTTTTCCAGATCTCACCAGGTCATGCAAAGCTTCCATCGTTTCTTCGATCGGTGTCTTGTAATCCCAGCGATGAATGATGTATAAATCAACATAGTCCATGCCTAATCGTTCTAAGCTCGCATCGATTTGATGAAAAATCTCTTTCCTTGAAAGTCCCCCGCTATTTGGCACATTTTTTTTCATCGTTGTAAACAATTTGGTGGCAACAACGATTTCATCACGATTTGCATATTGATTGAGTGCTTTTCCAAGAATACGCTCACTTGCACCGTAAGAATAGACATTCGCTGTATCAAAAAAATTAATGCCCAAATCAAGCGCTTTTTTGATGACTTTCATACTCTCTGCCTCTTCTAAGACCCATTCATGGAATCCACTATTAGGATCTCCAAAACCCATCGCACCTAAACACAATCTTGAAACGTCCATTCCAGTGTTACCAAATTTTACATAATCCATTCTATTTCCTCCTTAAAATGATTGTTTTTCTTTAATCTGACCACAGTTTATCTCTTAAAGTGCACTCTAAGTCAAGCATTTTCTTTAATAGCTAAAAAACTTCCAAATGCCGATCGACTCTAAAAGCTATTTTTAGATATCATCAACATTCAGAAGTTATTGATTTTGTTCATTTATTTAGATTAAAGGCACGTAAAGAATTTTCTGCTGGAATCATGTGCTCGTCATAATTGGCTAACTTAAACTCCAATCTATCAATCGCTGTATTTAATTCAGAAGCCTTTTCTTTTAACATTTTAATTTGCGCTGCAATAATTTCTTTACGTACTGGAACTGTTTCATCTCCTACTTGGAATAGGTTTATATAATTCACCATAGACTCAATAGACAAACCAGCATTTCTCATCTGCCGACTAAAAACAATCCAGCGTAAGTCTTCTTCGTCAAAATCCCGAATCCCACTCACAGTCCGTTTCACTGGTGGAATCAAACCAATTCGTTCATAATACCTGATTGTATCCGCGGACACACCACTTAATTCACTAACTTTTTTTATATTCATGTTTGACACTCCTTTCATGCTACCTAGTAAGTCATGTTTATTGTGCTTGCAATTAAGTACAGCTTAAGAATAATTCGTCTTTTTAATCGCTAAATCATGCTTTTTAGCATGTGCTTCTCCAATTTCACACAGTTGATGTAATAATGGGATGAATTGTTTTCCATAAACTGTTAAAGAATATTCGACTTTTACAGGAACTTCTTCTGGAAAAACAATTCGTTCGATCAAACCATCTTCCTTTAATTGCGTAAGTTGCTCTTTCATTACTTTTGTAGAAATTCCAGCGCATAAATCTAGCAATTCTTTTGGTCGTTTACTACCTGTATCTAAATATTGAAGTATCGGGCTTTTCCATTTCCCTTTAATCACATCTTGCAATAAAAAAAACTTCTTGCGGTATTTTTGACATTGGTAAATCCTCCCTTACTTTAAAGTAAGTCACGCACAAAAAAATGCGATATTTTCTTTTCGTTAGACTGACGATATGATAATTATAGCAAAGAAATAGTCTGTCACCAATTAGATTTAGCTAAAACACTTGGAAATTTCAGCATTTGTTTACAAAAATGTATAGAAGAAAGCAGGTACTAAACATGAAAAAAAAGTTTAAATCCATTGATATTTTCCCAGATCCTTATGCACCTTTTAATCTCTCTCAGGGAATTTCCATAGATAATTTACTATTCATTTCAGGGCAAATAAGCATCAATGAATTTGGTAATTTACTCCACTCTGGTGATTTTACAGCCCAAACAGAGCAAGCTTTCACTAATCTAAGAACTGTTTTAAAAGCTAGAAACTCTTCTTTTGATCATGTTTTGAAAGTGACGATATTCTTAACAGATCTGACGAACTTCCAAACAATTGTAGACTTGCGGGAAAAATATTTTTCATCACCATTTCCAGCTGACACAATAGTAGAAGTTAGCGGGCTATTTCATCCAAAAGCGTTGATTGAAATTGAAGCGATCGCTATTAAGAATTGATCTCAGTTGATAACATTTTACCCGTAACTTGTATTTCTACAAGAAAAGCACTAAAATGGCAGATAAACAGTTGAATTAATAACAAACAAATTGAAAAACAGCTATTAGAAAGGATTTCAGCCAATGACTCAACATAATCAGGCTATTTTAGCGCTAGATATAGGCGGCTCCGCTGTCAAACATGGGATTTGGTACAACGAGCAACTGTATCACCAAGCTAGCTTCCCAACACCTTTGACTCGCAAAAATTTCTATAGTTCTGTACAAGAACTATGTGACAGTGCCTACCCAGAGTTTTTAATTAAAGGAATCGCTGTCAGCTGCCCTGGAGAGCCCGATGAACTATCTGGGATTGTACGTGGCTTAAGTTATGTTCCCTTTTTACATCTGGGTGAATTTCAAAATGAATTTTCGCAAACGTTACACTTGCCAGTCTCGTTGCAAAATGATGCAAACAGTGCAGCCCTCGCTGAAATGACACTAGGAATTGGAAAAGAGCATCAACACGCATTATTTACCATTATTGGCTCTGGTATCGGGCTCTCTGTTGTGGAAGACGGTAAGATTATTAAAAATACTACTGACAAAATTAACAATTTTGAAAAATTCATCGCTGATACAATTAAAACTATCAATAACGCAAAAGTTTCGCCTGTTCATATTGGACGAACAGTTTCCCTAAAAAGTTTTAAGTTACCTCAAACTATTGAAGGAAAAGATGTTTTTGAATTAGCTAAACAAGGGAATGCCATTGCTATCCAAGAAATTGAGCGAATGTATACTGTTCTTGCTGAGATCTTGTTATTTTTAAACGAAGCTTTCAAACCTGACATTATCGGTATTGGGGGTGGAATCAGTAATAACCCCGATCTTTTACCACTGTTGAACAAACAGATAGATGCATTAGCCACAAATCAAACGAGTAAACTCAACCTTTACAGAAGTCTTTATAAAACCTTCAATCAACCCTTGTCATTACCTAATATAAAAATTTGCCGTTTCAAAAACGATGCAAATCTTGTTGGGGCAGCTCTACATTTTGAAGAAAGCCATAGTTGAAAATCACAAATAATTTTGAAAGTGGTACACGTAATTTTATTCATTGCTTTGAACAGGTACGGATTCACTCTGTCCATTAGTTTTTCAATCGTTAATATGAATCTACAAGGTACTAACACTAGCAGCAAGCTCGCCCACTTTCCCAGTGAACAAGCAATCTCCTGTAACTAACTCCATACAATCTGCTGGTCTGATCAACTCTGCTGGCTTTGGTAATTCAAGTGCCTGACTTTTTTCTAAAATTTCAGCTACAAATTGAGAATAAAAGTAATACTTTTCTCGTTGATATGGAATTGCAAACTTACAACAGATTAATCCAATAATGCTATAACGATACTGTTGCTTTTCAGTTACCATGCGTTGCACTTCTTGCTTAGCTTGTTGATAGACTACTTTTGACACTTTTAGCTCATAGAGAGCACATGGTGTGTCTTTATGATAATCCAAAAAGCAGTTGGTCAAACTTTCTTGAATAAGTCCTGCAGGTAATGGAAAATGCGGCTGCTTACGTCCAAAACTATAGAATTGTGATAACATTTCATCAAATGCAATCGAAACATGAGTATAGTCATCTGATGTTGCTAGTTGAATTAATCTTGAGATGTAGGTTTTAGAGCGCGTTAATAAAATGTAGATCGTTTTCATTTTAATCTCCTTTTAGTCAGGTTATTACTCAACTGCTGTGTCACTCATCTGATACAGTGGTTGATGTTTATATTTTATTAAAAGTTTTTCGGCAATGTTATACCATAGATATAATTAAAAAGTATCAGATGTTAATCAACTTCTACCAACTGTTGAGGTTAGTTTTAAGTGAGCTTGGGTATATAAAATAGAAGACCGAAAATCGCAAAAAGGATTTTCAGTCTTCTATTTTTTAGAGTATCACCTATTTGTAGGTCCATCCAATCAACATTTTCTCATTCATTAGCAACGCTCTCTGCTACACTGCCGTAATCTAAGGTCTTAACCTTTTCCCTTCTTCCCATGAAACAATTAATCGATTCAATCTTCTTCGTCTAGTTTCTTCTTTTTTAGCATCCATCACCCACCAAATAGAATCTCTTTTATAAGAAGGTGAAAGCTGATTAAAAAATTCCCAAGAAGTTGGATTTTTTCTGATTTCATCCTCATATTCTTTCATTAGAGGAATATTCCTATGGACTAGAGAATAACCTGTTTGGTCCTTTCTTTGATTGAAAACAACCAATCCCTCAGGCCTCATTTGATTGAGCGCTATCAGTTTATACACCTTTTGCACATTAACCTTACTCCAAACACTATTCGGCTTACGTGGTGTAAAGCAAATTTTATAGCGATCTTCATCAACTGTTTTCCTCAGTCCATCAACCCAACCAAAAGATAGTGCATAATCCACTGACTCGGGCCAAGTAAGACTTACTTTATTCGTTTTTTTCTTAAAAAAGACTACCCAAATTTCACTAACACTTTGATAATTAATCGTTAACCAATCGATAAATTCTATTTGATTCCTAAAAAATAGGTCTTCACTCATTTTTCTAGCCATTCTAAAATCATTTGATTGAGCTCTTCAAATTTTTCTTCTTGAATCCAATGTCCAAGGAATTTGAATTTCAAAAGTAATCACATCTTCATTAAGATACGCAATCAGATTCCCCTTCATTGATTGAATGATTGTTTTAGAAATGGATAAACCTAAACCTAAATGTCCTTGAGCATCTGAATAGTCTTCAGTGTAAAACCTTTCGAAAATTTTATCTATATTTTTTGTAGCTAATATGCAACCATCATTTTCAATAATCAGACAGAGGTTCTTATTTTCTATTCTAGTAGAAATTGACAATAGTTTTTTTGTATAACGAAACGAATTGCTCAAAATATTTTGAATAGCTCTATCCAGTTGATAAAAATCAATCAACATTACTGCTGTATTATTTTTATTTACCTTATTTTTGAGTTGTGATGAAATCCCTCGAATTTTACATTCACTTTCTATATTTTTTAAAAGCATATTTGTCCAATCGTAACAATTAACTTCCTGAAAATCCAAATGTAAATCTTCTGGCAAAGTGTAACATAAGCTCAATTGCTTTGAAAACTCTGTTAATATGGTCAACTTACTTTCAATTATATTCAAATATTGTGTTTCCTCTTCCGGCGTATCAGCAATTTTGTCTTGTAAAGCTTCAATGTAAGCAGAGATAGAAGCTATAGGAGTTTTCATATCATGTGAAATACTAGTAATAAAATGTTTGCGTTCAATTTCAAATGTTCTTTGTTTAATTTGTTGTTGTTCTAACGTCTTTCTCATTTCATCAAATAATAGAATAAAATTGCCTAATTCATCTTCTTTTTCATAACCGATAGGGTGAGATAAATTACCAGCTGAAATAGTCTTAGCCTCCTTAATTAAAAGATTTAATGGTTTGGTTACTCTATTTTTAATAAAATTAATAATCCAAATAGTTAAAATGACTGTCGGAATAGTGACAAATACCAAGAAAATCAAAACAAATTTAACGTGTGTCAAAAAAAGCATTGATAGAACAGGTAATATACAAAGTATACAACAATTAATGGCGAGTTTACGTGTTATACTCTCTTTCATTCTAATTCACCATCAAAGCGATAACCAACTCCACGAACAGTACTTATATTATTAAGTTTACCTAGTTTTTCTCTTATTTTTTGAATATGAATAGCTACTGTATTTATATCGCCGAATTCATTGATTCCCCAAACATTGTCGTATATCTGCTCCTTACTCATCACTTGTTGTGGATATTTCAGCAGAAAAGCAAGTAAATCAAATTCCTTAACAGTAAGATTAACAATCTTTTGATTATTTTTTACTAATCTTGCCGAAAAATCAATAGAAATACCATTATACTCAATGTGTTTTTGATAATTTTGTGATTGTTGATATGTATCTATTCGTCTAAAAAGTGTGGCAATCCTAACTACCAGCTCTTTTATAGAAAAGGGTTTGGTCAGATAATCATCCGCTCCAAGTTTTAAACCTAAAATACGATCGCCTTCTGTTTCTTTGGCACTGATAATAATCACGGGTAAGGTAGACTTCGAGCGAATCTGCCTAAGAATTTCTAATCCATCTTGTCCTGGAAGCATTAAATCCAAAAGTACCATATCTGGTTGGAAATTTTCAACAACAGAAAAAGCTAAATTTCCGTCATTACATATTTCAACTTGATACTGCTCTTTATGAAGATAATTTTTTATCATGTTGGCTAAATCTCGTTCATCTTCAATAATCAATACTTTCTTCTTCATAGTTTTCCTCCCATTAAAATGGATTTATTTTCTTAAGTTATAAGTTTCTATACTCGCATTATAACATTAAAGTACTTATCAAACAGTGCAATACTTTATAGAAATAAATCCTTCCGTTTGAATACTTGAATCGTTGTAACTAAAGATATTACTCCTAACGAAACTAAGACCATTACTACTTGAATTCCCAAATTTAAATCTGTACCTCTTGACAAGGGTAACTCGATCATTTGCATTGTTGGAACATATTTAACAGCTTGTTGAATAGATTCTAATATCAACATTATAAACACCGTTCCCAATGCAAAACCAATTGTAACAGCTTCGCTTTCAGTGATAATCATGCTTAATAAAAAGAAACCAACAAAGAGTAAAATAGTTTCAAATGCTCCAAGTGAAGCCAAAAAGAAAAAATTTACTACTTGTAAATAGTCTAATTGAGTGGTTGAAACTGTTGTTATAATAATCGTACTACATAAATGGATGAATAGAATCAAATAGCAAGTGCCAACTGCAATAATCGTTTTTGATATGAGGTAAATTTTACGACTACTTGAATAAGGAATCACTTCTTTCATTGTACCATTATGATAATCAACAGTGATTAAATCGCAAATAAGATAGCAACAAATTAACCAATAAAATGGACGAAACTGTTTTAAGCTGCTTTTGACTACCTCTAAATTTGATTGACCTTTATAGATTAAAAAAGCTGCAAAAAAAACACTTAGAAGTAAAATGATTATCAAAATTATTGCGTACTTCTTCTGGTAAAGCATTCTTTCAAAATCAAATTTTAATTGCTTTAACATAGTATTTCCTCCCCTATTAAACAAATAAATCTTTTTTTCTGAATATTTTATAACCAACAAAACCAAAAATAATACAATAAACAACTATAATCAGAAAACTAAAAATATTGTATAAAAGAGGTTTATCAAAAATATCCATGTGGAAAAAGAGCATTTGATGAAAAATCGTGAACTGCTTTATACTTGGAAGAAGTTCGAAATACTGTCCAATCATCAATAATATACCCATTATTGTAGCGTTCTCTATTGCTCGATCAGAATACATAGAAATGACTAAGCTAATCAAACCAAACCCAAAATAAGCGAAGGCAAAAGCTAAGCCACATAGAAAGGTAATTAAAATACCCATGAATCCATTAGTAGTAAACGAATGAAAAACTAATTGATTGCCCCAACCAAAAAAGAACATGCCTACTAAGTAACTAAGAGCAATCATAATAAACGTGATAAACAGGCAAAAGAAAAAAATTGAAAGTACGCGACTAAGATAATACTCTAACCGAGAAACAGATCGTGTCAATGGTATTTTAATCATTCCTTTTATACGATCTTGACTACTGATTTTACTAACATAAATAGCAATAAAAATTCCTGTAAAGAAGAAACTTGCTTGCAAATGCTGAATAGGAAAAGATTGAGCATTCCCAATAGTTAGCACTGATCCCTCACTTCCCATTTCTTTGAAAAAGAGAGCTGATATAACAAAACTAACCAAATAGATAGCAGAATAAACAACTGTCATTTTAGAAAATATCATACGCTTAGTTTCAAATATCAACAACTTATTAATTTTTTTCATTTGGTTTTCCCCCTACACAAGCAAAAAACAAATCTTCTAGATTATTTACTTGATAGCTTTTTAATAATTCATCTACTGCTCCACTCTCTAGAAGTTTACCTGTTTGAATAATTGTTACTCGATTACATAGATCTTGCATTTCTCTTAGCATATGACTTGAAATCAAAAAGGTAATGTTTTCTCTTTCAGCCAATTCTTTAATCAATACTTTCATTTCGCGTAAGCCAACAGGATCAACTCCGTTTGTTGGTTCATCAAGAATAATCAAGTCAGGATTGCAAAGAAGTGCATTCGCTAAGCCTAACCGTTGCTTCATCCCTAAAGAAAAAGTTTTTACTTTATCACCTTTAGCTTCACTTAAGCGTACAATATCTAAAACTTCATCAATTCTTGATTTTTTGACAGGTTTATCAGCTAAAGAATTACTAAGACTCAAATTTTGCTTAGCTGTTAACTCTAAATAAAAAGCTGGATTTTCAATGATACTTCCTACAGCAGATAAGGCTTTTCGACGATCCTTTTCAACAGAATATCCATTAATTAATATTTCTCCAGTTGTTGGAAAAATCAGTTGTGTTATCATCCTTAAAGTCGTTGTTTTACCAGAGCCATTGGGACCGAGAAAACCATATATATCTCCCTTTTTCAGCGTGAAGCTTAAATTATTCACTAGGTTTTTCTTGTTTACTCTTTTTGTAATACCTTTTAACTCTAATATGGGAACTTGCTTTCTATTTTTCATCTCTTTCCTCCTAAAATATTTTTTACTTATCCTTATCCTATCAAAGTAAAATAAAGTTTTGGTTTACCTAAGATAAAGTCTTAATAAAGTATTGTTAGTTTAAATAAAAAAGCACGCATTTTAGAATAAGCGTACTTTTTGAAAGCCTACTAAAATGGCCATCTATTAACATATAAACAAAGACATCAATAGAATAGTTACTTTGTTGTTAACTTAGAAATAAAATACTTATACTTGGAAATCAACAAATTGTTCTTTAGCCAGCTCTCGATATAAGGGTACTGTTTCGAGTAATTCATTATGATTACCGGTTCCTACAACTCTACCATGTTCGAGAACATATATAGCATCAGAATCTACCACTGTAGATAGTCTATGAGCAACGATTATAACTGTTTTTATTCCTTTCATTTTATCCACAGCTTTCTTCATCCCAATTTCATTAAGACTATCTAAATTAGAGGTCAGCTCATCAAGTAGTACAATTTCAGCTTTCGATAATAAGGATCGTGCCATAGCTAAACGCTGCCGTTCTCCACCAGAAAGTCGAGCCCCGCCTTCTCCTACTTGGACATCAAGACCGTTAGATGCTCTCTCTAAAAGATGTTTAAGATTCACTTCATGCAAGACTTTAATACATTCTTCATCAGTGGCTGTCAGATTCCCTAAAAGTAAATTTTCGCGTAAAGTACCAGAAATAACAGGAGAATCTTGTTCAACGTATGTTATCAACTGACGAAGTTCCTCTCGACTATAGTTACGATAGTCCACCCCATTTACGTATATTTCGCCACTATTTAGCTCATAAAATCGTTCTATTAATTGAAGTATAGTGCTCTTTCCCGCACCAGAAGGACCAACTATCGCTGTTCGTTTCCCTTTTTCTACACATAAAGTAATATCCCTTAGAATCATTTCATTATCTCGTTCTTTCATATTTGTTCCAAAGGCAACTTTATTATAGGAAAAACTGATTCCATTAAAAAAAATGGCTGATTTTTGGATTGATTCATTTTTATTGAGAGAAATCAATTGAGGTACATCGTATTCATTTTCTAGTGCTAAGTCTAGTAACTCTTGAATTCGTGCAAAAGCCCCTAAGGAATCGCCTATACCAGAAAAAGCATTAAGAATTTGTCCTACTGGACCAATTATCATATAAAGCAATAAAGCAAAGGCAATAAAATCAGCGACTGCCATTGCACCAATAGAAACGCGATACCCTCCAATTCCAATGACTATTAGACCACACACTTGTAAACTCATATTTGATATTGGAGTCAATAAAGACTGGATTTTAGCTAATTTAATGCCAGCTTTATATAGTTTTTCTACTTGCTGTTTGGATTTTTCTTCTTCTTCATGAGTAATATTTGCTGCTCGAATAGTTCTTATTGCATGAAGATCACGTTCTACAATTCCACTAAGTTTTCCAAGTTCTTGCTGCAACTTAAAGCTTGCTCGTTGAACAGCGGTGCTCATTAATATTATTCCTATGAAAGCTAAACATATTGTTATTAAAACTATCATAAACAAAAAAGAATCCCTTAATATCATGCCAACGGCCGCACCAATAACAATAAAAATGCCACTTGTCAAAGCAACTGATCCTTGAATAATACCAGTCTTCAATTGAGATGAGTCTCCAATAACACGACTAAGCAAATCACCAACATTTCTTTCATCATATTCACAAATAGGAAGACGTAACAAATGACTAACGAGGCTTTTTCTTGCTTGAAAAACAACGCCTTCTCCTACCTTTTGTAACAGATAATATTGAACTGCAGTTAATATCGTAGAAAGAGTTAACACAATAATTAATAATCCCAAACTAGTATTGAATCTAATCTCAAGATTAGCTTGATCAACTAAATCAGCCACCAGATTAGGTTGTACTAAAGTTAGTGCCGCACTCACCAACCCAAGCATTAGTATTAAAATAAATTCTCGATTATGTCCTTTTGTCAAAGAAAATAATTTTCTAATTCCTATAGTTGGTGCTTTCGTATCATCTGAATATTGATTCGCAGAATCTAGCTCACTATCCGATGAACTATTCAAGCTACTATCTAATTCATCATTAGCATTAGCTTGAATAGTAGTTCTATGAGGTATACTTATACTTTTCGAATACAACTTAACTTCATCTGGTTCACCGATCGGTTCTCCCTCTATTTCAACCCAAGCATGTGCTCTAAAAGGTTCTAAAGCATATCCAGTACACCAACTTATCGATTTTCGTTGCAGCAATACTGCTATGGTTACAGCCAAAGAACGTCTAAGGCACCCCTCTTGACTTCTACACCGTTTACTAACACCACATACTCCATCTCGAATCTCTTGAGCTTTTGCTCTTGTAGATACAGGTTTCTTTTTCATTAGTCGTAAAAGTAGTCGTTCTATCATACTTGGTGAAACCCAGTTCAGTGGTGCAGAAATGAGTAATGCAATCCTTGCAAGCCATTTTATTCTAAAAGGGACTTGATTTGGCTTTTCTGAAAAAAGTGGAATATTCACTTAATTACCCCCTTTTTTTGGAGCATATAAAGAAAATCAGAAACATCAGAAGTAGCTTGCTCATGATGTAAAGAAAATACAGTTTCTAGCTTTGCAATCAGTTCCTCAACTGACTTACCATTAATCAATTCACGAATTAAAACTGCTCCTGCCATATTTACTTGAAAATAAATCCCTCTGCTTTTATCGAAGACTAAAGCACCACCATCCTGATCAATAATAGTAAGCTCTCTTTTCATTTTCACCACTATTCTCCACCCCTCTCTTCTTTTTCATTCATAACATGAGAACTTAAGTAAAATCAGTCTTATTTTGACTGATGTCGCATCACAATACGCAACCAACGTTCAACAGCTGAAAGTCTATCAAAAGATTCTATTCTATCATCCAAAGCAGTCGGCATTGACTGTTCAAAAAGTAGTTTATCTGGATCGACTAAGCCTAAATCTACAAGTTTGAAATCTCTTATTTGATTATAATTATATTTTGTTGCTTTTTTGTAACTCTCATACATTCCTTCTGAATAATCACCTTTGAAGCCACGAGTAAAAATATCGCGTGGTGTAATTCCTTTTGTTGCATAGTATAAAGTTGCTTTGGTCATATCCTGGTCTTGACGATAGCTTATTGGGATAGATAATGCTGAATCTACAATCTTAAAATCTAGAAATGGAGCCTCCCAAGTTATTTTGTCTTTTTCATAAGCTTTATTAAGCTGGTTAACCACTCTTCGTTGAAATATTATTGATTCCAATGTTTGATGACGGGAGCGGTCTAAATCAAGGCTATCAGAAATAGCATCAATTGTTTCTAAAGCAAGCTCATAGGTACTATTCTGACATGTTTCAGTTAACCAGGTAGGTATTCTAATAGGACCGCACCAATTTAGATTGGACCGTTTTTTGCGAGAAGCTTGATTATCGAAGCCTAGATTAACTTCTAGTTTTACTGCATTTTTAAAGGAGGTCTTATTCATTAGTTCTATCATTCCAGTTATAATAGGAGTTCTAGAAAGTAAACAATACCTAAGACCTAATGAGAAACTCCTCATCTTTTTCTCTCTAATTCTCGACCAAGCATATGCTGGCATAGGTGAGAATAATTCATCTCCACCAAGACCCATAAGATGAATTGAAGGATTGAGATTTGATTCTGCAATACTGCTAGCATATCCTTCACTATCTGCCCAAAGTAATGGATAATCAGTAAGTACACCATTGGGATAATCCAAATTTGCCTCAAACCTTTTTCCTGAACTTCCAACTGAGTTTAGAGTAGTGAAGGAATGGTTAATATCATTTGCAATTAACTGCGCCCACTTGGAATCACTATTTACCTTACTATCTGACATAGAGTGGTATAGTTTAAAATTAGCATTTAGTGACTTTAAAAGATAAACGATAGTAGCTGAATCTACACCTCCTGAAAGGTCAGCAGTTAATTGAGAATTTTCAATTATATAGTGATTTATAACATTCAAAAAATGCTCTCTTAGCATTTTATAAGTAGAATTAACATCATTATTTAATACAGGAGATTGCCAAGTTTTCACTTCATCAAGTCTTCCATTTATATAATGTAAGACACAAAACGGATCAACAACATTTACTCCTTCCCACAATGGAACATTTTGAAATGGATAATATGGTAAACTGTTTATTAAATGTAACCCAAGAGCTGATTTAGACAATGGCAAATTAAAAAAGATAGCTATGTTATTAATTGTATCGCTAATAACTAATTCATTATTAATTAACATCCATGCAAGTGATGAATCAAATATTGGTGCCCCCATAATAACATTAGCATCCTTGATTAAAATAAAAATTCCTTTACTAATATTCTTCTGAAAAATTCTAGCAGTATCAATCAGAGCGTCTTCGTTAAAATTTTTGAAAGAGTTAGCTACTTTATCATATTCTGATGGAATAGAATAAACTATCATTCCGTCAACAATGTATTTGGAATATTTATACTTTGAAACAAGTAAAATACTTTTAGATGAATTGCTGACCTTTATTTTAATTTGAAATAATGTTTGATTTTCTAAATGAATAGCGATAACATCACCCCTTTTCAATGTAAATAGTGATCATTGAATCGAAAAAATCCAATGATCACTAAAGTACTAAACGTTTCTATGCGATTTAGAAACTACCTATTTCAATTACACAAAAAAAATTACCATCCAACTGCAATAAACGCTTTACCGCCAAAAACATCTTTCCATCTTCCAAACCACACTCCACGTGTAGACTCTTTGAAAGTAGCTACTTGTTCAATAGATGGTTTACTATAAACATATTTATTCATGACTATCCCTCCCTTCTGACATTTTATTAAGTATATACAAAACATTTTATCTATAAAAAAAATAAAATGTTGAGCAACTCCATAGCTAATAATAAAAATACACCAGCGTAAAGCGTTTTTTAAGTTTCATTACAAATCTTTATTGGGTACTATTTAAAATAATAATAATAACCAAATCCCTGTCTCTTATACACATCTAGATGTGTATAAGAGACAGAATCTTTATTGGGTACTATTTAAAATAATAATAATAACCAAATCCACATTCTAATCACCTACCTTATAATTCAAATGTTAGCTATGTACAAAATATAAACCATATATTGAATGAGCAGAAATAAATGTAGTATAATATGTTTATAAGTAAACAATAACTTACAAAAAACAATGCTAGCGTAGGGGGGAAATACCTGTCTCTTATACACATCTAGATGTGTATAAGAGAAATGTTGAGCAACTCCATAGCTAATAATAAAAATACACCAGCGTAAAGCGTTTTTTAAGTTTCATTACAAATCTTTATTGGGTACTATTTAAAATAATAATAATAACCAAATCCACATTCTAATCACCTACCTTATAATTCAAATGTTAGCTATGTACAAAATATAAACCATATATTGAATGAGCAGAAATAAATGTAGTATAATATGTTTATAAGTAAACAATAACTTACAAAAAACAATGCTAGCGTAGGGGGGAAATCTATGGAGATTGGAGAAACGATAGAATTTTTGAGAAAACAAAAAGGATTGACGATAAAAGATGTTTGCGGAAAAGAATTATCTAGACAAACATTTTATAAATTTGTGAAAGGGGAAACAAGTACTTCAATTACAAATTTTAGTTATATACTTGATAAATTATGTGTCGAATTTGATGAATTTTTATTAATACAAAACGGATATGAAGAGAAAGAATACATAAAAATAATGAAATCCTTAAAAAAATTGTTCGAATCTAAGAATGCTTCCAAAATAAGCAAAATCAAACAATACTGTTTTGACAATAAAGACATGAATCAAAAATTCCTTCATCTATACTACATTAGTGATATACTGTTGGCTAAAATCTTAGATATCCCCTTTGAAAAAAGTGCTACTTTGATGCAAAAATATTTAATTGGCGTAAATAGTTGGACTCATTACGAATTGGTTCTCTTTAACAATATAATGTTCGTTTTCAATTCTGAAATGATTGATGCTATTATTAACAAATCTACCTCTAATCTTGAAAAATACGTTCAATTAAAAGGGTATGGTAACGAAAATATTAGAATGCTCCTAAATGTTTGTTTTCTACTTCTTCAAAGAAAAGAACTAAAAAAGTTAAGAAAATATTTTAACATTATTAAAGAGATAGACTTGAGTGAAGATGCTATTTTTGAAAGATGCTCGATTCTTTTTTTAGAAGCGCTTATAAATTTTATTAATGAAGAAAATAATGCTGAAAAACAAATTATAAATATCCTTAATGTTTTCAACACCTCAAATTCATCTAATATGTATTCAATGTATCACGACTGCTATATTCATGTTAAAGAGAACAAAAATGATTTTCAAATGCTTATTCTTTAATTTAAAATCGCTTTTTAAAAATTGAATGATGATTCAAATTTTTAACGCTAAATATAAAAAGCTGAATCTAGTTTATAATCACCCAGTTTTCTTTTTCGCTAAAATAATTTTAAATTATGAGTTGTGTTGCTTTTATTTGTTGTTCCAAATATTTAACTGGTATTTCTGCAAATTCTTGATCCTATTAATTGTTAAATACTGGATCAACTCATTCGTAAAAACCTCCTCTTTTCCTATTGGTTTGAAAGGTTTTTCATTTTTTTTAGTTTCAATGAATAATTAGTTTTCTCCTACCTACGTTAAAAACTAACACTACCGCAATTAATACATCAAAGAAATTAATAGCAATTTAGGACAAGTTTTTTAACAACTATAGTCTGCTTTTTTCAGATTACAAAAAAGCCTTAGAAAAAATTTCTAAGGCTTCTACTAGTAGGAAGCATCACTTCCTCAACCTAACGTAGCTCCATATTTGTATCAGTATACACATTAATTTTTTAATCTTACATACTCAAATAAATTAGCTATATTATAAAGCTAAGAAGATACAATACATGATTGTTAATAAATTTTTATCTACATATCTAAAGTTTGTTGTTGAGAAACATTATTCTTTTTTGCCGAATCAGTTACCAATTCAATTGCAACACTATTTTCATAATTATTAGGAATACACCTATACATTCCTGTTCTAAAATCTTTTAAATAGTTTGTATTATATTCTGAATTTGTATGTCTCAGAATAGTATTTATCTCGTGTTTCCCTAATATTTTCTTTTCCATAAACAAAATATCCGTATCATGAAATAAATGTTCAACTCCAAAATTGTACAACTTGTTAGCAAAATCAATAGACAAATAACACCAGCCGTTGATTTCAGTGATTCGTAGTAAGCCTTATTGACAAAATCTGTTTGGATGGACGGTGCATGTGGTGGGTTACAAAATAAATTTCCCAAGCCAGACCAATTTTGTCTTAGTGCATCCTCTTTTCTTGTGAAAAAATTTTTGCATTTGGCATTATCCTCATTTGCAGCTAGATCAAAATCAAAATGATAGATACTATCTAGCAATTCAAATAGCTTTGGTGGCGTTTCCCATTCTTGGTAATACTTTAGTTTTTCTTTACTAATAACTATTCCCTCCTTATAAGGTTTGTTCTAGTTGTATTTTTTGTTTTTGATCCACTTGATTGTACTGATGAAAATCTTCTTTATCCATCGCATAAAACCCATAATTTTTTAACAAAAAATCCATTTCTTTTGTGGAGTCGGCCTCAAAAGAAAGCTCTTTTTTTGTATCAGAAGAACTTTTTTTGAAGATATTCAATTTTCCATTATTGTATTGAATTCGTGCATAAGTCTCTTCACCATCAAAATACGTATATTCCGTTGATTGTGCTTTGAGTACATCGTTCCAATCACTTATTATAGGTGCTGTTACTGGCTCATAATAAAGACAATATGCTTCATAGACCCTTTCAATCTTACTTCGTATTTTAATTGCTCCAGATATATTATTTTTCTGATCTAATAAACGATTCATACTAAGCTTTTCTATGAATAATGATTGTTGCATTGCATGACTTAATTTTTTACATTCTTTTTCCAAATTAATTATTTGTGCATTTTTACTATTTGCCTTTGCATCGCCAAAATACTTATCATACTTCTGATTATTCGACAGTATGTTTTTTTCTGATAGATTCGTAATTGCCTTATGAATTGCAGCCATAAATCGCCAATCTGTTATTCGTTTATCTGAGTAGGATTGAGTCACTTCTCTACAAATCTTTTGATAAACATCTATATTTCTTTGAGGAATTTGAGAATCATTGGGAACATTATTAAAAAAAATAATGTCCAAGTGTTCCTCCTTTTCCTTTTGGTAAACAAAACTTTTCCCGATAAATTTCTCTAACATTTTTTGTCCAGCAATATCGTTATCACTGCCAATATAGACACCATTAAAAGGTAATTGCTTTTTTGACAGATACATGTAATTCATAAAATTGTACACAGCTTTTTCTTTCGTTCCTTCTGTACTTGCTAACATGCAATTTCTTAACTCCTTATTTAATGTCCAATAACTTAATAAGTCGATTGTTGATTCAAAAATATATAGCTTAGTAGGTACGCCTAGAGAGACATTAAAACCAAAATTACGCTCAGAATTATAGGCAATTTTTTTGATTGTTCCTCGTTTTTCATTTACTTGATAATCAATAATAGTACCTTGAATAGTTGCTCCAACTGATTGTCCATCTTTCACCCAAACAAAAATACATTGCTTACACTCTGCTCTAGAAAACTAGGTTTATCATCAAAGAAGTTAGCAATAAATCCTTGTGCTATTTGTTCAATTTCTTCTTGTGCTGAAAAGCTTTCATCAACTTTCTGTTCCTCTTTTACTTGTTCTTCTTGTGGTTTCATATTAACAAGTTCTTGCTTTAATTCTTCCTTATTTTCATTATGTTTACCTGAAAAAAATACATACTTGCTGCAATCCCAAACACACAGACGATCTCTATCATCGTAAACATATACAAATGGTTCATTATTATGCTCAAATAAACTGTAAACTACATTAGCATATGAATAGGGCTCTTCATCTACGCCAAAATCTATCTTATTTAGCTCCCTGTAAAGCTTCCGCTTTTCTGTACTATCAATTTTAGTGATTAATCCGTGATCGTCGGCAAAATTAATAATCTCTAACACACTTGGAATATGGTTATAAGTTTTTTCAGCACGTTCATCTACTTCAAGTTTTACAAAATCAGCACTTCTTATTTTCTCAGGTGAATAAATTTTTTCGCTTAAATATAAGCCCTTCTCAAACAGTATTTCTGTCACTTGGTAAATAGTAGTATTAAGCTTTTCTTCTGCTTTTAAACTTTCAATATCTTGCTCAACCATTTTACTTTCAAAAAAGTTATTTTCCTGCTGCTCTAATACTCGTTTAATTTCTGCTTCAAGTTGTTTTAATTGGTTGTGTTGAAAAATCCGTCTAAAAAAATTATCATGTAGCTGATTCCATTCTAGATATAGTTATCCTTCTTTTTCCACTAAAGTGGCATATTCCTTAGTAAATTTCTTTCTTTTTTCATCTAGTTCTTCTAAAGAAACATTCACTGGACACCTTCTTTCTTCTAAAGTTTAGTTCATTGACGTTTTTATCCTTTTGAAACAAAAAAAGAGCCAGATTTTTTTATGGAAAAATCTGGCTCTTAGAATAATGGTCAAAACATATATTCAATTATACTATCACTAGTTATTGTTTTTTAAATTTTTCTTGATCTTCCTCATTTTAATCTCTTGATAATCATATCCTATTTCAGCCATCAACTGCTCCCATGTTTTGTCAGTTTTACGCATAATTGTAAAAACAGAAGGTAACTCATTGTCATCATATAACTCATTAAACTTGGTCATAGACAAATCAGATTCTAAATTCAATCGAATGATTTCTGATTTTAGCTTCGTTAATAATTCAAAGTTTGTTTCTTGTATTACGTGAGATTCCTTGTTCTTAAAAAAGGCTCTAACTCTTTCTCCAAACCTCATTCGTAAAGTATAGAGACTAGGCATATTATTTTTCCCACTAATTTTTTCATATTGATGTTGGGATTTTATCTCTTTTTCAGAGATAAAAGTTGTAACAAGAAGCTTTAATTCCTCATCAGAATATCGATACCATTGTTCCTTATTGTAAGTTGGCTTTCCTAATTTATGAAGAAGTCCCTCCCAAGAACTAAATCGCTCTCGAATGAACCAGAGACTTGGAACTGCTTGAGAATGCTTTTTCTTATACTCTTGGTATTGTCTGCTTGTAAAAATATTTTCCTTATCATGAATACTACTAATAATTGACATCAATTCTAGATCGTTTTTTTCCTTCCAAACAATCCTCTTATCATTAGTTTTCAATATTTCCGCTCCTAACTTTTTATTAAACCAGTAAAATGTATCCATTTTTGCAACGTGAAGAGCGCTTGGTAATATTCAGCATTTTAGCAAGCAAATTCTTCTATTTGCAAAATTCGGTTGAATAATTGGTATTTTCCGAATCCTTTTTGCAGTCAATATTTTGGATGAAAACAGGAGTTTTTTGACTTCCTAAGTAGTCAAAATGAAAAAATTGAGGGCAATCTCAGATTTTTTTCATTTCAGAACATTTAAGACAACAAAAAACCCCTTGATATCAAGGGGTTTCACACGTTAGACAATTCGTTACATCTTAATTTTCTCTTAGCGTCTAATTTCTTTAATACGAGCTGCTTTACCATGTAATGCACGAACCCAACTATGGACTATTCAAATATTAACTAATTGTTATTCAATTATTGCCACAATGGGCTTTTTGTTTAAGACTGGTTATTCAAATAACTTCATTTTTTGTTAACTATTATTCAATTTTTGCCCCTTTTCTGCCCCTTTCGAATTGTTGTAAAACACTAAAAACCAGTTATCTGTTTAATCATAACGTTTTGTTTGATATACTTATTTAGAAAATTATCTTAGGAGGATTAACATGAAAAAAGTAGTTTACGGAGTTTTATTAATTGCAGTATTTGGACTTACAGCATGTGGTAATGATAAAAAGGAAACAACTTCTAGTAGTAAGGTGGAACAATTAGAATCTAGAGTTAAGGAATTGGAAAGCTCTTCTAGTTCAGAAACCAAAGAGAACAAGCAAGATAAAGAAGAAATCTTATCGGATATGACATCGGATACAAACAAAAAAATTGTAGGGGCTTTTCTTGATAAGAATTTAACACTAGAGCCTCAAAATGGAACAAAAACATATGAATACATCCCTGAATCCTATGAAGCTGAAAACAATCCAACCCATTCGATTAGTCAAATGGGCTTCGATACAGGAAATTTAGAAGGAGTTAGTGGTATTGGTATAGAAACATATCAATCAATCGAAGACTTAAAGAATGGGGAAAAATATTTACAAGAAGTATCTTCTGGTCCTCTTTACATGGCGACTAATGATAAAATATTATCCCTGATGTATACTTATCAACCAAAAGACTCTACAGGTAAAGCAAAAATGGATGAAGAATTCGCAAAATACAAAGAAGTATTTGAGAAAATCGAATAACAAAAAAAGCCTACCTCAATTAAGAGATAGGCTTTCATTTTACTGTTCAAAAACTATAACTTAACAACCTCAGTTGCCTTTTCAATCATCAACAAAGCAAAATTGTCATGCTGATAAACATCACGCTTCGTGGTATGACCTGTTCTTGTTAATAGTAAATCCGCATTATCTACATGTAGCCCAGTTGGTAAATACATACGCTTGTTCCCAAATACAAACCAAATCTCGTCTCGTCCATTTTGTAATTTTTTAATATAAGTAAACATGATATCATCATCCTTTTCTTTTTGTGGTTTTTGTTCTTCCGTGTTATTAGTGTTATTTGCTTCATTTCCGAATCCTGTTGCTAAATCTTTTTCAAACTGATCAACAGTGATTCCCCATTTATTTAAGTATGGGTACGGATCAATATGATCACTTTCATTCCCTGGTTGGTTGTGCGTGCAAAACATATGCGTTTTGATGCCTGCTAGAACTTTTGTATCAAGTGTACATGGAATTCCAGCTTCTTTTGCTAACTGCCTTAATAAATCGACATATAAACGATAATCTCGATCAAACTCCGCTCTATTCGCATGACTCTCAATTAACTCGACAGCAGCATAAGTTTCGTAGTTCCAGTCGCCGCCAACATCGTAAGCACCGCGACCTACTTCTGCAATTTGGATAATCTGACCATTACCTACTACATGAGTAAAAAACGCTACTGGTTTATTATTAGTTTGGTTGTCTGCCTCGTTTTGAACAGTAGAATTCGGGTTCCCTGTGCTGTGAGCGTGCACTTGACTATAAGGAGCGTAGCCCACTTGGGGCGTTGCTCTAATCTGACGTTTGATCTCCATTGCTGTCATCTCCTTCTTTGTTGTATTGGTTAGTACTATACAGCATAGTTGCACCTAAAAATGTTGTAATGGCTGTAATAGTGATTACGGCTAAATCGGTACTCTTCCAGCCATAAGCCTTTCCTAATGAGCCAATAAGCACACCTAAAGCTGGTAGCACAACTGATACCGCCCACTTCACTTTTTTGTATGTTTCATCTGACATTTTCATCTTTTTCCCTCCTTCTTGTTTGGTAAATCCAATACTTTTTTATACAATGCTTCTCCTGTTCCGTTACCGCCTAAACCACGATATCCACGCCATATATAATCTAGGTTTTCTAGATCATCCACAGCAATCCAGCCTTGTTCTAAAAAATGAGAACATTGCTGATAAATCTTGTCGTGAAGTAATGCCAAGTTAGCATCTTCTAAAAGTTTGAATCTTTGTTCCGTTTGTTGCTTAGTCGTTTTCAATTGTTTATATATTTTAGTAGCGATCGATAGAATTCCTCCTAATCCAATCGCCACAAGAAAACTATTCACTTCCAATAATTTGTCTAAAACTTCCATTTGCGCTCCACCTTACAACTTATTAATTTGGCCATTCATCATTTGTCACCCACATGCCAGATATATAGCTACTGCCATTCCCTGATTTAGCTTGGATAATATTACTTTGATCAATGACTGCTCGTGCATCTGCTGATTGATTTGCATTTCGTGTTAAAACAAGCGGAATCTGTGCAGGTAAACCAGAGTCACGTCGATAACCAGTTGGCACTTTTATAATCCATCTAGTTTCAACTCCAGATGCCCAATTAGAACACTTGAAGTTAAACGCCACAAAAACTAGATTCCCAATCCGGGTAATTAATCCATTAACTTCTGTGATGTTGTTTAAATCAGCTCTATCAGCATCTGTGATTGCTTTACTTACATAACCTGCCGTAACTGGCAATCCGCTGGCCTGTAATCCACCAGTAAAATCTTTAACACCAGCAATAAATTGATCACCTGTTTGCGTGACTGCTTGCCCTTTAATCGCATCAGAAACGTTTTTAGGGTGCATGTATTTAGTAGAGCTAGTACCCGCTACTGCTTCACCGTCATTTGCAAAGCTATAGTTTCCAACATTTTCTAAGCCTACTTGCTTTTTGGTTACCCCGTGTGGATTATTTTTATCATCGACATGATCATCAATTTTCTTATTAATATCAGCCGATTTAGCAAAGCCTGACTTTTCCAAGATGTCTTGTGCATTTACAGAGAGTTCTATTTGAATGCCACTATAATCAGTTTCTATATTTGAAGATGTTACACCATTTGATGGATCGGTATAGTTTATTAAATGGACAAAACCTTCATTCGTGATAAAGTTTTTATCATTGATTTGCACTGCAAAATCCTTAAACTCTGCCGCAGCCTCTTGAATTTGAGTGCTCCATGAATCACTTGATTGTAAATAAGTGGACACTTTAATATTTTTATTGTTTGGCGATGTACCTTTTAATCGTTCGTTAATTGTAAAAGAAATGAAGTTATTCTTGATAAAAGTTACTGATTGTTCTTTGTCCATACCTTCAAAAATTTGAGGGATCAACGCTTTTACAATTTCGATAATGTTGAATTCGCCTCGTTGCTGAGGAATAACGCCACTTTGAGTTGATCCAGTACTAACACCAGAATCATCACGACTTGCTAATTTATTATAATCAGCTTGTGATACCTCATTCCATGTATCGGTTGGCTTTTTTAATGTCTTGGCGGTAAAATCTGAGAAATATTTATTTGGATTAGTTGCTGTATTGCCAGCAGTCTTTCCTACAAAGTCCATCATAATTTTAATGTTGGAATCCCCAACGAGTAACGAGATTCCTTCTGCTTTAGTCATACGATTGGCGAAATCTATCTGTAAACGATTGGCTAACGTAGCTTGCTTAATGCCTTGTGTATCGGTACGGGCTTGTACAATCTCAGGGTTACTGTCACCAGATTCTGCCACCAATTGATCAAAATCATTTCTCAATGTATCAAACTCTTGTTTATTGTTATTTGCTGTAGAAACGGCTTGATCAGCGGTAGTGATAGCTGTTTTAGAGTTTGACAATGCCTGATTAGCCGTTTCATTAGCTTTATTCCCAGCTTCTGTTGCAATCTCAACTGCTTCTTTTCCAGCTTCATCTGCAATTTTTTTAGCTTCGGCAATCCCTTCTTTTAATTGATCTTGATAATCATTAACTTTCTCTGATGAAGCATTTGACTGATCTAAAATCGCATTGATCTTTACACGCCCCTGGTTGAGCGTGTCTGTTTCTTTAATTTGTTCAACTGCCATAAATTTCCACCCCTTTAGTCTGCATCAATATATTCGATAGTAGATTTTTGTAAAATTTTGTTTCCAATCTTGATGAATGGTGTACTATTATCAATCAACTGTTCAAAATAATCGTCTAGCGTTTTTCCTGTTTTATCAGTAACCACGAATTCTTGTTGATCACTAATTAATTTAATTTTTAACTGCATTAAAACTGCCCTCCTAATTGTGATTGAATAAATACACGACAAATAACCTGCGCTTCAATCCTCGCAAGTCTGTTCGGTTTTATTTCGATTGTGTGGTTTCCTCTGGAAATCTTGCCACCAGTAGTTTTTCGCAAATAATCAACGATATTCAATCGTTGTTGACTTGTATCGTGTTGAGGAAGTGTTTTACCATCCACGATGATATCCACGCTATTTGCGCTGTTTGGCGCCTCGTATATCCCCCATTCAAGTGGGTGAGTATGATCTGGCAAAGTAACCGTATGTGTATGATTCGGAATAGTAACTTTGTGCGTATGGCTCGGTATACTAACATTGTGGCTATGGTTCGGTATTGGTACATTGTGTGTGTGACTCGGTATCGGAACATTATGAGTATGTGCTGGTGTAGTTATAGTATGCGTATGCTCGCCGCTAATCTCTTTTGTGTAAATTTCTCTATTCGTGCCATCTATCTTTAGAAGTGCTCCACTTCCCGCTTCATATTTAGTATCTTGCTGAATTGGTCCAGATGCACTAGAAGGTGCAAACATTAAATGCCTATGACTTCCTCCTGCACTACTTGTTTGTGTGCTCTGTCCATCAACTGAACTAGTTGCTGTACTTCCGCCACCGCCAGAACTTGTCGTAACTCCGCCACCACCAGAAGTGCTTGAAACAACACTACCACCACCAGCGGAACTCGTTTGTGTACTAGCTCCACCTGCTGATGTAGAGGTAACTTTTGCTCCTCCACCTTTTACAGCTTTAGTGTAGCCACGATACTTTTTAGTCTTAAACGTCAACTCAACGGTGTTCACATGAAATACATCATCATCCAAGTAAAACTCTATGATCGCTGGATAAGCCGCTTCGCAGTTATCTTGATAGCTGTAGTTCAAGATATTAGTAGCGCCTTGCGAATATGTTTCATTAATCTGTTGTTTCCGTCCAAGATCCGACATAGTTGTTGTAATATCATCTTTAAGATTACCTAAATCCAACTGTAGATTCTGTGGAGCGCCGAATACATCGTTTTTAGCTTCTTTCTTTATTCTTAGGTTAACGGATCCATAATCATTTGTATTGATCATTGCAACGCCACCTTTGCGGAGTTTATCCACAATGAGTGGGTCATCAGTTAATTTTGTTAAATCAGCGGCTGTTACTGACCAACTGACTTTCGGAATGGACCACTTACTTAGCATATTTATTGCATTGTCTTTTAAAGCTTGTGGAATAGTAAACCTCTGATCTACCCACACATATTCGACTAATCCATATTTTTCTATAGATTTTTTATCCTCAACATATGAAATACCATTATTAACTGATTTGATATTTATTTGATTAATTCCCTCACCAGAACCTAAAGGATAAACACGGTTAACTAAATTATTGGGATCTCGTTCAATCTCGAACCCTTGCATGTTATATCCTTCTTGTATTCGAGCAACCACTTCTGTTTGAGGTCTTACAAGTGACAATTCAAATGGATAAACTTGTGTGTTCCATTCCCATACATAATCTTCGTCAAACGCTTGAGGTATGCTGAAAAGCGCATCAGCCAGCCCGTTTTCATTTTCCCAAGCATAAGAAAAATATCGAGTAAATTCACATTTTTTCAATACCCAGTTTTTCGTTGTCTGTTTATTTAAGACATAATTAATTACATCAATTGTTTTACGGTTAACCAATTCATGGTAACCAAAAAGGACACTATCAAGCAGCGTCCCTAATGCGTGGATTGCCG
>NZ_NGKY01000002.1:0-222001 GCF_002140855.1 Enterococcus sp. 7E2_DIV0204
GCTTAGAGCCACAAAGGATTGTTCGAGGTTACAAAAAAAGTTACAAAGTGGTTACACAGAGCAATAAATAACCTCGGATTTGAAAAAATTCCTAAAACTTTTGTAACTGTAACCATGTTTGTAACTTTTCTGTAACCACTCTAAATCTTACTCTCCCAATGGATGTAGCGATTTGGTTACAAAGTTACACCTAGTATATTTAAATACTAATAATATATATAAATAGAAAGATATACCCTTTTTTGTAACTTTTCACAAAGTTTAAAGGGTATATCTGATAAATTACTATTCAAATGTTTAACTAAGTCTACCATGAAAGGAGTGATAAAACAAGTGGGAGAAATAATTTTCGACAAATCGAAAAAGAACTTAAAAAAAATATACAACAGAATCAATTCTACTAGTTTGACAAAATATACGAGAATGGACGAGGTTTTATTTGTGGCCATTGGAGGATACAGCAGAACATTTGAATTGCTCCTTAAAATGGGTTTAGACAAAGAGGACATTGCAACATTTTCTAGTTTGAATTTGTCTCAAAACTTTATTACTGAGACACACAGAAAAAAAGTTGTCTATGTAAAAAAAATAAACTATGTGACCAGTGTCATTAAAGGAAGCACGTATTCCAGTAAAAATCTTGATTTAAATATCGCTGATGCTTTTGAAGAAAGCATGATGATCTATAAAAATGCTGAACGCACTCTTGTTGTTGATAAAAGAAGGGTGGTTTGGGAGAAACCTTCTATAGTAGTCTTGGATGATCAATCACTCAATTTGCAATATGACGGGCACCGTTTTCTTTACCAAAATGAAATTGGGTTTGTGCAAATTAGAAATAGAAATGCTGATCCGGTCGTTATTATTAAAGAATTAGAAAACGTGGAAGAAGCAGATAGAATGATGTTTGCATTGTATCAAAAAGGACTTGTAGCAGAAGAAGAAATTTTAAATGCTCTTACCAAATTACAAGCAACAGTTTTTCGTCAAGTTGATCAAGAGTGGTTCATGAAACCTACAGAATATAAAAGTATTATAGGTTCTCATGAATTGGCGAATGCGATGAAGGATATAAAAGAGTTAGGAATCTATCAATTAACTTCTAATAAAAAAATCGGGCGTGAAAATGCTCGATGGATTGTAATTCCAAATGTCGCATTTGAATTTACTGGTTTTGAATACAAAGACGAGTCTGACCTATTCGAAGAGGAATTACGAACAGAAGAGCAACAAGAAGAGGCTTTGGCTTCTCAACAAGAACAATTACTTCAAAGTATTTTATCAATAGAAATCCCTTTAAATATAAAAAAAGGATTTGTTGGAAGTGAGCTGCAATATAGCCCTTCTGAATCGTTGCAATCTTTCCTCGATGATATCGATAATATCGAAGCTGAAAAAGTCGGAGGAATCGAACTCCTTTCAGGCGCGACTACAGAACAAGAATATAAACATATCAAAAAATACCAACTTGCTTATTTTATCGACGGTACATTCAAAGATAACGAGCGATCAGATAAAAATTACGAAGGTGGTCGTCGTTTAATATCAATTGATATCGATGATGCTGAGTATACCAGGGAAGAAATAGAAAAGAAATTAGAGAGTCAAGGACTGTTCGGTTTAGTTTATCCTACTGCGAAGTACTATTTTGATCGGTCGAATCGTTGGAGAATCATATTGATGTCAGATTGCGAAATGAACAAAGAAGAATATAAAAATGTGGTTACTGGCGTAGCGAAAATGTTGGAGTTGGAAATTGATGAAGCAAGCAAAAAAGTAGCACAACTTATGGGCTATCCACTGGCTTCCTCAGACGTTTCAATGACAATTGGAACAATGGTTAATGTAGATCAGTTCAGACCGTCAGAACGCAAAAAAAGCAGTAAGGTTGTTGATTTTTCAACTAGTACAAAGTCTTTACTAAGTTTTAATCATGCACAAGCAAAATTGTTAACCAAAGTTTTGGATCACGGCATTTCAGAAGGAAGCCGGAACGAAACCTATCGACAAATATACATGTATTTAAAAGACACCTTAGACAATCCTGAAATGGCCAAGTGGCATGAAGAAGCTGCTGAACTGATAGAAAGAACAAAAGCGCAAGCAATCCTGGACGGATTACCTGAAAAAGAAGTGGAAGTGATATATAGATGAGGAACTACTCAAAGGCACTAAAAGCGAATATTGAAAGTACGTACACCTATGCTTTTGTCAAAAATACAAAACAATACAAAGGACGAGCTGATCGCTACAATCCAATTGATTTTTTTGATTATCTTTTGGAAATAGAGAATCCGTTTATGGTTTTTATGGAGCTTGACAGGTACGCGTTCAAAAATGCTAAAAATGCAATTGTGAGATACAACATTAATTTTACAGAAGAACAAGAAAGGGCTGCTAAAGTTTTTGTGGATGTTACTACAAAAATGCAACAAACAAGGAGTGACATCGTAGCCCTTCACATTGATGATCTGAAAGGAACGGGTGTTGTCTTGTATGAAGAGCCATATTATTTAACAACGAAAGACACGTTGTATGTGGCTGAATCGATTCAACGTCTTCCTCGAAATAAATTAACATTTAATCAAGTATATGATCAACATCTGAATTTAAGTAAAGAACAACGAGAAGCATTAGAAATATGTGTAAAACATCAATTTTCATGTATGGTCGGTGGTGCTGGAACTGGAAAAAGTTTTGTAACTGCAGAAATAATCAAACAATTGGAATTGAACGGAAAACATGTAGCTGTATTGGCACCTACTCATAAAGCTAGGGAAGCGTTACAGTCAAAAATAAAAGGTAGTACGGTAAAAGTTCAAACGATCCACAGTTTTGTTTATAACCCTACAAACTGTGATGCAATTGTAATTGATGAGAGCGGGATGTTATCAACACCGTTATTCGCTAAAGTAATGCGAATTTATGACCGGCAACAACTAATCTTCGTTGGTGATAAAAACCAACTTGAGCCGATTGAATATGGACGTCCTTTTGAGAGACTGCAAGAAATTTTTAAAACGGCTGAATTGAAAGAAAATTGGCGGTCTGAATCTGCAGATATCATAGCCTTGGGAAGAGAAATATTAGGGATTCCTCAAAATTCTAATATGCCAATGCCGAACATTGAGGTTGTAAGCAATTCTGATGAAGCATTCAAAAGAGGAGCGGAGGTAGCATTATCCTTTACTAATCATAACGTAAAAGTGATCAATGAACAGCAACGAGTAAAAAATGGTTTTGTTACTGTATCGCCTAACTTCAGTGTTGGTGACATGATCGTTGCGAAGACAAATGAAAAAGACCGGTTCTACAATGGTCAAATTTTTCAAATCATTTCTGCGAACAGCGCCAAAAAGAAAGATAGTGAAGAAATAATTACATTTAAAAATCAAAAAGATTTAGAAAACAATTTCGATTTAGCGTATGGATTAACCATCCATAAATCCCAAGGAAGTGAATGGGATGTAGTTGCTTATCAGCCAAGTGAAAATGATTATCAAAATTTGGCGTATGTTGCTGTTACTCGTGCTAGAAAGACATTGATTATCATCGGTGACGCAATAAAAACGAATTATAAGCCTAATCGAGAATGGAGGCACATTGAATGAATCTTATTGCTTTTGATCAATCAACTACAGCAACAGGATGGTGTGTAATGGAAACGAATAACTCTAAAATTGTAGCTTACGGTGTTATTCGTCCGTTAGGACCAACAAATGAACGTATTCGAGAAATTATAAAAAAATGCATGGTTTTGTGCAAGAAATTTGATGTAGCTTTCGTTTTTATCGAGGGCATACAAGTCCAAAGAAACCCTGTAGTCTATGAAGTTTTGGCAAAACTGAAAGGAACACTCGAGATATGCCTGGAAGAAAAAGGGTATATCGTAAATGTTGTCAAAGCAACAGAATGGAGAAAAAGGGTTGGTATTAAGAATAAGAAGAGAGATCTCGTAAAACAGGAGGCTTTAGATATGGTCAAAGGCATCTATAAAATCGAACCCTCAGAAGATGAGTGTGAGGCAATTCTATTTGCGAGAGCATTTTCAGCAAAGGAGACTGAAGAATGAATAAAGAAGAATTAGTCCGGATTATAAATGAAATGGGTAACAAACTAGAAAAATACAAAAAAAGCTTCGATTGGTTCGAAGACAGCGATCAATTACTAGAGGATTACGAAGAGGCAGTGACGATGGCGCGTCTAATTTTTCTAAGCCTAACACGGGAACAAGAAGGTGAGCCGAATGAATAAGCCAAAGTTTAGAGCGTGGGGGGGCAAAGTAGATGAACGCCAGACAAAAGAAAAAGCAATTGAAGAAATGGGCAATCGCTCATAACCAAGAAGAAATGCTATATTGCGAGTATTGCGGAAAGAAATTAGATATCAAACGCAATAAATACGCATTACGATGGGAAACTTGTGATGAGTATTGCTATCGGGAGCTTTTTAGACTTTATCACTAAATGAGGTGGAGTAGATGAATGATTCTATTGAGTTAGCAAAAGAATTGGTTGATTACACAAAACTAGTAGGCGTTCACAATGAGCATATCCAACAAGTGGCGCAAAAGTTATTAATTAATATTTCTGGGGAAACTAAGGAGGACGCGACACATGGGAAAGATTGAGGAATTGATAGATGAGCTAGAAAATGTAAGTAGTAAATCGATAAATAAAGATTTCGAGGATGGGTATAACGGAGGAATAAGGCATGCTTTAGAGTTAGTCAAAGAGTACAAATCATCACTACCAACCCAACAGGACAAGGTTGTGGTGCCTGAGTTGATTCACAAATGGATTAAACATGTAAAAGGATTAACGTGGGGGCTTGCAGATTTGCTTAACCCAAGTGTTTCTAACAGCTATTTAGCTAGAGATGCTAAGGGGTGGTTAGAAAAAGATAAAATCAATGCTGAAATTTTGGCTCGCGCTTGGTTGGAGGATGATTACACTGTGGAGAAAGAGCAGTTGTATTATATTGAGTTGCCGCTTGAAGGGAGAAAAGTTAGATACTGTGATCGGTTTTTAGACGATCCTAAATCAAGTTTTTTCAGTTCAAGGTATACACCTAAGAAACTTACAGAAAAAGAAATCAAAGCAGTAGACGAGCGTTACTGGTCGTTTGCTGTACCAGTAGAGGAGGAAGAATAAATGAAATTGAAAGAATTACTCTCAGTATTAAATGATGATACAACAGCAGATTTTGAGATAGAAGAAGAAATTTATCCGACAAGAATATTTGTTAAAGATATACCAGAAGTTTACTCACATGCTCTTGATTTTACAGTAACGACAGTTGATCCTGCTGTTAGTTATATACACTATAGTGACGGTGAGCCTGTAATATACATTGTAGCAAAAAAATGGTCAGGAGGACTCGCAATGACAGAGAAAACACTCAAACATGAGCTGTATAAACATGGTAGCTACCTTATAAGCCTGAAAGAATCAGGATCAGAATTTGTCAATATCGATGACGAGATTAAAAAAAATGAAGAACTATTTCAACTGGCATCAAAAAAAGATTTACAACCAGATTTAAGTATTGAAAATAATAACAGTAATCCTACACCTTGGTCACAAATTATGACTGACCACCAACCAGCGTTTTCGGTCGGGGAGTATTACTTTTATAAAAGCATGGAGAATGTGCTACACATCTTAAAAATTACTGCTGTTATGGGTAACATCGTAGAAGCGGGGTTTTTAGATACTGAAACAGGAAAATTAAGCAATGCAAGGATTGAACTTGATAAGAAATATGTACAACCAGCCACCGCCGAACAGATAGCAACGTTTAAACGTGCGAAACACTTTGCCAGTAAAGGGCGTAAGTTGGATGAGTTTCGTGATCGAGACATAGTGAAGTATGAAGAAGAGCTATTTTTCGCAAAGACAACTAGCGAATCGAACTTAATTAGCGTGAGTGGATTTGACGGTTATGGCTGGGATGATATGAACGCTGATGAATTTGACCTCATCCAAACAGCCGAAGAACTGCAGGAGGTAGAAAACAATGAATAAACGACAACAAAAGAAACAATTTAAAAAAGCATTAGATGTTTTAAATGACATCGAACTTTATGAAGCCGACTACGAATCAGAAGGAGTTTTATATATTCTGATTGAAGATAATGAAAACAGCCAATTAATGCTACAAGAATTCTGCGGACTATTAGGGATCAACAAAAATAAATTTATCGCTGCATATGGTGAACATGTGGATGATGGGTATTTAGATTTAGTTAACATTTGGCTTTTTATCACAGAACCTAAAGGCTATACGACATATCATAGCCCGTTAAATGGATTTTCGCTAAATCGTTGCGATGAAAGGAATGAGTAGGGATGGAAGAAGCTTATGGTTATACACAAATGCGAATCAATTATATAAAAGATCATGCTAAGACCATATACGAACAGACTGTGCAGTTGGAAAATACTTGGCATAATCGAAAGAATTTTAGTACAGATGATGAAACCATCAATAAATATTTTGAGAATCAGCGTAAACAGATTGAGGAAAATATCAAGTATTTAAACAGTTATTTGGAGCCGAAAGACTAACTAAACGAAGGGAGTAGGAGATTTCCTGCAGGACTAAAAAGCTTTTTACTCCTTTGTGATTATGATACAAACTTTAGAATTATTCGGTGGTGTTGGATCACCATTTAAAGCGTTAAAAAATTTAGGCATCCCAGCAAAGGCAATTGATTATGTTGAGATAGACCAAAAAGCTGTAGATAGCTATAACGCAATTTTTGCAGAGGACCTGCTCTATAAAACTCAATCAGTTGTCGGATGGAACCTCAAACCAGATATTCTTATCCACGGCTCGCCTTGCCAAGATATTAGTATTGCAGGCCAACGATTAGGTGCAGATGCTAACAGCGGTACACGTTCGAGTCTGATGTGGGAAACGATCAACATTATTAGACAGCTGGGCGAGTGGCGACCAAAGATAGTAATTTGGGAAAACGTCAAAGCTGTATTACACAAGAACATGAGATCCAATTTCAATAAATATTTGGAAGAAATGGAGAAGCTAGGATATTCCAATAGTTTCAAGTGTTTAGATGCTAGGGACTTCGGACTACCGCAAGCAAGGCAAAGAGTATTTACTATTTCGACCTTAAACGCCGAACCATTCAATTTTGATTTACTTAGGAAAAGACCTATGCGAAATATCAATGAGTTTCTGCTAGATAGCTCAACTGTTGATGACGTTTACACAGTTACTCAGCCTAGTATACTTTCAGTCATTGGCAAAAAGGGAATCAAGAGAGCGACGGTTATCGAAGATTTTGCCTACACGATCACAACCAGACAGGATCGTAGCCCGGCGCAAGTAGTTGATTGCGGTAATGATCGTTTCCGATATCTCACTGAGTTGGAGTGCTGGCGACTACAAGGGTATAGTGACGAGGATTATTATCGTGCTGCATCCGCTCATAAACGGAATGGCAGATTTACAATGCCATTGTATAAGCAATCTGGTAACAGCATTCCAGTAACGTTTTTTGAAAGTATATTCGAGGTGATTCTATGAAAAACATTGAATTTTGGGCAACGCCTAGCAATGTAAAACGTGACAAAGGCAAGAGGACGGCTGCTGTTAGATTGGATGGTGATAGCTGTGACTAAAAAAATATTAGATGCTTGTTGCGGTAGTCGAATGTTTTGGTACGACAAACAAAATAAAGATGTCCTCTACATGGATAACCGACAACTAGATGATACTCTCTGTGATGGTCGATCGCTAAAGGTTGAACCTGATGTAGAAGCAGACTTTAGAAATATGCCGTTTCCCGACAATACTTTTTATCATGTGGTGTTTGATCCACCTCATTTGTTAAAAGCAGGTGAAAATAGTTGGTTGGCCAAGAAATACGGAAAGCTAAACGAGAGGACTTGGAAAGCAGATATCAGCCAAGGATTTGACGAATGCATGAGAGTCCTTAAGCCTAACGGCACACTTGTTTTTAAGTGGAATGAGGACCAAATAAAACTAGCTGAGATTTTAAAGGTGATTGATCATGATCCGCTTTACGGCAACAAGAGAGCGAAAACTCATTGGATTGTATTTATGAAAGAGGCGATAGCTGATGATTAAAAAAGGCATGAAAGTAAAATATATCGGAACTGGGGTACGTAAATATACTGGTCAACTACTAGAAGTAAAGTCTGTCGGTAAGAATTGTGTGATCCTGTATTTCCCCAAAGCTGACAGGCATCAAGTGGCGATCGAGCATGGTGGAATTTGGAAAGCAGAAACGCTGCTATGTGGACATAGTGAGGTTGAGGAGGTAGAGAATGTTTAATGTATTTAAGAAGAAACCAGAGGAAGAAACACAACTTACGGATCAAATATCGGTTGATAATTTAAAAGCCTATGTTGTCCAGGGATATGATAAAGAAAAAGAATTACAAAGCAAGTTAGATCGAAAAGAGCAAGAAATTAATGACCTAAAAGTAAAAATTGAAGAATTGGATGCGTTGAAAGTAGTTCTTGAAAATAAAGAGCGGATCATCAGAGAGTTAAACTACAAGTATGAAAAAGTTGGAGCTTTAGAAAAGCAAATAATCGATACAGACAATAAATGGAATGACCAAGTCATAAAGAACAGAGAACTTAGGAATCAGATTTCAAAAATGGAGCAAGAAAGAAGAACGATTGAGCCTATTATTAGAAGTTCTGAAAGAGGAGTGGTTATTTCTCGAATCACAGAACGTATTGAAAACCACAAAGGAAATTTAAGCAAAGCTAAGGCCATTGAGATAATCAAAGCAAAATGAGCAGGCAGCAGGCGTTTGGTGGATTGTTTAAATGATATAGGAGGGAGCAAGTGCTTATGGAGCAAGGTATTTACTTTTTAATGGGATTCATATTGGCTAGTTGGATTACTCTTAACTTAACTAAAAGAATCGAACAAAAAATAGGTTTGCAAATTATCAAGAGCATTCAAGAGTCAGTAAATGATCACATAACTGTACTTGAAGAAGTACAGGATGCTACAGGTAAAACCTGGTATATAGATGGTGGACTTACTACGGCAAAATCAATTGCCAAAATTGTTGATGACTACTTGGAGTTTTACAAAGATAGAGATTGGGAGGGATAGCAGATTGGGCAAATACTACAAAGTGAGCGAAGAAGCCAAGAACTATGCTAGAAAAGTTCTAAGACTTCATAACTACGAAAAGAAGCAGATTAAAAAAATTGAGGAAAGTTTGCGTTATCCTTATCAGGAAACTGATGAAAATATCGGCGGTTCAAGAGTTAGTTCAAATATAGCGCCGCAAGAAGCAGAAGCTGAACGAGTATGGACTAACGAAGAGTTTCTAGCCACCGTTAAGCATGTGAGCGTTGTAGATAATTTCCTTGAAGATATTTCAGATGAAGCAGTTAATCTTATTAGAAACAGATATCTAAGTGATAACGGTAGTAAAGAGCGCAGACCTAAAGAGTTGCCTAACTGGGTCAAAGTATCAAAGCTAGTCCATTTATCAGAAGATGCATGTAAAAAACAAGATTCTTTGCTCGTTAATTCTTTAGCTAAGCGGTTCAATTTGAAGTAATGGCACGAATGGGGGTGTAAATCAGGCACACAACTAGGTAAAAAGACGGCACACAACACCCTTATAATAATGATATATTGATATTATGAAATACTAAGATAAACCATCCAAAGCAAACAATTACACACACAACTCATTTACGATAGTTGCTTAGTTGGTTATCGCCACTCACAGGTAAATACCTAGTTTACAGCCTGTGGGTGGGTACATATAAAAATATTAGGAGTTGATAAAATGAACGATCAAATTGAAAATAACTTTAAATATCATGCACCAAAAGAAGGTCAAACAGAAAAGTACAATGAGTTACGAACGAAAGCGAAGGAACTGGCATATTTGATTGACGAGGTTTGTCCAGACAGTCGTGAAAAATCATTAGCGACAACCAAACTAGAAGAGTCCGTTATGTGGGCTAATGCTAGTGTAGCAAGAAATTAATTTTCGGGTGCTTTGCGCCTGCAGAGCCATTCGCATAAGCGGTGGCTTTTTATACAGAATTGAAGAGGTGTGATTGTAGTGAAGTTGATAAAATTTTTTAAATTAGCTAGCCCTATTTGCTTACATTCGTGGGAAAGTCAACGGTTAGGAATGAATCGAAAATGTAGTAAGTGCAATAAAGAATTATTCGGCAATCTCACGTTACGTCACGGTGACTGGATAATAAATTTAAATAAAGATAAGTAGATCACTCATTGAGTGGTCTTTTTGTTTGGAGGAGAATATGAGTAAAGCTAAAAAATATAGAGACGATGAATACTACACTACAAAAGAAGCCGCTATGAAGTTCTTTGATTTGGTGGTTGTTCCGAGTGGAATTTTAAAACATAAAACCATTGTTATGCCGTTTTCTAGTGAAGAAAGCGAACTGTATATTGTGGCCAAAGAGTATCATCAAAATGTGGTGCCTTTTACAGGTGATACTGATTTATGGCAACAGATAGATAAATATAACGACGTTGCAGTTGTGGATAATCCACCGTTCTCATTATCTGTTTTGATTGAAAAAGAATATATTGAAAGTAACATCCCTTTTATTTTATTCAGAAGTGCAGTAACGTATCCAATATTTCTTTTTCAATCAGAAAATGCTGGAATTATCTATCATAACGGAGAAGATGAAATTCAGTTTGAATGGGGATTTGCTAAATATATTATCGGAGACAAATATATAGCAGAACAGTATCCTAATTTGTTAGACAACCTAAAACATCACGGTATTTTACAAAAGAAAGTACCGGTCGGTTTCTCGTTTTTCAAAACAGATTATGACTTTAAAATAAATACTATCACATTCAACAAACTAAAATATCCTAATAAAAAAGACAAGTACATGTTTATGACTCAAGGCGTTTATGATGATAAAACAAAGCTTGAAATTAAGGATGACGGAAGGGTTCATTGTACGTCGTATTAATAACTAACCGTCATTCGTGGCGGTTGTTTTAGTTTAAGAGAAGGAGGTGAGATTACATGACAAAAAATGACAAATACAAGCCTACAGTGGCAGAGAAAAAGCTCCTTGAAGTATTGATAAACCCTGAACATGTAGGGAAATCCGTCCAAGAGTTGTGTAATCTCGCCGAAGTAAGTAGAAATAAATATTACGATGCAATGAAGAAAGAGTCTTTTGTGGCTTTAGTTAATAATATTACAATGGATTTGATCAAAGGGAAAGCAGCCGATGTATTGAATGCTACTTACAAATATGCTCTGACAGAAAAAGGACATCAAGACCGTAAAATGATTCTAACGATTGCAGGAGTTTATGCTGAAAAGACAGAAACCAAGGTGACTGGCGAGATGAATGTTAAGAGTAATCCATTATCAGAATTAACTACGGATGAGCTTAGAAAGGCGTTGAGTAAGCTTGATGATGGATAAGACGGTGTTAAAGTTCGAGCTTCAGAAAGAACTGGCTCGTCGTGATTTCTTTGAGTATTGCCATTTAATGGCGCCTAAGTTTTATAAGCGTGATCGTAAATATCTAGTTGATTTGTGTAACGACCTTCAAGAGTTCCTTACAAGTGATGATGATGTATTGGTTATCAATGAACCGCCTCGTCATGGCAAATCGAGAACTGGCGGAATGTTTGTTCAGTGGGTATTCGGAAATGATCAGAATAAGAAAATCATGACCGGCTCATATAACGAAACTCTTTCAACAACATTCTCAAAATCAGTAAGGAACACAATTCAAGAGATTAAGGCTAACGATGATATCATCGTTTACAGCGATATTTTCCCCGGTGTTTCAATAAAGGCTGGTGATGGTGCTATGAACTTGTGGAGTTTAAATGGTGGTTTCAACAATTATTTAGCTACCAGCCCGACAGGTACAGCTACTGGATTTGGTGCTGACTTGATATTCGTTGATGACTTAATTAAGAGTGCTGAGGAAGCCAATAACGCTATGGTACTGGAAAAACACTGGACGTGGTTTACCGATACGATGCTTTCAAGGCTGGAAACAGGCGGTAAAATCATTATTATTATGACTCGTTGGCACTCTAACGATCTAGCAGGGAAAGCTTTGAAGGAAATGCCTGCTGCTGGATATAAAGTGAAACATGTCAGTGTTAAGGCGTACGATTCAGAAAAAGACGAAATGCTTTGTGAAGAAGTGCTATCAAAAAAAGAGTATCAACGTAAAACGAAAACAATGGGCGCAGATATAGCGTCTGCCAACTATCAGCAAGAACCTATTGATTTGAAAGGTCGCCTTTATCAGAAGTTTCAAACGTATACCAGCAGATCAGAATACATCAAAATATGGAACTATACCGACACTGCAGATCGTGGTGCCGATTATTTGTGTTCAATTGTGTTTGGAGAGACATCTGATCACAAAGCTGAGGTGCTAGATGTTCTATATACGAAGGCGCCTATGGAAGAAACAGAATCAGCACATGCCAATCAAATGATTGAGAGCAAAGTAAATCATGCTCGTATAGAGGGAAATAACGGTGGTATCGGATTTAAGCGATCAAGCGAGAGGATCACAAAAGAACGAGGGTTCTATAAGACCTATTTTGAAGACTTCCACCAATCGGCAAATAAAAATTCACGTATATTGTCTAATTCATCTTGGATTGAAAACAATGTATTTTTCCCAGATGATTGGAAACTAAAATGGCCTGAGTATCACGAGGCAATGACAACGTACCAACGAGAAGGAAAAAATGCCCATGATGATGCACCAGATGCAACTACAGGAATAGCAGAAACATTATCTGGAGGAAGTACAGTTGAATTTATTGAATATTAGGAGGTGGAACAGTGCTTTATTACAAATTATCATTAAAAAACTATAAAAGAGTACGAACGAAATACGCAACACAATTGGCTGAAGGTCTATTTGATCCTAATGGATTTATGGAAGACATGCAGCCGTTCTTTGATGATAGAGAACGCAAGTATTTAGCCTACACAAGCGAGAAAAATGAAATTGATGATAGACAAAAACCTAATACCAAAATTATCAAGGTTAATAATAAACTACATGCTGGTATGTACAACATCGTTGTAGATCAGGCTGTTAATCATTTTACAGGTATTCCAATCAAATGGGATTATGATGTATCAGAGCAAAAAAGAACAATTATTCAGCGGATGAAAGATCGTTTTTTGGGCAATGATCCAAATCAATCAAAGACACCAGAAGAATTCGATATGCTCTCGGATATGGTCGATAGTATGCGCTTTGCAATGTTGGATTCTGAATCTGCCACCTATCAAGGAGCAACTGGGGTGGCGTACCGATTGCTTGAACCAATAAAAGTTGGTGAGGAATGGGAACTATGGGCATCCAACATTGAACCTTGGTTAGCTGAAAGGTATCAGAACGGCGCTGTTTTTATACGTGAAAAATATGATACGATGCAACGAAAGTTCTATCAAGAAATGAAAGTGGTCACTCAAGAAACGATATTGACTTATGATCGTTATGTAGATAGCAGTCTTACCGGTGTTTCTGGTAAGTTTAAATTGATAGATGAAGTAAAAAATCCACTTGAAAATATTTATTTATCAGAATTCAAAAATAATACAAATCGCTATTGTGATTTTGAGGTAGCAGAAGAAATCTCTGACGCTATTGATCGTAGTTTATCGGATCAACAAAATGAAGTTGAACAATTTAAGTTAGCCTATATGATGGTCACTGGTTCTCGTTTGCAAGAAGATGAAGCAAGACGAATGATGGAGCAACTAGGAATCATAAACATGTCTGATCCTAATTCTAAAGTTGAGTACGTGACGAAAGATATCAATAAGGATTTTAACGAATATCACTTAGACTTGCTTAAACGTCAATTTTACACGATTACAAAGGCGATTGACTTCAATGATGAGGTATTCAAGTCAAATTCTTCTGGCGAGGCTCGAAAGTGGCAGATCATCGCTTTAGAGGCTAAAACGAACACGAAAGAGCAGTTTTTCCGTGAAGGATTGAAAGAGGTTGCGGAAACATTAGCTGCGTTTATCCATGTGAAAGATAAAAAAGAAATCGATTCTAAAAAGATTATTTTTACTTTCTCACGTTCGTTGCCTACAGATATTGGATATCTTGCTGAAGCATTGCCTAAATTAGCGCCATACGTTTCTAGGAGAACAATCATGAATCAGGTACCATTTGTTGAAGACGTTGATTATGAGTTACAGATGATGGACATTGAACAAGGTCGAAGCTATCCTGATGGCGAATACAACAATCTAGGCGGTGATGCTAATGGCAAAGACACCAAAGTTGAGTAAGTCAGCATTAAAATATTGGGAGAAGCGTCGGGAGCTAGAAGATAAAGCTCGTCTTAAATTAGAAAACGAAACGCTAAAGATGATTACAGATATCTTTCCCGAAGCTTTAAAACGGATTCAAGAGAAATTACTGTCTCAATCTGATTTGCATAAGATTAACCAGCAAAAACTTCTTGAAGATGTGAAACAGCTTGATCAGCAGAGGTATAGAAAGTACATTGAGGACAATTACAAGTCTTTGATGAATTCTGACGAGAAATATCAAGCATTTATTGATGAATTCTTTCCAGCTTATGATTACGCTAAGGTAAATCGTTTACTGCAAATTCGTTCTGATATATTCTCTATTTTAGCAGAAGAAATGATCAACAAAGGTGCAGACACAAAATTTAATGATCGATTGGATGATTTCATCAATAGAATTTACAACTCCAATTCCAATGCATTAGGTCATATATTAGGTACAGGGGATTTTTCGCCTCTTCCAAAAAAGGAAATCGAGCGAATGTTGAACTACCCCTGGAGCGGAAAAACATTTTCTTCTCGTCTGTGGGGAAATGTGTCTAAGTTAGAGCAAAACCTAAGTCAGGCAATAGTTAACGCTGTTGCAAGTGGCGGAGGGGTTGTTGATGCGTTGAAAACGATGCGACAAGATCCGTCAATTTCAGACATGTTCAAGCTTGAGAAAGATAAGTTTAATCGGGCCATTGAAAATCTCGTGAGAACTGAATATGCTCATTTTGCTGTAGACGGTATCAATGCATCATTTGAAGAAGCTGGCGTTAGAAGATCAATCAGCTGGTCGGCAAAAGATGAGCGAGTTTGTTCAATCTGTGGTGGGTATCATGGCAAGGAGATAAAGAAAGGCGGCATTGATCCACCATATCATACTCGTTGCCGCTGTACTAAGATACCAGATATTGCAGATTTAGGAGAAGATATCGACACTCTTTATGAGTCAATGTTCGGGGATTTATTGGATGAGTTCGCAAATAATCAATTTAATATAAAATTAGAGAGGTAAAAAACATGGATAAAATCACTTTGAAAGTAAGGCTTAGGCGTAGATTTTATGTATTACTGGCAGTTATCACAGCGGTTTCTGTAGTTAACACTAAGCGAGGAACTAAAATGCTGGATAGACTGTCAACCAAAATGGATAAATATATTAAAGTCACTAAATAGTGGCTTTTTGTTTTGTCCGAAATGACGTAAAACTAACGAATAGTGGGCGGTTATCCGAATGCTGGGCGTAAAAAATAATATCAATGCAATGCGGGGCGCAAGGCGAATCGTGGGGCAGAGGAGGAAGAACAATGAAAAAATTATTGCCAATGAACTTACAATTTTTTGCTGATGGTGGTGAAGATACACCAGAATTTTCTTTTGATGATTTTAAAGCATTTGCTGAATCCAACGAAGATGCGCAGAAGTTTCTTGAATCGCAAAGCCAATCTGTAGCAGACAAACAGTTGGAATCATGGCAAAAGAATAACCTTGATAAAATCAAACAGGATACTATCAAGAGTTATGAAGAATCTAAAAAGAATAAGACACCTGAACAAATTCAACTTGAAAAACTACAAACTGAAATGGCAGCGGAAAAAGCGCTACGTATTACAAGTGAAAACAAAGCTTTTGTGGCTGAACAAATTTCAGGTTTAGAACTTGATGGAGATTTAAAAGAGTCTGTTTCAAAATTTATGTTGAATAATTTAGTCAGCGATAACGCAGATTTTACTAAGAATGCAGTAGAAGCATTTACTGGTGTTTTAGAAACGATTAAGGAACAACATGCTGCATCTATTAAAGAATTAGAAATGAATTCAGCATTTGGCAACAAGCAACAACAGAACAACCCTGGATCACAGAATGAACAATCTGCTGGTGATCCAATGGCAGCGCTAGGAAAAGCGTTAGAACAATTCAAACAATAGGAGGCAACACACATGAAAAAAACATCAACAAATAATTTGGAGTATCTAGATATTTCTCCAATGATCAATATGCTACAAATCCCAAGTACACCTTTCTTATCATGGCTATTGGGAGCTGGTAAAACTGAACCTGCTAAATCTACTGAGATTAAATGGCGTGAATCAGAATTAAACGGTGATGATTCATCCGGTCAATTAGAGGGTGGAGAATACCCAGAAGCTGAATCAGGTCGAGTTTGGTTCAACAACTTTACAGAGATCTTCCGTAAATCAACATCAGTATCAGGCACTTTAGATGCTATTAATGTCAATGGTGTAGGGAATGAATTGACAAACCAAGTATCACAACGTGCATTGGAAATGAAACTTGACTTGAACCGTCAGCTAATAACTGGTGTTAAAGCTGATGAAAACGGCACGAAAGGGCGTCGCACAAATGGAGTTATGAATTTAATCAATCCAGCTAACGTCATTAACACGGCGTCTGCAACTGCTGTTACACGCAAAGATGTAGATAAAATGTTTAAGATTATGTATGACAAAGGCTATATGGGGGAGAAACTTTGCTTGGTTTCATCAGATATGCTTGATTTAATGACTGATGAAGTTGATGGGAAATCAAGTAAATCAGCTAAATTTGGTGATACTGTCCAATTCGGGTTACGCTTAGGCAGTATCACATCAAACTACGGGTCAGGTATTGCGTTATTAGAGCCTGCGTTACCAAACGGAACAATGATTGCCTTAGACACAAATTACGTCAAACTACGTCCGTTACGTGAATGGTCAGCCGAAGAGTTAGCGAAAACGACCGATTCAAAACGTATTGGGATTGTTGGTGAATATACAATTGAATATACTGCATCAAATTCAGGCGCTATTTTGAAATTAGCTGCTGGCTCAGAGGGATAGTGTAAAAACTATCTCTTTTATTTTTAATTAGGAGGAATTTAAATGGCTACAAAAAAAGAAACTGAAAAAATTATTGAAGAAGTAACAACGGAACAAGAAGAAGTGAAAACTGAAAATACAGTGACTTATAAAGTGCTAAAAAATAAAAACTTTGTTGGATTCGTTCATCCTGATACACGTCGATTAGTAACAGCTAACGACAAGGGAGAATTTATCGTTAAAAAATCGGATACCAAAGCAATTGCTATTCTGGATAACGCCGTTGATCTTCAAGAAATTTAGGATGTGCTCATATGACTGATGAAGAAAAGAAAAAAATAATTGATCAGATCAAAAAGCAATTTCCAGCAGCAGAAGAACAGCGGATTGAATCATTGTTAAATCTTATTTTATTAGAAATTGAATCATATAATACTTGTGGCAAGAAAATCGACTGGAAAAAGCTCTCTGATCTTGTTTCTGAGGTTTTGTATCAAGCAATGAAGAATGAATCAGAAAAAACTATCACGGCTGTAAAACGCGGCGACACGTCAATAAGCTATGCTAATACCTCACAAGCTGTACGCCAACTTTTAGATGGCTATGCTGCAATGGTCAAGCGTCTTATAGGTTGCGATAATGGGGTGAGTTTCTTTTGAACGAAGCTGAGATTTTAGCAATGACTTATACAGATACTTGCACAATCGAACGCTATGGCGATCACGAAGATCCTGAAACAGGAGTAACAGAGCAAACTTATCAAGCTGTCAGCGAGAATCTCCCTTGTGCTTTATCTCAGAGTGGGCTAGGTAGTTCAGGCAATTTGGCTGTAGTAGAAAATACAGGAATGGTCAATGTTACCTACGAGGAACAAAAGCTATTTCTTATGCCTACAGTAGATATCCGAAAAGGTGATCGAATTCAAATTACTCAATCCACAGGACAGCAGCACACATCGTTTGCAAAGAAGCCTTTTTCATATCCTAGTCATTTGGAAGTGAACTTGTCAGGAAGTGAAATTGATGGCTAAAAAAGGATACAGCATGCAATCGAATGCTAAAAAGGTGATTGAAAACTTTAAAAAAATGACTCCTTTAGCCGAAGCACAAGGAATTATGTTAGTAAATGATTCTTTAGCAAAAATTTATCAATTGATCGTCCCGATCACACCGATTAAAACAGGTGATTTGCGTAGGGGTTATCGGATTGTTAAAGCTAGAAAGCTTTCGAGCGGTCGCATTGTGGGTGCTTTAATAAACAACGAAAAATACTTTAAATATATAAATGATGGCCATCGTACAAAGAATGGTGGTTTTGTTAAAGGTCGATTCATGCTTCAGAAGGCGCAAAATTTAGCACACATGACGTACATTCCACGCCGATTCAAACAAATGGCCATTGTTATTGCTAAGAAAGGGTAGTTGCTTATGTACAATGAAGTTTTGTCTGCAGTGACAGGAATTCTAAAGCAGATTAAACCTGATGCCACTGTCTATTTAGATTCTGTGATGCAATCTGATAAGCCGTTGTACTTCATTCTGAGTATTGAAGAAGGCGGAACTGAGAATGTGGGTATCACGATTCAAAATGCTTCGTTTTTAGTAGACATTGCGATTGTAGACAACAAAGAAAAAAAAAACTAGTAAAGGACCTCACGGCTCAGTGCGGTTCTTTTTTTAATGTAATTGAAATGGATGGAAATCAACTCTTTCCAGAAAATTATTTACCTTATAAATCTGATGGGGTGCAACACATTAGTTTTACGGTTGCATTTCCACAACAAATTGAATGGAGTGAAACATAAATGAAAAAAAGTAAAGTAGGAATTATTTCGGTTGAAAAGCCTACATGGTTTCCCATGGATGATGAATCGGCTGATTTTCCGACATATAAAGAACCAATAACGATTGGAACGGCAGTTAGTATCAACCCTACACTAAATTACGAAACATCACCTGATTATGGAGATGGAGTAGTTCAGGATCAATTTACCGCTTTCGGTGGCGCAGAGGTAGCGTTAACTACTAACGGGTATATCAACAGTGTATTAGCTGCATTAACGGGAGCTAAGATGGTTGGGGGCGGCGTGTTACGTTCGGCAGACGATATTACACCAGATGGAGCTTTTGCATATCGTCGCAAAAAATCGAATGGCCATTTTAGATATACGATTTTCTACAAAGGGCAGTTTTTGTTGTCATCTGATGAATCAACAACTCAAGAGGGCAGCACCATTTCATACACGCATCCAGAATGGACCGGAAATTTTGTGGATGTTCCTGGTGTCGGGTATATGTGGTCTGTCGATTCTGACGATGAAAAAGTTGATCCTGACGTTATTAAAAATTGGTTTACTAAGGTAACTAAACCTATTGATTTTGCAGCAAGTAAAAATGGTGGAGGAGAAAAATAATGACTAGTAAATTACAAACAACGATCAAATTGAACTTTAAAAAAGCTAAAGGTGGATACGAAAAGAAACAATTCAAATCTGCTGAGATTTTACCTGGTTCAGTTATGGAAGATGCGACCGCTTTACAAGTAGAACTTGAAGAGTCAACTCAAACCAATGACATGGAAGAAATTCGACCAGTCTTGCGAAAATGTTATGACTTTATCGCAGAAGTGATTTTCGAAGGACAATTCACAGGTCAAGAATATTTAGACGGTATGGATGCCAGAGAAATTTTAAAAATGACCGGACAACTTTTAGCTTCAGTATCAGTTGGCTACGATGCCGCTTATGCAGAAACGAAAAAAAAGTAACCGACCTTTTGCAGCATCCTGATTTTTCTCGTACACCACAATATCATGAAATGTCTTTAAAAGTTGAATTGTTTGAGATGGGTTGGACCTTTAACGAAATAGAAAATACTGATTTCAACGAACTAATGAAACTGATTGCTTTTAGAGATGGTGTCAAAGAGTATCAAGATATTAAGTACCTTGATGAAAATACGATGTTCTAGGGGGTGACACTTTTTTGAATAATGAAGATTTAGTATTAAAAATGATCCTAGATGAATCTGGATTTGCATCTGGATTGAACTCAGCAGTAAAAAAACTTGGTGATTTTGATGGTAAAGTGGACAACACAAGTCAAAAAGGCGGTCGCTCTCTAGGCAGTATTTGGACGTCATTTGCTGGCAACTTTTTAGCTAGTGGAGCAACTAAAATCATTTCCAAAGGAATTGGAATGATCACAAGTAATATAGACGGCGCTATTAATCGAGTTGATACCTTAAATAATGCTAACCGTGTATTTGAAAACATGGGTTTTTCTGCTGGGGAAACATCAAGAACAATGGATAGCTTAAAGAAAAGTATTCAAGGTCTACCCACCCCTTTGGATGGTGCGATTAAAGGTGTTCAACTTATTGCTTCGTCTACGAACGATCTAGGCAAGTCAGAGCAAATATTCGCTGCTCTAAATAATGGGATTCTTGGTTTTGGTGGATCTGCTGAAATGGTAGATAACGCCATTGTCCAGTTATCACAATCATTTTCTAATGGTAAGGTCGATGCGCAGACATGGAACAGTATGATCAATAGTGGTCTAGGTCCCGCGCTAAATGCCTTAGCGAAGCAAATGGGACTTACTGCTGGCGAACTTAAAGAAGGTTTATCTAGCGGATCAATTTCTGTATCAGAATTTCAAGATTCTTTGATTAAACTGAACAAAGAAGGCGGTGGAGGTCTTAAATCATTAGAACAAATTGCAAAAGATTCAACAGCAGGTATCAAAACAGGTCTTGCTAACATGAAAACAGCGATTGTTCGTGGTGTAGCTAATGTAGTCACCAAGTTTGATGAAGGACTTAAAAATGCTGGATTTGGTACTATAAGCGAAATTATCGCAAAACAAGGTGAAAAATTTGAAAAGATTCTCACTAATTTTGCTAATGCTTTACCTGGAATAATTAAAACGGTTAAGCAGCTATATGATACTTTAAAACCTTATGAGCCAGTACTTGTAGGATTAGCAGCGAGCATCGGAACGCTTATGGTCATCAATAAAGTTAAAAATGCTATGGACGCATGGAAGGAAGCAACAGAAGCAGTAACTATCGTTCAAGCAATACTAAATTCTACAATGCTTGCCAATCCAATTGTCGCAATTACTGTTTTAATTGCGGGATTAGTTGCAGGTCTTATTTATTTTTGGAAAACGAATGAAGGTTTCCGAAAATTTATGAAAGATACATGGGAAGGTATCAAAGAAGTTGTCAGCAATGCTGCAGATTCTGTCGTAAAAGCTTGGAACAGCACAATGAAGTGGTTCTCTGATATGTGGAAAGCTATGAAGGATGCCGGAAAAAATGCCGCTGAAGGTGTAAAAGGGGCTTGGGATAACACAAAGGAATGGTTTTCTAATCAATTCAAAGAAATCCAAGATCTCGGAAAAAACATATGGAACAGCACTGTAGATGGTGCCAAGTCTGCTGTTGACAGTGTGAAAGAAACGTGGACCGGGGTGAAACAATGGTTTGCTGATCTATGGGATGGCGCAACATCAACAGCAAGCGGGTTAGTAGATGGCATTATGCAATATATTGGGCCACTTGTCTATGGCGTTAGAAATGCATTCATGCATATGGGATTGTTTCTTAGTAACTTATGGGGAAACCTTGTAAATATCGCTAAAAATATTTTTACTATCCTTAAAAATGTCATTATGGCACCAGTGTTGTTTGTCACTTCTTTAATCTCAGATGGCTGGGATGAAGCGAAGAACAACATGATTGCTGTTTGGGATAACATTGCAGAAGCAGCGGGGAATATCTGGGGATCAATCACAGATATTATTTCAAATTTATTCTTAAATACAAAAATGGCTGGGTTAAACGTTTGGCTTGGATTGAAGAATTCGTTTATCAAGATATGGACGGATGTATCAGACGGCGCTGTTGAAATATGGGAAGGCGTAAAAACATATTTTGCTAATTTGTGGACAGGTATTAAAGAGAATGCAGCTCAAATGTGGACAGATACGAAAACCAGTGTTGTGCAAACATGGAATGATATGAAGCAAAGTGCTTCAGATATCTGGGAGTCGGTAAAGTTATTCTTCGCCAACACTTGGCAATCCATTTTAGATGGCGCTGTATCAGCTTGGGACAATACGAAACAAGCAACTGTTGACGCTTGGGAAAGCATTAAACAATTCTTTAAAGATACAGTAGACAATATTGTAGCAACTGCACAAGGAGCATGGGAAGGCTTAAAACAAGGTGTTCGTGATGCGATAGATGCAGTTAAAAATATTTTTAATGAAATGAAAAATATCGATCTATTTGAAATTGGTAAAAATATAATCCAAGGGTTAATAGATGGTGTTAATGAGATGATTGGTAAAGTAGGAAAAGCTGTCAAAGGTGTAGCTGGATCAATCAAAGATACTATCAAGAAAAATTTAGGCATTCACTCACCATCACGTTGGATGCGAGACATGATTGGTAAAAATATCGTGTTAGGTGTTGTTAAAGGTGTAGAGCAAGAACAAAGCACTTTAGATGGCGCTGTAAGAAAGATGACTGATTTACCAGTTGACTTACCAACGGTATCAACTAAATCAGATAGTCCAATGATAAAAAACGAAAAGGCACAACTTCAACAAAATGATCGTTTATCACAAGTAAATGATGGAGATACATTCAATATTAACTTACAAGCTTTCGGAGATCTCTCAGAATCACAAATGATGCAGATTGCTCGTAAATTAGTTAAATCTATTGAAGAAGTTAGGAAAAATGATATAGCGCCACAAGGAGGGATGTTCAATGGAGTATAAAAGAGGTCAATTCAAAATTAATGGTAAACACAGTGAAGAATTTACTGTTTTTATGAGAGATCGCCCAGAACGTCCTTCTGCTGGTCGTGTCATTGAACTAAGAGAAAGACCAGGTAACGATTCGATTGTAATGGATTTTAAATACTATAAAAATGTCGAGCGTGTTATTTCTTGTTATGCAAAAGCAAGTGATTTTGAGAGTGTTCCTTTCTTAGAAAATGACATCTCTAATTGGTTAGATACTGGTTCTTATAGCGATTTTATCGTCTATTATGATCCTCATTACATTTATCAAGCAGTTGTGACTTCTCCACCAAATTTTACAGGACAGCGTAAGAATGGACTACAAATTCCATTTGACTTTACGGTAAGCATGAGGCCATTTAAGCAGTCTCGGACAGGTTCCGTTTGGAGATCAAATGAAAAACTATTAAGCAATACGGAGAATTATCCCTCAAAACCAAAGATTCATATTATTGGTTCGGGGGATATTTCTTTTTGGATTAATGATCACAAATATGATTTGAAAAAAGTTGAAGATGAGATATTTATCGATTCGTTTATTGAAGAATCATATAGATATCTAGGAAATCAATTGCAAATGTTAGACCATAAAACCTTGTTTAAAGACTATCCTATTTTAGATAAAGGCGAAAACAAAATTAAGTGGACTGGCAACGTGAAGGAATTAAGAATACAACCAAGGTGGTGGACAAAGGTATGACGCCAGTTATTTACGAACCAAGAGAGACAGATTTTACGCACAATGGATTAGGTCGGTTATCCGAAGCAATTCGTTGTGATGTAACTGAAGAAGCAAACGGTAAATATGAATTAGAGCTTGAATACCCAGCGATAAGTCGTTTTTCCGAATACTTTGAGAACGGGTATCAAATTAAAGCTAAACCGAACGATTTAGAAGAGTATCACGTATTTGAAATTAAACAAACTTATAAAGACACTTTTTCCAATACAGTAGTTGTTTATGCCCAATCAAGAACCTATAAATTAGGGAACCGTCAAGTGCAATACGTGGAAATAAAGTCCGCTAACGGTAGAGAAGCAATGAAAGCTATTGAAGATGGAATGGATGCCCCGTGTGATGTGAAATTGTATTCAGATATTCCAACAATATCAAGCACTATATTTGAGGTCCGCAACGCTTTAAACTGTATCGCAGGAGAGCAAGGTTCCTTACTGCAATATTGGGGTGGGGAAATGAAACGTGAGCCGTTCAAGTTCTCACTATTGCAGCGTAGAGGAAGAGATAATGTTGGGACTGTACGCTATGGTAAAGATGTAAATGGATTGAAAATTAAATTTGACTGGACAGCTATTGTTACTAAAGTTTTGCCCTATGCTGATTTGCAGGACGGAAACGATGGAAAAACAAAACGAATATACGGGAATCCTGTTATTAGTGAGTATATGAATAACTATCCAGATATTTATGCGAGATACATTCAATTTACTGAAGAACAAGGTGTAACAGATGTGGCTAGTTTGAATAAAGTAGCGAAGAATTATTTTTCTACTCTGAATCCTGGATCAGATAAGCCTAAAGTAAATATTGAACTTGAAATCGAAAAATTATCTGATTCCGAAGAGGCAAAAGAATTCGCTAAGATTAGAAACTATGGACTGTTTGACACATTTAAGTTGTACCACAAACTTTATGACATTGATATTGATACTAAAGTGAACGGGATTGTTTATGATAGTTTACTGGAAAAAAATAAAGGAGTTATAGCAGGTGATATCGCAGTTGCGTTTTACAAACAGCAAAACTACGATTTCCAAGAGACCATTAAAACTTTAACCAAGAAAGGATACATGAGTGAATTTGTGGACTACATCACGGATTTAATCAACGGTGTAAAAGGCGGATCGATTCTCCAATATCCTAAGAATAAGCCAAACTCAATTTACTTTATGGACACAGATTCTACAGACACGGCCAAAGATGTGATCGTTATCAACAATCAAGGTATTGGCTTTTCTCGTACTGGTTGGAAAGGACCATTCAAGAATGCTTGGACTATTGACGGTATATTGAATGCTGACTTTATCCGGACTGGTAAAATCATTTCAGATGTATTTGAATCTTCATTCAACGCTTATGGTGATCAATTACGTTTAGAAGGTGGAGCGCTACAGGCAATCAACAATAAACGTAAAATAATGGAATTGGCCAAACAAGGACTTGAATTCTGGAACGGCAATAGTCATGTTGGAACGATGGGAACGAAAGGGAATCCATTCCCGAATTTGACAGGTATTGATGGACCAGTTATTACTGACGGGAACTCTTTATTATTAGTTGGAGACGATGCTAAAAAGATTGTTGGCCTATCTAATCAAACAAATAAAGGGATTGTGATAAATGGTGGTCAGTTAATGTTTTTAGGTGATTCACTTTCGTTCTCTAGTGGGGAAGTTGGTAAAAAGTCTAAAGCAATCTTTCAAGATGTCGAAATCGTAGGTAAGCTCCTTGTTAACGGTAAAGAAGTTGTGCCTGGACAACAAGGCGGTGGCGATGGTGGAGGAACTGGCACAGGCGGTTATCCACCAGAAGTAACAAGCAAAGCTGATAAATTCGCTTGGGATTTATGGGCTTATCTGTTAGCGAATGGCTACAGCAAAGCTGCTGCGGCTGGAATCTTAGGAAATGTCCAACAAGAAACAGGTCATACTATGGACCCAGATACCCTTCAAGGTGGCGTAGGCCCTGGTTATGGGTTAGTTCAATGGGATGGTTCCGCTTATCCACTGGTAGGAAGTCCGACTTTTGACGGTATCCAATACGTAAAAAACTTAATGAAAGCAGCCAACATCAATGATGGACATTCTTCTATTCTCGGACAATCAAAACTTATTGATTGGTGTATGTATAACGGTCAGTGGTTGGGGATTGTAGCACCGACTAATGTTGATGGGTTTAAGCAGATGAGCGATCCGAAAGCTGCAGCGAATACATTTGAACGAAACTTTGAACGTCCCGCAGCAGCTCATCCAGAGAGACAAGGATACGCTCAAGAATGGTACAACAAATTTAAAGATTTGAAACCATCAACTGAAACAGGAAAAGAAGGACTCAGACATTTAGATTCTTTAGTTGGTAAATGGCTTGGTAATGGTCAATGTTATGCTGTTCCGGCTGAATATTCAGGTGTTTTAGGTGGTTGCGGATTGGGAGCTGGTACAAAATATGCTCTTAGTCATGTTATAGGCGATACTTCGGGTGCGGCTGACATAGGTAGCTCTTATGATTGGTCGGCGGTTGGATGGAAAGTTATTTATCAACCATCATATAAACAGTTAGTTTCAGGATCCATAATAAATTGGAAGCGCGGAGGTAATATTGGTGGTTTTACTGTAGACGGAACATATGGACATACTGGAGTTATACGTGGCTTGAAAGATGGTGGATTCTTAACATATGAACAAAACATTGGAAAAGGACAAATAGTAGAGAAATATGAGCGTCCATGGGTGGGATCAAGTGAAATTAGTTCCATTGTTATTCCACCAAAATAATAAAGAAAGAGAGGTGATCATATGGCTAAATGGGCAGGTACATTAAGTACCACGGAACCTTATAACCATTTAGGGCTTTTGAAAGTACGGCAAGGAAACAAAAATAGTGAAGTATTTGAATTTAAAATAGTCCAAAATGGAGTACCTTACGACCTTTCAGGTTATAGGGTATTCTTTTGTACACATTTTGAACCATATATCTCCGTAGAAAAAAATGCTGAAATTCTTGATGCCAAGAAAGGTCTTATCCGTTTTACTATGGATGATTACTGTATGCAAAAAGTCGGCAGGCAAGAAGGGTACTTCGAAATCTACAAAGAAGATACTTTTTTAGATGCGACTCAATATTTCACGTACACGGTACAAACATCCATTATTAAACAATTGATGGATGGAGAATCTTATATCCAACGATTAGAAGAATTACTTAAGAAACTGCAAGAAGCAATGGATAAATCGCAAGAAGAAGTTGAGAAATGGTTAGAAGAGAATCGTCAAAAAATAGACGATCTCATGAAAGAAATGGATCAATTCTTTGCTGATAAAAAAAATGAGTTTAACGTATGGTTTGAATCTGTACGTGAAATCTTAGAATCGATTGACCCTGGTGGCGTATTACTTAGTGAAATTATAAGAGCTAGATCCAGCGACCGTTACGGAACGTTTAAGAATGTAGATGAACGGCTTGAATATGCCGAAGCTGTATTTTCAGCAGATACCAACCTAATGACGATTAATCATAATTTTAGAGGTTATCCAAGATTAAGAGTTTTGTATTGGGATTATGGTATGGCAACAAGACCATTAGCTATGGAGCCAACAGGTATCGGTGGCGGCAATGTAAGGACTGTTGAATCGAATGTGGAATACTTGGACCCGTACAGCTTGATTGTTAAAGTGCCAATCAATTATCAATTTATAGATCCCGAATTTGTGTTTATCGATAGTAAAAAATTTCGTTTAATTTCCGACTATAGGGTTATTCAGGTGGAACTATTGGAGGATAGTATCAGCGGATTTGTGGAACAAACTTGTACAATCGATTTTAAAAATAAAATAGTGGGTAGTGTTAAAGAAAATCCGCATATCATACGAAGAACTGCTGACACTGTCTTAATAGATCCGAGTGTAAAAAGAGAGGAACCAACGCAATCCGAAATCGATCGTATAAAAGATTTAGATGGTGCCTTGTATGTAATAACCAATAAAACGAAAGACAATCTAGTGCAAGCAATCGCAAGCTTTGACTTGATAACCGACATTGATCGCCGCTTTACTGGATTATTCGAGTTACACAAAGCAGTCACTCAAGCGCAGAAAACGGAAGTTGTTAAAAGGATAGTTACCGATATAACTTACAATGTACATGGTTTTGCAGCTGGACCATCAAGCAATGCTTTATCAACTGCACCGTCAAGCAATAAAGGATGGGGCGGCATAAAGGTCACTAAATCCGATGTAATCCACAATAATAGTCGGAGTTTTAGCGGCAATCAAATCAATGCGATTGTGCAAGATGACGGTTGTTTCTATGTGACTATTTTTGCGCCAGCCAGTGATGGCACAACCCCGAGCGTGCTCAATTTAGATTACGTGAGTTTAGAATACAAAATAAAAGTAGGAGGTATCTAAATGTATAAATTTAAAAAAGGTGATTCGGATTATCATGATTCATTAAATGCTAACTTTGATGAAACCATGAAAAATACAGGTAATGAAACTATTGCAGGTATTAAAAACTTTAAAGATGGGCTGTTGTTTAATGGTCAACAAGTTCAAGCTGGATTGTTTAAAAGAGCAGTTACAGACTCTGATCGAGCAGACCCGACGAATATTGCAAAAGTTAACGGAACATTTACTAGAATTGGTAACCTCGTACATGTGGCATTTAACTTTACTTGTGATGTTTGGGCAAGTGGAATTGAAACTCGCTGGGTTTTAAAAGTACCGGATGGCTACAAACGTGATTCAAGTGATCCGGAATATATAGCTTTAGCAACCAGTCGAAATGCTAATCAACCAGCAGATGCACGAGCCTTCATCAATAAGTCAAATATAATTGAGGTAAAATCTGGTAATGGTAGCTCGTATGTGAGTGGCACTTGGATCACTAATGACCCGTTTCCAAAATAATATGAGGAGGAATTAGAATGAAAAAAATTTACGAAAGTTTATACCCAGTAGGATATAAAGATACCCTGGTTTCGGATGATTTTAAAACAATGGTCCCGTATACAGAAATCGAGCCATTAGAGTTGGATAATCCTCAATCTCAATATTTTGATTATGAGGAAAATCAGTGGAAGGAAGCTCTTACTCTGGATGTGAGCGCAAAATTGAACCTTTTAGAAAAGTTGAATCAAGCAGCGAATAATGAAATTGAGAAGCTCGTCGATAAAGTTGAAAAACAGACAGAAGAAACATTGAACACACAATTGGCAATTGCGGAAATTTACGAGACAATCAGCGGAGGCGAAAAATAATGATTAAATTATACGCGGATTTGATTGAGAAAAATGTTAAATCTATTGAAGATGTACCAAAGGATTTGCAGAAAAAAGTAAAAGCAGAATTAAAAAAACGAGGGTAGCAATTGCTACTCTCGATCTGCATAAAAAGAAAAGGTGGTAATTATGAAAATGTTTACGTATTTGGATAGTCTCTTGAGTGACGCGGACCATAAAGCGATTTATGTTTTAGCGTTAATTTGTGGTGCAATGATCATTGATTTTTTAAGCGGTACAATCGCAGCAAAGATCAATCCTAGTATCGAGTTTAAAAGTAAAGTAGGAATCAACGGTATTTTAAGAAAGGTAGCAAGCATGGTGTTGTTAATGTTCTTCATTCCAATTGCACCATTAATCCCTGGTGGTGCTGGGGTAGGATTGATTTATGTTTTATATATCGGTTACTTCTTGATGGAATTGAAATCGATTCTTGAGAATTATAAAAAAATGGGTGTAGCTACAGAGTTATTTGAAAATTTTATTAAGAGCATAAAAAGCGGAAAGGATGATGAAAATGAGTAATATTAGCGCAATGATTGGATGGATGTCAGATCGACTTGGAAAAGTAACCTACAGCATGACCAACCGATTGGGTCCTAATAGCTACGATTGTTCTAGTGCCGTTTATAATGCTTTGATTGCCGGCGGATTTTTAAAAGCGGGGTCGATGGGCAACACCGAGACTTTATTTAACGACTTAGAGCGCAATGGCTGGCAACAGGTCCAACCAGATGCAAACGGAAACTATCCAGCAAAAAAAGGAGATATCTTTATCTGGGGTACTCGTGGCCAAACGTTAGGTGCTGCAGGTCACACAGGTATTTTTATTGACGACAGCGATCAAATTATCCATTGTAATTATGGGTTTAATGGTATCACAGTCAATGATCACGATTATATCTGGAATCTTAATGGTCAACCAGCGATTACAATTTATCGCTTCAAAGGTGAACAGACCGAGAAGCCAGCAACTGAACAAAATAAACCAGACTCAAGTAATGGAGGGAATAATATGTATACTTATATTAAAAGATTACCAAATGGTCGCGATGAAATATGGTTTGTAAATGGAACAACTCGTATGTACTTGCCAACAGGCAAACACGTTGAAGAAGCAAACGCGTTGATTAAACGGTACGGTGGAACAACTGATCAAGTGAGATACAATTACGATAATTATGGATTGAAAATGATCGAATCAAGTACGAAAGAAATCAAGTTTTAAAGCATAATTACTAAATTATAAAAAAAGCACCCCATATTAGATTTATGATCTAACTTTTGGGGTGCTTTTTTTATTTGATTCTTAGTGATTGACCGGGTACAATTCCATAATTTTCTTCAAAACCATTTAGTTGCATTAGACTATCTAATGATACTCCATTCCTTTCAGCAAATTGTCGCGGACCTTCTCCATTTAAAACCTCAGCATAAACAGGATCATTGTTTTCTACAGGTTGTTCTCCGCTACTAGGAACAGCTTCTTCAACGGCAACTTCACTTTCAGGTTGCTGAGTTTCTTGAAGAGTTGCAACGCTTTGGCTTGTTTCAGAACTACTTTCCACAATTGAGCTACTTGTGGATGTAGATGATTCTTTCGTGCTTAAGCTAGTTGACTGTTCAACTTTACTACTAGAAGATGTTTCTTTTTTATCATTTCCACACGCTGTAAGTCCAAATACAGCTATTAATATAACTCCATAAACTACTTTTTTCATGTTAATCCTCCTAAGATAATTTTCTAAATAAGTATATCAAACAAAACGTTAAGATTAAACAGATAACTCATAACTATAATAATTTTCCACAAATTTTTCCACAAACCGTGGTGAATATAATGGTATTTTAAGTTTGTTGAAAGCGAAAATGCTGATTTTACGGTATTCTATGCCGATTAAATAACCGATTAAATAACTACCAAGAGTAAATAACAACCTTCATTTCCACCACAGACGACGGTCGTGGTGGTTTTTTTATTTTATTGCACAAAATAAGCGTGAAACAATAATCAGAAAAAATGATTATTGTTTCACGCTTATTTATTTACGAGGCTCACAAGGCTTCAATAAATCGATTTGTCCGAAACAGTCGTGCTTCCAAGTTCGTCCCCAGTTCAATTGCTGCATGCTGTCCTTTACCACCAAATTTATACCGAATAGCATCCGCATTGGTTTTAGCTGCAATATAAGAAACACCAAAATTAGCTTGCATCGTATGAATCAAACGAACATACAGTGCACTTTCAGATATACCAAATTGAGTTGAAAGTTGAGCTAAATTCCAGCCTTCTTTTAAAAAACGAAAGAAAACAACATCTGGTATTAGAATTGCTGAAGCACCAATATTTGCCTGGAATTCATGTAAGACTTCATTGTAAGAATATTGCAGACTACGATCTGTATCAGTAAAAATCGTGTCATTTTCCGTCATGTGAAATAAATAATGAGTAATTTCATGACTGATAGTGAAATTTTTTCTTTTTTCACTCATATTTTGGTTATAGCCAATCGTAGTCTCCAAAGAGTCTTTAACGATCATACCAGAAATCCGATCTCTTGCGACGCCATCAAATGGAAAACTGCGCATTGAAACGCCCTTAGATTTTACGAAATCCCAAAGATAGGAACAGTCATAATTTTCATAACCGATATTATTTGCAACCATCAAGGCCGAGATATAATCGTTTATTTTATCTGAAAAACTAAGATATTCATCAATTTGCTCTGTCATCCATTAATCACGCCTTGTCGTCTTGTTTTAATTCTCGCTCACGTTCGATTTCAGATCTTCTAAAACGAAGAAAACGATCTACTTCATCTTTTAATTCATCCACTTCATTTTCAGATAAACCATCTGTGTTCATCCGAAACATAATCTGGGATGATAAATTCTCTTCCTGAGCAGCCTCTTTAATAGAAGGAATTTGCGATCTTCCTAATAAGTAGTCCGTGGAAACGTTAAAGTAATCTGCTACTTTTTGGATATTTTCTATTTTAGGAGAAGAAGTATCCCAACGGCGAATTTGTCCATTTGAAATACCTGTATTTCGTTCGATTTCAGCAAAAGTCACTTTTTTCTTGTCAGCCAGCTCTTTAATTCTGTAAGTTAAACTCATGTTTTTCAACCTTTCATAAGCTTAATGAAAAAAACATTAGCTTTTAAGCTATTTTTAGTTGACAATTAGCTTTTAAGCTATTAAAATGTTCTTATAAGCTAATTTATCAGTAAATAGTTAGTCAAGCCATTCTAGTCATCATTTTCGATAAAAAGGAAACGACAGCAGTAGAATAGAGCTTATTTAACTATACTTATATAATAGCGTAAATGCTATTTTTAGTCAACGATTTTATTATATATTAGCTAATTCACTAAACAAAAGGGTAAAGGAAGAAGTTGTATTAGCGTAGGACGAAAGAAAATAGACAATAGAAAACAAAGGAGAGGATAAACAATGCTATTATTTCCCGAAATTGATCGAAAAAAAACAAAAAGAAAGGTTCATGATTTATTAAATGCCTATCGTGCCTTGGTTCGAATTGCTGGCGAAAAACATGCCCCAAAATTAACAGCCTCCTATACGTTTGAACTGAATAATGTTGAAACAGAATTTACTCGCAAGACCGAACAATTAGTTGACCGGAAACAGCTTGCCGAAATGGAACTGATCAAGATAGTAAATGCTATGAATCAACTGGATGCTTACGATCGGCAATTATTATACGATAAATACATGGATCGCAACTTTACAACAAATATTGCAATCTACATGAAGCATCATATGAGCGAAAGCAAATTTTACCGGGAGCTGGACAAAGCAATGATTCGCTTTGCAGAATCATATGAGAGTGGGCAATTATTGATAGAAAAGTGACAATTTCTTGGGAGAGTTTTAGTAGGTTGCTTGCTTTAAAATAGACTAAACTATCATTGTACCGCTAGTTAAAAAGTGTTCAATTATTAAAGAGAAAAGACATGTAATTTGAACTAACGGGTACAGTAATTAAAAACAAATAATTAAAGAAAAAAGGTGGTAATTATGAAGATGTTTGCTTATTTAGATCGTTTTTTAGTAGACGCTGATCATAAAGCAATTTATGTTTTAACGTTGATTTGCATAGCAATGATCATCGATTTTTTAAGTGGCAGCTTAGCTGCAAAAATCAATCCAAATATTGATTTTTTAAGTAAAGTAGGAATCAATGGAATTTTAAGAAAAGTGGCGAGTATGGTTTTGTTGATGTTTTTTATTCCCTTAGCACCATTGATTCCAGGTGGAGCAGGTGTGGGACTGATTTATGTTTTATATGTCGGTTATCTGCTGATGGAATTGAAATCGATTCTTGAGAACTATAAAAAGATGGGGATCGGAACAGAACTTTTTGAAGAATTTATCAAAAATATCAAAAGTGGCAAAGAAGATGAATAAGTAGACGTGACCTCTTTGATTCACAACAAAAAATGAAACTGATGGCAGAGGTCCCTGCTGCAGTTTCATTTTTTAGTTTGTTTATTTTTTTCTTGCCTTCAGTGAACGGAATAAAGTTAACCCTAAAGCAGTTAAACATAAGATAAAAGAACCCAAGAAAGTAATTCTCATTCCAAAAATAAAAATATCAGGTCGTTCACTAATGAAGGTGGTTACACGTTGACCATAAACGGCACTCATTGCATTATATAGAATCGTGGTAGCTAAGGCGATCCCTAAGACCATTCCTAGATTACGAGCAAAAGAGTTCATACTTCCAGCCACACCTAGATCCTCTTTTGCAACACTACTCATGACAGTTGTATTGTTAGGTGATTGGAATAACGCATTTCCTAATCCCATAATCCCAGTTGCTAAAATATAGTACCAAACTGGTGTTCCTTGATTCAAAAACATGTACATCAAAGAAGTTACCGACAATAAAAATAAGCCAGAAAAAGTCAAAAGCTTCGTCCCGATTTTATCTGTTAAAAAGCCGCTGATTGGTGAACCTACAACCATCAGCAAAGGAAAGACCATCATCAATAAGCCGGCTTTACTTGCTGGTAATCCTCGAGCATTTTGTAAATAAAACGGAATCACGACATTGACGAAAAAGTTTGATGAAAAAATTAAAACAGCAGTGATCAAACTCATCGTAAAGACTTTGTTTTTAAAGATTGAAAATGTAATCAACGGTTGACTAACTCGTTTTTCGACTCTAATAAAAATAATCAATGATAATAGTGCGAAAATAAATAACACCATAGATAAAAGCGCATTGAAGCCAATTTCTTGACCGATAAAGATTGCGCCAAAAAAAGTCATGATAAATACAGCGAATAAACTAAAACCGACCATATCCACTTTTTTACCACTTTTAATAATATCTCTCGGTAAAAATTTCTCCCCAATCAAAATCGTAATGATCCCAACAGGAACATTGATCCAAAAAATATAAGGCCATGAAAATTGTGAAAGAATCAACCCACCGATTCCTGGTCCCGCAATAGATCCAAGGGAAACGAAGGCGCCAATCGAGCCTAATGCTCGACCACGTTCTTTAAAAGGAAAAACTTCTGTAATAATTCCTGAGTTGGTCGCCATAGTCATGCTGGAGCCGATTCCTTGAACGATTCGGGCAAAAAGCAGAAAGCCCAGTGACTGATTGAATCCGCATAATAATGAACCAATCGTAAAAATGATCGTTCCGATTCGGTATACTTTGATCTTACCAAAACTGTCTCCAATTTTGCCAAAAAGTAGCAAGCAAGCACAAACAATCATTAAATAGATTGAAACGATCCATTCTGACTGATTCATAGGTACGTTCATATCTTTTGAAATCGTCGGCAACGCTATATTGACGATGCTGGCATCTAGCGTGGACATAAAAGTAAACATAGCCACAGAAACTAAAATCCACCAGCGGTTTTTTTGTACAATAGGATTTTCTTGAAAACTATTCACTGATTCCATATCTTCATCTCCTTAAAAAATGTAAACAGTCCGCTATTATCATACTCCTTTTTTTGAAAAAATGTCAGTGCCAAAAATAGTTTTAACTAATTTTTTCAAGATGAATGTTCATTGATTTGTTTAATCAAGGCTAAATACAAGCAAAACTTGCCCTGTTTATTTTTAACTTCTGTTACAATAAATTAAGAATAACTGTACTAAAATGTGTGATTTTTTGTTATACTTTTTAAGTGAAGTCAATCAATGGAAAAGTTAAATCTGTCTTAGTATTGATTTTCAGTGAATTAAAACAGTTTATCGATTCAATCAAAGAATGAACTACTTTTTTGTAATGAGTGTTATAAAGGGTCAAATAGAAGAAGTATGGATATTTAGGAACATAGATTTCTAGTCGGCTGCACAAATCAATCTTTTCAAAATAAGATCAACTAAAGTTAGCTGTTCTTTTATCTTATTTTTCAAAGAATCAATTGTTTTGTTACGCTTTTAAATCAAGGAGGATATTATGGCTACGAAACATGATCAAATATTAAAGTACATCGAAGGCTTGCCGATCGGTGATCGGATTTCAGTTCGAAGCATCGCCAAAAATCTTGGTGTTAGTGAAGGAACGGCCTATCGCGCAATTAAAGATGCAGAAAATATCGGTTTGGTTTCAACGATCCAACGTGTGGGGACGATCCGGATTGAACGAAAGTTAAAAAAGCATATTGAGAAACTAACATTTGGCGAAGTGGTTCGTATCATCGAAGGAGATGTGTTAGGCGGCTCAGCAGGATTAGACAAAGTGTTGAATAAGTTTGTGATCGGTGCGATGACAGAAAATGCGATGACGCGCTACATAACACCTGGTTCATTGATGATCGTGGGAAATCGTCAAGGCGTGCAAAAATTAGCTTTAGAAAATGGTGCGGCAGTGTTGATCACTGGTGGCTTTGATACCGAAAGTGAAATTGCAGAACTAGCAGATGAACTGGAAATGCCAGTACTTAGAACAACTTATGATACGTTTACAGTTGCAACAATGATCAACCGAGCATTGAGTGATCAATTAATCAAAAAAGATATTATGTTGGTCAGCGATATTTACACGACATTAGAGAAAACAAATTATCTGTTTTCTACAAATACGATTGCTGATTATCAAAAGCTATCTGAAAAAACACATCATTCTCGTTTTCCTGTAGTTAATAAAAGTTTGCGCTTAGTCGGAATAGTCACTGCAAAAGATGTTTTGGGTAAAACGGAAACTTTGACGATGGATAAAGTGATGACTAAAGATCCGATCGTTGTCAAAAAAATGATGAGTGTTGCTAGTGTCAGTCACCAAATGATTTGGGATGGTTTAGAAGTAATGCCGGTTGTGGAAGATGATTTATCTTTAGTCGGTTTTGTCTCTAGACAAGATGTGATGAAGGCGATGCAACTAGTACAAAGACAGCCACAGATCGCTGATACGATTTCAGATCAAATATCTGGAGAAGTAATGCCAGTAGAAGAAGGCGGTAAAGCAACAGATTCTCAATTTAAATTCACGGTTGCACCTCAAATGGTCAATAGTGTGGGGACGATTTCATTTGGTGTACTTAGTGAAATCATTGCTAATGTAACGCAGCGTACGATGATCACCAATCAAAGAAGAAATGTGTTGATTGAACAGATGAGCTTGCATTATTTGCGTTTGATCCAATTAGAAAGTGAATTAGATATTCGCCCAAGAGTCTTAGAAATCGGGCGACGCTCAGCTAAGTTAGACATTGAAATTTATTTAGAGAATGCACTTGTAGCGAAAGCAATTGTAGTTTGTCAAGTAATGGAGCGAACCTAGGAGGAAGTTACAATGGAAGTTGTCAAAGAAATTTTAGCAAAAATTAAAACCTATCAAACAATCCTGATTCATCGTCACCAAAGACCTGATCCAGATGCGATTGGTTCACAAGTTGGTTTAGCAGAAATATTGAGAGCTAGTTTTCCAGATAAAATGATTTACCAAGTTGGTGGACCAGTTGAAGGATTAGAATTTTTAGCCGAAATGGATGAAGTATCTGATGAGACGTATCATAACGCCTTGGTTATTGTGACGGATACAGCTAATTCACCAAGAATTAGTGATGAACGTTATCATTTAGGGGCAGAATTGATCAAGATCGATCATCACCCAAATGATGAACCCTATGGCGATGTAGTCTGGGTCAATACTAAAGCTAGTAGTTGTAGTGAAATCATTGCTGATTTTTATACGCTCAATCAAGAGGAACTGACCATGAGCGATGAGGCAGCTCGTTTGTTGTATGCTGGAATTATTGGCGATACCGGTCGTTTTTTATATCCCGCAACAACCCCTCATACCTTAGAAGTAGCAGCCAACCTGATGACGTATGATTTTAATGCAGCCGAATTAAATCGGGAATTAGAACAAATTCCGATGAGTGTAGCCAAATTAGCTGGATATGTTTATCAAAATATTGTAGTAGATGAGTTTGGAGCAGCCAGTGTTAAACTGCCGCAAACATTGCTTAAAGAATATGGGATCGTTGATTCAGAAACGGCTGCAATCGTTTCATTACCTGGTGTAATCGATGAAGTCTTAGCCTGGGGAATCTTTGTCGAACAGCCGGAAGGGTATTACCGTGTACGTTTGCGTTCAAAAGGACCTGTCATTAATGAGCTAGCTAAGAAGCATCATGGCGGTGGTCATCCGTTGGCTAGTGGTGCAAATGCTAAAGACTTGGATGAAGTAGCTGAAATTTATCAAGAAATTCAACAATTGTGTAAAGCCTATAAAAAATAACGTTTGAAAGCATTTACATTTTCTGCAACGTCCGTTATACTAAAGCTAGTTAAATAGCGGATAGTGATTGTTTATAACAAGCTAAACCTGATTGTACCAAATAACTTTATTTGGTGTAGTTGGGTTTTTTTCTTTTTTAGCTGATAAAACGCTTACTAGCTGTTTAATTAAAAATAAGGAATAGTACGGAGGAGAAAGTGTTATGAAATTGAAAAAAATGGTTGTTGGTATGGCGTTATTTTCAATGGTCTTAGTCGGGTGCAGCAATGGGACTGCAAAAGAAGAAAAGAAAGCTGACACAAAAGAAAAAGATAATTCGGAAGTCGTAATTTACCTTGCTCGACATGGTAAAACAATGTTAAACACTGTGGATCGTTCCCAAGGTTGGATCGATGCACCATTGACACCGGCTGGCGTTGAAGTGGCGGAGCAGTTAGGTAAAGGGCTGTCTGATGTTACTTTTGATAAAGTCGTGACAAGTGATAGTGGACGAGCAATCGAAACGGCTGAGTTAGTCTTGCAAAATAATGGTCAAGAAAAAATGATGAAGGAAATGACGAAAGACAAACGTTTAAGAGAATATAATTTTGGGACGTATGAAGGCTTGATGAACGAAGAAATGCTGACAGCAGTGGCAAAAGAACAAGGAAAAACATATGAAGAATACAATGAGTGGATGAAAGAAGTCGGTTTTTATAAAGGCATCATCGAATTTGCCGATGTGTTATCTGATTTAGATAAGAAAAATGTGGAAGAAGGCTTGAATTGGCCAGCAGAAGATAGTAAAACAATCGTCACTCGTTTAAAAGCTGGATTAGATGATATTGTGAAGGATGCTGAAAAAGAAGGAGCGAACAATGTTTTAGTCGTTTCTCATGGCATGAGCATTATTACGTTATTAGGTGAATTAGATGCCAATGCTGACTTGCCTGATGGCGGATTGAAAAATGCGAGTGTGTCAAAGGTAACCTATAAAGACGGAAAATACATGATCGATAGTGTCAATGATCTTTCTTACGTAGAAAAAGGCAAAGAAAGCAAATAAATTCAATTAAATTTACTATTTGTAAATATAATAGTTCTTTTATTTCGTTTAGAAGTACGCTAAAATGAAGTGATAACACTTTAAAAGAGAACGATAATGAAGGAGAATTTAAATGGAAAATTTACCAAGTTGCCCTGAATGTGGCTCAACATATACTTATGAGGATCGTGGCATGATGATTTGTCCAGAATGCGCACATGAATGGTCGGCAACAGATGCTACAGAAGAGACAGCAGCTGTTATTAAGGATTCAAATGGCAATGTGTTAGCAGATGGTGATAACGTCACAGTTATTAAAGATCTAAAAGTCAAAGGGGCAAGTGGTGCAATCAAACAAGGAACGAAAGTGAAAGGCATTCGTTTAGTGATTGATGCGGCAGATGGTCATAATATCGATTGTAAAGTTGATGGGTTTGGTCCGATGAAATTGAAATCTGAGTTTGTAAAAAAAATATAATTATCACTATTTTCAAAGAAAACGTAGAAAGATCATTTAGATTTTTTTACGTTTTTTTTTTCGAGGCTTGACTTTATTCTGAACAACTGATATATTTTTTTGGATAAAATCGTACTCATTACGTTTTATGATTGTTTAATCGAAAGGAAAAAGAGTATGAAAGTATAAAAATAGTTCAATATAAAGACAGAGCTTTGTTGTTTATATAAAATAGGTACATCATAAAATTATATCTTGAAAGTAAATTTGTGTTATGTAATAATTGATAATGAGAATCGTTCTCAATTAAAGGAGGAGTTTTTATGGAAACATATGAAAATTGGTGGCAAGAAGGAAGTCACGGAGATCAAGAAATGGAAAATAGTCACTATGAAGGTTGGCAAAACGTAATTGATTTAATTGACAAAAAGGATATACAGAATAGAACTATTTTAGATTTTGGATGTAATCAAGGTGGTTTTTTGCGACATTTACATGATCGAATTCCATTTAGTAATGCTTATGGAGTGGACTTGGCAAAAAAAGCAATTGAAGTAGCAAAAAGTCGAGTGTCAGACTACCCAATCCATTATATCAACACAGACGATGTCACAACTTTAGACACAAAGTTTGATACTGTAATTAGTACATCTGTTTTATACTTAATCGAAGATTTAGATTCACATTTCGAGAAAATATCAGCTGTTTTAAAAGACGAAGGCGTTTACTACGCTTCATTTTCTGACCAATCCAAAAATCCTAGTATGGAATATATGAAGGAAAAAATAGATAAATATGGCGCAACCAAAATGCAGAATAAGACGTTGACAGAAGTTGTAGACAGTCTTGTAAAGCAAGGCTTTTCAGTAGAATTGATAAAAGAATATAGAGAACCAATCTATCAAGTTACACATTACAGAGAATTTTACCTATCAGTGGATGATTATATTTTGTCTTGTGAGAATTCTTACTTGATTAAAGCTACAAAAAAAGGAGAAAAGCAATGAAGAAAAGAGTTAAAATGATAGGTCTATTGGTAGGGTTAGTCTGTCTAGTTGGTTGTACGGCTACAACTGATAAAAATAACGACAATCAAGCACTAAAAACGGTTAATATTGCTATATCCAATGAAGGGAAAGCAGATTTATTAGATGCCACATCTTATGATGCAGCTATGGCATTATATGGAGCAGTGTATGAGCCACTGATTGAGTATGCAGGGAAAGGTGAATTCAAAGCTGGATTGTCCGAATCGTGGGATATTTCTGAGGATGGGAAAAAATATACGTTTCATTTAAAAAAGAATAGCAAGTTCTCTGATGGAAGTAAAGTAGACGCTGAAGCAGTGAAATTTACGATTGAGCGCGCGAAATATAATAATGAAACAACCTCATTACAAACTTTAACAAATCTTGAAAAAATCACGGTAATTGATGAAAATACAGTCGAGATGCTATTTACGAAAGTATCGAATCAAGTTCTCTCAGAGTTGTGTCAAACACGACCACTAAGAATTATGAGCCCAAATGCGGTAGAGAATCAGAAAATTGATGGAGAGTTTAAAAAAGCAATTGGTTCTGGACCCTTTGTCGTGGAAGAAAGCTCAGACGAGCAGACGGTAATGAAAGCCAATCCATATTTTAACCATGAAACCCCAGTCAACTATAATGTAACATTTCAGACAATTGAAGATGGTAGCTCTCGCTCATTAGCGCTTAAAAGTGGTGAAATAGATATTGCTGGAGGGACATTAGGGGATATTACTGATAGTGACATTTCCTCTTTAAAAAAGGATAAAAAATACAATGTTCATGAATTTACTGGAACGATGTCACATTTTTTAGCCTTTAATCCAGATAATTCTCAGCTAAGTGCCACCATTCGTAATGGGATAGAAGCAGCGATCAACAAATCTGAGCTATCTGATAAAAAGTTAGCCGGATTATTTCGCGAGAATGTACAATATGTAACGGAAGAAAATCAGCACAAGACTTCGTATGATTTAGATAAAGCAAAAGAAATTTTTGAAAGCCAAGGTTATAAGCTCAATCAAAATAACTATTATGAGAAAGGAAATGAGACTCTACAATTTACCTTAGTCATACAAACAACTGAATTTCCCGAATGGAAAGAAAAGGCAGAAGTTATTGAAAGCGAACTTAAAAATGCTGGTGTTAAGTTAAATATTCAGATTTTAGATAAAGAAAGCTATTATGATGTTTTATGGAAAACTAAAAAATATGATTTGATTTTTTATCGAACGTATACAGATGCGCTGCTTCCATATAACTTTTTGAACTCATTATTTCAAAACCAAGCAGGAACGCACGGTGTTTTGGCAAATGATGAAAAACTGACTAATTTATTAAATGATTACGCAACAACCAACGATAAAGAAAAACAACAAGACATTTTTAATAACATTTTTGCTCGTCTATCTGAAGAAACTCTAGCAATACCAATTGAATACAAGGATGAAAACTTTGTAACATCTGAAAAAATTTCTACATTTGAGTATTCAGGTTTATCGGATGCGCCGATTGATTTCAAGAGATTAGCGGTGAACTAAATGTCTACGCACATTTTTTTGAAGAAAACCCTACGGTTACTTATAAGTATGTTGCTCTTTACCTTTATACTTTATGGATTACTTTATTTGTCAACAGGTGACCCGGCATTAAGTGTGCTAAGAAAACTTGGCGTTCAAACCTTATCACCCGAAGTAATTATAGAAACGCGAACAAGACTTGGGATAGAGGGTAATTTTTTTGATCAATACGTCCACTGGTTGCTAAATACTCTAAGAGGTGATTTAGGTCATTCATTTATGAATAATCTTCCTGTGAAAACATTACTTCTAGAAAAATTCTTCGTTACTTTTAGATTAATGAGTAGTTCTTTTATTCTTTGTATTGTTCTTTCGCTTTTAATTGGTGGAGTTATTGGGAATAGTTCGTCATATCAGTGGACGAAACAGATATTTTCGATTTTGTTATCTTTTCCAATTTATTGGTTAGCAATTTTAGCTATCTTTATTTTTGGTGTTCAGCTGAATTGGTTTCCCTTTGTTGGCAGTCGCTCTATTCGTCATTTTATTCTACCTGTTTTAGTTATTAGTTTTGCTGAAGGGAGTTATTTAACAAAAATGGTCAGCGATTTAGTTGCGACTGTGGCTAAGAGTGAACGGCAAGTTTTGGCCAAATTTAGAGGGATCAAGTGGTACTACCGGTATTATTACCAGTTGAATGAGCTATTTGTAGCATTAATATCTCTGTATGGAACAAGTTTGGTTCACTTGTTTGGTAGCTGTGTGATGATAGAAATTATTTTTAGTATTTCTGGATTTGGAAAGCTACTGATGGATGCTATTTCAACTCGGGATTATCCGGTCATTCAAGGAATCACTTTAGTTGTTGCCTGTGGAACATTTATACTAAATTACTTGATTGATCTTGCTATTCAAAAAGTAGATAGCAGAGTCGTTATAGATCAAGGAGGGAAAGAATGAAAAGGATTGTTCAATTAATCTGTTTTATCAGTGTTAGTCTAGTTGTCTTTTTGAATTTAAAAAATCCTTACCTGATTGATAAAGAGTGTCGCTTACAAGGAATCAGTTGGCAACATTGGTTTGGAACAGATTATTTAGGTAGAGATTTGTTTAGTCGCGTTATTTATGGGTGTTTTTATTCATTGAGTATCGCTCTTCTGGTTCTAATTGGCATTGTTCTAATCAGTCTCCTCTTAGGTGGTAGTGCAGGCTTGATTGGTGGGTTTATTGATTCGTTTATTACAATAGTTGCGGACATGATGATAAGTATTCCCTCGATGATTCTTGCTCTCGTTTTTGCAGGTCTTTTTTCTAATTCGATTTTCACTGTAATGGCAGCTTTAATTATCAGTGGCTCAGGAAAATATATTCGCTACATTCGAAATTTAGTGTTGAATATAAAAACGGAAGAGTTTGTTCTTCTAGCACCATTAAGAGGTTCATTTACATTTCATACGTTGTTTTATCATATTTTACCTAATTTAGTGGTAGAATTAATGTCTTTGTTTACGACGGATTTAGGTAAAATACTGATAAGTATTTCTGGTTTGTCCTTTCTAGGTATCGGCATACAGCCACCAACACCTGAACTTGGTACAATTCTTTTTGATGGGAAAGCTTACTTTTTCGTTGCACCTTGGGTTTTTATTTTTCCTGGTATTTTGTTAAGCGGCATTGTTATACTAACGCAGAGAATCAGCAAAAAGATCAATCAAAAATGGGGTGTAGTTTATGATTGAATTAATCGACTGTTCTGCTTTTTTGAAAAATCAAGAAATAGTAAAAGGAATTTCTTTAAAAATTCCCAAAGGAGCATTTTTTACAATTATTGGAGAAAGTGGTGGGGGGAAAACCCTTTTGAGTCGGATGATCTTGAATTTACTGCCTGCTAATTTTCACGTAACGGGTAAAATTAAGGCAAATAGAGAAAAAATGGATTTGGTTTTACAGGATCCAATAGGCAGTATGCAAAGGAATATACCGATACGAACCCAGCTGCATCAACTATTAAAATCAAAAGGAGTAGAAAATAAAACAGTTAGGCAAGTGCGAATTGAGCAACTTTTAAAGTGGGTTGGTTTTGATTCGGTTGATTCTATTTTAGATAAACGCACATTTGAGTTGAGTGGTGGTATGTGTCAAAGAGTTGCTATTGCCAGTGCGTTACTTACCGAACCCGAGATTTTGATAGTAGATGAACCAACAAGCGCGCTAGATGAAGTAAGTCAGAAAATGATTTTGGCTCTTTTGTGGAAGATTTACCAAGAAAAAAACTTAACAATTATTTTTATTACGCATGATCTGACCATCGTCAAAGAATTTAGCACACATGTAGGTATTATGAAAGATGGGCAGCTTATCGAGGTTGGAGAGACCCAGCAAGTTATTAGCAATCCTAGTGCAAAGTACACGAAGGAGTTGATTCAGATATTTGAATAAGAATTCTAGTTTATTAAAGATTGATAAATTAAGCAAAACCTATAAAGAACAAATTATTTTTCAAAATCTTGACCTTGTCATAAATCAGGGTGAGTGGGTAGGTGTCATAGGAAAAAATGGTTCGGGGAAATCCACATTGACTAAAATTATTTTAGGATTGGAAACATATTCTGAAGGGGAAATTTATTTAAACGGACAAAAGCAAGAGCAATATGAGTTGCGTCAATGGATGCAAAATATCCAATTGGTCGCTCAATATACGCGAAATGCACTTGATCCTACCAAAAAAATCGAAAAAATCCTTCAGGAACCATTGCGAAAATTTAGATTAGTAGATAAATCAAATGAAAATTTACGTATTAAGCAAGTTTTAGATGACTGTCATTTGCCAAAATCATTATTAACAAAGCGCCCTAGAGAACTTAGCGGTGGTCAATATCAGCGAGTTTGTATTGCATTGTCGTTATTAGTAAAACCTAAGTTACTGATTTGTGATGAGGCAACAGCAAGTTTGGATAAAATCAATGAATTGAGAATTATTCATTTACTAAAAAAACAGCAGGAAATGAGTGTACTTTTTATTTCTCATAATAAAAAGTTAGTAAATGAATGTTGTGATAATACATTTTTGTTAGAACATTAGTGCAAAACTAATGAGTGGTTTTATCGATTGATAATACTAAAAAAATTAAGAAAAAAATCTAGAAAAGTGGTAACTGTTAGTGGAGTAATAACTACATTTTAATTTCATTTAATACGGTAGTATCATTGAATAGTATCTGTGTGATAGTCTTAATTGTAGCAAGGAGCTACTGTAAAAGATAATGAAGAATTATAATAAAAAATAAGTGCAAGACAAAAGTAAAAACTACTTTTGTCTTGCACTTAAAAATCGAATAAATGCTTTTATTCCTTCCTCAAGACCCTCTATATTAGTTCTTTAATTAGATTCTTCCCGAAAAGACTTGACTCTCTTTACACCTCTCCATAGATTGAGGATTGCCAACACAGCACCTAAAATAAGTGGAATCCACAGTATTTCTGGTGCATAACCTAATTTTCCTAGTTGTGCAGTAGCATGACTCTCTTCTAAAGTCCACAAACCTTGTAATACTTGGAAACTAAACGCCATCATAAATGTTGCAATCAATAAAAGGACAAAACCAATATAGTGAACAGTACTCTTTTTTCTAATGAAGGCAAATACGATATATAAAAAGAGTAGAAAAATGGGAACGCCAAAAGCAAAGTATGGATTTAACATAATAAAACCTCCGTATTTAAAAGTTGCTGCCAGATTATTGGGGAATTTGATTGTTGAAGCCTATAATTCAATCATACTGCAATTTTTCTGATTTGCAAAATATATTTTTTGCTAAAGGAGTGACTATTTTAAATGACAAAGTGTCTATTTTTTACTAAACTAAAGTAGAAGGGGGAGTGTTTTATGTCAGCCTATGCTGCACCAATCAAAACAGCCTTGATCGTATTTCCATTTTTAGCTTTTGCCATTTCATTTATTCTTGTTATTCGTGAATATCGGAAATACGGTACTTTTTTATTTAGGCGAGCGCTTATTTTGTATTCATTTGTTTTCTATTTACTCTGTGCATATTTTTTGGTCATTTTACCATTGCCGCCTCGAGCTGAGGTAGCGCAATATACGAGCCAAATGTTAGAATTGCGGCCGTTTTATTTTGTTAACCGTTTTATGCAAGAGACGGTCTTGAATATTCATGATCCAAGTACCTTTATCCCAGCGTTAAGGCAAGGCGTCGTGTTGGAGCCGGTTTTCAACGTTCTGTTGCTCGTTCCTTTTGGGGTATATTTACGTTATTATTACAAACTTTCATTCAAAAAAGTAGTTCTCGCTAGTTTTCTCTTGTCGCTGTTTTTTGAGTTAACGCAGTTGAGCGGATTGTATTTTATTTATCCTAGACCTTATCGGTTAGCGGACGTGAATGATTTGATCAATAATACGTTTGGTGGAATTGTCGGTTATACGATTACACCGATGTTGACCTTTTTATTTCCAACAAGAGACGAGTTGGATGAAGCCGCCTATGAAAAAGGGCAATCCGTTAGTTTATTTCGGCGTTTTGTGGCTTTTTTGATCGATTGGTTTGTGATTTCGATCGTGCAAGCATTTGGAATGTTTATGCTCAATTTAATCCCAGAATACAAACAATGGTTTGTAGGATATCCTGCATTAGAAGGAAGAATCTGGTTTTTCGCTATGGTATTTGTAGTGTTTATGTTGCTACCTAAACTGACGAATGGGGAAACAATCGGCAAGAAAGTCGTGCGTATTCAAGTTGTAGAAGAAGGGCATGAAAAAATTCGTTTTCGCGCTTTATTTATTCGGTATGGTTATTTGTATGTTGTTTATGGTTTGATCAGTTCTTACATGACGAGTTCAGCTGATTTGCTCAATTCTAGTAATCGAATGTTGCAGTTAGTGAGTTTTATGTTGTTTCTATTTTGCTCGTTCCTGTTATTACTATTTTTCATTAATGTTCTGTATGTATTGATTAGAAAGAAGCGTCGATTATTTTATGAAAAAGCGAGCCATACCTATACGATCAGCACGATAAAAAGAGAGAAAAATGTAGAAAATCAATAAGGAATCGCAGTTTTTGTGGTATAATGCATGAGGACTTACACAACAAGTTTGAAAGAGGTGAGGTAAATGAGTTCATTTAAACAATTTCAGTTCAACGATTTTATCATGGAAGCACTAGCGGATAAAGGGTTTGAACGACCAACAGAAGTACAAGAAAAATTGATCCCAGTGATTAAAAAAGGCAAAAGTGTCATCGGTCAATCCCAAACAGGAAGCGGCAAGACCCATACATTTTTATTACCATTGATGAATAAAGTTAACCCTCAATTAGATGAGGTACAAATCTTGATCACGGCACCAAGTCGTGAGTTAGCAAATCAAATTTATCAAGAAGCGATTCAAATCGCAAAATTCAGTCAACCTGAAATGCGTGTGACAAATTTTGTTGGCGGTACAGATAAACAACGTCAAATCGCAAAATTAAAGAACCAACAACCTCATGTGGTGATTGGAACGCCAGGTCGTATTTTAGATTTGATGAATGAACAAGCATTAAAAGCCCATACTGCTTTTGCGTTTGTCGTTGATGAAGCGGATATGACATTGGATATGGGTTTTTTAGAAGAAGTCGATCAGATTGCTGGACGTTTGCCAGATAAGCTGCAAATGTTGGTTTTCTCTGCGACAATTCCTGAAAAATTAAAACCATTTTTGAAGAAGTATATGGAAAACCCTATTATTGAACATATCAAACCTAAAAATATCATCTCAGAAACGATTGATAACTGGTTGATTTCAACAAAAGGGAAAGATAAAAATCGTCTGATTTACCAATTATTGACGATTGGACATCCATATCTTGTGATTGTCTTTGCCAACACCAAACAACGGGTGGACGAAATTACGGATTACTTGAAAGATCAAGGGTTAAAAGTGGCTAAGATCCATGGTGATATTTCACCTAGAGAACGTAAACGTGTGATGCGTCAAGTGCAAGACTTAGAATTTCAATATGTTGTGGCGACAGATTTAGCGGCACGCGGTATTGATATCGAAGGGGTGTCGCATGTTATCAATGCGGAAGTACCAAGTGACTTGGATTTCTTTATTCACCGTGTTGGTAGAACTGGCCGAAATGGCTTAGATGGAACAGCAATCACTCTTTATTCACCAGCAGATGAAGAAGCAATTTCTGAAGTGGAAGATCTAGGAATCAAATTCCAACCGAAAGAAATCAAAAATGGTGAATTAGTTGACACGTATGATCGTAATCGTCGTACGAAACGTGAAAAATCAAAAGATGCATTAGAAGACCCTACCTTGATTGGTTTAGTGAAAAAGAAAAAGAAAAAAATCAAACCTGGTTACAAGAAGAAAATCGAGTGGGCGATTTCAGCAAGTAATAAACAAAAACGTAAAGTTGAACGCCGTCAACAGACACGGACAGCTAAAAAATCTAAGAAAAATAGTTATAAATAAAAATAAGGGTGCGGGACAAAAGTAAAAAGTACTTTTGTTTCACACCCTAAATACGAATAAACGGTGGGAGCAGAAGCAACCCCTTCTTATTTCTCGGGGTTAAACACTCCTGTCCCAACCTCTTATTTTTTTGATCATTTCAACACATAATAGGCCATCTTCTAAATATTCCTCAGAATTTACAGAATAATTCAACGCTTCATAAAAAGTCAATGCCGTCTTTTCTGCGGAGAGCGTACTGAATAGATAACCCTCTTTTACAGCCGTTTCTTCTAATAATAAAAGTAACTGTTTTCCAATTCCTTGTCCTCGATACTCTTTTCTTACACAAAAGCGATCAGGTTGAATGGTCTGTTCGTCTTTTTTCTGATAACGAATCGTAGCGATGGCGAGTGAGTTTTCATACACAACAAAATAATTGCGATCATTTGTGTCAAGCTCGTCAAATTCATCTTGTAAGGCAATTCCTTGTTCTAAAACAAAAACTTCATATCGTAAAATAAATGCTGCTGCTTGGTGCCAAACTTCATTGCCAAAATGAGTATGCATAGCAACCCTCCAGATAATTTTCTTAGTGAAAGATCCATTCAGTGGTATACTTAATCATAGCAGATAGTTTAAAGGTCATCTAGCGTTAGTGGCTGGCTCGGCGTTTAAAATACGAGGAGGGTTTGATTTGGACCTATTTGAACAAAGTGAATGGGCAAATTGGAAGAATTTAAATGATAATGAAAAAATCGTTTTATTACAGCAATTATTGATGTATTTTGTACCACCAACAATTGAAGTCAGTACGATTGAATTAGTCAATTTTGAATTATATGGCATCAAATGTCGGACCTTTGAATTAGAGTTGGATGGTGAACTGTTTGTCTTTATTCCAGGAAATAGTGAGGCAATCCTTGGCTGGGATTTAGGGGCAGAAGGGTTACGTGCCCATGAATTACTGGGATTTGATGTGGAAAATCTAGAGAAAAACACGTTTAAAACAACACTGACAAACGAAGTGATCGATTCTGCTACTGAGTGGATTGAAGCAGAAACATCCTATGATTTAACATCTTTAGAAGGAATTTCTGAATATATAAACCAACAGACAACAGATTTGAGGAAAGTCAAAATACCGGCGATGTTTGTTCAAAAATATGCACTACCTGCCTGCACTGAATTTCTAGGCATTTTTGATACTGTTACAGGGACATTTGAAGGTGAGATCGAACAATTTGTTGCGTTTGAAAATCAGATTTGTGAAAAGCTGTTTCCTACATTGTCGGCTGCTGAAAGTCTGAGCTGGACATTTCCACAATCCCTTTTAGAAAAAAATAAATTCTATCTAGAGTTTTTGCCTGAATCTGATTACTATTTTGTATATAGCCACTCTGACTATACTCATGATGAATTGACGTTAGTACTAAAAAGAACGGGTTTCGGTTTATTATCAGAAGATCAATGGGAGTTTGCTGTTGGTGCAGGAACTCGTCGCTTATTTCGTTGGGGGAATGAGTTATTGATTCAGGAAAATGAATCTGGCCGTCAAATCAAAAGTAAGATGGACGGGGGAAATATGTTTGGTCTAGTCGTTGACACACAAAAAAATCGCTATGAGTTAACAACTGATCCAACTGCATTAAAATTAGCTAAACAAATTTTGCCACGAAATACATTGATTGAAGAAATGTTACCGTTATCGACTTATTTTAGTCCAAATCATGCGGTCTTACCTGAACAAAAGCTAAGTCCTACTGATTATTTATATCGAAAAGTTATCCGGATTGAAAATTAAATAGAAAACATTGACATTTTTTTGAAGATTCCTTATACTTTATAAGGAAACTAAAGGATATGATTCATTTTTTCGTGTTTACAGAAAGTTCTTTATTGCTGAAAGAAGGATAACACAATAATGGAATTGCTCCCTTTAAGTCATTTTGGTAGAAATATCAACGCCACTCAGCGTTAGCGAGTTTAAGAGGTAATGAATGTTTCAAGCGACTTCATTGCAAACAAGGTGGTACCGCGATTTTTCGTCCTTGTATTGCAGTGAAGGCCGCTTTTTTTGTTGCACAAGATCAACTAATTAGTGAAGAAAGTAGGAATAAAACCATGAAACAACTATCAAGTAGCCAAGTTCGTCAAATGTACTTAGACTTTTTCAAATCAAAAGGACACTCGATTGAGCCAAGTGCATCTTTAGTACCTGTCAATGATCCAACGTTATTATGGATCAACTCGGGTGTTGCCACATTGAAAAAATATTTTGATGGATCTGTGGTTCCAGAAAACCTAAGAATCACCAATGCTCAAAAATCAATCCGTACCAACGATATCGAAAATGTTGGAAAAACGGCTCGTCACCATACCATGTTTGAAATGTTAGGAAATTTTTCGATCGGAGATTATTTTAAAACGGAAGCAATCCACTGGGCTTGGGAATTTTTGACTTCACCTGACTGGATGGCTTTTGACCCTGAAAAATTATATGTAACAGTTTATCCAAAAGATACAGAAGCAAAACGAATCTGGCATGAAGAAATTGGGCTAACGATGGATCATATCATTGATATTGAAGACAACTTCTGGGATCTTGGTGCTGGTCCATGTGGTCCAGATTCAGAGATTTTCTATGATCGTGGGGAGTCTTTCAATGATGTTGCTGAAGACGATCCAGAAAACTATCCTGGTGGCGAAAATGAGCGTTATTTAGAAATTTGGAACTTAGTGTTTTCTGAATTTAACCACCAAGCAGATGATAGTTATGAACCATTACCACATAAAAACATTGATACGGGAATGGGCTTAGAGCGGATGGTGTCGATCGTTCAAAATGCACCAACGAACTTTGAAACAGATTTATTTATGCCAATTATCCATGCTGTTGAAAAATTAAGTGGACAAGTTACTTATGGTCAATCACCACAAACAGATATTTCATTTAAAGTGATCGCTGATCATATTCGTGCCTTATCATTTGCAATCGGGGATGGTGCGTTACCTTCAAACGAAGGTCGTGGCTACGTTTTACGTCGTTTATTGCGCCGTGCTGTTATGCATGGGAAAAAATTAGGGATCAATGAAGCCTTTTTATATAAATTAGTGCCAGTTGTAGGAGAAGTAATGGTAAGTTACTATCCAGAAGTTTTACAACAAAAGGAATTTATTGAAAAAGTCGTTCGTACAGAAGAAGAACGTTTCCATGAAACAATCAATGAAGGATTAGATATTTTAAATGAATTGATCGTCAAAGTAAAAGCAGATAATCAAGACACTTTAAACGGGAAAGACATCTTCAAACTATACGATACCTATGGTTTCCCAGTCGAATTGACGGAAGAAGTAGCAGAAGATTCAGACTTGAAAGTCGATCATGCTGGCTTTGAAAAAGAAATGGAAGCCCAAAGAGAACGTGCTCGTTCAGCTCGTAGCAAAGCCACTTCAATGGGCGTTCAATCTGCCGTTTTAACAGATATCAAAGTTGAAAGTAAATTTGTTGGTTATAGTCAATTGGACGCAACTAGCAAATTATTGATTATTTTAAAAGATGATGAAATTCTAAGTGAACTTTCAGAGGGGACTGCACAATTGATTTTTTCTGAAACACCTTTCTATGCTGAAATGGGTGGTCAAGTAGCGGATCACGGAACAATCAAGGATCAAGATGGAACGATTGTCGCTCATGTAGAAAATGTGTTAAAAGCACCAAATGGTCAATTTTTACACACTGTTCAAGTGATTGGCACATTAACAGAAGGGGCTGTCTATGAATTGCATGTGGATGAAAAAATGCGCAATCGCATTTTGAAAAACCATACAGCAACTCATTTATTGCACCGTGCCTTAAAAGATATTTTAGGAGATCATGCCAATCAAGCAGGTTCATTAGTAGCTCCTGGACATTTACGTTTTGACTTCACTCACTTTGGACAAGTAACAGCAGAAGAATTAGTCCAAATGGAAGCAATCGTCAATGAAAAAATTTGGGAAGCCATTCCTGTTGAGACGGTGGAAACAGATATCGATACCGCGAAGAACATGGGTGCCATGGCGTTGTTTGGTGAGAAATATGGGAAAGAAGTTCGGGTTGTGAATATCGGTGGTTATTCAATCGAGCTTTGTGGTGGAACCCATGTGAAAAATACTGAAGATATTGGTATTTTCAAAATAGTGTCTGAATCTGGAATCGGTGCAGGTATCCGTCGGATCGAAGCTGTGACAAGCAAAGAAGCGTATGAGTTAATGAACGAAGAAGAACAACAACTAAAAACAATTGCAGGAATCGTTAAATCACCTCAACTGAAAGAAGTTGTTTCAAAAACAGAACAATTGCAACAACAATTACGCGATTTACAAAAAGAAAATGAACAACTTGCTGGGAAATTAGCTAATCAACAAGCAGGAGACATTTTCAAAGAAATCAAAGAAATCAATGGCACAACTTACATTGCTGCACAAGTCAATGTAAAAGATATGAATCAATTACGTCAATTAGCGGATCAATGGAAACAAAAAGAACTTTCTGATGTGTTGGTTTTAGCAACAGCGCAAGAGGAAAAAGTTAGCTTGTTAGCAGCAATGTCAAAAGCAGCTAATGAGAAAGGCTTAAAAGCAGGCGATTTGATCAAAACAATTGCACCAAAAGTTGGCGGCGGCGGCGGTGGTCGTCCCGATATGGCACAAGCTGGGGGTAAAAATCCTGCTGGAATCGATGATGCTTTAACGGAAGTTGCCAATTGGTTAGCAAAATAGAAGACAAAAAGAACCTTAATTTACAGAAACGTATATAAAAATAGAGACCAAGATGAAACGAATGTCCCGTTTTATTTTGGTCTCTATTTTTGTGTGTTGAAGTGCTAATTCTTTCTTTTTTTTCATTTTATTGTTAGATTTAAATTAGTAACACTCAGAAATATTTAATGAAACGAGTATAACTTTAGAAATTTATTTGGCTTTCTTTTGAAAAAAATAGTGTGATTAGGACATATCTAAGAACTAAAGCTCAAAAAATTAAAGGATTTGGAAATAAGAGCTGACTAGAGACTAATGTCCTACCCTCTTTTTACTTCCCATAAAATTGAATTCTTCGCTTTAAGAGAGGAGAGAATTGGATGGCTAAACCTAAAAGTCCGATAGAGCTTTTTGAAACAGGTGAAAATTTCTATAGCCAACATTATTTTGGCGTTCATCAAATGCAGCAAGGAGAACAAACTGGTTTTATTTTTAGAGTTTGGGCACCAAATGCTCAAGCAGTTTGGCTAGTTGGAGACTTTAATGAGTGGGAGCATTCATTACCACTACTAAAGGATGCACATTTTGGTGCCTGGGAAATTTTTACACCATTACCAAAAGTAGGTGATTTTTATAAATTTTTGGTCAAACAAGCAGATGGCAGAGAGGTCTACAAAATCGATCCTTTTGCGACTGCATTTGAAAAGCGTCCAAATAATGCAGCTGTGATCCAAATGATGCCTGAAAGAAAATGGCGTGATAAAGTATGGCAAAACAGTGCCAAACAATCCGGCAAGCTTAACCAACCGTTAACAATTTATGAAGTTCATACCAGTTCATGGGCCTGTGAAGAAGATGGTACGCATATTCCTTTAAACAACTTCAAGAAACCTTGATTCCTTATGTGAAAGAGCTAGGTTTCACACATATCGAATTTATGCCGTTGATGGAGCATCCTCTGGCTGAGTCTTGGGGCTACCAGTTGACTGGCTATTTTGCTCTTTGCTCAGCGTATGGAACACTTGATGAGTTTCAACAGTTCGTGGAGACCTGTCATTTAAATGGTATCGGTGTTTTAGTTGATTGGGTGCCAGGGCATTTTTGTATTAATGATGATGGACTTGCCAAATATGATGGATCGCCACAATTTGAATATCAAGATCCTGTTAAAGCAAAAAATATTCGTTGGGGTTCGCTAAATTTTGATCTAAGTAAACCTCAAGTTCAAAGTTTTTTGATTTCAAGTGCCTTATATTGGATCGAAATAGCTCATATTGATGGGATTCGGGTTGATGCAGTTTCGAATATGTTGTATCTAGATTATGATGAAGGGCCGTTTTCATTAAATGCTGACGGTAGTAATCGTAATTGGCCTGGTTTTTACTTTTTAGAAAAACTGAATGCGGTAATCAAACAAGCACATTCGAATGTGATCATGATTGCGGAAGAAAGTTCCTCTGAGACGAAAATCACAGGCACTATTGAAAGTGGTGCGTTAGGATTTGACTATAAATGGGACTTGGGTTGGATGAATGATACCCTGTGTTTTTATGAAATGGATGAAGCCTTTCGCAAGTACCATTTTCGTTTAATTACTTTTTCTTTTATGTATATGCGAAAGGAAAATTATATTCTACCTTTATCGCACGATGAGGTTGTTCATGGTAAACGAAGCTTATTGCATAAAATGTGGGGCGATCGCTATAAGCAATTTGCTCAACTACGAAATATTTATGTTTACATGATGACTCATCCAGGGAAAAAATTACTATTTATGGGTAGTGAGTGGGGTCAATTTCTGGAATGGAAATCCACTGAAAGCCTAGAATGGATTGATCTAGATGATCAAATGAACCGCAGCATGCAGGCCTTTACAAAGGCACTTAATTTATTTTATCAGAAAGAAAAAGCGCTTTGGGAGCTAGAACATACACCTGAAACAATCGAAATCATCGATGCTGATAATAACGAAGAAACCGTATTGAGTTTTATCCGTAAAGGCAAAAACCAAAGCGATTTTTTAATCGTTGTTTTAAATTTTTCACCAATCGAAAGACAAAATTTTTCAATAGGTGTCCCATTTTCTGGTATATATGAAGAGGTCTTCAACACTGAGATAAAAGAATATGGTGGTACTTGGACTGCGTTGAATCAAGCCTGCCAAGCAAGCTCAGAACCGTTTAAACATTTTCCTTATCTTATTCAAACGATTGTTCCAGCACTGGGAGCAATTATTTTAAAACCAAAAGAATTTGATCTAAAAAGAAAATAAGCTGATCGAATAACACATAGTTTTGAAAGGAGGCTGGGTGGCATGTCACCCGTTTCAGATGAGTTCAGAAATGCTTGTAATGATTTTGGCTGGAGGACAAGGAACACGTCTAGGAAAGCTGACTCAAAATATTGCCAAACCAGCTGTGCCCTTTGGCGGCAGATATCGAATTATTGATTTTACCTTAAGTAACTGTATCAATTCAGGAATTAAAAATGTCGGAGTGGTCACCCAATATCAGCCGCTAGCGTTGAATAGCCATATCGGCAACGGCTCAAGCTGGGGTTAGATGGGATTGATTCTGGTGTGACGATTTTACAACCTTATTCTAGTTCTGATGGGGAAAAATGGTTTGAAGGAACAGCCCATGCAATTTACCAAAATATTGCTTTTATTGATCAAATGAATCCACAATATGTTTTGATTTTATCTGGAGATCATATTTATAAGATGAATTATGAGGCGATGCTAGATGAACATATTGCTAATAATGCTTCTTTGACGGTTGCTGTCATTGAAGTCCTTTTAAAAGAAGCATCGCGCTTTGGCATCATGAATACGGACGAAAATGATCGAATTATTGAGTTTGATGAAAAACCATCAGAACCTAAAAGCAATTTAGCCTCGATGGGAATCTACATTTTTAACTGGGGACGTTTACGGAATGTGTTGCTGAACAGTTATTCAAAAGATGGACAGATGCTAGATTTTGGGAAGCATGTAATTCCTACGTACCTAGAAGCAGGAGAAAATGTTTACGCCTATCATTTTAATGGGTATTGGAAAGATGTGGGAACGATCGATTCGTTATGGGAAGCAAGTATGGAGTTTATTGGGTTAGAAAATGAGCTGAATTTGCGAGATAAAAGCTGGCGGATGTTTTCTAAAAATAACATCTCACCGCCGCATTATATTACAGAAACAGCTTCTGTTAGTAACTCATTGATCGTAGATGGTTGCTATGTTGCGGGAACGGTTAGGGACAGTATCCTTTCCACAGATGTTCAAGTCAAGGTGGGGGCAACGATCGAAAATAGCGTGATCATGCCTGGCGCTACAATCGGAAAAAATGTCACAATCAAAAATGCCATAATCGGAGAGAATGCGATCATCGGGGACTAAGCTATAATTTATACTGAAAATGAGATCGAAGTCATCGGCTATTCCGAAGTGATTGAGGTGCAAAGTGATGAAGACTAAAAAAATATGTGCCATTTTAGGGAATGTGTCAACATTTCAAGGATTATTGCCACTGACTGAAAATCGTCCCTTAGACACTTTGCCTTTTGATTGTAAGTATCGGTTGATTGATTTTCCTCTTTAAAGCATTGCGAATGCGAATATCAATTCGATTTTTATGATCTTTAATGAAGGTGAAACACGCTCTGTATTTGATCATATCGGTGGCGGTAAAGAATGGAATTTAGATTCGTTGCAAAATCGCTATTTTGTTTATTTTTATCAAGATATTCTAAAACAAAAAGAACAAGGGCAACATTATTATGAATCAGTGATCGACTATCTTAAAAAATCAGAATCTGAATATACCGTGTTTATAGGCAGTAATATGCTATGTACTATTGATTTACGAGCTGTTTTAAAGAGTCATCAAAAACAAAACAATCGCATGACGGTTGTTTATAAACGGGTAAATTCATCAACTATTTCATTAGAGGAAAGAATCATTCAGATAAGTGATGAAGGGAATGCGCTGAGTCTTCACCCGTTTAGACCGAGAAAACAGACTGAGCAGCTGAATCTGTGTATGGACATCTATATTGTTCAAACAAAATGGCTGATTGAACAACTAGAGCTTGGGCAAACAAGAGAGGCATCACCAAATATTTATCTATTTCTTCAAAGTAAACTAGGTGAGGAACAAACTACAGCCTATGAGTATACGGGTTATTTAAGCAATATTCATGACGTAGCCTCTTATTATCAAGCAAATCTAGATATGCTAAATCCATCTATTTTTAACTCATTGCTTTACTCAAAACAAAAAATTTATACAAGATTAAAAAATGAAGTACCGACATACTATTCCAAAGAGTCACAGGTGAAAAATAGTCAGTGTGCTACCGGCTGTATTATTGAGGGCGAGCTGGGAAATAGTTTGATTTCAAGAAGAGCGGTGATCAAAAAAGGAGCACGAGTTAACCACTCAATTGTGATGTCTAATGCGAAAATTGCCGAAAATGCAGTAATCGAATATGCAATATTAGACAAGTATGTCACAGTAGCAGCAGGAATCAAGATTATTGGAACGGCTGAACAACCTGTTGTAATTAAAAAAATCAGGACGTGTCAACAGATGTCATTGGAGGGCTGAAATCATGAAGGTCTTATTTGCATCTGCCGAATGCGCTCCATTTTTTAAAACCGGTGGGTTAGGGGATGTTGCTGGAGCGCTGCCAAAAGAACTAGCTAAAAAGGGCTTCAATATTGCAGTCGTATTACCTTACTTTACAAAAATGCCAGATATTTATAAAATACAGTGCGAAGAGGTTGCTACGTTTTCTGTCGAAGTTGGTTGGCGTCATCAATATTGTGGTGTCAAGCAACTGATTTTAAAAGGGATTTCGTAGTACTTTATTGATAATTTATATTATTTTGATCGTGAACAATTGTATGGTTATGAGGATGACGCTGAACGCTTTGCTTTCTTTTCATTGGCGATTATTAAAATGCTTGAAAACATTGAGTTTAGACCTGATGTAATTCATGTCAATGATTTCCATACCGCAATGATCCCTTTTTTAATAAAAGAAAAATACCAAACAGTTGAAAACTTTCGTGCAATAAAAACAGTATTGACTATTCATAATATTGAGTTTCAAGGAGCTTATAGTAAAGATTTACTCCCGGATCTTTTTGGAATGGGGTCGGAACGGTTTAATGATGGTGCTACTCGTTTTCGGGATGGTGTCAATTATTTAAAAGCGGGGATCTTATATGCTGATCGTGTGAACACGGTGAGTCCTACTTATGCTGAAGAAATCAAAACAGCTGAATTTGGGTTTTGTTTAGATGGAATCTTACGTTTGGAGCAGGGAAAATTAAGTGGTATTTTAAATGGCATCGACTATGAAATGAATGACCCTGAGACGGATCAACTGATTTTAGAAAATTTTTCTTTAAACGATTTGTCCGGTAAACAGAAAAACAAACAAGCGTTACAAAAAAAAAACTGAACTTACCTGTTAGGACAGAGGTACCCTTGATCGGAATTGTTAGTCGTTTAATTTTTCAAAAAGGATTTCATTTAGTTTTGGATGAACTAACCAATTTTTTGGAACAAGATGTACAGCTAGTTTTATTAGGAACGGGAGATCCCGGAATCGAACATTCTTTCCGTTCTTTTGGAGAGCGTTATCCAGATAAAATTAGCGTAAATATAAAATTTGATGTGTCGTTAGCACAATTGATCTACGCTGGTGCTGATTTGTTCTGGATGCCCTCTGAAACTGAACCATGCGGATTATCTCAAATGATTGCTATGCGTTATGGAACGTTGCCGATCGTCCACGAAGTAGGGGGGGTAAAAGATACGGTTCCCCCGTATGATCTGACCACAAAAACGGGAACAGGCTTTGGTTTTTCTGAATTTAGCTCGAATTCCTTGATGTATAGTACGCTAACCGCCATTGATCTTTATAGAAAGGATCAGCAGACATGGCAACAGCTAATCAAAAACGAAATGAAAAAAGATTTTAGCTGGGAAAAATCGAGTCAAGTCTATTTGGATTTATATAAAGAGATCATTCAAGTAGGATAAAGCAATGCTGTTTTTCGTTTTTAAGTATTGACGACAGCATAAAACCAAGGTATACTTTTAGCGAAAAATGAATAGCCAAAGAAAATTATGAGGTGTTTTTGTGAGTGTAAGTATCTAACCTAAGGAAATGAATAGCTGAAGAATAAACGACCATTTTTAGATGGCTTCTTTAGTGTACTTACGTTGATACCTATCTTAACTCATACAAAAATACCAGATAGACTGCAGGATGACTGTTTTTATTTAGTGATTATTGAGGGATGAAGGGGACACTTCATCCCTTTTTCTATTTTCAAGCAAAATCATTGCTGTAGCTAAAAAATAAATTCTTTGTCCTATTCAAAAGAAGATAGGTATCTCTTAATTAAAAGGAGAGATACAGATGAATCAAGAAACCTATAATAAAACACAATTTAATCAAATCAAAGAAAAATTAATGACCTATGCTATCAGTTACTATGGAAAAGAGCTAATTAAGCGACTAAAACCAAACAGTCACTTAGATGTAGTGAAAAAACGATTACAAGAAACTTCCGAAGCAAAAACGCTGCTTATGGCCAATTTACATGTCCCATTTATGGGATTAAACAACATTGAGCATTTGACCAGCCAAGTTGAAAAGGGCTTTATTTTAGAACCAACTGAATTAATCAGCTATGCAGATTTTCTTAGGAGTAGTCGTTTGATCCAAGCTTTTATGCAAAAAAATAAATTTATTGCACCGCTTTTAGCCAGATATAGTGATTCATTACAACTATTTTCAATGATCGAATTGGAGATCTATCAAGTCATTCGGAACAATCAAGTGGAAAATGATGCTAGTCGTGAACTACGTAAAATTCGTAGAGCTATTCAAGAATGTGAAAAAGAAATTGAAGCGAAACTAACGTCATTTCTTAGAAATACGCAAAATAAACCTAAAATTCAAGAAGCAATCGTGGTTAAAAAAAATGACCGTTATACCATACCAATCAAAGCTACCTATAAAAATCAAATTTCTGGAACCGTCGTGGATGCGTCCTCTAAAGGAACAACGGTTTTTGTAGAGCCAACAACGGTAACGAAGTTAAATGACAAACTCTATCAATTGAAAATGGAAGAAGCGACAGAAGTCTATCAAATTTTATCGACACTGACTGGTCTGATTGCCGAACAAATGGTTGCTATCCAGTCAAATCTAGAGGTAGTGGCACAATATGACATGATCTTTGCGAAGGCTAAATATAGTCGAGAGATCAATGGAATCGAACCAGAAATTAACCAAGACGGCATTATTGAGTTTGTAAATGTAAAACACACTTTGTTAGGTGAAAACGCTGTTCCGTTAAATGTAACACTAGGACAAGATTATCGAGGATTAACAATCACGGGTCCGAATGCAGGGGGTAAGACGGTTGTGCTCAAAACAGTTGGACTGATTACCTTACAAACGATGATGGGTGTACAAATCATTGCGGATGTTGGGACAAATGTCGGGATTTTTGATCAGATTTTTGTGGATATTGGGGATCAGCAAAGTATAGAAAACGCCTTAAGTACCTTTTCAGGTCATATGCAGAATATCTCTGAAATTCTTGCTAAAACAAAACGAAATAGTTTGATTTTATTAGATGAAATTGGGAGTGGAACAGAACCAAACGAAGGAGCCGCGTTGGCGATCGCAATCATGGAAGCTTTTTATAAAAAAGGAAGTATCTTGATTACAACGACCCATTATGGTGAAATTAAACGATTTTCAGAACAACATGAAGACTTTCTAACCGCAGCGATGGCCTTTGATTCTGAAAATTTAATGCCGAAATACCAGTTGATTCTAGGGGAAACTGGGGAGAGTAACGCTTTTTGGATTGCGAACAAAATGAATTTGGATGAACACGTCGTAAAACAAGCGCAAAACTATTTACACAATCGCAATTACTCGACTGAAAAAGAACACTCATTGCAAAAGGTAAGAAAGCCAAAAGAACAAACGATTTTTCCAACTTATGAAAAAGGGGATCGTGTATTTTGGACAGAGAAAAAGACAATCGGACTAATTTTTGAATTAATCGAACTATCAGATGAGGTCATCATTTTTGTAGAAAACCAAAAGGTAAGAGTACCTAAACGACAATTGAAATTGGATCGTAGCGCAAAAGAATTATATCCACCAAACTACGATTTAGACTCTTTATTTGACGATTATCATGAGCGTAAAAAGATCCGTGATCTAGAGCGAGGCTCTAAAAAAGCCCATAAGAAATTAAGAAAAGAGATGCAAGCGAGAGCGATTCAAAGAGAAGAATGACCGTACTAACGATTTTAAGCAAACGAGAGGAAGACAAAAGTCTTGCTCTTATTTGCCAGTCAATACTTCTTTCACAACCACATCTTACAAGTTTTCAAGGCGGTTTTTCAATGGTATAATAGCCACGGAGGAATATATATAATGAATGAAAATCAATTATCAAAACGTTTAGCGCGTGTGGGAGAATTAGTTCCAGAACAAAGTCGTTTAGCAGACATCGGTTCTGACCATGCGTATTTACCTGTAGCATTAGTTTTACAAAATAAACTTGATTTTGCGGTGGCAGGAGAAGTTGTAAGAGGTCCTTTTGAAGCGGCTAAAAAGCAAGTACAAAAAAATGGCTTGAATGATCAAATTATTGTCCGTTTGGCAGACGGTTTAGATGCTGTGGAACAGACAGACGGGATTACTGCCGTGACGATTTGTGGGATGGGTGGTGTTTTGATCCGAGATATTTTAGAGGCTGGTTGGAACAACCAACGGCTTCAAGGAAATGAGTGCCTCGTTTTACAACCAAACATTGGTGAAAAGCCGTTACGTGATTGGTTGACAGTACACGGTTTTACAATACTTGAAGAAGATATTATAGAAGAAAATAATAAGATTTATGAAATCATTGTGGCGTCAAGACTTGAAACTAGAGTGGCTTATTCAGAAAAAGAACGACTCTTCGGTCCACTGTTACTGCAAAAGCAGTCCGCTGTTTTTCGTAAAAAATGGTTAGGGGAACTAAATCAGCGTGAAACGATTCTAGCACAATTGGCCAAAGCATCTGGTGACCAAACGGTTAGAATCCACCAAATAGAAAAAGAAATTGCTGAAATCAAGGAGGTTTTGTCAGATGAGTCTTGATGGAACGTTATTTATTGAACACTTTGAAGCCTATTGTCCTCAGTGGTTAGCTGAAGCAGATGATCCTGTGGGGTTGCATATTGGCACTTTAAATAAAAAGCTAGACCGAGTAATGGTTACTTTAGATATTCGGCCAGAAGTCGTGGCTGAAGCAATCGAAAAGAAAGTTGATTTGATCATTGCCAAACATCCACCGATTTTTAGACCAGTCAAACGATTAGATACAGATGATTTTCAGACAAAAATGTATGCAGATTTATTGAAACATGATATTGCTGTTTTTGCTGCACATACGAATATGGATATTATTGAAAATGGCTTAAATGACTGGTTTTGCGATTTATTAGGAATTGAAGATACTACCTATTTAACCAAAACGCACACCGTCGGTTATAAGAAGTTAGCGGTTTTTGTACCAGTCGATCATGCTGCCAAGATGCGAAAAGTTCTTGGCGAAGCGGGTGCAGGTACGCAAGGGGATTATACCAACACTAGTTACTCAATGATTGGCACAGGACGTTTTACACCAGCTACTAATGCTAATCCAACAATTGGTACAGTAGGTGAAGAGGCGGCTGTTCAAGAGGCTAAAATCGAAGTGATTTTTCCAGAAACGATTCAAGCAAACGTGATTCAAGCAATGCTGTCAGTTCACCCATATGAAGAACCAGCCTATGATCTTTACCCGATAGAAAACATTACCAAAGAATATGGGTTAGGACGAGTAGGGAATTTAGCTAAGGCTGTACCGCTAAAAGAATTTGTTGCTTTTATTAAAGAAAAATTTGCTTTGGATGGTGTACGGATTGTAGCAGAAGATGAGACAAAATTAGTCCAGCGTATTGCGATTTGTGGTGGCAGTGGTGAAAAATTTTTCCGTGATGCTCTCAAAAATCAAGCGGATGTTTATATCACGGGCGATGTCTATTATCATACTGGCCATGACATGCTGACAGAAGACCTACCAGTGATCGATCCAGGACATTATATCGAGCAATTATGCAAACCAAAGTTGGTTGAACTATTCAATCAATGGAAAAAAGACTATAATTGGGATATAACATTTATCGAATCTGAGGTAAATACGAATCCTTTTAAATTTAGATAAAGTAGAAAGAGGGAACGAAACGATGTATGAAAATTTATTGCCACGTTTTTTACGCTATGTAAAAACAGAAACACGCTCTAATCCAGCTAGCGAAACAACACCTTCAACACAAACGCAAGTAGCTTTCGCTCAAACGTTAAAAAAAGAGTTAGAAGAACTTGGTATGAGTGATGTACTATACAATGAAAAAAATGGTTTTGTGATCGCTACATTACCAAGTAATATAGAGAAAGACGTTCGTTCGATCGGCTTTATTGCTCATATGGATACAGCAGATTTTAATGCTGTTAATGTGAATCCGCAAATCATCGAAAAGTATGATGGTGAGTCAACGATTAAATTAGATAGCGAGGGTAAATTTACTTTAAATACAAAAGATTTTCCTAACCTAAAAAATTATGCTGGTCAAACGTTGATCACAACCGATGGAACTACGCTTTTAGGCGCTGATGATAAGTCAGGGATCGCTGAAATCATGACAGCCATGGAAATTTTGATCAAAGATCCATCAATCAAACATGGTACGATTCGTGTTGCATTTGGTCCAGATGAAGAAATCGGTGTGGGGGCTGATAAATTTGATGTCGATCAATTTAATGTGGATTTTGCCTATACGATGGACGGCGGCCCAGTGGGAGAATTACAATACGAAACCTTCAATGCAGCTCAAGCTGAAGTAACGATCCAAGGAAAAAATGTCCACCCGGGAACAGCTAAAAATACGATGATCAATGCATTACAGTTGGCAATTGATTTTCATAATCAGTTACCGCAAAATGAAGTGCCCGAAAAAACGGATGGCTATGAAGGATTCTTCCACTTAGCGCAACTGAGCGGCACACCAGAAGAAGCGAAAATGACCTATATCATTCGTGATCATGATCGTGAAAAATTTGAAGCGCGTAAAGCGCTGATTACAAAAGTTCAAGAAATCATCAATCAGTCTTTTGATCAAGAACGGGTACAAGTTGATTTATTTGATCAATACTACAACATGGGTGAAGTAATCGAAAAAGACATGAGTATTATTGAATTAGCCAAAAATGCGATGATCGAACTTGATATCACGCCATTGATCGAACCTGTTCGCGGCGGAACAGACGGTTCTAAGATCTCCTATCTAGGTATTCCCACGCCTAATATTTTTGCTGGTGGCGAAAACATGCATGGTCGTTTTGAGTTTGTTTCATTACAAGCAATGGAAAAAGCTACAGATGTTATTGTGAAAATTGCAGAGAATAACGCTAAATAATCAGTATTTAGTAAAAATTGAAAAGAGGGAGTACAGTTACAAGGTGTGACTTACTTCCTATTTTTCTGTCAAGGTTGGATCATTTGCTACACATTTAAATCGGAAGGAAACGTGATGACAATGGAAAATGTAATGATTCTTTTTAATGAAACATCAGGGAAAGACAAAGGCAAAGAATTAGCAGAACAGTTTGTTGATTATGCAAGAAATCATGGACAAGCGGACACTCATTTTCTATTAGAACAAGTAGGACCAGATTGTGATAGTCAAAAAATCGTTGAGAAATCCAAGCGTGAAATGATTGATACACTGATTTTTATTGGTGGAGATGGTACGATCAATCATAATGTGGCAGACTTCAAAGAGGAATTACCACATCTAAAAGTCGGTTTGCTGCCTGGCGGGACGGTTAATAATATGGCAAGAGTTTTAGAAATTCCGCTGAAATTTGAAGATGCTGCCGCTGTTATTTTAGGAGGAGTTACCAGAAAAATAGACTATGGAATGATCAATCAAAAAGTAATTGTCAGTACAATGACTATTGGGATTTTAGCTGACACAGCGGCTCGTATCAGTCAAAAAGAAAAACAAAAATATGGGAAATTGATTTTTGTGAAAAATTTTTTCAAATTATTGGCTAAGAAAAAACGTTATCGCTTAGAGATCAAAACTGAAAAAGAACAATGGCAAGGGAAAACACAATTAGTTACAGTGACAATGACAAATTCTGTTGGAGGATATACAAATTTTGACGATTCAGCTTCTCCAGATGATGGTTTGTTCCATCTAACTATTTTACCTAAACTGAATTTTTTCAAATTGGCCTTTTATCTGCCAAAAATTATTTTAGGTAAAGTCTATGAAATTCCAGATGTGAAGTATATGACTGCAGCTGAACTATCGATTAAAAGTTCGAACGAAAAGAAAATTGGTACTCGTGTTGATGGTGATCCAAGTGAGGATCTACCTGTTGAAATGACCGTCATCAAACATGGTCTAACTGTTTTTGTACCAGAGCAAAAACAGTGATATTGTCGAAATAACTTTACATCTTATACTCTTTCAAGGTATTCTATTAATACAATGATTTTGGAGGAAGAAGGATGACAGGTTTGTTGAAGCATTTACCATGGGTGTATTTACTCATTGTAAATTTGGTTGAGTTTTTTATAATGTACCTTGATAAACAAAGAGCGAAAAGAAGAAGATGGCGAGTCCCAGAGTCTGAACTCTTATTTATTGGCTTGATTGGAGGAGGATTTGGCGGTTTACTTGCTCAACAACTTTTTCATCACAAGACAAGAAAATTACGCTTTTATTTTGCTTTTATTTTTGGTACACTTGTGACTATTGCAATTATTTATTATCATTATAAAAGATAATCGTGAATACAATTTAGTGGGGAGAAACTATGAAAAGCAATTCCAAGACAAAAGTTTTTCTAAATATCGGCTTGTTAGCTATTTTTATTGGAGTGATCATCTATGTGATGGATAATTCACTCAGTGATATCTTTGCTCAATTAATGAAGACAAGTTGGATCGTTGTTGCCCTAGTTATCTTACTAGGAGTCGTTTACCAGATAGTGGAAGGACGCTCGATCAAAGAGATTGCTGCCTATTTTCAAAAGGATTTTACGACAAAAGATGGTTTTTTTACCTCTTGTTATGTGGCTTTTTATCGCGTAATTTCTTTTGGGACGGGTACATTGCTCTCTGAAATTTATTTTTACAAGAAAAAAGGACTGGCTGTTTCCCAAGGAGTTGGTGTGACGGCTCTGCATATGATCATGTATAAAGTAGCAGTGATTTTTCTATCTGTTCTCGGGTTGATTTTTCAGTTCTCTTTATTTTATGAACGTGCACCAAAAATGATTCCTTTTATCTTAGTTGGTGTTGGGCTGACCTTTGTTATTATTTTTTCATTATTGATTCTTTCAAGCAGCATCAATCTTCAAGTGATTTTAATAAAGTGGACGAATAAACATTTTAAACGTAAAAGATTGCGTGACTGGGTGGATAAGTGTAATCTTCAAATTTATTCATTAAGAGAAACGGTTCAAACTATCACAAAAGACCGTTCAGCGATGATTCGAATTTTTTGCTGGAATGTAGCGAAGTTGCTTTTCTGGTATGTGATTCCTTATGTTGTGCTCGTTGAGAATCATCCAAATATTGATTTTCTTTTGGTTCTTTCTTTTACAAGTTTTTCGGTTATTTTGTCGGGAGTATTTCCAACCCCAGCTGGTATTGGACCGTTTGAATTCGTTTATTTATTGCTATTCAAACCGCTTGTTGGAACGGTCGATGCAGTATCTTCGTTGTTATTGTATCGTTTTGGCAGTTTTGTTTTGCCTTTTCTGATTGGATTTATTTATGTATTGATTCAAAAAAGAAGAGATATTAAAACGGATCTTTCCGCAGCAAGAAAAGAGAAAAAGGAAACGTTAGAAGAATAATGTGTAGGCAAGCTTTGAGAATCGAAAGATTTTTAAAGCTTTTTTTTTATCGATTTTGCAAAATACTATGGTATACTTTAGATAAGTACTAGGGGAGTCATTTTGACTGAGATGTTCGCTTGAACGGACCCTTTGAACCTGTGAGTTGAGACTCGCGTAGGGAAGTAGTCTAAGAAATAGAATAACACGGCTAAACTCTATGAAATGGTTCTTTAACATTTTATGGCGTTTTTTTCTGTTTTTAAGATTCTTCTCAAAAATATCGAGGAGGAATTGTATGACATTTACTGAAGAAATAAGAAAATCTGCTGATATAATTTGGCAGGAAAGTAAGGACCATCCATTTATCTTAGAGTTAAAAGCTGGAACATTACCACCAGAAATTTTCCGATTTTATCTGATTCAAGATCGGTATTATTTGGAGCAATTTAGTAAAATTCATTTAAAAGCTGCAGAATTAGCAATAGATAAAGAAGTCAGAAGCTGTTTTTTAGACGGTGTAAAAAGTTTAGAAGCCGCAGAAATATCAGTTAGAAAAACCTTTTTCAAAAAATTAAAAGTCTCAAAAGAGGAAATCAGTCAAACACCGATTGCACCAGCAGCCTATCATTATACCTCACATATGTATAGAGAAGTTGAAAGCAAAAGCATAGCTAGGATTGCAGCAGCCTTATTGCCTTGTTATTGGTTATATCAAGAAATTGGCGAAGAATTAATAGCAAATGGTTCACCAGATCCGTTGTATCAAAGGTGGATCGAAACCTATGATAGTGAAAGCTATCAGAATGCGGTTCGCAGGCAAATTCAATTGACGGATCAGCTAGCCCACCAAGCTTCTTTCGATGAGCAATTATTGATGAAGCAAGCCTTTATTGTTAGTAGTTATGAAGAATTGAATTTTTGGGAAATGGCTTATACAAAACAAAAATGGGGGTTAAAAAGATGATCAACTATCAATTGATTGATACCTTACGCATGAAAAATCCGTTAGTTCATACTATTACTAATATTGTGGTTGCAAACGATTCAGCTAATGGATTACTGGCAATCGGAGCATCACCATTTATGTCGAGTACACTTGCTGAAATGGAAGAAGTGGCGGTGATTGCTGATGTTATAGTGTTGAATATGGGGACGTTGAATGACGAACAATTAGCTGCGATGATTCTTGCTGGTAAAAAAGCGAACGAATTAGGAAAACCGGTTGTTTTAGATCCTGTTGGCGCCGGCGCGACAAATTATCGTAAGCAGGCGGTTGAGCAATTATTGAGCCAGGTCAAACCAACATTGATTCGGGGAAATGCCGGAGAAATTGCAGCGTTAAGTGGAACGGCTTGGGCTGCTAAAGGAGTAGATGCTGGAACTGGATCAGCAGATATTACTGAAATTGCCGAAAAACTAGCACTTGATGTGAATTGTTTTATTGCAGTAAGTGGTGAAACAGATACGATAACAGATGGCAAGCAAACTTATTTTGTTAAAAATGGAACACCATATTTTACGAAGATGACCGGAGCAGGTTGTTTACATGGATGTGTTTGTGGAGCTTTCTTAGCAGTTGCTAAGGAGTCTACTTTAGAAAGTGTCGTTGTTGCAAGTACAATGTATGCTTTAGCAGGAGAGCTTGTAGCGGAGCAGTTAACAAGTGTTTCTGTCGGGTCATTTAGAACGTACTTATTAGATCAACTATCGGGATTAGATAGTATATTGGTTCAGGCAAAAGCGAGAATTGAAAGGATGGCTGAAAAATGAATGAAACGATCCAAGCGTTAACGATTGCAGGGTTTGACAGTGGCGGCGGAGCGGGAATGCAAGCTGATTTAAAGACCTTTCAAGAGCGTTTTGTATTTGGGACCTCTGTTTTAACGGCGTTACCGATTCAAAATACGCAAGGGGTTAAAAAGGTTTATGATATTCCCCTAGAAGCAATTCAAGATCAGTTAGACGTTATCAATGAAGATTTTAAAATCTCAGCTGTAAAAACGGGTATGTTGTTTACAGCTAGTATCACGCAACTTGTTTCAGCATTTTTAAAGACGGTTGATTTTGGTCCTTTAGTTGTTGATCCTGTAATGATTGCTAAAAGTGGTCATGCTTTACTAAAAGATTCCGCTGTTAAAGCTTTAATCGAAGAGCTGTTGCCGCAAGCTTTTGTTATTACGCCAAATATTCCAGAAGCTGAGGTGATCACAAACATGACCATCACAACGAAAGAGGATATGGTAATCGCTGCAAAAAAAATCCAATTGCTAGGTGTGAAAAATGTCGTTGTAAAAGGCGGTCATCATCTTGAAGGAACAGAATCCTCTGATTTATTGTTACTCGAAGATGGCCAACAAGAATGGTTGTCAGCAACAAGGATCGAGACGAAAAATACACATGGTACAGGCTGTACTTTTTCGGCTTGTATTGTAGCGGAATTAGCCAAGGGAAATGATGTAAGGGCGGCCGTTCATACTGCAAAAGGATTTATTCAAGTAGCTATTGCAGATGGTATTCAAGTGGGCTGTGGCAATGGACCAACCAATCATTGGGCTTTTAGAAAGGTAGAACACAATGAAAACTAGTCAAGAAATGTTAGCCATTTATTTTATTGCAGGAACACAAGATATAATGGATAGAACTTTACCGGAAGTGTTAGAACAGGCTTTAAAAGCTGGAATCACATGTTTTCAATATCGAGAAAAAGGTGAAGGGAGTCTGACCGATCCTAACGACAAAAAGCTGATGGCAAAAAGATGCCAACAACTATGTAAAGAATATCGAGTGCCATTTTTGATCAATGATGATGTAACGTTAGCCTTAGAAATAGAGGCTGACGGAATTCATGTTGGGCAAACAGACCAAGCAATCCAAGATGTATTAGCTTTGTTCTCTGATAAAATCGTTGGTTTATCTTGCTACGATGAAAAGGAAGTCAAAACCGCTAATAAAGTGCCCGCTATCACGTATTATGGTATTGGACCTGTTTACGGTACGCTATCGAAAAAAGATGCTAAACAACCGATCGGTTTAGTAAAACTACAAAAATTGACAGAGCTAGCAGAAAAGCCTGTTGTGGCAATAGGCGGTATTAATACTGGAGATGTTGAGCAGATAATAGAAACAAATGTTGCTGGTGTCGCAGTGATCTCCGCAATCACACAGACCAAAGATATTCACGAAGCTGTTAAAAGCTTAAGCTAAGCGGGTTAGATGCATACGCAAGGTTTTTCAAAGAGCAAATAAAACCATTTCGTTGGATTTTATTTGTTCTTTATTTTTTATTAAAAAGAAATTGAATTTTTTTTGCAAGTAGTGTACTATCTAACTAGAACACTAGTGAAGGTGAAAATCAATTGGAGGTAAAGCCATGGATTTCCATACAGATCGGCCGATTTACTTACAAATAATGGATTTTATCATTCAGCAAATCGTTTCTGAAAAATTGCAACCGGGAGACAAAGTAAAAGCCGTGAGAGAAATGGCAGTTGAATTAGCTACGAATCCAAATACCGTGCAACGTGCTTTGCAAGAATTGGAGCGGGAGGACATTCTGTTTTCTAAACGCGGCTTAGGGCGTTTTGTAACAGAAGATACTGAAAAAATTAAAGATTTGCAAAATCAAGCGGTTGAACAAGTCATTGAGAACTTTTTAGCTGAAATGAACAAGTTTGGATGGTCAGAAAAAAAAGCGAGCGATTTATTGGGAGAGTATATCGAAAGGAAGAAATAACATGGAGGAATTAGTTAAGATTCAACAATTAAGCTACCGTAAAGGAAGAAAACAAATTTTTAACCAGTTGGATTTTTCTGTTTCATCAGGGAAAATCATTGCCTTGATTGGTGAAAATGGTTCTGGAAAAACAACCATCATGCGCTTGCTTTCTGGCTTAGCATTAAATTGGAAAGGAAAAATGTTGATCGATAATTGCGCCGTTGGAACAAAGACCAAATCATTTGTGGCGTATTTAGAAGATCAAAATAATTTTCAAGCAAATCAACAATTAGAAGAAGTTATTTCATTCTATGCGCATTTTTATCCAGATTTTGATAAACGAAGGGCGTATGAATTGTTGCGTTTCATGAATTTGAGTGAGTCGGAAAAAATAGGAAATCTATCAAAAGGGAATGCAGAAAAATTTGCTTTAAGCATGACCTTAGCTAGGAGAGCCAAATTATATTTATTAGATGAACCATTAAGTGGTGTTGATTTATTATCAAGAGAAAAAATCATTCAATCCTTACTGAAATGGTTTGATGAAGGAAGTACGATCATTATCACAACACACCAGTTAAGAGAAATCGAAACTATTATTGATGAAGTGATGTTTTTACGAGATGGACAGATTATTTTACATGAGTCGTTAGAAACAATCAAAGAAGTAAAACATAAAGATTTAGAAGATCTATATCGTGAGGTGTACGAAATATGATCAAATTATTTCGTTTATTCTTTTCAAAAAAAAATCTATTCCTGTATAGCACTACGTTGATTCTTACGTTCTTACTTGGACTTGCCAATGTCTATAACATAAATCAACAATCCACAGATTTTAGTCGGGCCTTTTTACTTTTTTCATTGATGATTTACTTTTTACTTTTTTTCGTATTAGAATCAAATCGGATCTACCAATTTTTTCGGACAGCCGATTTTCGATTACTGCCGATCAGTACAAGCAGGTTGTATGTTTATAATTTAATTTTTAGTATGCTTGTAGGAATTATCTTTTTTATAGGAAACGTGATTATTGGTGTAATGATCAATTATCTGGCACTCAAGATACCATTTATTTTGGATGCGACGTGGATTGAAGTTGTGGCTGCAGTCATCGATAGTGTAGTGTTGTTTTTAGTGGTGCAATTTCTGGTTTGTATTTATTCTGCTATGAATCAGTTCGTACAAAAAAGATTTCGCTGGGTTTTAGAAATTGTTTTATTCATTTTATTTATGATTCTGATCGATTATTTATCAGGGTTTGATTTAGGGGCAGCAAAAGGGATTGTAATGACCTATTTTGGTTTACAACACGAAGTCTATTTCCGGATGATTGTACAATTAGTAACCGCTAGCCTTTATTTTAGCTTAAGTATTTGGGTAATCAATCGATATGTGGAAGCGGGGGATTAATAAATGTGGTTGCTATGGAAGGAATATCGAAAAGAAAGTCGGTTATTTTGGGTATTCAGTAGTTTTGCTTTTCTATTGATTGGTGGATTCATGATATATAAAGTAGGGTTTCAGCACATTCATATTGAAGGAATAGCGCAGATTATTTTGGTCTTAGTGTTTTTCTTCTTGCTTGCTAGTTTTGTTTGGGAGATGTACCGTCAAATCAAAAGTTGGAAAAAAAGTCAGTACCGTTTACTACCAATCAGTGAGGGAATGTTCTATTTTAGTAATATTTTATTTAGTTGGTTCACAACGACGATGCTTTCATTTATTTACTACTTTGGCTTTGTTGGATTAGTTTTTCTTTTGGATAAACAAGTGGATATGTTCGCTTTTCAAGAATATTGGAAACATCTTTTTATTGCTAGTTATCTGTTTTTTTCAGCATCAGTCTTATTTCAATTTGTTTATTTATTAAGCAGTTTGATCAGTGCTAGAGTAGCAGTTAAGTTACAAAGGGTTTCAAAGTTGCTACTTTTTCTTCTATTGTTTACAGGAGAAGTAACCGTTAGTAACCAACTTTTAGAGGGGTACAAAAAAATTGCGTTTATAGATAATCATCAGTTTAAAATTATTATCGGCTATGTCCCTTTGTATCTAGAGGATTTAGTTTTTGATATGCTTTTACTTATCCTATGTAGTATAGCAAGTATTTTTATTTTAAGAAATTATATTGAAGCAGAAAGAGGGTAGCGTATGGAGAATAAACAAGTATTAAATGTTGAAACGATTTCCAAACATATTGGTAAAAAAAAGATCATTAAAGAAGCGTCATTTACGGTTGCTAGTGGGAAAGTTACTGGTCTGTTAGGACCTAACGGCGCTGGGAAAACTACGATCATTCGCATGTTAGTAGGGTTGATGAGTCATGATCAAGGCTCAATCCAAATCAATGGTCAATCCCTTTCTACCAATTTCAAAGAAGCAATGGCACATGTCGGGGCTATTGTTGAAAATCCGGAATTTTATAATTATATGACGGGTAGGGAAAACCTCATGCAGTATGTTCGCATGGCCCAAAAAACAATAACCGATGAAGCATTGAATCAAGTGATTTCTAGTGTTCATTTAGAAAATAACATCGATCAAAAGGTTAAAACCTATTCATTGGGAATGCGTCAAAGATTAGGTGTGGCACAAGCAATTTTACATCAGCCGGATCTCTTACTGTTGGACGAACCAATGAATGGGTTAGACCCAAAAGGAATGCGCGAATTTCGAGAAATGATTCAAGCGCTGAAAGCTCAAGGTGTTGGGGTGCTGATTTCTAGCCATCAATTGAGTGATATGGAGTTATTGTGTGATGACTTAGTCATCGTTCAAAAAGGGGAAATTACCTATGTCGGGCCAATGAATAATCCAGCAGATGAAAATAAGTTAGTTCTATTAGTAGAAACAGATCAACAAAAACAAGCGTTGGATTTCTTAAAAGAAGCTGACTACGTTGTAAGCGTAGACGGTAATTACCTAAAGATTGAACTGAGTGAAGATACTCGAACAGTCTTAGTCAAACAATTAGTAGAAAATGGGATTGGAATCAAAGAGTTGAAAGTGCATGTCGATTCTCTAGAAGAAAATTTCTTGCGCTGGACAGAAGATGGAGGATTATAAGATGAGCGTGCTGATAAAAAATGAATGGCTAAAACTAATTAAGAAGAAATCCTCTTGGATCATGTGGCTTATATTAGTCGCAATGACGTTTGGGATTACGTTGTTAGTTAGATCAACAACCAAATCACATAATGGAGAAATCATGATGAAAGCCAATGATTTGTTTGCAAGTTTGACTGAAATGACTTCATTTCTTAATTTATTTGTTGTTATTGTAGCGGCCTCGATCGTAGCGGAAGAGTTTAGTCGAGGAACAATCAAATTTTTGTTGATTCGTCCATTTTCAAGAAGTCAGATTCTTTTTTCAAAATTTGTTGTTTGCTTGATTTATAGTGTAATCGGAACGGTTATTTTGTATATTAGTAGTCTTGTTTCGGCAAATTTATTGCTAAATAGCCAATCACCATTTGATGTGGTCAATGGTTATCACGGTTGGAATGCGTTGACGGTCGCGGGTGCTCATGCAGGAGCAAATCTATTGCTCCTTCTATTATATAGTACGATCACATTATTTATCTCAGCTGCAATTCGTTCACAAAGTTTAGCTGTGGGTGTTGGATTAGGTGTTTTGTTTGGTAGTAGTATTATTAATTCATTTTTAAATGTTGTGATCCCAAAACATCAATGGTTGAAATGGAATCCGTTTAATATGCTCAATATCAAGAATACGATCATGGAGAACACTGGTGCTGAGAATAGTTATCCAGCGTACTTGAATTTCTGGCAAATGGCTGGCGGAATTTTAGTGTATAGTTTGATTATTTATTTAGTCATGCAGCTATTGTTCAAGAAGCGAGATGTTTCACTTAGCTAATCGTTTCGTACAGAGGTGTTAGCATGATTATTGAAACCATTGTAAATGTTTGTCTGCAACGGTTCAATTGTTCCGAGTTGATTGATCCATAGGTGTATGAATTTCTGTTCTTCTTTAGTATTAATAGTCATATTTTAATATGGATGAGAAAAAACAAATAAATTAGAAGTGACGATAATGTCCGAAACTTTGTATTAGAAAGGTTTCGGTCTTTTGTTTTAAAAAAGAAGAAATCTTTTATTAGAGAAGCTGGATATTCGGAATTTTAATCTAATAAATTGCTGATAAAATCAATATTTATGCATGTGAAAGCTTGTCTAAACTCTTAAAAATGATTATGATTAAAAAGATATTTTATAGTTGATTATGAATAGGAGTGTTTTGATGGAACAAAAGCAAATGCGATGGTTTACCGTTGGCCTAATTGCCTTCAACATGGTTTGGGGCTTAGGTAATGTAGTGAATAACTATGCACAACAAGGGATTTCCGTTGTAACGTCATGGGTATTGATTTTGGTCTTATATTTTATTCCCTATGCGTTGATCGTCGGACAACTTGGGTCAACTTTTAAGGAAAGTAGTGGCGGAGTTAGTTCTTGGGTCCAAAATACGAGTACGAAGCGTTTAGCTTATTATGCTGCTTGGACATACTGGGTCGTACATATTCCGTATTTAGCCCAAAAGCCTCAGCTAGTCTTGATCGCTTTTGGTTGGGCAGTACAAGGCAATGGTGATATTGTAAATAATTTTTCTGTTGTAGGGATTTCGTTGATTTCGTTGGCGATTTTCTTGATTTTCTTACTATTGTCTACTAAGGGGTTAATGACCTTAAAAGTTATTGGGGGAATGGCAGGAACGGCAATTTTTGTCATGTCTATGCTATTTATCCTACTAGCAATTGGTGCACCAATGATGAATTCTAGTGTTGAATTTGCGACACCTCATATGGATAAAATCAGTACGTATATTCCTAAATTTGATTTTAGTTACTTTACGACAGTTTCCATGTTGGTATTTGCTGTTGGTGGGGCTGAAAAAATTTCACCTTATGTGAACTCAATGAGAAATCCAGCAAAAGAATTTCCAAAAGGGATGATTTTCTTAGCGGCAATGGTTGGTGTTTCAGCTGTCTTAGGTTCATTTGCGATGGGGATGTTATTTGCAAGTAACAATATTCCAGAAGACTTGATGGCCAATGGAGCCTACACTGCTTTCCAACTATTAGGTGAGTATTATGGTGTAGGGAATTTATTAATGATCATCTATGCAATCACTAATGGAATTGGGCAAATATCTGCTTTAGCCTTCTCAATCGATGCTCCATTACAAATTCTTTTGGCCGATGCAGATCCTGACTACGTTCCAGCAGCATTACGTAAAAGAAGTAAAAAAGGTACCTTGGTCAATGGCTATTTGTTAACAGGTATCTTAGTTAGTATTATTATTGTCTTACCAATGTTTGGGATCGAGAATATCAAAGAATTAGTCAAATGGTTGACCAACTTAAATTCTGTTGTGATGCCGATGCGTTACCTATGGGTGTTCTTTGCTTATATGATGCTAAATAAAGCGTATAAAAATTATCAATCTGAATACAAATTTATTAAAAATCCTAAAATCGCTTTTGGATTTGGCTTATGGTGTTTCTTATTCACAGCATTCGCTTGTATTTTAGGAATGGTACCAAAGGTCGATTTTACGGTAGACCCGAAAGCTTGGTTCTTCCAATTAGCTTCTAATATTATTACACCCGTCGTGTTGATTTTATTAGGGATGATTTTACCTGCTTTAGCTCGTCGTGACAAAAAGAAAGCGCAAGTTAATTAAAATAAAGAGGGAAAGAGACTCAATAAGAGTGTTTTTCCCTCTTATTTTTTATTAGACATAAACGATTGTTAGTATTGAAAAAAATATTTTTTTCTGAACCTGTAATCATATTTAAAATGAAATCTTTATCATGATTTTCTTTTAATTACGTATATTCGTAAAAAAATGAGAACATTTTTTTCTTTTTATCGGTATAATAGAGAGGAAGACTGTTTTTTTTTCTAAAAAAATGATACGATTTATAAAGGAAAAAAATTGAGGAAGTGAGAACGATTAGTAAGCGACAACGTCAATCAGAAAAAGAAGAAAGATCAACATATCTTTGCAAAGAAGTTGATCCCGATTATTTAGGTCGTGAGATTTACGCCGATAATGTTGATACGCCGTATTCATTTTATTTAGTGCGAAAACTAAATTTAGCAAAAGATTACCAAAATTTAGCTGAAGGTGAAGCTTTTTTTGAAGCAATCTGCGATAGCTGGGACGAAACCGAAGAGTTTGAAGAACTGGTAGTCAAGAAGATTTATATGTATGTTGAAACTGAAATTATGTACTATACATTATTAATGGGAAGTTTTGAGCCTACGAGAAGAGAGCTTCGGATGAACTTAAAGCAGTGGTTCAAGGAAATTACGCTTGAAAAACAAGACCGATCTCTAGCTTATAAAGGTGAGCCTACATTAAATTCTGGAGAAATACAGGGAATGATGAAGCAGATGCTTGAAACGTCAAATGAGATTTTCCGTTTACGTAAAATGATTACGGATTTAACTGAGACGATCAATCACGGAAAAATGGAGCTATCTGCAGCTAAAAATGACCCCATTATTTCAAGAAGTATTCAAACGATTCATCTTAAACGAGCGCAACCTTTAGTGATTGAAGAAGACAAGGTTGAAGAAACAAAAATCACTGATTCTGATGAAACAGTTGCTGTTGATATGGATATTAAGCTTGTTGAAGAAGCGGTTGTTGAAGCAGAAATTGTAGCGGATACTACAGAACTCCCAGTAGAACCCAAGGAAGCAGCAGGAGCGCAACCAGAAAAAAAGCTGGAGAACGAATTGGCGAAAAAACCAATTCAAGAAGATTCCCTAGCAGAAGAAAAACCTACAGCTTCACAAATGCAAGAACCCGAAAATAATGAACCATTGAAAAAAGAACGCACATCAATCAAGTTGAAACGTAAACAAATGGCGCAATCCAACGAAAGTGCTGAAACTGAGACAACAGATGCAACACAGCAAGAAACCACTGAGTTAGAACCGTTGGATCTTCGATTGCTTGTATTCAAAAAAAGAAAAACCAAAAAAGCAACACCAAGTAATTGGCCGCGTTTTTCTAAACAATTGAAAGCAAGTAAACGTATTGAATCTCCAGCTAAAATCCCTAATTTTTCTAAGAGTGAAATGGAAAATTTAGAAGATGAAATCTATCTATGTTTTATGAATAAACGGATGCGCTTAGGAACAAAGAAAAACGCTACTCAAAAGAAGAGTGTTTTACGATCTGACTTACTTGCTCAAATCAGCCAAGCTGAATATTTGAATTATTCTTGGGGACAAGTATTGCGACAACGTAAAGAAGATGTCTTGATTTGTGGTCGCTTGAGTTGTGGTGGTTTAGTTTCTTCTTTAGATGATTTCCTAAAGGAGATGCGCGAGATTGCCTATAGTCGTTCGTTATTTGGTAAAAAAGTTCGCTGTTCAGTTGATTTATTACGCCGTTTAGAAGGCTATATTTTAATGGATCAGTATATGCAAAATCTAAGCCTGATGCCAGTTGAAAAATAGTTATCAGGATAAAATGAATAAATTTTGAGAGCGAGACAAAAGCTTATTTTTGAAAGAGCTGCTTTTGTTTCGTTCTTTTTTGTATTCTTGTAAAATAAACTATGAACAAGTGAAAAGTGATCTTGATTGGTGAAAAAAGTTTTCTACGGTATGATTAGATTATAAAAAAACGGATAGTGATCGATCATAATGGAGGTAAATACTATGAAGAAAAATGGCGAAAAGAAGCTTGCAGAAGGAAAAAAATCATTTTTTAAGAAAGTAAAACCGAATCCCAAGCAAAAAGAAACGTTAGTTGTAGAGGACAAAGAAGAAAAAGAATTTGAATCTTTTTTTGCTGAAGTAATCAAAAAATTTCCTCAAAAGACAGCTACGATCATTTTGAATAGTTATGGAAAATCGAAAGAACGTGCTGAACAAATTTTAGCTAAAAGCAAAAATCAATTTGATGGTATTTTTGATGAGTTTTTGCAGGGCGTGGATGCAGAGACTCGTAAAAAATGTCATAAAACTGTTCATGCAGCATCCTTGACCGCTGCAATCATCGGTTGTTCACCGATCCCTTTTTCAGATGCAGTGTTACTTGTCCCTGTGCAATTAACCATGATGGCTCGTTTGCATAAGTTATTTGGCCAATCATGGTCAGAAAGTACGGGGAAAAGTATCGGTAAAGAAATCATCGTTGTGGGCCTAGGAAAAAGTGCTGTTGGTAATATACTCAAATTTATTCCAGCAGTGGGGACTGTTGCGGGAGCTGCAATCAATGCAACAGTTGCAAGCACAATTACTGAAACTTTGGGATGGGTGACGGTAAAAATGTTAAATGATGGCGAAGATATTTTTGAGCAGACAATGACATTTAAAGGGCAATTTCAAACATTGTTTAAAGCAGTACAAAATTCGGGAAAAAAAACAAAATAAAAAATACTTGTCAATAAAAGTTGAAAAATGATTCTTCTATTTGACTACGCTACTTTTTGATTCATTATCCTAAACGAGCTTGTAAAGGCAGCGAGTAAGAGATAAAGTAAATATAGACGTATGAAAAATGGAGGGATTTGAACTTGAAAAAGATAATTGTGACCGGTGCTGGAGGCGGACTTGGCAAGGCCATCTGTGAGAGGAGTGTCAATGAAGGCTTGGGTGTAATTGCCGTAGACATAAATGCCGCCTCTCTCAAGGAACTTGAACAGTTGCCAAATTGTCAAACTAGCATCCTTGATATTAGTCATTATAATGATACACAACAATTTTTTAATCAGTTAAAAGATGATCCTACTATAATTGGACTAGTGAATAATGCAGGTATTTACAAAGGGAAAAGTCTTCTGGATTATAATGAAGCAATGATGGATACTGTTTTAAATGTTAATATTAAGGGACCAACGATCTGCTCAAAATTTTTTATAGAAAATCTGCAATTGAATAATTAAAAAGGGAAAGATCATCAATATATCTTCTATTTCGGGACAAGAAGGCAGTTCAGATGCGCTATACGGTTTATCCAAAGCAGCGATTATCGGGTTAACAAAGAGTTTAGCACTACGTTTTTTTGAAACTGTTTTGGTCAATACTGTTGCGCCAACGATGATCGAGACAAAAATGATGGAAAAAATTCCTACATGGCGAAAAGAAGAATATTACGCTCATCATCTGATTAAAGAAGCAGTATCAGCAAATGATGTGGCAAATACTGCGAATTTCTTACTATCAGATGAGAGTAATCATTATACTGGAGCTACTTTTGATTTGAATAATGGTGGTTATTTAAGGTGAATGAAAATAGGATAGTGCTTCTAACTTCATAGGGAGGAGAAAGGACTTACTGATTCGTATAAAAAAGATTGAGTTCAAACTGACGAATTCAGAAACGCTAAAACCAAAAAGGAGCTCTTTTTATGAAACAATCGATTGTTCACATTGCTTTAGTCGTTGATGATTATGACGAGGCAATTGCTTTTTATACTCAAAAACTTCATTTTACTTTGATAGAGGACACGTATCAACCAGAGCAAGGAAAAAGATGGGTGGTAATAGCACCACCAAATTCAAAAGGTACAACTATTTTATTAGCAAGAGCATCGAAACCGATTCAGCATGAGTTTATTGGCAATCAAGCAGGTGGCCGAGTATTTCTATTTTTAGCTACGGATGATTTTTATAGAGATTATACTCACATGGTTGCAAACCAAATCGAGTTTGTTAGAGAACCTAAAGAGGCTGACTATGGAATCGTGGCCGTGTTTAAAGATCTTTATGGTAATTTATGGGATTTAGTCCAGTTTGATGAAGATCATCCTATGAGTGAACGATTATAAGGTGATAACTAAGTTTATTTCTTTAAGAGGGGGAAAAGATGATTAAAAATAATGGTGATTCTATAGCAATTGGTATTTGTTTAGGTGTAGCATTTGGTTTGATTTTCGATAATTTAGCTTTAGGAATAGCCTTAGGTGTAGCCATAGGAGCTGCTGGAATTTTTGACAGCAAGAAAAAAGCAAAAAATAAAGGAGCCAAAAAGGATTGAAATGAAAAAACTACATTTTAAAAAGATGCTACCTTTTTTTAGAAAACGTAGAAATTTTCTAAACCTTTCTATAGTATTAATTGCAATTTCCATTTTTAGCGGTTGTGGAAATAATAAAAATGAGAGAGCAATTAATGGGGCGAGCACTGATACTAGTCTAAAAGATACAGCAAAGATTTCTACATCAAGTTCAACATTCGATAGTAATTCAAAGCAAGAAGCAGGAATAAAAAGTGAAGCTACCGCACAATTAGAATTAAATTATGAAGATTCACAAATAGAGTACGCTCGAGTAATTGCTAATCTAGGCGTTGGGAACAAAATAGGATACACGATAGAGAGGGTTAGAAGCAATCAAATAACATTTAATACATCGGTATCAGATGTGTATAAAAGCATCCACATTCAAGAACTAGGTTCTGAGGATAGATATATATATTATTTGCCTTTAGGGGATGGTTTTATAGAACATTATGGCATGAAAAAATATCCCTCTGCTCCAACTACATCACCTGCTAAGGTTTATTTAAAAACTGATTATGACGATATTGCTTTAGCTCTGTTAGAAAACCAAAAGGATATCTCTGATAATGATTTAAATATTGAAGCGATAAACAATGGCGATTTCACTTCGTTGATCGGAACCTGGAAAAACGGTAAGAATGATGTTTTAATCATAAATACTGACGGTACAACCAATATGGCGTTTGTAGTTCATGGGGTACCGGAATCTGATAAAACAAGTAAGGTTCCATTTGCAAGTTTAAGCGCAGGTGGTCCTGGTGGTGCAGCACTTGGTCTGTATAAAATAGGGTTCAAAAATCCGGATGGTGATAGTTCAGATAGTACGAAACCTAGGTTAATAATCACACAGCAAGGTGGAAACTATTCTTCAGATAGTTATTATTACAGACAATAAATTAGACAGAATCAATTTAAAAAAAGCTGATTATAGAAAAATAAAGTAGAGGTAAGCGTTTAGGCCCGAGAATAAGTCAGTATTCACGAAAATTGTTCTTCGAATTTTTGTGAGTGCTGGCTTATTTCAGGAGCCTTCAACACTTAATGCTTCAGCACTTAGAAAATGAAGGAAGCACGTGTTTTTCAGTGCGCATCGCCGAATCACTTCCAAAAAAGCAGCTAAAATCCTTTTACTTTCAAACCTTTTAAACTAAGACTAAAAAAAACTTCTGTTTTGTAGTATAATTTTCAAGGATAGAGGAAAGGCGGGGAAGTCAATGAGAAAGAAACAAACATACGCAGTAGTGGATCTAGAGACGACGGGAACCGATCCAAAGGTAGATCGGATTATCCAGTTTGGCTGTGTGTTGATCCAAGAAGGAAAAATCATTTCCCGTTTTGCTACTGACATCAACCCCAATCAGGCCATTTCCAAACAGATTCAGCAGTTGACAGGTATTAGTAATAGCCGTGTACAAAAGGCGCCTTATTTTGAGGATGTGGCACTAACGATCTATAACTTATTAGCTGATACGGTATTTGTGGCACATAATATCTTTTTTGATTATTCATTTTTAGCGCAAGAATTGACCCGTTGTGGTACACCAAAATTGCAGATTCCAGGTATTGATACGGTGGAGTTGGCTCAGATTTTTTTACCGACAGAAAAGAGTTTTCGTTTAGGGGATTTGTCTGAGAGTTTAGGTTTAGTACATGATAATCCTCATCAAGCGGATAGTGATGCACAAGTGACGGCTGAACTATTACTATTGATCGAAGCAAAAATGCGCCGCTTACCATTAATTACAATGGAAGTAATCGACCGCTTAAGTCAACAAACAGGTATGGATACTAGCTCTTATATCCATCATATATATGAAGAAATGAAACAAGATATTCAACCTTTGGCAAAAGAGCAACATGTTGTTTCTGGCATTGCGTTAAGAAGAAAAGAAGTTCCGCTTTATGAAGAAAAGTTATATGAACATGCCGTTTTTCCTCATAAGAAAAAAGCCAAGGAAAAACTTTTTAAAGATAAGATCGTTTATCGTTCAGAACAAAGTCGTATGATGAACTTAGTCTATGAGCATTTTACAACTGCTGAAAACAAAAATTTATTTATTGAAGCAGCGACGGGAACGGGAAAAACGCTGGGCTTTTTATTTCCATTAAGTTATCTGGCTACACCAGATAATCCAGTTATTATCAGTACGGTTTCGATCGTCCTGCAAAATCAATTGATAGAAAAAGATATTCCTTTAGCAAATCAAATTTGTCCTAAATCACTCAATGCTACGATCATTAAAAGTCATCGTCATTATCTAGATTTACAGCGGTTTAAGGATACTTTGAAAAACCCTTTGCAGCAAAAGCAATATGCTCTATATCAAATGGGTGTCTTAGTTTGGTTGGTGGATACAGAAACAGGTGACCTTGATGAGTTGCAATTAACGAATTTTAATCATGTTTTTTGGCGGGACGTTGCCCATCGTGGGATTGATTTTTTATCTAATCAAGATCCCTTGTATCAGGAAGACTTTGTTCATTTTCTTTATAAGAAGGTCAGACAAAGCAATGTATTGATTGTCAATCATGCCTTTTTGGCACAAGAAACACTAAGGGAAGTCCCACTTTTACCTAAAAGTGCTTATTTGATTATTGATGAAGCACATCATTTGCCCGATATTGCTGGGAAGATTGCAAATCGTCAATTTAATTATACTTCGTTCAAAAAACAAACAAGCTTATATTTAGAGGAAGAACAGTTGTTTGATCAAGTTAACCAAATTTTTGAAAAGAAAACGCAAGAACAACGATTATTGCGTATTTATACGAAAGCCTTGAATGATTTAGTAGAAGAATTTAGTGATTTGTTTTACGAAATAAATCAGTTATTTCCAAAAGCTAAACAGCAGCATATAGAATCCAATCTGTTGACTAAGCCTGTATTCGATCATTTGTCGTTAAATGGTGAGACTTCAATTCAAAAAATTGACATCCTTTTGACCGAGATGCAAGAAATTCAAGCGCGATTGCAGCAGTTGATCGTAAATCAATTGGAAAAAATTACTACCTCTCAACGCATTATATTTGTTAGTTTACTACAATTCTTTGAGCGGATCGTGTTTCTTTATGACTGTTTTGATATCTATGTCAACGAATGGCAGCCACGCTGGATCAAGGAGTATAGCACTACCCCGCAAGGCTATGGGTTACTTTCAATCAATGATTTAGATGCTAGTATTTTGCCAGAGACGACTTGGTATAGTCGTTATGAACGAATCTTATATACTGGTGGAACCTTGAAATTTGGGCATGATAAAAAATATTTGCCGCATAAATTAGGGTTGTCGGATGTCTTATTTAAAACATTGCCTGATCCTTATAATTATGAAGAAAATGCCCGTTTATTTATTCCTACAGAAGCAATTGCAATCAGTCAGGCTGATGCGGCAGAGTTTTCAGGATATATTGCTGAAGTGATCGAAGCATTATCACAGCACCAAGACCGCTCTGTGTTGGTTTTGTTTACGTCACATGAAATTTTATCTAGTGTGTATTATCGTTTACATCCACAATTTCTAAATGCTGGTAGAGAACTTTTAGCTCAAGGAATCAGCGGTAGCCGAGAAAAAATTCTGAAACGTTTTGCCCATTCAAAAAATAGTATTTTATTAGGTGCTGACAGTTTTTGGGAGGGTGTCGATCTACCAGGTGAAGCATTGTCACTTTTGATCGTAACTCGTTTGCCATTTGAAAATCCTAAGAGGCCTTTTGTGAAAGCTCGTTATGATTATCTTGAAGAAAAAGGCATTAATCCTTTTGCCCATGAAGCTTTGCCGAAAGCTTCTTTACGTTTACGCCAGGCTCTGGGCCGTTTGATTCGATCTGACGGTGATAAAGGTGCTTTAGTCGTGTTGGATAGACGATTGATAACGGCTAAATATGGAAAACGTATGTTAAAAGCCTTACCTAAAGATCTACCGGTAAAGGAAGCTGCTCTAAGCGACATCATTTCAGAGCTAAATGAATTTTTAAAATAATAAATTTAGCAACTATACTATTAAAATGAACTGATTTTCTGCTATAATAGTAGCCAGTAAGTTTGGAAAGGGCGAGACGATTGCAAGAACAAGAAGAACGAAATGAAACAAGAAAAACCAAGATTCTTTTAAGTATAATCGCAATTTTATTAGCGATTATCGTAATGATTGCTATTTTTTATGTTCGCTCAACACATCCAAGAACACAAGCGAAAAGAGAAGCAACTGAAATCGCAAAAGAGTATGCACGTTTAAACACAGTTGATAACTTTTATTGGTTTACCAGAAAAGAAACGTATTTCAGTGTAACTGGTAAAGATGATAAAGGGGAAGAACTAGTGGTGATCATTCCTAAATCAGGAGAAAAAGTCACCGTTTTAAATCAAAAAGACGGCCAGAACGAAAGTCAGATCCGCCAAGTTGTTGAAACAAAGTACAAAGAAAAAAATATTCAAAAAATTAGTTTAGGGTTATACAATGCTCAGCCAACTTGGGAGATCGTTACAAAAAACGATGATGGACTATTAAGTTATTACCTCCTATCGTTTGCAAATGCTGAAGAAGTCATGATTATTAAAAATGTCTGACGAGACAAGCTTATGAGAATTATTTGACCAGAATTCAGCCTCGAATAACTATTTTAAATCCTTGATGAAACAAGGCTAAAAAATGAATGGAGTGGAAGTATGGATATATCAAAACGCGCACAAAAATTAGAACCTTCTGTTACATTAGCGGCAGCGGCGAAAGCGAATGCGCTAAAAGCTTGTGGCAAAGATATTTTAAGTTTAACGGTTGGAGAACCTGATTTCACTACGCCTAAAAATATACAACAGGCAGCAATCCAAGCCATCGAAAGTGGCAAAGCCAATTATTATACACCGTCAGCCGGAATCAAAGAATTAAGAGAAGCGGTTGTACAGCACATTGAGACTTACTATCAATTGAATTATCAAGCAAACAACGTAATCATAACAGATGGCGCAAAATTTGCTTTATATCTGCTTTTTCAAGCGGTCCTGAATCCCAAAGACGAAGTAATCATTCCTGTTCCTTATTGGGTAAGCTATGGAGAGCAGGTTAAACTTGCGGAAGGAGTCCCTGTTTTTATTCCTTGTGCACAGGAAAATGAATTTAAAGTCACTGTAGCACAATTGGAAGCAGCTAAAACGGCAAAAACCAAGTTATTGATTTTAAATTCTCCTTCTAATCCAACTGGAATGATTTATTCTGAAGCCGAATTGCGTAACATTGGTGAGTGGGCTGTAGCAAATGATGTGTTGATTGTATCAGATGATATTTATGGCAGACTCGTCTATAATGGAGCAGTCTTTACCCCGATGGCATCTTTGTCACCAGCGATCCAAAAACAAACAATGATCATTAACGGCGTCTCTAAAAGCTACGCCATGACTGGCTGGCGTATTGGTTACGCGGTAGGTGATGAAACAATTATTTCAGCAATGAACGATATTGCCTCGCAATCTACTAGTAATCCTACTGCTGTTAGTCAATATGCAGCACTTGAAGCCTTAAGGGGTGAACAAGATACAGTAGAGTCAATGAGACAAGCGTTTGAAGCACGTTTAAATGAAATTTATCCGATATTTGCTGCATTGCCAGGCTTTAAATTAGAAAAACCACACGGCGCATTTTATCTGTTTCCAAATATCAAAGAAACGTTAACGATGTGTGGCTATAGCGATGTTACAAAATGGGTCGATGACTTGTTATCAGAAGGGGAAGTTGCACTTGTCACAGGGGCAGGTTTTGGTGCTCCAGAAAATGTTCGGATCAGTTATGCAACAGATTTAGAAACATTAAAAGAAGCAGCGAAACGTATCCGAGCATTTATTGAGAAAAAAACAGCAAAATAAACACTACTTAATTCGGGATAGGTAAAAGACTAAATGAATGGAGAGACGATCGTGGAACAAATTCAAATTATCGATTCAAAAAATCATGTGGGAGAAACAGTAAAAATAGGGGCTTGGATCGCTAACAAACGTTCAAGCGGAAAAATTGCTTTTCTACAATTACGTGATGGAACAGCTTATTTTCAAGGAATTGTTGTGAAAAGTGAGGTTCCAGAAGAAGTTTTCCAATTAGCGAAAGGCTTGACACAAGAAACATCTGTCTGGATCACTGGAGAAATTAGAGAAGACAGCCGTTCAAAATTTGGTTATGAAATCGGTGTAACAGGGATCGAAGTGATCGGCGAAAGTCATGATTACCCAATCACGCCTAAAGAACACGGAACCGACTTTTTGATGGATCACCGTCATTTATGGTTACGCTCTTCACGTCAGCATGCGATCATGCAAATCCGTAACGAGATCATTCGTGCAACCTACGAATTTTTCAATAACAATAACTTTGTTAAAATCGATCCGCCGATTTTAACAGCTAGTACAGCAGAGGGTACGACCGACTTGTTTGAAACAAATTATTTTGATCAAAAAGCGTACCTGTCTCAAAGTGGACAATTGTACATGGAAGCGGCAGCTTTAGCTTTTGGTAAAGTCTTCTCCTTTGGACCGACTTTTAGAGCGGAAAAATCAAAGACTCGTCGTCACTTGATTGAGTTTTGGATGATTGAACCAGAGATGGCTTTCATGCATCAAGAAGAGAGTTTAGAAGTGCAAGAACAATACGTAGCGTTCCTTGTTCAAAGTGTATTAGACAATTGTGATCATGCTTTGGATGTTTTAGAACGTGATAGAGAAGTCTTGAAAAAATATACACAATTGCCATTCCCACGTATTTCATATGATGAAGCAGTTGAATTATTGAAGAAAAATGGCTTTGATGATATTGAGTGGGGCGATGATTTTGGTTCACCGCATGAAACGTTTATCGCAAACTCATTTGATCGTCCAGTGTTTATCTTAAATTATCCAAAAGCAATCAAGGCCTTCTACATGAAACCACATCCTACTCGTGATGATGTTGTGATTTGTGCGGACATGATCGCACCAGAAGGATACGGTGAAATCATCGGAGGTTCTGAACGAGCGATCGATCATGATTACTTATTAGAACAAATCCGCAACCATAATCTAGATGAAAAAGAATACTCATGGTATTTAGATTTACGCCGTTATGGTTCAGTGCCTCATTCTGGGTTTGGTTTAGGCTTAGAACGCACAGTAACTTGGTTAGCTGGAATCGAACATGTTCGTGAAGCAAGCCCATTCCCACGTTTGTTAAACCGTATTTATCCATAAAAATAGTCATTCAGTTAGTCGTTGGAAGAAGCATTCTGCTTTACTCCAGCGACTAATTTTATGAAAAATACCATGTTGAAAAAAATAACCCCAAGAAAACAGGAAAAAATAAGGCAAATTGTTTAGAATTCTGTTTTTTTATGGTAGAATTGACAGAAAGTAGATTAAAGGAATGACTCGAATGGAAAACCCAACACAAGTTAAAAGAAAACATTTTCGTTTTCCAGCCTATGATGATGAATTAGGTGTAAAACTAGTTTCTGAAAATAAACGAACATTGTTTCAAGAAGAACCAATGCTCGCTAAACAATCAGCAAAAGTACAACAAAGTGCACCAGTGATTGATCCAATCACAGTTCAACCAGTATTACAGAAACAACCAACACAAACGAATAATCAGCATGTTTCACATAGCCAAGAACAAGTCGCAGAATTAGCACGCCATAAATCCAACTTGCCGAATTATATGATGACGCATAACAAGCCAACATCACCAAAACAAAAAACAAATTTATTTGGCAATATGCCAAAAAGAAGCTCTTTTGGTTTTGGTTCTCAGCAAACACCGAATAAAAATAAGGCGGCCTTTTCAAAAGATTTCACTTATGATACTCGTTCTTATTTTGTACCCAAGTATATTCCAGCTTCTGTAATTCCAGAAGAAAAAGCGCCTGTTTTGACAGAGCAAGAATTAGCGGAAGCGATGAAAAAAGATAAAAATTCTTATTTGCTTTTCGATGATGAACCAGCAGCATTTCAAGCGATAGGAAATGAAGACCCAACGGTTCAAAAATTCAACATTCCTAAAGGCACACCAGAAATTCCTGTGACAAGACGCCAATATCAACAAATCAAGCCTGATATGGAACGATTTGGTAAAGAAGAAGACCTTAGTCACGCATTGCCACGCTCTAGAAAAGAGCTGAAAACTGCAAAAGAGAATGCGAAAAGTCAGACAGCTTATGGTCAAAAAGTAGCCGAAGCAGAGCAGGAAAAAAAGAAAGGGATTTTAGACAAATCCTTAAGTGGTATAATTGAAGATTCAAGTATGGAGCTTGAAAACAGTAAGTACTTTAATTAAAACAAACTCTGAGACAAAACGAAATCTGGTTTTGTCTCAGCTTTTTACTGTGAATCACAGCTTTTAAAACGGCTGAGTTAGCTATTTTCATGCAAGTCCAAAACGAAAAATGACTGTTATTTTTCAAGGGAAAAGCATCTGTTTAGTCGTTTTTTAGTTGATTATTTCACAATTATGTACGATAATGGATAGCATACGCTTAAAAAAAATTTAAAAAAGCTACGTTTTATATAGAGTTTAAGAGAAGAGGATTAAAATGAGCAATCAAGAACATAAATTACATCATTTTGTTGGGATCAAAGGATCAGGCATGAGTTCATTGGCCCTTGTGTTATTTGAAAAAGGCTACCAAGTGCAAGGCTCAGATGTAGAAGAGTACTTCTTTACGCAACGTGACTTAGAAAAAGCGGGCATCACTATTTTGCCTTTTAATGCAGATAATATAACCAAAGATATGATCGTCATTGCGGGAAATGCTTTCCCAGACTCGCACGAAGAATTAGTTCGTGCCAAAGAATTAGGGGCTGAAATCATTCGTTATCATGATTTTATTAGTCGCTTTATTCAACCGTATACAAGTATTGCTGTAACTGGTTCCCACGGAAAAACAAGTACAACTGGTTTACTTTCTCATATCTTAACAGGGCTTGCACCAACGAGCTATTTGATTGGTGACGGAACTGGACATGGCGACCCTAACGCTGAATTTTTTGCTTTTGAAGCTTGTGAATACCGCCGTCATTTTCTAGCTTATTCGCCAGATTATGCGATCATGACAAATATTGATTTTGATCATCCAGACTATTTTAAGAGCATTGAAGATGTTTTCTCTGCGTTTCAAACGATGGCTGAACAAGTCAAAAAAGGGATATTTGCTTATGGCGAGGACAAATATTTACGCCAATTGAAAACAAATGTACCCGTTTATTATTATGGCTTAGCAGCAGATGATGATATCCAAGCAAAAAATATCCAACGCACAACAGAAGGCTCTTCTTTTGATGTGTATCATAATGAAGACTTAGTTGGACACTTTGTATTGCCTGCTTTTGGTCAACATAATATTATGAATGCTTTAGGTGTGATTGCTGTAGCATACTTTGAAAAATTAGATATGAAAAAAGTTGCAGAAGAAATGTTGACGTTTGAAGGGGTTAAACGCCGTTTCACTGAGAAAAAAGTTTCTGATATGATCATTGTGGATGACTATGCGCATCACCCAACAGAAATCACAGCAACTATCGATGGTGCTCGTCAAAAATATCCTGAAAAAGAAATCATTGCCGTTTTTCAACCTCATACATTTACACGGACAATTGCGTTGATGGATGAGTTTGCTAAAGCCTTAGATTTAGCCGACGCGGTTTATCTTTGTGATATTTTTGGTTCAGCTAGAGAACAACAAGGCGATGTCAAAATTGAAGATCTAGGCAATAAAATCCAAAAAGGTGGACAAGTTATTAAAGAAGAAAACGTGTCGCCATTATTAGACCATGAAAATGCTGTAATGGTCTTCATGGGTGCTGGGGATGTTCAAAAATTTGAACAAGCATATGAAACGTTACTAAGTAATACAACTAGAAATGTGTTATAAAAATAAAATCAATAAAATGTGAAGAAGGAATTTCAACAACTCATTGTGATGATTTGTTGAAGCTCCTTCTTTTTAACTTGCCTTTTATCGTCATTTTGGTACAATTATCTTATCATTAGTGGAGGTGTACTAATTTGAATATCGGAAAACCGAGAAAATTAGGCAAAACCATCGAAGATATTGAGGAAGGCGATTCGCTGTCTTTAACCGAATCGATCGAAGATAAAGATTTACTTCTTTATTTGGGCTTAACAAACGATGCCAATCCCTTATATATCCAACATGATTATGCCCAAAAAACAGAATATGGCAAACCAATCGTACCATCGATCATGTTGATGGGAATCATTACTAGTGCTATTTCAAAGCATTTACCTGGACCAGGTTCTCATGTGGTCAATTTTTCAGTGAACTTTGTAGAGCCAGTTTTTCATTATGAAACATTGACGTTTCAGTTTGAAGTGATCAAGGTAGATAAGATGAAAGATGTTGTAACGATTTCGATTGAAGCTGTTAATGAAGAAGAAAATCGTGTACTTGATGCGGTCGTAATGGTGCAACCCCCTCAAGTAACGTTAGCAGATTTAGAGCAGAAAGAAGGAGATATGAATGAATAATGGAGTAGTAGAAAATGTTGGTTTAAATAAGTTTTATTCAAAAATTTATGCATTTTTAGCGATAGGAATCGGGATCAGCGCAATCGTATCTTATTTAGTATTAAACGTATTTTTCTTTAAAATCGTTATGTTTTTATATCAGTATCCCTTTGCATTTTATGGGATTTGGATTGCGGAACTTGTTTTAGTTGTCTTTTTAGGCTTTAAAGCAATGAAAAATCCGACACTGGCAATTAGTGGTTTTATCTTGTATTCCGTTTTAAATGGTATTACATTAGCGGTTACTTTAGCAATGTATACAGAGGGAACTGTTGTAACGGCGTTTGTTAGTGCGGCTGCTACATTTGGCGGCATGTCGTTGATTGGAATCTTTACTAAAAGAGATCTATCAGCAATGGGGCACGCGGCCTATAGTGCTTTAATTGGCTTGATCATCGCGATCTTCCTAAATGCATTTATCCTGAAAAGTGAACCAGTTGATTACTTGATTTCAATTTTGATGGTGATTATCTTTGCTGGTATTACAGCTTATGACAACCAAAAAATCCGTACATTATATACTCAAACGGGTGGACAACCAGGAACCGGTATTGCTGTTTTTATGGCTTTACAATTATATCTTGATTTCATTAATTTATTCTTGGCTTTCTTACGTATTTTTGGTAAAAATAACTAATTTTTAATACTGTTTAAGCATCCAGAAAATCTGGATGCTTTTTTTGTCTTAACAGTATATAAATGCAATATTAGTTGCTTAATAAAATTTTTTTATGCATAAAAATACCGAAAAACTTTGTTTTATGATATAAAATCCATTGACTATCTGATCGCTTTGATTTATACTTTTATGAAATTAGAGAAATATTTCGCTTAAATTAGTATTGATTGAGTATGTACGGGAAGGTGTTAGTTATGGGAAATGAGATAAAGGTACCGAAAGGCTTTAAATTTTACGGAACGCATGTTGGTATCAAGAAAAAACGAAAAGATTTTGGTTTGATTGTTGCAGATAAGGTCTGTCATGCTGCAGCAGTTTTTACCAAAAATACATTTTGCGGTGAGTGTATCCCGATCGGAAAAGAACATATAAGCAATGCTGAACTACAAGCCGTTGTAGTAACTAGCGGTATTGCTAATGTTGCCACTGGCAAAGTGGGCAGAGAAAATGAATATAGAATCATGGAGTGCTTAGCCAATAAATTACAGGTTGAGAAGGAAAATATTCTGCCTTCTTCGACAGGTTTGATTGGACCACAGTTACCAATCGATTTAATTGAAAATTTTTTGAAAACAGAGTCAATCGAGATGAAAGAGAACTATGAAGATTTTGCTCAGGCAATTTTGACAACTGATCAACAGATGAAAGTTCGTAGTCTAAAAGTTGGCGATGCAACACTTTTGGGGATCGTCAAAGGCTCAGGGATGATCGAACCAAATATGGCGACGATGTTAGCCTATGTTTTGACCGATGCCAAAATAGCGAAAGAAGCAATTTATCCTATGCTGAAAACGGCTGTGGATCAATCCTTTAATACAATCAGCATCGACTCAGATACTAGCACTAGTGATACAGTTGCTCTATTGGCTAGCAATCACTATGAAGTGGACCAAATAGCATTTCAAACCGGTCTAAATCAACTCTGTAAGGGTTTGGCCCTAGCGGTTGTCAAGGATGCTGAAGGTGCTACAAAGACGATGTTCGTCACTGTGAAAAATGCTGTAAGTCAGGAGCAAGCAAAAAACGCTGGAAAGTCGATCATTAATTCACCACTAGTTAAGACAGCACTATTCGGAAATGATCCAAACTGGGGTAGAATTGCGATGGCTCTTGGAAAAACGGAAGGATTGATTTTTGACCAGAATAAAGTCGCAGTCTATTATGGACAATATCCGATTTTTTCAAATAATAATGAGGAAAAACAAAATATTAGTCAAATATTAGCGTATATTGAACAAAACGAAGATATTTATTTAACAGTTGATTTACATCAAGGAACTGAGCAGTTTGAAGTGATTGGCTGTGATTTAAGCTATGAGTATGTCAAAATAAATAGTGATTATTCGTCTTAACCTATATCTGTTTCAATTGTATAGTCTTATAACATAAAAGTGGAATGGGAAAATAGCTCATTCCACTTTTAATTTGCGAATGTATGTTCTATAATAAGGAGTGATAGGTGGGGTTGAATATGCAGAATACGCAAAGAATCGCAGTCCGCAGATTAGTGGAATTTATTTTACGCAGAGGTAGTATTGATGCTAGACACACAAGTGAACATACAGCATTAGAAGGAGCTAAGATCCATCGTAAGCTTCAGAAAGCTGCTAGTGAGAATTATCAAAAAGAAGTCAAACTGGCGATCGACATAGAATTAAACCAACAAACGTACATAATTGAAGGCCGGGCCGATGGTATTTTTATGGATGCTGAGAATAGAACCGTTATCGATGAAATCAAAACGTCAGAGCCAGCATTTTCTGAATTACTGGAAGAACAGATCGAGATGTATTGGTATCAAGTGATGTGTTATGGGCATATATACTGCCAACAAGAGAACTTAGCAGCAATCACTTTACAGTTGACGTATTATCAAACGACGACGAAAGAAATCACGAGGCAAGAAAAAGATTTTACCAAAGCAGAATTAAAAGATTTTTTTGACGACTTAACGCAAAAATATGAACAATGGCTGATTTTTAGAGCCAATTGGCGTAAACTACGAAATCGCTCACTTCAACAGTTGACTTTTCCTTATGGAGAGTATCGAGCAGGTCAAAGAGAGCTAGCTGTTGCCGTTTATAAAACGATTTTAAGTGATCAGCGACTCTTTGTTGAGGCACCAACTGGAACAGGAAAGACAATTTCGACTTTGTTTCCGACGCTGAAGGCAATTGGAGAAGAACAAGCGGAAAGAGTTTTTTATTTGACCGCTAAAACCATCACTCGTCAAGTAGCTGAAGATGCAGTAGAAGCGATGAAACAAAAAGAGCTCCAGTTAAAGAGTGTGACAGTAACCGCAAAAGATAAAATTTGTTTTTTGACAGAAAGAAATTGTACACCAGAGGCTTGTCCATTTGCCAACGGTTATTATGATCGTTTGAATGAAGGCCTATGGGATTTGTTGAATCATGAGAGTCAGTTTACGCGGGATGTGATCGAAGTCTATGCACGTAAACACACGTTATGTCCCTTTGAACTGTCGTTAGATGTCAGTTTGTGGTGTGATTTAGTTATTTGCGATTATAATTATTTATTTGATCCTGTTGTCTATTTAAGGCGTTTCTTTGAAGAGCAATCAGAAGTGAAAGAGAATATTTTTCTAGTGGATGAGGCTCATAATCTAGTCAATCGCTCGCGGGAAATGTATTCAGCAGTTTTATCAAAAAGTAAGATTTCCGCCTTGAAAGAAACTCTTGATAAAAAACAAAACAAGCTAATCCGAGTACTTAACAAAGTAGAAAAAGAATTTGACAAAATAAAACAGGTCTGTGAGGAAGAAGGCAAAGAGTTTATCCATCAAAATGCGCCAATTGATTCTCTAGTTAAAGTCGCGTATTCTTTAGCGGAAAAAATCAAAGAGTGGCTTCCAGAAAATCAAGAGCATACGAATGTAGAGCAAATCTTGTCTGTTTATTTTGATGTACTGAATTATACTAGAATCAGTGAAGGATACGATAATCATTATTGTACCTATGTCAATTGTCAGAATTATGATATTACAGTTAAACAATTTTGTATCGACCCAAGTTATCTTTTGCAGCAAAAACTTGATAAAGGCAAAGCTAGCATTTTGTTTTCGGCCAGTTTAACACCATTGGATTATTACCAAGAAATACTAGGTGGAAGAGAGGATAGCTTACGTTATCGGATTCCTAGTCCTTTTCCGAAAGAAAATCAACTACTAGTAATCGAAAACTATATTCAAACAACATATAAAGAACGTGAAAATAGCTATGAAAAGATCGTTATAAGTTTGACTAATATGATCCAACAAAAAGCGGGCAATTATTTTGTATTTTTTCCATCCTATTCATACATGGATATCATTTATGAACTGTTTCGCCAAAAAAATCCTCATATTAAGACAAAGATTCAAGCAAGTATGATGAATGAAGGCGAACGAGAAGCCTTTCTAGCTGAGTTTGTTATAGATCCTAAAGAAACGTTAGTTGGTTTTTGTGTCTTAGGAGGTATTTTTTCCGAAGGAATTGATCTAAAAGGTAGCCGCTTAATCGGAACTGCGATTGTTGGAGTCGGCCTGCCACAGATCAATCATGAGCAAGAATTGATCAAGGGCTATTATGATCAGGAAAAAAATCAGGGATTTCAATTTTCTTACCAAATTCCTGGGATGAATAAAGTCTTACAAGCTGCAGGTCGAGTGATTAGAGATACCGCTGACCAAGGAATTGTTTTGCTTTTAGATCAACGCTTTTCAACCGCAGCTGTTCAGCGTTTTTTCCCGCCACATTGGAATCAGGTGCAGACCTCCTTTTCAACGGAACGAACAAAGCAGCTGTTACAACAATTTTGGCAATCAAATTGAACAGATGATGGTAGGAAAAAATAGCTCTTACTGGTATACTAGAACAAGAATTGAACTGCAAATAGCATGATTAAAAAAAGCCGAAGTGTTGATTGTCGGCTCTTTTTTGAGCGTAAATAGGAAAGAATGAGTGAAATAAAAGCATGATAGGGAGACAAAAAATGAAAACAATCCTAGTAATACATACAGGTGGCACGATTTCGATGTCAAAAGAAGCAGATGGAAATGTGACGACAAACAGCATGAATCCATTGCTTGACCAAGAAGAATTATTAGCTGGAAAAGTAAACTTAGTCGTTGAACCGATCTTCAACATTCCTTCTCCTCACATGACATTAGAACGAATGTTAGAGTTAAAGCAACGAATTCAAAAAGCATATACAGAAAATATTGATGGTGTGGTCATCACCCATGGAACAGATACCTTGGAAGAGACTGCCTACTTTTTAGATATTACGTTGGAAAATAAAATCCCAGTTGTTTTGACAGGTGCGATGCGTTCAAGCAATGAAATTGGAACAGATGGGTTGTATAACTTTATTAGTGCTGTTTGGACAGCGTGTTCTGATGAGTCATACGGTAAAGGCGTGCTCGTTGTGATGAATGATGAAATCCATACGGCTCGTTATGTAACGAAAACCCATACGACCAATGTTGCGACATTTCGGACGCCGACTTTTGGTCCAATCGGTATGATTGCCAAAGAACGAACGTTTTTTGCAAGTGAAGTATGTCGACAAGAAGTGTGTGATATTCAAAAAGTATCAGGTGAAGTCTATGTGATCAAAGCATACGCTGGTATGAATGGTAGTTTATTTGACTTGGTAGACAATGACCAAACAGATGGCATTGTGATCGAAGCGTTAGGAGCTGGCAATCTTCCGCCAGAAACGTTACCAGCACTCGAAAGATTGCTAGCAAGAAAAATTCCGATTGTTTTAGTTTCACGCTGTTCTAACGGAATCGCTGAGGATATTTATGATTATGAAGGCGGCGGTGTTAACTTAAAGAAAATGGGGATTGTTTTTTCTAGAGGATTAAATGGACCTAAAGCTCGGATTCGTTTGATTGTTGGCTTAAACAGTGGGAAAGATCTGCACGAATTATTTGATTTTTTAAGCGAATAAAATAAATCAAAAGAGTATAACGAGCAGGGAAGAGAATCGCTTCAGCTCGTTATACTCTTTTAATTAACGGAAATTGGTAAATTGTAGTTCTACTGGTAAATCTAGATTTCTAAGTAAAGTAATCACTTTTTGTAAATCATCACGGCTTTTTCCAGTGACTCTGATTTGATCTTCTTGGATTTGTGATTTCACTTTGATACCAGAATTTTTGATTGCCACATTGATTTTTTTTGCGTTATCTTTATCGATTCCGCTGATTAAATCACCATATTGACGTGCAGAACCACCAAGAGCTTTTTCACTTGTCGAGAAGTGAATGTTTTTGATCGGAACGGCTCGTTTGACTAATTTGCTGAATAAGACATCTTTTACTTGCTCGATTTTATAGTCGTCCTCTGCAACCACTACTAATTTATTATTTTCTAACTTGATATCTGCAATCGAACCTTTAAAGTCAAACCGGTTTTTGATTTCTTTTAGTGCGATCTGAATCGAGTTTTTGACTTCTTCCATGTTCATTTCAGATGTTACATCAAAGCTTGCTTCTTTTGCTGCCATATGCAAATCTCCTCTCACTATTTCTTACTTTTATAGTACCATTAAATAGGTAAGAAACAAGTCTAAATCATCGTTTGATGTAAAAACAGCGTAAGAAACAAAAATTGATCATAATAGCAATGAAAAAGAATAAAATAATCCTCATTTTCTGCTTTTTTTCTTTTCTTTTTTTGAGTGAACTGTTATCCTAATTCGAGGGATTTTATGTTAGTAAGTAAAGTATAGGAGCTGGAAAGAGTATTTTAGCTTTTCAGAAGATGGGGAGGTTCTGAATGAGTAAATGGGTTATCACCTATAAACGAAGTGAGACATTGAAAAAGTTTGCTGTGATTTTTGTTACCGGGATTTTAGTAGCAATCAGTTTGAACTTTTTTTTAATTCCGGCAAAAGTCTTTTCTGCTGGAATGAATGGGGTTGCACAAATTATCGCAACACTATTGCATACGCATCTAGGGATTACGATCGATACTGGTCTTTTTATTTTGTTATTAAATATTCCAATTTTTATTTTAGGATTTATGAAATTAGGCAAAGAATCAACGATTTACAGTTTTTTAAATGTAGCATGGGTTTCCTTAACGACTATCTTGATTCCCATCGAAGTGATCACCACAAACCCACTGATGAATGCGATCGCTGGTGGCGTCTTGATTGGTATCGGGGCAGGGCTGTCGCTTAAAATGGGCTTTACAACTGGCGGGATGGATGTGATTTCACTTGTTCTATCCAAAACGACGGGTAAGACAGTAGGCAATTATATGTTTATGCTGAATGGAATCATTGTTGCGATTGCAGGTTTTGTATTTGACTGGGAAAGTGCGTTGTACACGATTATTTCGATTTATTGTATGACCCAAGTAGTTGATACGATCCATACTAGTCATCAAAAAATCACAGCGATGATCGTGACTGTTCAACCAGAAGTTGTGACACAAGCGATTTCAAAACAGATGATTCGAGGAATGACTTTGTTGCCATCTATGGGTGGCTATTCTGGTGTTGAAGGGCGAATGATCATGATGGTCATCACACGTTACGAGTTATATGATCTAGAACAAATTGTTTATGAAGTAGATGAAAATGCTTTTATGAATATTATTCCTACACATTCTGTCTTGGGACGCTTTGCAAATGAAGATGAGCAGCGGATCTTTAAAAGCACAGGCAGTTTTCCAGAAATGAAGAAACATAAGATGAAACAGAAATAGAATAATCAAGCAAAATCACTGATAGTCTAAATTCGATTAGAGTGTTTGGTGATTTTTTTATTGAAAAAACGTGGTAAATTTCCCAAACATTGACACTTTTTCTCTGGTTATAAACTGACTTCCCTAAAATGCTTCAATATATTGATAGCGTATTCATCAGATGGTATAAATAACCTGTAAACAACTAAATAGAAAGAAGGTGTTTCACTAGTGATGGAAAAAGTGCAGCGGTTTGGAGGAGCCATGTTTACCCCAGTGTTACTATTTTCATTTTCAGGAATTATGGTAGCGCTTGCGATTATCTTTAAAAATCCGATGATCGTTGGGAGTATTGCCAACGAAGGAACAGTTTGGTATGGGATTTGGTCTGTTTTGGAAAGTGGGGCCTGGACAGTCTTTAATCAAATGGAATTATTATTTGTGATCGGGTTGCCAATTGGCTTAGCTAAAAAAGCGAATGCTCGAGCGGCAATGGAAGCTTTTGTCATCTATCTGACCTGTAATTATTTTATCAGCAGTATGTTGGAGTATTTTGGTTCATTCTTTGGTGTTGACTTTACCCAAGAAGTTGGCGGCGATAGTGGCATGAAGTTGATTGCAGGCATCAAAACATTGGATACAGGAATTATTGGGGCTATTTTTATTTCAGCAATCGTGGTTTGGTTGCATAATCGCTATTTTGACACAAAATTACCAGATTTTTTAGGGATTTTCCAAGGATCTTCTTTGATCGCAATTTTAGGCTTTTTCGCCATGTTGCCTATTGCCTTTTTAATTTGTCTGATCTGGCCAAAAATTCAAATGGGTATTGGTTCAATGCAAACATTTTTAGCAAGTGCTGGCACTTTTGGCGTTTGGTTGTATACGTTTTTAGAAAGAATTTTGATTCCTACAGGGTTACATCATTTTATCTATACACCGTTCGTCTTTGGACCAGCAGTTGTTGAAAATGGGATTACGAAATATTGGATGGCCCATTTAAATGAATATGCGCAAACAACAACACCAATCAAGCAGTTATTCCCACAAGGTGGTTTTGCTTTACATGGAAACTCAAAAATCTTTGCCTCACCTGGGATTGCGGCAGCCTTTTATTTCACAGCTAAACCTGATAAACGGAAAAAAGTCTTAGCGATTTTAATTCCGGTTACCTTAACAGCTGTTTTAGCGGGAATCACGGAACCGTTAGAGTTTACCTTCCTATTTGTAGCGCCACCATTGTTTGTTCTACATGCAGTGTTAGCTGCAACAATGGCTGCGACGATGTATTTCTTTGGTGTTGTAGGTGATATGGGTGGTGGTTTCATCGACTTATTGGCAAAAAATTGGATTCCACTATTTGCTAATCACAAAGGGATGATTTTCACTCAGCTGCTGATTGGCTTGTCTTTTACACTGATTTATTTCGTTGTCTTTCGGGCATTGATCTTGAAGTTTAATTTTGCCACACCAGGAAGAGAAGCAGAAGATCAAGAAGTGAAGCTATATAGTAAGAAAGAGTACAAAGAAGCGAAAAAAACGGGTGCTCTGGGTGACATTTCCATTGCTGGTGCGAATCAATATACAGAACAAGCCGCTGTTTATTTAGAGGCGTTTGGCGGGAGTGATAATATCGAAAAAGTGAATAATTGTGCTACCCGTTTGAGGATTACAGTAAAAGACGCAGGGATCGTTTTACCCGATGGCGCCTTTAAAGAAGGTGGCGCCCATGGAGTGGTTCGTAATGGTACGGCTTTTCAAGTCATTGTCGGCTTAGATGTTCCTCAAGTGAGAGAGCAATTTGAAAATTTATTAGCATTAGGCAATCAAAACAAACTAAATGAATAGAATGAAGGAGCTGGATAAGAAATGAAGAAATTTTCGATCGTAATTGCAGGTGGGGGAAGTACATTTACCCCAGGAATCGTGTTAATGTTATTAGATAATTTAGAAAAGTTACCCATTAGACAGATCAAATTTTATGACAATAATCTAGAAAGACAAAAGCAAATTGCAGATGCCTGCGAAATTATCATTAAGGAACAAGCGCCAGACATTGAATTTTTGGCGACAACAGATCCTAAAACGGCGTTTACTGATGTTGATTTTGTAATGGCTCATATTCGTGTTGGACTTTATGCTATGCGGGAAAAAGATGAAAAGATTCCACTGAAATACGGCGTGATCGGTCAAGAAACCTGTGGACCAGGCGGAATTGCTTATGGTATGCGCTCCATTGGTGGAGTATTGGAGTTGATCGACTACATGGAGAAATATTCACCAGATGCCTGGATGTTGAATTACTCAAATCCAGCAGCGATCGTGGCAGAAGCAACGCGGAAGTTACGTCCGGAAAGTAAAATTATTAATATTTGTGACATGCCAGTCGGTATTGAGGAACGCATGGCGAAATCTGTTGGGCTGAGTTCTAGAAAAGAGATGGTTGTACGTTATTATGGTTTGAATCACTTTGGTTGGTGGACAGATATTAGAGATCAAAAGGGCAATGACCTAATGCCGCAAATCAAAGCCCATGTCAAAGAGTATGGTTACTCTTTAAAAGAGGAAGTGGAAGAATCACAACATACCGATGCTAGCTGGATGCATACATTTGCCAAAGCCAAAGAAGTCTATGCGGTGGATCCAACCACTTTACCCAATACGTACTTGAAGTATTACTTTTACCCGCAAGACGAAGTAGCACAGGCAAACCCAGAATATACACGAGCAAATGAAGTTATGGCTGGACGTGAAAAACATGTTTTTGGTGAATGTAATCGGATCACCAAAGCAGGCACCGCCAAAGGGACGACCTTGGAAGTGGATGAACATGCTTCTTATATTGTCGATTTAGCCAGAGCAATCGCCTATAATACCCATGAAAGAATGTTGTTGATTGTTGAAAACCAAGGTGCTGTCGTCAATTTTGATGAAACTGCTATGGTAGAGGTTCCGTGTATTGTTGGCAGTAACGGACCGGAACCGATTGTTCAAGGAAAGATTCCTCGTTTCCAAAAAGGGCTGATGGAACAACAAGTGGCGGTCGAAAAACTAGTTGTTGAGGCTTGGACAGAAGGCTCGTACCAAAAATTATGGCAAGCGTTAATGTTATCAAGAATTGTGCCAAACGCTCGAATCGCACAAGAAATTTTAGATGATTTAATTGAAGCCAATCAAGCGTTTTGGCCTAAGTTGTCGTAGCAATCGATTAGTATCGTTTTCCTTAGAAAATTCCCTTAGTATCGTTTTAATTTTTCATCCTTTATACTAAGGGAAGAACACTAAGGAAATGAGGGACCAGATATGAATTTAGAGACGTTGATGCAAAAATACCAAAAGGGTTTAAGTGAGCTGGATTGGGCTATTTTAGGGTATATTTTAGAAAATGAGCAACAGGTTATGCAACTTAGTATTGTTGAATTGGGAGAGAAAGTTCACAGTTCCAAATCATCGATTTTACGATTAACTAAAAAATTAGGTTTTTCTGGTTATTCAGAGTTTAAGTATTTTATGCGGCAATCGAAACAAAATAACATTGGGACGACAGACACGGATTTGATTGATTTGCAGACCAAAGATATTGAAAATACAGTTAAACTAGCACAACAGACAGATTTTACTTCTTTGAGTAAAGCAATTCAACAAGCAAATACTGTCTATTGCTATGCAACGGGTTACTCCCAACGAAAAGTGGTCGAAGAATTTTCTAAGATGCTGATGATTTGTGACAAACGTTCGATCATCATTCCTGTTAAAACCGAACTTGACATTAGTATGTCAATGATTACGAAAGAAGATATTGTTTTGTTTGTATCGTTAAGTGGAGAAACAGATGACGTCAAAGAGAATATTCTTTCGTTAAATGCGCGAAACATTCCAATTGCGGCAATCACAGCTTTTTCCCATAATTTTTTTGCCGAACACGCTCAATATGCCTATTTTTATTACTCAACTCCTTTTACTGTTTCTGGAAAAGAGCATATTGCCCAGTCCTTAGTTGGGTTAAGTGTATTGGTTGATTTGATTTATAGAAAATATGTGACATTTTTGAATAAACAATTTGAGGAGGAAACCTGATGGCAAGCTTTTTGCATCCAACTAAAATGAAGCGAGTACTATTTGGCTATTGGTTAATGATTCCACTAGTGTTTGGTCTTTACATCTCGATTTTAGCAGCGGTCAAAAATGTTTCAGTGTCTATTCTTTTTACAAGTATTCCTAGTTTGACTTTAACAAGTATTGTGATTTTTTTACTTTTTTTTCAACTATTTGGGTTATTCATGGTTGGAAACACGAGTGATTGTCGTCATTCTTTGTTAGGATTCTATTTAAAATTCAGTATGGTTCAGCAATTATTTTCATTGAATATTCCAGGATTGATTTTGTGTCTATTTGTTTATCGAAGTCTCGTAGATGCAAAAGAGAAAGTGAATGTGTCAAAACAAGTTCAATGGGCAGTTTATATGTTGATAGGGGTTATCGGTTCCATTACTATTTTACTAGTTTGGATTCGATTATCATTATAATGTTACAAAGAGTGGCGTTAGTTGAATCAACTGTGTCACTCTTTTTTTGGACAAAAAGCAGCAAGTGTCTACAGTTTTGTGAAAGTCTGGACAAAAGTTTTCTGAAAAAGTCAATTTTAGTAGAAAAGTACTAAAAAGTCTGCTAAAATGTAACTGTTGGTTAAGGATGTCCTTAACAAATAAAGTTTTTTTAAAACTTAGGAGGAATTTTATTATGCCATTAGTATCAGGAACAGAATTTCTTAAAGCAGCTCGCAAAGGCGGCTACGGTGTCGGAGGATTCAACACAAACAACCTAGAATGGACAAAAGCGATTCTTGAAGCAGCAGAAGCTAAAAAAGCGCCAGTTTTGATCCAAACTTCTATGGGTGCGGCTAAATACATGGGCGGATACCAAGTATGTTACGATTTAGTAAAAGACTTGATCGATTCAATGGGCATTACTGTACCAGTAGCGCTTCATTTAGATCACGGTGAATACAAAGATGCATTAGAATGTATCGAAATCGGCTATACTTCAGTTATGTTTGATGGTTCTCATTTACCATTTGAAGAAAACATCGAAAAAGCCAAAGACGTTGTTGCTAAAGCACACGCTAAAGGTGTTTCTGTAGAATGTGAAGTTGGTTCAATCGGCGGCGAAGAAGACGGAATCATTGGTTCTGGCGAATTAGCTGACGTTCAAGAATGTGTACAAATGGTTGCTACAGGTATTGATTACCTAGCATGCGGAATCGGTAACATCCACGGTTCATACCCAGACAACTGGACTGGTTTAGCATTTGACCACTTACAAGAAATCGCTGACGCTGTTGGTGACATTCCATTAGTATTACACGGTGGATCAGGTATTCCTTTAGAACAAGTTCAAAAAGCAATCTCAATGGGCGTTTCTAAAATCAACGTTAACACTGAGTGTCAAGAAGTATTTGCAGCTGCAACTCGTAAATACATCGAAGAAGGCAAAGATCTTGAAGGTAAAGGATTTGACCCACGTAAATTATTAGCACCAGGAACAAAAGCTGTTACTGAATTAGTTGAGCAACGTATCGAATGGTTCGGTTCTGCTAACAAAGCATAATTTAGTTCTAGACTAGTAAAAAAGAGGCCGAGATAAAAGCGTTTAGATCCGAGAAATAAGAAGAAATTCACGAAAATTGCTCTTCAAATTTTTGTGAATTTCAGCTTATTTCCGAAGGAGCTGCTTTTTTCTCGCCGTTTATTCGGATTTAGAGAGTGAAACAAAACTGATCATTAGTTTTGTCCGCTCTCTTTTTTTTATTTTAAGATTTTTGTTGCTCAGCGATTTTTATAGGCAAGTTTCCTTTTATTTACCGCTAAAATGATATAAAAACGAATAAATGATGAAAAACAAGCAAATGCGAATGGCTGTTGGCTTTTTTATTGTTCCTTAATATGTTAGAATAGTTTGGGTATATTACAAAAAAAATAAAACTTTTTGTTTTACATAGATAGGTGAGAATAATAAATGAAAAAAATCGTAATCAATGGTAATCGTCCATTAACAGGAGAAGTATCTATCAGCGGAGCAAAAAACAGTGCAGTAGCATTGATTCCCGCAGCGATCTTAGCTGATTCACCAGTAACATTAGATGGTGTACCTGATATTCAAGATGTTCATTCATTAATTGAAATTTTAGAAATCATGGGTGCTAAAACAACCTTTACTGACAATACACTCGTTATCGATCCAACCGAAATCGTTTCTGTTCCGATGCCAAAAGGCAAAATCAATAGCTTACGTGCTTCATATTACTTTATGGGCTCATTATTAGGAAAGTTTGGCGAAGGTGTTGTTGGCTTACCTGGTGGCTGTTATTTAGGGCCTCGTCCAATTGATCTTCATATCAAAGGCTTTGAAGCTCTTGGTGCAAAAGTAACGAATGAACATGGTGCGATGTACTTAAGAACTGAAGAGGGACTTCAGGGAACAAGAATTTTCATGGATATGGTTTCAATTGGCGCAACAATCAATGTGATACTAGCAGCTGTTAAGGCAGAGGGCAAAACGATCATTGAAAATGCTGCTCGTGAACCAGAAATCATTGACGTTGCAACCTTGTTAAATAATATGGGTGCCAACATCCGTGGTGCTGGAACCGATATTATCCGCATCGAAGGTGTTGAGACGCTGCATGGCTGCCGCCATTCGATTATTCCGGATCGAATCGAAGCAGGGACTTATTTAGCTCTGGCTGCTGCAATGGGTGAAGGAGTAAAAGTTCGTAATGTCATTTACGAACATCTAGAAAGTTTCATTGCTAAATTACAAGAAATGGGCGTTAAGATGACGATCGAAGAAGATATGATCGAAGTTCATCCATCTCATGATTTGAAGATGACAACCGTTAAGACCTATCCTTATCCAGGTTTTGCAACTGATTTACAACAACCAATCACACCTTTGATGATGAAAGCTAAAGGGACTGGCGAAGTGATTGATAGTATCTATGCACAACGAACAAAACATATTCCTGAACTTGTGCGGATGGGTGCAGATGCGTCGATCGAAGGTAATATGATCGTCATCAATGGACCAACGCAGCTCCATGGTGCCGAAGTAGTAGCTTCAGATCTTAGAGCAGGTGCTTGTTTAGTGATTGCTGGCTTGATGGCTACAGGGACTACAACAATTTATAATGTAGAATACATTTTACGTGGTTATGACCACATTATTGAAAAATTAACGGCACTTGGTGCAGATATTCAAATGATCGAAACAGAAGAAGAAATCGAGGTGGCTAAATGAGTGACTATTTAACGATGGCGGAGCTTGAAAATAGTACATTGAAAGATATCTATTCTTATGCTAAAGAATTCAAGATCCCTTATTATAGTCAAATGAATAAAAAAGAACTCTCTCTAGCTGTTATTCGCGCACAAGCTGAGAAACAAGGATTTTTCTTCATGGAAGGAATCCTTGATATTGTTTCTCAGGATGGCTATGGTTTTTTACGACCAATCAATTACGGACCGAGTGCAGAAGATATCTATATCTCATCTTCTCAAATTCGTCGTTTTGGCTTACGTAATGGTGATAAAGTTGCAGGAAAAGCACGTCCACCTAAAGAGTCTGAACGTTATTATGGGTTGATGCATGTTGAAAGTGTCAACGGGAAAGATCCAGAAGAAGCAAAAGAACGCCCGCATTTTCCAGCCTTAACACCGCTTTACCCCGAAAAACAAATCAAATTAGAAACAACTCCTGGTAGACTATCGACACGCATGATCGATATTTTTTCTCCTGTTGGTTTTGGTCAACGCGGTTTGATCGTAGCACCACCTAAAGCAGGGAAGACGAGTGTCTTAAAAGAAATTGCCAATGGTATTTCAGAAAATTATCCTGATGTAGAATTGATCCTTCTTTTGATTGATGAACGACCAGAAGAAGTCACTGATTTAGAACGTAGTGTCAATGGTGACGTAGTTTCTTCAACTTTTGATCAGCAACCACAAAATCATACACGAGTTTCCGAATTGGTTTTAGAACGAGCGATGCGTTTGGTTGAAGACAAACGCGATGTGGTGATTTTGATGGATAGTATTACGCGTTTAGCGCGTGCGTATAACTTAGTGATCCCAGCTAGTGGACGTACACTTAGCGGCGGGATCGATCCAGCAGCGTTTTACAAACCAAAACGTTTCTTCGGTGCTGCTAGAAATATCGAAGAGGGCGGCAGTTTAACGATTCTTGCTACAGCTTTAGTGGATACAGGAAGTCGTATGGATGATGTTATTTTCGAAGAATTTAAAGGAACGGGTAATATGGAGTTGCACTTATCTCGTGACTTAGCAGATCGCCGTATTTTCCCTGCAATCGATATCAAAAAATCGGGTACACGTAAAGAAGATTTATTAATGTCTGCTGAACAGTTAGAAGAAACATGGAAATTACGTAACCATATGACGGGTGATTCTTTAGAATATACCGAGCAATTCGTCAAATTCTTACGCAAAACAAAAAACAACCAGAAATTCTTTGAAGAATTTCATGATGTTTCCTTTGGGAGACAAGCCAAAAAAAATGTTAAAAGATAATTGCATCGATAAACGAATCATGCTATTATAGTACTGTTGTATATCGACAAATAAACTCTGATGCAGCAAATGGATCAGGGCAAAGGAGCGAAAAGACTATGAAACAAGATATCCATCCAGAATATCACCCAGTAATTTTTATGGACTCAACTACAGGCTTTAAGTTTTTATCAGGTTCTACTAAGCACTCTGATGAAACAGCTGAGTGGGAAGACGGAAACACTTACCCAGTAATCCGTGTCGAAGTTACATCTGACTCTCATCCATTCTATACTGGACGTCAAAAATTTACACAAGCAGACGGACGTGTGGACCGTTTCAACAAAAAGTATGGTATCAAAGATGCCAACGCCAACCCAGAAGGTTAATTCAAACAGCAATGTTGATAAGACTCAACTCATTTATGAGTGGGGTCTTATTTTTTATGGACCTATTTCAATGAGTTGTGGTCAATGAGTGAAGAGATTTTAGCATTTTCGTTAAGGCAAGGGCTTTTTGTTATGAATTATTCCTCTAGTTTTGTACACTTTAATAAAGTATTTCGACACTATTGAGGAGGAGATGTTATGAACTGGTATCAAATGACAACCGAGCAAGTGTTAACGACACTAAAATCAGGTTTAAATGGACTCGACAGAACTCTGAGAAAAAAGAAACAAGAAGAAGGCAGTAATACACTCTCAAAAGAAAAAGAAACAAGCAAGCTACAAAAATTTCTTCATCATTTTCATGATTTGTTGATTTATGTATTGCTTGTATCAGCTATCTTAAAAGGAGTCAGTAGTCAGTTTATTGATATGTCGATTATTTTATTGGTGGTAGTCATTAATGCGATTATCGGTTATGTCCAAGAAGCGAAAGCATCCGATTCTTTAGAAAGTCTCACTTCAATGATGAGTTCAGAAGCAGTTGTATTAGTGGAAGGTGAAAAAGAAACGGTTAAAGCAGAAACTTTAGTTCCAGGCGATATTGTCTATTTAAGTCCAGGTGATATTGTGCCAGCAGATCTTCGCGTAATTGAAGCCTATAATTTAGTGATTGATGAAGCGATGTTAACTGGTGAGTCAACGCCTGTTGAGAAAAATAATCAAACACTTCAAGAAGATGCAGATTTAGGTGATCACACCAATATGGCTTATTCAGGTACCTTGATCAATAGTGGAACGGGTAAAGGGATCGTGGTTCAAATTGGTGATCAAACTGAGATTGGAAAGATCAATCAGCATTTGAAAAATGTAGGTAGTAACGAGACACCATTGATCAAAAAGATGAAGCAGTTAAATAAACAAATCTTTCTATTTTTAATAGCTTTGATCATTTTTCTGGTCCTGTTCAGTTTATTTTTCCGGGATCTATCGGCTAGTGAATTACTTTCTTCAATGATTGCTTTAGCTGTTTCAGCTGTGCCGGAAGGATTACCGGCTGTATTATCTATTATTTTATCAGTCGGTGTCACCAGAATGGCCCGTCAACACGCGATCATCAAAAAGATGCCAGCTGTTGAAACATTAGGCAGCATGGGCGTCATCTGTTCTGATAAAACTGGAACGCTGACAAAAAATGAGATGGAAGTTGTAGCACTTGTTACATCAAAAGAAACGATCGATACCACCGTCAATGGTGCTGAATCAGAGACTATGCGTCAAGTTGAACAAGATAAGTCCTTGAGAAAAATGGCAGAAATCGCTTCGTATTGTAATGATACAAAAATTACGTATAAAAATGGCGTGAGAGAAGTGATCGGCAATCCAACTGAAGGTGCTTTACTGGATTGGGCTAATCATATGGCTCTTGTAGAAGAAGAGCATGATATTAGTAAAATTCCGTTTGATTCAACGTATAAATATATGGCGACACTAGTAGATATTCAAGGTAAACGTTACATTTATTTAAAAGGTGCGCCAGATGTTTTGCTAAATATGGTCGATTATCAACTTTCTGATGATAATACGGAAACGTTTGATGAAGACTATTGGCAGCAAAAAATCAGCCAACAAGCAAGAAAAGGACAACGAATTTTAGCGGCTGCTTTTAAAGAAGTCACGCAAGCACAAACAACACTTGCCCACGAAGATTTACACAGTGGCATGATCCTGGCTGGTTTATTTGGGATCATCGATCCTCCAAAAAAAGAAGCGATCGAAGCCGTTCGAATCAGTCAACAAGCAGGTATTTCAGTAAAAATGATTACAGGTGATCACAAAGATACTGCAGTGGCCATAGCCAAAGAAATTGGTCTTGAAAACTATCAAAATGCTTTAGTAGGCCAAGATATTGAACAGCTTAGTGATGAAGAATTAGCAAAGGTTGTTCTATCGAACGATGTGTATGCTAGAACAACACCAGAGCATAAACTACGTTTAGTTAACGCTATTCAAAGCAATGGGCAAATTGTCGGGATGACTGGAGATGGCGTCAATGACGCTCCAGCGCTTAAACAAGCAGATATTGGTATCGCTATGGGAATCAAAGGAACAGAGGTAACGAAAGATGCGGCTGATATGGTTTTAGCAGATGATAACTTCGCAACGATCACTGTTGCGATTAGAGAAGGTCGACGCGTTTACGAGAATTTGAAAAAAACAATTTATTTTTCTTTACCAACGGCTTTTGCGCAAGGTCTGTTAGTAGTTGTTTCCTTGTTATTAGATAGACCACTACCGTTGACCTCTGTCCAAATTTTATGGCTGAATATGGTGACTACAATCACATTGTCCTTTGCTTTAGGGTTTGAACCGTTAGCAAAAAATGGCATGAATCAGCCACCTCGTGATCCAAAGGAAAACATTTTAGATCGATATGCTGTTTTTCGTATCGTTTACGTCTCACTTTTATTAGCTGCTTTAGGTTTTTTAGTCAATGGATTTTTAGAAGGTCGCCATGCATCAGAAGCAGTTATGCAAACGACATTGATTACTACAATCGTGTTTGGTCAAGTTTTCTATATGATTAATTGTCGGGAAATTTATCGATTTTCGATCAATAAAAGTATATTGGCAAATAAAGTATTGTGGTTGTCCTTGCTAATTCTAGTCATTTTGCAAGCTTTGTTGATCTATACACCGATCATACATCTAGCACTCGGAACAGCAACGATCGGTTGGCCGTATATAAAATTGGCCTTACTTTCTGGAGTTGTTGTGTTTATAGTTGTCGAGCTTGAAAAATTGATTACACGAAAATTAAAAAAATCATAACATTTAACGAAGCTAAGCCGAAGTGTTTAGCGCCCAGCGAACTGTGACTATTGTTTATTCAGGTATAGAGAGCGAAGCAAAACTGATCTTTAGTTTTGTTTCGCTCTTTTCTATTGTTTGTTTAAAAATAAAAAAAGTCATCTAGGGTTTTAGGGGAGGAAAGTTATTAGTTGTTATAAGTGCAACGTGACAAAAAAATTGTAAATCTAAACAAAAGTCGTTTAAAATGAAGTTTAAAGAAATTAATGCTGTGAAAGATGATAAAATAGTTTTAGTTACTCAATTGAAAAATTGATTTCAAACGAAAGAGAGATGACAGTATTGAATATCAGTAATCAAAAATTTGGAGAAAACGCTATTTTGTATTCGCTTACGAATGATAATGGTTTGACGATGAAAGTCACGAACTTAGGTGCTAGAATCGTTGAGTTGATTGTACCAGTTAAGGGAGAGCAACGCAATATTATTTTAGGCTTTGATTCTGCGGAAGAATATGTGGCGAAAGATATGTATTTTGGCGCAACGATTGGGCGGGTTGCGGGAAGAATCAAGCATGGCTCGTTTTCAATAGATGAGCATAACTATCAGTTACCGATTTCTCCAGAAAATGGTCATACTTTGCATGGTGGTTCAAAAAGCTTTGAGTCAAGGATTTGGGAAGCGGAGATAGCAGAAACCAATGAACAAGTTTCTGTATTATTTTCTTATCTGAGTCCTGACGGAGAGAATGGTTTTCCAGGAGAATTACAAGCACGTGTGACGTATACACTAACTAATAATAATGAATGGATTCTAGATTACTATGCTAAAACAGATCAACCAACGCTTTATAACCCAACGAATCATGTTTATTTCAATTTAACTGGGGATGTCACGCAACCCGTTGATCAGCATTTGCTATTTGTTGATGCGGACCGATTCGCTGTAGTTGCTGACGATACAACCGTTACGGGTGAACTGCGCTCAGTTACAGGAACGCCTTTTGATTTTAGGAAGCCGCAGAGCATGAAGCAGGTATTTCAGACAGCCTATGAGCAAAATCGTTTAGTAGGTGGATTGGATCATCCGTTTATTTTGAATCAGACTGGTTTTGATCAGGCACAAGCAATGATTATAGCGCCACAAAAGGACCTGACGGTTGAAATGTACACGGATCGCCCGGCAGTTGTGATTTTTACAGCACAATTTGGTGATAATGGGCCAGAGGTTCGAGGGCAAAAATTAGTCAGTCATGGTGGGATTACGTTGGAAACCCAAGTTAGCCCAGGAGCTGTTGAATTTGAAGGATTTGGTGATATTCAATTACGTCCAGAAAACCCCTATCAAAGTCGAACCCTATTTAAAATTAAGTAAAAGTATCAAGTTCATACTCAATTGAAGGATAAACTATATTTAGGAGTGACCAAAATGACAGAGAAGTTTTTAGGAAGTATTGAAGCAGGCGGCACAAAATTTGTATGCGGCATAGGGAATGACCAACTTGATATTATTGAAAGAGTCAGCTTTCCGACGACAACACCTGAGGAAACGATGGCTTTGGTGATTGGTTTTTTTAAGAAATACCCCTTAAAAGCAATTGGGATCGGATCTTTTGGACCAATCGATATTCATAAAGATTCAGCAACTTATGGTCAGATTACGTCTACTCCGAAACTAGCTTGGCAGGATTATGATATCGTTGGTGCCATGAAAAAAGAATTTAATATACCGATTGCTTTTACAACGGATGTCAATGCAGCAGCTTATGGAGAATATGTGGCGGGCGCTGGTAAGGGATTATCTAGTTGTGTCTATTATACAATTGGGACTGGCGTAGGTGCTGGTGCCATTCAAACCGGTTCTTTTATCGAAGGGTTTAGTCATCCTGAAATGGGACATATGATCGTAAAACGTCATCCAGATGATTCATTTGAAGGAAGCTGTCCATTTCATCGTGATTGTTTAGAAGGGATGGCGGCAGGTCCTGCAATCGAAAAAAGGGCTGGGAAAAAAGGACAAGAAGTAGCTGAAGATGATCCGATTTGGACTATTGAAGCTTATTATGTTGCTCAGGCAGCTTATAACACAACCTTGATGCTTGCGCCAGATGTGATAATTTTAGGTGGCGGCGTGATGAAACAACGCCATATGTTGCCAAAGGTCCATCATGAATTTGAGAAATTGGTCAATGGATATGTAAAAATACCACCGTTGGAACAATATATCGTAACACCAGCATTAGAAGATGATCCGGGAACGATTGGATGTTTAGCATTAGCTAAAAATGAACTACAGAAATTATAAAAAAATAGTAGCAAAACATAAGTAAGCAGCTATGGCGAACAATCACATAGCTGCTTACTTTTTTATTTTTAGCTGTAGTGATAAATTAAAGCATTAACCGCTTATCGTGCATTAACTGGATCTGTATACCAAAAGGATCTTCAACAATACCGTAGGCTCCGCTAAAGACATTTTGACTCAAGGAAGTGATGATTTTTACCCGGCCATCTGAGACTAGGCTAGAATAAAATGTTTGTATTTCAGCTAAATCAGCGCTTTGAAGACATAAAGAAAAATTATTGCCAAGCCTAAATGTTTCTGTAGGATCCATTGAATTTTCTGCGATCATAATCTTGTTTTTACCAACTTGCAAAACAGAATGCGAGAGAAAGTGTTTCGTTTCTTCTGTTACCTGAAAACTAGGGTCTTTTTTAGCCATCTGTTCATAGGTTACGACGAATAATTCTTTAGCATCTAAATGCTTTTTATAAAAAGCTAAAGCTTCTCCAGCACGTCCATTCATTGATAAAAATACAGCAATTTCTAAAGTCATCTAAATTCCTCATTTCTTTTATTTTCTTGACACGTTTAGTATACTGTTTAAAGGTATCATAACATGACACTTATAGGAGGCGTTATGAAAAAAGCAGAACGCATTAATGATATGATCCTTTTTCTAGCGGATAAAAATAGTTTCAATTTAAAAGAATTAATGAATCGATATACTATTTCAAAAAGTACTGCATTACGAGATGTACAGTCCCTTGAAGAAATCGGATTGCCAATTTATTCAGAGCTTGGTAGATACGGAAAATATCAACTATTGGATACTCGAATCATTGCGCCGGGTCTATTCACGGAAGGTGAAATTTACGCCTTATATTTCGCCTTATTAACGCTAAAAAGTTATCGATCTACACCTTTTAACGTGGGAGTTACTACGCTTGAATTAAAATATAACCAGGTTCTTCCAACTAAACTGCAACAAGAACTTTTATTAATGAACAAAATCATCTCTCTTGAACAAATCAATCATAGTAACACTAGTTTGTTTTTAAAAGACATCGTTAAAGGTATCCTTCGCGAAACGGTTTTTACTATACGCTACCTGAAAAATCAAGAACAACAGTCGATGACAGTTCAATTTATCCAGCTTTCTTCTAAATTTGGCCAATGGTACGCTAAAATCTGGAACATGGAAACCAAAAAAATTCGAGTGATTCGCTGTGATAAAATCCAAGAACTAGCTGAAACAGATGCTTTTGAACCAAGACTGCTAGAAGAGCTATTAAAAAAAACCGCAACTTTTTATCAAAAAGATCCATTACGTTCATTTTCAATTGAAGTTGATGAAAAAGGTAAGGATATCTTTTCAAAGGGACATTATCCATCTATGACAATCGAACCCTACCAGAAAAATTATCTCATTAGTGGTCAGTACCAAGCGAATGAGGAAGACTTTATCATGGACTATTTGCTTCAGTTTGGTCAATCAGTTCTCCAGATCGAACCGCTCCACTTACAAAAGAGGATTTTAAAAAGAGCCATTGCTATCGCTGATTATTGGCAAAAGCTGTAAAGTTGTCTGAAGAGGACAAATACAAGCAAACATGTTAAAATGATATTTTCGCTTACTAAAAGTAAGTATCTGACAAATAATAAAAGGATGATTCTAAAGTTAAATTGGAAGGATGAGGTTGAACATGCAGTACATATTTGAAGAAGGTCAAGCGCAAGGGAAAAAGTTATTATTGCTTCATGGAACCGGTGGCGATGAAACGTCATTACTAGAGATTGCTCATTACTTAGATGAAGGAGCAACCGTGCTGTCTTTTCGTGGAACAATTCAAGAAGCTGGAATGAATCGTTTTTTCAAACGGAATGGTTTAAATCAATTTGACTTAGTTAGTCTGGAAGCTGAAAGTGATCGACTGCTGCAAATGATCCTATCTGTCAGTGAAGAAAAAAAGATACCAGTAGAAGATTGGACCATTGTTGGCTATTCAAATGGCGCCAACATCGCAGCTCACATGCTTTTAGAACGTCATTTTGCGATTAAGCAAGCCATTTTGTTTCACCCAATGTCTTTAGGTGTAGATACACAAAAATTCTCACTCTCTGAAAAGAAACTGTGGCTATCGATCAGTGAAAACGATCCGATCATTTCGGCAGAAGCGTTTGATCAGTTAATTCAACAGCTAGAAAAACGTCAGGCAAACCTCACGATTACGTCAACAAGTACAGGGCATCAACTAACAATGGATGAAATCAATCAGGCTAAAAAATGGTTGAGTGAACATTAAATAGTAAGTTATTAAGAGCAAAGCGAATCTTTTGTAGCAAGTTTAAAATGATGTTATGCTAGTTATGTAGTATAAATTAACTAGGAGGGATTTTCACATGGCAGATTTAAATGGACGCTTTGATGATGCAAAAGACAAAGTTGAAGGAACAGCAAAAGAAGTTCAAGGTAAAGTAACAGATGATAAAGGTAAAGAACTTGAGGGCAAAGCGCAATCAGCTTTTGGCGATGTTAAGGACAAAGCTCGTGATGCCGGTGATGATATCAAAGAAGGCGCTGAAAAATTAGGCGACAAAATCAAAGAAGGCTTTGAAGATATCAAAGAAAAATTCCATAAACATGATGATAAATAAAAAATAAACATGAGGCGGGAGCAGAAGGTTTTCCTTCTGCTCCCACCGTGTATTCGTATTTAGTGTGTGAACCAAAAGTGATTTTCACTTTTGGTTCACACACTTTTTTAGTTTTTCAATAGTTGTTTCAAAACGGGCATATCATGAACCTCGTATTTTTCTTTAAACGCATTGATTTCATTCTCACTAAATTTTTCAGGATCTAACACTAATTCTTCGACAGGTAAAGGACGAGTATTTCTAATTTTTACATCGATCACAACTGGGCGCAGGCTTTTTTTAGCAGCTTCAAAAGCTGGTTCCAATTGGCTGTATTCAGTAATAGTAAAGCCCTGAGCCCCAAGTGCTTCAGCAACTTTGCCAAAATCGGCTCCTTCTAAATAGACTCCGAATTTCTTTTGTTCACTGTCTTCTTGCTCTGCTTCAATAAAGCCAAAGGAGTCATTTGAAAAGACTACGTTGATGATTGGTAATTTGTATTTTACTTGGGTGATGATATCCTGCATGACCATGGCAAAAGCCCCATCGCCACTTAAGGTGAAGACTTGGCGATCAGGATAGCTAAGCTGAGCGGCAATTCCTCCAGGCACACCGTTGCCCATTGTAGCGAACCAACCAGAAGTTGTGAATTTTTGTTTTCCGTTCATCTCTAAAAGCCGAATCGCATGGATTGTAGTATTGCCGACATCTGTAACAAAAATTGCCTCCTTGTCAGCAATTCGCCGGATTTCTTTAAACACAGGCTCCACTCGAAGTGGCTGATCTGCATTGTCATTAAAGCTTCTTAACCACGAGACCCAATTCACCTTATTTTTTTGATTGGCTTTTAACCAACGATCGGCTGGACGGGATTCACCTAGTTCGACCATTCGTTTTAAGGCTTCTTTAGCATCACCTAAAATGGCAACATCTGTCTTATGCCGACGACCGAATTTAGTCGAATCGATATCGATTTGGATGAATTTAGCATTAGGATTGAAGAAATAAGCAGCAAAAGGAAAGTCACTACCTGCAAATACGATCAAATCCGTTTCAGCTAAGGCTTCATTAGCGGGTTTAGTTGCAACACGAGCAGCAAAGCCAAGAAAATTTTCATATGCATCAGGAACGATTCCTTTACCTAAAACAGCGGAGACAACCGGCATTGAAAAATGTTCAGAAAAGGCTTGGATTTCAGGCCAACCGTTACGGGTTCCTTGTCCAATATAAAGAACTGGCTTTTCCGCAACTTCAATCAATGAGACGGCTTTTTTTAGATCGGTGTAATGTGGCATGACTAAAACAGTTCGATGATTCTTAGCAGTTGAAATGTCTTGAACAGGGATCTCTTTTGTCCCAAAATCAACAGGGAGCGTGACCACTGCAACACCATTGTTTTTATAAGCCGCTTTGATTGCTTCATCAATAACATGCGGTAAACTTTCTGGGGTCATAACAGTTCGATTATAAACACTAACATCAGCAAACATTGGGTTTTCGTTTAATTCTTGGAAGGAATTGTAATTCATAGAACTTGTAGCTACTTGGCCTAAAAGTGCTAAAACAGGAACGTGGTCCATTTGAGCATCATATAATCCATTGATCAAATGAGTTGCACCAGGACCAGCTGAACCAAAAGCCACACCGATTTTTCCTGTCAGTTTAGCATCAGTTGCGGCCGCTAGTGCACCGACCTCTTCATGGCGAACTTGAATATAGTTGATTTTTTCCTTTTCTTGGTATAAGGCATCCATGGTGGAATTGAAGGAGCCACCTGGAATTCCATATATATGGTCGATATCCCAACTTTCTAAGACTTTGATCATTGCAACAGCAGCGTTGATTGTTTCTGTCATTTTGCTCACTCCTTTTCTTAATTTTCCTTCTATATAAAGTATACTCTTTCTAGATTTTTGCACCAAATGAAAGCATTTTTCACTTTAGGCGTGGTCATAAAATCATTGGTGTGATAAAGTTAAGGAAAGAAAAGTGTTTGAGGAAGATGGGGTGTTCATCATAACGAATTGGCTGTTATCTTTAGAAGCTTGGCAGCAGGCATTAGTGGGGACAGGTTTTACTTATTTTATGACAGCTTTGGGCGCTGGGTTAGTTTTTTTCTTTAAAGAGATCAAAAAAGATATTCTTAATATGATGTTAGGCTTCGCGGCCGGTGTGATGATTGCGGCTAGTTTTTGGTCACTATTAGATCCTGCAATCAAACAAGCAGAAGAAAATGGCAGTATTGCATGGCTAGTTGTTAGTTTTGGATTTGGCTTAGGTGGTTTATTTTTATACATTGCAGATAAAACGTTACCTCATATGCATTTTGGTCCAAACCATGAGAAAGAAGGTCTGCCTAGTCATTTAAAACGGACGATTTTATTAGTATTCTCTATTACATTGCATAATATCCCTGAAGGGTTAGCTGTTGGGGTGGCTTTTGGTGCTGCAAATTCAGCTGATGATCCTAAAAAAGCGGTACTTGCGGCCATCTCTGTGGCGTTGGGAATCGGTATTCAAAACTTCCCAGAAGGTGCAGCTGTTTCAATTCCATTAAGACAAGAAAATTTAAGCCGGAAAAAAGCATTTCTTTATGGACAAGCTTCAGGTATTGTCGAGCCGATTGCAGGAATTATCAATGCGGTTTTAGTGACCAAAGTGACATTATTGTTGCCGTATGCTTTGGCATTTGCCGCAGGTGCAATGATTTACGTAGTCGTTGAAGAATTGATCCCAGAGGCGCAACAGACTGTGACTAGTAAGCGGCACTTTGCTGTTTTTGGTTTGATGCTGGGCTTTATTATTATGATGATTTTAGATGTAGCTTTAGGCTAAAAAACAGCCAACCTTACTCATTAAGGTTGGCTGTTTTTTTGGGAACTTATTTTACAAGATTCGTTCAAAGGGATCTAAACTAATCCCTTTTTCCAAAACAATCTTCGCATATTCTTGTGCAGAAAATAAAGAATGGTCTTTATAGTTGCCACATTCTTTTGCTGATACTGCTGGAACGAAATCTGTCTCAGCGATAAAGTTCAATACTTTTACCAAAGCATCGCGGATTTCTTTTGGCGAATGTTGGTTCCACATGATCATATAAAAACCAGTACGACAACCCATAGGTGAGATATCGATGATGCCTTCTAAGTGATCACGTAAGTTCACTGCTAATAAATGCTCTAAGGTATGAACTGCAGCTGTTGGTAATTCATCTTCATTTGGTTGTAAGAAACGTAGATCGTATTTTTCGATCAAAGCCTCACCATTTTTTTCAGTACCCGCTAAACGAACATAAGGCGCTTTAACGGTGTTATGATCTAATTCAAAACTTTCAACACGTGCCATAAGTATTCACTCCTTCAAATTAAGTAAATGTCGCTTTTAACTATAACAAAATACCTTGGAATGTCAATAGATTCAGGTAGCATGATCGATGTTTTAAGCATTTTGTTTGGCAAAGATCTTTCCTAATTTTTTTAATAACTCAGGTGCATCCTCTTGATCCATCACTACTTCGATCCATTGCATTCTTTCTGTATCGTTTCTTGCGGTCTTCATGACCTCATCAAGTTCAATTTCAGTGGAAACTTTGTACGTTGCAACAGTTTGTTCGGTTCCGCCAAAGACGAAAGGTAGTTTTTGATAATCCCACATTGGAATATAATTGTACTGTTCTGTGGCACCATGGATTTCCCGTTCAACTGTATAGCCGTTGTTGTTGATTACAAAAACGATCGGTGCAAGTTTTTCTCTGATAGCAGTTCCTAGTTCTTGAACGGTTAATTGCAATGAACCGTCGCCGATAAATAATAAATGGCGACTGTCTTTATTTGCAAGTTGACTCCCTAAAGCAGAGAGAAAGGTATAGCCAATCGAGCCCCATAGAGGTTGGCTAATGAAATGTACGGCTTTTTTTAGCGGCACATTTGTTAAACCGAAGAAAGAAGTTCCCTGCTCGCCAATGATCGTATCACCAGAGATCAAAAACTCTTCCACCATTTTCCAGAACTGTTTTTGTGATAAGTTTTCGTCGGCTATGGCTAGGTTTTCGGTTCGTTTTACTGGAATTATTTCCCCTGTAAATCTGGAGAAAGAGAGTGTGGCTAAGGCAGAAACAAAATGATCTAGCTGGACTTTTTCTTGTTGATCCCCATAAAATAAGACTTCGGTACTACCAATTGAGATAATTTGCTGATCGGTAAAGCCAAAACTAAAGCCGGAAGTTGCGGAATCAGTCAATTTTGCTCCTAAAAGTAACACTAAATCAGCTGTGTTAACACGGCTTCTAAGGGGTTCGTCTGTTGTTGAACCAGTGTATGTGCCTAAATAATGGGCATCATCTTCATTAAAAGCACTTTTTCCCAGTGGTAGCGTCGTAATCGGTAGGTTAAATTTTTGAATAAAGGCATCTAATTGCTGCTCTATATGGTAGCTTAAAATCTCATGCCCTGCAATGATAACCGGCCGTTGAGCTTGTTGTAAGGCCTGTTCCACTTCGGCTAGAATGGCGGCTTCAACAACGGTTAATTGTTCTGGTTGCGAGTTTAACTTACTTTGAGGTTTGCTGACTGTGATTGTAGCAATACCGATTGGCAAATTAATATAAACTGGCCGTTTTTCGGTTATCGCAATCAGTAAAACGCAATCGATCTCAGTTAAGGCATTGTCTGCTGTTAAGTGAGCGATGCCTGCGGTTACTTCTTCATGCATTTTTTCAAAACGGAAAAAATCGCCATCTCCTAAAGTATGATGAACAAGTTTTTTATTTGCTTGAATAGCTGTTGTAGGTGAGCCGACAATTTCGATAACAGGTACATTTTCCGCAAAGCTGCCCGCTAAACCATTGACATCACTTAATTCTCCAACACCAAAAGTTGTCACAAATGCTGAAATTCCTTTAGTACGGGCGTAACCATCAGCCATATATGCGGCATTTAATTCGTTCGCATTTCCGATCCATTCAAGATCTTATCTGGCAGTGATATGGTCTAAAAATTGTAAGTTATAATCGCCAGGGACACCGAATATTTCATCGATCCCTAATTCTTTTAAACGGTCTAATAAATAATCCGCTACAGTGTACATCTGATCATCCTCTTCAAAAAATTTCTTGCTAAGACAGTATAAATCTGTAAAAAAATTAGTCGACTAAGTTGCACAGATCCTAAGAAAGGCATTAAAGAACAATTTGAAATGTATTACCGAACATTTCCTGAAAATAAAGCAAAATCCTGTTACTTCCTATGTAGTAAACCCCAATATTATGGTAAAATAGAAAAAGCAACTTTCTTCAGGAATTTGAGAGGAGATTAATAAGTATGAAAAAAATGTATAATGTTGCCGTGGTAGGCGCAACTGGTGCAGTAGGCACTAAAATGATCGAAATGTTGGAAGAAAGCTCATTACCATTGAATCAGGTGAAACTTTTAGCTTCAAAACGTTCAGCGGGAAAAGAAGTAACGTTTAAGGGCGAGACCCTTGTAATCGAAGAGTTAGTACCTGAATCATTTACGGGTGTGGATCTTGCTTTATTTAGTGCCGGTGGCAGTATTTCAAAACAGTATGCGCCAGAAGCTGTTAAACGGGGAGCAGTTGTTGTCGACAATACAAGTCATTACAGAATGGATCCGGAAGTTCCTTTAGTGGTACCAGAGGTTAATCCACAAGCGCTAAAGCGTCATAAAGGAATTATCGCTAATCCAAATTGCTCAACGATCCAGATGATGGTGGCGCTTGAACCAATTCGTCAAGCCTATGGATTGGATCGTTTGATTGTTTCAACTTACCAAGCTGTTAGTGGAGCAGGGATCAATGCAATGGAAGAGCTAAAATCACAAGCGTTAGCCTATATCAATGGAACACCAGCTGAACAGCTAAAGGCTGAGATATTACCTAGCGGTGGTGACAAGAAGCACTATCCGATCGCATTCAATGCGTTACCTCAGATCGATGTTTTTGCAGAGGCTGATTACACGTATGAAGAGTGGAAAATGATCAATGAAACGAAAAAAATCATGGAAGACGATAGTATTAAGGTCGTTGCGACATGCGTGCGGATTCCTGTTTTATCAGGTCATTCTGAATCAATCTATATTGAAGTCAAAGAAGCTGGCTCTGATGTGAGCAAAATCAAAGAATTGATTGCCAATGCGCCAGGGGCTGTTTTACAAGATGATCCAAGTCAACAGCTCTATCCACAAGCCTTAACAAGTATCGATCGTAAAGAAACCTTTGTAGGTCGAATTCGTCAAGATATTGATATCGATAAGGGCTATCATATGTGGGTCGTTTCAGATAACTTGTTAAAAGGTGCGGCTTGGAATTCAGTTCAAATTGCTGAGACTTTGCATGAGATGGATTTGGTTAGAGTGTAGAGGGTAACAGTTAGTATGTTGTTGAAAAGTACAAGGTGAAGCGAAGCGGAACGTTGTTACCATATCTAGCTACACGGGCTAGCTCTTCGGAAAAAAGATAAAATCTGCCTGTGGCAAAAAGCGCCACAAACATATTTTCCTATTTTTCTGTCAGAGCTGAACGAGCCCGCTACGCTTTTAATATTATCTAGCTACACGGGCTAGCTCTTCGGGAAAAAGATAAAATCTGCCTGTGACAGAAAGCGTCACAAACATATTTTCCTGTCAAGGCTGAGCGAGCTCTTTCAGCTTTTAATGTCATCTGGCTGCACAAATCAATCCTTAGGAAAATAGATAAATTGTCAGTGAAACAAAGAACGTTTCAATGCCAATTTCCTAATTTTCTACAGGATTAAGCGATTTGTTCCGCTTTTAAATTAGGAGGTAAGTAAGTATGAATTTAGAAAATGCAACGATAATTACAGCAATGGTCACCCCTTTTGATGAAAGTGGCGCAATTGATTTTGCTAAGCTGCCTCAATTAGTAGACCATTTGCTTGATCATCATACAGAAGGAATTATTTTAGCTGGTACGACCGGAGAGTCACCAACGTTAACGCATGATGAAGAGATTGAGTTATTCAATGAAGTGATTCGTTTGGTTGATGGACGAGTACCGATCATCTGTGGTGTGGGAACCAATGATACTCGGGATTCTGTTGAATTTGTGCAGGAAATCTCTGCGATTAGAGGAATCGATGCTGGTTTGGCGGTTGTTCCTTACTATAACAAACCGAATCAAGAAGGGTTGTATCAGCATTTTAAAGCGATTGCTGAAGCAAGTGATTTGCCAATCATATTGTATAACGTTCCAGGAAGAACAGTTGCAAGTCTTGATGTAGCGACAACTTTACGTTTAGCTGAATTGGATAATATCATTGCAATCAAAGAATGTTTTGGTTTAGATGCGTTAACTGAGTTGGTAGAAAAGGCGCCAAAAGACTTTTTAGTGTATACTGGAGAAGACTCCTTAGCTTTTTCAATAAAAGCAATAGGCGGACAAGGGGTAATTTCAGTAGCTAGCCATGTATTTGGCACTGAAATGTACGATATGTTCCAGGCGCTAGATCACGGAGAAATCAAAAAGGCTGCAAGCATTCAGCGTCAGTTACTACCTAAAATGAATGCCTTGTTCTCAGTACCATCTCCAGCACCTGTAAAAGCAGTGTTAAACCAAATGGGCATTTCCGTTGGCGATTTACGTTTACCTCTTGTACCATGTACTTCTGAAGAAAAGGCGAAAATTTTAAGCATACTGGATCTTTGATTCAGTATGAGAATATAGAGAGGTGAAATGAGTGAGTACAATAAAAATCGTTCCATTAGGCGGCGTTCGTGAAAATGGTAAAAATATGTACATCGCAGAAGTGGAAGATGAAATTTTTGTACTGGATTGTGGATTAAAATATCCAGAAAATGAGCTATTAGGGATTGATGTGGTAATTCCCGATTTTACGTATTTGGTGGAAAATATTGACCGTGTTGCAGGTATTTTCTTAACACATGGTCATGCCGATGCAATCGGAGCATTACCGTATCTTTTATCGAAAGTTCATGTACCAGTATTTGGTACGGCATTAACGATCGAGTTAGCAAAATTAAACGTAGGAGATCATGCAGATTCAAAAGATTTCAATGATTTCCACGTAGTCGATGCCCATACAGAAATCGACTTTGAACATGCTACGATCAGTTTTTTCCGCACAACACACACGATTCCGGATTCAATCGGAATCAATTTAAAGACCAAAGAAGGCAATATTGTTTATACAGGGGATTTCAAGTTTGATCAAAGTGCGATCCCAATGTATGAAACGGATTTTGGTCGTCTGGCAGAGATTGGCAGAGAAGGGGTTTTAGCATTACTAAGTGACTCATCTAATGCTGAAAATCCGGCTCAAGTAGTTTCTGAATTACAGATTGCAGACGAAGTTTTTGATACGATTCGTTACTGGGAAGGCCGCATTATTGTGGCTTGTGTAGCAAGCAATCTTCAACGTGTGCAACAAGTTTTAGATGCCGCACATCGTTCTAATCGTAAAATTGTTTTAACAGGTCAAGACTTCCAACGTATTATTAATACAGCAATCAAATTGGATAAACTAAAATTACCAAGTGAAGATTTGATTATTAATGTAAAAGATATGAAAAAATATCAAGCAGATCAGCTGGTGATTTTAGAAACTGGAACAATGGGTGAACCAATCAAGTCACTACAAAAAATGGCAAATGGAACCCATCGTGTGATCAAAATCAAAGAAGGCGATTTGGTATACATTACAACAACGCCGACCACTGCGATGGAAACAGCTGTTGCTAAAACAGAAGACATCGTTTACCGCGCAGGTGGTGTAGTTAAACAGATTTCTGATAATATGCGTGTTTCAGGTCATGCAAGTCCCAATGACTTACAGCTGATGTTGAATTTGATGAAACCTAAATATTTTGTGCCGATTCAAGGTGAGTATCGTCAATTAGCTGCTCACGCTGATTTAGCCCATGAGCTAGGTATTCCATACAAAAACATTTTTATTACTGGACGAGGAGATATTCTTGAATACAGTAAACAAAAAATGAATGTTGCTGGGAGTACAACGGCTGATAATATCATGATCGATGGTATTGGTGTGGGGGATATAGGAAATATTGTCCTTCGTGATCGTAGAATCCTATCTGAAGATGGTATTTTTGTAGCAGTCGTTACGATCAATCGTCGTGAAAAACGCATTGTTTCACCTGCTAAAATCACTTCAAGAGGCTTTGTTTATGTTAAAACAAGCAAGGACTTGATGAAAGAAAGTAGTAGTATCGTGACAGAGATCGTTGAAAAACATCTTGAAAGTAGCGATTTTGAATGGAGCAAATTAAAACAAGATATCCGCGAGCAATTGAGCCGTTACTTGTTTGAACAAACAAAACGCCGCCCTGTGATCCTTCCAGTTATTATGGAAGCAACACAACGCAAAGGACGTAAAGCAGCAAATTAATCAATCGATCACTCAGTTAGCTATTATGACTGAGTGATTTATTTGTTTAAGCAGAAAGATGACTAATTTTTTACAGATACTGATTTTTTAGTTACAATGAAGTGATGAAGTTATCTAGCTTAGCAGACTAACTCTTTCAGCTTTTGCTTTGAAACACAGTGAAAGAAATGAACTGATGTTGAAAAGTACAAGCTGAAGTGAAGCGGAACGTTGTTACCATTGTAAAATAAGGAGGGAAGTTCATGGAGAAGAAACAAGAAACACGTTGGATCAAATTTCTTGGTGGTAAAAATTTATTATTCACGTTAGTTGCCTTGTTATTACTTGGTGCAGTGATTTTTATTTTTCATCAAGTTGGTTTTATTTTCGGGCCGATTGGTGTGATATTTAAAACGATTATTGGTCCAACGATTTTAGCATTGATTTTATATTATTTATTTAATCCAGTGGTCAATTGGCTAGAAAAACATAAAGTAAAACGTGTTTATGGCGTTTCGGCGATTTTTATTGTATTGATTACATTGATCGTCGTAGGAATCATTCTGGTCGTTCCGATTTTGCAAAAACAAGTTGATGGATTAGTCAAAAGTTTTCCGCAGTATATGAATGACCTAAACAAGATGGTCACGGATTTTTTCCATAACTCTGCATTAGAAAAACCGTTAGCCAATGCTTTAGATAGCATCCAAAAATGGTTTGACAATGTGTCTGATGGAATTGGTAGTTACTTTAGTAAGGCAGTGGAAGGGGCATCTACCGTATTTTCTACGTTAACAGGTTTTGCTTTAGTGATGGTGACCGCACCCATTATTACTTTTTTCCTATTAAAAGATGATCAAAAATTTTTCACCTTTGTTTTGAAGATTTTACCGCCCCGTTTTAGAAATGATGCCAAAGAAATCGGAGCAACCATGAGCAGTCAGGTTGGTGCTTATTTAAAAGGTCAGATTCTTGTTTCAATTTCGATTGGTATTTTAACGTTTATTGGTTTCTGGCTGATCAAGGTTCCGTATTCTGGAACGTTGTCGATCATTGTTGGTGTGACGGCTGTGATTCCCTATATTGGGCCAGTGATTGCCTTTATTCCGGCGGCAATCGTTGCTTTGATGGTTTCTTTCGGGATGTTTATCAAAATGACGATCGTTTGGATGATTGTTCAAATGTTGAACGGTCATTTGATTTCACCTCAAGTGATGGGGAAAAAGCTAGTTGTTCATCCATTAACGATTGTGATCGTATTGTTAGTGATGGGAGATTTATTAGGGATGTTCGGCCTTATTTTTGGTATTCCACTTTATGCGATCGCTAAAGTGTTGGTCACTTATATATTCCGTAAATTCAAGCAACGCTATAATCAATTTTATGGTGATAGCGGTGAATATGAAGATACTGAATTTTCAAAAGAAGAATATCTTGATGAATAGTTAAAAGAGCGCAAGTGAGTGGGAATCATTCAGCCAGTATATGCTGAACGGGTATCCACATGCTGGTGCTCTTTTTTTAAATCGTATCTTTTGTAATACTTTTTTTTAGGCGTTACAATTTAATCAACAGGAAAATAATATGTACATAAGGAGGGAAGTATATGAAACGATTACTGAAGACTATTTTTATGCTGATCATCGTGCTATTGTTTATTGGAACATTAGGGGTACTCAGTCAGCTGATCGACATTCCTTGGTTGACCGATCAAGTAGACTCGCTTTTATACAGCTATCCTTTGGGTAAGTCTCTTTTTGAAGGTATTTTACTCATTTTAGGGGGACTTTTGCTTCTTAGTCTGATCATTGTTTTTTCCGTATCAGGACGAAGAAAGCATTTAGTAGTGAAATCTGGTAAAGATCGAATCGACATTCCGAAAAGTACAGTAATCCAAATCGTAGAAGATACCTATAGTACGATTATTCACCCAGATAAAACGAAGTTGACTGTTAAAATCAAAGGCAAACAAAAAGTTGCTGTCAACGTCAGAGTCGATGTTAGAAGCAAAGAACGCTCTCGTCCGTTGGCAGAAGAAATCAAGGAACAATTACAACAATCATTGTCAGCTGCACTGGAATCGATTGATAGCCGAGTAACTGTTCAATTAAGAGAAAAAGATCCAATAGAAACAGGGGCATTTGGTAAAAAACAATCACGGGTGATTTAGGAGGGACAAGCCATGAATCAAGAGAAAAAAGATTATTGGATGAACGAACTGAGACCTTATCGTTTTCGGATAATTTGGACGACGGTATTTTTCTTACTCGCATTGATTTTGCTGTGGATTGGTTTTGGTAAGACACTTGTCTTGTTGATTTTTGCAGCAATCGGCTATATTATCGGAAAAATGCGGGATGAAGATTTAGATATTTATTCCTTGATAGATTCAGTCAGGTCTATGATCGGAATTTAAAAATAAGGTTAAGGAGTGAACGCAAATGACAGAAGCAGTACAAAATAATTCAAGTGCTTAAAAAACAAAGTTGACATTTGATGATGTAGTCATCAAAAAAATCGTAGGTGTGGTAATATCTGATAGCGATGGTATTTTGGGCTTGAGCGGTAATCTTTTTACTGATTTTGCTGATCGTTTTAGAGACAATGAAGATGTGACTAAAGGGATCGGTGTTGAAGTCGGTACCAAACAAGTGGCTGTCGACGTATCCGTGATCTGTAAATATGATGTAGCGATCTCAGAAGTTTTTGATGTTACTGTTGAAAAAGTCAAAGAAGCGATCAAACATATGACGGGCTTAGAGCTAGTAGAATTTAACATGAATGTCGATGACGTTATGACAAAAGAGCAATATTTGGAAAAATATCGTGGTAAAGATAGTGAAGAAAATAAGAAAGACAACTAGTCGATTTTTTTAATTTGTGCATTCTAATGAGACAACAACAAAATCAATGAGGTTGGGACGGAAATCTTTGAAATGTAGTTAGTGATTTTTTTGTTTCCACTGTTTATTCGGATTCTACGTAATAGGGCCATAACTCATAGAGTTATGGCCCTATTACGTGGACTTTTTAAATAGAGACATTTTCTACATGGAGTAAAAAACGTTTGATATCAAGCCCAGCTTGTTCAGAACTACCTGAATAGCCAGTCAATTTTCCGTTTTTGCCGATTACTCGATGACAAGGAACGATGATCGGAATCGGATTTTTACTATTTGCCTGACCAATTGCTCGAACAGCTTTTGGCGAATCAACAGCTTGAGCAATATCTAAATAGCTACGGGTCTCACCATAAGGAATTTGATAAAGAGCTTTCCAAACATTTCTCTGAAATTTAGTGCCACCGTGAATGGATAAAGGGACAGTAAAACAAGTGCGTTGACCAGCAAAATATTCTTTCAGCTCTTTAGCAGCGTGTTCTGTAAATTGATTGGTTTGATGCTGTTTTAGTTCAGAAAAAGAGATAGTCGTTAGACCTTCATGGTCGGCATCTAACCAAATAGAGCCAAAAGGAACATTAAGTTTCATTATTTTCTCCTTTATTGTGTGGTTACTTTATTATACTTCATCTGGAAGTGTGGTACTATATTTTTATATATAGAATTTGGGGGCGATAGAATGGAAGAAATCGTCATCTTTCACACGAATGATTTACATTCACACTTAGAAAATTGGCCTAAAATCAGAAGATATTTACGCTCTCAAAAAGCACAATATGAGCTGGCAGGTAAAACAGTTTTGACTGTGGATTTAGGCGATTTTGTCGATCGTTGGCATCCGTTGACAGAAGCTACTGATGGTCAAGCAAATGTAGAATTGATGAATGAGATCGGTTATGATGCCGCTACAATCGGCAATAATGAAGGTGTAGGGAATTCTAAAGAGCAGCTGAATCATTTATATGATCATCGGCATTTTGATGTATTATTAGGAAACTTGTTCGATTTAAAAACCGGTCAAGCACCTGACTGGGCAAGCCCTTATAAAATTATAGAAACTAAGTGTCATACAAAGATTGGTTTGATTGCATTAACAGCGCCATTTCCTTTAACCTATAGACCAAATGGCTGGGATATCCGATCTACGAAAGAGACCTTACCAGCATTGATCAGAGACGTTCAGCCCCAATGTGACGTGCTTGTTTTAATGAGTCATTTGGGGATTGACGAAGATATTAAAATCGCCAATCAATTTCCCGAAGTCAATGTATTACTAGGGTCACATACGCATCATTTATTTAAACATGGGGAAAAAATCAATCGTACACAACTTTCTGCTGCTGGTAAATTTGGCTATTATATTGGAGAGGTTCATTTAAGCATTGAAAATGGTAGGATTATTCATAGTGAAGCCAAAGCAATCCCGACTAGTGATTTCCCACTAGCATCAGAAGACCAACGAGAAGGTGATGACTACTTGGCTTTAGGACATCAACTGTTGAAAGCACAAAAAATTGCTGAAATAAAACAACCATTGCTGGTTGATTTGAATGCTGAACAACCGTTGATTGTAACGACCTTAAAAGCAATAAAAGAAAAAGGCCAGACAGAAGCTGCAATTTTAAACAATGGCCTATTTTTATCTGATATTCCAAAAGGAATCGTGGATGCAGACCAACTTCATGAAAGTCTGCCTCATCCAATGCATTTGATTCGGGTGACTTTATCTGGGACAGAATTGCTTCGAATGATCCGAGAGATGGAAAAAAATCGCAATTATCTAAGAATGTTTCCGATTACTGGAATGGGTTTTCGCGGTAAAGTTTTTGGAGAGCTTTACTATGATGGCATAACGTATGAGTTGCAAAAGCAACAAGTGCTGTGGCAAAATCGACCAATCGAGCCGCTAGGTAAATACACTTTCACAACAGTCGATCACTTCATGTTTATTCCGTTTTTCCCAACGATCGAGCTTGCGGGCAAGGTGGAGTTTATTTTCCCAGAATTCCTCAGAACGGTTTTAGGGAACTACTTGAACACGCACTACCCAATCCAATAAAAACAAGGTATAATAAACTCTAGGCGGTGAAAAAATGACAGAAAAAGTAAATAAACCATACAAATCAGCGAAACCAGCTAAACATAAAGAAGAACCAACAGCAACGTTAACAGAAGAAATCACAGCTGTTCTTGAAGAGATAAAAGAAGAACCAGTCAAAGAAAAGAAAAAAGGTGAAGTTGTCACACTGGTAGACGAAGTTCATGTAACAATCGGTGAACGCCAATACCTTTTGGTGAAAAATCATCGTGAAGCTTTTGACGGCGAGCGTTTGGGCGAGCGTTTTAGTGATGTTCTTTCCAGATATGATTATATTGTCGGTGATTGGGGATATGACCAGCTTCGCTTAAAAGGTTTCTTTAATGAGTCAAATCGGAAGGCTGCACCTGAGCAAAGAATCGATACATTAGAAGATTATTTATATGAATATTGTAATTTTGGTTGTGCTTATTTTGTGATTGAACGAGTAGGTGGCAAACGAGAAAAACAACAAACTCGCCGTAAGAAACCAAATAAAAAGTCAATCCACCAAAATCAAGCTCATACTGAAGAAAAACGAGTTCCAGTTAACAATAAAACCAAACCGGTGATAAAAAACCGTAAAGAAAATGAACCCCAAAAAGCAGTTATTGGCAAGCCAAAAAGTGAGGCTGCTAAAGGTCGCTCATTTACTATTCGCCAACGTGAGGAGTAATCATTTGTGGAAAAACATTACCAAGGGTATTTAATTGATTTAGATGGTACGATTTATCTAGGAAAAGAAGTAATTCCAGCAGGGAAACGCTTTGTTGAACGTCTACAGGAATTAGCGTTACCATTTCTTTTTGTGACCAACAATACGACTAAAACACCAGAAGCGGTTTCCGAGCGATTAGCGCAAGAATTTGATATTCATGTTTCAGCTAAAACAGTCTATACTGCTAGTCTTGCAACGATCGACTATATGAAAGAGCAAGGAAAAGGCAACCGTGTTTACGTGATTGGGGAATCTGGATTAGTCGATTTGATATTATCGGCTGGTTTTGTTTGGGATGAAGAGACACCAGATTATGTGGTAGTTGGTTTGGATACCGATATTAATTATGAAAAATTTGCAACGGCGGCCTTGTGTATCAGAAATGGTGCGACGTTTATCGGTACAAATCCTGATAAAAGCATTCCAACTGAGCGTGGCTTATTACCTGGTGCCGGCTCATTTATTTCATTAGTTCAAACAGCAACACAAGCGGATCCAATCATGATTGGAAAACCAAATGCAATTATTATGAATGAAGCCTTGAAAGTGATGCAACTAGACAAAGAACAGGTAGTAATGGTTGGTGATAACTATGAAACAGATATTCAATCGGGCCTTCAAAATGGGATTGATAGTTTATTAGTTTTATCCGGCTTTACAGCAAAATCAGCAGTTCCTAGTTTACCTGAACAGCCAACCTATGTTGTCGATTCGCTAGATGAATGGATTTTTTGAGATGAGAAGGAAAGAGCAAAGCTGGGTTTGGCGTGAGCGCGCTGGAATTGTCTGTTTGATTTTGACGATCATCTCTTTGAATGTTACGTTAACCATTAATTTTCGACCATTGTATATGATCGATATCGACGTGCTAAATATTTTAGATTATGTTTCACTTGATAAAGCAGACTTGTTAAAAAATTATGGAGAATTAATGTCCTATCTAAATCATCCATTCAATCACACACTGCAATTATCAGATTTTCCTGTATCAAAAAGTGGTGCCTTTCATTTTTATGAAGTCAAAAGACTTTTTTTACTCTGTTATGGCGTACTGATTGTTACGATAATTCCCAGTGGCTTCTTTATTAAGCGTTTGATCAAGGATAAACGAGTGTGGCGCTTGATTCGTCCATTCCAATGGGGAATGATCATTCCTGTGATTTTTGGAGCGATCATGGCCATTGGTTTTGATCAATTTTTTGTGGCTTTTCATGGTGTGTTTTTCAATAATGACGATTGGTTATTCGATCCTGTGACGGATCCAATCATCAATGTGTTGCCAGAAACATTTTTTATGCATTGCTTTATTCTCTTTTTTGTTTTACTAGAATTATGTTTCTTGATTGGTATCCTTTTTGGGAAACGAGAATTAAAAAAAATATAATTACTGGATTAAGTTGCTAGAAGTAGACTGTAAAGTTTGCTTCTAGCTTTTTTATGTAGGTAGCTTTGTAATGTTGTTTTACTTCATAATAAAGTAAAAAAGTAAATTATTGACATTTTAAGCAGGCGCCTTTATAATATAAATCAGGTACCTGATTTATATTTTTTTTAATGGAGGAATCGATTATGGAAGAACAATCATTGATGGAACAGTTTCTAAGGTTACAAGGGATGATGCAAAGATATTTTATGAAACGTCGTAGAGAACATGGACCTTTTGGAAATCCTCATCGAGGACAAGGCAGAGTTTTAAGCTTGCTAAAACTCAAACCTGAAACAACCCAAAAAGAATTGTCTTATTTGTTGGATATGCGTCCTCAATCGTTAGGTGAATTGCTAGCTAAATTAGAAAAAAATGGGTACATTAGCCGAGAACCACTTGAAAGCGATCGCCGTGTAATGGTGATCCGTTTAACTGAGGCTGGTATGGCAGCAGCTGATAATAACGATCAAGAAGAAGCGACAATCTTTGATGTATTGACTGAGTCAGAACAAGAATCGTTTAAAATCATCATAAGTAAACTACTTGATGCTTTGGAATCTGAGATACCAGAAGAAGAACGTGGTTTTAAAGGCCACCATATGCACGGTCGCGGTAGACATGGTGGCCCACGACACGGTTTTAATGATGGAAAAATGAGACGTGACTTTGATCAACGGGAGATGTTTGGTGGACCTGGTTTTCCTAAAAATGGAAAATTTGGGTTTGACCCATCAAAAGAAGCGACTGATGAGGGAGATGATGGGTTTAGTGATTTTTAATAAATAGCGATAAAAATCAGCATAAGCTAGGACAGAAGTATTTACTTCTAAGCGTTGAGAATGGCACTTGTGATCCAGCTAGATGTTTGTAATTCGGATGTGAGACAAAAGTGATTGATCCTTTTGTCTCACATTTTTTAATTTTTTATCTAGTTTTGATAACTAGATTGAATGTTTTTGAAAAAAATGTTAAACTGTTTTAGTAAGTAGAAGGAGGGGTCTTGTGAATGAAATAAAATCCTCTTTACGAGTTTGGGGAGAAGAGTTAGTAGACGTCCACTTGCCAAGATGGCATGAACTACCTGAATTAGAACTATATATGGATCAAGTCATCACACTTGTAGAGCGATACTTATCTCCAGTTATTTTAAAAGAAAAACATACATTGTTGACTTCGTCAATGGTCAATAATTATGTCAAGCTGGGCTTGATTCCAGCGCCTAATAAAAAACGTTATAATCAAAAACACTTAGCATTTTTAATTGCAATCACGTTATTAAAACAAGTACTGACAATCCCAGAAATCAAGCAGGGCATCCTTTATCAAGGCGCAGCTGTTGGAATCCGAGAAGCGTATAATTTATTTTGTGAAGAACAAGAAGCAGCGATTGCTGTTGTGGTTGCACAAGCTTTAGGGAATGAATCTGTGGCAGCATTTGATCAGCCGATACCTGTAGAATTTTTGATTGTAAAAGGTGCAACATTGTCATTTGCAACGAAGTTATTCACTGAAAAGGTAATTGAGTTAGCTCAAAAAAACTTAAAAGAAGATGAGGAACAATCGAATGAATAAAGAAAAAATTGCTCTATTAGTAGACTCAGGAACAGATGTACCACAAGAATTAGTGGAACAATATGGCATGTATATGATTCCGTTACAAATTATCTATAAAGATCGTATTTATACGGATAAGGTAGATATTACACCAGAAGAAGTATACGAACGTTTACCGATTGAAATTCCAAGCACTTCTTTACCAGATGGCGAAACGATTACTAAGATTTTTGAAAAAATTAAAGCAGATGGTTATGAAAAGTTACTGGCTGTTACGATTTCTAGTGGATTGAGTGGAACATTTAACGTGGTACGTTTGATTGCAGAAGATTTTGAGGGGTTAGATACCTTTGTTTTAGATACAAAAAATATTGGGATCGGTAGTGGCCTCCAGGCAATCGAAGCAGCAAAATTGATTGAAGCAGGTCATTCATGGGATGAGCTTAAAACGAAATTAACAAATGACGTAAAAAAAGCCAAAGTCTTTTTTAATGTAGCAACATTAGAATATTTACAAAAAGGTGGACGAATTGGATTAGTGGCTTCAATTTTAGGAAATGCGTTAAAACTAAATCCAATCATCTCGTGTAATAGTGACGGTGTCTATCACACTGTAGCGAAAGCGCGTGGTAGAAAGAAGAGTCTAGATAAAACCTTTGAATTAATCAAGGCGTTTATTGGAGAGCACCAGAAGTTTGTATTGGCGGTAGCGCAAGGACAAGCTGTAGAAGAAGCGGAAGCTTTTTATGAAAAGTTGAAAGCAAACTTCCCTCAGGCAGAAAAAATTTATTTTGGAACGATTAGTCCTGCCTTAGTCGTTCATACTGGACCAGGACTATTAGGAATCGGTATCCAGCTTTTAGATTAAAAAATCAATACCAACAAAGGAGCGTTTAATAAATGCTTTTTGTTGGTAGTTTTTTTATTTACCTCTTATCATTATGTTCATCAATCAAATTGAAATATTACTCATTAAACTTTCTCTCAATTTTAGGTGAAATTATCACGAAAATTTTCATGAATGTGATAATCTTTTTAGAATAAAGTGAAGGGAGGGAAATCTATGAAAAAAGCAATTGCAGAATGTCTTGGAACATTTATCTTAGTTTTCTTTGGTACAGCAACCGCAGTTTTAGGTGGCGGGATTGAGGGAATCGGTACGACGGGGATTGCTTTAGCTTTCGGTTTGACGATCATTGCAGCAGCTTACAGCATTGGTACAATTTCAGGTGCGCATTTGAACCCAGCAGTTTCATTAGGAATGTGGGTCAATAAACGAATTTCAACAATGGACTTACTTTATTATATCGTGGGACAAATCGTTGGTGGTTTGATCGCGTCATTTGCTTTGTTAACAATTTTAAACGCTTCTGGCAAAGAGACAACAAACTTAGGCCAAAATGCTTTTGGTGACTTAAGTGCTTTTGGTGCTTTAACGGTAGAAATTATTTTAACCTTTATTTTTGTTTTAGTTATCATGACTGTAACGAGTGCTAAAAAAGGCAATGCGAAACTTGCAGGCATTGTCATTGGTTTGACGTTAACAATGATTCACTTAGTTGGTATTCCACTAACTGGTACATCTGTTAACCCAGCCAGAAGTTTAGCACCAGCGATTTTTGTTGGCGGTGAAGCATTATCTCAAGTTTGGGTATTTATTGTAGCTCCGCTAATTGGTGGTCTACTTGCAGCTTTAGTCGGCAAATACTTACTTGATACTGAAGACTAAAAGTAGTCTAAAAACACTTGCCTGATAAAAAAATTGTCAGGTAAGTGTTTTTTTAGCTTTTACATATTTTTCATGCCTGTTTGGTAATGATCGAATAAAGGATCAGATAAAGTGAAGGTAAAGGTATCTCTATCAACATGACCAACTACTTTGGGACTAAGATAAAGTTCAATCAGAAAATGAGCCATCTCTTTTGCGGTATGGAAGGTTGAAAAAGCTTCAGTGTAGTCATAAGACTGCGAACCATTTGCTATTTGTGCGAATTCAGTTTCTGTCGCTGCTGGTGCTAAGACTTTCGCTTTCAAAAGAGCGTCTTTTGCTTGTAACTCTAAAGCAAGTCCTTCGGTAAAAGCACTGACATAAAATTTAGTTGCGCAATAAGTGACAGCATTCGGAACATTTTTATACCCGCCAGCAGATGAAAGATTAATCAATTGGGTATTTTCTACATTTTCGTAGTCTGTAACATATAGCGTAGAAAGTAACGTCAATGCTTCAACGTTCAGCTGTAACATTTGGCCTACTTTATCTAAATCTTGCTTTGCTACGGTATGATAATAACCTAAGCCGGCATTATTAATCCAAGTCTCGATAGCATACTTTTTTAAATCAGCATATAAGGTCAGAACAGATTCTCTTTGTGATAAATCTGCTACTTTGACTATGACCTCTAAATCAGGAAATTCTGATACAATTGCTTGTTTTAATTGATCAAGCCGCTCTTTTCTTCGAGCAATCAAAATCAAATTCTTGCCTAGTTTGCTAAACGCTTTTGCCGCTTCCAAACCTATTCCAGAACTAGCTCCTGTGATCACTGTATACTTCATAAATTTTTCCTCCTAATAATTTATTTTGGTGGTACAATCAAAGTATAAGGATTAGAGTAGGCTCTATAGCAAGCATAAACTAAATAAGGAGTGAAAAAATGTATACAATCAGTGAATTTTCAAAAAAAATTGGCATAAGTGAATATACATTACGGTATTATGAAAAGGAAGGGCTGATCGAACCATCTAGAGATCAGCATAATTATCGGATGTATGGTGATCAAGATATTGAGTGGGCAAGTTTTGTGATAAAATTAAAAAATACAGGCATTGAGTTAAGAGAAATCAAAAAATACACTGAGTTAAGAAAAATCGGTGATTCAACGATTTCTGAGCGAAAAGAATTACTATTAAACCATCGAGTAAAAATTCTAGCTGAATTTGAAAAAACAAAAAGTCACCTACAATTATTAGATGATAAACTTGCCTTATATGATCAAATGGAAAAAGAGTATACTAAATAACCCCAATGTGCACAACACGTCTAGTGAAAGCATCATTGGGGCTTTTTATTTAAAAAAAGGTGATTTTTTGCTGTTTAGTATCAACTGTAGCGTTATCTCCAATTGGAATTGTAAAAATCGGTTGTGTATGACCAAAATTCATATCGTAAATTACAGGTATTTCTCGTAATAGCGGATACTTTGCCAAAATGGTCAAAAGACGTTCTTCCGTCATTTCAGTTTCTTGAGGAAAACGACCAATGAGTAGCGCTTGCGGATGTTTGACAACTTGAAGTAAAGCGGCTAAACCACGAGCAAAATCATGATAGTCATCTTCCTCAGCACTTTCGATAAATAAAATTGAACGTTCAAGTTCAGGCAAGAAGCGTGTTCCAAAAAGTAATTGGAACGTACCAAGATTACCACCATAGCAAGTCCCAGTGACAGGCTTTGAGTGACTATAAATTTTCCATTCATTGGCATGTAAGACCCGTTGTGGTTCAGCTAGATACCATTCGTCTTGACTCCAGGTTTTAGAAGCAGATACTTCAAAGGCATCTTCTGTCGCCGTTGCCTGTAAAAAAGCTAACGTCTGATAAGGCTGAAGTTCCTCCATTTGAAAACTGGAAAAATGAGGGCCTACATAAGTCAACAGCTTGGTTTTAGTAGTAATCGCATTACATAAGGCTGTGATGTCGCTATACCCACAAAAAACTTTTGGATGACGTTTGATTAATTCAAAATCCAAATACGGCAGTAATTCATTACTATTGAATCCGCCGATCGCTGTAAGTATTCCTTTGACGTTATCATCTGAAAATGCTTCATGGAGGTCTTTTACCCGACTCATGATCGAAGATGAACCAAGAGAGTCTCGTTCGGTTGTGTGTTCAGAAAAGGTTACCGTAAAGCCCAAGGCATTTAATTTTTCAGTGGCTGCTTGAATACCAAAGTCAGTTAAATGTGAAAAACTGCTAGATGGAGCAATGACTCGAATCTCATCGCCAGCTTGTAATCGTGGTGGTTTCATTTTATCGCTTCCTTTAAACATCTTATACTCAATTATAGTCAGAAACTCAGTGTTTTTGCAAGATATAGATGAGAAAGAGCAAGGTCTCTTTATATCAAAGATGAAACAGTGGACAAAATAAGGTATAATGGGAGAGAATATGATTAACGAATCTAATGATGAAAGAAAAAAGAGGTGTCTCTTATATGAAAAAAATATTAGTTGTAGATGATGAAAAGCCGATTTCAGAAATAGTGAAATACAATCTTACAAAAGAAGGATACGAAGTTTTTACAGCGTATGATGGTGAAGAAGCTGTTGAGAAGGTTAAGGAAGTGGAACCAGATTTAATCATTCTTGATTTGATGCTACCGAAAATGGACGGTTTGGAAGTTGCTAGAGAAGTGCGTAAGACCTATGATATGCCCATTATTATGGTGACTGCTAAAGATTCTGAAATCGATAAAGTGTTAGGATTAGAGCTAGGTGCGGATGACTACGTAACAAAACCATTTTCAAATCGTGAACTAGTAGCCCGTGTGAAAGCTAACTTACGTCGTGGCGCATCTAGTGCTAAAGAAGCAGAATCAACGACACAATCAGAATTAACGATTGGCGATTTAACGATCCATCCAGATGCTTATATGGTCTCAAAACGTGGTGGTAAAATTGAACTGACACATCGTGAGTTTGAATTACTTTATTATTTAGCGAAACATATCGGACAAGTGATGACCCGAGAACATTTACTGCAAACTGTTTGGGGCTATGATTATTTTGGAGACGTTCGTACCGTAGATGTGACTGTTCGTCGTTTGAGAGAAAAGATCGAAGACAGCCCAAGCCACCCAACTTACTTAGTAACACGTCGTGGGGTTGGGTATTATCTACGAAACCCTGAACAGGAGTAATGATATATGAAGAAAAAAGTTCACTTTTTTCAATCGGTAAACTTTAAGATTGCGCTATCGTTTATTTTACTGTTATTGATTGCGATTCAAATTATCGGTGGTTATTTTATTCGAGAGTTAGAGTCAACAACAATCAGAGACTATAAGAAGAATGTTGACTCTCAAGTGACCCAATTAACAAGTACTTTGAGTGCTAAGTTAGGTGAAAAAGATCGTGATCGAACAGAAATCGATGCGAATCTGAAAAAAATATTGAGTGATTTTTCTGCCTCTGATACGATTGAAGCTCGTGTTGTTGATGACAAAGGAATCGTCAGAGCAACCAGTGATCTGAATCAGCAAGGAATCGTTGGAAAGAAAAATGATTACCGTGACTTGAATGATTTCAGTGCAAAAAAATATTCAGCAATGGATAATGATAAACGTGTATACATCAATGTTCAGCCTATCCAATCCCCGACTGGCGATACAGTCCTCGGGGTTCTTTATGTTAAAAGTAATACCGAAGGAAAATATAAGGAAATCACAGATACTGCCCGAATCTTTTTTACAGCTTCAGTTATTGCGGGTGCAATTTCAATCATTGTTACACTATTGATTGCACGATCAATCACTCAACCAATCGGTGAAATGAGGGAGCAAGCTTTGCGGATTGCTAAGGGTGACTATACGGGGAAAGTCAAAGTCTATGGAAAAGATGAATTGGGACAATTGGCTGAAACCTTCAATCAACTTTCCGAGCGAATCGAAGAAGCACAAGAAACGATGGAAGCAGAGCGGAATCGTTTAGATAGTGTGTTAGCCCATATGACGGATGGGGTTATCGCAACAGATAGACGAGGAAAAGTCATTACGATCAATGAAATGGCACTTTCTTTACTAAATGTAAAAGACGAAGATGTTATTGGTTCTTCTTTGCTAGAACTATTAGATATAGAAACAGACTACACTTTGCGAAAATTATTGGAAGAGCCAGAAGAGATCTTGATCGACCGCTCGTTATCTTCAATGGAAGAAGATCAAATGATTATTCGAGTAGATTTTGCGATGATCCGTAGAGAGTCTGGTTTTATTACTGGATTGGTTTGTGTGCTACATGATGTAACAGAACAAGAGAAAAACGAACGTGAACGCCGAGAGTTTGTGTCTAATGTTTCTCATGAACTAAGGACACCGTTGACAAGTATGCGCAGCTATATTGAAGCATTGAGTGAAGGGGCATGGGAAAATCCTGAGATTGCGCCTAATTTCTTAAAAGTGACATTGGAAGAAACGGACCGAATGATCCGAATGATCAATGATCTACTGAATTTATCACGAATGGATTCTGGCAATGGTGAGTTGCAGTTAGAGTATGTGAATTTCAATGAGCTGATCAATTTTGTTTTGGACCGTTTTGATATGATGGTGGAAGCAAATGAGAAAAATTACACGATTCATCGTGAATTTACCAAACGTGACCTATGGGTTGAACTAGATACAGACAAAATAATCCAAGTTTTGGATAATATCTTAAATAATGCTATCAAATATTCGCCAGATGGAGGCGCAATTACGTGTCGCTTACTTGAAACCCATAACAATGTTGTGTTTAGCGTAACGGATCAAGGACTAGGTATCCCAAAAAAAGATGTCCATAAAGTCTTTGAACGTTTTTATCGTGTGGATAAAGCGCGTGCCAGAGAACAGGGTGGAACAGGTCTTGGTCTGGCTATTTCAAGAGAAGTAGTCAAAGCACATAATGGTGCGATTTGGGTTGAAAGTCAGGAAGGTCAAGGATCTACCTTTTATATATCCTTACCTTATGAACCTTATGAGGAGGATTGGTGGGAATGAAAATAGCAGAAAAAATTGTGAGGATCGGTTTAATTTTTTTAGTATTGCTCAGTTTGTATTTTTCATTCACCATTTGGGTCAGCTCTTCGAAAAAAGAAGCACCAGATAAAAATGACTCACAAGTTGCTACAACCGTAATCAATGAACGAATAGATACTGATGTATTTTTACCCTTACGTTTGGTTCGTATGCAAAATGGAAAATCAGAAATGAATAATAGTGAAAATTTAATTACCAACATTCAAAATGAAATCAAACATAGTTCTTTTGGAAAGCTAACCCAAACGGTCAGTGGGGATTCAGATCAATTTGAAAGTTATTTATCAATGGATCAGGGCTTTGAACTGCTTTATGAAGGAGCTTTTTTGTTAAACGAATATATTTCGGTCTATAATTTAGACCTTAAATTGACGGATATCGGAGTGGATGAAATTTACTTTACTTGCATTCAAGTGGACTTAACTCAAAATAAGATTCGCTTCCTAGATTTTAATCGTAAAGACGTTTATGAAGCACCGATCACTATTAATAGTGAGAAGGTTCAAAATTTGATGAATAAAGTCGGGGTACAATATAACCCAATTTCAGAACAGCAAGTAGTTTCTGGCAAACATTATTATTTGTCAGAAGACTTAAAGATGAAAAAATACAGTTATATTTTGGCTTCCCAACCTGTTACTAAGTTTCGCAATGCTTTTTTCTCTAATGCTGAAGATATCCAGACAAATGAAGATAGTCAAGACTTATCTTATACAAGCGGCAGTGAACGTTTGACAGCAGATGAAAAACTCGGCACGATTCATTTTAACGGAGATATCGAAGCCCGAACGGCGCAGGATAATATTTATTCTGACAGTTTCAAGTATATCAAAAAACTTGGAACAAATATGGGGAATATTCGTTATTTTGATCGGACTAATGCTGAGATCAGTTATCGAACATTTGTAGAAGGTTTTCCAGTTTTCAGTGAAAATGACAAAGGACAGGTTCGCATTACGATCGGTAACGATCAAGCAGAAAAATCAAGTGTCGTTATCGAAACAAGTGTGGATACGATCCAAGTGCCGATTCCTTCAGAAGAAGAAGTGGATTTAAAGGGTACTGAAAATTTATTAGAACAACTAACTGTCAACGGCGCCGATCAGTCAAAAATCAGTTCGATGGTGATTGGATATACTTGGCATAAAATCGAAGAAGTAACCCAAGTGGTTGATCTGACTCCAGAATGGTATATTCGCTACGAAGATAAGTGGTATCCAGAACGAGAATTACTGGAATATCTAGCGAAGTTGGAGGTGGAATAATGGACTTCAAACGAATCGAATGGATTTTTTTCTTAGCTTTCTTGGGGTTGAACATGTTTCTTTTTGGTATCTATCAAGAAGGGTTAAAGGAAGAAAACAATGTTTCTTTCTCTGATCAAACGGATAGCATCGAAAAGCGACTTGGTAAAGATGGTATTACCTATAAAGGTACACTTTCAGGAGAGAAAAAGGAAGGCTATTATCTAAGTGGAGAACAAACCAATTTCTACGATGAAATTCAAAAAGAACGTGATACAAGAGATCGTAATTTTTTTAAAAACGGGATCGAACTGTTGGATAATTCATTGACTGTTTATCCTCAGATGAATTATGCTCAGACGAGTTACTTTATTGATGAAAAAAATGTCGAAAAATCATTAGAAGCGTTTTTGAATGATAAGGACAGTGTTTTATTTGGAAACCAGTATCGCTATTTGTCTGATTTCTCTAATTTAGATGGAGAATTCCCAGAGATAGTTGTTTCTCAAAGTTATAAGAATATTCCATTTAAAGATGACACTGCTCAGATTTCATTAAAATTAGAAAAATCAGATGAATCGGACAACATCCACAAAATTTACAAATATACTCAAACCCATATTCAAGGGATCGAGGAATTACGTGATAAGACTGATTTATCCTCTGAACGTGATGCTATTGAAACGCTGTATATCAATAACAAGATTCCAAGTAATGCTAAGATCACGTTTATGAAGTTAGCTTACACGAGAATTTATAAAATTCGTGAGAAAAATGTTTATGTACCAGTCTGGTTCATCGGAATCAAAGCTAGCGGTAGTAATTTGCAGATCGAACAAGTAAATGCTATGAGCAATACGATCATCACGAATAATATAGTCCCAAAGGTGGAAAATCAGTAAGGATGGTTGTATAATAGGTAGCTGTAGACTAATGAAGGGAAGCGAATAGAAAAATGAGTCAAGAAAAAGCATTTAACATCAGCATTCTTGCCAGCGGCAGTACCGGTAATTCCCTTTTTATTGAAACAGAGAATAAGAAGCTACTTATAGATGCAGGACTAAGTGGGAAAAAAATCACTTCCTTATTGGCAGAAGTGGATCGTAAACCAGAAGACTTAGATGCTATTTTAGTGACGCATGAGCATCGGGATCATATTCATGGTGTTGGTGTACTGGCTAGAAAATATAAATTAGATGTTTATGCAAATGAAAAAACATGGGCAGCCATGGATCCATTAATCGGTAATGTGGCACTTGAGCAAAAACATATCTTTGATATGGGGAAAGTAGTAACATTTGGCGACATGGATATTGAAAGTTTTGGTGTTTCTCATGATGCAGCTGCGCCACAGTTTTATCGTTTCTATAAAGATAATCGTTCATTTGTAATGTTGACGGATACGGGTTACTGTAGTGATCATATTCGTGGGACGATCAAAGATGCTGATGCTTATTTGATCGAAAGCAATCATGAATTAGAAATCTTACGGATGGGTCCTTATCCTTGGAGTTTAAAACAACGAATACTTGGTGATAAAGGTCATTTATCAAATGATGATGGCGCCTTAACAATGGCTGAAGTGATCGGAGACCGAACGAAACGAATTTATTTAGGCCATTTAAGTAAAGAAAACAATACGAAAGAACATGCTAGAATGGCAATGGAGTCGATTTTAGCTGAAAAGGGTCTAGGTGTGAATTTTGATTTTAATGTTTATGATACTGATCCTGAGTCAGCTTCAGAAATGTTTGCAATCTGATACACGGTAGGGAAGACAAAATCGCTTTTTGATTTTGTTTTCCCTTTTCTATTATTTAGTAAAGTTATTATAGATGTTTTAATAAACTCGATCTTGGCTTGTTTTTTTTAAATGGCTGCAGTATAGTTAACTATATTTTTGAATGTGAAAAATCCATTATGAAAGATGCAGTGGTGGCTGTTTTTCAGGCAAGGCTGGACGAGCTCGCTTCGCTTTTGCTTTGAAACACAGTGAATAAAATGAACTGATGTTGAAAAGTACAAGGTGAAACGAAGTGGAACGTTGTTACCATATATTATCTAGCTACGCGAGCTAGCCTTTCGGAAAAAAGATAAAAATAGAATGTGACAAAAAGCGTCACAGTCAATTTTTCCTATTTTTCTGTCAAGGCTGGACGAGCTTGCTTCGCTTTTAAATTTAGGAGGAATTTGATGTTTCAGTTTTTACCTCATTCAGTTTTACAAATGGGTACTATTTTTTTGTCGATCGTGATCGAAGCTTTACCGTTTGTGATGTTAGGTTGTGTCATATCGGGCGCTTTATATGTATTTTTAACGCCAGACAGAGTTAAAAAGTTATTACCTAAAAATAAATTTTTATCGATCATTGTTGGGAGTCTACTAGGGTTCTTTTTTCCTTCTTGTGAGTGTGGTATTGTACCAATCGTTCATCAGTTTGTGAAAAAAGATGTGCCGACTTATACAGCTTTTGCGTTTATGATCACAGCACCGATCATTAATCCAATTGTGCTTTTTTCAACCTATATCGCCTTTGGGAATTCCTTTAAATTTGTGATTTGGCGGGTTCTTGGTAGTATGCTGGTAGCATTAGTTGTTGGTGTTTGGTTGGCTTATATCAATAAGGAACCGATTCTACAACAAACAGAAATTGCGGCTTGTAGGATAGAAGAAACAGAGCATCATCATGAAACAGAAGGTTTTTGGCATAAGTGTTGGTCGGTGTTGACACACGGAATAGATGAATTTTTTGATACAGGGCGTTATTTGATTTTTGGTTCTCTGTTAGCGGCAGCTATGCAGACTTATTTACCAACCGGTGCGATTTTACAGTTAGGCCATACGAAGCTTTTAGCGATTCTGGTTATGCTTGTGTTAGCAGCTACGTTGTCATTGTGTTCAGAAGCAGATGCGTTTATTGGTTCTTCTCTATTAAGTTTATTTGGAAATGGTCCAGTTGTCGGGTTCTTGGTTTTTGGTCCAATGGTGGATATCAAAAATCTGTTGATGATGAAACGCTATTTTAAAACGTCGTTTATGTTAAAATTTGTTGGGATCGTAACAGTCTTAGTCAGTCTGTATGCACTAGCGATTTGAGGAGGGAAGCAAGATGATCAGATTTTTGATTTTAGTGGGTTATACTACATTAATGATGTATCTACAAGTTTCAGGTAGATTGAATCAATATATAAACGTCCATTATCGTTATTTAGCTATTTTATCGATGGTGCTTTCTTTTGTGCTCGCAATCGTGCAGCTGATTTTATGGAATAAAGAAGCGGATCAAAAGCCGCATGAGCATCACCACCATGATGAACACGATCATGGTTTAAATAAACCTTATCAACGTGGGATTGCCTATATATTACTGGTGTTACCTTTAATAGTCGGATTTTTATTTCCAACAGTTAGCTTGGATACGTCGATTGTTGAAGCAAAAGGCTTTAATTTCCCCTTGAGTAAAGAATCGGTCGGTGATCCAGATGTTGAGACACAATATTTAAAACCAGATACGAGCATTTATTTTGATAAAACAGATTATGATAAGCAAATGAAACAAGCGCTAACGAGGTATATTAAAGACGATCATGTCACTGTAACTGAAGAAAATTATTTAGAAGTGATGGAACTGATCTATAATTATCCAAGTGAATTTATTGGAAAAACAATTAGCTATAAAGGATTTGCATTTAACTCGACGAAAAAAGAGCAGTCTGATGTATTTGTGTTCCGATTTGGAATCATTCATTGCGTTGCAGATTCTGGAGTGTTTGGGTTACTGACTCATATGCCAGAAGGCCAGACCTTTAAAAATAATGACTGGGTAGAATTGACTGGAACCATTCATTCTGGGTACTATGCCCCCTTTAAACGAGACATTCCTGTTGTAGATGTTACAAAAGTCAAACAAGTTGAAAAACCAAAAAATCAATATGTTTATCGATCATTTTAAGGTTGATCCAGAAACGTTTAGGACAGAAAAATAAGCCAGCATTCATGAAAATTGTTTTACCAATTTTTGTGAATGTTGGCTTATTGTTGCTTCTGCTTTTACCGTTTATTCGAGATCAGCGCGTTTAACAAAAAGAGAACTGACTTTTGTTGCAAACTTATCTATTTTTCCCAAATAAGCTGGTATTCTAGCTCACCTGTCGTATCATCTAGTTGTTCGTTCACCAATTGAAAGTCGTGCTTTAGATAAAAATTATAGGCCGGTTGATTTTTAGCATAGACTGAAAGGGTTAGCGTACTATGAGCATTTTTAGACTCATTCAAAAGCTTTTGGCCAATGCCTTGATTACGATAGTCATGTTGTACAAAAATGCCGGCAATATAGGTTTCACTGATCCCTACAAAACCTGTGATTTTATCCTTATCACGATGGACGTAGAGCTCGGCTAAAGGTAATGCTTCTTTTACCTCAGCAAAATGGTCTTGCCAATAAGCACTTGGGATAAAAGGGTGGGCCTCCTGATTTGCTGCTAGCCAAATCGTTAAAATTTCTTCCAATTCATTCGTAGTTAAATTCTCTATTTTTGTGATCATTCTTCTTATCCTTTCTGTTTTATCATAACGAAAGAACAATTAACGCACTCATCAAGCCACCTCCTGCTTTATTATCGAATGTTATTTTTCTTCTTTTTTTCTAATTAAACCTACGAGCTCTCGTTTTTCTCTAAAGTTTCTGATATTATGATTCAAAACCTCAGATAATACTAACCCTAATGCAATTGCCCCAGCGATCATAACCGCTTGTACCGCAGAATAAGCAGCTGTTTCGTAGTTGCCAATAACTAAATTGCGGACGGCCTGATAAGCAAGACCACCAGGCACTAAAGGAACCATTCCGGGAATATTGAAAATCGTAACAGGTAGCTTGAGGAGCCGTGAACAGACAAAACTAACAGCCGCCACACTCAATGCTCCGAGTAAGGAACCTAAAGCGGCAGTAGCGCCTAATTGAACAGAAAACCAATAGAACATCCAACCCGATGCTCCTGATAAACCACAAGCAATCAGCGAGCGTCTGGGAACATTTGTAATAATGGCATAGGCTGCTGATGCTAAAAAACTAAATGAAAACTGAACCAGTAAATGAATCATATCAAAACCTCCGAATTCTTATAAAATAAGAGGGACTATTTCCGTAAATTAAGTTTCTAGTAAAATAATTGAAAGACAAAGGCAATCGCGAATCCGATCATAGAGGCTGTCATCATGGCTTCAGTTCCTCTGGAAACACCGGAAAGATAATGACCTGCTAAAAGATCTCGCAAGGCATTGGTCATTTGAACCCCTGGGACAAGGGGCATAACACAGCCGATAATAATCATATCTTGATTAACACCTAATCCACTTTGGCTGCTTAAAAGAGCCGCACAGCCAATAAAAAAGGCTGCTAAAAACTCTGAAAGAAATTTGATCCTTAAGACTTTTAAGCTGAAGTAATAAAGACTATAGCCTAATCCTCCGATCAAACAAGTTAAAAACAAATCAGCCCAAACGCCGCCAAACAAAATCATAATTGTTCCACTGACTACAGCTGCACTGACGAATCTCATCCATAAAGGGAAAAATTTTCGTTCTTGCTCTAAGGTTTTTAGTTTTTCTAAAAGTTCATCTAGTGTGAAAACGCCTGTTACATATTCTCTTGATAGTTGGTTGATTGTAGAGACTTTTTCTAGATTGATCGAGCGATTTAAAATTTGAACCATCCGAATTGTAGAAGTGCCGTCTAATCCTACGAAAAGCCCAGTTTGAGTAACGTAGCTGACTAAGCGATAATCACCTGACGCTAATGCAATACGACTCATAGTATCTTCAACCCGATACATTTCCGCATCGCTTTCCAGCATGATTTTTCCTGCCAGTAAGCAAGTTTCTAAGACTTTTTCTGTATCTATTGTCGCCATTTATTTTCCTCACTTTTAAGTTCTATCTTATCTAAACTTAGTATAGTTGATTGTGACTAGAAAAAACAGCATGGAACAGTAAAAAGATCCATATTTATCAATCATTCTGCACAAATGATCGACTGTCTATCCGTAATAAAATTTATTATCACTTTAAGCTTACTTATCGTATAATAGAAAAAAGTATGAAAAATTAGGATGATGGGGATGAATAAATGATTTTATTGGGGTCTTTGATCAATGGGTTAGCGATTGTATTTGGGAGTTTATTAGGAGCTATTTTACGAAATATCTCAGAGAAAATGAAAGATACTGTAACGAAAGGAATCGGTCTAGGTGTATTAGTTTTAGGTATTCAGATGGCCTTTAAAACATCTTCATTTATCGTGATTTTGATTAGTTTGTGTATAGGTGCAATGGTAGGAGAAGCGTTAGGTATCGAAAATAAGATGAATGAGTTTGGGTTGAAACTGGAAAAACGTTTTGCCAAACCAGGAAGTAATTTTGCTGATGGATTTGTGACTGCTTCGTTGATCTTTTTAATTGGTTCGATGGGAATTATTGGTGCAATTGAAAGTGGTGTAGCAAATAATCATCAAACGCTTTTTACAAAAGCTGTGATGGATGGTTTTATGTCGATCATGCTGACAGCTACATTAGGCGTAGGGGTTCTTTTTTCTGCGGTCCCTGTTTTTTTGTATCAAGGAATTATCGCCTTATTTGCAAGTGTTATGATGCGTTATATTCCAAAAGAACTGCTAGATTTATTGATGGGAGAAATTAGTGCGATTGGTGGGTTAATGATTGTGGGCATTAGCTTGAATATTATGGAAATCACCAAAATTAGAGTCTCCAATTATTTACCAGGACTGCTCATTTTGATTGGGATCATTACGTTACAGTTTTATTTTTAAAAATGGATAAAAATGATGACAGACAGTTGTCATCTTTCTTGTGTTATGCTCATTTTATAAATTAGATGGAGTGATAAAAATGACCGTTCAATTAACTGAAAAAACAATTAAAGGCAACAAAATCCGCACAAATAATCACCGTTTAGATGAAATCATTGCGTTGTGGAACAAGGTACCTGCGATGCATTTAGTTGGAGATTTTTATGCAGTTTATTCAAACTATGAAAGTAATTTTAAAGGTGATTATGATTTGTTAGTTGGAAGTGAGCAAGCTGAATTTCCAGAGACGACTATCATTCAAGCTGGAACTTATGTTGAAATCCCAGTAGAGGTTGCAAGTCCAGAAGGTGTAGGAAGGGCTTGGCAGAAAATTTGGGAAGATGAAGCCTTAGAAAAGCAGCGGACCTACAAAAGTGATGCTGAACATTATAAAGCAGATGGGACGATCGTGATTTACCTTTCTGTATAAATAGAAAAATCAGGATGACGAATTTCACGTTATTCCTGATTTTTTTATTTTCACAAATGTATATTTATTTATTTTGGTTGAATAAATTAATAAAAAACCATTGACTTGTATAATCAGAAAACTTATAATATGAAAAACAGTACCCCTTAAAAAAACTAAAAGGAAAAGAAGTGAAGTAAATGAAGGTCTCAATTATTGGTGTAACAGGTTATAGCGGGTTAGAGCTATTGCGCTATCTTAGACAGCATCCAGCTGTCGAGGTTATTTCTATCCATAGTCATTCGATGAATAAAAAATCATTAGAGGCTATTAATCCACATTTGAAACAACTTATTTCTTTACCTTTAGAAGAAATCAATCCGGAAAAAATCATGAATAAAAGTGATTTAGTCTTTTTTGCAACCCCATCAGGTATTTCCAAGGAATTGGCTCTACCGTTTATTAAGGCAGATTTTCCAGTGATCGATTTATCAGGTGATTTTCGTTTGAAAGAACTGGATGCCTATGAGACTTGGTATGGTTCATCTGCGGCACCGCTAGATCTGCTGCAAAAATTTGATTATGGTTTGGCAGAATATCGAGAGAACCCTCAAGCAAAATGGATCGCTAACCCAGGCTGTTATGCGACTGCAGCAGAATTATCTTTAGCGCCTTTATTGAAAGAAAATAAACTTGATGTAGATTCGATCGTGATCGATGGAAAATCAGGCGTTTCAGGTGCGGGTAAAGGATTATCGCAAATAACTCATTTTTCTGAAGCCCACGACAATATGACAATATACAAAATGAATAGCCACCAACATATTCCTGAAATTGTTCAGCAATTAAAGAAATGGGCTCCCACACTTGAAGTAATCCAGTTCTCAACATCCTTGATTCCAGTGACGCGAGGAATATTTTTAACCACGTATGCCAAATTGAACGAACCGATTTCTGACGAGGAATTAGTTGATTTGTATGGCACGCATTTTGAAAATAGCCCTTTTGTACGAATCCAAGCAGTTGGCCAATATCCAGTTCTAAGACAAGTGATCGGCTCAAATTATTGTGATATTGGTCTTGCCTATAATCCGCAAACCAAGATGGTCACGATTGTAACGGTGATTGATAATTTAGGAAAAGGGGCAGCCGGACAAGCCATTCAGAATTTAAATATTTTTGCAGGGTTTGATGAACGTTGCGGCTTAGATCTTTTGCCGATTTATCCATAAAAAGGTTGATTTTAACTAGTATGCACGAGTAAAAAAAGAGGGAGCGACAAGCATGAAGAAGGTCATTGTTATAAAAATGGGTGGAGTAGCCAGTGATAACTTAACAAAATCATTTTTTGAACAGGTCGAACATTGGCAAAAAACAGGAAGAAAAATAGTGATCGTCCATGGTGGCGGACATTATATTTCTGAGATGATGCAGCGTTTGAATGTGCCGGTGATGATCCAAGATGGGTTACGGATCACAACGGAAGAAACGCTAAAGATTACGCAAATGGTTTTGATTGGTCAAGTTCAGCCGATGATCACAACACACTTTCAACAAGAAGGATTTTCTGTAGTTGGTTTAAATGCTTCTTGCGGTCAAATCATTACCGGAACATTTCTAGATAAAAATACATTAGGAGCGGTTGGGGAGGTCACACAAGTAGATACTGAATTGTTAGAACATTTACTTGAGACAAAACATATTCCGATCATTGCTCCTTTAGGTTTAACAGAAACAGGAGAATGGCTAAATATCAATGCTGATCATGTCGCCTGTAAAGTAGCCGAAGAGTTACAGGCAGAAAAATTGTACTTATTAACAGATGTACCCGGTGTGAAAAAAGAAAATCACTGGTTAAAGGAAATTACCACAAGTGACGTCCCAAAATTAAAAACAGCCAATATTATCAAAGGCGGGATGTTGCCAAAATTAGAAAGTGCGGTCACAGCTATCAAAGGCGGCGTAAAGGAAGTTCATATCACAAACCAACTTCAACATGCGGGGACCATTATCAAGTCAAAGGAGGTTTTTGCATGAGTTACTTATTTCCAAATTATCAAAGAAAAGAGCTAGAGCTGATCAAAGGAGCTCAAAATACACTGACTGATCGCTCTGGGAAAAAGTATCTTGATTTTACTAGTGGTATTGGTGTGATGAATTTGGGGTATAATGATCCTGAGTTGAATCAAGTCTTGCAAAATCAAGCTAGTCTTTTATGGCATACGCCTAACTTATATGAGAATCAGCTTCAAGAGCAGACCGCTGAACAATTAGCGAACAACAAAGAGTATGTCAGCTACTTTTGTAATAGTGGGGCAGAGGCGAATGAAGCCGCAATCAAACTAGCTCGCAAGGCAACTGGCAGAAGTAAGATCATAACCTTTACAAATTCTTTTCATGGTCGAACATATGGTGCAATGAGTGCAACAGGTCAAGCCAATATTCATGCTGGATTTGAACCATTAGTACCTGATTTTGTTTATTTACCCTTTAACGAGCTTGAGCCTTTAAAAGCAGAAATCAATCAGCAAACAGCAGCTGTTATGTTGGAATTGATTCAAGGCGAAGGGGGCGTCGTACCTGCAAAGGCGTCATGGGTTCAGTCTGTTCAGGCCCTTTGTCATGAGTTTGGCGCTTTATTGATCATTGATGAAATTCAAACTGGAATTGGTCGGACAGGCACTTTATATGCTTATGAGCAGTATCAGATTGAACCAGATATTTTTACTTTAGCCAAAGGACTGGGTAATGGAATCCCTGTCGGTGCAATGCTAGGTAAGACTATCTTAGCAGAATTTTTTGGACCGGGTAGTCACGGTTCCACTTTCGGTGGTAACAAGTTAGCAATGAGTGTGGCAAGCCATGTTGTGACGCGGATTAATCAGCCTGATTTTCTTCAGTCAGTTCAAACAAAAGGAGCACAATTATATTCTGGTTTAACGAAAATCGCCGAAAAAAATCAGCAGATTATAGCGGTGCGTGGGAAAGGTCTAATGTTCGGTATTGAGTTAGTCAATCAAAATACGTTAAAACAAGTATTAGATCAATTAGAATCAGAAGGCTTACTTGCATTAAAAGCAGGTCAAACTGTGTTGCGTCTCCTGCCTCCATTAACGATCACAAAAGAAGAAATCGATCAAGGGTTGAGCATAATCGCTAACGTGTTCAATAACTCAGCTTCATAAATAACTCTATCGAAAAAGGAGAATAGTAAATGATAAATTCATTGTACGGCAAAAGTATTTTAAATTTAACTGAGTTGACTAAAGCAGAATTTTTGTCAATCATCGAACTCGCTGTGGCAATAAAAGCGAAGCCAGAAGCCTACCGAGGTGTGTTAGCAGGGAAGATTTTGGCGATGATCTTTGAAAAAAATAGTACTCGAACGCGGGTTTCTTTTGAATCAGGAATGATTCAACTTGGCGGACAAGCGATTATTCTAGATTCAAAAAGCACGCAAATGGGCCGAGGGGAACCGATCAAAGATACGGCAAATGTTATGTCCAGTTATGTGGATGCGATCATGATTCGCACTTTTTCAGATCAAATGGTTGCCGAACTTGCTGCAGAAGCCTCGGTTCCAGTAATCAATGGCTTGACTGACGATCATCATCCGTGTCAGATCTTAGCAGACTTTCAAACCATTTACGAACAAAAAGGCAAGTTGGCAGGGCTTAAATTAACTTATATAGGGGATGGGAATAATATGGCCCATTCATTTTTAATTGGTGGTAGCTTAGTTGGGATGGATGTGACGATTGCAACACCTAAGGGCTATGAACCCAAGGCAGAATATGTAGCGTTAGCTAAAAAAAATGCCCAGCTAAGCGGTAGTAACATAGAGATTTTAACAGACCCAGAGCAAGCAGCTAAAAATGCTGATGTTTTAGTGACAGATGTTTGGGCAAGCATGGGGGATGAGTCAGAACAAAAAGAGCGTGAAGCGATCTTTAAGTCATTCCAAGTTAATAATCGGTTAGCTGTTCAAGCGAAAAAAGATTACTTATTTCTCCATTGTTTACCTGCTCATAGAGGTGAAGAAGTAGCAGCTGATATCATTGATGGAACCCATTCTGCAATTTATCAAGAAGCCGCAAACCGTTTGCATGCCCAGAAGGCTTTGCTAGTTAAAGTGATGACTAATTTATAAAAGTGAAATGATGCAAAGCGATAGATTCGTTTTGCATCATTTTTTTTTAAAACTAAACATAGTCCATTGATCTGTTGTTTCGTGATTAACAATTGAAAAGCCTAAACTTGACATATAAGCTTGAAAATCGACATTTTTTTTTAACTCTGGTAAAAAGTAACTGATTTTGGCTGTCTCACAAGCAAATACGATCATTCCATCTACTTTAAGAACACGATGGATTTCATGGAGAGCTTGGTCTAAATCATCCCAGTGAAAATGTGTTTGGAATGCGGTGACTAGATCGAACGTTTCGGAGCTAAATGCAAGTTTGTGAACATCCATTGTTTTAAAGTGGATCGCTCCACCCGAGTATTTCTTGATTGCTTGAGAAATTGCAGCTTCAGAAAAATCAATTCCAGTGACAGTTAATGCCTTATTTTGGTTAAGCAGATATGCGCTTGAACGACCATTCCCTACACCGATGTCCAAAATAATCGAATGATCGGCTAACTCCACGCGATTCATTGTCCACTTCACTAAAGGCAGATAAACGGCATTCCAAAGTCGCATCATCAAAATACCTAAAACCCCAGTTGGTTTTTTCGATTGCTTCAATAAAAGTCCAAATAGACAGATTAATAACATGACGATTACAATACTGATATTGAGAAACATGAGAAAACTCCTTTATTTTATCTTTAGCACTTTAAAATAGTATACAATAAAAAAACAGTCGTTAGAAAAGAACCGCGATTATTTTACCTAAAATTACAGTAAAAACACTTTTATTTGCTGAATAATCATCCAATTCTGTTAAAATTAAAGGAAATCTTTAATATATAGCAGAAAATGTTAAGTTTTGTTTGTAGTTTTGCCTTGTTTTTAGTAGAATGAGACTGTATGAATAGAATAAAAGTGAGGTGTAGATAAATGGGTTTTACAGATGAAACTGTACGTTTTGATTTTGATGACAGTCGTAAGAAGGAAGTAAGTGAGACTCTGGCTACTGTATACAAGGCTCTAGAGGAAAAAGGATATAATCCGATCAATCAGATTGTGGGCTATTTGCTTTCTGGAGACCCGGCCTACATTCCTCGTTATCAAGACGCTCGAAATTTGATTCGTCGTCACGAACGAGATGAGATCATGGAAGAGCTGGTTAAATATTACTTATCTGATCACGGAATCACTATTCGATGAGAGTAATGGGACTTGATGTTGGGTCAAAGACTGTAGGAATCGCTGTTAGTGATCCATTTGGCTGGACAGCTCAAGGTGTTGAGATCATTCGGATCAATGAAGAGCAGGAAGAATTCGGCTTCGAACGGTTAGCAGAATTAGTTAAAGAATATGAAGTGACTCGCTTTGTGGTGGGATTACCAAAAAATATGAACAATACGATCGGACCAAGAGCAGAAGCTTCAATGGCTTATGGAAAAAAGATCGAAGAGCTGTTTCAAATCCCTGTTACCTATCAAGATGAGCGTTTAACAACGGTTCAGGCAGAACGTATGTTAGTTGAACAAGCCAATACTTCTCGAGCGAAAAGAAAAAAAGTAATCGATAAAGTAGCTGCTGTCATGATTTTACAAAATTATCTAGATGGCGCTGGCAATAAAATTTAAACGACTTGTTAGAAAACAAGTGTCAGATAAAAGGAGAGCATAACAATGGCAGAAGAGCATAACCACGATCATGACCACGAAGGACATGAGCACATCACGTTAGTTGATGAACAAGGAAACGAAACACTATACGAAATCCTTTTAACAGTTGATGGACAAGAAGAATTCGGTAAAAATTACGTACTTCTTTACCCAGCAGGTGTTCCAGAAGAAGAAGATGTTGAATTACAAGCCTATGCTTACATCGAAAACAACGAAGGAACAGAAGGCGAATTACAACAAATCGAAACAGACGCTGAATGGGATATGATTGAAGAAGTTTTCAATACATTCATGGCGGAAGAAGAAGAATAGAGTTTAATAAAGAGCTGAGTCTGCATCTTGTAGATTCAGCTCTTTTTATTTTACCGACTATTCTAAAAAAGAACTTTCCAGAAGCAATCATAGATAGTTGTCATTACCTTTAATCGTTTTCTCATATTTATATTTTCCCTAGCATATGCTAAACTGAATAAGAAAATATCTAAGTTAGAAAAGCGATTTTGAAAATCTAATTCAAGCAGAAAAGATGCTAATATACATTATCAAGCACTTACTATGTCTTATGGATTAAACGGCTGTACTTTAGCTGAGCGAGCTGAAATTATTTCACTTAAGCAAAGGATTGCAAATAGAAAAAAGGGTCTATGAATTACTTGATATATTAAAAAAAGGGGTTTAGCTATGAAAAAAATGATTATTTTCTCCAGTACATTATTAGTAGTTACACTAATAGGGTGTTCTTTGGATAAAAAGAATACGTCTTCTATGGATTCATCAAATACTGGGATGACTACTTCTGAACAAGAACAAGTACGTACTTCCAAAAGGGAATATGCTTCTCTTGTTGGACTGTGGGAATGTTTAGATGAAGCAGGGAAAGGCGACGAAGTGACGATCAAACAGAATGATGCTGGTATAACGATTCAATATGCTGGCGAGGATGAGACAGTGACAAAATTTACTGAAAAAAAAGTAGAAAAAAATAGCATCTATTTTAGATTTGAAAATAAAAAGGATGAAATGGCCTACATGATCGATTTGAAAACAGACGGAACGATTATTCTTAATCGAGGAACCACTAATCCTGAAATGACAGGGTTAAGTAAGCCAATGGAATACAAAAAAATAAAGAATACTACCGATGAAAAGCCAACAACCAATAAAAGTGAAAGTAATTTTACTTTACAAAAAATAAAAGAACAAGTAGAAAAAACTGGCGACTTCGAATTGTTTAAAAGGGAACCAGGGTTTGAGGATAATGAGTTTAAAGTATTGGCAGTTCAAGAGAATGATGGCTATAGTTTTATTAGCGGACCTGACAATGGGGAACCAGCAGCGGTTGTTCAAGATGAAAGTGGCAATACAATTCGGGAAGACAATCCATCAACTGACCCCAGAGCAACTACCCTTAAAGAGGCAAGAGAATTGATTGAGACATTGAAAAATAAACAAATAAATCAGAAGTAAATGATTGTCCACGTTTGTTTCTATAGATAAAGAGCTGAAATGCTGTATAGCGTTTCAGCTCTTTATATTGTCATCACGGCTCAATTTCATTTTTTTCTTTCTGATAATACATCGAAAGAATCAAACCAATCCCAATAAAATTAGCCAAATAAGCAGTTCCCCCCTGACTAATAAAAGGTAAAGGAATCCCAGTCAGTGGTAGTAAACCAATATTGGAACCGATATTTTCAAGAATATGAAATAAAAAATACATAATAACACCAGTGGTAATATAGGCATAAAATTCACGTTTTGCATGTAATGTACAGATCAACATCTGATAAATCAGATAGAAGAATAATAAAATCAACACACAAGTACCGACGAAACCAAAAGCTTCCCCAATTACAGTGAAAATCATATCTGATTCTCGCACAGGTACATAAATCTGCAAGTTTGTCAGTCCTTTTCCGAACAGCTCACCTGAACCAATAGCGGTCAAACCTCGTGCTTGCTGAAATGAAATAGAATCCGCATATTCAAAAGGATTGAGCCAGGCGTGAATTCGATTAAATTGGTACGGTTTGAAATGTAAGAACGAAAGAATCCGTTGCCCTCTTTCAGTCAACACCAATAAAATACCGCTGACGCCAAGTATTCCTATCAGACCAAAGCCAACACTCAAAATTTTCCAAGAACAGCCGGAAACCAGCACGATGCCGAGAAAAATGGATATAAAAACTAAACTAGTTCCAAAATCTTTTTGATAAAACATCAAAGCCAAAACGGGCAAACTAACCAAAAATAATTCACCCAGTAAGCGAAAATCTTCTTTTAAACTAGAGGAGCTTGCAGGATGTTGTCTTCTTCTTGTCACGATGTAGGCTAACATCAAAATATAGCCAAGCTTCATAAATTCTGATGGTTGAAACGAAACTGGGCCCAATCTGAGCCAACGTTTGGTTCCGGTGGCAGCAGCCATAACTGGGTCATGAAATTTTATAAGCAATCCTGATAAAAACAGCGATAAACCATAAAAAATGGGTGTTAATTTCCATAAATATTTTATGGGGATAATCATCGTAACAAACATTGTCCCGATTCCTAAAATAGTCCATAAAAGCTGCTTTTTCAATAATGGAGCAATAGATTCAACAGTCGGATCAGCATAGAACGCGCCATACTGTGCAACAAAACCAATGAGTATCAAAAGAAAAACGGGTAAGAGGAGGGCGTAGTTTACGGGTTCGTTAGTTTTAGCGATTGTTTTTCTCATACGTTTTCTCCTCGTTGGCGATCCCATTCTCGAATTTCTGAGCCTCGGGCGTTTAACGCAATGCCTAGTGTCGTACTCAGAATCAGCAAGCTAGATCCACCATAACTAATAAAAGGAAAAGTCAGTCCCGTCATTGGAATATAGCCTAAAAGACTACCGACATTTACAGCAACTTGAAGGCAAATCAAGGTGCCACAACCAATATAAAGGTAAGAATAATAAAGATTTTTTGATTTTATAGCTAAAAGGAACAAGCGAGCGGCGATGAAGAAAACTAAAAATAAAATCCCCAAAGAAAAAATTAATCCCAGCTCTTCAATACAAATTGCAAAGATAAAGTCTGTATCTGCTGCGGGCAAATAGCCTTTTTTTTGAATGCTGTTGCCAAGACCACGTCCCCAGAAACCGCCATTATGCATTGCGTAGTAAGCGTTGGATGTTTGAAAACCTTTACCCGTTGGATCGATAAAAGGATTTTGCATGACCTCAAAACGAGTAACTAAATAACTGAATTTTTCAGGCATCCAGTCAGTTGGAATGGAAAGCAAAAGGACGGTTCCCAAGCGTTTTATTACGACAAAACCAAGTAGGGAAAGTGACATAAACAACGGAGAAAGACCGCTTGATAAAAACAAAACTGAAACCAAAATAAAAATCATGGATGCCCCGGCGATATTAGGTTGAAGTGCGACTAGCAACATGAAGAAGCAGCAAATCAATAGTGAACGCTGATGGTTTTTGAATGAAAAGGGAACTAAACGATCATTTTTCGCAAGGTGAGCTGCAACATAAAGAATCAGTATTAGTGGAACTAACTCGGAGGGTTGAAATAATAGCACTCCTAAGTTGATCCAACGTTTAGCGCCGCCAACGCTAGTACCAATCAGTGGTAAGGTCACTAACGTTAAGAAGGTCAATACAAGTAAAAGGCTGATAATACTTGGCTTGCGAAAGACATTTAAATTGATTCGATAAACAAATGCCATACAAATTAAACTAAAAAGAAAGTAAGTTGTTTGTTTGATGGCTTTGCTAGCTGTTCCAAGATTGCTGTCTAATAAGTGATAAGAGCTAGAACTGTAAACCATTAAAATCCCGATAATACAAAGAATAAAGTATGGGGTTAGGATGTAAAAGTCTAAATAATGTAATTTGGATAAACGTTTTGGTTGATTCATTTTTTATTCCTCGCTAATCATTTTATTGATCATCAAATAAAGTGTGCATTAGGAATCGACTTAGATGTCGTTAAAAAAGTTTTTTCTGCTGTAAACAATGAAGTGTCTTACTTACTTGATAAAGAAAAATAGAGTAGCTTGCTCGAATTTCCTTTATTCCAACCTAGTTTCACCCCCAAAACCTATAGAATACACTGTCACTATTTATCAAAACAAAAAAACTTCGCTTAAATAACTCAGCGAAGGGGGATTGATTTCAGCACAAATAGAGCTTTCTCATCATTCTCATCGTTGAGTTTTAGCACTATGAAACGTAAAAAGCAGAGCTTTTAGCTACTTTGTGAAAAGCCTTAATTCGACAATTCCTGTCCTACCCATTCCTGTCTTTCGACATTTTTGAGCAGTAGCCTGTGTTTTCATAGGAGCCTCACCTAACAAGTTATTTAGATCGCCTTAAATATAGTGAATATTTAAGGAGAAGTCAATTGGGTAAAGGTTAATTTTTTTATAAGTATAGAAGTAAAGAGCAACATGTATTTTGATTTGACGGGAATCTGGCTGTTCTTGTTTGCTTGATTGCTCGTTGCTATTTAATGACTAACTTTATATTTTCTTAATCTTAAAATGATAAATGACATAGCTACAACGTAAATAAGATAAAAACAACCCAAGATAGATTTCTAGTCTGTCTTGGGTTGTTTTTATCTTTTGGCAGCAATTTTTTTGGCTTTTTCTGTATTAGCAAAGTGAAGTTTTACATATTTACTTAATAATTCCATACCACCTTTAGCCAAAACGTTTGCGGCCACTTTATCCGAAGTTGCTCCAGCTCCTGATGGGATTTTCATGCCTAATTCTTTTGATTCTTTATCTAATTCCTCTAAAAACGCCGCACGACTGATGATCGAGGCCGCTGCTACCGCCACATGGTATTGTTCCCCTTTAGTGATAAAATAAAGCTTCTCACTGACTTGATTTTGTTCATTTCGTACATATTTTTTGTAGTTTGCTTCTGGCGTAAATTGATCGATCAAGATTGCTTCTGGTTTCGTCGGTGCAAGCTCATTTAAGAGTAAGTGGATTGCCTGATTATGCAAGGCAACTTTCATATGGACTGCATTGTATTTTGGTTGGATTTGATTGTATTTTTCTGGCTCTACGATCAGAAGTTTGTAAGGAATCAACTCTTTAATAACAGATGATAACTGAACGATTTGAGGATCAGTAAGCTCTTTTGAGTCTCTTACGCCAAGAGCTTTTAATTTTGTCACCATGGTTTTATCGACATAGGCCGCACAAACAGTGACCGGTCCAAAATAACTACCATTACCAACTTCATCACTCCCTAAAACAGAAAGCTGACTGAAATTTGCCGGAAGTGTACTGCTTTTTTTGGAAGGTGAAGCTGACTGTTTGCTTTGAGTAGGCTGCCCCCATTTAGCAGCTATTTTCTCAGCATCTGGACCTTGAAAGACAATTTTGCCAGAAGTATAGGCTGTAATCGTTGTGTTGCCAACTTTGGCAACAAAGTCAGAGTAAGGAACGTGTCGATTTAAACGATGTTTCTCGTAGAATGAGTTCATTTTTTTTATTGTATCTTTGGTTACTTTGATTACCTGAGTTTGGGACATAGTGGTGCTCCTTTCGAATCTTCTTATCTATAGTAAAGCAAAAGAATAAAAAAGTGAAGTAGGATTCTTTGGTGAAAAGTAAAAAATGTATCGAGATTAATCGCGTTTTAATAACGTATATTTGAGTTTCCCGAAGATCTATGGTAGAATACATTATAAGTAATGATACTAGTTTGAGTGAGCGGATTTCTGCTCACTCTTTTTAATGGAGTAACATAGGCGAGAAGTGTGATAAAAGGTTGCTATATGTCATTTCTGATTGTCTAGCTGCATGAATTAGGTTTTCTAAAAAACTAGTACGTTATATAAATCTCGAAGGAGGCGAAAATTTTGAGTAGTGTTGTGGAAACTGTTACCGAGTTAGTCACGCCGATCTTAGAAAAACAAAATTTTGAACTTGTAGAAGTAGAGTTTGTCAAGGAAGGAAGAGACTGGTTTCTCCGTGTCTTTATTGATAAAGAAGGCGGGATCGATATCTTAGACTGCGCACTTGTTAGTGAGCAACTAGACGAAAAACTTGACGCTATGGATCCTGATCCGATTCCGCAAGCATATTTTCTGGAAGTGTCCTCTCCGGGAGCTGAACGTCCGTTGAAGAAAGAAAGCGACTATGAAAAAGCAGTTGGAGAATTTATCCATGTTTCACTTTATCAAACAATTGATGGTGAAAAGCAATTTGAAGGTATCTTGAAAACCGTTGATAAAGATCAGTTGACCTTAACAGTCAAAATCAAAACAAGAGTCAAAGACTATACATTTGAACGAAAAAACATTGCAAAAGCTCGTTTAGCAATTCAGTTTTAATTAAGAAAAAATAAAGCAGAACTTTCCGGTTTTTGCCTATCAAAGGAAGCAAGGTCCAGCGTTCAAGTTGACCAGCTCCGTTTACCTTTCATTTAGACAGTAGGAGGAAATGATAAAAAAATGAGCAAAGAAATGTTAAATGCACTAGATGCATTAGAAGCTGAAAAAGGTATTTCTAAAGAGATCGTGATTGATGCATTGGAAGCAGCGTTAGTTTCCGCATATAAAAGACATTATGGACAAGCGCAAAATGTTGAAGTTGAATTTGACAGTAAAAAAGGCAACATCCATGTTTACGCCGTTAAAGAAGTAACGGAAGAAGTATTTGATTCACAATTAGAAGTATCATTGAAAGAAGCGATGGAAGTTAATAAAGCTTACGAAATGGGCGATAAGATCCGTTTTGAAGTAACACCAAAGGATTTTGGTCGGATTGCTGCACAAACAGCGAAACAAGTTATTTTACAACGCGTTCGTGAAGCGGAAAGAAACATTATCTACAATGAATTTAGTGCATATGAAAATGATATCATGCAAGGAATCGTTGAAAGACAAGACCGTCGCTATATTTATGTGAACTTAGGTAAAATTGAAGCTGTTTTATCAAAACAAGATCAAATGCCAAATGAATTTTATCAACCACATGATCGTATCAAAGTCTATGTTTCAAGAGTGGAAAATACGTCAAAAGGCCCGCAAGTCTTTGTTAGCCGTAGTCATCCAGATTTATTGAAGCGATTATTTGAACAAGAAATCCCAGAAGTGTATGATGGAATTGTAGAAATCGTCAGTATTGCACGTGAAGCCGGCGATCGTTCAAAAGTTTCCGTTCGTTCAACTGATCCGAATATCGATCCTGTTGGAACTTGTGTGGGACCAAAGGGACAGCGTGTTCAAGCAATTGTCAATGAATTAAAAGGCGAAAACATGGATATCGTTGAGTGGAGCGAAGACCCTGCAGTGTTCATCAGTAATGCATTGAATCCAGCACAAGTAGTAGATGTTATTTTTGATCAAACTAATAGTAAAGCTTGTACAGTTGTCGTTCCAGATTATCAGTTATCACTTGCTATCGGTAAAAGAGGGCAAAATGCTCGTTTAGCTGCTAAATTAACTGGCTTTAAAATCGATATCAAACCAGAATCTGAAATGGAAGAGTACTATGCACAACTTGCGGTAAATCAAGAAACTCCTGAAGAGGAAGCTCACGATGAAGCAATCGTGGCATCTGATATGACTACTGATGAATATGAAAACATTGCGTTTGAAGAAAAAACAGCAGAAGACGAAGAACAAGCTTAACCATTTGGAGGGAAGCAAATGAAAAAAAGAAAAATCCCGATGCGTAAATCTGTTGTTTCAGGTGAAATGAAACCCAAAAAAGAATTAGTTCGAATCACACGCTCTAAAGAAGGTGAAGTTGCGATTGATCCCACTGGGAAGATGCCAGGTCGTGGCGCTTACGTTTCACTTGAACCGAAAGAGGTTCAGCAAGCGTGGGACAAACACATTTTAGATCGTGTGCTAGAGACGACATTGACAGATGCGTTTTACCAAGAATTATTAGACTATGTTGAACATCAAAAAGCACGTAATGAGTTGTTCGGCAATGGATAAAGAGAAACTACTAAATTTATTAGGTTTGGCTATGAGAGCTGGGAAACTAGTGACTGGTGAAGAATTGACCATCGGTGATATCCGTAGCAACAAAGCAAAATTTGTTTTTGTTGCCGCTGATGCTAGTGATAATACAAGAAAAAAAATCAAGGACAAATGTTCTTATTACAATGTTCCTTGTGATGAATCATTTTTTCAAGCAGAGTTAAGTCATGCGATCGGTAAAACACGCATGGTGATTGGTATCAATGATTCCGGCTTTGCGAAGAAATTCAAGGAACTAATCAAAGGTTAGGAAGGTGATTGCATGGGGAAAAAAAGAATTTATGAATTAGCAAAAGAAATAAATCAATCGAGTAAAGATGTTGTCGAAAAAGCACATGCTTTAGGTATGGATGTGAAAAATCACATGGGCGCAATTTCTTCTGAGGACGAATCGAAACTTCGTAACTCATTTGGAGGAACTAAACCTGCCAATACGCAACCAAAACCTGCGGCAAAACCACAAGTAACACAAGGAAATCAGCCGCAAAAAAAACCAGCAAATCCAAAACCAGCTAACCAAAATGGACATAGACCAAACCAACCACAACAAGCAAATGGACAACAAAATCGTCCACAGCAAAATAATCAAAATCGTCCAGCGCAACAAGGACAACAAAATAATCAAAATCGCAACAACCAAAATCGTAACATGCAAGGAAGCAGCCAAAATATGACTCAAAACCGTTCAAATCAAGGGCAACAAAATCGCCCGCAACAAAACAACCAAAATCGTCCAACACAACAAGGACAACAAAATAATCAAAACCGTAACAATAACAATACACAAAATCGTCCGACTCAAGGGAACACGCAACATACAAACCAAAATCGTACGAACCAAAATACAACACAAAACCGTCCGGCACAAACTGGACAACAAAATCGTCCGCAACAAGGACAAAGCAACAGCAATGCTCAAGGAAACCAAAATCGTAATAATACCAACACTGGTAACCGCAACAATAGCTTCGGTGGAGGTGGCGGCCAAAATCGTAACCGTAATGGCTACAACAATCAAAACCGCAACCGATTCAACAAAAAAGGCAAAAAAGGCAAATACCAAGAATCCACAAAACCAGCAGTTCCAGCACGTAAATTCCGTGAATTGCCAGATGTATTAGAATATACGGAAGGAATGAATGTAGCGGATATCGCGAAGAAAATTCACCGTGAACCAGCTGAGATCATCAAGAAGCTATTCATGATGGGCGTAATGGTCAATCAAAATCAATCTTTAGACAAAGAAACAATTGAACTATTAGCAGTAGATTATGGTATGGAACCACAAGAAAAAGTTCAAGTTGATGTAGCTGATATCGATAAATTCTTCGAACCAGAAGCATTAGTTGAAGAAAATCTTGTAACACGCCCGCCTGTTGTAACCATCATGGGTCACGTTGACCACGGTAAAACAACATTGCTTGATACCTTACGTAATTCACGCGTAACTTCAGGTGAAGCTGGTGGTATCACACAACATATTGGTGCGTACCAAATCGATATCGATGGTAAACCAATTACTTTCTTAGATACACCAGGACATGCGGCGTTTACAAGCATGCGTGCTCGTGGAGCTGGTATCACAGATATTACGATCTTAGTCGTTGCAGCAGATGATGGTGTAATGCCACAAACAGTTGAAGCGATTAACCATGCGAAAGCGGCAGAAGTGCCTATTATCGTAGCGGTCAATAAAGTCGATAAACCAGGTGCTAATCCTGATCATGTGAAACAAGAATTAAGTGAACATGGCTTGATTCCAGAAGAATGGGGCGGAGATACGATCTTCGTGAATATTTCAGCAAAATTTAACCAAAATATCGATGAATTATTAGAAAATATTCTGTTGATTGCTGAAGTTGAAGATTTAAAAGCTGATCCAACGCAACGTGCAATTGGTACAGTGATCGAAGCTCGTTTAGATAAAGGCAAGGGACCTGTTGCAACGCTACTTGTTCAACAAGGTTCATTAAGAGTTGGAGACCCAATCGTTGTCGGTAATACTTTTGGACGAGTTCGTGTTATGACAAATGATATCGGCCGTCGTGATAAAGCGGTTGGACCTGCAACGCCAGTTGAAATCACTGGGTTGAATGATGTACCGCAAGCGGGTGATCGTTTTGTAGTTTTTGAAGATGAAAAAACAGCTCGTCAAGCAGGTGAAGAACGTGGCAAGCGTGCTCAACTTGAACAACGCTCATCAAATAATCGTGTAACATTAGACAACTTATTTGAAAGCCTAAAAGAAGGCGAATTAAAAGATGTTAATGTCATCATCAAAGCGGATGTACAAGGGACAGCTGAAGCATTAGCAGCTAGTTTACAAAAAATCGAAGTTGCTGGCGTTCGTGTGAAAATCGTTCACTCAGCCGTTGGTGCAATCAATGAAAGTGATGTCACACTTGCAGCAGCAAGTAATGCAATCATCATTGGCTTTAACGTTCGCCCAACACCGCAAGCGAAACAACAAGCGGATCAAGAAGAAGTGGATATTCGCCTACACCGCATCATCTACAAAGCGATCGAAGAAATCGAAACAGCAATGAAAGGGATGCTTGATCCTGAATTCAAGGAAAAAATTACTGGTCAAATGACTGTTCGTGAGCTTTACAAAGTCTCTAAAGTTGGGACAATTGCCGGTTGTTACGTAACGGAAGGCTCTATCCGTCGTGATAGTGGTGTTCGTGTGATTCGTGATGGAATCGTGATCTTTGAAGGGAAATTATCTAGCTTGAAACGTTTCAAAGACGATGCGAAAGAAGTGAAACTTGGCTTTGAATGTGGTGCAATGGTTGAAAACTTTAACGATCTTAAAGTGGATGATGTCATTGAAGGCTTTGTAATGGAAGAAATCAAACAATAAAAAACAATTAAAAATAGAGAGAAGGAGAAACAGTATGGCAAATTATCGTGACCGCCGAGTAGGTCAAGAAATCATGCGTGAAATCAATGATATATTGAGAAAACGTGTGAGAGACCCACGTGTGCAAGACATTACGATCACTGATGTTCGTGTAACAGGTGATCTACAGCAAGCGACGATCTATTACAGTTTGTTATCTGATCTAGCTTCTGATCATCAAAAAGCGCAACAAGGATTAGATAAAGCAAAAGGATTGATCCGCAAAGAATTAGGTCAACGTTTAACACTCTACAAAACGCCTGAGCTGATTTTTGAAAAAGATGAATCTGTGCAATATGGAAATCATATTGATGAATTGATTCGTAAATTGAATCAAGGCGAATAGAGAATCTTCCTACTAGAAAAGTCGAAAAAGCTAAATGAGCCCATTTAGCTTTTTCGGCTTTTTTGTAATAGAATTATTTTTTGTAACTATATTGAAAGAAATTGTAATACTTTTAGCGACCAAACAAATAGAATTTATGGTATCATTTTAAAAGTATAGATCTCATTAGAGACACTGTTGAAAAAATGGAGGGTTAATAGTGAAAAATAAAAAATTATCATTATTACTAGTTAGCATGATGACAGTTGCGGGAACCTTAGCACCAATTAGTTCATTAGCCGAAACAACTGATAAAAAAATAGAACAACAAGATAAAGAAATCTCAGCGTTAAAAGAAAAACAAAAAAGTGTGACGTCACAAATCACTGCATTAGAAGAGGAAATTTCTTCAATTTATGATGAAGGGATTTCATTGAGCAAAGAAAAAACAGCTTTAAAAAATGAATCAGAACAACTGAAAAAAGATATTGCTGCATTAGATGTCCGCATCAACAAACGAACAGAAGCCATTCAAAAACAAGGTAGAAACGTTCAAGTAAACGGACAAGGAACTCAAATTCTGGATATGATCTTAAATTCAGAATCAATTTCAGATGCTGTTGGCCGAGTTCAAGCGATTTCTTCCATTTTAACGGCGAATAATGACTTAGTAAAACAGCAAAAAGAAGATAAAAAACTTGTTGAAACGAAAAAAACGAATATCCAAACAAATTTAACTGCTATCGAAGAAGCAGCAAATCAGCTTGAACAAGAACAAGCAAATTTGGTTGCCAAACAAGCCGATTTAAATGTATTGAAAGCAGAGGTTGATTCTGAAACTTCCGGAGCTGAAAGTTCAAAAAATGCGTTGCTAAAACAACAGCAAGAAGCGTTAAAAGCTCAGCTTGCAAAGGAAACGAAAAAGAAAGAAGTTAAAAAGGTCGAGACCGCTAAAACGGAGGAAACCAAAACGGATACTTCAACTACAACAGAAAAAGCAACGGCTCCAAGTGAAACTGTAACAGAAACTCCGACTGCACCTTCTAATGCTGGTGAAACCAATGAATCAACTGGTAATACCAATGGGGGAAACAACTCAAACACTCAAGAAAGCACTGGTCCTGCAGAAAAGCCTGAGGAACCTGTATTACCACCAGTTACTTCTGGTGACGCCACGTTTCAAGCTCTAAACGCTTTACGGGCGGCTCATGGATTGAGTCCAGTTAGTTGGGATGCAGGACTTGCGGCCGCAGCTAGCAGCCGTGCTTCTATCATGCAAGATTTCCAAGTACCGTCAGATCACTGGAATAGAGGAGATGAAGTTATTGCGTTTATGTTTGCTCCAGGTAATTCAGTTATTATGGCTTGGTATAATGAGACGAACATGACCTCTCCATCTGGAACTGGGCACCGTGATTGGGAGCTTAATCCTGGTATGACACGTGTTGGATTTGGCTATGCTGGTGGCGTAATTGTCGGTCATTCTGCTTAACAATTCGATCGAATTGAGTTCATATTATATTGACATAGTCGCGTGAAGCAAAACAACGTAATTTGTTTTGCTTCACGTTTTTTTGTTGCTACGTACTAACTAATAAAACTGGTTTTGAAAAAATGAATTTTCTTTCTCTTCTATGCTATAATAAATAAGTTAATAATCTAATGGAGGAAAACAATGGACGGTATTTTACCTTTATGGAAAGAAGCGGGCATGACCAGTCATGACTGTGTTTTTAAACTAAGGAAAATTTTACATACAAAAAAAATTGGTCACGGCGGTACACTTGACCCAGATGTTTCTGGTGTTTTACCGATTTGTATCGGCAAAGGGACGAAAGTGATTGAATATATGGTTGATTCTGGCAAGACTTATGAAGGACAAATCACTCTTGGTTTTTCTACAACAACGGAAGATGCCAGTGGGGAAATAGTTGAGTGCGCTGCACTTACTAAAGCTTTCTCAAATGAAGAAATCGATGCTGCTATGCAAACGATGACAGGTGAGATCACGCAAATTCCACCGATGTTTTCAGCGGTCAAAGTCAACGGTAAACGTCTCTATGAGTATGCTAGAAATGGCGAGGAAGTCGAACGCCCAGTCAGAAAAGCAATGATTTATTCTTTTGAGCGAACAAGTGATCCTGAATTTGACGAAGCAAAAGGAACACAAAGCTGGCGCTTTAAAGTGGTCTGTGGTAAAGGGACTTATGTTCGGACGTTATCTGTAGATACAGGGCTTGTTTTAGGTGTTCCAGCACATATGTCAGATTTAACGCGCACAGCAAGCGGTGGCTTGACTGCTGAGCAAAGCTTGACGTTAGCCCAAGTGGCAGAAATAATGGAGAAAAATGCAATTACTGAAACCCTATTGCCAATTGAAACAGCAATTGAACGTTTCCAACGAATCGATTTATCTGCTGAACTTTATCAGAAAGTTAAAAATGGGGTTCGTTTAACTCCAACTGAATTATCTCTAAATGAAATGCCAAAAGATTTAGTCGCGCTATTTTATCAAGATCAAGTTGTGAGTTTATACATGGCGCAGCCAACAAAACAAAATATATTAAAACCTAGCAAGGTACTAAGAAATAATTAATAGAAAGAAGTTTTATCATGCAAATCATTCCAATCCGACATCCATATACCGCAGACCAAATTCCGACAGATGAAGTTGTTATGGTCTTAGGTTTTTTTGACGGAGTTCATCGTGGACATCAAAAAGTAATTGAAACAGGCAAAAAATTAGCACAAGAAAAAGGCTTAAAGTTAGCTGTAATGACGTTTAACCAACATCCGTCTATCGTTTTCCAAAAAGTTCTACCTGAAAATATGAAATATTTAAATAGTCTAGAACAAAAAGAACGATTGATGGAAAAGCAAGGAGTAGATATTCTATATGTGATCGAATTTACATCAGCATTTGCTCATTTAGCACCGCAAGAATTTGTGGATCAATATATTGTTGGTTTACATGCAAAAGTTGCCGTTTCTGGCTTTGATTATACTTATGGACCAAAAGATATCGCAGATGTTGCTCATTTGCCAGGATATGCTAAAAGCCGCTTTGAAATTGCTACTGTAAGTAAAGAAGAGCTAGATGGTGAAAAAATCAGTTCAACACTAATTCGAGATTTAATGGAACAAGGTAAAATGGAAGAAGTCACTGAATTATTAGGCTATGTATATGAAACTGACGGAACAGTGGTTCATGGGGATGCTAGAGGTCGTTTGTTAGGATTTCCAACTGCTAACATCAAAGTCAAAAGCACTGTGCGTTTACCTAGAATTGGTGTGTATGCCGTGAAGATTCAAATTGGTGAGAGCTGGCATATTGGCATGGGGTCGATCGGACATAATGATACGTTTGGCGATGGTCGCGATCTTACAGTAGAGGTGTATATCTTAAATTTCCATCAAGATATTTATGGTGAGCAAGTCACTGTTCGCTGGAATCATTATTTACGTGATCAAGTTAAATTTGATGGAGCTGAGAGTTTGATTGTACAGCTTAAACAAGATGAACAAGATACAGCTGACTACTTTATATAAAAGAGTTTAGTCTAGATTTTAACAATAAGCTAAATAGGCAGCGTAACTTTTATAGGCTGTTTATTTAGCTTTTTTTGTAAAAAAAGAATAGTGTCATAACGATTTTAGGATGGTTCATTTATTCTATTCTGTCATAATTGAGAACAAGTAAAAATTAATTGCTTACGAACTTTTAGGAGGATAAAGTCTATGAAAAAAATTATTTTAGGAGCAACAGTTGTGCTTTGTTCACTAGTTTTAGTAGGATGCAGAAAAAATTTGGAGAAAAAAGATCATCATGAAACGTCATCCTCTCAAGTGGAGAAAAGTAGTCGTTCTTTAGAATCAAGTAAGAAGCAAGGAGATGAAAAAACGTCGAAATCAACTACAAAAAAGAACAAGGGATAAATAAGTAACGGACGATTCATTCAATTGTTTATAATGTTTGAAGGAAATGTTAAAACAACTATTTTGATAAATCCTTCTGTATCAAGCTGTTTATGTGATGATCTTATAAGTGAAAACAGGAAAAATTGAGACAAAAGCCAGCATTCACCAAAAGTTTTGTTTTACTTTTGATGAATGCTGGCTGATTTAGTAGGAAGCCGTTTTGATTTCATGTAGCAAAGCGAACAGTCGAATTTTAGCCGCCTAAAGCGTCATAAGAATCACTAAAATGATGGATCAGCAAAAGAAGATAGGACTTGCTTCAAGTGGAGGCCCATATACTTATTTTTTAGATAGTAAATGGACATTACTCTGGTCGGCAGTTTTTTATGATTGATTGCAGTAATATTTAACGCATTAAAGTGGCGTTCTAAGTACTGCAGTCTTTTTAATCAATGGCATCACAAAAGGTAATTGGAGTGAGGCCTTAATGTTTGCAATTGCAACAGCGGTTGGTCTTACACCGGAAATGTTGCCAATGATTGTTACGACCAATTTAGTTAAAGGCTCTAGAGACATGGCAAAAGAAGGCACGATCATGAAAAATATCAATGCTATTCAAAACTTTGGCGCCATGGATATTTTATGTACAGATAAAACGGGTACACTAACACAAGATAAAGTGATTTTAGAATATCATTACAATACTTCATGTCAAGAAGATCGAGAAGTCTTACATTCAGCATTTTTAAATAGCTACTTTTAAACAGGCCTGCGCAATCTAATTGATAAAGCAATTATTGAAGCAACGTCAAAAGAGTTATCTATTGATGAAGAAGACTACTTTAAAATTGATGAAATTCCATTTGATTTTAATCGTAGAAGAATGAGTGTGGTGGTAAAAAATAGAAGATCCAATCAAAGTTTTTTGATTACCAAAGGAGCAGTGGAAGAAATGCTGAAAGCTTGTTCTCATATCAACCAACATGGTGAGATTGTTTCAATCACGCCCCAAATAAAGAAGCAAGTATTAAAAACAGTAAACGAATTAAATGAAGATGGATTGCGTGTATTAGCGATTGCCGATAAAAAGGTCAATAATCAATTAGATGACTATTCAGTTGAAGATGAAAAAGAATTGATCTTACAAGGGTATTTAGCATTTTTAGACCCTCCTAAAGAAACGGCAGCAGCTATTAAAGTGCTAGAAAATAATGGTGTTTCTGTGAAAATCTTAACAGGTGATAATAAGTTAGTTACCCGTTCAGTCTGTAAAGAGGTTGGTCTTGGTTCAGAAAAAATGATCAATGGTTCAGCTCTTGCAAAGCTATCTGAAACGGAGTTAGAAGAAACGGTGAATGAATACAACATTTTCACAAAAGTAACACCTGATCAAAAAACAAAAATAGTGAAAGCTTTGAAAAAAAATGAACAAACAGTTGGTTTTATGGGGGATGGAAACAACGATGCAAGAGCGATGAAGGTGTCAGATATTGGAATCTCTGTCGATACAGCAGTTGATATTGCAAAAGAATCTGCAGATGTTATTTTATTGCAGAAAGACTTGATGGTTTTAGAGAAAGGAATAATTTCCGGTCGCAGAGTTTTTAGCAATACAATGAAGTATGTCAAAATGACTGTAAGTTCAAATTTCGGTAATGTATTTTCAGTTATTCCAGCAAGTATCTTTTTACTATTTTTACCTGTTGCACCGATTCAATCACTCTTTTTGAATTTGATTTATGATACACATCTTGTATGCCTGTTCCTTGGGATAATGCAGATGCAGGGTATGTAGAAAAACCAAAAAAATGGGAAGCTAAATCGATTGGTTCATTCATGAGATGGTTTGGACCAACGAGTTCGATTTTTGATATTGTGACCTATTTATTTATGTACTTTATTATTTGTCCAGCAATTTTGGGCGGAGGCTTTTTCTCATTAACAACGGATGAACAATTACTATTTATAGCTATTTTCCATGCCGGTTGGTTTATTGAATCATTATGGTCATAAATTTTGGTGCTCCATATCTTAAGAACACCGAAAATTCCATTTCTTCAAAGTAAGGCGTCTGGCATTTTAACGTTAGTTACGTCAATTGGGATTTTGGTTGGGACTGTTTTACCTTTCACGCGTCTTGGAGCGAGTATTGGATTTGCACCATTACCTGGAAATTACTTCTTTTATTTGATTCCAACGATCATTGCCTATTTACTTTTAGTAACAGTGATAAAAAAAATTTATATGAGAAAATATCAAGAGTTGCTATAGAAAAAAGCACGGCAGCGTTATGATATGTAATGGCATTTTGACCTTTATGGAGGAGGCAAGGTGTCATTTTTAATTTGTATCCAAGAATAGTAATAGTTGAGTAAGAGAATAAGAATTTATTGAATCAAATTAGAACATTTTATGATGGGATATGTTAAGATAAGAGACGTCTTCTATAAATAATCTTTAAGATAGAAGGCTTTTAAATTGGAGGAATAGGAAATTGAAAAACGATAATACAAAAATTTCAGCTTACATACATATCCCGTTTTGTGAACATATCTGTTTTTATTGCGACTTTAATAAAGTGTTTTTAGAGGGGCAACCAGTCGATGAATATATTCAAAGTCTTTTGAAAGAGATTCGCTTGACCAAAGAGCAATATCCGAGTAAAACGACCGAAACAATTTACATAGGTGGTGGAACCCCAACTTCTTTATCGGCAAAACAACTGGATGTATTGTTAAAAGGTGTCCGTGAGTTACTACCAATTGATGCTAAAAATGAATTTACAATAGAAGCAAATCCAGGTGATTTAACGCAAGAAAAGCTACAAGTGATGAAAGAATATGGTGTAAATCGCTTATCAATGGGGGTTCAAACATTCGATAATCAATTGTTGAAGAAAATTGGACGCAAACATACAGCAGAAGATGTTTATGAAACAATGAAATTTTTAGAAAAAGAAGATTTCCTAAATGTCAGTATCGATTTGATTTATGCGTTGCCTGGTCAAACACTAGAAGGATTTAGAGATACCTTGAAACGAGCGATCGAGCTTGATTTACCACATTACTCGTTATACTCTTTGATTTTGGAGAATAAGACGATGTTTATGAACTGGGTGCGTCAAGGACGTTTACAGTTGCCAGATCAAGATGTGGAAGCGCAAATGTTTGAAGAGACGATTACTGCAATGGAGAAAGCAGGACGGCATCAATATGAAGTGAGTAATTTTGCTTTAAAGGGACAAGAAAGTCAGCATAACTTAGTTTACTGGAACAATGATCATTATTATGGATTTGGTGCTGGAGCTAGTGGCTATTTAGGTCACACTCGATATAAAAATCATGGACCGATCCAGCATTATTTAAAACCATTACGTAAAAATCAATTACCAACTTTGGAAACTGAAGTGTTGACCTTGAATAATCAAATGGAAGAAGAATTATTCTTAGGACTACGAAAAAAAATGGGCGTTTCAAAGACAAGATTTCAGGAGAAGTTTGGGTTGACCTTGAATCAGGTCTACCAAGAAACGATTCCTGATTTAATTCAAAAAGGATTGCTACTAGAGGATAAAGAGTATATCCAATTAACTGAACAAGGACTTTTTGTAGGAAATGACGTGTTTGAAGCTTTTCTAATCGATAAGGAAAAGTGATCATAACGGGAACGAAAGTAGAGATGTATAAACTCTATTTTCGTTCTTTTTTATTGATTTAGCACTCGATGATAAAGAGTGCTAAAAAAGTGTGTTTTTCTCTTGACAATTTTAGCAGAACTTGCTATATTAATAATTGTATTAGCACTTGAATAACATGAGTGCTAATGAAGGGTGGTAACTATGATAACAGAAAGACAAAAGAATATTTTGCGACTTATCATCCAAGAATACACCAACACAGGAACACCTGTAGGATCAAAGAAGCTGATGGAAGAAGGAATCAAGTCAAGCTCCGCAACAATCCGTAACGATATGAAGGCTCTGGAAGAGCATGGGTTGCTGTTAAAAACTCATTCATCTTCAGGGAGAATTCCATCAATGGATGGTTATCGCTATTATGTGGATCATTTACTAAATCCAACGGAAGTTCAGCATGATGAATTGGAAACCATTCGTCACTCCTTTGGAAAAGAGTTTCACGAGATCAATGATATCATTGAACAATCGGCGGAGATCCTTTCCAATTTGACGAGCTATACGGCGTTTTCTTTAGGTCCTGAGGTAAAAGAACGAAGACTAACAGGTTTTCGGATCGTTCCTTTAAATGACCGACAAATCATAGCGGTCATTGTGACAGATAAAGGAAATGTCGAAAGCCAAGTATTCGCAATTCCAGCGTCTGTTTCCAGCCAAGATCTAGAAAAAATGACGCAAATCATCAATGACAAGTTGGTGGGGCAACCATTATTAACGGTTTATCATCGCCTGCGAACTGAGATTCCGATGATTTTACATCGTTATTTTCAAACACCTGACGGTATGATGAGTTTATTCGATGCTATGTTAGGTCATGCATTTGAAGAAAAAGTCTTCGTCAGCGGTCGTATGAATGTGTTAGATTTTGGTATAAAACAAGATATGGATCAATTGAAATCCGTTTATTCATTTATGCAAAATACAGATGCTATCACGCATTTATTAACGAATGAAGACGAAAATAACTCGTCGATCGCTATTCGAATCGGCTCAGAAATCGGCAATGACTTGTTAGCGAATATGAGTATGATCACCGCTACTTATGAAGTAGCAGGTCACGGTAAAGGAACGATCGCATTGCTAGGTCCAACAAGCATGCCATATTCTAAAATGTTTGGTTTAGTGGATGTATTCCGCGATGAACTAGCTTCAAAACTTGGAGCCTATTATCGTTTTCTTGACGAATAGACACTAAGTGAAAATATAGAATTCTACCAATTCTACGGAAATGAGAAGGGAAGTTGCCAGAGTGAGTAATAAAGAAGAAACAAATGAAGAAATTCAAGAAGAACATACGGAAGCAATTGATGATTCTGGAGTTTCTGAAACAGAAGCTGAGATGACAGAATTAGAAACGGCTCAAGCTGACTTATCAGAAATGGAAGACAAGTTTTTAAGAGCACGTGCTGAGATTGCCAATATGAGCAATCGTTTCAAAAACGAGCGTGAATTGCTCGTTCGTTATCGATCACAAGATTTAGGTAAAAAATTATTGCCCTCGCTTGATAATCTAGAGCGTGCGATGGCAATCGGAGTCGATGATGAGCAAGGCGCAAGCTTGAAAAAAGGCATTTCAATGGTTCTTGAAAGCTTACAAGCTGCTTTGAAAGAAGAAGGAATCGAAGAAATCCCAACGATGGGTGAAGTCTTTGACCCTAATTTACATCAAGCAGTTCAAACGATTCCAGCAAGTGATGAAACACCTGCGGACACAATCGTTGAAGTCTTACAAAAAGGCTATAAGTTACATGATCGTGTTTTACGAGCAAGCATGGTTATCGTTGCTCAATAGCAACATAAAACAATGCTTGTATACTATAAATTAAAAAATTAAATTGAAGATAGGAGATCATTAATTATGAGTAAAATTATTGGTATTGACTTAGGAACAACAAACTCTGCAGTTGCAGTATTAGAAGGCGGAGAAGCAAAAATCATTGCAAATCCAGAAGGAAACCGTACAACTCCTTCAGTAGTGTCATTTAAAAATGGCGAAATTCAAGTCGGTGAAGTGGCAAAACGTCAAGCAGTGACAAACCCACACACGATTTCTTCAATTAAACGTCATATGGGTGAAGCAGGCTTCAAAGTAGAAGTAGATGGAAAATCATATACACCACAAGAAATTTCTGCAATGATCTTACAATATCTAAAAGGTTTCGCAGAAGAATATTTAGGTGAAAAAGTGGATAAAGCTGTTATTACAGTTCCAGCTTACTTCAACGATGCACAACGTCAAGCAACAAAAGACGCTGGTAAAATCGCTGGTTTAGAAGTTGAACGTATCGTTAACGAACCAACAGCTGCAGCTTTAGCTTATGGTTTAGATAAAACAGATAAAGATGAAAAAGTATTAGTATTTGACCTTGGTGGTGGTACATTTGACGTATCGATCCTTGAATTAGGCGATGGCGTATTCGACGTATTATCAACTGCTGGTGACAATGAACTAGGTGGAGATGACTTTGATAACAAAATCATCGACTACATGGTAGCAGAATTCAAAAAAGAAAACGGTGTTGATTTATCTAAAGATAAAATGGCTGTACAACGTTTGAAAGATGCTGCTGAAAAAGCGAAAAAAGATTTATCAGGTGTTACTTCAACACAAATCAGCTTACCATTTATCACGGCAGGAGACGCTGGTCCATTACACTTAGAAATGAACTTAACTCGTGCGAAATTTGACGAATTAACAAGTGACTTAGTAGAACGTACGAAAACACCTGTACGTCAAGCCTTGAAAGATGCTGGTTTGAACCCATCTGAAATCGATGAAGTAATCTTGGTTGGTGGATCTACACGTATTCCAGCTGTTGTAGAAGCTGTACGTAAAGAAACGAACAAAGAACCAAATAAATCAGTTAACCCAGATGAAGTCGTTGCAATGGGTGCTGCAATTCAAGGTGGCGTTATCACTGGTGATGTGAAAGATGTCGTGTTATTAGACGTAACACCATTATCATTAGGTATCGAAACAATGGGTGGCGTATTTACTAAATTGATCGATCGTAATACAACGATCCCAACAAGTAAATCACAAGTATTCTCAACTGCCGCTGATAACCAACCAGCCGTAGATATTCACGTATTACAAGGTGAACGTCCAATGTCAGCAGATAACAAAACATTAGGTCGTTTCCAATTAACAGATATTCCAGCTGCTCCTCGTGGTGTACCACAAATCGAAGTAAGTTTTGATATCGATAAAAATGGTATCGTAAATGTGCGTGCGAAAGATTTAGGTACTCAAAAAGAACAAACAATCACAATCAAATCTTCATCAGGTTTATCAGATGATGAAATCGAACGTATGGTGAAAGATGCTGAATCTAATGCTGAAGCAGATAAAGCACGTAAAGAAGAAGTTGACTTACGTAACGATGTGGATGCTTTGTTATTCACTGTTGATAAAACATTGAAAGAATTAGAAGGCAAAGTAGATGCTGATGAAGTGAAAAAAGCAGAAGATGCTCGTGATGAATTAAAATCAGCTGTTGAAGCGAATGACATCGAACAAATGAAAGAAAAACGTGATTCATTAAACGAAATCGTTCAAAGCTTAACAGTAAAACTTTATGAACAAGCAGCGCAACAACAAGCGCAAGAAAACCCTGAAGCTGCACAAGGTGGAGCAGATGATGTTGTAGATGCTGACTTTGAAGAAGTAGAAGGCGACGATAAATAATCGTTAACAAGCTGGCAAAGACCAAAGTCATCGCTTTGGTCTTTGCCTATCTTTATTTGTAGAGAATCTTACCTATAAATGTAGTGAAGCTATTTTGCTTTTGCTGGATTTGTGGTATGATTACAACGATGTTTTTTACAAATAAATTGGCGTCGATCCTATTTTAGAATAAATGGAATAATAGTTGGAGGGGAACTAATGGCTACGAAAAGAGATTATTATGAAGTACTTGGCCTTGCCAAAGGTGCTTCAGATGATGAAATAAAAAAAGCTTACCGTAAGCTTTCCAAACAATATCACCCAGATATCAACAAAGAAGCAGATGCAGAAGACAAATTCAAAGAAGTTTCGGAAGCCTATGAAGTGTTGAGCGATCCTCAGAAAAAGGCGGCTTATGATCAATATGGTCATGCGGGCACTGATCCAAATTATGGTGGAGGCGCTGGTGGTTTCGGCGGCTTTGGCGGAGGAGGATTCTCTAGCAGCGGTTTTGGTGGGTTTGAAGATATTTTTGATTCATTCTTTGGTGGCGGTTCTCGTAGTGTCGATCCGACAGCACCAAGACAAGGGGCTGACTTACAATATACAGTCAACTTGAAGTTTGAAGAAGCGATTTTTGGTGTTGAAAAAGAAATCAAATATAATCGTGAAGATAATTGTGAAACTTGTGGTGGTAATGGAGCGAAACCTGGTACGCATCCTGAAACGTGTCATAAATGTCACGGATCTGGTTCAATCAATGTGGAACGTCAAACACCACTTGGCCGTGTGATGAGTCGTCAAACCTGTGATGTTTGTCGTGGAACAGGAAAAGAAATCAAAGAACCATGCCCAACTTGTCATGGCACTGGTCATGAGAAAAAAGCGCATAAAGTCAAAGTAAATGTACCAGCTGGTGTGGAAGATGGACAACAAATGCGTTTAGCAAATCAAGGAGAAGCCGGCATGAACGGTGGACCGTATGGTGATTTGTATGTTGTCTTTAGTGTTGAGGACAGTAATATTTTTGACCGTGAAGGTTCAGAAATCTATTATGATTTACCATTAAGCTTTGTTCAAGCAGCTCTTGGAGATGAGGTCAAAGTACCAACAGTTCATGGGGATGTAAAATTAAAAATCCCAGCTGGTACCCAAACTGAAACAAACTTCCGTTTAAGAGGTAAAGGTGCACCACGCTTGCGTGGTGGTGCTAATGGCGATCAACATGTAAAAGTCAAAATCATTACACCGAAAAACTTGAATGACGAACAAAAAGAAGCGTTGCGTACCTTTGCAAAAGCTGGCGGTCAAACCGTAAGTGAACAGCAAGAAGAAGGCTTCTTTGATAAAATGAAGGACGCTTTTGGCGGTAAGAAAAAGAAATAATATAAAAAGCATCTCAAACTGGTCGGCGTTTCATCCAGTTCGAGGTGCTTTTTTATTGATATATCGCTAACATATCTGTAAGACGTCGTTTTAACTCAGTTCTCACGTGTTTTGGTTGTATACACTCGCATTGATAGCCAAAACCTAAAAGAAGATTATAGCCAAACTCATCTTCCATAAAAGGAAAGTCAACGATCACCTTTTCAGGATCATCCGTATGGGAAAAGGTAAGTTGTCCAAATTTATCGCGCAACTGTTCCTTGATTTTGTGGGTTACTTTCAATGTGATTGTTGTGAATTCTTTACCATAGAATGGCTCTTTTCCTAGTGGTTTAGCTTTAAATTCTCGAGGATCAAAATGTGATGCTGATAATGTTAATTCACTCATTCTAGAGATTTTAAACGTTCTAAAATCAGCTTTTTCTAAGCAATATGCTTGTAAATACCAGCTGATTTCCTTTAGAACGAGACGATAAGGTTCCACTGTTCTTTGTGTTTTTCTTCCTTGATTGTCCTCATAATCAAAAGAAAGTACACGTTGTTGATCCATTCCAGCTTTTACTACCTCTAAAAAAGGTTGTAAGGTATGGTTATTGGTCCATGGTGTTAAATCAATGACGATTTGGTTGGTTTTAAATTCAATTTCTTCAAGAAATTGGCTAGGAACTAAGGTTTTTATTTTTTCGAAGGTTTGGTTTATTTGAATAGGTGAGATATTGTTGGATAAACTTTCTAAAGCAATCAGCAAAAACGTGATATCCGCCGACGTGAAAAATTGTTTATCTATTTTATAATTTTCCATAATTTGGATTCCACCGTTTACTCCAGGGAAAGAAGTCACTGGGATGCCAGCTTCACTTAGGGAATTAATGTCGCGATAAATTGTTCGAACGGAGACTTCTAACCTTTCAGCTAATTGCGAAGCACTGACTTGTTTTCTTTCTAGCAATATCATGATGATTGCTAGTAATCGTTCTGTTTTCATTTGGCACCTCTTTTTGATCAAGATCTGTTTATTTTATTATAACTAAAAATGCATTAGATTTGGTGGAAAGTAGTAAAAATAGTTAAAACATTATTGAATTTGATTTTGGGTACACTAGATTAGAAAGATTATCGGTTCGTAGCGATCGGTTGAGAGTTGGTATATTGACTTTAGTTATATATATTTATATAATTGCAACAATGGTGTTGCGTGAAGCTGAGCATGATTATGTCAATGATGAAAAAGCAATGAATAGTATGAGAAGTGAGTTGAACATTGATTCCAATCAAGTTCCTCGATTTTTACAGCGCGCTTTTTGTCGCTACATTTTTTTGTAAAGAGAGCTGTTCGCTAAATCTGGCGTAATACGTTTTGTTATAATCGTTAATCCAAACAGCACACTTTCTAAAAGTGACGGCTTTTTTTTTGTTGCTGTAACTAATTTTTATTTATAAAAGCAGAGAAAGGAGACTAGGGATGAATCAGTATTTTTTTAAATCAAGTCATCCATTGGTTTCGTCTAGTTATTATCTATTGATGCTATTGATCATAATGAGCACGACTAATCCAATCATTATTAGTAGTTGCTTTCTGGTAAGCTTGAGTTTACGTCTATTCCAATTATTAAATAAGAAAAAGAAAGGCTTGTTTCATCCGTTGGTACTCGTGTTTCTGCTTACAGTAACAAATCCTTTGTTTGTACATCGAGGCGGAACGATTCTTTTTTTCTTTTTGAATAAACCAATCACCAAAGAAGCATTTACCTATGGATTTTTTATGGGATTGATGATTGCTTCAGTAATTTATCTCTTTCAGGCTTTCCAAGCAACCGTTGATTCAGAGCAATTTTTTTATCTTTTTGGCAAGCGGCTACCAAAAGTAACCATGATTTTGACTATGATTTTTCGTTTTATACCTTTGTTTAAACAATATTATCAGGAACTGAATCAGGTCCAAAAAACAGTACAACGTACACAACATCGGAATTTTAAAGAGAAGGTAGCTTATGGGTTTGATTTGTTCGGAAATCTTTTTTCTTGGGCTCTGGAAAATGGAATGGATACAGCCGATTCAATGAAGGCAAGAGGCTATGGTGTAACGACAAGAAGCAGTCGACTCACCTATCGATGGCGTAAGCTAGATACAATAGCAATAATTTTCTTGATTGGCTGTAGCGGTGTGTTTTTATTGGCTTTGAGTAAAGGGGACTATCACTATAACTTCTATCCTTATAGTGAGTCATTCTTTGTATTCTGGCGTATTCAAGGCTTACAGTATCTACTGATTATAGTAGTCGCATTTATACCTGTGCTTAAGAGAATCAAGGAGGAGATCGTTTGGGCTATCTTGAAATTAAAAATGTAACGTTTCAATACGCTGGCGGGCATAAACCTGTTTTACAGGATCTGTCATTATTGCTTGATAAAGGAGCTTTTATCCTGATCTGTGGTGCATCTGGTAGTGGTAAATCAACGTTGTTAAAACTATTAAAACCGCAAATAACGCCTGCGGGGATTCAATCAGGCGAATTATTTTTTAATAATGAAAAATTATCCGAATTACCTGAGTTATTTTCTACCAGTAAAATCGGATACGTGATGCAACATCCCGAAAATCAAATCGTAACGGATAGTGTTTGGCATGAGCTAGCTTTCGGATTAGAAAACTTGGGAATTCCCCCATTTGAAATCAAAAGTCGGATTGCCGAAATGGTCAGTTTCCTAGGCATCCAAGACTTGATGGAGTACAAAATAAGTGATTTATCCGGCGGGCAAAAACAATTGCTAAATTTGGCAGCGGTGTTGGTGATGCGTCCAGAAATTTTACTATTAGATGAACCGATAACTCAGTTAGATCCAATTGCTGCACAAAATTTTGTCGAAATTTTAGTCCGCTTAAATCGGGAAATGGGCCTCACAATTCTTTTAGCTGAGCACAGTTTAGAAAGTGTTTTTCCATTTGCTGATCAAGTGATTGTCTTAGAGGAAGGACGTTTACTTTTGACTGATACACCTGCTCGAATTTCAACCAAAATCAAAACACAAAAATTCGAGTCCAAACGTTTTCTATTAAGCTTGCCAAGTGCAGTACGTATTTACCACGAGGCTGGTTTTCAAGGGCCATGTCCAATCACAGTCATCGAAGGCAAAAAACTTTTAGCAACCTATTTTCCAGATCAGTTTTCTATTAACGTTACTAAACAAGTCCCTCCATCAAAAAGCTTTCAAAATGCGGTTAAAAATAGTATTCAATTGAAAAATGGCTGGTTTCGCTATGAGAAAAACGGCAAGGATATTTTAGCAGGAGTTGATCTAACTATAGCAGAAGGGGAAATTTTCTCTTTAGTTGGTGGAAATGGAACTGGAAAAACTACCCTTTTAAAAGTGATCGCAGGTCTTCAATCTTGCTATCGAGGGAAATTACAGTTGTTCGCTCAACCCGCCAAAAAAAATCAGCATCTGGTTGGTTATTTACCGCAAGAGCCACAAATGATGTTTATCAAAGACTCTGTTTTAGAAGATTATCAAAGTTATTTGTTTAGTAAGGGAATAGCAGGACAAGAGCAAACGAAACGTATTGAAAGGATCACTTCATTGCTAGCGATCAAAGAAAGCGTCCTTCAGCATCCTTTTGATTTAAGTGGTGGAGAATGTCAGCGAGCTGCGCTAGGCAAGTTACTGTTGACGGATCCTAAAATCTTATTACTAGATGAACCTACCAAAGGCATCGATAATTATGGCAAAAATCAACTGATTGAGTTATTGAAGAAATTGGCAAAGCAAGGAAAAACAATTTTAGTAGTCACTCATGATCTGGATTTTGCTGCAGAATTGTCGGATCGTTGTGGTCTTTTTTTCAAAAATAACTTATTAACAACAGCAGAACCAACCTTATTTTTTAGTAATCATACTTTTTATACAACAGCTGCCAGTAGAATTTCCCGTGATACATTTTCTCGTTTAGTGACAACCCAGCAAGTCATCGAAGCATGTCTGGAAAAGGGTGTAAGAAGCATATGAAGCAAATTGGGTTCAAACGAGCTATAATTGTGATGCTAGTGCTGCTATTCTTAGTTGGATTAACGTTTATCCTATTTGAAGTCGGGCAGTATCAAGTGATTTCAATGCTGTTGGTTATCGGAGCCTGTCTCCCAATTTATTACAGATATGAAAAAAGACAGCTGAATATCAAAGAAGTAGTGTTGATTGCGATTTTAACAACAACTGCTGTTTTGGGACGCTTTCTATTCTACATGATTCCGGCAATTACACCGATGACTGCGATCATCATTATTTCTGGGATTTGTATGGGAGCTGAAATAGGTTTTCTTGTTGGTTCATTATCAGCCGTGACATCCAATATGTTATTCGGGCAAGGACCATGGACACCTTTCCAGATGTTTTCTTGGGGACTGATCGGTTTGATTGCAGGTTTGCCTTGGATTCAGAGCTTCATCGGCAAAAGTTATTGTTTTTTGGTGATTTACGGAATTTTAGCTGGGCTTTTCTTTTCATTTTTTATGGATGTATGGACAGTCCTTTCGATTGACCGCTATTTTTCATGGCAAAGATATTTGGCGTTACTAGTGACAGCTTTACCTTATACAGTTTCTTATTGCGTTTCAAATGCATTTTTCTCGTGTTTGTTATTGCGATCAATTCAAAACAAGCTTCAACGTATTTTAATTAAATACGATATAAAATAGAAAAACAAAGGTGGAAATAAAATGAAAAAATTTGTAAGAGCCATACTATTGATGGGTGCTATCTTTTTACTGGGTGCCTGTGGTCAAAAAGCGGAGCAGAAAGAAACGAAGAAGGATGATGCTGACAAGTTAAGTGTCACGATCATCTTAAAAGAAGATGACAAAGAATTTGATAAAAAAGAATTGAAGGTCAAAAAAGATGAATCTTTACAAACAGTGATGGAAGTCAACTATAAAGTAGACATGGATAAAGATTTTGTCAGTGGTATAGATGGACATCAGCAAGATGCGTCAGCTAGTAAATATTGGTTATATGATGTAAATGGCAAACAACCAGATGTAGGTGCAGTGGAATATTTTCTTAAAGATGGCGATATCGTAACGTGGAAATTGAATAAACTATAAGCAGGTGGAAGAAGATCCACTAAAAAATAAAAGAAGCTATTTAAACCCTGACAATCAGTTGTCAGGGTTTGTTTGTTAGAATGAACTTGTCAGTCAGACAATTAAAAATAAAGGAGCAGAATATTTATGGAAACTGTAGCGGCATTTAAAGAAATAATGGCAGAACAAACAGAAATCGCCTTAGCAACAAGCGTTGAGGAAGTACCAAATGTGAGGATTGTTAGCTTCTTTTATGATAAAAGCAAAAAATGCTTATTTTTCTCCACGTTTAAAGGCAATGAAAAAATTACCGAGTTTCAAAAGAATCCCAACGTAGCCTTTACTACAATCCCAACGAAAAATACGAACCATGTCCGGGTCCATTACGCTAAAGTCCAAAAGAGTGAGAGGAGTGTATATGATGTAGCAGAGCAATGGATTCAAAAGATTCCTAGCTATGAAGAAAATATCAAGAATGCAGGTCAAATGTTAGAATTATACGAAATTCACTTTACAGAAGCCATCGTGATTTTAGGCATGTCTAGTAGAGAAACCATCCAGCTGTAAGGCTGAAAAGAAGGATTGTATGAATTATTGGATCGGAGTTGCTTCTAAAGATCATGTGACACTTGGCGTAGCAGGTGGTTTTTGCCAATTATGTCATGGCAAATCAGCCCCACTAAATAAAATGCAAGCAGGTGACTGGTTGATTTACTATGCGCCAAAGCAGAGTTTAAAGACGAAAGAACCTTGTCAAGAATTCATTGCACTAGGTCAGATTTTACCAGGTGAGACCTATGCATTTGAAATGGCTCCAGGTTTTATCCCTAATAGAAAAAATGTTGACTTCTTGAAAGATATCCAGCCAGTTTCATTACAAGCAGTTGCTGATTTTCCATTATGGCAAGAGTACCGATCTCGCTTGAGATTTGGTCATTTTCAAATTCCGGAAGAGCTATTTGATTTTATCATCTCTGGCATGAAAACAGGTGTATAAATAAAAAACAGGACAGACATGAAAAAAATGCTGCTGTCCTGTTTTTTTCATACCCACTTTTAAACATGCGTTAATGCCCCCCTTGCACAATAAATAGGCTAAAAACTAGTTTAATGTTTAAAATAGTACTAAATTAATACAACTATCGCCTCTTTTTTGATTAATAGTGTCAATCCTATCTTATTTTCTGCGTTATAATAAAATAAAATAGTGCTGAAAAGGAGTTGGAAAGATGAAAGACTATATCTATGCAATCAGTGATATTCATGGAGAGTATGAATTGTTTGAAGAATTGATCCAATACTATGATCCAGCAATGCACCAGTTGGTATTGATCGGTGACTTAAATGATCGTGGACCAAAGACAAAAGAGAGCTTTTTACTAGGGAAAAAATTAGTGGAGCAGCACAACGCAATCTATCTTAGAGGGAATCATGAAGAGTATTTTCTCCAGTTTTTAACTAAACCAGAAGATTGGTTTACTAGCTATGTTCGTAATGGCGGGAAAGAAACGATGGAAAGTTTGCTACACAAAGGGGCGACAGCAGAATATTCTCCTACTGAGATTGCGATGATGATTCGCAGTCGCTATAAGGAATTAATCGATTTTTTAATGGAGCGCCCGTTATATTTTGAGTGGAATGACTATATTTTTGTCCATGCTGGTGTCGACTTAACAAAAAAAGATTGGCATGAAACAAGCACGCATGACTTTATCTGGATCAGAGAAGCCTTTCACACTGGAAAAAATAATACAGGAAAAACGATTGTCTTTGGTCATACGATCACTCCAATGTTGCATGGTGACATGGAAACAACTGATTTATGGTGTTCAGATCATAAAATTGGTATTGATGGTGGAGCTGTTTTCGGCGGTTCGGTTCATGGTGTGATTTTTGATGCCAATGGGATCGTGCAAGATATTGAATATCAAAATCTAAAAGGACCTTGGCAACCTGATTTTTAGCAACAAGTGCTGTTCCTTATAGAAGGAGGATAAAGTCTTTTCTAAGCTTTATCCTCTTTCTATATTTCAAGCAGAAAATATGCTAAAATGAAACAGTATGTTAATGAAAAGAGGTATTTAAATATGGCAGAAACCTATAACCAAGAAGTAGTTGCTTTACTTCAAAAAGAATTGACAGAATATCGTCCGAACCAGCTAACAACTGTCCTGACTTTATTAAGTGAAGGCAACACTGTTCCTTTTATTGCTCGCTATCGTAAGGAGATGACGGGCAGTTTAGATGAAGTTCAAATTCGTGAAATCGAAGAACGTTATACTTATTTAGGAAATTTAGAAAAGCGTAAAGAAGAAGTCTTGCGTCTAATTGAAGAACAAGGCAAACTAACAGAAGAGTTGGCTAAATCAATTCAAAAAGCAACAAAGATGCAGCAAGTAGAAGATCTTTATCGCCCTTATAAACAAAAACGTCGGACTAAAGCGACAATTGCCAAAGAAAAGGGACTAGAACCATTGGCGGATTGGCTACTGAGTTTTCCTGTCCAAGCAGATGTAACAGCAGAAGCTGAACAATATGTTGATAGTGAAAAAGAAGTTGAGTCAGCTGAAATAGCCTTACTTGGGGCACATGAAATCATTGCTGAGCGAGTGAGTGATGAGCCAAAATTTCGGACTTGGATTCGTGACTTCACGTTTAAACACGGGCAATATGTCAGCACGGTCAAAGATAAAGAAAAAGACGAGAAATCCGTTTATGAAATGTACTATGATTTTTCCGAACCCGTTAGTAAAATGGTTTCTCATAGAGTCTTAGCGACAAACCGTGGAGAAAAAGAAGATATCTTGAAAGTAGCTCTTTTCGTAGAAGAAGAAAAGATAGCTGGTTATCTAGAGCGCCAATTGATTGGAAACAACAAACAATCACCAACGGCAACTTATGTTGAAACTGCTTATTTAGACAGTTATAAACGGTTTATTGGTCCAGCGATTGAAAGGGAGATCCGCAATGAGCTAACTGAAAAAGCAGATGAACAAGCAATCAATGTTTTTGGGGAAAATTTGCGTAATTTATTATTGCAGCCACCGTTGAAAGGAAAAGTTGTTTTAGGCTTTGATCCTGCTTATCGAACAGGTTGTAAAATGGCCATTGTAGATGCAACCGGAAAAGTCTTAGCAATTCAAGTAATTTACCCACATAAACCTGCTTCTGGAGAAAAACGTGCCGCAGCTGGTCCTGCGTTTAACAAATTGATCGAAGAATTCCAAGTTGAAATGGTTGCAATCGGTAATGGAACAGCGAGCCGTGAATCAGAATTATTTGTGGCTGAACAGCTAAAACAAATCAAACGCGATGTTTTTTATGTAATCGTCAATGAAGCTGGTGCCTCTGTTTATTCTGCCAGTGATGTGGCACGAGCTGAATTTCCAGATTTACAAGTAGAAGAAAGAAGTGCAATCAGTATTGCCCGCCGTTTGCAAGATCCATTGGCAGAACTTGTTAAAATCGATCCCAAAGCAGTTGGTGTGGGACAATATCAGCATGATGTTTCTCAAAAACGTTTGGCGGAACAATTGGATTTTGTAGTTGAAACAGCTGTTAACCAAGTCGGCGTCAATGTAAATACAGCTAGCCCACAACTTTTACAACATATTTCTGGGTTAAATAAAACAACGGCTCAAAATTTAATGGCCTATCGTGATGAAAATGGCGCATTTACAGCCCGTAATCAAGTCAAAAAAGTGCCACGTTTAGGACCAAAAGCCTATGAACAAGCGATTGGGTTCTTACGGATTCCAAATGGGAAAAATATTTTAGATAATACTGGAATTCACCCTGAAAGTTATGATGTAGCTAAAGCAATTTTAGAAAAAGCCAACGTTAAATTAGCAGAACTTGGTACGACAGAAGCTGCGCAACGTTTGAAAGATTTACCACTAGCACAATTGGAAACCGAATTAGCAGTTGGTAGTGAAACGCTTAAAGATATTATTGCCGCTTTAATTCAACCAGGTCGGGATATGCGTGATGAAATGCCTGCGCCACTTTTAAGAAAAGATGTTTTATCAATGGAAGATCTAAAATCAGGGATGGAATTACAAGGAACAGTTCGTAACGTCATCGATTTTGGAGCATTCGTTGATATTGGTGTCAAACAAGACGGTTTAGTCCATATTTCAAAACTTAGCTCGAAATTTGTTAAACACCCTACTGATATTGTTTCTGTAGGGGATGTTGTAACAGTTTGGGTAGAAGATGTGGACATGAAGAAAGGGCGTATCAGTTTAACGATGCTGCCACAAGCTGAAAGGAAAGAATAGTCTTGAGTAGTTTTTCTAAAGAAGGAAAACCCGCAAAGCAAGTGTTGACAGATGCGCAATTACAAGCGATGGTAGAAGAGATTTCATTGTCTTTTTTTGGGAAAAAGTTTCGGCATAATGCTTTTTTTAACCGTCGTCTAAGAACCACTGGCGGTCGCTACCATTTAAGCTCGCACAATATAGACTTCAATCCAAAAGTTTTTGAACGTTATGGTGAATCAGAATTGATCAATGTGATCAAGCATGAATTGTGTCACTATCATCTGCATATAGAAGGCAAAGGCTATCAACATAAAGATCCTGAATTTAAATCATTATTGAAACGAACCGGCGGCAGCCGATATGTTCGTCCTTTAGTAGAGCAAAAACCACAATCATACCATCAGTATCAGTGTGAAAAGTGTCAAACATTGATTCTGCGTAAACGCAGAATCAATACGGAACGCTATGTTTGTGGGAAATGTCGAGGAAAGTTAGTAGAGTTGCTTCATTCTTGATGACTATAAAGTAAATGAGTTTGGGACAAAAGTGAGTTCTTTTTTGTTAAAATTGCAAATCCCGAATAAGCGCTTCTGTCCCAATCCCATTAGTATACTATTGATTAAGAGGAGAAGAGGAATAGCATGATTCAACATTGGAATACAGTTATCGAATATTTATCTGCAAAAGAAGCAACAGCTAGTCGTTATGATCTTGCAATCTTAGCTGGCAACAGTTTGCCTTATCTTGCGGATGAACTGATTCGGTTATATGAAAACGGCCTAGCAGACAGATTAATGTTAGTTGGTGGTGTTGGTCATGCTACGCCTTTTTTACAGAGTAACTTTAAAAAAATGGGGATGGCTATCACTGGCGCAAGTGAAACAGAAATGTATTTGGATTACTTTAAACAAAAATATGATTTAGATAAAAAATTATTTTTAACGGAGAAAACATCAACCAACTCAGGTGAGAATGCACGTTTTGCATTAGATACAGTGAAGACCACAAACTGGCATCCTGAAAAAGTCTTATTATTGGCAGATCCTTTATTACAAAGAAGGATCAAGGCTACTTTTGAAAAAGAATGGCAAGCAACAGATGCTGTTTTTACAAACTATGTATCGATCGTTCCCTTCGTAAAAGCGGTTGAAAATGCGATTATCTTTGAAAAAGAACAACTTAATGGTTTATGGAGTAAAGACTACTTTCTTTCTTTAGTTTTGGGTGAAATTCCTCGACTTAGAAATAATGCAAATGGTTACGGGCCTAATGGTCATAATTATATTGATGCTGTTGAGATACCAAAAGAAGTAAGTCAGGCCTATGATAAATTGTGCCAAGTATACGCATATGAAATGAAAAGATAAGAACTAGATAGTAGAAAAGTAAACGATTGAAGTGGATGAACGATTGACAAAAGTAAGAGCGTATTTTATCATTGAATAGGTAATAATGACATAGATTGCGGTCATGGCGGAATGGCAGACGCGCCAGCTTGAGGGGCTGGTGGGGGCAACCCCGTGGAAGTTCGAGTCTTCTTGGCCGCATAAGTTTTTTAGCAGAACACTTCTTTCAAAGAGGTGTCTTTTAATTTAGCTTTCAATTATTCTACTCCCCATTTAAAAAATGTTAGAAAGCGCTATAATGAGCGTAAGTGTTTTAAATAACTCTTGTTTTATTATGTTTTAAGAATGGAGAAATTATCAATAAGATTAAAAGGAAAAATTACGTTAGTTACTGGAGCTTCAATGGGCATGGGAAAAGAGCATGCAGCTTTATTTATTAAAGAAGGTGCAATCGTTTATATAGCGGATATTGATGATACATCGGGCAAAGAGACCGCTGCTACTTTAGGAGACAATGCCCAATTTGTTCATTTAGATGTTACCAATGAAGACCAATGGCAAAAAGCTATTGAACAAATCACTAAAGAACAAGGTGTATTAGATATCCTCGTGAATAAAGCTGGGATTAGTGTCTTTAATAGTCTAGAAAATACAACGCAAGAAGAATTTATGCGAACGATTGAAATCAATCAACTATCGGTCTTCTTAGGAATGAAAACATCTATAGCGTTAATGGAAAAGAGTCACTCAGCTTCAATTATTAACATTTCCTCAATTGAAGGTTTTGAAGGTAGTGTCGGTGGATATGGCTACGTCAGCTCAAAATTTGCGGTTAGAGGGTTAACCAAATGTGCTGCTTTAGAATTCGCAGATAAGCATATTCGTGTCAACTCAGTTCATCCAGGTGGTGTCATTACCCCAATGGTAACGCAAGCAACGGGAGAACAAAAAGCTGCAATTGAACAATTCCAACAAACGATTTCTATGAAAAGAATGGCTGATCCAAAAGAAATTTCAAACTTATTCTTATTCTTAGCTTCTGAAGACTCTTCTTATTCTACTGGTAGCGAATTTATTGCTGACGGTGGTATTTTAGCGTGATAATAAAAAACTTGTTTCGTTTTGGAATACAAACGAAACAAGTTTTTTTGTTGAATGCTTTAGTTGAAGCTGCTAAACCTCTTCTTTAACGGCTTTAAACAAAACTTGGAAGAAATAGGCCAAGCCCACAGTAATGATGATATGCCCTAAACCAGCAATCCCTGAAATAGCAGCAGATTCCGGAGAGCCTAATACTTGTAAAGTCCCTCGAATCATCATCATTAATAACGTAACACCCAAGCCGATATTATAAATAATATAGAATTTTTTATAATTTATTTCTTTTGTCAATTGAAAATTCTTTTCTAATAACAAGACAATCAAGAAAAAGAACATTCCTAAAATCAGTGCATGTGTGTGTAATACACTAAGCTGGGTAGTGCCAGTAAAATCATTCCATTTTGTAAATTCACGATAAAAAATACCAGCTATTAATCCAAAAATCATATAAGACATACTAACTCTAACTAATTTTTTCATGGTTCACCTCTATTTTATTTTTTCAAACAAATTAACTGTAACAAATCAATTGATTCATTTCTACGTATTTGCATCCAGCTGTAATCGTAAATTCTATGCATTTCAGATACGCTTTTTGATCATATCTTATATAATAGATGAAAGACATAAACAAATTGGAGTGATCCGTATGGCAATTAGGCGTACTTGGTGGAAAGAAGCAGTGGGCTATCAGATTTATCCAGCTAGTTTTATGGACACAAACAATGATGGTATTGGCGATTTAAATGGAATTCGCTCAAAATTGGATTATCTCAAGTCACTGGGAATTGGTTTTATCTGGATCACGCCAATTTATGAATCACCCAATGTAGATAATGGCTATGATATAAGTGATTATCAAAAAATACTTGGGACCTTTGGCACAATGGAAGAATTTGATTTATTATTGAAAGAAGCTCATGAGCAAGGACTCAAAATAATCATGGATCTAGTGATCAATCATACCTCAAATCAACATTCCTGGTTTGTGGAATCAAGATCATCGCTAAAGGATGATTATCGTGATTACTATATTTGGGCGGATGGAACTATGGATGGGCCACCTAATGATTGGGTTTCAATTTTTGGCGGTTCTGCGTGGGAATATGATGAAAGGACCAACCAGTATTATCTCCATGTTTTTGCTAAAGAACAGCCAGATCTGAATTGGGAAAATCCTCGAGTAAAAAGAGACTTGTTTCAAATGATCGATTGGTGGTTGGACAAGGGGATTGACGGTTTTCGGGTCGACGCAATTTCTCATATAAAAAAAGCACCCTTAGAAACAACTTCAACAAAAGATCCATTTGAAGCATTTAAAAACGTGCCAGGTATTGAAACACATTTAAATGATCTCAGAGATATTTTTAAAAAGCGAGATATTTTAACTGTTGGTGAGGCAAATGGTGTCAGCGCTGCTGAAGCATATCAATGGGTGGGAGAAACTACAGGCTATTTTAATATGTTATTTGAATTTGATCATATTTCTCTTTGGAATAAAGACGAACAAGAAACGGTCGATGTTATCCAGTTTAAAAAGGCACTCACTGCTTGGCAAGAGGCACTAGCCGACGGGCGGGGCTGGAATGCCCTTTATATGGAAAATCATGATATTCCCCGTTCTGTATCTAGCTTTGGTAGTGAAGAGAAGGTATTTTGGCAAGCATCGGCCAAAGCCTTAGCTCTAACATTTTTATTGCTGCAAGGAACTCCCTTCATTTATCAAGGACAAGAAATTGGTATGACGAATCTACCATTTACTTCAATTAATGAAATTGATGCGGTTGATACGAAAAATTTCTATTATGAAATGATCCATTCAGGGGTAGATCCTAAAAACGCACTGAACCTGATTCGCAAAACTGCCAGAGATAATGCAAGAACGCCGATGCAATGGACGGCTGAAGAATATGCTGGTTTTTCTAAAAGAAAGCCATGGATGAGGATCAATCCAAACAAACAAGAGATCAATGTATTAGATGAGTTGAATGATCCAACTTCTGTTTTGAATTTTTATAAAGCAGTGATCCAACTTAGAAAGGAAAACGAAGCCTTGATCTATGGTTGTTATCAACTTTATTTGCCGGATCATCCACAATTATTTGTTTATAGCCGTCGATTAGCAGACGAGCGTTTTGTAGTGATCATCAATTTGTCGAAGGAATTTGCTTCTGCTGATTTACCAGAAAATGTTCAGATTGAAGAATGGGATTTACAACTGTCTAATCTTAACGATCATACAATTCATCAACATACCATTTTCGCTCCTTATGAAGCGAGGGTCTATAAACATAAATAAAAAATCGAGCAATTTTCTTTATTTAAAAAGAAAATTGCTCGATTTTTTATTTCGCTGCGTCGCAATATTCAGCCATATGCATCAATAATTCTTCTAATGAAACATTTTTAGCACTTTGCATTGTAATATTTATTTCGTAAGAACCTAATTTTAAGTTAGCTTGAGCCGCTTTTCTAGTAATCGTACTTAATGAAGCTAGAAATTCTTCTCTATTTTCTAGACGGATGGAGATAAAATTTTGGCCAGACACGTTGAAAACGCCGATATCTGTAACGTCTTTCCAAGGAATCAAGCGATCTTTTGTAGCAAGTGCACTTGAGTAATCGTAAAATCCTTCTTTAGTCAAGATTACGACCGGTTTACCAAGTAAGAGTAGCTTGATCGAATAGCTTAAACAAAAGCCAAAGAAAATAGTTCCAATGATTCCAACTAAAGGAATCAAGAATGACCCACTGCCACCTAAAAAGCCGACGTCAAGATCTTGGGGAAAAATCAAAAATACTGATACACCAGTCATAATAACTGATAAAAAAATCAATAACAATTGTTTTCCTTTACTTTGATACACAACAAATTCTTCTTTCATTATTCGCTCCTTAATTTTTTTTACATATAATAGAATAGCATAAAATTTGACTATTTGGCTGAAAATCAATGAGTTCTAACGGATTCGCGTTTTTTTTTTTGAAAATTTGCAATTTTTCATTGCTTTTTTTTTCTAGGTGGCGTAACTTTAAAGATATAAATTTTGAAAATGAGGGATACAGTATGAGAAATTTTGAAAAATCCAACAAACTTGATGGTGTGAGTTATGATGTACGTGGTCCGGTTTTAGAAGAAGCGGACAGAATGCACGAAGAAGGCATTCGCATTTTGAAACTTAATACTGGTAATCCCGCCCCTTTTGGTTTTGATGCGCCGAATGAAGTCGTTCGCGATATGATCATGAATGTCCGTAATTCAGAAGGATATTCTGATTCAAAAGGGATTTTTTCAGCTCGTAAAGCAATCGAACAATATTGCCAAATCAAAGGCTTTCCTAATGTGACGATCAACGATATCTATACTGGTAATGGTGTGAGTGAATTGATCTCAATGTGTATGCAGGGCTTGTTAAATAATGGCGATGAAGTACTCGTGCCAATGCCAGATTATCCTTTATGGACAGCTTCAATATCGTTAGCTGGCGGAAATCCTGTACATTATATTTGTGACGAGCAAGCCGAATGGTATCCAGACATTGATGATATTAAATCAAAAGTGACAACAAATACCAAAGCTATTGTTTTGATCAATCCAAATAATCCAACAGGAGCTTTGTACCCTAAAGAAATACTGGAACAAATCGTTGAAATAGCGAGACAAAATGATTTGATCATCTTTTCGGATGAAATCTATGATCGTTTAGTGATGGATGGCTTGACTCATATTCCAATTGCGACATTAGCGCCTGATTTATTCGTTGTTACACTAAACGGTTTGTCTAAATCACATCGAGTGGCTGGGTTCCGTTGCGGTTGGATGGTCCTTAGTGGTAATAAAAAACATGTAAAAGGCTACATTGAAGGGTTGAATATGCTGGCGTCAATGCGGCTATGTTCTAATGTATTATCGCAGCAAATTATCCAAACTGCTTTAGGTGGTTATCAAAGTGTGGATGATCTACTCCTTCCTGGTGGTAGAATTTATGAACAACGGGAATATATTTATAATGCGATCAATGATATTCCTGGCCTTTCAGCAGTAAAACCAAAAGCAGCTTTTTATATCTTTCCAAAAATTGATACCGCTCGTTTTAATATTTACGATGATGAAAAGTTTGTCTTGGATTTTCTCCATGAACATCATATTTTATTAGTGCATGGCGGCGGCTTCAATTGGGCACAACCAGATCACTTTAGAATCGTTTATCTACCAAAAATGGAAGACTTGAAATTTACAACCGAAAAAATGCGTGAATTTTTAAGTACCTACAAACAAAAGTAAGCATGTTGCAACATTAAAAAGAGTGACTCAAAACTTTTCAAGTTTTGAGTCACTCTCATTTTAAGAATGCCCTACATAAAATTATTCTGCAGTTTGACAATCTTTTTTACTAATTACCATCCGATTTGTATATTTTTCTTCCATGTCTGGACTGGGATCTGAAACAACAACCAAATAAGCATTTTCATATTCTTTTTCGACATAGCCTGAATAGCTACTTCTATCCCAACTAAAGCTAATTCGTTTCTCCTGTGTCATGAGTAACACTCCTTATTTGCAAAGTAAAATTATTTTAAATCGTCTCGGTTTAGCAGTAGGTAATGTTCTTGCAGTATATTATGCTATAAAGTACAATAAATGCATAATGCGAATTCGCATATTTTGAAATTTTAGATAGACAAGGCTTTTTAATAGTGGTATAGAATTGAAATCGGCGTAGGAGTGAAAGTATGGATTCTTTTGGAGCAGTTATTAAGGAAATTCGTAAGAATAGAAAATTAACACAAAAAATGTTATCAGAAGACATTTGTTCACAAAGTGTATTGAGTAGGATCGAAAATAATGAAGAGTTGCCCAATGTAGTAGTGATGCAACAAATCTGCCAACGCTTAGGTGTAACAATGGATCAGATTATGCAGTTTAAATCAGATGAAGTTCGACTGATCACTCAAATATTTGAAAAAATAGCGGATTATTTTCGCCATAAAGAATATGAAAAAATAATGACGTATATGAAAGCAACGCAAATTGAAGAACGATTACATTTAGATACTGATTGGCAGCGTTACTATTATTATTTAGGCAGTTGTAAATTTTATTTATGTAGCGATTTTGAACATGCGATATTAGATCTAAAAAAAGGGCTTTCTTATACATATCAAGCGAACAAGGACAATTTATCAGATTTTGAAATACAAGTGATCAGTTGTATTGGTAGCACCTATAGTAGTATTGGAAAGTTTATTGAAGCTGAGAAGTACTTAAAGTTAAGCATTCATTATTTTCATAAATTACCCAATGAACGAGTAACAGCTGAATTGACAAAGATATTTTATAATTATTCTAAATTCTTAACCGATCAAAAACGGTTAGAAGAAGCACAAATCTATATCGATCAAGGGATCGTCTGGTCAAGACACCGCAATAGCTATTATTATTTAAGTGAGTTGTTTCAACTAAAAAGCCAATTGATGATCGTAAAGGGGCAATCAGAGAAAGCAACTGAGTATCAAATTTTATCTGAACAAATTCGTCGGATCGAAACCATTAAAATCTAACGAAAGTTAAGTAAAAAAATCTGAAAAGGTCTACACCATTCTTGACTTTAACTGATTTTAAGAGTACCGTTAAAGTAGAAAATTAAAGAAAGAAGGATGAAGATGAGAACGTTTATCTTTGCTGAAAAGTTCTTTTTAAAAAGTGATGTAAAAGGACCGGGATATTTAGAAATCACAGATGGAGTATTTGGTGACTTTTATAAAGAAGTACCAGAAAGTGATGCAACAGTGATTAAAGAAGAAGGAAAATGGATTGCACCAGGTTTAGTAGATACTCATATTCATGGTTACATGAATCATGATGTTATGGATAGTGATGCTGAAGGGTTAAAAGTCATGTCAGAAGGATTATTGTCTTGTGGTGTGACATCATTTTTACCAACAACTTTAACCTCAAGCAAAGAACGCTTGAAAGATGTTGCTAAAACAATTGGTGAGGTATATCAAGATGTTCCTGGTGCAAAAGTTCAAGGAATCTATTTTGAAGGACCATTCTTTACCGAAGAACACAAAGGTGCTCAAAACCCTAGCTACTTTGGCGATCCAGATCTTGCAACGTTCAATGAATGGCAAGAAGCTTCTGGTGGTTTGATCAAAAAAATCGCTTTAGCACCAGAACGCAAAGGGGTTAAAGAATTTGTAAAAGCTGTAACGGATGAAGGTGTCGTTGTTGCCTTGGGACACAGTGATGCAACGTTAGAACAAGCAACAGATGCAGTCGAAGCTGGTGCTAGCGTGTTTGTCCATGCTTATAACGGTATGCGTGGACTGAATCATCGTGAACCTGGGATGGTTGGTGCGTTGATGTCATTAAATCATGTGTTCTCTGAATTGATTTGTGATGGTCATCATGTCCATCCAAATGCAGCAGATATTCTGATGGAAAAAGCTGGACATGATCACGTGGCGTTGATCACTGACTGTATGATGGCTGGCGGCATGCCTGATGGTAACTACAATTTAGGTGAATTTCCTGTTGTCGTGAAAGATGGCACAGCTCGTTTAGAATCTGGTAACCTAGCAGGTAGTATTTTGAAATTAAAAGAAGCTATCAAAAACGTGGTTGATTGGGAAATTGCTACACCAGAACAAGCAATCATGATGGCAACATTAGTACCCGCTGTTAGTTGTAAGATCGATGATCAATGCGGGATGATCGCAAACGGACGCGATGCTGACTTTATCGTGTTAGATCCAACGATGGAATTGGCTGCAACTTATTTAGATGGCGTAGAACGTTATCGTGCTTAATATAAATAAAAAACAGATTTTAGCTATTTGGCTAAAGTCTGTTTTTTTATTTAGTCATTTTTAGGTAAGATAGATGAGGTTAGGCTGTTGTTGAAATACGCAATAAAAAAATCTGATAAAAATAAGTCATACACTTCAATATCCGTTTTATAAAGAGAAACCGGGATCACAAAAGTTTGTTCATTGGTCCCGGCAATATAATCACCGTCAATGGTTTGCGCAACGACTAGAAAGCCATGTTCTTGCCAAAGTGAAAGATCATCTAAGGAAATGGTTTCATCAGAAGCAAGGTATTGAATTGTCTCTTCAAATTGTGCTTCAAGTGTTTGGCTGAAAATGATCGTGCTATCCTCATCTTGTTCATTTTCTAAAACGGTACTTAAAAAAATTTGTGGATCTGTTTTTGTGAGTTCTTCTTTGATTTTTTGAAAATCCATCTCTATGCCTCCTGATTTTAAAATGAAGTAAGCTTATTCAAGCTCTTGCGAAATCAGCTGTTCAATCCGTTTCTACCATAGGTCAATATAAAAAAAGTAATACTCTATCGTTCATTTAAGATCGTGACGCGAAAATCAATAGTGGTATTTTTGTTTAAGCCTTTAGCTTCAAGATCGATTTGCTTACATAATAGTGCAGTTCCTTCATAAACGGGTGTTACTCGATAACGAATCGTTTCGCCATTATCTAGTGCTTGGCGAATTTGATTTTCATATTTAGTCATATAAGGTGTATTGACGGGTGTTTGATAAAGTGTAGTGAGATTTCGCTGGTCATCACCAGAACCACCAAGTTGGCGTCCAATCAAATGTCCTCTAGAATGAAGTGTCGGCTCCAAGCCAGAAATAAAGCCTGGGGGACGAATATCTTTATTAGCAGAGGTTCCAGTATTGACCATAGCTGGTTTTAATAACGCATCGGCACCAGTTGCGCGATCAAGTGAATCTAAAGCGTGATAATCAATCCAGCCTTTTTGACTATCTTTCATTTCAGCGGTTGAAAAAGTTGCAGGACCAAGTTCTTTAGGTCCAGGATTTGTGGAACTGACTGGTTTTGCTGTAGATGGTTTGGTTTGCTGTTGCGGCTGATGTGTGTCGATACCAAACATTTCTTGAATAGTATCTGGAACTTGTACTCCAAATACACCTAAAACTAAAATAATTAGCACTGCCACAAGCATCACTGCTGGATTGAAAGGCGGTTTTTGTTTCTTTCTTGCCATGTTTTCTCTCCTAACTTAAATAAAGCTGACTTTTATCGTAGATTTTGCATAAGTCATCCTTCTATTATACGAAAAAAAATCAAAAAATCAAAAAGCTTTTAAGCTATAAGAGGACTAGTTTGCGTTCTTATGATAAAATTCCCTTGAGAGGGGATTTTAAATCATGGCATATATCGATGTAATAAATGAATATAAAAGATATCATATGGGAGATACCACAATTGCTGCAAATGATGGGATTACTTTTTCGGTAGAAAAAGGAGAAGTCGCAGTTATTTTAGGTCCGAGCGGTGCTGGTAAATCAACTGTATTGAACATTTTAGGTGGTATGGATTCATGTGACGAAGGACAAATCGTCATTGATGGAACGGATATTGCAAAATTCAATGAGAAGCAATTAACAACGTATCGTCGAAATGATGTTGGTTTTGTTTTTCAATTTTACAATCTAGTCCCGAATTTAACAACAAAAGAAAATGTTGAATTAGCGTCGCAAATTGTTTCAGATGCCTTAAATCCAGAAGAAGTGTTAAAATCTGTTGGCTTAGGTGCACGACTGGATAATTTTCCAGCACAATTATCGGGAGGCGAACAACAGCGTGTGACGATTGCCAGAGCGATTGCTAAACGCCCTAAACTATTATTGTGTGATGAGCCAACGGGTGCACTTGATTATGAAACGGGTAAGCAAATTTTAACAATTTTACAAGAAACTGCTCGTAATACTGGCACAACTGTGATCATTATTACCCATAATTCTGCCCTTGCCCCAATGGCAGATCGTGTGATCCGTATCAATGATGCAAAAGTTCGAAACGTGACAATCAATGAAGTACCAAAGCCCGTATCTGAGATAGAATGGTAGGTGGTAGTGTTGAAAAAAACAGCCTTACTTAAAACTAGTTTTCGTGAAATCAAACAATCAAAAACGCGCTTTATTTCGATCATGGGTATTATTTTTCTAGGCGTGATGGTTTTTGTTGGTTTAAAAGCGACAGGACCTGATATGACTCAGACCGCAACTAACTACTATCAAAAACAAAAGTTACCCGATGCTCGGATCGTTTCAACGCTTGGCTTAACGGATAACGATATTAACGCGGTTAAACAGGTGAAAGAGGTCGAAACGGTTTTCCCTAGATACACAAAAGATTTAGCTATCAGTGAACGCAATGTAGCGGTGAAATTTGTTAGCTATGATCTAAAAGAAAAACAACCTTTGATTGATTATAAAGTGGTTAGCGGACGTATGCCTGAAAAAAGTGGAGAAATTGTTTTAGATGACCTGGCGCAATTACGCGGGCACTATAAATTAGGCGAAACATTAACCCTTTCAAAAGAAGACAATCAAGATCAGGCTTTGAGAAAAGATCGATTCAAAATCGTCGGATTTGTCCAATCACCTGAATATATTGAAAATACATCAAGAGGAAATACAACGATCGGTAAAGGTTCTTTAGATTTTTTTGCAGTAATTCCTAAAGAAGATCTGGATCTTTCGACGTATACTGAAATTTTGGTGTCTTTCAAAGGATTAAACAGTATTGACAGTTACTCGTCAGTTTACAAGGATAAACGTGTTGCTGCAGTTACCTCTGTTGAACAAGCAATGGAAAAACGACCTGAACAACGGGTACAGGAAATTCGAGAAGAATCAAAAGCTTCTTTTGACAAAGCGCAAAAAGGAATTACAGAGGGTGAAAATGCTTTAAAAGATGCTGAAGCTAAATTACAATCGAGCGAACAGACCTTATCTGCTGGTAAACAAGAATTAGCCCAAGCTCAAGCTGCTTACACCCAACAAATCACAGCTGCAGAGAATGAACTAGCAACAAATCAATTGACTATTACAGAGGATGAAAATGAGCTTGCTGCGCAAAAAAGTCTACTTGAAACAAAGCAAAATGAATTAGCTCAAGCTACAGCAAAAGTTACTGAAGGACAAAACGCATTACCTGGTTTACAACAACAACGTAATGAACTAGCAACATCCAATGAATCATTGAATCAGTTCGTTAATGGTTATCAAAGTTTAGGTGCATCAGTTGCTCTATTAGATCGAGTGCCTGATGAATTATTAGCAGAAAGTATTGCTGATGCAGCACCCCAACTTCAAGGAGCAGTTCAAAGCTTAGGTGCACCAGCTGAACTAACAACGGCGATCAATCAATTGATCAGTCAACCTGAAAGAAGCAATATTGCAGGTGTTATGGGTGTAATCAACAGTGCTTTAGCAAATTTATCAGGCCAACAAGCTCAGGCAACGGAAGGGTTACAAACACTAGATCAAACGATTGCTACCATCAATCAGTCGATTACACAGTATAACGATGGTCAACAACAACTAGATCAAGCTGCAGCTCAAATTGCTCAAGCACAAGCCCAACTAGAGTCTGGAAAAGCACAATTAGCAGCTGGTCAAGCACAATTAGAACAATCCAAAGTTGAGGGTCAGGCGAAATTAAATGAAGCGCAAGCCAAAATTGATCAAGGTCAAACGGCTTATGATCAAGGCCTTGCTGAATTCGAAAAGAAAAAAACGGAAACGATCCCTAAATTGAATGATGCTAAACAACAATTGGAAGAGAAACAAAAAGAATTAGCTGATTTAAAAGCAGCAGATTATTATTACTTTACAAGAGATGATAATCCAGGTTATTCAGAATATGAAGATAACGCTAAGCGTATTTCTTCTTTATCAACTGTTTTTCCGATTTTCTTTTTCTTGATTGCGGCTTTAGTGAGTTTAACGACAATGACGCGGATGGTCGAAGAAAAACGAATGGAAATCGGTAGCCTGAAAGCGTTAGGCTATCGAAATGGTGAAATTGCCTTTAAGTTTTTAGTGTATGCGGCAATTGCCAGTATCTGTGGCGCTGTTTTAGGATTATTTGTTGGTTACTATTTATTCCCAACGATTATCTTTGATGCATATGGACAATTGTATAATATTCCTGATTTTGTTACTCCTTGGTATTTAAGTTACAGTTTGATTGGGATTTTAGTAGCTGTTCTATGTACGGCAGGTGCTGCGATGGTGGTTCTACGCATTGATTTATTCAGTACGCCAGCTAGTCTGTTGCGCCCTAAGGCACCAAAAGCAGGGCAAAGAATTTGGTTAGAGCGAATCAAACCAATTTGGAATCAATTGAGTTTTATTCAAAAAGTTACGGCACGCAATTTATTCCGTTACAAGCAACGGATGTTGATGACGGTATTAGGTATTGCGGGCTGCATGGCATTGATTATTACAGGTTTTGGATTAAAAGATTCCATTTCTGATATTGTCGAAGTACAATTTAATAAAATTTGGCATTATCAAGCAATCGTAACGTTTAAAGATGAAGCATCTGAGCAAGCAACGCAGCAATATCAAGAGGTATTGGACAAAGTTGAAGGCTTGAAAAAAACCATGCCATTATATGTGGAATCTTTAAAAACAACGAATAATTCGAATGCTAAGCAAGATGTTTCAATCTACGTACCGGAGAATCCTAAAGAAATTGATCAGTTTATTTTATTCAACGATCGACAATCGGGAGATAAGTACCAATTGACCGATGATGGTGTGATCATTAATGAAAAACTAGCTAACCTATTTCATTATAAAACGGGTGATTCTCTTGTTTTGAAAGATAGTGATAATAAAGAATACAAGCTTAAAATCAATGCGATAGCTGAAAATTACACGGGACATTTTGCGTATATGTCACCAGTTTATTATGAAAAAATAATGAAAAAAGCTCCACGCTATAACACAGAATTTTTACTTTTTGATCAGGCGCCAAGTGAGAAAGTTGAGGCAAGCATTGGTAAAGAATTGATGGAGAACCAAAAAGTATTAAATGTTTCCTTCCTATCCATTTCAAGTGATGCTTTAGATGATACGATTCACAGTTTAAATATTGTCGTGTGGGTCTTAATCACGGTATCCGGTTTATTGGCCTTTATCGTGTTATATAATTTGACCAATATTAATATTTCCGAACGAATCCGAGAACTTTCTACTATTAAGGTATTAGGTTTTTATGATAATGAAGTAACGATGTATGTGTATCGTGAAAATATTATTTTAACGTTGATCGGTATTTTCTTCGGTTGCTTCTTTGGAAAATTGGTTCACAGTTATGTCTTGACGACGGTTGAAGTTGATATGCTGATGTTCTCACCAACGATCCACTGGTTGAGTTACTTCTACTCAGCGCTACTCACATTATTCTTTACATTACTAGTTATGGTTTTCATGCATAGAAAGTTGAAAAAAGTTGATATGATTGAAGCATTAAAATCAAATGAATAAATGATATTGATAAATGAAGTGAGAGCAAGATAAAACTGATCTTTAGTTTTGTCCCGCTCTCATTTCATTTTTCTTTTTTTGAAAACACATACATCTTTGGAATGATTTTTCAAGATTAGCTGTCATTTTGTACAAATTATTGGTAAAATATAAGTATCTTCGGTAGAACGATCAAAAAGAATGGGGCTTTACTTAAGCAACAGAACAGTGGTTAAATTGAGATTTTTTAGGTAGGCGAAAGGGTGTGAGAACGTGATACAAGGTATTCCAATTGAAACGATTTATCTTTATGTATTGATTATTTGTGCGGGATTGGCCGTCTTATTGGTGATTTTTGGGGATATTTTTGATTTTGATGGGCCAATCGATCCAATGTTGGCAATTCCCTGGTTGGCTTTTACCTCACTATTTGGTTATTTGGGAGAACGGTTATTGGGGTGGAATCATCTGATGCTGTTTCTACTGAGTGGAGCAATTGCATCAATTCTTGTCTTTTTATTGAATTTCTATGTATTGATGCCGTTGAAAAATGCGGAATCAACTATTTCAATTTCAGAGAAAGACATGGAAGGGAATACCGCAACGGTTGTTACACCGATTCCAATCAGTGGAATGGGCGAAATCCAATTCAAAAGTGTCACTGGATCGATCAGCCGGCCAGCTGCTTTTTATGCTCCGCAGGAACGACCAATTGAACGAGGAGCACAAGTTCTGATCATCGAGATCAAAGACCGCGTATGTTATGTGGTTCCTTATGAAGGTAGTTTACAATTATAAAAAAGAAGGGATAGAAGAAAATGGAATTAGGGATTTTAGGACCAATTGTTTTGGTTGTGTTTATTTTGTTGATGATGTTGATCGTTTTTATTTCAAAATATCAAACAGCTAAACCAGATGAAGCGTTAATCATTAGTGGGAGTTATTTAGGGAGCAAGAATGTCCATGCTGATGAGCGAGGTAATAAAATAAAAATTGTTCGTGGTGGTGGGGCTTTTGTATTACCTGTCTTCCAACGTTCAAACAGAATCAGCTTATTATCTAGTAAGTTAGATGTATCGACGCCAGAAGTATACACAGAGCAAGGGGTTCCTGTTATGTGTGATGGAACATCGATCATCAAGATCGGTTCTTCAGTAGAAGAAATTGCTACAGCCGCAGAACAATTCTTAGGCAAAACTCGTGAAGAACTTGAAAATGAAGCACGAGAAGTACTAGAAGGACATCTACGTTCAATCTTAGGTTCTATGACTGTCGAAGAAATTTATCAAAATCGTGATAAATTCAGCCAAAGTGTACAAGAAGTTGCCAGTGTCGACTTAGCAAAAATGGGGTTGATCATCGTATCATTTACCATCAAAGAAGTTCGAGACAAAAACGGTTATTTAGACTCTTTAGGGAAACCTCGGATCGCCCAAGTAAAACGAGATGCAGATATCGCTGAAGCTGAAGCTTGGAAAGAAACGCGAATCAAAAAAGCCGAAGCGGAAAAAGAATCACAACAAGCTGAATTACAACGTCAGACTGAAATCGCTGAAGCTTCAAAAGAAAAAGAATTAAAATTAGCTACCTACAAAGAAGCACAAGATATTGCAAAAGCTAAGGCTGACCAAGCCTATAACTTAGAGACAGCTAAAGCCCAACAGGAAGTTATTGCTCAAGAGATGGAAGTTAAAGTCATCGAGCGTCAAAAACAAATCGAGTTGGAAGAAAAAGAAATCGTTCGTCGTGAAAAACAATACGATTCAGAAGTGAAGAAAAAAGCGGATGCCGATCGTTATGCTAAAGAACAAGAAGCGTTAGCACAAAAGGCCCGTGAAGTAGCGGAAGCCGAAGCTGAACGTTTCCGAGTGGAATCATTAGCGGAAGCCGAAGCCAATCAAACACGACTTGCAGGTCAAGCAGAAGCTGAGTCAATTTTAGCTCGTGGTGCTGCCGAAGCCGAAGCAAAACAAAAAATCGCCGATGCTTTCAAGGAATACGGCGAAGCAGCTGTTTTAAGTATGGTTATGGAAATGTTACCACAATTAATGAAAGAAGCCGCACAACCACTTAGCAACATTGATAAAATTTCAGTTGTTGATACAGGTGGCGGTGGCGAAAATGCCGGAGCAAACCGTATTACGAACTATGCTACAAACTTATTAGCTGGCACACAAGAAACATTAAAAGAAACAACAGGCTTAGATGTGAAAGAATTGATTGAAAATTTCTCTAAAAAGGGAACGAACAGTAATGTGAATTTCTATGGAGAAGATCCATCTAGCGATAAAGAATAGTAAGAAACTGCCAAAATCTTACCTGATTTTGGCAGTTTTTTATTATTTCCGTTCATTATCTTTTTCTGCTTCAACCCGTGCTTGAACTTTCTGTTTCAGTTCTTCCAACTCTTTTTCTTTCTTGGCCAATTCGGCTAAATCTTCATCGATTTCATGTTTTTCTTCCGTTGGTTTTGGCTTAAAGAAAAAGTTTAGTCCAATCCCGATAAAGGTTCCAATGAAGGTATCGATCACCCTTGATAAAGCAAAATAAAACGACTCTCCTTGAGGAATACTTAACGAAATCAGTAGTAAAGTAGCAATTGCCGAAATGATTCCCGAATTATTGTTCATCCCATCAGAGATGACGATCACGATTATGACTAAGAAGGGTAATAAAAACAGTTCGACCAAAAAGTCATTGGAAAAAAGATCCTTCACTAAAAAATACACGATAGCTAAACCGCCACCTAAGGTATTCCCAAGAATCCTTGATTTTCCAAATGTAAGGCTAGTTGTTAAATCTTGCCGTAATGAAAAAACGGCAGCTAAAGCCGCAATCATCGGTGCGCCCCGATCGAATACTTTAAATAAAATAATACATAGCATAACAGCTAAAGCTGTTTTCAATGTGCGCATACCTAAACGAAAAGGACCGACTTCCATGAGCTTTCTCTCCTATAATCAAGATTTAATCAGTTTTCTATTTAATGATAACCGAAATAGAGGTAAAATTACTAGTATTAAAACAAAAGATTAATCATTTTGTGAGGAGCAATCAAATGAAAATTGGATTACGAACAGTTAAAACCGCCGTGAGTGCAACCTTATCAATGATCGTTGCAGGAAGTTTGGGTCTATTATATCCTGCATCTGCTGGGATCATCTCTGTGTTGAGCGTTACCAATACCAAAAAAACCTCTTTATTGACAGGGCTGTATCGACTACTTTCTTTAGCCTTAGCCACAGCGATTGCGTATCTGTGCTTCTCTATTTTAGGGTTCAACGCCTTTGCGTTTGGTGTCTTTTTACTTTTATTTATTCCAGGAGCCGTTTATTTTAAGCTTTCAGATGGAATCGTAGTAAGTTCCGTTTTAGTGACGCAATATCTAGTTGAGCAAGATTTGTCATGGACGATTATTGGGAATGAATTTTTATTGATGACAATTGGAGTGGGTTTTGCGTTACTGATGAATTTATATATGCCGGATACAGAAAAGCGCTTAAAAGAAGATCAAGAAGTAATCGAAACGATGTTCCGTAAAATTTTGAATAATATGGCAGCTTATCTGAATCAACACGTTAAAGAGCGAGATCTATTTGAAAAGTGTAATGATTTGAAAGCCTTTATCAGAACAGGGGAAAATTGGGCGAAAAATCATGCTGAAAATCAATTAATTTCATCGAATCACTATTACATTGAGTATTTTACCATGAGGCGCCTTCAAAGCAATCATCTCAAAGATATGTTACGAATTCTTGAAAATATCACTGTTGAGCCAGAACAAGTAGGAAATATTCAAGAGTTATTACAATACACTGCCGAAACTTTTGCAGAAAATAATGATGGTCAAGAGATCTTAGATCGAATCGATCAAGTCTATGACGCGTATCGCAAAAAAGAATTGCCAAAAACGAGAGAAGAATTTGAAAATCGCGCACAATTGTTTCAGTTTTTACAAATGTTCCAATCTTTTATCGAAATCAAAGTGGAATTCGCTAAGCAGCAAATCGAAAACAAATGATGTCAACAAGATATATGAAGGGGAAGTTTTATAGATGATTCTGGTTGCTATGGATTGGAAATGTGAGTTTTTTTCGTTATTTATAAAGCAAATATTAAAGTTTAGTTACGGAATTCAAAAATCCTAGTATTTGTAAAATCAAGGTGCTATACTTTCATCAAGTTAAAAAAAGACTTTTTCTTAAATGAAACAATAAAAATAGTAACTCTCTAAAAAGGTGGAACCAGAATTAATGACTGAAAAATGGCGTGAAGATCAAGAATATATGTCTTATGTGGAAGATTTATTGGAAACCGAAGAAGTACAGCGTCTAGGGAACTACACGCAGCATGTTCACTCAACTCGTTTAGATCATTCAATCAGTGTTTCTTATTATAGTTATAAATTAGCTAAAAAATGGAATGGTGATGCCAGAGCTACAGCTCGTGCGGGTCTGTTGCATGATTTGTTCTATTACGATTGGCGTACAACGAAGTTTGATGAGGGCTCTCATGCCTATATGCATCCAAGAATTGCGGTAAAAAATGCTGAGAAGTTAACTGAACTTTCAGACTTAGAACGAGATATTATCATCAAGCATATGTGGGGTGCAACAATTGCTCCGCCAAAATACAAAGAAAGCTACATTGTTACAATGGTAGACAAATATTGCGCTGTCAAAGAAGCATCTGAACCGATGACGAATTCAGTAAAAGCAAAATGGCGTCAATATTTTCCAAGAAAACAATCTGTATAAGAAAAACATCGACTGATTTTCAAAAAGAAGATCGGTCGATGTTTTTTGCTGTCCAATTATAAACAAAATTTATAGCCTTTCGGTCAATTGTTCCTGTTCTAAGTACTTCAATCGCTTGATTGCCTTGAAATAGGAAGCTAACAAAACGATCACAGAACCAGCCCAAGCAAGTGGAGACGCTAAAGCGGCTCCAACAAAGCCTAGAGAGGCAGTTAAAATAATTGCTGCAAATGAACGCATAATCAACTCCATGATACCAGCTATTGTTGGGATAACACTTTGTCCAAGTCCTTGTAAGGTGTAACGAATAATGAATAAGATCGCCAATAACCAATACATACTGCCGTTGACATTGAAGTAAATTTGAGAAAGGTTTAAGACCTCAGTTTCTTTTGCACTAACAAAAAGGGTCACTAAATTTTGACCAAAGAGAACAACGATACCGCCTGCTAAAAGACTAAAGCCAATACTCATAACCAAACATTGATTAACCCCTTGTAAAATACGCTTATATTTTTTCGCACCATAATTTTGTGCAGTAAAAGTTGCCATGGCAATACCAAAGGACATCATCGGTTGGGTAGCAAATTGCTCGATTTTTCCCGCTGCTGCTTGGGCTGCAACAACATCAGTACCTAAACTATTAAGCGCTGCTTGTAAAATAATAGCACCAATCGCAATGATTGATGATTGAAAGGCCATGGGTAACGCAATATTTAAATGTGCTCGAAACTCTTGTTTATCAATAGAAAAATCTTTTTTTCGTAATTGAAGATTAGGGATCTTCCAGCGAATATAAATTACGCAGAGGAGACTTGAAACAATTTGAGCCGTGACAGTAGCAATACCAGCTCCCGCAACACCCATATGGAAATTAAGGATCAAAATCAAATCTAAGACCACATTGATAATACTAGCAACAATCAAAAATAATAAAGGCGTACGACTATCACCTAATGCACGAATTACGTTGGAAAGCAGATTAAAAGCCATTGCCGCAAAAATTCCAGCAAAAATAATGGAAATGAAGATCTGAGCGTCATCAATGATTTCAGTTGGTGTTTGCATTAGTACTAGCATTGGACGAACAAAAATCAAACTTAAGGCAGTCAAAACAATAGTCACGATTCCGCTAATAATGATGCCTGTGGCAAAACTTTTTTTTACGCCACGATAATCTTGTCCACCAAAGCGTTGGGATGTCAAGATAGAAAGGCCAGCCGTCAAACCTTGAGCAAAGCCGATGATTAAAAACGTAATGCTACCAGTTGAGCCAACAGCTGCTAGTGCGTCTTTCCCGAGGGTCTGCCCAACAATAATCATGTCCGCCATATTATAGAATTGCTGGAAAATATTGCCAATCAATAATGGAATCGTAAAGAAAAAAATTAGTTTAGCAGGATTGCCATGTGTTAATTCTTTCAATGAAAACATCCTTTCACATTGAGAAGACCGTTCTAGAACGGTACTCTCGGCAGTTTCAAAAAAATAGCGATATCAATAGAATAAATAGAAAAAAATAAAGAAAATTTCCTATTCATAATAGCACAATATCTATCCTTTGCAAGTGCTTTATTGAGCTAAATCAAATTTTAATTTTAACCGTTTTTTTTGACTAATTCTTAGTAATAAAATGTATGTTTTTCTCGTTTCTTTTAGTAAATATTGATATAATTGACCAGCATGGAATTAAGTAGTGGTATGATAGAATGGTTGATGCCAAAATGAGGAGATGACGAAGTGGAACGCAAATTAAATATGCCGATAAAAATCAGTATTTATATGTTCAAATGGCTACTGATTGCATCCTTGATCGGAGTTGTAATGGGGACGTTATCTGCTTTTTTTCTAAAAAGCTTAGATGCAGTAACACAGATCAGATTAGATAACCCTTGGCTATTATTTTTATTACCGGTTAGTGGGGCCATTTTTGCTTTTTTATATAAAAAGTACGGAGGAAATGCCATACGAGGCAATAATCTTGTCATTGATCAAGCGAATGGTGAACAAGAAAATATCCCGTTGCGTTTGATTCCGTTGACCTTGTTCGGCACCATTACGACACATCTATTTGGTGGGTCTGTTGGGCGTGAAGGGACAGCTGTTCAAATGGGCGGAGCTACAGCAAATGCTATAGGTCGGCTTTTTCGTTTGGAAAAGATTGAACGAGAAATTGTGATCATAAGTGGGATTAGTGCGGGCTTTAGTTCTGTTTTTGGGACGCCTTTAGCAGGAACAATCTTTGGTTTGGAAGTCTTGGTAATCGGTCGTTTAAGGTCAGATGGCCTTTTTCCAAGTTTTTTTGCGGCCTTCTTTGCTAATTTTGTAACGGACTCATTTGGTGTAACACACACCCACTACAACATGGGTCAAATACCAAATTGGTCTTCGCTGTTATTCGTTAAAATAATGGGCGCAGGCGTTTGCTTTGGGGTGGTTGGCTGGTTATTCAGCCGTTCGATTGTTTGGGTCAAAAAGGTCTACGCACACTGGTTTGAAAATGTTGTTTTACGAAACTTTATAGGCGGAGTGATAGTTGTAGCGGCTGTTTTTATATTGCAAACACAACGTTACCTTGGACTAAGTTTGCCGTTATTAAAAGATGCCTTTGAAGGCACTAATCATTGGTTTGACTTTCTTGGAAAGTTATTCTTTACAGTGTTATCATTAGGTGCAGGTTATCAAGGTGGAGAAGTGACGCCGTTGTTTGAAATTGGTGCGACATTAGGAAGTAGTTTAGCGTTCGTGTTACATTTGTCAGTTCCGTTTTTAGCTGGCTTAGGTTTTATTGGTGTTTTTTCTGGAGCGACCAATACGCCGGTTGCCTGTTTTATCATGGGAATCGAGTTATTTGGGAGTGAAGCTGCATTATTCTTTTTTATGATTTGTTTGATTAGTTATATGTGTTCTGGCAATGCTGGAATTTATTCCGCTCAAAAAATCGAAACCGAAAAAGGCAATTTATTTTTACCGATTTTGACCTATTGGCAAGATAGAAAAAAGAAATAACAAACGTGTGATAAACTATATAGTGAGGTGAAGGCATGAAAGATTATCAATACCCTTTAGACTTAGATTGGACAACTGATGAAATGGTGATCGTAACCAATTTGTGGTCAGCGGTCGAACAAGCAAATGAAACTGGGATCGATACAGGCACTTTTTTAAAGACCTATCAACAATTTAAAACGGTTGTTAAAAGTATTGGCGAAGAAAAGCGTTTAGGAAATGAGTTTCAAAAAGCATCAGGATACTCATTATATCGAACCGTTCAACAAGCTAAAAAACAGGAATCAGGTAGATTGAAACTAGGAGCTGATTAAATTGACCTCAGAAAAAATGGTTAGTCAAATCAAAGAATGGCTAAACGAAGCAGCAGGTTATATACAAGTCAGTCTAACAAATAAACTGACAGTTTCTCAAAAATCAAATAGAACGGATTTAGTCACGAATATTGATGAAGAGATACAAGCTTTTTTCATAAAAAAAATCAACCAACATTATCCAAATGATCGGATTTTAGCAGAAGAAAAAGGATTTGATACGATTGATTCTCTAAAAGGACGAGTTTGGATCATCGATCCAATCGACGGTACGATGAATTTTGTAATGGAACAAGAAAATTTTTGTATCATGATTGCGGTATATGAAGAGGAGATTGGACAACTGGGTTTTATTTATGATGTGATGAAAGATGAATTATATTGGGGCGGTAAAAATCAAGGGGTCTTTCTTAATGAGCAAAGACTAACACCGCCAAAAGATGTGGGGCTATCGGAAGGGTTACTCGGTATGAATGCGTATATGTATGGTAAAAACATTTATGCTGCGGGCGAAATCGGTCACGCCAGTATGGGAATCAGGGTTAGTGGATGTGCCGGGGTCGAGTTGATTGCCATGCTTAAAGGAAGTCATATCGGCTATATTTCTAACTTGAGTCCCTGGGATTATGCTGCAGGGTTAGTTTTACTCAATGAGTTTGGCTATCAGTATTCTAATATAGAAGGAAAACCATTGGCGTTTGCAAATCGTGAATATTTCTTAGCGGCAACACCGACAGCTTATACACAGATTTTAGAAAATTTTATTCGGCGATAACACTGTTCAGTGGTTTAAATAGAAGAAAACCAACGAGTGCTTAGCAGAAAAATATTGCATTTTTTCAGTAAATGTGTTATTTTTTCAAAAAAAGGCAATAAAATATGAAGTTTTCACAACTTTTGAAAGCTTTAGACTATATTTCATGAAAAAAGTTTGCTATAATAAAAAGTCGGATTTAATGAACAAGTGACGTAAGGCAAAAGGATAAGGAGCAATTACATTGAAATACAGAGAAGATATTAGAAACGTGGCTATCATCGCCCACGTCGACCATGGTAAAACAACATTAGTAGATGAACTTTTAAAACAATCAGATACTTTAGATGGACACACACAATTACAAGAACGTGCAATGGATTCAAATGCGATTGAAAGCGAACGTGGAATCACGATTTTAGCTAAAAATACAGCAGTTGATTACAAAGGTACTCGTATCAACATCTTAGATACACCTGGACACGCGGACTTCGGTGGTGAAGTTGAGCGTATCATGAAAATGGTAGATGGTGTAGTTTTAGTCGTTGATGCCTACGAAGGAACAATGCCGCAAACTCGTTTTGTATTGAAAAAAGCATTGGAACAAAAAGTAACACCAATCGTAGTTGTAAATAAAATTGATAAACCTTCAGCACGTCCCGAGCACGTTGTTGATGAAGTTTTAGAATTATTTATTGAATTAGGCGCAGATGATGATCAATTGGATTTCCCAGTTATTTATGCATCAGCTTTAAATGGAACTTCAAGTGATTCTGATAATCCTGAAGACCAAGAAGCAACTATGGCACCTATCTTTGATCAAATCATTGCACATGTACCAGCTCCAGTGGATAACTCAGATGAGCCATTACAATTCCAAGTATCATTATTAGATTATAATGACTATGTTGGACGTATCGGTATTGGCCGTGTGTTCCGTGGAACAATGAAAGTTGGCGACCAAGTTGCTTTGATGAAATTAGATGGTAGTGTCAAAAATTTCCGTGTAACTAAAATCTTTGGTTTCTTTGGCTTGCAACGTGTTGAAATCAACGAAGCCAAAGCTGGCGATTTAATTGCCGTTTCTGGTATGGAAGATATCTTTGTTGGTGAAACAGTTGCTGACGTGGCACATCAAGAAGCATTACCAATTTTGCACATTGATGAACCAACATTGCAAATGACATTTTTAGTCAATAATTCACCATTTGCAGGTCGTGAAGGTAAATATGTAACGTCTCGTAAAATCGAAGAACGTTTAATGTCTGAACTACAAACAGATGTATCTTTACGCGTAGAACCAATCGGACCAGATTCTTGGACCGTATCTGGTCGTGGAGAATTACATTTATCAATCTTGATTGAAAATATGCGTCGTGAAGGATACGAATTGCAAGTTTCTCGTCCAGAAGTTATCGAACGTGAAATCGAAGGCGTAAAATGTGAGCCGTTTGAGCGTGTTCAAATTGATACGCCAGAAGAATATATGGGTAGTGTTATCGAGTCATTAAGCTTACGTAAAGGTGAAATGCAAGATATGATCCACACTGGTAATGGGCAAATCCGTTTGATTTTCTTAGCACCAGCTCGTGGTTTGATCGGTTATACAACTGAATTCTTGTCAATGACTCGTGGATACGGCATCATGCACCATACATTCGATCAATACTTACCAATGATTCAAGGTACAATTGGCGGACGCCATCAAGGTGCATTGGTTTCAATCGATACAGGTAAAGCAACAACTTACAGTATCATGAGTATTGAAGAACGTGGAACAGTCTTTGTTGAACCAACTACTGATGTATATGAAGGAATGATCATTGGTGAAAACAACCGTGATAATGACTTGACTGTAAACATCACAAGAGCAAAACAAATGACTAACGTTCGTTCTGCTAATAAAGACCAAACATCAGTTATCAAAAAAGCAAAAATCCTTACATTGGAAGAATCATTAGAATTCTTGAATGATGATGAATATTGTGAAGTAACACCAGAAAACATTCGTTTAAGAAAACAAATTCTTAATAAAAACGAACGTGAAAAAGCTAGTAAAAAGAAAAAAGTAGCTGAATAAATTAAAAAGCTGAATAGATGGAACAAGACTTAAAAAGTTTTGTTCCATCTTTTTTGTGGATAACTTTAATGAATAGCGAAAGAAAAGACGTATCTTAACAATAAGAACCTTGATAAATGTAGGTTTTGCTATTTTTAGAAAATCCAATGGTGTTTCACACGTAGTAAATTGTTTCACAGTGAGTAAATCCTCCCTTGAATTGCCGTATAGCCCATGCTAAAATAACAACCAGACACGAGGAACGGAGAGAATTTCATGATTGACATCAAAGAGCTACTGAAAGAAAAATTTGGATATGACGAATTTCGTCAAGGACAAGAAAAAATCATCAATCATGTTTTACATAAAGAAAATGTTCTTGGGATTATGCCTACAGGCGGAGGGAAATCGATTTGTTATCAGCTACCAGCGCTTATGCTAGAAAACTTAACTTTGGTGATTTCGCCATTAATTTCTTTGATGAAAGACCAAGTCGATGCTTTAAATATGATGGGGATTCCTGCGACATTTATTAATAGTACAATTTCCCAACAAGAAATGAACAAACGGGTTCAAATGGCAGTTAATCGCGAAGTCAAGCTTTTATATGTAGCACCTGAGCGGTTAGAATCCTTTGATTTTCAGCAACTGTTATTACATGTTCCAATTGATTTACTAGCGGTGGATGAAGCGCACTGTATTTCACAATGGGGACATGACTTTCGTCCAAGTTACCTACGTTTAGCTGAGATCATTGAGCAATTTCAGCAGCAACCGGCAGTTATTGCATTAACTGCGACAGCAACGCCTCAAGTAGCAGAAGATATCCTTAAACAATTGCATATTCCAAAAGAGAATCAAGTCCAGACGGGTTTTGCCAGAGAGAACTTATCCTTTCAAGTGGTTAAAGACCAAAATCGTGATGTCTTTCTATTAGAGTATTTGAAATTGAACCAAGGACAATCAGGTATTGTTTATGCAAGCACTAGAAAAGAAGTAGAGCGGATTTATCATTTACTTCAAAGCAAAAAAATCGCTGTAGGGATGTATCATGGTGGGATGAATGAGAAACAACGTAATCATAATCAAGAAGAATTTCTATTTGATAAACTCCAAGTAATGGTTGCAACCAATGCGTTTGGTATGGGGATCAATAAAAGTAATGTCCGTTTTGTTATCCATGCTCAAATTCCAGGCAATATTGAATCTTACTATCAAGAAGCCGGTCGTGCTGGTCGAGACGGACTTCCGAGTGATTCCGTGTTATTATATGCACCGCAAGATCTTCAAATCCAACAGTTTTTTATTGATCAATCCGAAATGACGATCGACTATAAACAAAAAGAATATATGAAATTAAGAGAAATGTCTCAATATGCCAATGCCCAAATGTGCCTTCAAAAGTTTATTTTACGTTACTTTGGCGAGAAAGGGTTTGACTGTGGTCGGTGTTCTAATTGCTTGGATGAGCGGGAATTAGTGGATATCACAGTGGATGTTCAAAAAGTACTTTCTTGTGTGAAGCGAATGGGTGAAAAATTTGGTAAGGGCTTAGTTGGGAAAGTCTTAACTGGCTCCAAAGATCAAAAAATCGATCAGTGGCACTTTAATCGTTTGCCTACTTATGGCTTGATGAAGGATCGGACACAAAAAGAAGTCAATCAACTAATCGACTATCTAACAGCAGAAAGATACTTGAATCCATCAGATGGACAATATCCATTGTTGTCTGTTTCGCCAACAGGAGTCCAAGTTCTGTTAGGACAGCAGACAGTTTTTAGAAAAGAAGATCAGCGCGTTCGCAAGGTCGTAGTCAATGACGGACTATTTGAAATCTTGAGAGAATTAAGAATGGATCTAGCGCAAGAAGCAGGAGTACCGCCATACCTGATTTTTTCAGATAGTACTTTGAAAGAAATGTGCGAAAAACTACCTAAAAATTCAATTCAGTTACTACAGGTAAAAGGTGTAGGTCAGAATAAATTGGATAAATACGGCGAAAAATTTCTGGCGGCAATTGAAACATTCAAACAATCAGAAGAAAAAGATTCAACTGTTCATTGAGTGTATTGAATCAATTAAAAAAAGTTAGAGTTCTGCTCTAACTTTTTTATTATCTGCTGATTTCATCTAGGGTAAACTGCAAAGCGCTGATCTTTTAACGGAATGATTTGGATCGGTTCTGCATAAAAGTCAGCAAAGGTTTCTTCATTAAATAATTCACTTTGAGTGCCTTTGGCGAAAATTTCTCCATCTTTCAAGAGCATTAAGTGATCAAAACAGGGCAAAATCTCTTCTGTGTGGTGAGTAACATAGAGCAATGTCGGATGATTTTCTTGCTGGGCAATCCGTTCAATTTGTGATAACAGTTTTTCTCTTGCAAATAAATCTAGACCGTTGCACGGTTCATCGAGAATCAATAATTCTGGATTTGTCATCAATGCTCTGGAAATCAATACTAATTGGCGTTCACCTTGAGATAATACTTCATATTTTTTACCGATCAGTGATTCACCGCCAGCATTTTTCAAAATTGTTTTTGCTTGTTCTAGCTCATCCTTACTATATTGTTGGTAAAGACCGATACTAGCAAATTTTCCGGAAAGGACGATTCTTTCAGCTGTTTCCCAGTTCTTCATACGATACTGTAAAGCTGTACTGACCCAACCAATTCGTCGTTGCAGCTCGGGGATCGAAGCTTGGCCAAATACTTGATCTAAAACCTCTAAGCGTCCTTTAGATGGCCACAAGTAGCCGCAGATCAATTGTAGTAGTAATGTTTTGCCAGCGCCGTTCAATCCGAGAATAGCCCAGTTATCAGTTGATTCTACTGACCAATTTACGTTATTTAACAACGACTTTTTATCCCGAATAAATGAGACGTTTTTAAATTCAAATGCTTTCATACTAACTCCTCCTTTGCCTTATTTTACCATTAAAAATCAGGATTAAAAGAGACTCGTTTGAAAAAAATTGAAAGAAGAAAACACTGTCAAGAAAATTTCGTTGACAAAGCTTTCATCCCCCTGTATAATTGCTTTTGTTGCGTTATGAGGTGATGAATATGAAATGGTCTTTACTAGAACTAAACAAATACAAAGACAAACCGTGTGATTTTTCAGAGACACTAGATTTGAAAGAGTCCCTGATGAGTAGAGATAATTTGATTCTAGATGTTAGTCCCGTTAAAGCAACCGGGATCTTAACAGTAGGAAAAGAAGAGTATTTGCTTCATTATAGAATTGATGTTATTGTAACAGTTCCATCTTCACGTTCTTTAACACCTGTTCCTCTAACACTTGCGATTGATGTTGATGAGGTCTTTATGACTCCTGAACAATATCAGCAAAGAGATGAACGTTTTGCAGATGAAGAAATCATTTTGTTGGAAAAACCAACAATTGATTTAGATGAGTCAGTCGAAGATAACATTCTTTTGTCTATTCCAATCCAAGTATTATCAGAAGAAGAACAATCAAGTCAGGACATGCCTAAAGGTAATGACTGGGAAGTTCTGTCTGAAGCGGATTATGCACAAAAAAGACAAGAAGAAGCACAACAAACAATGGATCCTCGTCTTGCTAAACTATCTGAATTATTCAGTGATTCCACTGATGAGGATGACAAGCAGTAAGATTGGAATATATCGTGCATTTTATGCACACATCTTTACAAGGAGGTGGAACACCAATGGCAGTACCAGCTAGAAGAACTTCAAAAGCTAAAAAGGGCAAACGCCGTACTCATTACAAATTAACGATTAAAGGTTTGAATGCATGTTCAAACTGTGGTGAAATGAGAAAAAGCCATCACGTATGTCCAGCATGTGGTCATTACGATGGAAAAGACGTAATCTCTAAAGAAGCATAAAACATTTTTTTGAAAATGTTAAAATCCCTTAGGCTAACCATGGAGCCTAGGGGATTTATTTTTTTACTAAAGATAATCGATTTGAGCGACAATTGTCTGTAATTGTCCAAATTAAAAAAAATAAACAAGAATAAATAAAATTAATCGAACTATTTTGTTTTCATATCAAGCATTCTACGTTATAATGATGTAGATTATAAGAAAATTCTAATGAACTTCTTTTCAAAGATAGTGGGAGGATACAAGATGACAAAACAACAATTTGGTGTAGTCGGAATGGCTGTAATGGGAAAAAATTTAGCCTTAAATATCGAAAGTAGAGGCTATTCAGTTGCTCTATTTAATCGTACAGGTTCAAAAACAACGGATGTCGTTGAAGAACATCCAGATAAGAATTTTAAAGCGACTTATACTATTGAAGAGTTTGTAGACTCTATTGAAAAACCTCGCCGTATTATGTTGATGGTTCAAGCTGGTTTTGCAACAGATGCGACGATTCAAGAATTATTGCCTCATTTAGATAAAGGGGATATCTTGATCGATGGCGGGAATACTTTCTTTAAAGATACGATTCGTAGAAATGAAGAATTAGCTAATTCAGGGATCAACTTTATCGGGACTGGTGTTTCCGGTGGTGAAGAAGGTGCGCTAAAAGGTCCTTCAATCATGCCTGGTGGTCAAAAAGAAGCTTATGAATTAGTAGCGCCGATTTTAGAAAAAATTTCGGCTAAAGCAGAAGACGGCGAAGCATGTGTTACCTATATTGGTCCTAATGGTGCTGGTCATTATGTTAAAATGGTGCACAACGGTATCGAATATGGTGATATGCAGCTGATCGCTGAATCGTATGACTTGATGAAAAATATTCTTGGTGTTTCAGTTGATGAAATGGCAGAAATTTTCAAAGAATGGAATCAAGGGGAATTAGATAGTTATCTTGTAGAGATCACAGCAGATATTTTGACACGTATTGACGATGAAGGAACAGGAAAACCAATCGTTGATGTTATTATGGATGCTGCTGGCAATAAAGGAACAGGTAAATGGACAAGTCAAAGTGCTTTGGATTTAGGTGTACCATTACCGTTGATCACTGAGTCAGTTTTTGCGCGTTTCATTTCCGCTTATAAAGATGAACGTGTCAAAGCAAGTAAAGTTTTAGCAAAACCTGAAGCACCTGCATACCAAGGTGATAAGAAGGAACTGATCGAAAAAATTCGTGAAGCTCTTTACTTCAGTAAAATCATGAGTTATGCGCAAGGGTTTGCTCAATTGCGTGTTGCTTCTGAGGATTACAAGTGGGACTTGCCGTTTGGTGATATCGCTAAAATCTGGCGTGCAGGTTGTATCATCCGTGCTCAGTTCTTGCAAAAGATCACCGATGCATACGATAAAAATCCAACAATTGAAAACTTACTGTTAGATGAGTACTTTATTGATATTACCAAACGATATCAACAATCTGTTCGTGACGTCGTATCAATTGCCGTTCAAGCGGGAGTGCCAGTTCCAACGTTTGCATCAGCTATTGCTTATTACGATTCTTACAGATCAGAGCGTTTACCAGCAAATCTGATCCAAGCCCAAAGAGATTACTTTGGTGCACACACGTATCAACGTACGGATAAAGAAGGTACTTACCATTATAGTTGGTATAACGAAGAATAATATGTTGGAAAACCATGGGATACAAAGATTTCTCATGGTTTTCTCTCTTTAATATGTTAAAAATGGGTTGTTACTAGCTTTTTGAGTTAAAAGTGGGTATAATGGGTAAGCTTTAAGATAGCTTTTAAAGAGAAAGGACAAATAACCAATGAGTAATATTCTAATTATTGAAGATGAAAAAAACTTAGCGCGTTTTGTAGAACTGGAGTTGAAACACGAAGGTTACACTACAGAAGTTCACTACAATGGACGTACTGGTTTAGAAGCGGCTTTAAATAATGATTGGGATGCTATCCTTTTAGATTTAATGTTGCCTGAATTGAACGGGCTTGAAGTTTGTCGACGTGTACGCCAAGTGAAAAATACACCAATCATCATGATGACCGCACGTGATTCAGTGATCGATCGTGTATCAGGCTTAGACCATGGAGCAGACGACTATATTGTAAAACCATTTGCCATAGAAGAATTGTTAGCACGCTTACGCGCATTACTTCGTCGAATCGATATCGAAGGAGATAAAAACGTGGCCAAACAAACAACGATTACTTATCGTGATTTAACGATTGAAAAAGAAAATCGTGTTGTTCGCCGTAACTCTGAAATGATTGAACTGACTAAGCGTGAATATGAATTATTATTAACATTGATGGAAAATGTAAATGTTGTATTAGCTCGTGATGTACTATTAAATAAAGTCTGGGGTTACGAAACAGAAGTCGAAACAAACGTTGTCGACGTTTATATTCGTTATTTACGTAATAAAATTGATGTTCCAGGCGAGGAGAGCTACATTCAAACTGTTCGTGGAACAGGTTATGTGATGCGCTCGTGAAAACAGTAAAAATGAAAAAAGCAGTAAAAAAAGAACTGAAGGGGCCCTCGTTAACAATCAAGTGGGCTTCTGCAAGTTCTTTCTTCATATTTGTAGTATTTACTATTTTTGCTGTGATTACTTATAAATCTTCCGTGAATCTAATCGTTGAGAAAGAACGAGAAAATGTTGAAAGAACCGTTGCCGAGGTAGGGAATCGTTTAGCCAATGCCGAAGAAAATCTCACAGTTTCTGATGTTTATGACAGATTAAAAACGCCTAGCGTTGATGAAACGGACTTAGACAATAAAAAGATCTCCGTAGAAGGATCACTGATGGAGATGGATACTATGCTTTCGGAGTTAGGACAACCAGCACTGTTTTTATCTGTGTATGATAAGAACGGAACATTAGTATTCGAAACACAGAAGGTTCAAAGCAAACTGGTGAAAGAAGAAAAGCAAGGTGCTGAAATTAGGACATTAAATGACAAAACCGGTTTTTTGATCATTCAACCTGTATACTCAAAAGACAACAGGGAACAAGTCGGTTATATACAAGCTTTTTATGAACTATCTTCTTTTTATGACATTCGAAATCGTTTATTGCTAACACTAATCGTTTTAGAAATAATCTCATTGATTCTGAGTAGTGTTTTAGGATTCATTTTATCCACTTACTTCTTGAAACCATTAAAGGTTTTGAGGGATACAATGGATACTATCAGAAAGGATCCACAGTCGGATATCCATATGCCAGATATCCACTCTAATGATGAATTAGCTGATCTGGCAGAAATCTTTAATGAAATGTTGGATCGTATGAGACGTTATATTGAGCAGCAAGAGCAGTTTGTGGAAGATGTTTCTCATGAATTACGCACACCAGTTGCGATTATTGAAGGACATCTGAATTTACTTAATCGCTGGGGGAAAGAAGATCCCGAAGTCTTAGATGAATCTTTAGAAGCTAGCTTGCAGGAAATTGTACGTATGAAGAGTTTAGTTCAAGAAATGTTAGATCTTTCTCGTGCTGAACAAGTCGATGTTCAGTATCCAAACCATACATCCAATGCCAAGCAAGTTGTTTATCAAGTGTTTAACAATTTTAAAATTTTATATCCGGATTTTGTTATTACGTTAGACGATGACTTACTGCAGGAAGTAACATTAGGGATTTATCGAAATCACTTTGAACAGCTTTTGGTAATTGTTCTGGATAATGCAATGAAATATTCAACAACTCGCAAAGAAGTTCATATTTCAATTTCAAAAACGTTAAGTGAATTTGAAATTGCTATCCAAGATTTTGGTGAAGGGATTCCAGAAGAAGATCTAGCTAAAATATTTAATCGCTTTTATCGAGTTGATAAAGCCAGAGCACGGAATAAAGGTGGAAATGGTTTAGGGCTCTCGATTGCTAAGCAACTTGTAGAAAATTATAAAGGAAGAATAGATGCTGAAAGTGTTGTTCATCAAGGAACGATTTTTAGGATTTACATTCCAATAGTAGAAAAAAATGAAAATGCAGAGAGTGTGGGACAATAATCAGGAAAAAATCTGATTATTGCCCCACTTTTTTTGATTTTAGGGTACACAAAAAGCACGCCAACCTGTAAGATTAAAGTGACGAAACCCAATCGAAAAAGGAGCGTGCTTTATGTTTAAAAATTATACCATCAACCAAACGATTTTACCACTAGATATGGAACAATATATTCCAGAAACAGATGTCGCTTTTGCGGTTAATGCTCTGATTGAAGCAATCCCACACACACTTTTCAATCAGCTGGAACAACAATTAGGCCGACCGGCCTATCACCCTAAGATGATGTTAAAAATCATTTTATACGCGTATACCCAACGAGTATTTTCTGGTCGAAGAATTGAGTTTCTCTTAGAGGATAGCTATCGTATGCGTTGGTTAGCTAATCATGAACAGGTGAGTTATCGAACCATTAATCGATTCAGAAGTCACAAAACGACTGCCCAGCTCCTAGCTGAAGCTTTTGTTTTGTTTCGGCGTCAACTGATTACCCATCAAATCATCGATAATGAAGCCATTTTTATTGATGGAACCAAAATAGAAGCAGATGCCAACAAGTTCAGCTTTGTTTGGCGTAAAGCAACGACACGTTATGAAAAATTATTAGATGAAAAATCAGAGATATTCTATCAAACGCTTTATCAAGAAGAAGTCCTCCCATGCTTGAAAGAAGAAAACCAATCCGACGGATTGACAAGTGACCAACTGGAAGAAGCTGCGAATCATTTAGAGGCTGAAATTCATGAAG
>NZ_NGKY01000002.1:229036-231933 GCF_002140855.1 Enterococcus sp. 7E2_DIV0204
GGCTCAGAAGCAGCCACCATTTAAAGAGTGCGTAATAGCTCACTAGTCGAGTGACCCTGCGCCGAAAATGTACCGGGGCTAAATAGTTTACCGAAGCTGTGGATTACACCTCTGGTGTAATGGTAGGAGAGCGTTCTAAGGGCGTTGAAGGTCGATCGTGAGGACGGCTGGAGCGCTTAGAAGTGAGAATGCCGGTATGAGTAGCGAAAGACGGGTGAGAATCCCGTCCACCGTATGACTAAGGTTTCCTGGGGAAGGCTCGTCCGCCCAGGGTTAGTCGGGACCTAAGCCGAGGCCGATAGGCGTAGGCGATGGACAACAGGTTGATATTCCTGTACCAGTTGTTTTTGTTTGAGCAATGGAGGGACGCAGGAGGCTAAGGAATGCATGCGACTGGAAGTGCATGTCCAAGCAGTAAGTCTTGAGTAGAGTCAAATGCTTTACTCTTTACGGACAAGCTGTGATGGGGAGGGAAATAATAGTACCGAAGTTCCTGATGTCACACTGTCAAGAAAAGCTTCTAGTGAGAAAACAACTGCCCGTACCGTAAACCGACACAGGTAGTCGAGGAGAGTATCCTAAGGTGAGCGAGCGAACTCTCGTTAAGGAACTCGGCAAAATGACCCCGTAACTTCGGGAGAAGGGGTGCTGACTTCGGTCAGCCGCAGTGAATAGGCCCAAGCGACTGTTTATCAAAAACACAGGTCTCTGCAAAATCGAAAGATGAAGTATAGGGGCTGACGCCTGCCCGGTGCTGGAAGGTTAAGAGGATGGGTTAGCTTCGGCGAAGCTCAGAATTGAAGCCCCAGTAAACGGCGGCCGTAACTATAACGGTCCTAAGGTAGCGAAATTCCTTGTCGGGTAAGTTCCGACCCGCACGAAAGGCGTAACGATTTGGGCACTGTCTCAACGAGAGACTCGGTGAAATTTTAGTACCTGTGAAGATGCAGGTTACCCGCGACAGGACGGAAAGACCCCATGGAGCTTTACTGTAGCTTGATATTGAGTGTTTGTACCACATGTACAGGATAGGTAGGAGCCGATGAATCCGGAACGCTAGTTTCGGAGGAGGCGCTGGTGGGATACTACCCTTGTGTTATGAACCCTCTAACCCGCACCACTTATCGTGGTGGGAGACAGTGTCAGGTGGGCAGTTTGACTGGGGCGGTCGCCTCCTAAAAGGTAACGGAGGCGCCCAAAGGTTCCCTCAGAATGGTTGGAAATCATTCGCAGAGTGTAAAGGCAGAAGGGAGCTTGACTGCGAGACTTACAAGTCGAGCAGGGACGAAAGTCGGGCTTAGTGATCCGGTGGTTCCGCATGGAAGGGCCATCGCTCAACGGATAAAAGCTACCCTGGGGATAACAGGCTTATCTCCCCCAAGAGTCCACATCGACGGGGAGGTTTGGCACCTCGATGTCGGCTCGTCGCATCCTGGGGCTGTAGTCGGTCCCAAGGGTTGGGCTGTTCGCCCATTAAAGCGGCACGCGAGCTGGGTTCAGAACGTCGTGAGACAGTTCGGTCCCTATCCGTCGCGGGCGTTGGAAATTTGAGAGGAGCTGTCCTTAGTACGAGAGGACCGGGATGGACTTACCGCTGGTGTACCAGTTGTTCTGCCAAGGGCATTGCTGGGTAGCTATGTAGGGAAGGGATAAACGCTGAAAGCATCTAAGTGTGAAGCCCACCTCAAGATGAGATTTCCCATTTCTTTAAGAAAGTAAGACCCCTGAGAGATGATCAGGTAGATAGGTTGGAAGTGGAAGTGCAGTGATGTACGGAGCGGACCAATACTAATCGGTCGAGGACTTAACCAAAGAAACGAAATAAAAAAGTATTTTCGGAATGTTTGATTACTACTTCAATCCAGTTTTGAGTGAATAATCACTCAACTTAATAGTAACAACACCCAGTGTGGTGGCGATAGCGAGAAGGATACACCTGTTCCCATGCCGAACACAGAAGTTAAGCTTCTTAGCGCCGATTGTAGTGAAGGGTTTCCCTTTGTGAGAGTAGGACGTTGCCACGCTAGTTGTTATTCCGGCATAGCTCAGTTGGTAGTAGCGCATGACTGTTAATCATGATGTCGTAGGTTCGAGTCCTACTGCCGGAGTTCCTTAATATAGGATATATGAGTAGGCTTTGCTTCTTTTAACTCTGGAGAGTTGTCCGAGTGGCCGAAGGAGCATGATTGGAAATCATGTAGGCGGTGAACACTGTCTCAAGGGTTCGAATCCCTTACTCTCCGTATTAAGTTTCTATTGGCCCGTTGGTCAAGCGGTTAAGACACCGCCCTTTCACGGCGGTATCACGGGTTCGATTCCCGTACGGGTCATTTATATTTATTGGAGGTTTAGCTCAGCTGGGAGAGCACCTGCCTTACAAGCAGGGGGTCGGCGGTTCGATCCCGTCAACCTCCATTAAATTACGGTTTGGTAGTTCAGCTGGTTAGAATGCCTGCCTGTCACGCAGGAGGTCGCGGGTTCGAGTCCCGTCCAGACCGTTATTATTATAGTTTTTGGCGCAGTAGCTCAGTTGGTAGAGCAACGGATTGAAGCTCCGTGTGTCGGCAGTTCGATTCTGTCTTGCGCCATTTGGAGGAATAGCGAAGTGGCTAAACGCGACGGACTGTAAATCCGTTCCTTAGGGTTCAGTGGTTCGAATCCACTTTCCTCCATTACATAGTAGGGATATAGTTAAACGGTATAACTACGGTCTCCAAAACCGTCATTGTGGGTTCGATTCCTACTATCCCTGTTAAAATTTTATGGCGATTGTGGTGAAGTGGTTAACACAGCGGATTGTGGTTCCGCCATGCGTGGGTTCGATCCCCATCAGTCGCCCTTAGTTTTAAATTTTATGATATGTTTTATGGCGATTGTGGTGAAGTGGTTAACACAGC
>NZ_NGKY01000002.1:232033-232866 GCF_002140855.1 Enterococcus sp. 7E2_DIV0204
TCGATCCCCATCAGTCGCCCTTAGTTTTAAATTTTATGATATGTTTTATGGCGATTGTGGTGAAGTGGTTAACACAGCGGATTGTGGTTCCGCCACGCGTGGGTTCGATTCCCATCAGTCGCCCTTAGCTTTAATTTTTGGGGTATAGCCAAGCGGTAAGGCAACAGGTTTTGATCCTGTCATGCGTTGGTTCGAATCCAGCTACCCCAGTTTCTCTATTAGAGAATGATTAAATTATTAATATGGCGGTATAGCCAAGTGGTAAGGCAGAGGTCTGCAAAACCTTCATCACCGGTTCAAATCCGGTTACCGCCTTGCAAAATTATTTCATGCCGGCGTGGCGGAATTGGCAGACGCGCTGGACTCAAAATCCAGTGCCCGCGAGGGCGTGCCGGTTCGACCCCGGCCGCCGGTATAAAAAGACTGTTAAATCGTTGATTTGACAGTCTTTTTTGCGTTGTTGTGCGAATGTTAAATTTTGGAGATACATAAGATAAAGGTATGATAATGATTATTTAAGAGTTGAAATTACTTATAATTTTGAGATAAGAAATGAACAAACTCAAATTTTTTATGCATTTTGTTTTGTCGCTAAACATTTGTTTTTTTTTTGATTTATCAAGGGTATGTTGCAAAAGAGGTTGTTCTCATCATTGGAAATATACTTGAAGAAATTAGAAAAACATATTATCATATATTTCGAGAATACGAAGTAAGAACTAGATAAAAACTTGGAATTTGATAAATTTATTATTTCAATATAATATTTAATCTAGAATTCAATAGCGTGAAAAGAGTACGAGTAAATTTATTATGTTTGAAATATTTAACAA
>NZ_NGKY01000002.1:232966-233690 GCF_002140855.1 Enterococcus sp. 7E2_DIV0204
TGATTTTAGCACCTTCAGTTTTATCAACTGTGTAGCGTCTGTCTCTTATACACATCTAGATGTGTATAAGAGACATCTATAATAGAAAAAATAAGCTCAATTTTGACATTAACCATCAAAATCGAGCTTATTTTCTTTCAGAGAGAGGGCTATTGTCCCACTCTCTTTTTTTAAAGCATTTAACCGAATAATGAGCTTGAAATGATGCTCAATGATACAGAAAAAACGAATACTAAAATAAAGTTCAATCGATTTGTTCGCCAAGAAAAAAAAGAATCAAAAATAGACATATTCTAGTTGCATTTTATAATAAGTATTGTTATATTTATACATGTTCTGGTGATTGAACTTCATTCGTATAAATAAAGAAAAAAAGATTTTTTTTCTTCTTGACGAACGAAAGATAATTATGATAGAATAACAAAGTTGTTAATTCAAAACAGCTAAAACATCTTGAGGAATCAAGAAAAAAAGTTGTTGACAAATAACAAGTAACCTGATAAACTAATGAAGTTGTCACGAAACAATTGATGACATCGAGCAGAAAAAAACTTTGAAACTTTTTTAAAAAAGTGTTGACATCAAATCGAAAATTTGATATGATATAAAAGTTGCTGCGAGGTAACACGGTAGACCTTTGAAAACTGAACAAAGTAAGACGAACCAAATGTGTAGGTTGTTTTTACAACGGTAAAAACAAACAACAATTTTTAACAAGCAAGCA
>NZ_NGKY01000002.1:233790-246040 GCF_002140855.1 Enterococcus sp. 7E2_DIV0204
ATTCAATAGCGTGAAAAGAGTACGAGTAAATTTATTATGTTTGAAATATTTAACAAAATTTTGTATCGAATTACTCATGTGGACTGTATACTTGTAACATTAACGTTTCTGACGAATCGTTGATGTTTTTTATATACATTTTACTTTGGCTATCATTTAGGGATGATTTATTTCAAAATTTTAATAACTCACAAAAATGACCAGTGTAATGGACAGAAATCAGGGGAGCGTTTTCTTATGTATGAGTTATGATGAATATATTAAGGAGGTGTTATTATGAGTTCAAAAAAAGAACGCAAACAAACGTTACTGTTGCTTCTCTCGAAAAAACAAGATTATATGACTGCAGGAGAATTAGCAAGTATGCTAAATGCTTCTCCTAAGACCATTTATCGTTTAATAAAAAAAATTAACGATGAAACCTTCGATGGTTCGCTCATACTATCTGAAAAAGGAAGGGGATACAAGCTAGACTACGAAATATATATGAAACATGATCGATATTCAGTCGGAAAAAAAAGTAATTTTTCACCAAAAGAAAGACGGAGTCGGATTTTGGAGGAGTTGTTGTTATCTTCTCCAAAAGCTAAAAATGTTTATGAACTATTTGAGGAATACTATGTCGGAGATTCAGTGATATTTAATGATGAGCAACTATTAGCCGAAGAATTAAAAAAATATGATTTAACGCTTCAACGTAAAAATCGGGCGTTAGCAATTGTCGGTGATGAAACGGCAATCAGGAAAGCTATATCCGATAGAATACAAATGTTAAATATAATTGATATTGAGGATCTTAGAAACAATAAAGAGCTTAATTTTAATAATTATGATGTGCTGTTTGTTTTAGATCAATTGAAAAGTATCGAAAAGAAGCTTGATATTGTTATTCCAAATCCTTATAACGTAAACATTTTTTCGCATCTTTACATCTTAATCAGTCGTTCGCGAAAAGTGGATCTTTCTAAAAAATATGAATTGTCCAATGAGGAAGAAATTGAGCTAGAGAGAGACTTTACACTCAAAGCGGTTGCACAGGCATCGATTCAAAAGATAGAAGCGTATTTGAATAAAAAACTTTCGAAAGTGGAAGTTTACTATTTGTATCAATACTTAGTTTCTTCAAGAATGCAAGGTTCATTGAGTAAAGCAACAACTTTTTCTCCCAAGGTTATGAAAATCACTCATTTTTATCTGGACGAGATGAGTGCACAATTGAAAATTTTGATCAATAACGACACGATTTTTCTGGAGTTGGCTAATCATATTAAACCTATGCTGAACCGTCTTGAAAATGGGATACGCGTGAAAAATAGTTTGTTGGATCAAATAAAAATGACTTATGAAGTAATTTTTAAGAAAATAACGCAAGTATCTGATGCGGTAAGTAAAAAATATCAATTACCTGCCATAAATGAAGATGAAAATGGGTTTATCACATTATATTTTGCCCGAATCATTGAAACCAATCAGGTTCCTATTCGGACGTTGATTATGTGTACGACTGGAGTTGGGACTTCAGAGCTGTTGAGAGTAAAAGTTGAGAAAAAATTCCCGGAATTAAAAATCGTTGAAGTAGTTGCTACTCGAAATGTAGCAGAATCTTTAAAAAACCATTCCGATATTGAATTGATTCTCACAACCATTCATTTACAAAATAGGATACCCATCCAGTCTTTATTAGTAAGCGCAATGTTTACAATGGATGATCAGCATAGACTTCAAAGAAAGATCGAGGAAATATATCATGAACGCTAGTCCTTTATATCAGATTTTTCTAGATCGAGAGTTAATTTCTAAGCAGCAAGTGTATCAATTTATTGCGGAAACGGCAGTACCTTTATTGACGACGAAAGAAAAAGGGCAGATCGTTGACTCTTTCATTGCTCGTGAAAAGATAGGAAATAACCAGATTGCAGATCAAGTTGTATTGCCACATTTAGAAAATTCATTATTGAAAAAAAGTGAGATATATCTTATTCGATTAAAAGAGGAAATGCAAGAGTGGACGAAAGATATTCAGAATATAAAATTAATTATTGTCATCTTACTAAAAGAAGATGAAACGTTTGAAGAAAAAAAGGAAATCAGCAATTTTACTAGAAAATTGGCAGATGAACAATTCTTAGAAAAGCTGTTGACCCTGAAAACGGAAGCGGATTTTTATAAAGAAATACAAAAAAATGAGGAGGAAAAATGATGAAGATAGTAGGCGTAGCAGCATGTACTGTAGGGATTGCCCACACATATATTGCACAAGAAAAATTGGAGAATGCTGCAAAAAAAGCAGGATATGATATCCATGTGGAAACACAAGGAACCATTGGAATTGAAAATGAATTAACGGATGAACAAATTAAGGAAGCGGATATTGTCATTTTAGCGATTGATGTAAAAATTTCTGGAAGAGAGCGTTTTGACGGAAAAAGAATCATTCAAGTTCCGACAGAGGTCGCTGTAAAATCACCGAATAAACTAATTGAAAAAGCGCAAGAAGTTATTGCAAAAGGCTAAGTAAACTCTTAGGAGGGATTGTAATGGAAGTAAAAGATATGGTTGATTTAAAAACAGTAAAGACAAATATGAATGCAAAAACGAAAGATGAAGCATTGAAAGAATTAGCTAATCTTTTACATGAAAATGGATATATCTCAGAAGTAGATGGTTTTATAAAAGATACCTATGTTAGAGAAGCACAAGGGCAAACTGGTATTGGAAACTATATAGCTATTCCACATGGAAAAAGTCCATATGTAAAAAATATCGGTGTGGCTATTGGTATCAACAATACTGAAATCCCTTGGGAATCTTTAGATGGAAATGGCGTAAAAGGAATCATTCTTTTTGCAGTTGGAAATGATAACGAAGGAGCAACTAAGCACCTTAAACTATTGTCATTATTTGCGAGAAAACTTGGAAATGATGAAGTAGTGGAGGAACTCATTCAATCCGAATCACCAGAAGATGTAGTGAGAGCATTCTCTTAATGAAGACACAAAAAAGATATGCTGTGGATAATTTCAATAGAGGAAATCACAACATGGGTTATTTAAAAAATAGAAAATAAAAGAGCATTGTTTAGGGGGATAAAAATGAAAAAGATAAAAGAGCTGAATCTTAAAGGTCATTTATTAACAGCAATCTCATATTTAATTCCAATTGTCTGTGGAGCTGGATTTTTAATAGCAATTGGCATGGGTTTTGGTGGAACAAGTCAAGGAGCATTGATACCAGGTGAATTTTCAATTTGGGATGCTTTAGCAACTATGGGTGGTGCTGGATTAGGATTACTTCCTGTTGTTATAGCTACTGGGATCTCCTTTTCAATCGCTGGAAAACCCGGAATTGCTCCAGGATTTATTATTGGGTTAACTGCGAATGCAATCGGAGCAGGATTTATCGGTGGCATCTTAGGTGGTTATTTAGCAGGATATCTTGTATTAGCCATTTTAAAATATGTGAAATTACCAAGCTGGGCTAAAGGGTTGATGCCTACATTGATCATACCATTTTTAACTTCAATCATTGGTGGATTGATCATGGTCTATATTATTGGTACACCAATAACGGTATTAACTTCGTTATTAACGAATTTCTTAGACAGCCTTGGCAATTCGTCGTTATTGATTTTTGGCGGTGTAATTGGACTATTAAGTGGTATTGATTATGGTGGACCGATCAATAAAACAGTGTTCGCATTTGTTTTAACGATGCAAGCAGAAGGGTTAAATGGGCCGATTACAGCATTGCAATTAGTAAATACAGCAACACCAATTGGATTTGGACTAGCATTCTTCTTTGCTAAATTATTCAGAAAAAATATTTACACAAAACTAGAAGTCGAAACGTTAAAATCAGCCGTACCAATGGGTGTTATCAATATCGTTGAGGGTGTCATTCCTTTAGTGATGAATGATATTGTTCGAGGAGTCATTGCTACAGCAATTGGTGGCTTTGTTGGTGGAGCAACAACGATGATTTTAGGGGCAGATGCGACAGTGCCGTTTGGTGGGGTATTAATGATCCCGACAATGAGCAAACCAATGGCTGGTATTATCGCAATCGTGGTGAATGCAGTTGTTACTGGTTTAGTTTTAGCCATTATCAAGAAAGATGTATCTGAAAAAGATGCAGAAGCATTAGTAGAAAAAGAAGAAGATGACATTAGTTTAGACGATATCCAAATTTTCTAGAATGAAAAGGATAAATCACAATTGATGAAAGATTGAGAAAGCTTCAAAATAACAAATAGTCAATAGAAAGAGTTGAGAGCTGGAATGAATAAAGTTGAATTTTCTCCATCATTGATGACGATGGATTTGGACAAATTTAAGCAACAAATCACTTTTTTAAATAATCATGTTGATTCGTACCATATAGATATAATGGACGGTCATTATGTGCCGAACATTACGTTATCTCCATGGTTTATTGAGGAGTTAAGAAAAATTTCAGAACTACCAATGTCTGCACATCTAATGGTCGCAGACCCAAGTTTTTGGGTACAACAACTTGTAGATATCAAATGTGAATGGATCTGTATGCATGCAGAAGTTTTAGACGGTTTAGCCTTTCGTTTAATTGATCAGATTCATGATGCAGGCCTTAAAGCAGGGATTGTCATTAACCCTGAAACGTCAATTGAATCAATCTTCCCTTATATTGAATTATTGGATAAAATCACAATCATGACAGTTGATCCGGGCTTTGCTGGTCAACGATTTATTGAAAGTACACTTGATAAAATTGTTGATTTACGTAAGTTGCGTGAAGAAAAAGGTTATCACTATGTAATTGAAATGGATGGATCTTCAAATAGAAAATCATTTAAACAGATTGATGCTGCTGGACCAGATATTTATATTGTCGGAAGAAGTGGATTATTCGGATTGGATGAAGAGATTGAAAAAGCTTGGGAAATCATGAGTACTGATTACGAAGAAATGACTGGAAAGAAAATGCCATAAATATTTTGACGGAGATAACTTCCCGTTTAACTTGTTGGAAACAGAGTATTTGATAAAATTGATGAATTAGGAGTCAATATACTTCGTATTTTCTGTATCTAGACTATTCAATCAGCCAACTCAGGGTATCTTAAATTATTAATGCTTTGTGATGCAATGACATATGTATTACGGACAAAAGATTCAAAAAGTAAAACAGATGACGTTATTGAATTGGGTGAATCGGGCCGATTGAATTTAGATGTAATAACCTGTATAAAAAGACTACAAAATAAATGAGACAGCGTCAAATAAAGTTATTACCTAAGAAAATAGTGAACATGCTTGTCTCAAATTGAGCATACTTTAAAGATTTTAAGTATAAGAAAAAACACTACCAAAAATAACGATGCCTTTTGGTAGTGTTTTTTTAGGTAGATAACGAAGAGCTCTCCATGCTCTTGTTCATTTGTGTTATGGTTACTAACGATGTTCTTTTCGTTGTCTTAAAATCCAAGAGAAAGTAGCAAGGATTACAAGTGAAAGTCCAATAGATAGTAGTATAATACTTTGATTATCCCCTGTTTTAGGAAGAGTTGTCTTTTGATTAGAGTTTATGTTACCTGTAATTCTTTTTTCCATTTCGAATGAACCAGATGTCTCAGTCTTTGTAGGTTTCTTTGATGGGACAGATTGTTTAGCGTAAATAAAGATAATAGATTGCTCTTTATTTGTAAGGATACCTTCAGTAGGCGTAGCATCCTTGACTTCCTTGAAAGAGTACCCTTCAATGGCGATAGGCGTTTCATTAAAAGGATCACCTATGTTACCAGAAATTGTTTTAGATTCTGCAATTTTATTACCATCAGAGTCTTGATAAAAAATGGTCAAGTCTTTCGCTTTGACAATCTTTTTAGTGTAGATAAAGACAATAGACTGTTCTTTATCTGTAAGGATACCTTCAGTAGGCGTAGCATCCTTGACTTCCTTGAAAGAGTATTCTTCAATGGCGATAGGCGCTTCATTAAAAGGATCACCTATGTTACCAGAAATTGTTTTAGGTTCTGAAATCTTATTGCCATCAGAGTCTTGATAAAAGACAGTTAAATTTTTGGCTTTGACTGGTTTTTTAGTGTAGATAAAAGAAATAATTTGCTCAGAAAAAGAAAATGTACCTGTCAGACTGCCATTGTTTTCTTTAAAGTCATATCCTTCTATGAAAAGCTTATATTCATTATTTGAAACATCATATGAATTTCCGATAGTACCAGAAATTCTTTTAGGTAAATTGATTTGATTCCCCTCAGTGTCTCGGTATTCAAGAATTAAGTCCCCGGCTATATCTCGCTTTTTTTGCCATATATATGTGTCTGCATCATTTTTTCCATTATATTTTTCCATGAAACCTAGAGATGTCCAAACATTTTTCCCTGTTGGGATATCGTGGCTCCCATTTCCGATGTTTTGCCAATTTCCAGTATATACATCTGTTTCTTCTAAATCTTCTAAACCTGCATTAGTATTCATAAAAAAATTGGGGGACATTTTAATTTCTTCAAGAAAAAAATTAGATGTAAACATGTCTCGGATTGAGGTATCATCATACTTAGTAGTAAAATTTGAAATATCTAATTTCCGAAGATATGCCATGAAGTAAAACATCGAATCCATATTCTTTACATTAGATGTATCAAAACTAGATACGTCTAATTCTGTAATATTCATGCAAGATTCGAACATATTTGCCATATTGGTAACCTTGGTAGTGTTAAAATTTGATAAATTTAGTTCTAATAAACTTTCATTATATGCGAACATTCCGGACATATTGGTGACATTGGACGTGTTAAAGTTAGAGACATCAATATGATTTATGTTACGACAGCCATAAAACATATCAGACATGTCAATGACTTTTGATGTGTCAAAAGTAGAAATACTTAAATTTTCAAGTGATAGGTTTCCACTAAACATTTCTGACATATTTATTACTTCACTAGTATTGAAATTAGATAGATTTAAATTTTTTAGTTCATGCATGTTATGAAACATTCGATTCATTGTTTGAGTATTAGCAGTATCGAAGCTTGATACATCAAGTGTTTCTAAAGAATGAGTTTCAGAAAACATTTCGGACATATTTGTAACCTGTGCTGTATTGAAATGTTTAATATCTAAATTCTTTAGATACCAAGCATTAAAAAACATATTAGACATATCCGTGACCCTAGAAGTATCAAATGTTGATAAATCTAAGGCTGATATTAAAGAAGTCCATGCAAACATACTTGACATATTTGTAGTTTTAGAAGTATCAATTTTAGAAGTTTCTAAGTCGGCTAAATTTGTCAAATTTGAAAATAATTTTGTACTATTTTCTGGAGTGAAGACTTTTTCCGAAAAAAAGATGTGCCAAATATTTAGTTGATCTAAAGTTCCATTCATCCAAGGAGAGGATTGGTAATCTCCAAGTGTGCCTTCGCTTGTGAAAGTTAATGATTTTGTATCCATGTCAAATTCCCATGTTACATCACCCCAAATACCAGTTGTATTAGATGAAGTTGTAGTTGGCTCGCTATAAACTATCCCGTCAGGCTGTTCCATATTTTCTATTGCCGGTTCTTCTGAAGAAGTATTTTGACTAAACTGTTCTTTACTCTCACTTGTGCTCTCTTTATTAGGTTCAGTAGACATCTGAGATTCTGATACATCTAATGAGTCAACATCAGATGTACTAAGTGTTTGTAAAGGTGTGTTTGAGTCTACTTTAGGGGTTGTTGTTTCCGCAAATACATTTATTTGAGGAAAAACAAGATTAAAAACAAGAATACTACATATAAACAGTCGTAAACCAACTCTCCACTTTCTTATTACTCGTTGTTTCTTCCTATTAAGATACATAATACTATTACCCTCCTAATTATCTAATTTAATTATAATTATTTTCTCATTATAAAAGTGTGTAGTCAAGGAGGAATTCAATAAATAAAATTAAATAGTTTATTTATTTTAATATTATTAACATTTTTTATATAATTACATGCTATGATACTTTCACAATGTGTGACTTCAAGTCGAATTGGTGCGGAAAAGGCGCAGATATTTGGATTTACGAAAACTTGCAATTCTAGTAAAATTTTTATTTCTGCTATTGATTGGTTTGCATCTGAATTTGTTCATGATCAATACTTTTGGACAGAAAAGGAGTTTTGGATCGAGAAAGTATCCACTCTCACGCTTTATTAGCTTATTAAGAGCCTAAAAAATAACTCAAACATTTTTCAGTTTTTTCATGAGAGCGATCCATTTATAAAAAAATTGAATAGTGAGTAATTAGAAGCAACTAATCAAGATATACAAAAACTTTTAGAAGAAGATGCGTTATCTATAATTTTTTACCGTCAAGGCTTTTAGAATCTTACAGATTGGACGGCGACTTTTTACTTAGACACTTTCTACATAGAGAGAAAGCCATATATCAAGACTTTTTATTAACAGATAAAATGAATGAATCTAGAAATGCTAAACGAATGAACATCTGCCAAAATACATTGAAAAGAAAGTATTTTAGCTTTACTTGCGTCCCAACAGCAAACTAGGGCAGATTAACTTGATGGTGTCTATAAAACTGTGGAAGAACGTCATGACAGAAATAAGGATTTGTATAAATAGAACTGATTAAATATATTTAGTAAGAGTAATGAAAAAGTAATCAATATCTTAATGTAAAAAAAGTAGTTCTTCTCAAAGTTGATAGTATTTTTTACTATGTTGACAACGCTTTACTTTCATGTTTTAATAACAAGAGAAATCAAGATTGTTACTGAATTTTCAGGCTATACTTTATTTCATTTTATCAACATTTAATTAGCTAGCTGATCTAATCTCATTGAGGAGATATTATGGAAGTCAAAAAAGTAATCAATAATAATATTGTAAAGTCTCTTAATGCTGACGGTCATGAAGTACTAGTGATGGGCAAAGGGATTGGGTTTAAAAAAAGTGTTGGGGATGCTATCGATGCTAAGCTTATTGAGAAAGTCTATACAAGCAATGCCGATTTAACAACAAATAAGCTAACGCAATTATTGTCAAATGTTCGTTTGGAGCATTTACAAGTTGCAAATGAAATCATTGGTTTTGCTAAAGTCTCTTTAGGTAAAAAGTTGAATGAAAATATCTACCTTACTCTAACCGATCATATTGATTATGCAATTGAACGGCATAACAATGGCTTACCTGTTAGAAATGCACTTCTGTGGGAAATTAAACGGTTTTACAATCATGAATATTTGATTGGAAAAGAAGCCTTGACCATTATTTCCAATCGTTTGCATATTGAACTGCCAGAGGATGAAGCTGGTTTTATCGCACTGCATATTGTGAATGCAGAACTAGATTTATCCCAAGTCAGTCAAGTATCTGAAATGACAAAAGTCATTCAAAAAATCATCAATATTGTTAAATATCACTATAAAACAGATTTGGACGAATATACGTTAAATTATGAACGGTTCATTACTCATTTGAAATTTTTTGTGCAACGATTATTTAGTGGAATTGAGCTAGATAAAGACAAAGATGAAGGCTTCTTGTTTATGCTAAAAGAAAAATATCAAGAAGAATACCTTTGTGCATTGAAGATTCGTGATTATATTGGTAAAGAATTTGGTCGTGATTTAAAAGAAGACGAGATGATTTATCTCACTATCCATATCAGAAGAATAACCAACAATTAAAGGATTGTTACTGCGTAAAAGCAGGCTATACCTAAGAAAAATCTCTTTGAAATAAGAGGTTTCTTAGGTATTTTTTATGTTTAAAATTGAGCTAGGAAAAAAAGAAGTACGGAGGAAATTACATGAATTATCAAGATTTAGCACAAGAAATCATAGAGAATATCGGTGGGGATAAAAATGTGAGCGGATTAACACATTGTGCCACTAGATTGCGTTTTAATCTAAAAGATGAAGGGAAAGCTCAAACGGATGCTATCAAAAATACGGCTGGTGTAATGGGTGTTGTTTCAAAAGGTGGACAATATCAAGTAATTATCGGCAGTGATGTTGGTAGTGTATATAAGGAAATTTTAAAGAAGATACCAGCATTAGATGGCCAACAAATGGAATCAAATGAAGTAGATGACCGAGGTATGGCATCGAAAATTATCGATACGATCACAGGAATTTTTACACCGATTCTGCCAGCAATCACGGCAGCTGGGATGCTTAAAGCTGTTCTTTCGTTATTGGTTGTTTTCAATGCAATCGATAAAACGGGTCAAACCTATATCATTATTGATTTTATGGCAGACTCGGCATTTTATTTCTTACCAATTCTATTAGCGGCGTCGTCAGCACAAAAATTTAAAACCAATATGTATTTAGCAATGATGGTAGGTGGAATTTTACTTCATCCAAACTTTGTCGGAATGGTAAATGCAATCAAAGAAGCTGGTGAAGGCGGAATACATCTTTTTGGTATGCCAATTTCTGCGGTAACGTATGGTTCATCCGTTATTCCGATTATCTTATCTGTTTGGTTTATGTCTTATGTTGAACCGATTGCAGATAAAGTATCACCGAAAGTAATCAAGTTTTTCAGTAAACCTTTGATTACGATTGCTGTTGTCGGAACGATTTCTCTAGTTGTGATTGGTCCAATTGGTTACTTGATCAGTGATGGTATTTCAAATGGTATCAAAGCATTAGAAAACTTTAGTCCTTGGTTAGTACCAACGATTATTGGTGCATTCACGCCATTATTTGTCGCTACTGGCACGCATTATGGTCTTGTTCCGATTGGTATCAATAATCGCATGACAACGGGTTATGATACGGTGATTTATCCAGGGATGTTAGCGTCAAATCTTGGTCAAGGTGCTGCTTCATTAGCAGTTGGACTTAAAAGTAAAGATTCTTCAATCAAACAATTAGCCGCATCTGCTGGATTAACGGGTCTATTCGGTATTACTGAGCCAGCGTTATATGGTGTTAATTTAAGATTTAAAACACCTTTGTATGCGGCAATGATCGGAGGCGGACTTGGTGGTTTGTTTATGGGGATTAGCCGTGTCAAAAACTTTACTGGTGGTTCACCAGGTTTATTGACACTTCCAAGTTATATCGGTGACGATACGTTAAAGCATTTGTATCTGGCTTGTATTGGGGCAGCAATCAGTATCGTGATTTCATTTGTGATTTCATATATTTTATATAAAGAGCCTGTTACAGAGGGGACTCAAAAAGAAACTAAAAGTGATATAGTAGTGAATGATACTGTTTCTGAAGATGTCGTGAATGTTATGACACCAGTCAAAGGCGAAATCGTTCCGTTGTCAGCAGTTGAAGATGGCATGTTCTCAGAAGAAATATTAGGCAAAGGCTTTGCAGTAAAACCTGTGGAAGGGATTGTTTATGCACCTTTTTCTGGAACTGTCACTGCTGTATTTGACTCCAAACATGCTATAGGTTTAACTAGTGAGACTGGTGTAGAATTATTGATCCATATCGGTATCGATACAGTTCAGCTAAATGCAGAGGGCTATCAATACTTTGTCACAAAAGGGCAAAAAATCCAAACAGGTGATAAGTTAATTGAATTTGACTTAGAAAAAATTACAGAAAAAGGCTATAATATTATTACACCTGTTGTTGTAACAAATTCAACAGATTTTGGCGATATTATTACGTTGACTAAATCGTTGTCTGAACCAGGTGAACAAGTAATGAAGGTTATTCGTTAAAAGAAAACCTTTTATACTAATAAATTGGAGGATGATTTGAATGGGATTTAGAAAAGACTTTTTATGGGGCGGCGCAACCGCAGCGAATCAATGTGAAGGGGGCTATAACGAAGGTGGTCGCGGCTTAGCGAACGTAGATTTAGCACCAGTCGGACCAGATCGTTTTCCAGTGATCACTGGCGAGAAAAAAATGTTTCATTTTGATGAAGAACATTTTTATCCAGCACAAAATGCGATCGATATGTACCACCGTTATCAAGAAGATATTGCCTTGTTTGGCGAAATGGGCTTTAAAACCTATCGTTTATCGATTGCGTGGAGTCGTATTTTCCCATTAGGTGATGAAACAGAGCCAAATGAAGAAGGCTTGAAATTCTATGAAGATTTGTTCAAAGAATGCCGCAAACATAACATTGAGCCTCTTGTAACGATCACTCACTTTGATTGTCCAATGCATTTAGTGGAAAAATATGGCGCATGGCGCAGTCGTGAGTTGGTTGGCTTTTACGAGAACCTATGTAACGTGATTTTCAATCGTTATAAAGGCTTGGTTAAATAT
>NZ_NGKY01000002.1:246140-334132 GCF_002140855.1 Enterococcus sp. 7E2_DIV0204
AGACTGGTGTAGAATTATTGATCCATATCGGTATCGATACAGTTCAGCTAAATGCAGAGGGCTATCAATACTTTGTCACAAAAGGGCAAAAAATCCAAACAGGTGATAAGTTAATTGAATTTGACTTAGAAAAAATTACAGAAAAAGGCTATAATATTATTACACCTGTTGTTGTAACAAATTCAACAGATTTTGGCGATATTATTACGTTGACTAAATCGTTGTCTGAACCAGGTGAACAAGTAATGAAGGTTATTCGTTAAAAGAAAACCTTTTATACTAATAAATTGGAGGATGATTTGAATGGGATTTAGAAAAGACTTTTTATGGGGCGGCGCAACCGCAGCGAATCAATGTGAAGGGGGCTATAACGAAGGTGGTCGCGGCTTAGCGAACGTAGATTTAGCACCAGTCGGACCAGATCGTTTTCCAGTGATCACTGGCGAGAAAAAAATGTTTCATTTTGATGAAGAACATTTTTATCCAGCACAAAATGCGATCGATATGTACCACCGTTATCAAGAAGATATTGCCTTGTTTGGCGAAATGGGCTTTAAAACCTATCGTTTATCGATTGCGTGGAGTCGTATTTTCCCATTAGGTGATGAAACAGAGCCAAATGAAGAAGGCTTGAAATTCTATGAAGATTTGTTCAAAGAATGCCGCAAACATAACATTGAGCCTCTTGTAACGATCACTCACTTTGATTGTCCAATGCATTTAGTGGAAAAATATGGCGCATGGCGCAGTCGTGAGTTGGTTGGCTTTTACGAGAACCTATGTAACGTGATTTTCAATCGTTATAAAGGCTTGGTTAAATATTGGTTGACATTCAATGAAATCAATATGATCTTACACGCACCTTTTATGGGCGCAGGTCTTTATTTTGAAGAAGGCGAAAACAAAGAACAAGTGAAATATCAAGCGGCACATCATGAATTATTAGCAAGTGCGATCGCAACAAAAATTGCGCATGAAGTTGATCCTGAAAACCAAGTCGGCTGTATGTTAGCGGCAGGAACCAACTATGCTTACACTTGTAAACCAGAAGACGTTTGGGCAGCTCGTAAAGCGGATCGCGAAAACTTCTTCTTTATCGATGTTCAGTCGCGTGGGGAATACCCTGCGTATGCGTTGAAAGAATTAGAACGTGAAGGCATCGAATTGCCAATTGAAGACGGTGATTTAGAATTATTGAAAGAACACACAGTAGACTTTATTTCATTCTCATACTACTCATCACGTGTTCAATCAACTGATCCAGCAGTTAACGAACAAACAGCCGGTAATATCTTTGCCTCAGTGAAGAATCCTTATTTAGAAGCAAGTGAATGGGGCTGGCAGATTGATCCGCTAGGCTTACGGACAACGATGAACGACTTGTATGACCGTTACCAAAAACCATTGTTTATCGTGGAAAACGGCTTAGGTGCGGTGGATACACCAGACGAAAATGGCAACGTGATTGATGATTACCGGATCGAATATCTAGCGGCGCACATCCAAGCAATGAAAGACGCAGTAGAACTTGATGGCGTCGATTTACTAGGCTATACAACGTGGGGCTGTATCGATTTAGTGTCAGCTGGAACAGGGGAAATGAAAAAACGTTATGGTTTTATCTATGTGGATCGTGACAACGAAGGCAATGGCACTTTGAAACGTTCGAAGAAAAAATCATTTGACTGGTATAAAAAAGTTATTGCGACTAATGGAGAAGATTTAACGAACGCATAAATAAGATAAAAGGACAAAAACGAGAAAAAAACTCGTTTTTGTCCTTTTTTTGTAACCTGTTACGTAAAATGGAACAAAATACAAGCTGCTGTTCTTCTCATCAAGAGTTTGGAAATCGCTTTAAAAAGAGAGTACTTCAAGGTATGCTTATCTCGCCAAAAGGAAAACTCGAGGATTCCGACAATAAAAATCAAAAATAGATTGGTGGAAGACATGATGAAAAAAAGAGACTTTGTCGATACAAATGATTTTACGAAAGCAGAAATCGATTTTATGATCCAATTGGCTTTAAAATAAAAAGAATCCATTAAAAATGGCTATTATCCTCCGCTCTTAAAAGATAAAACTCTTGGAATGATTTTTGAACAATCGTCAACTCGTACCAGAGTATCATTTGAAACCGCCATGACCCAGCTCGGCGGACATGCTCAATATTTAGCACCGGGTCAAATTCAATTAGGTGGGCATGAGTCTTTAGGAGATACAGCCAGAGTGTTATCTCGATTAGTTGATATTTTAATGGCTCGTGTTGAACGCCATCAAACAATCGTTGATTTAGCCAAAGACGCAACGATTCCAGTTATCAACGGCATGAGTGATTATAATCATCCAACACAAGAATTAGGCGACATTATTACCATGACAGAACATTTACCAGCAGGTAAAAAACTCAGTGATTGTAAAATTGTCTTTGTCGGTGATGCTACTCAAGTCTGTGTGTCTACAATGTTTATGGCAACAAAAATGGGGATGGATTTTGTTCAGTTCGGACCAAAAGGATTTCAAATCAAAGCAGAAACTCTTGCCATCGGCCAAAAGAATGCTGAACTTTCTGGCAGTAGTGTCTTAATCACAGAAAATGCTGAAGAAGCGATGAAAGATGCCGATTTTATTTATACAGATGTTTGGTACGGCTTATATGAAGCAGAACTATCAGAAGAAGAGCGGATGGCGACGTTCTATCCGAAATACCAAGTCAATAAATCATTGATCGATATGGCTGCACCTCACGTTAAATTTTTACATTGCTTACCTGCGACCAGAGGAGAAGAAGTCACCGATGAAGTCTTGGATGCTCCATACTCTGTTGTTTTAGATGAAGCTGAAAATCGCTTGACAGCCATGCGTTCATTATTAGTCTATTTCATGAATCCTTATTTAGATTATGCTAGTGCGGCTGTTGGTGAGCAGTATGATGCAGAATTTGAATTAATGTTAAGAAATGCTGTAGTTGCTAAGTGATTTTTAAAGAAATGATGAAATAGAAGCAGAGCCAATCGTCAATTGTTTGCTCCTTCTATTTCCATTTTCTTTAATGAAAGGTGCGTACAAAACATGAAAGAAAAAAAGAAATTTCGGTTGTTTGACGCAGTTCTAATGGCGGTTGTTGTCATCCTTGTTGTGGAATCTGCCGCTCCAGCCGCTGCTATTGGCTCCTCACAATTTTTCTGGTGGGGGATTTTACTTATTTTGTTCTTTTTACCATATGGTTTAATTTCAGCTGAACTAGGGACGACGTATACTGGAGATGGAGGAATTTATGATTGGGTAAAAATGGCCTTCGGTCGTCGCTGGGGTGCTCGAGTAGCTTGGTTTTATTGGATCAATTTCCCAATTTGGATGGCAAGTTTAGCTGTTTTATTTACAGAGGTCATGACTCAAATTTTCGGATTAGAACTGGGAACGCATGTTTTGATCTTGGGACAGTTAGTCTTTATTTGGGCCGTTACGTTTATTAGTTGTTTTCCAGTTAGTGATAGTAAATGGATCTTAAATCTAGCAGCATTTGCTAAAGTAGCCATCATGGTTTGTTTAGGTGTTTTAGGAATTTATCACGCTGTGACCAAAGGGATGGCAAACGATTTTTCTGGTAGAGCTTTACTGCCAAGTTTTGATTTGGAAAGTTTAAGTTTTATTTCAGTGATATTATTTAACTTTTTAGGGTTTGAAGTGGTCACAACACTTGCTAGTGATATGGAGAATCCTAAAAAACAAATTCCTCAAGCCATTATTTTCGGTGGTATTTTAATTGCCTTCTTCTATCTATTTGCTGCATTTGGGATGGGTGCGGCAGTTCCAGCAGATCAATTGTCGACGTCTGGTGGCTTGATCGATAGCTTTATCTTATTGGTTGGAGGAATCAATCCATTTGTCATCATTATTGGGTTGTTGTTTATGTATACGTTAGCTGCAAATCTGATTTCTTGGGCTTTAGGAGTCAACTACGTTGCTTTTTACGCTGCTAAAAACCACGATATGCCAAAAGTATTTGTAAAAGAAAATCCTAAAAATGAAATGCCGGTAGGCGCATCTATCGTCAATGGAATCGTGGCTTCAGTCTTAGTAATAGCTGCACCATTTATTCCAAATGAAAATATTTTTTGGGCCTTCTTCGCTTTAAATGTGGTGGCATTGCTAATTTCATATATTATGATGTTCCCTGCTTTCTTAAAATTACGTAAAATCGATCCTGATCAAGAACGACCGTTTAAAGTACCGGGAGGACCTACTCTACTAAAAATAATTGCCTATGTACCATTTATTTTATTAGTTATTACCTTATTTTTCTCAGTTGTACCATTATCCAGTACAGAATTTAGTGAGAAAATCCCGATTTTAATTGGAACAGTTGTTGCCACGATCATAGGTGAAATTTGTATTCGTCTAGGCGATAAAGAGTATGCAAAAAAACAAGTAGAAAAAAATCAAGATAAAAGGAGTGTCGAACATGAAAACAATTGATAGTTCACCAAAAAAAGATGGGTTTCGCATGCCAGGAGAATTTGAACCTCATCAAGGAGTTTATATTTTATGGCCAGAACGTCCAGATAACTGGCGAAATGGTGGTAAGCCAGCTCAAAAAACATTTGTAGCGATAGCCGTTGCAATCAGCGAATTTGAACCTGTGACAGTTGGTGTATCTGCTGAACAATATGATAATGCTCGTCATATGTTGCCTGAAAGTGTTCGTGTTGTTGAAATTGCTAACGATGATGCCTGGGTTCGAGATTGTGGCCCAACTTTTGTTAAAAATGATGAAGGTGAAATCCGTGGTGTGGATTGGACGTTTAATTCATGGGGTGGCTTAGTCGACGGTCTTTATTTCCCTTGGGACAAAGATGATCAAGTAGCACAAAAAATTTGTGAAGTAGAGTGGAAAGATCGTTATCGCTTAAATGATTTTGTCTTAGAAGGCGGCTCAATTCATGTGGATGGTGAAGGGACGTTAATCACGACGGAAGAGTGCTTACTTTCAGAAGGTCGAAATGCTCAACTTTCAAAAGAGCAAATCGAACAAGTCTTAAAAGAATATCTTTCATTAGAAAAGATTATTTGGCTAAAACGCGGTATTTATTTAGACGAAACGAATGGTCACGTAGATAATATCGTTAATTTTGTAAAACCAGGTGAAGTCGTTTTGGCTTGGACCGATGATCAAAATGATCCACAATATGAAATTTCCAAAGAGTGCTTAGCTATTTTAGAAAATGAAACAGATGCTAAAGGTCGTAAGCTGGTTATTCATAAATTATTTGTACCAAAACCTATTTTGATCACCGAAGAAGAAAGTTTCGGTGTCGATGCAGTAGCAGGTACATTACCGCGAGAAGAAGGGGACCGTTTAGCTGCCAGTTATGCAAATTACTATACAGCCAATGGCGGTATCGTTTTACCGTTGTTTGATGATCCGAATGATGAAAAAGCAATAAGTTTATTGCAAAAATTATATCCTGATAGAAAAGTTGTTGGTGTACCTGCAAGAGAAATTCTTTTAGGCGGTGGCAACATTCACTGTATTACCCAGCAAGTACCCAAATGAGGTGGAACCTATGACAAAACGTATTGTAGTAGCTTTAGGAGGAAATGCGATCCTGACAACTGATCCTAGTGCTAAAGGCCAACAAAAGGCTTTAGCACATACGGCGTATTATTTAGCTGATTTTATTGAGGCCGGACATGAATTGATTATCACGCATGGCAATGGTCCACAAGTTGGTAACTTATTATTGCAGCAGCAATTAGGAGCAACAAAGAAAAATCCAGCTATGCCAGTCGACACAGCTGTTGCTATGACTCAAGGCAGTATTGGCTATTGGTTAGAAAATGCATTAGTAGCTGAATTGAAAAAAAGAAATCTCTCTAAAAATACCGCCACGATCCTAACACAAGTCGTTGTTAGTGAAACTGATCCAGCGTTTCAAGCACCAAGTAAACCGATTAGTCCTTTTTTAAGTAAAGAAGAAATGGAAGCCGAAAAACAACAGACATCTGCCGTTTTTGTCCAGGATTCAGGTCGAGGTTTTCGTAAAGTAGTTCCTTCACCAAAGCCAATCGATATTGTTAAATATCCTGTGATCCAACAAATGGTAGAAAACGGGATTATTACGATTGCTGGAGGCGGAGGTGGTATTCCTGTAGTGATCAAAGAGGGGATTTATCAAGGAGTTGAAGCTGTCATCGATAAAGACTTTGCTTCTGAAAAAATTGCAGCTTTAGTCCATGCGGATATGTTGGTTATTTTAACAGGCGTAGATCATGTTAGTATCAATTTTAATCAACCAAACCAAGCGGATTTGACTAAAGTTAGTGTTGCTGAAATTGAAAAGTATATTGAAGACAATCAGTTTGCACCTGGCAGTATGTTACCTAAAGTTCAAGCGGCCATAACCTTTATTAAAGAAAATGCTAAAGGTAAAGCGGTGATTACCTCCTTAGAAAATATCAAAAATTTATTAGAAGAAGAAACCGGCACAATCATTACTGCTTAGTTTTAATAAAAAGAGTAGGGCAAAAACTAGTTTCTACTCTTTTTTTCTGATATATTAAAAATATATCGCTTACATACAGAAATAATAGAGAGTGACCGATAAAGTAAAGGAGTGCAGCTCGTATGAAATTAACAATTAGCAATCCTAAAGAGGATGTTTTTTTTGCACCAGGAGAATTTGATCCACATGAAGAAACATATCTGATTTGGCCGGAGCGAGCTGATAATTGGCGTAATGGTGGGAAACCTGCTCAAATAGCCTATGCGGCAGTAGCCGAAACAATTGCATTGTTTGAACCAGTCACTATGTTGGTTTCTGCTAAACAATACAAAAATGCCCGCCAATCCTTACCAGAAACAATTAGAGTGCTGGAAATGAGCAATAATGATGCTTGGATCAAAGATTATGGTCCAATTTATGTAACGAACGAAAAAGGGGAAGTTCGTGGAGTTGATTGGCGATTTAATGCTTGGGGCGGCTTATTAGATGGACTATATTTTCCTTGGGATCAAGATGATTTGATTGCTGAAAAATTGTGCGAGTTCAATCGCATCGATTATTATTCTTTGAAGGAATTTATTTTAGAGGGGTGTTCTATTCATTTAGATGGAGATGGAACATTGTATACAACTGAGGAAGTGTTACTTTCAGAAGGTAGAAATGGTAAACTCTCTAAAGAGGAAATCGAAACGATCTTAAAAAACTACTGTAATGTAGAAAAAATCATTTGGCTAAAACAAGGCTTCTTTTTAGATGAGACGAACGGTGATATCGATAATATGCTCAATGTGGTACGACCAGGTGAGCTTATTTTGACGTGGACAGAAGATCCAGAAGATCCTCAATATGAGATTTCTAAAGCTGCATATGAACAATTAAAAAATGAAACGGATGCTAAAGGTCGAAAACTGACTATTCACAAAATGTTGATGCCTGAACCCATGTATATTACAACCGAAGAAAGTCAGGGAGTAGACCCGGTCAATGGCATGTTGCCAAGATTTCCTGGAGATCGACTGACTGCTAGCTATGTTAGTTATTATACGGCGAATGGCGGTATTATCTATCCCTTATTTAATGATAAAAATGATCAGGCAGCTGGATCACTATTGGAAACATTATACCCAGACCGCAAAATTATCGGCGTTCCTGCTCGGGAAATTTTATTAGGCGGTGGAAATATTCATTGTATTGCACAAAGTATTCCTAAAATTAGGTAGGAGGGAAATAGATGGACTTTTTTGAAGTGGTAAACCCTCATGTTTCAGAGTTAACAAAAAATGAGCACCTATTATTTGACTATGTTGTGAAAAATTTGAATGAAATTAAAAATAAAAGTATTCGAGAAGTAGCTGATGATTGTTTTGTTTCAACAACGACTTTTTTGCGATTTGTTAGAAAAATTGGGTTTTCTGGTTATAGTGAATTTACAACTGTAATCAAATATACTCTTTTAAACCAGAAAAAAGAAGAGAAAGTCAGTCCCTTTGTTGTGTCGCAAAAAGATTATCGAGAAGAGTATTTAAAGAATATCAATGAATCAGTTCGCGTAATCGACAAAAATAGTTTGCTCAAAGTCGGCGAATTTTTGAAGAAAAAGCCGATTATTTATTTATTTGCTAAAGGCATGAATAAACAGCTCATGCAATACGTAAAGTATCTATTTGTCGCAGCTGGATTTTTAGTCGTATTTCCTGAAGATCAGTCGATGCGGGCGGTTGTGCAACGGCAGATCAAATCAGAGGATATGGTATTTATTTTAACGTATCAAGGAAAAGATGAAGAATGGATTCAGTTGATGCAATACTTAAAAAATGCGGCACATCCACTACTTGTTTCGATCACAGGAGCTGATAATAATGTGATTTAAAATATGAGCGACATTAATTTTTATGTATTTACAGATGAACTTTTTTTAAATAAGATGGAAATTACGTCACATATTTCAATGTTGGCGATCATGGAATTGATTTTATATCAATATTTGGATAATGCTGAAGAAGGGGAGTATCATTTAGTCTTTAAATAACTAGCTCTCATTTATATTTGTGAAATGATTATCAAAAATAACAGAAAAAAGTTGAGAGCGAATAAACGGCGAGAAAAAAAGCAGCTCCAAGAAATAAGCTGAAATTCACAAAAATTTGAAGAGCAATTTTCGTGAATTTCTTCTTATTTCTTGGAGCTAAACACTTTTATCTCGACCTCAACTTTTTGACTATAGTTTGCCATAATCATGTTGATGTTTTGGTGTATGCTTCAACAATGAATAGGCAGCCAGTGTGATCGCAGATAATGTTGCTCCTGTAACTAAAATTTTTTTCATAAACATCATTCCTTTCTATAAAAGCGTCTATCTATACTTAAGTGCAAAAACTGCACATACGTGGACGGTAGGATTCGAACCTACACCTCATCAGGTCGAGAATAAACATCCGTTAGTCCTCAAAGAGTTTTAACACCACGTTCATCCACAAAGTTATTGGTTGTTTACTATGATTAAACTATAACCTTAATAGATTAAATCAAACATAAAAAAGCTTGAAAAAAGTGTGAATTCATTTGAATTTGTTATGAAGAGTATGAATATCTTTGCGAATAAAAAAACAAACGACTTAGAAAGGAATGGGGCACTCTGTGCTATAATAAAAAGTAAATGACTAGAAAAGAGCGTGACAGGAATAATGTGGAAAACAACTGAAGAGAAAACAGCAGCCTACCAATTGCTAGTACAGCAACAAGCAGCAATCATTGAAATTGAGCATGATAAAATCGCTAATCTTGCAAATTCTTCTGCCTTGTTAGCTGATGCCTTACCTCATACTGTTTTTGCAGGTTACTATTTATTTGATGGGGAAGAATTAGTTTTGGGGCCATTTCAAGGAAAAGTTTCTTGTACACGAATCACAATGGGAAAAGGGGTTTGTGGGGAATCAGCTGCAAAGCGTGAAACGTTAATCGTTGAAGATGTTAAAAATCATAAAAACTATATCTCTTGTGATTCAGCTGCTCGTTCTGAGATTGTTGTGCCCATGGTTAAAGATGGGAAGCTCTTAGGCGTGTTAGATTTGGATAGTTCGATCACTCACGGCTATGATGAGCTGGATCAAACGTACCTGGAACAATTTGTTGAAGCCCTGTTAAATAATACTGATTTCTAGTTTAAGTTGAGCATTCTTTTCGCGTAATCTATTTTGCCATGAGATAATCATTAAAAATAGAGCGAGAGGATGATTAACATGTTAGAAGTGTACTTGAATTTTAAGAATGAGTCAAAGGCTGCGATCGCTTTTTATGAAACGGTGTTTGATGTGAAAAATGAAGGCATTATGACATTTGCAGATGCACCGGCGGATCCTGAACACCCAACGCCGGAAGCTTGGAAAGACTTGGTTATCAACTCTTCGATAACAATCGAGGGTGTACCTGTTATGATATCAGATGTGCCGGATGGCATGGGCTTGACGTACATTGAAGGCAATAATGTTTCTCTAGTGATCAACACAAATGATGAGGCAAAAATCGATCGAATTTTTAATCGTTTAGCAGAGGGTGGCAAAATTTCGATGCCACTTGGTGAAACATTTTGGGCTAAAAAATATGGTATGGTCGTTGATAAATTTGGGATCAATTGGATGCTTAATTACTCTGATGAGGCTTGATTTTAAAGTGTAACACAATATACTTAATGGAAGATCACCAAGTTAGCATAAGCTGCTGAGTCTATTGGTGGTCTTTTTCTGTTAGTAGCAAATACTCAAGATCATTGTTCCATTTCGGTTGATTTCTGCTATAATGATTGAGGAAATAGTGAGGAGTGAACGAGTTTGATTGGATACTTATATCTTTTTGTAGCTATAATAAGTGAGGTCATCGCCACAAATTTATTAAAAGCAACGGATGGTTTCAGTAAATTAGTTCCATCTGTAGAATGCTTGATTGCTTATGTGGTCTGTTTTTACAGTTTATCAAAAGCAATAAAATATATGCCATTAAATGTAGCATATGCATTATGGGGAGCAGTAGGCATCATCTTGATTACTGTTTTTTCTGTTGTCTATTGGAAAGAACAAATCAATACACCCACGATTATCGGACTTGGCTTTATCGTGATTGGAACGGTTTTAGTGAATGTTTTTGGAACAGGTCATTGATGTTTAGAGTCAACGTTATATCAGAAAAGCATGTTATCTTGTTCAGTTAAAAGGTTTAAGATGCAACGTTTGATCCTTTAAATGTTAAAAAAAATATGTTATACTAACAAAAGCGTATAGTATGCTATTTAATCTTAACGGGGACGTTACGGATTCGACAGGCATAGTTGAGCTTGAATCGCGTTTCGTAGGTTACGTCTACGTAAAAACGTTACAGTTAAATATAACTGCTAAAAACACAAACAATACTTTCGCTCTAGCTGCGTAAAAACAGCGGGTGAAGATCCTCTCGGCATCGCCCATGTGCTCGAGTAAGGGTCTCAAATTAAGTGGGATACGCTAAATTTTTCCGTCTGTAAAATTTAGAAGAGATCATCAGACTAGCGAGAGTTTGGGCCTGTTATGCGGCATAAGCTTCAGCGAAACCTTAAAATAGTATGACTATGAACGTAGAAGTTTAAGTGACAATGTGTTTGGACGCGGGTTCGACTCCCGCCGTCTCCATTCAATTTGTGGAGACAGACAGTAGAAACGTTGATGTACAACGTTTCTACTGTCTATTTTTTTGTTGAAGTACCTTTTAATAGTGTTAATCTAGAGGTCAACATAGTTAGCAAATAAGCTAGCTGTTTGATTTTTCTTTTTTTTAAACATGCGTATTTATGGTTCATATTAGTAAAAGTTAAGAGAATGCTGATGTGTGAACACAACTCTTTTTGCACTTATTTTACATTCTCATTTAGTCTAAATCATTGTTATCATAAATTTTTAGGAATTTGCATAGTCTCAAGTAAACTCGATATTTTTTAGAAAGAGTGTATAAGATATCAGCCTAATATTACAAAAATGACGAAAACTAAACCAACTTCAATAGGCGTAAAAATTCTTTTGAAGCACTTGAAAAGATTTGGCCTTTTTTCCAAACAATGCTGATATTTGCGGTTAATGGTGGTGAAAAGGGAATAAAGATTAGGGTTGTATTCGTCGTATTCACAATCCCATCAATACAAAGAACACTGGCAATGTTTTCCTTTGCCAACAGTGAGGCATTGTAAAGTAAGTTATATGTGCCAATAACATTCAAATGCTCTATATTTCCTCCAAACCATTCAGACAGCTGATTATCCACGAATGACTGATTTGAAATGAGTAAAGGCATACGTTGAATATCTTTTGGTTGAACTGTCTTTTTTTTAGCTAGAGGATGTGAGTTATTGACCAAAATCCCCCAAGAATCAATTAAAGGTAATCGAATATATTCGTATTTTTGTTTTTCAACGGGATCAATAACAAGTCCAAAATCTAAAAGTCCTTTATCAATTTTTTCTAATACATCATCGGCGTTTCCACTATAAAGGTGTATATTAATTTCTGGATAGTTATCTCTAAGCTCGTGCAGAATATGACTGAGAAACTCAAACGCTTGTGTTTCACCTCCACCAATTGTTATTTGCCCACTAATAACTTCATTTTTAGTAAGGTTCGTCATTGTTGAATCAACCAAAGATAGAATTTCTTTTCCTCTATTCATTAAATAGATACCATCTTCTGTTAAGGTGATAAATCGATTCCCTCTAGTAAATAATGTAACGCCTAGTTCTTCTTCAAGCTCTTTTAATTGTTTTGAAAGAGTTGGCTGAGACAGATGTAAGACTTCAGCAGCTTTACTAATTGTTTTTTCTCTTGCAACAGTTAAAAAGTAAGTTAACACACGAAGTTCCATTTGTTATTTCCTCCTATAGTTAAAAAGAATAGTTATATATGTTTTATTGGTATTAGTTAAGTATAACTGATTCTTGTATGATTGGGATAGTGAAAATATAATGAATGTCTAAGGAGGGAAATAAAATGTCAAACATAGGTTTACAACAGAGAATTGTAGGGAAAGAGATAGTAAAAGATTCACCCTTGTTTGAAGAAATCCATTTAATAAAGCAAAATAATGAGCGATTGATAATGTTATTGAATGCACAATACTATCCTAATGAAGAGGTATTACACTATTTAGAGAAAATTACAGGACAAATAATTGATTCATCAGTAAAAATTTCACAGCCTTTTTATAGTGATTTCGGTAAACATATTAAATTTGGAAAAGATATTTTTATTAATCAAAGTGTGATGTTTGTCGACTTGGGTGGGATAACGATTGAAGATCAAGTGTTGATTGGTCCAGGATCTAGATTAATTACAGTGAACCATTTGATGTCTCCTAAAAAAAGACGTGGAATTAAAGTGGAGCCGATTTGTATTAAGAAGAATGCGTGGCTTGGGGCAAATGTGACTGTTTTACCTGGAATTACAATTGGAGAAAATTCGATTGTTGCTGCGGATTCAACAGTAACAAAGGATGTTCCAGATAATGTAGTTGTAGTAGGAAGTCCAGCCAAAGTGGTTCGAGAGATTGAAGAAGAGGATGAAAGAACTGATAAGGATTAAAGGATTATAGATTGAGTTGCTAAATTGGTACAACTAAAATAAATCATATTTAAACAGCAGTGGGAGCCGCAGAATTCAAATTAAATCAGGCAGATGTTCTTTATTTTAGAAGAACTTTACATTCCGCATAAAGTAAAAGGGGACGTAAAAAACGCCATAAAAACGAATAAACGGCGGAAGCAGAAGCAATCCTTTAGGAAATAAGCTGAAATTGCTGTAAAACACAACGAATAATGAGTTGATGTTGCACAGTACCTACTTGGTTACAAAAAATGAATGAATTAGGAATAAAAAAAGATAACCATAAAGGCTATCTAAAATGGATTTCCTGTTGCATCAGTCATAGAGACATCACCTTGAGGCGTTACACGGAAAAATCCTAAAGTACCTGATCCACCTTGACTAGAAATACTTTTACTATACGCTTTGAACAAAAAGTCAGTATCGATCATTTGCCAGAAAATTAAGCTGGTATCTTCGTTATTTGTATCAGGATACGTCTCTAATATGTGTTGTAAAGCTTGTTCTTGTGACATATCAGGAATAGGAACACTACTTTTCGGCTCTTCGGATAGTGCAACGGTCTGTTCCTCAGAGGATACAGAACTTGAAATTATCTTAGTTTCTGAAGTTGATGTAGAGTCAGATGTTTTTAATATAGATGACGTAGTTGTGTTAGCAGCTGAGCTACTGTCCGAAACAAATTGTTCATTTTTTGAATTACAAGCAGTAAGCAATAGTAATGACGACAGTAATAAAGTAAAAGTTGTTTTGTTCATGATACTTACCTCCATAAAAATTATAACACGAGTACTACAAAATTGAAGGATTGATAGACGAATTAGTAGCTGAGTATCGAAGTATTGATGATAAATAGGTACCAAACCCTAATATGAATTACCATTATCTGAAACTATTTACTTGCTTCTTTTACAGCAACTTTAGCCAATAACTTGTTTATCTGTAGCGTTTTCTATGCTACAATTCACTATAAAATGAGGGGGCAGGTATCTATGGAAATAACCGCTTATGTTGCAAGTGCATTTAGTAAGGATCAAAAAGGTGGCAATAAAGCTGGTGTCGTATTGTTTGAAGATACATTAACTACCATTCAAAAGATGACAATAGCTAAACAACTAGGCTATGCAGAAACTGCATTTATATCAGAATCTGTTATTGCTGATTACAAATTTGAATATTATACACCAAAAGAAGAAGTTGATTTATGTGGTCATGCCACAATAGGTTCTTTCGTGATACTAATGCATTTGAATAAACTTTCCAAGAATTACTATACAATTGAAACCAATAGCGGTGTTCTTAGCATCACCATAAAAGATGACGTCATTTTCATGGAACAAAAAAAACCGACATTTTATGATATCCTATCTCCAAACGAGTTAAGCGACTGTTTTGACATTCAAGTGATAGACAAGGAATTCCCGATTCAAATTGTCTCTACGGGTTTAAAAGATATTTTAGTTCCTATAAAAAATGAAGCACAATTACAGGCACTGGACCCTGATTATAAAAAAATTAAAGAAATAAGCAAGCACTATAATGTTATCGGAGCACATTTATATACTTTTAATGACGATCGAATTATATGTAGAAATTTTGTACCACTATACGATATTGATGAAGAAGCCGCAACTGGAACTTCAAATGGTGCATTAGCTTGCTTCCTTTACAAACAGAGTAATTTACAAAAAGAAAGTTATGTATTCGAGCAAGGTTATTCTTTACACTCGCCTTCTGAAATAGTAGTAAAATTAACAGCCAACAGTGAGAATAAAATAGGAAAAGTTTATGTTGGTGGCAAAGGTTATTATTGTGAAACAAAGTGTTTAACTATCTAAAATAGTGAGTTAAATAAAAAATGTCGAATAAAAAGGTTGATAAGATAGTTTCTTAACCTAAAAAGTGTAAACAACGTCCGAGCATTTAGGAAGTTGTCTACACTTTTTTGCATAAGCTAAACGTGGCATGAAATTAATTTATTTGTTGTGATTATATAGTGAATTAACGCTATTATTTAGAGGTTATTGATCTGCTATTTTTTCTAATTCTATTATATAAAATCATGGTTCCCGCTATCAAAAGGGAGCAAATAACTGAAATTTTCTGGATCATAGTTTTTTTATACGAGATATTGATCGAATGAAAACCGGGACCAAGCTTAACCGTAACTAAACCATTTTTGTTATAATAGTCAACTGCTGTTTGATTCACTTTTACCTCATATCCTTTATAATAAAATTTTGGTAATTGGACCTCTTGATCTCCCTCGATCCGTACAGCATAACTACTATGATTGTAGTCGTTTTTTAGTTGACTAGGAGAAGCAGTATAGGGTACACCATCGATGATCAGACCAGGAGTAGCAAAATATTTTTTATAGTCAGTATCTTTTACTAAGTATTCTTTACCATGTCCAATTTCTGATTCATAAAAATTAGCAAAATTTTCATTTGTCACGGTTATGTTATTTTGAGCAGTACTTTGTATCAAGTTATTGACATTAAATCCTATAGCTAGAAAGCTGGAAATGGCGATCAAAATTAGACTATTTTTAGTGGATACTAAATGAAATTGTTCGATCAAACTAACAGCAAGCAAACTAGCAAAAAATGAAGCAAATAGTAATAATCTCCAGGGAAACTGGATAGTCGCTAGAGGCGACAGTTTAAAAAGACCCCAAGGGAAAAGATTTGTCGCTAGAACCATCATTAAGATGGTAACCAATGTCAGGTACTTATTGATAGTTGTTAATTTTCGATAATAAATTCCAGCAATCAGTACAACAACCAAGAGAAGCAGACCGATGTTTGGTTTCAAATCAGTAAAGGGAGCACTTATATTGGCAAGACTATTTTCAATTAGATTGGCCAAACTAAAATTCAAACCACTGGGCCATAACGTTGTTTTATTGAAATTAAAGGTTAAGTGATTGGTTTGCTCTAAATATGGAAACAAAAACCATGCGGACAAACCAACGGTTAACAGACCAGCTTGGATTAAGTTTGTGATTTGAGTTTTTTTACATTTCTTCCAATTCATTAAAATAAAAACAAGTAGAAAAACAAAAGAATAGAATGCGGTGATCAAGTGGCTGGCAATCAATAAACTCATGCCAACGGCCAATAACTGCCAACGCTGCTTAGCGGTATAAAAAATTGAGTATATGCCAAGAACAAATAAAGGAAGAAAAGCAAACGCCAATGATTCTCCAAGTGCAGCTCGAACAGATTGATCGATTAAACGATAACTAGAAAGCGTGTAAAAACAAGAAAATAATAGTGCTAGTTTTTCTGATTTTTTTATCGAAAAAAGAAAATAGTAAGCAGTCCCAGCAGTAACAAAACTGATTAGGAGTTGATATAAGTAATAGGAAGGAACAAAAGCGAGTCCTATGATCCTAAAAAGTGCAAATGGTAATAATAAGATAGAAGGATAAAATAGGTCAGCCGCATAACCAAAATTGAGTCCCATAGCAGGAAAAACTCGTGGGAAAAAGTCTAAATGTTTAATCGCTTGAGTATAATTTTCTAATCTTGTGCGATGAAACAAAAGATCATCCTGACTGAAAATATAATGGTTGAAAAAATAAGGAAAAATAGAGAGGATGCTGATCCAGAATAAAAGTATTAAAATGATAGCTCTTTTTTTATAGATTACATTCAAATAAATACGCCTTCTTTGTGTAATTTTTCTTTATTCTAACAGAAAAAGAAGGAATTATATAAAAATATCATTTATAGCAAAAGAGGAGGGGGGATTTAATTTATAACTAAAGACGGATTAGAAAATCAGGGAGACGGTTTTTCAGAGGAAAAAGTAGGACGTAAGTAGACGCTATTAATGCCCAAAATGATGATAGTAATTTATGGAAAAATCTTTCACTAAATCAGTATAATATAGAACTTCTTTTTTCATGGATCGAGCAAATTCAATTTCATATTTTGTGCTAGTACCTATGTAATTATTGACATTGATAACGACTATTGCATCTGATAATTTTATTTTTTCAATATGCATACGACCAAGGATCGCCAATTCTTCTTCAGTGAAAGTAGCCGTCTCCTCGTTTGCTGGAAAAATTGGAAGTAACACAGCATTTCCAGCCAATTCCAGTTGCATACCAATTTTCATCATTTCATCTTTAAATTTTAAACTACCACAAACGGTCATTACTTTCATTTTCAAATCGATCCTTTCTTGAAGAGAATTGTAGTATTTACTAAATTAATTTTTCAATATGTTGCTTTAGCAAAGATGACTATTCAGCCAAACTAAAAAAATATTCTATGTACGGTGTGAGAACTGTGCACTTTTATGTTCTAAATTTTTGTTCGATTTCAAAATATGAGAAATATTTTGAAAAATAAACGCATAATTCTACTTATGGGTTGATATTATTTACACTTTGTAGTATTATAAATATACCCTAACAGTATTTTCATTTTACTCAATCCGAGTAATACTCCTTATCCCACCTTGAAATAGGTGGGATATTTTTGAGCTGAGGGAGAATTTTAAGGTGAAAATGTGCTAAGTTTCTTTTAATAAACCTACAGAGTAGCTATTTAATAGTTTTTCTCCGTCTCTTTCATGGGTGAGGATTTTTACCTCTTTTTTGACTTGATCTGCTTGTAAAATATCCCCAGTATTTTCTAGTAGGTGAATGAAGTCATACACACGTTCCATGTATACAGGTTCTCCTTCTCGAATATAGTTTAGGAGATTTGAGAGGTATTGGAGATTTAATTTAAAACTATAGTTTTCACTTTGCTTATCTTGTTTTTTTGCTAGTCTAATATATCTTTCAGCACCGTCATAATCTTTTGCATATAACTTTAAGGAAATAAGGTTGATTAGAATGTTATAAGCAAATTTTTTCGTAGTAAAGTCACGTTGCTCTTCATATTTTATAGGAAACATTCGTGCAACTAATAAATCTGCTTGTTTTACACTAAAAAATCGACTAAGATTCGCAGTTATTACATAATCATATTGAAGATAAAATGGTTTTTTTAATAAGTCCTCAAAAATGGTATTTACTTCTTGAGGTGTTATTGGGTCAACTTCTTCCCAATGTGCATGGAAATAATTTTTAATTGCTATATAGTTTGATAATTCGCGTAAAGTTTTTTCTTCTTTATTATTTAAAGAGGCAAAGTAAGTAAGTAGTTTTTGTTTTGTACTTTTATTTTCTAAATGAGCACCACAATAATAAAAATATTCTCTAAAATCTTGTTGCTCCTTGTCAAATGTTGTAAAGCTAAAAAATTCTTCAACATTAATAGAGGTCTGTCCTAATATTTCCTCTAACTCGTTTACTTTCAAAGACCGTTTCCCACTCTCAATTTTTGAATAAGTGGAGGGGTCAGTGTATTCAGACATCATTTCTCTTTGAGCAAGCTTTAATTTTAGTCTAAAAAAACGTAAAGTTTCTATAATATTCAAGAGTTTCTCCCCCTTCTTATGCGATTATAGCATGGAATTAGCATTAAAATACTATTTTTAATAAAAAACCAAATATTTTATCGGATTTTTATGCCAATTTCGCACTTTTCGGTTTTACTACTTTATTTTTTTGAGCCTGTTTGTTATTCTTTACTTAAGGAAAATTATTTGTTTGCAAACGTTGATTTCTAAAAAATGAATGGAGGTGTGCTAATGATATCGTTAATTGCTCTAGTATCTGGTGTTATTTCCGTATATGTGATTACTGGTGGGGGCTAGAATATTATTTAGCTAGCTTGTATTTAAATTATCAAAAACCAATTTTGCAAACAGAAAATTTAACTAAAAAAAACTAAATGTATAAGTAAAAAGTGCGTAACAAAAAAAGTGCAAAATAATAGCTTCTGATTTACTTTTCCTGTTGAATGAAGTAAATCAGAGGCTGTTATTTGTTTTGTCTTTAATTATCAGTAGCCAGCTCATCAGCAGCCGTCGTTGATACAACATTGCGCTCTAAGTGGTATTTTTCCGCAAGTGATTTTGAATAAGCTTTTTCTTGTACTTCTTTCATATACAGAAAAAATTCAATTTCACTTTCAGTTGGTTTTTCTCTAGCTAGGATTTCTTTTTCGTAAGTTAAAGCAATGGCTTCGGCAAGATAATAAGAATCGTTCTTACTGATGGAGAGTCGTAATGTATCTCCAAATAAAATGTTATTTCGTTTAGAAAAGGAATCTAATTGCTCATTGATCAACCAAGTATTGTGAAAGGTTGTCGTTATTTTGATTAGTTTTTGTTCCATGACTTAGTCTCCAATCGCTAAAAATAATGAATATTCATCTATATTATACCAAATAGTCTTTCATTTTGGATGTAAAGATTAATAAAAAATCTATTTATAGTTATTTTTTAAGCTTAAAATCTGATGTTTTTATTCATATAGGGATAAAAAGCAATTATACTGTTTTTGTTCGATCAAGATTGTTTCTAATTGAATTCTTTGATATGATAAATCTGCCTAGAGCATATATTATTCTTTCGATGGACAAATCTAACTATAAATCATCAAAGGAGTCAGTTGATATGAAGAAAATCTCAACGAAGACATTCATCACATTACTAGAAAATAAAGAAGAGCACTTTGCAGTCATCATCAATCATTGGTTTTATTACATAGAAAAAGGACGTATTTATCGATTTCAACAACATAGTAATGCGAAAATTTTGACGACATTAGGATTATTTTATGAAGGAGAGATCGATAATGAGCAGATGATTACAGAGTTGAAAAAAAGCATCATCAATCAAATTCAATATGACTGGTTTACAGATGTTTGGAAAGAAACGATTATTGAACGCATCAGTCGTTCACCGTATGACTTGGAAACATTCTTTTTTTAGAAAAAGTAATTGGCATGCATATCATTTGTAAAAGTAAAAATAGGGGAGTAAGATAAATATATCCTAACAATAAACTTTTTTTCATTTACTCTCATGAGTAAAACTCCTTCCCCGTCTTTTTAAAGATGGGATTTTTGCTGTAATCACGAGTCAGATAAAGTAGACACACAAAGCAGTTGTAATTTTGATTTTTTTTTGCTAAGATGCAATCATATGAATAAAAATGGTTGGGCGCAAGCTTCAAGGATCAGGTTCTTCAAGGGGTGAGAAGAATGGTTTTTTGAACTTACGCCCTTTTTTTATTTTTTAGGGAATAAGTTGTGCATCTTATTAACAAAGCACAGGTTATTTCCTTTTTGTTTGTAATAAAAAAAGATACGTTCAATTATAAGATTGAGCAAAGCAGAAGCAAATGATAGGGGGGAAAAAATTGGTTTTAGAAGCGTTGGATAAGATTCGTGAAGCAGAGGCACATGTAGAAAAAATGCGGCAAGCGACCAAAGCAGAAATTAGTACCTATGAACAAACGCAAGCAGAGAAATTTAAACAAAAACAAGTAGAAAGTCAAGAAAAAGTAACAGAATTGCTGCAAACAATAGAGTCTCAACAAAACGAACAATTAGAAAAACAAAAGACTATCTTGTTGAGTGAAGCAAAAAAACAAACACAAGAGTTCAAAGAAAAATACGGAAAAAACAAAGACTCTATCATTGATTATGTAATAGAAAGGGTGAAAAAAATCTATGGCAGTCAATAAGATGGAAAAAATGACGATTATCGCAGCCGCTGAGCAGGAAGAATTGATTCTTCAAGCAATCCAAGGCTTACAGACAATCGAAATCAAAGATTTTTTTCATTCAAATGTAGATAGCTCTTACATCAAAAACCATTTTGCTTCAACGTTGTTAGAAAGCGATGAAGGTCAAAAAAAGCAATTCCAAACGATGCTAGCGGAAATTCAAGAAGCGTTGACGTTCATCGAAAGATTTGCTGAAAATCCTTCAAAAAAGAAACCCATCAAAAGACAAGTTTGCACTTTACAATCTCTGGAAGAAGGATTCAATGAAGAAAAAATAAGTCGCTATTTAAAGGAAATCAATGCACTAAAAAACAGTTTAACGGTGCTTGAAAATACGAGAAAAGAACTTTTAGCGAAAGAAAAATGGTTGGCTCGTTGGCAGTATTTAGATGTTATTCCCCAAAAAAATCCTATGGAACATGCTGAACTTTTACTCGGTTCGGTTAATTCAGCAAATCAATCCCTGTTTTTGGCAGACTTAAAAAAGTTCGATTCTACTTATATAGAGGAAATCTATCATAGTGAACATCATGTTTATTATAGTTTAGTCTATTTAAAGAGTCAGAGTGCTGAGCTGGCTGAGGTTACGGCAAAATATAGTTTTAATGAATTTATTTACCCATATGATATTTTGCCCAAAGAAGCGTATCAACAAAATAAAGAAGAATTGGCCAAGCTCGTGAAAGAAGAAAAAGAGTTGAAGGTAAAATTGTCTTCTTATCGAGATCATTTAGAAGAATTGTATTTAGCGGAAGAAATGACGTTTGCTTATATCCATCGAGAAGAAGCAAAAAAACATTTACTGAATACTTCTTATTTCTTCATCTTACAAGGGTGGATTCCAATTGATGAAAAGCAGTCTTTACAAGCTGTATTGTCAAAAAATGAAGTATTTATTGCTTTTGATCAGCCGACAGACAAAGAAATACAACTGGATATCCCAGTCAAACTGAAAAATAATTCTGTTGTGGCACCTTTTGAAATGCTTACAGAAATGTATAGTCTACCAAAATATGATGAAATTGATCCAACACCGATCATGACGCCTTTTTATATGGTATTTTTCGGAATGATGGTGGCAGATATTGGTTATGGGCTATTGATGTTATTGGGTGCCTTGCTGGCACTTAAATTAATGGTGCTACCTAGAGGAATGAAGCGATTTGCTAAATTCTTTCTGATTTTATCATTTCCAACAATCATTTGGGGTTTTATTTATGGATCATTTTTCGGAGCTGCACTACCAAAAGTATTATTTGGTATTCAGCTACCGTTTCCGATTTTATCGACGACTGAAGATGTCAATACGATTTTGATTTTATCCGTTGTGTTTGGTTTTATCCAATTGTTAACTGGGCTGATGGTCAACGGGATTGAATTAACGAAACGCAAACGTTACTTAGATAGTATTAGTGAAAGCTTTGCGTGGCAAGGTCTCTTGGTCGGAATACTGATCATTGTTTTAGGGATGTTGCTATTTAGTAATGATGTTTTGGTTACAACAGGGATCGTTGTGTCAGTTATTTCAGCATTGTCAATTGTAATCGTACCAATCATTCAAACAAAGTCAAAAGTTAAAGGATTGGCAAAAGGCTTGTATGGCTTGTATGGTCTGACTAGTTATATTGGTGATTTGGTCAGTTATACGCGGTTGATGGCCTTGGGGATTTCAGGTGGAAGTATTGCTGCGGCGTTTAATATGCTAGTCGCCTTTATGCCGCCTGCAGCACGATTTACGGTAGGGATCGTCCTAATTATTGCGTTACATGCCTTAAATCTATTTTTAAGTTTATTAAGTGCCTATGTTCATGGTGCACGGTTGCAGTATGTTGAATTTTTCGGAAAGTTTTATACTGGCGGTGGACGTGCTTTTAAACCTTTAAAAACAGAAGAGAAGTATATGAATATTGAAAAAAACAAAAAGTAAAAGAATAGTGGAGGAATAATCAGATGATAGATTACTTAATTAATAATAATGGTGGTATTTTATTTGCAGTATTGGGTATGGCAATGGCAACGATTTTAGCAGGAATTGGATCGGCTAAAGGTGTTGGATTTACTGGGGAAGCAGCAGCAGCGTTGACAACAGAACAACCTGAAAAATTTGGACAAGCCTTGATTTTACAATTACTACCCGGAACACAAGGGTTATACGGATTTGTTATTGCGTTTTTGATTTTTATCAACTTAAACAATGATATGACAATGGTTCAAGGATTAGATTATTTTGTTGCTTCATTACCGATCGCATTTGCTGGATTATTTTCAGGGATTGCTCAAGGACGTGTTGCAGCAGCAGGGATTCAAATTTTAGCCAAAAAACCTGAGCACTCAACTAAAGGAATCATCTACGCTGCTATGGTTGAAACCTATGCCATTCTTGGCTTTGTTATCTCATTCTTACTTGTCTTAAATGTAAAATAATAATCTAGCTACACGTACTAGTCTCTAAGAAAAAAGATAAAATCTCCCTGTGACAAAAAGCATCACAAACATATTTTCCTATTTTTCTACGAGACTGAACGAGCCCGCTACGCTTTTATATTTAGGAGGGAAAAAATGGATGCTATCGAAAAAATTGTCGAGCAAATTCTAGAAAAAGGTCAAATAGAAGTTTCAACATATAAAAAAGCGGAAATAGATCGGATCGATCAAGAGTATCAAGAACAAGAAGAGGCCTTAGTTTTACAAGAAAGTAAGCTGATTGAAAAGAATCAAGAACAAACAAATAAAGCCTTTAAACAAAAGGAAAATCGACAACAGTTAGAAATCAAACAAGCTATTTTGAATCAAAAACAAGAATATCTAGAACAGCTTTTTTTAAAATCAGTTGAACGAATGAATCAATGGACACAAGCTGAGTTTCAACAATTTGCAGAACAAATCATCACTCAACTGCCAATTGAAGGAGAAGCTAGCTTAATAGTAGGAGAACATTCTAACGGAAAATTATCGAACCAATGGCTCTTAGAACATTCAACTGAGAAATTGAAACTAAGATTGGAAAACAAGTTAGTACCAGGATCAGGTGGATTTATTGTTGCGAAAGAGGGCGTTGAATATAATTTTCTATTTTCAAGTCTCGTTCAGGAAGTTAAGAAAACAGAAAGCTTTAATGTTGCTGGAAAGTTATTTCAGTAACTAGTATTTTATTTAAAGCGGAACGTTGTTACCATCTATTATCTAGCTGTACAAATCAATCCTTAGGAAAATAGATAAATTGTCAGTGAAATAAAGAGCATTTCAATGTCAATTTCCTAATTTTCTACAGGATTAACTGATTTGTTCCGCTTTTATTGTTATCTAGCTGCACGGGCTAGCCTTTCGGGAAAAAGATAAAAATGGAGTGAGACAAAAAGCGTCTCAATCAATTTTTCCTATTTTCCTGTCAAGGCTGAACGAGCCCGCTACGCTTTTAAAATAAGGAGGAACAGGATGAAAGAGACTGTGTATAATCAAATCAACCCCTTGATTCGTCTTAAAGAAACTGAACTTTTGAGTACTGCTCAATATGAACAGTTGTTAAATGCAAACAACACGAATGAACTCAAAGAAATTTTGGAAAATACAGTTTACGGCACATATATGACGTCAGATTTTGCCGAACAATTTGAATATATTTATTCAAAAGAAAAAGGGAAATTATATGAATGGCTATATAAAATGGCTCCTGAGCCAGAAGTCATCACAATTTACACATCAAGAATGACCTTTCACAATTTAAAGGTCTTGACAAAAGCTGAACTAACGGGAAAAAATTTAGACCATTTGTTTATCGATGATGGACGTTATTCGATTGAAACATTAAAAAGTGCAATTCGAACAGGAATTTCCACTGAACTACCTGAAGCATTAATGAATGCTATTTTGGAAGTTCTAGATTATTTTCAAGAATCGTCTACCTTACAAGCAATCGATATTATTTATGATCGTAATTTTCTAACGTTTCAGAAACAATTGGCAGAAAAATTGAATAATCAGGATATCATCACTGAAGTTACGGCTTTTATCGATCTAACTAATATTTCCACGATGGCGAGAGGGATCATTCAAGGACAGCACGAAAATTTTTTATCAACAGTGCTATCTAGTTCCGGCAGCATTGCAAAAGGGCGCTTTTTGGACTATGCAGAACAGATATTAGCTAGCTTTACTGATTTTGTATCAAATACAAAATATGGTGGTCTAATATCATCGATTATTTCGACTGAAACAAAAGAGTTAGATTTAGTTGCGTTTGAAAAAGTCAAAGATGATTATTTAACAAGTTTTTATGACAAAGCAAAGATCATGGCTTTTGGTCCACTACCGTTATTAGCATTTTTAAATGCGAAGGAAGTGGAGTGGAAAAATTTACGTTTGATTTTAGTCAGTAAAAGAAGCAATTTCCCAGTGGAAGTAGTAAGAGAAAGGATGCGAATGACAGATGACATATAAGATCGGTGTGATCGGCGATAGGGATTCTGTCATGCCTTTCAAACTATTTGGCTTTGAGGTTGTTTATGCAGTCTCGGCCAAACAGGTTAGAGAAACGATTGAATCAATGGCAAAAAATGCGTTTGGGGTTATTTTTATTACTGAAGATGCTTCTGAGTTAGCCGTTGAAACGATTGAACGTTACAAAAGTGATGTTACGCCAGCAATTATCTTGATTCCTAGTCATAAAGGAACCAAAGGAATTGGGTTGAGAGAGATTCAAGATAATGTGGAACGGGCGGTCGGACAGAATATTTTGTAGAATGTTGAAATGTTTTCAAGTGGTATTGGCTAAAGTTAGCTTTGCAGGCTAGCTCCTCGGAAAAAAGATAAAATAAGAAAGAGGCCAAATGCGCCTCAATCGTATTTTCCTATTTTTCAGTCGGAGCTAAACGAGCCTGCTCAGCTTTTCTGAATAGGAGGAATGATTTTGCAAATTGGTCGAATTATTAAAGTATCTGGTCCTTTAGTTATGGCTGAGAATATGTCTGATGCGAGTATTCAGGATATTTGTCATGTAGGGGAACTGGGTGTTATTGGAGAAATTATTGAGATGCGGGGAGATGTTGCATCGATTCAAGTATACGAAGAAACAACAGGAATAGGACCTGGTGAGCCTGTAGTAACAACCGGTGAAGCTTTGTCGGTGGAATTGGCGCCAGGATTGATTTCAGAGATGTTTGATGGTATCCAGCGTCCATTAGATACCTTTGCTGAGGTAACAGAAAGTAACTTTTTAAGCAGAGGAGTTCAGATTCCTGCCTTAGATAGAACAAAAAAATGGCTGTTTGAACCAACTGTTTCTGTAGGCGATGAAGTGTCACCGGGAGATATTATCGGTTTAGTTCAAGAAACTAAAGTGATTCCGCATAAAATCATGGTTCCTTTTGGTGTTAATGGAACGGTAAAAGAAGTAAAACAAGGTGAATTTACAATTGAAGAAACAGTCTATATCATTGAAACGGCAACGGGAGAAAAAGAATTTACGATGATGCAAAAATGGCCCGTTCGCCGTAGTCGTCCAATTTTAGAAAAATTAAATCCAGATGTCCCATTATTAACGGGGCAACGAGTGATTGATACCTTCTTTCCGGTAACCAAAGGAGGAGCCGCAGCCGTGCCAGGGCCTTTTGGTGCAGGGAAAACTGTAGTACAGCATCAAATTGCGAAATGGGCAGATGTTGATTTAGTAGTTTACGTCGGTTGTGGTGAGCGTGGAAATGAAATGACCGATGTATTGAATGAATTCCCTGAATTAATTGATCCAAATACTGGAAAATCTGTTATGGAGCGAACTGTTTTGATTGCAAATACGTCTAATATGCCCGTAGCAGCACGTGAAGCATCAATCTATACAGGAATCACCATAGCAGAATACTTTCGGGATATGGGCTATTCTGTAGCGATCATGGCAGATTCAACTTCTCGTTGGGCGGAAGCACTACGTGAGATGAGTGGACGCTTAGAAGAAATGCCTGGAGATGAAGGGTATCCTGCCTATCTAGGAAGTCGTTTAGCTGAATATTATGAACGAGCTGGACAAGTTGTGGCATTAGGGAAAGATCATCGTGAAGGAAGTATTACAGCAATCAGTGCGGTTTCTCCATCAGGTGGAGATATCTCAGAACCCGTTACTCAAAATACATTACGAGTAGTGAAAGTTTTCTGGGGGCTAGATGCAACATTAGCGCAAAAACGTCATTTTCCATCAATCAACTGGCTACAAAGTTATTCTTTGTATGATTCAGAAGTCGGTAAATACTTAGATCAGCAGCTGCAAGTCGAGTGGTCTGAGATGGTGAGAGAAGGGATGCGGATTTTACAAGAAGAGTCACAATTAGAAGAAATTGTTCGACTCGTCGGAATTGATTCCTTATCTGATAAAGACCGTTTAACATTAGAAGTAGCTAAATCCATTCGTGAAGATTACTTACAGCAAAACGCCTTTGATGGGGTTGATACATTTACCTCAAGAGAAAAACAGTACAAAATGCTGCGTTTGATTTTAACATTTTATCAAGAAGGTCAAACAGCTTTGACTTTAGGAGCCTATTTATCTGAGCTCATGACTGGAACAGTTGGCTTAAGAGATCAAATCGCTAGAAGTAAATATTTGCCAGAAGAACAGATCGATCGTTTAGATGGCTTAGTAGACGAAATAAAAGGAACCTTAAAACAAATTGTTGCAGATGGAGGGATCACTAATGATTAAAGAATATCGTACGATCAATGAAGTTGTTGGTCCCTTGATGATTGTTGAAAAAGTCGAAGGGGTCAAATATGAAGAACTGATCGAAGTGCGGATGCAAAATGGGGAAATTCGTCGTGGTCAAGTGTTGGAAATCAATGGCGATAAAGCGATGGTTCAGATTTTTGAAGGAACTAGCGGTATCAATCTTCGAGATTCAAAAGTTCGTTTTTTAGGACATCCTTTGGAATTAGGTGTTTCCGAAGATATGGTTGGACGTATATTCGATGGTTTAGGTCGACCAAAAGATAATGGACCAGAAATTTTACCTGAAAAAATGGTTGATATTAATGGGGAAGTCATCAATCCTGTTGCAAGAGATTACCCGGATGAGTTTATCCAAACAGGAATATCTGCCATTGATCATTTGAATACGTTGGTCCGTGGCCAAAAGTTACCAGTATTTTCTGGCTCAGGTTTACCTCATAAAGAATTAGCTGCCCAAATCGCTCGTCAAGCAAATGTTTTAAATAGTGATGAAGAATTTGCTGTTGTATTTGCTGCGATTGGGATTACGTTTGAAGAAGCAGAATTTTTCATGGAAGATTTCAGACAGACAGGAGCTATTGATCGTTCGGTGATGTTTATGAACCTAGCGAATGATCCGGCCATCGAGCGAATTGCAACGCCAAGAATGGCGCTGACAGCAGCTGAATATTTAGCTTATGAAAAAGGAATGCATGTCTTGGTAATCATGACCGATATGACCAATTATTGCGAAGCGTTGCGTGAAATTTCAGCAGCACGCCGAGAAGTACCAGGGCGTCGTGGCTATCCAGGTTATCTTTATACGAATTTGGCTACGTTATATGAACGTGCTGGGCGTATTCGTGGGTTAAAAGGATCTGTAACTCAAATTCCGATTTTGACCATGCCAGAAGACGATAAAACACATCCGATTCCCGATTTGACTGGTTATATTACTGAAGGTCAAATCATACTATCTAGAGAACTATATAAAAGCAGCATTCAACCACCGATTGATGTTTTGCCTTCTTTGTCCCGCTTAAAAGATAAAGGAACTGGAGAAGGAAAAACAAGAATCGATCATGCTCCAACTATGAATCAATTATTTGCGGCTTATGCGCAAGGAAAACAAGCGAAAGAGTTGGCTGTCGTACTGGGTGAATCAGCGTTATCTGATGTTGACAAAATCTATGCGGAATTTGCAGATCGATTTGAAAAGGAATATGTCAATCAAGGATTTTACACGAATCGTTCGATCAATGAAACGTTGGACTTAGGTTGGGAGTTATTATCAATGCTGCCAAGAACAGAATTAAAACGAATCAAAGATGATATGCTAGACGAATACTTGACTGAAGGAGAGTGATCGTAAATGGCACGTTTAAATGTGAATCCTACTCGAATGGAACTCTCTCGTTTAAAGAAGCAGTTGGGTACCGCAACTAGAGGGCATAAACTATTAAAAGACAAACAAGATGAATTGATGCGTCGCTTTATTTTACTGGTTAAAAAAAATAATCAACTCAGAATCGATGTAGAACATGAATTGACAACAGCACTCTCTAGCTTTGTTTTAGCGAATGCAACCTTGAACGAAGCATTTATTGAGGAATTAGTAGCTGTTCCAGCGAATGATGTTTCACTTGACGTAATCGAAAAAAATATCATGAGTGTGACAGTTCCAATCATGAATTTTCATTATAATGAGAGCATCGTAAATGCGCCATTAAATTATGGTTACCTTAATTCAAACGCTGAATTAGATGGTGCATTTGATAAAATTTCAACCATTTTACCGAAGTTACTGGAATTAGCAGAAGTCGAAAAGACTTGTCAGTTGATGTCAGAAGAAATTGAGAAAACCCGTCGACGAGTTAACGCCTTAGAGTATATGACGATTCCTCAATTAGAAGAAACAAGTTATTATATTCAAATGAAATTGGAAGAAAATGAGCGAAGTGAAATCACTCGCTTGATCAAGATCAAAAATATGGGTAGTAATGCCTAATTAAACTAAAAGAAGAGCAAAGATAACGATCGATGTTATCATTGCTCTTCTTTTTTTGGATATTCGTTACTTTGAACAGCCCATAATTGATCTGTAAGTGTTGAGATAAATGGAATACCGGCATCTGTTTCTCCGTTTGTAAAGATGGTTAAAATAAAAGGATGTTCTGTTTCTAAGATCCCGATATCATGTAGAAAACCTGCGTAAGAGCCGATTTTATGTGCCACTTTACCTGAAGTAGTAGGTGTTTCCATCCGTTCATGGAACACTGTGTTTTTCATATAGTTATAAATAGTCTGATATTCGGAGTTTGAAGACTTTTCTTCAAACAAGATTTTAAGGATTTTAGCAGCATCTTCAGAAGTGAATTTTGCGTCATCCCAATCAGTTTCCTTTTGTAGAAAATGAGCATATAGTGCTTTTTTAGCTGCAACATCGCCACCAAATGTATCATATAACATATTTTTGGCGATATTATCTGAATAGGTAATACTATATTCCTGTAAAGTTCTTAAGGAATAGCTGGGTTGAATATTATTTATAATGATCCCAGTGCCATCTTCATAATCTTCTTTTTCATTAAAAGTCAGCTGATCATCCCATTTTAAACTACCGGCCTGGACTTTATCCGCAACCATCATAGCTAAAGGCACTTTGATCGTACTTGCACTGTAAAATTCTTTTGTCCCATTGACGGAAAGCTGCTTGCCTGTTGTCAAATCTACATAAGTTACGCCGACATCACCGTTGAAGCTTTTTATAGTATCTGTCATTGTTTGCTCGATTTTATGATAAAAAGCCGTAAGTTCTGGGCTTTCTTTTTCACTTGGTTCCGTATCCTTAACAGGAGCGGAAGCTATTTTTTTAACTGGTACATTGGTTTTTCCGCTTGTCTCTGTTTCGTTTGCGTAGTCTACTGTATGAGTAGAAAAAAAGAACGATACGATCAAAAAGAAACAAATCGAGAAAATCATCCCGTAAAGCGTCATTTTCTGTTTTTCCAACGAATGCTCGATCCTTTCTTAAAAAATCAAATAATCTAATCATATTACACGTTAAAAAAAAATACGACCACAACCATTTAATCATTTTTTTAGTAGATTTGCAAGGTTTGGAAAAAAGCGAAGAATGAGTAGGATTTAAGGTTTGTTTAAGGTAAGTGAACTAAAGTGATAGATGTTATCGAGCTGTTAAATAAGGAGGATTTATATGGATTTTATGAAACGGGCTTTACTTAGTATGAAAGCTAAAAAAGGAAGGACATTATTGCTGTGCGCTGTTTTTTCAGCTATTTTGATTTTTGTTTTAGCAGGTTTAACGATTCAAAGTGCCGCGTTGAGCGCAACAGAGAATGCTAAAAAAAGTGTTGGCGCAACGGTTACACTTTCAGCAAATCGAGAAGCTGCGATGAAAAAAAGTGAAGGGGATGGTAGTGAAGAAAAACCTGATCCAAGTAGTTTTAGTTTAACCCCTGTTTCTTTAACTGATGCACAAAAAATAGCAGAGTTAGAGAATGTTAAATCGTATTCATTTTTATCATCCTCATCTGCTGGAGCAGGTGAGGGGATCACCCCAATCTCAACTGAAGCAGAAGATGAAGCAACGACTGAAGATACTAACGCTGATCAAGCAGATACTGCAACAGGAGAAAAGACTCAAGGTGATGACCGAATGAGTGGTGGACCGATGGGAAATATGAAACAAAGTGACTTTCAAGTCAGCGGAGTCATGAATTTATCGATGTTAGATGATTTTTCTGATGGGGTGGCTGAGCTCACAGACGGTAAAATGATTAATGAAACTGATGAAGAAACGAACAATGTTGTTATCGAACAGAGTTTAGCTGAGGCAAACGATTTAAAAGTGGGCAGTACATTTAAAATCACAGATCCACAAGAAAGCACGAAAACTTATGAATTAAAAGTCAAAGGGATTTATAAAACTTCTGAAAACGGCGATAGTATGGGAATGATGTTTAATTTTTTAAATCCTGCTAATACGTTGTATACTTCTTATACATTTGCCAACACATTAAAAGGTGACGATGCCAAGGGGACGATCGATTCTGCATCTTATACCTTAGAAGATCCAAAACAAATGGATACGTTTGTTGAGTCAGCCGAAAAATTGATTGACACGGACAGCTTTAGCTTGCAAACAAATGATCAGGCCTATCAACAAATGTTACAACCATTAAATAACGTGTCTAGCTTTGCTAAAAACATTGTTATCCTAGTTGCGATTGCAGGAGTCATTATTTTAACCTTGATCGTGATGATGACGATCAGAGAACGACGTTATGAAATTGGTGTACTATTATCACTTGGTGAGTCTCGCTTTAAAATTATTTTACAATTTTTCAGCGAAATTATTTTCTGTATGTTTATCGCATTAGTGATTGCGACCTTTAGTGGGAATATCGTAGGTAATATTGTCGGGGAGCAGTTGATCAGTCAGCAAACAGAAGCAGTCCAACAAACTAGTAATGGACAGGGCCAATCAACTAAAATGGGCGGCGGAGATAATCAAGGTCCAGGAAGACCAGATCAAGGTGGTATAAATGGAATTAGGACTAGCTCAAAAGAGACAGCCGAAGCAATTAAAGAGATGAATATCTCTGTTCAGCCAAAAGAAATTGCTCTGTTAACTGCCTTAGGACTATTGATTAGTTTCTTTTCAATTGTGCTCTCATCTGTTGGCATTTTAAGGCTGCAACCTAAAAAAATATTAACCACATAGAAAAGAGGAATTTGGATGTTACAAACACAAGAAGTCGGATATTGGTATAAAAATGAAGTGGACTCTCTTTATAAAAATGTTAATTTGGAATTTAAGCGAGGCAAGATGTATGCTATTTTAGGCGCAAGCGGTTCTGGTAAAACAACATTTCTCTCGTTGATTGCAGGGTTAGATGTTCCTAAGGCAGGAGCTATTTTGTACAATGGTGAATCATTGGCTAAAATCGGGCTCAGAAATTATCGTAAAAAGGATGTATCGATCATTTTTCAAGCTTATAACTTATTACCGTACATGTCTGCACTGGATAATGTACTGACAGCAATGGCGATTTCAAGTTCAAAACAAGCAGACAAAAAGGCATATGCCTTAGAAAGCTTAGCAGATGTAGGAATTGATGAAACGCTAGCAAAGAAAAACGTCACGCAGCTTTCTGGAGGACAACAGCAACGTGTTGCTATTGTTAGAGCGCTATGTTGTGATCACGAATTGATTGTAGCGGATGAACCTACAGGAAATTTGGATGAAAAAACCTCGAAGGATATCGTTCAATTATTTCAAAAGGTAGCTCATGAGCAGAAAAAATGTATTATTATCGTGACTCATGAACAAGAAGTAGCTAAAGCGTGTGATAAAGTTTATGAATTGAAAAATCAAGCTTTTGCATTAATCACTTGAACTATAAAAAAACTAAGACGCTGAATTTTTAGGCATCTTAGTTTTTTGTTATTTAGTAGCGGAAAAATGATCTAAATACTCTAACTGTTGCTTTAATTGTGAAGTTTCTTTCAGCAAAGAAAGACCAATTGTTGTATCTTTAACTTGTAGTCTTTTTACTTGGCGATCAACAATTTGTCGAGTAGAAATAATATCATCATTGTTTTTGATGGCTGTTTCTTTATCTGAAAATGGTTTGTGAGCAGCTAGTTGCATACCGAAAGAATTGTACAAAAGAGTATAGCCAGCTATACCTGTTACTTTCTGATAAGCACGAGAAAAGCCGCCATCGATCACAATCATTTTGCCATCAGCCTTGATTGGGGACTCGCCTTTGATCAATTTGACTGGTGTATGTCCATTGATGATATGGCCATCTAGCTGATCAAGCTCAAAAGATTTTAAAATTTTCTGGCAAATTTCAGCGTTGTTCCTCAATTTATAATACGCATTTTTAGTTTCTACGTGGGCATTACTTTCTTCAATAAAGTAGCGTTCAAATGTCTTCATAGCATTTTTACCAAAAAGAGAGGAACTTTCGCCACACCAAAGATACCAAACAACGTCGGTTGAAAAATCATCTGTTTGCCAGGGTTGATCAAAGGCTTTTCTAATGTTCATTTCAAAAAAATCGAATAACTCTTTGCCTGAGTAGTTTTTGCCGTTAAATGTCACAGACTGAAATGAGCCGTCTTCATTAAGAGGAACACAACCATGAATCAATAAATTGTGATTATAAGAAAGATAGAGAGAGCCTTTTTCTAATAAGAACTCCATATGTTTCTTTAATTTTGATGAATGTTGAAATTGCGTCATCAAATCATCTATAACAAACTGTTCTTCTTCGGTTAGTCGATAAGGAGTGAGTGGGTCAATCAGCTGAAAGCATGAATTGATCAGTTGATAGGATTGACCACTAATCACAATTTGATTCCCTTGAATTTTTTCTAGTAATAATCTTGGCTGCATGTTAAATTCCGGTCGTCTGCTTATGATTTGACCTTCTAGTTTTTCTTGAATGATCGCCATCGCTTGTTGAATTTTCATTGCATCTATCTTTTCAGTCGTTGTAAGTTGTCGATAAGGATTTTGCTTTGGCTTAAAATGCATATTTTCTTGATACGTTTTGCGACTGAAGGATTTTAAGCGACGCAAATCAATTTCGTAGGCTTCTTCCAAGAGATCAAGGTTCCCATAACGAGCGCAAATTCGCAGGACATTTGCCAAACAAGCTTTTGAACCACTGACCGCTCCTAACCAAATAATGTCGTGATTTCCCCATTGGATGTCAAGCGAATGATACGTCATCAAAGAATCCATGATTTTATCAGGATGAGGTCCACGATCATAAATATCACCAATTACATGAAGATGATCGATCACAAAACGTTGCGTTAAATAGGCTAAATCAGCGATAAACCGTTCCGCTTCGTTCAGTTCGATAATTTTTTTGATGATTTGCCGATAATAGGCTTTTTTATTGGTTGTTTCATCATATTGATAAATCAATTCCTCTAATATATAGGCATATGTTTTAGGTAAGGCTTTACGAACTTTAGAGCGAGTATATTTGCTTGATGAAAAGCGCACAATCACCAATAAATGTTCGATTGTTTCATACCACCACTGTTGCGTTAATTCTTGCTGTCGTTTTAAAGAGTGAATTTTTTCTTCAGGGTAATAAATCAAAAAGCATAGTTCATCCATTTGTTCAGCAGAAAGTTCTTGGTTAAAAAGAGTATGAACTTTATCACGGATACTTCCTGAACCATTTCGTAAAATATGATTGAACGCATCAAACTCACCGTGAAGATCACTGATAAAATGTTCAGTTCCTTTTGGTAAATTTAAAATCGCTTCTAAATTAATTATTTCGGCAATCAACTCATTCGATTGTCTGTTACTCATCTAAAGGACTCCTGACTATTGGTTTTGGGCTAAATCTTCAATAATAGTTGTTGTTTCTTCAATGGATTTTTTATCAACGTTGATTACTAGTGCATTGTATTTTTCAAAAACACTATTGGCATAATCTAATTCTTCTTGAATGCGATCGGCATTTGTATATGCAGAATCTTCTTTTAAACCTAATGAATGCAGTCGTGATTTACGAATGTCCATCAAACTGTCAATACTAGTGGTCAAACCAATAATTTTTTTCGGGTCGATTTGATCTAATTCGGCAGGTAAAGAAACCTCAGGAATCAACGGTAAGTTGGCGACTTTATGATTGCGATTAGCCATATACATACTTAAAGGGGTCTTTGAAGTACGGGAAACGCCTAATAACACATAATCAGCTTCTAAAAAGCCTTTCGAATCTTTTCCGTCATCGTATCTTACAGCAAATTCAATTGCAGAAACACGACTGAAATATTGTTCATTTAACTTGTGGATGGCACCTGGTTCTTGTAATGGTTGAACACCAAACGTTCCTTCAACGATTTCACTTAAGGGGCTCATGTAGTCGACATATTGTAAGCCAGTTCTATTGGCAAAGTCTTTCACTAAGTTTACTAGTTTCTTATTCACTAACGTTGTAACAACAACAGCTTTATCATGTAAAGCATCTCTCAAAATTGGTTGCAGTAATTCTTCGTCTGTAATAAATGGGAAGCGCTGGATATCACTCATATCAATACTTGGGTATTGAGCTGAGACGGCTGAAATGATTTTTTGAGCGGTTTCACCGACTGAATCTGATACTAAATAAATTTTGATTTTGTCTTTTTGCATGATACACTCTCCTAATTTTTAAAGGTTTATTTTTTTGAAGATCAATAATTCTCTTTTTCAATATCATTACCGGCATTTATAAAATAAGACATGATCCTAGTCTTCGTTACTTTCCCAATCACTTTTTTCGGCTGATCGTTCTCAACGACAGGTATTGTGTCAATACTATGCTGCATCAATAATCCACCTGCCTCTAAAATGGTGCGGTCGCGCGTAATCGTGATGATGTTGGGCATCCGACTCATGATCATAGCAACAGGCGTTTTTTCTGTATTTGGGTTACTGATTGCTGCTCGTAATAAGTCTTTTCGTGATAAGACACCATTTAATTCATCATTATCATCTTTTACATAGAGTGAACCGACATCATACATAAATAAATTAGTAACGGCATCATAAACCGTTGTACTTTGATGAATCAGAATAGGTGGGAGCATGATATCTTCGACTGTTTTTTTATACAGTTTTTCGTAGAGCAATGGTTCAATGGTTTGGCCTGTATAAAAATAGCCGACTTTTGGTCTTGCATCAAGCAAACCAGTCATCGTCAAAATAGCTAAATCGCTGCGCAAGGTTGCCCGACTTAACCCTAATGTTTTAGCGATACTATCACCGCTGATTGGTTCATTTTCCTTGACGATTTTGATGATCTCTAATTGTCTTGAGGTAAGTTTCATTTTATCGACCTACTTTCTAAATGTGACACACTATTTATTATATATTTCTTATAAAAATAAAGCAATACTAAAAAAAAGTTACACTAATTCTTGTTGACATATAATGTGATACACAATATAATCGTAATTAAGTTAATGTGATACACTATTTAAAAACAAGAAGGAGAGTTTGCTCGTGAACTATGTGATTGATTTTTCTGAAGGAAGTAAAGAACAAAGTGATTTATTAGGTGGTAAAGGGAGCAATTTAGCGGAGATGACAAAGCTGAAGCTGCCAGTACCAACAGGTTTTACAATCACAACAGAGGCCTGTTTGGATTACTTAAAACAGAAAGAACAGATGTCAGATGAACTAAATTTAGAAATTCGACAACACATTGAGAGTATGGAAAAAAGAACGAAGAAGCGCTTAGGTGATGCTGTTGATCCATTATTGGTTTCAGTTCGAAGTGGTTCAAAATTTTCAATGCCGGGTATGATGGATACGATCTTAAATCTGGGCTTGAATGACGAAACCGTTCTTGGCTTGACACAAAAAACTGGGGATGCTCGTTTTGCTTATGATTGTTATAGACGGCTTTTACAAATGTTTGGGGATGTGGTTTGCGGTATTGACAAAAATCGATTTGAAGAGCAGTTGAATTTTTATAAATCAAAGAAAGGTTACCAATCAGATATAGAGGTGAAAGCTGAAGATTGGCAGGAATTGGTAGCGGTTTATAAAAACATTTTTCTTGAAGTAACGCATCAAGCTTTTCCTCAAGATCCCTATGAGCAGTTACAATTAGCGGTCGAGGCAGTCTTTCGTTCGTGGAATAATCGTCGAGCAATCACTTACCGCCGTTTGCACGATATCAGTGATTCTTTAGGAACCGCAGTTAATATTCAAGAAATGGTTTTTGGTAATTTTGGCTTGGATAGTGGAACAGGGGTAGCGTTCACTAGAAATCCGGCGACAGGTGAAAAGGGGATTTTTGGAGAATTTTTATTAAATGCTCAAGGAGAAGACGTTGTAGCAGGTATCCGAACACCGCAACCCATCAGTAAACTAGAATCATTGATGCCAGAAGTCTATCAGGAATTTTTAACGTTGAGTCATTTATTAGAGCGTCATTACAAAGATATGCAAGATATTGAATTTACGATTGAAAATCGTCAGCTGTATCTTTTACAAACTAGAAATGGAAAGAGAACCGCTAAATCAGCTTTCAAAGTGTGTATTCAGTTAGTTGAAGAGGGGATTATTTCTAAAGAGGAGGCAATTCAACGCATTAATCCAACGATGGTCACTCAATTACTCCATCCTGTATTTGAACCTGATCAATTAAAGAATGCGGAAGTTTTTGCCACAGGATTACCAGCAAGTCCAGGGGCTGCGAGTGGAAACATCTACTTCACGGCAGAATGTGCAAAACAAGCAAGTGAACAGGGAGAAAAAGTTATTTTGATTCGACAAGAAACATCGCCAGAAGATATTGAGGGGATGGTGGTCAGTGAGGCAATCGTGACCTCTAGAGGCGGTATGACCTCTCATGCGGCGGTAGTGGCTCGCGGAATGGGTGTGTGTTGTGTTGCAGGTTGTGAAGAGATTTATGTAGATGAATTTTTAGAACAGGCCACAGCAGGAGGTGTTACCTTACATCAAGGAGACGTTATTTCTGTAGATGGGACAACAGGAACGATTTACAGAGGTGATATCCCTTATGTTGAAGGCGATGAGTGGCAACTGCTAGAAACAATCACAAACTGGGCCAAAGAAGAAGCGACTATTGGCGTCAAAGCCAATGCTGAAACACCTGCTGACATCAAAACTGCTTTGAAATTAGGGGCAGAAGGAATTGGTTTGGCACGGACAGAACATATGTTTTTCGGTGAAGAGCGAATCTTTGAAATGCGTAAAATGATTCTTGCTAAAAGTGAGGGTGCTTTAATGGCGCCTTTGAATCAGCTAAAAGAATTCCAAAAAGAAGATTTTAGAACAATGTTTACGTTATTGAATGGAAAAGCTTGTACGATTCGTTTACTGGATCCGCCTCTGCATGAGTTTTTACCGCAAACAGAAGCTGAAATAACCCATTTAGCGAATGCGACGCAACGAACTGTAGGGGAAATAAAGCACCGCATAGACGAGCTTCATGAACAAAATCCAATGCTAGGACATCGAGGCTGTCGTTTAGCTGTTACGACCCCTCAGATTTACGAAATGCAAGTAGCCGCCATTATAGAAAGTGCATTAGAGGTTGCTCAAAAAGAAAAAAGTCTCACGATCATACCAGAAATCATGATTCCTCTCATTGGTAGTCAAGAGGAAATGCGCTGGTTACGAGAGCGTTTAGATCAAACGATTCAAACTATTTTTTTAGAAAAAAATCAAGTGATTTCATATAAAATCGGGACAATGCTAGAGATTCCTAGAGCTTGTTTAACTGCTGAAAAAATCGCTGAAGTTGCTGACTTTTTCAGTTTTGGTACGAATGATTTAACTCAGTTGACTTATGGTTTTTCACGTGATGACTCGGGCAAATTTATCGGTGCTTATCAACAGAAACAATTGTTAAAAGAAGATCCATTTCAGCATATCGATGAAGAAGGAGTTGGGGCTTTGATGAAGATCGCGGTAGATAAAATCAAGCATTTTGATCCGACGATTAAAATCGGCGTGTGCGGTGAAGTTGGCGGCGATCCTCAATCGATTCGTTTTCTGAAAAAAATTGGTGTGGATTATATTTCATGCTCTCCTTATCGAGTTCCGGCAGCGATTTTAACGATTGCGCAAGAAAAATAAAATCAAACATTAGACGATAATAAGAGGTTGGGATAGAAGCGTTTGACTCCGAGAAGTAAGAAGGAGTTGCTTCTGTTCCAACCGTTTTTAGGATTCTAAGTGCCTTTTTGTTTTATTAGTCTGCTTTTTTTCCGGCAAATGGTATAATTTAGTAGAAGTTATTTGGGAAAGAAGTGAAGTAGATGAATTTGCGCTGGAAATGGCTCGTTTCATTTGGGCTGCTTGTTTTATGTTTAATGTTGATTGGTCATTGGTTTATTAAACAGGAAAATGTTTTTTTTGTAGAACATTCGTCAAAAAAGCAAGCGTCTACTAGTTCAGAATCAAAATGCAAAGAGACGATTAATCAATTGATTGAAGACGCTCATTTTCAAGGAACAGCGTTGATTATCCATCAAGGACAGATTTTTTATCAACAAAGTTACGGATATGCTGATGCACAAACTAAAGTTCCCAATAAAAATGATAGCCTTTATCCAATTGCTTCTTTGCAAAAGATTATTACGGGTTCACTTATTCTAGAATTAGTGAGAGAGGACCAACTTACATTGGAGACCACATTAGATCATTTCTATCCTGAAATTGATCTTAGCGAGACAATCACGATCCAACAGTTACTTAATCATAACTCTGGCATTTTGATGGAAGAAAAAGAGCCAGAACAACTTTTGACAGATCAAGATCGCCAATTGAGAAATGCGTTGAATACCTTATCTACAACATCGAATAAGGAATTTTTGTATACAAATGGAAATTACACTTTATTGGCAGGGATTATTTCTAAACTTACTGGACAAACCTATGAAGAGGTTGTCCAAAAAAAAGTGATCAATAAATTAGCATTGAGACACACTTATTTTTGGGACCAAGTCCCCAAAGATGAACCACTACCAAAGCCCTATTTTTATATGGGACAGGACTATCAGGCTGATCCATTTCCAGCAAGTGAGAAACTTTTTTCAAGTTTGTTAGGAGCTGGGAATTTATATATGTCAACGGAAGATTTCTGGGTGTTTATTCAAAGTTTGGCTAATGGTCAACTTTTTGAGCAAAAGGAATACGCGCAACTTGCAAGTGTTGAGCAAAAAGGATACCAAGCTGGGCTATTTTATTTTGATGATTTAAAATACTCTGAAGGGAATTTAGGCGGGTATGATACCGTGATCTATGGCGATCAAAAAAATCAAAATCTGGCAATTCTTTTTGCAAATCAACCAGCATATGATGGGATGAACGAATTAAGTGAAACAATATACCAGAAACTATTGGACTTTAGCTAAACAAGCTTGTCACAGTTACTGTAAAATATTGTGAAAATCATGAAAAATAGATAGGAAGTTTTTCATTTTTGTGCTATTATTTTTAATAAATCAATCGAAGAAGGTGAAGAGATGCCACTATTATTTGGAACAGCAACATTTAATGAACAAGATCATTTAACGATCGGAGGCTGTGACGTTGTAGGTCTAACCGAGAAATACGGAACCCCTTTATTTGTTTATGACGTTGCGCATATCCGAGAGCGTGCTCGAGGATTTAAACAAACATTCAACTCTTTAGGAGTAAGAAATAAGGTTATCTATGCAAGCAAGGCATTTTGTTGTTTAGCTATGTATCAGCTTTTAGAAGAGGAAGAACTTGGCTGTGATGTTGTTTCTGCTGGAGAAATCTATACAGCGATCAAAGGCGGTATGTCCCCTGAAAATATCGAATTTCATGGTAATAATAAGACGAAAGAAGAATTGTTATACGCTGTAGAGCAAGGTGTAGGAACGATCATTATTGATAATTTTTACGAAATCGACTTATTGAGTACCATTTTGAAAGAAACTGGGAAGCAGCAAAATGTGATGTTCCGAATCACACCAGGTGTTGATGCAGAAACCCATGAGTACATTTTAACCGGGCAAGTAGATTCAAAATTTGGGTTCGATGTCAACAGTGGTCAAGCGACAGAGGCGTTAGTAAAAATCTTAGCGGATGAGCATTTGATTTTAAAAGGTGCCCACTGTCATATTGGTTCACAGATTTTTTCAGCTGAAGGTTTTTTAGCTGCTGTAGAAAAAATGATGCTAATTTTAAATCAATGGAAGCAAAAATTTGATTATACTGTAGAGATTTTAAATATGGGTGGCGGTTTTGGTGTGCAATATACTGAAGCAGATGAGCCATTAGAACCAGAAGCGTTTGTCAAAGCGATTGTGAATGCAGTAAAAGGGCAATGTGAATTATTGAATTACTCATTTCCAGAAATCTGGATTGAACCAGGCCGTAGTATTATTGCCGAAGCAGGTACAACGGTTTACACAGTTGGTTCGCAAAAAGTGATTCCTGATGTACGTCATTATGTGTCAGTTGATGGCGGAATGGGAGATAATATTCGTCCTGCTTTATACGATGCGCTTTATGATGGTTTTTTAGCCAATCGAATTAGTACGGAAACACCAGAAACGGTAAGAGTGGTTGGGAAATATTGTGAGTCCGGTGATATCTTGATCAAAGAAATCGAATTACCGCCGATGGCAGCCGAAGATTTATTTGCTATGACTAGCACAGGTGCCTATGGTTATTCAATGGCAAACAATTATAACCGTAATTTAAAGCCAGCTGTTATTTTTGTTGAAAATGGACAGGACAAGTTGGTTATTCGCCGCGAAACATATGAAGATTTAATTTCTCTGGATTGTGAATAGAAAAATGGTTGGGGCGGAAGAGGTTACTTTTGTTTCTACCATTTATTAAGATTGCAGGCGGCTGGGTTGTAACTCGCAGGGTTATGACCCAGTCTTTTTTGTATTTGAGTGCATTCGTACTTTTTTTCTGAAATAAGAGTATAATGAGAGTAGATAAAAAATTTGTTAGAATTGAGGTGTCGTGATTGAAGTGGGTTCTGTTCGTTTTGGTTATTATAGTGATTTTGGTTATTGTAATTTCGGTCTATGCGGCTAATTTTTTCTTGAATGTCGCACTTTTTAGAAACAATAAATGGTATGACGAGACAGGTCATAAAATGATGAATCCAGATAATTTTAATAAAGGGAAGTCACAGTATGATCTGATCGAGGAGCAACAAATTCAACAAGGTGATGCGTTTTGGCAATTAGCATTTGCGCAAGATCATTGGCTTAAAACAGGAGGAGAAAAATTATATAGTCGTTTGATCATCCCGCATCCTGAAAGTAAAAAATGGGTAATTTGTGTTCATGGCTATCGCTCGTTTGGCAAGCGTGATATGGCATTTGTCGCTTCAAAATTTTCTGAACAAGGATACAATATCCTCGTGCCTGATTTGAAGGCGCATGGAAAAAGTACTGGAAATGTGATTGGAATGGGCTGGCTGGATCGTTTGGATTTATTAAAATGGATCCAAGAAGTCCTCGTGATTGAACCCGCAGCAGAAATTATTTTGTTTGGCGGTTCAATGGGCGCGGCGACGGTGATGATGACAAGTGGAGAAAACTTACCGGAAAACATTAAAGGATTTGTTGTAGATTGCGGTTATTCCTCTGTTTACAATGAATTTGGGGCTATGCTGCGTTCAGCATTTAAGTTGCCAGCCTTTCCGATTTTGACGATTGCGAATGCTTTAGCTAAAAAGAAAGTGGGCTATTCGTTGAAAGATGCGTCTTCAGTTCGTCAATTAGAAAAAAATGAGTTGCCAACTTTATTCATCCATGGGACAGGGGACAAATTTGTGCCGCACCAAATGCTATACGAAAATATGGAAGCGACGAATGGTGTTAAAGAAAGTTTGATTGTTGAAAAAGCCCCGCATTTGTCTTCATTTATTTATGAACCAGAACATTATTTTGAGACTGTTTTTGAATTCATTCATCGCTATTGTTAGGAAGGGGAAATTGTATGGACGCAAAAAATAAACAACAGAAATTAAGCTTGGGAATTTTATTGATTTTAATTGCTGCAGCACTCAGTAGTTTAGGTCAGCTAGCTTGGAAATTTGGGGCAGATGGCACAGGCAGTTATGCTATTTTACTTTATCTTATTGGATTTATAGCGGCAGGAGCTGGGATGTTTTTCATGATGGCAGCTTTTCGTTATGGGGAAGTGTCGATTTTACAACCAATGATGAGTTTGGGTTTTGCATTATCGATTGTTTTGGGGGCATTGTTTTTAGATGAAAGTATTACTTGGTATAAGTTAATAGGAACAGGCTTCATTATTGCAGGTTCGATTCTTTTGGGGATTGAAGGAAATGAGGAAAGCGTATGATCAATTATGCTGCAATCTTAACGATCCTGATTATTACGACTTTTTCGGGCAGTGCAGGAGCATTGGCTTTGAAAAAAGGAATGAATGATCTACCTCAACTAACCTTAAAACGAGTCGTGACGAATGGTTGGATTTACTTAGGCTCCTTTTTATATATTTTAAGTGCTGTAACGAATATAGCATTATTAAAATTTTTGGACTATTCGATTGCCTTTCCTATGACATCTTTGACTTATGTTTGGACAGTTATTATCAGTTATTTTATTTTTAAGGAAAAGCTGACTTTTCGCAAAGTACTAGCCGTTATTTTGATCATCGTTGGTGTGTTTATTATTAGTCAGTAAGAGCTATTTGGTGGTAAGCTAAACCATCTAGTTGTAAGATGAAACTATAAACAACAGGAGGTGTTACTATGTCTACTAAAAGCAAAGGAATCGATAAAATCAAATTACTACAGGCGGTAACAACGATCGTGACAGGAATCATTATGTTAAATGCAGTTTTGAAAGCAGCCAAAAAATAAAAAGATATATGGAAAGCTTTACTGTGATTGTTCTTTGAAGAGCAATTGCAGTAAAGCTTTTTTTAGTAATAAAGTTGGGAGAATATTGAAGGTTTGTCTTAGCTAGAATCTTATATACTTAAAAAAATAGTGAAGATAAAGGAGGGGAAATAATGAGTAAAAAACTTAGGGTGGCACTATTTTTTGTTGTGATGGTGGTGCTATTGTCAGGATGCGTGATTGTGCGAATGTAGGGAGGGAAAAGATGAAAAAAATGTTGGTGCTACCGGTTTTGCTCTTATTTCTATTATCAGGTTGCAAGATTGAAAATAAAAGTCCTCAAAGTGCTCGAGATGATAATTACGGAGTGAATCAAGGTAGCAATTATAGCTGCGAAAGTAGCGGTGATACTCAAACTATCGGGACTTCTTTGGCAAGAACGGGTAATGGCGACGATGTAATTACTAATTTAGCTTTTAAAAAAGGACCTGTAGTCATTACGCTAACTTATAATGGAACGGCAAAATTCACCGTTAAATTATTGGATAGTGATGGAGAAATCATAGCAATATTGGTTGATAGAACTGGCAGTTACACAGGGAAGGTGGTTGTTCAAATTCCTAAGGATGCTGATAACTATATCGTATCAGTTATTTCAGAAGGAGCGTGGCAAGTAGCAACTACAAAAGCAGATGAGAAGGGGGATAATTAGCATAAAAGCTTTCAGATTACTATCACAATGATAGCAACCTGAAAGCTTTCTAACTGTTCGTAATCAAAATAGTAAATAAAAAACTAGCGAATACCCAAAGCAATCCGAGCGTAACGAGACATTTTATCCGTTGTCCAAGCTGGATACCAGACCAGTTTTACTTCTGGATTTTTTACTTCTGGGATTTCTTTCAGCGCTTCATGGATTTGATCCGTTAAAATGTCAGCTAGTGGGCAACCCATAGTTGTTAGTGTCATTTTGATAACCGTATCACCATTTTGCGCGAAGTCTACTTCATAAATCAATCCTAAATTCACAATATCGATTCCAAGCTCAGGGTCAATTACTGTCTCCAGAGCAGTTAGAATCTCTTCTTTGATATCTTCAATCTCTTCAGCAGACCATTCTTGATTTGTTTCAGTCATTGTATCTACTCCTTTATAGTTCGTTCTTCCCATATAATACCTTTTTTTAAATGCTTTGTAAATGAGAATCTTTTTCAATTAAATGCGATTAGCACACGAATTACTCAGTGAAAAGAGAGCCAGAATTAAAATTGCAAAGTAAAGAGCATCAACTCGTTTTCAGTAGCATTTATAATGTTATGTTGAGTGAACGCTTCTAAAAATATTGCGTCTCCTTCGTGTAAGATAAGCGCTTCATCTTGAAGTTCGATCGTTGCTTCACCTTTGATCACGTAATTGATTTCACAAAGATTATGAGCAATTTTTCTTCCGCTAGAAGAGGACTGTGCATCAATATAAATTTTTGAAATCACCATGTTGTTCGTATGTACGGGTAAATTAAACAAGGTATCATAATAAGTAGAATTTGTTTGCCAAGGGTTGTAAATCGTACCTGAAGAGTTGCGAATAACTTTATAGCCATGAGCTGATGTTTCTTCGTCTTGGATAACTTGAGGAGCTTCATTTGCTAAAAGAGAAGCTACCGTGACATCAAGTGCATCGGCAATTTTTCGTAAAGCTTCTAGAGAGGGGCGATTAGTGCCACGTTCGATTTGCGATAAGAAGCTTGCAGAATAACCTGTTTTCTCACCAAGTTCTGTTAAAGTAATCTTTTTTTCTTTTCTTAAACTCTTAATTTTTCTAAATTCCATCTACAGCCGTCCTTTGTCTAAATTCCTTTTTTCATTCATATTATCTCGAATTCGTTACAAAATTACAAGCACTTGAATTTTAATGAATAAAAACACATCATAATCTCATTATTATGTTGACATTTTCATATACTAAACTTAAAATTGTAACCAATAATTCAAATTTAATAATCAAATTTAATTCAAAATTAAAAAAAGCGAGGTTATTAGTTCTTTTAGCATGATTTAATTTCAAAATGAAAAGAGTAGAAGATGCACTGAAAATGAGTAAAAAATTAAAAGAAATACTATTGGGGGAAATAAATTGAAAATAACAAAAATTAATGTAGCACCCAAAGCTGTAAAACTAAAAGAGCCAATCACCATTTCATTGGGAACGATCGAACACTCGATGAGTGCAATTGTTGAAATTGAAACAGACGAAGGCACTATCGGTTACGGTGAAGGCTCTCCTGGGATTCTGATCACGGGTGAGACCTTGAAGGGGACAACTGAATGTATTCAATTATTTGAAAGACAATTGCTAGGTGTGGATCCATTAGATTTGGAGAAAGTTCACAGCATTATGAATTCTGTTGCGGCACAAGCTCCCTCAGCCAAAACAGCGATCGATATTGCATGTTATGATTTGTTTGGGAAAAAGGCTAACCTTCCAGTGTATAAACTTCTAGGCGGTTTTGCTTCTTCTGTTCAAACAGATATGACGATTGGGATCGATACACCTGAAATAATGGCTGAAAAAGCAAAATTAGCTATTTCACAGGGATTTGATACGTTAAAAATAAAAGTTGGGACAGGGTTTGTATCCGATATTGCCAGAATCAAAACTATCAGGGAAGTAGTTGGCAGTCAAATCAAACTACGATTAGATGCCAATCAAGGTTGGAACCCTAAAGAAGCTGTAAATACAATCAATCATTTAGCGCAATTTGATATTGAGTTAGTTGAACAACCGGTCGCTTATCATGATATCGAAGGGTTGACGTTTGTTACAAATCACGTGATGACGCCGATCATGTCAGATGAAAGCTGTTTTAATTCTAAAGACGCCTTGCGTTTGATCAAAGCACGTGCAGTCGATTTTGTGAATATCAAGCTAATGAAATGCGGAGGAATCCATGAAGCATTGAAAATCAATAGCGTTTGTGAAGCGGCAGGCATTGAGTGTATGATTGGATGTATGGTAGAAGAAACGAATATCGGAGTGACAGCGGCCGCTCATTTAGCTGCTGCAACTAAAAATATTACCAGAGCTGATTTAGATGCAACGTTCGGGTTGAATGAAGTGGCAATTCCCGGAGGCGTTGGCTTGGAAGCGACTAGTTTGATTTCATTATCAAACAAAGCTGGCTTAGGTTTGAGCAAATAAGAAAGGTGAGTGTCAAATGTATTATGATCTAAAATATATGAGTGTACCGTTACCAGAAGATGTCATTAAATTGAAAAATTATGGTGATTTTGATGGTGCAGGAAAGTTGATAGCCTATCTATTAACGAGTGAATTACCTGAGTCGCTTAGAAAACGCTTGGAGATTGAACAAGACATCATCCGTATTGTTGGCATTGATGAATATCCATTTGACTTTACAGAAGCAACCAACATGATGAAAGAAACGTTTCAGGAATACGACGAGCAAGAACTGACTCATTTAAAAGAAACTGGAAAAGTAGATTGGCTCTATATCAATGGAAAAGTCCATTTTCAGCGTCGCTTTTTAATGAATTTAATCAAGACACAGGCTGATTATGAAGCGAGATTGATTGTTAAAGAAGATAACGAAGTTGATCGTTTACGCAAGCAAGAGCTGACAGAAAATGTTCAGTGGATGAAAACAAAAGGCAGCAGAAAAGTCAAAATCCATTTAAAAACTAGCATTCAGGTAAAAAAAGAATACGAACGTCCAGGTGAAAAGGTGAAAGTTTATCTACCGTTACCAAAAGAATGTAAACAAACGTCAGACATTCAAATCTTGAAAACGACACCTGAAGCAACTTTTATTGCACCAGAACATGAAGCACAGCGAACAGTCTATTTTGAGACGATTCTTGAAGAAGGTCAAATTTTTTCAGTTGAATACAGTTATATCAGCCAAGTTGATTATGTCGAATTAGATCCAGAAAAAGCTACTGAGGTGCAGCCGGAATTTGAACTAAATGAACAATTGCCTCATATTCGATTTACACCCTATCTGGAGCAACTGTTAGCTGAAATTTTAGCAGGTGAAACAAACCCAATTAAAAAAGCTCGCAAAATCTATAATTTTATTACAACCAAAGTCAATTACTCTTTTATGCGGGAATATTTTACGATCGAGAATATCTCAGAGTATGCTGCAGTCAATTTAAAAGGGGATTGCGGCGTTCAAGCCATTTTGTTCATTACGTTATGTCGAATGGCTAAAATCCCGGCAAAATGGCAGTCAGGGCTATATGTGTCACAATACTATACAGGTTGTCACGATTGGACGCAATTTTATGTGGCACCATATGGTTGGGTTTTTGCTGATCTATCATTTGGTGGCGGCGCGCGTAGAAACGGCGATTTAGATCGTTGGAATTATTACTTTGGTAATCTGGATATCTTTAGAATGCCAGCCAATAGTGAGATTCAAATGGATTTTAATCCACCAAAACAGTTTTTACGAGCAGATCCAATTGATAATCAGCGGGGAGAATTTGAATATCAAAACCAAGGTCTTCCTTACGCCTACTTAGAGGTGAAACAAGAACTTGTTTCAATGGAAGAACTTGTGTAATAAATAAAAAAGAGAAGGAAATGGTGGAACGTATGAAAAAAGGGTTAAAACAAGGGGTCACGTTGTTGACAACACTATTACTGCTATCAGCTTGTGGGGGAAATTCAAGTAATAAATCAGCAGATAGTACAGAGAATAAAGTTGCAACAGGGCATAAATCAGCGAAAGTCCTAAATTTGATGGAAGCATCGGAAGTAGGATCAATGGATACGATTTTTACGCAAGATGAGCCAAGTGTCAATGCTCAGTCAAATGTTTTTGAAGGATTATATCAATTAGATGAAAAAGACAATGTGATTCCAGCTGTTGCCAAAGAAATGCCGGAAATTTCTGAGGATGGTAAAACCTATAAAATCAAGTTAAGAGAAGATGCAAAATGGTCAAATGGTGATAAAGTAACAGCGAACGATTTTGTGTTTGCATGGAAGAAGATGGCGGATCCTAAAAATCAAGCCAATTACTTCTTCTTGATGGATGGGACGATTCTAAACGGGACAGAGATCGTAAACGAAGAAAAATCAGCAGATGAACTAGGGGTAAAAGCAATAGATGACTATACACTAGAAATCAAAATGGCAAAACCTGTCACGTATTTCACCTCATTACTAGCATTTTCACCTTTCTTCCCACAAAATGAAAAATTTGTGACTGAAAAAGGCAAAGAATATGGGACTTCCAGCGAGAATATCGTCTCAAACGGGCCATTCTTAATGGAAAATTGGGACCAAGCGTCAATGTCATGGGATTTAGTTGCGAATCCAGAATATTATGATGCAGATAAAGTAAAATCAGAAAAAATTCATTTTGAGGTTTTAAAAGAAACAAACACAGTTTTCAACCTTTATGAATCTGGTGAATTGGATGTAGCGATTTTGACAGGAGACTTTGCCAAACAAAATAAAGACAATCCTGATTATGAAGCAATTCAACGTTCAAAAGTCTATTCATTAAGAATGAACCAAAAGAGAAATGATAAACCATCGATTTTCGCAAATGAAAATGTCCGAAAAGCAGTCGCCTATGCCCTTGACAAGAAAAGCTTAGTGGAAAATATCTTAGCAGATGGTTCAAAAGACATTTATGGATACATTCCTAAAGACTTTGTTGCTAATCCTGAAACAGGAGAAGATTTCCGAAAAGAAGCCGGCGATTTAGTAAAAACAGACGAAAAATTAGCCAATGAATACCTAGAAAAAGCGAAAAAAGAATTAAATGGTGATGTAACCATCGAATTACTTTCTAAAGATGGTGATGGTGATAAAAAAGTAGCAGAATTTATTCAAGGACAATTAGAAAAAACGTTACCTGGTCTAAAAATCAATGTTAAAACAGTTCCTCTTAACAATTCCATCGAACTTATGAAAAAAGGGGACTATGAGCTATCTGTCAGCATGTGGGGGCCAGATTATCAAGATCCAATGACCTTCTTAGAAAGCTCAGTCAGCACGAAAAATAAAACAAGCTATCGTAGTGAAAAATATGATCAATTGATTGATGACGCATCAAATAAATACGCTAATGAACCTGAAAAACGTTGGGAAGCGTTGATTGCGGCTGAAAAAGTGTTGATCGAAGAAGACGTTGCCTTGATTCCTTTATATCAACAAGCCAGAGGGCAGCTTGTTCGTCCAGGTGTTGAAGGAATTGAGTATCATAATTTTGGGGCAACGAGCACATACAAAAATGCTTACATCAAAGAATAAATGAGACGAGCTCTAAAACTTGACTAAAAAAATAAAAATCTTCCAATAGAAACACTTGACCTCAAACAAATTTGCTTGTATTATACTACTTGGGCACCTTTAAGAAGGTCAGAAGTTTACAACGAATTCCAGCTCCCTATTCATTTTGAATAGGGAGCTTTTGTTTTTTATGGCTAATAAAAAACAAAGGGATATTGTTTACTCATCTCTACAAATCTATTTTGAGAAAGGGTTTTTTATATTATGACAAAATATATCTTTGTTACAGGCGGCGTAGTTTCTTCGATTGGGAAGGGAATTGTTGCAGCATCTTTAGGACGTTTATTAAAAAATCGCGGCTTGAAAGTAACGATTCAAAAATTTGATCCGTATATCAATGTGGATCCAGGAACAATGAGTCCTTACCAACATGGAGAAGTTTTTGTCACAGATGATGGTGCCGAAACAGACTTGGATTTAGGTCACTATGAACGATTTATTGATATCAATCTAAATAAATATTCAAACGTGACAACAGGGAAAATTTATTCAGAAGTGCTGAGAAAAGAACGTAAAGGTGAATATTTGGGTGCTACTGTTCAAGTTATTCCACATATCACAAATGAAATCAAGGAAAAAATCATGAGAGCCGCAAGCATGACCGATGCAGATATCATTATTACTGAAGTGGGCGGAACAGTCGGTGACATTGAATCTTTACCATTCTTAGAAGCACTGCGCCAAATGAAGGCAGAAGTAGGCAGTGACAATGTCATGTATATCCATACAACATTGATTCCTTATCTAAAAGCTGCTGGTGAAATGAAAACTAAACCCACACAACACAGTGTAAAAGAACTACGTAGTTTAGGGATTCAACCAAATATTTTAGTCATTCGTACAGAATTACCAGTTTCACAAGGAACGAAAAATAAATTAGCGCAATTTTGTGATGTAGCACCAGAAGCTGTAATTGAGTCACGCGATGTAGAAACGCTTTATTCAATTCCTTTGGCCTTACAAGCTCAAAATATGGATCAGATTGTCTGTGATCACTTGAAACTAGATGTACCCGTTGCAGATATGACAGAGTGGCGTGCTTTAGAAGCAAAAGTATTAGGCTTGAAGAAAACAACTAGAATTGCCTTAGTTGGGAAATATGTAGAACTTCCAGATGCGTATCTTTCAGTTGTTGAAGCGTTGAAACATGCCGGTTTTGCATTTGATTCTGACATTGCGATCGACTGGATCGATTCACAAGAATTAACAGAAGCAAATGTTGCGGATGTTTTGAAAGAGGCTGATGGGATCTTAGTTCCAGGCGGATTTGGGGATCGAGGAGTAGAAGGGAAGATCGAAGCAATCCGTTTTGCTCGTGAAAACGATGTGCCGTTCTTAGGAATTTGTTTAGGGATGCAAATGGCTTGTGTCGAATTTGCCCGTAATGTTGTCAAACTAGAAGATGCTGGTTCAGCAGAAAACAATCCAGATGTTCTTAACAATATTATTGATTTGATGGCTGACCAAGAAAATGTTGAAAATCTAGGCGGAACGTTACGTTTAGGGTTATACCCATGTAAACTTAAAAAAGGAAGTGTAACAGCCGCTGCTTATGAAGGGCAAGAAGTGGTTCAAGAACGTCATCGTCATCGTTATGAGTTCAATAACAAATACCGTCAATTATTTGAAGAAAAAGGCTTAGTTTTCTCGGGCGTTTCACCAGACAATCGTTTAGTTGAAATCGTCGAATTACCAGAGAAAAAATTCTTTGTAGCATGTCAATTCCATCCAGAATTGATATCTAGACCGAATAGACCACAACATTTAATCAAAGGATTTGTTGAGGCTGCATTAAACAACCAATAAACAAAAAGAGCTTGGGACATAACTTTTTAAGTTATGTCCCAAGCTCTTTTTCATTTAATTATCAACCAGGAGATGATCGTCGCCTGAATGAATTATTTTGTATAACGGGTGGTGCTGAGGATGATTGTGGTGGTTCACTGCTGGCCGGCTCTTCACTTGGCGTACTTGATGCTGGTGGTTCTGTTGGTGGTGTAGATGAAGCTGGCGGTTCACTAGATTGAGATGCTGGCGGTTCTGTTTGTGATGGAACAGTAGAACTGCTTGTAGTTGCAGGTTCAGAACTGATAGGCGTTTTCCAAGAGGAAGACGTATCAGAACCTGTCGTACTTGAAGGCAATAGTTGCTCTTCATAAGCACCTTTAACATAGAGTTCACTACCAGAGCGAATCACGGTATCTGGCATAGTCCAATCATCATTAGCAACACCTTCTGATAGATAAGTCATCATTTCTCTGTAAACATCAGAAGCAGTGCCCCAGTATTCATAAGGAATAGGCGTTAAACGCTGTTTGTAGCCTGTCCAGACAGAAACTGCATAATGAGGCGTATAACCAACAAACGTGCTGTCAGGCGCAATGCTGGATGATTCAGAGGCACCAATGTTGGCAAGGTCTGCATCCGTATAATTAGCGGTTCCAGTTTTTCCGGCTTGGATCAATCCAGGTACGCCTGCATTGAAGGCTGTACCGCCAGAAATAACATCTTTCAGCATGTCTGTCATCATGTAAGCCGTGGAATCTTTCATCGCACGTTTGCTTTCTGTCTCAATGACATCTTCAGAGCCATCTTGATAGACGACTTTGTTGACGTAATGCGGTTTGTTGTAGACACCCATATTTGCAAAAGCAGCGTAGGCAGCGGCTAATTTTAAGGAAGAAACACCATATTTATTACCGCCTAAATCACTGGTATTACTAGAAATCGCATTAGCGGCAACTATCTCTTTAAACTCGATCCCTAAATCTTTTAAGAAGGCCGCTGATTTGTCACTACCAACAGCATCAAATGTTCGAATCGCTGTTGTATTACGAGAATACATGATTGCTTTACGCATTGTAAGAGCACCGTAATATTGCATATCAGCATTTGTAACAGGAATATTGGTTCCTTCATAGGTAGTCGGTTGATCCATCATGATTCGGCCAGTTGAATAGTTCAAGTTTTCAATAGCAGGCCCATAATCGGCGATTGGTTTCATTGTTGAACCGACATCACGGTCAGTTTCAATCGCTAGATTAGTCCCTAACTGAACATCATCTGGAATATTCCGACCTCCGATTTGAGCTTTGACTTGTCCGGTTTTTACATCAATCACGGTCGAAGCGACTTGGAAATCTTGATCAGGATACTCTACATATGTGTCACTATTGATAATCTCATAAAGACGCTTTTGTGCATTCATGTCGAGATTCGTATGGATATCTAAACCATCTGTATAAACATTTTTGCCCATACTTTCAACTTCAGCAATGACTTCTCTAATATAGTTATCAACGATTTTTCGGTTTTCATTGGATTGTTTCAACGGTTGCAGACCATCGTCGATCGGTGTTGCTTTTGCATCATCGTATTCTTTTTGCGTGATTTTATCGTTTTCTTTCATAGTATATAAAACGACATCACGACGTTCTTTCGCAACGTCTGGTTTTACATATGGATCATAGTCATTTGGCGCTTGCGGCATACCGGCAAGCAAAGCAGTTTGTGGAAGATTAAGTTCAGCTAAAGGTTTTCCAAAATAGGATTGCGCAGCTGTCTCCATACCATATAAGCCGTTGGCCATGTAAACCTTGTTGATGTAATACGTTAAAATTTCTTCTTTTGATTTTTCTTTTTCTAATTCAATCGCAAGCCAAGCTTCTTGAGCTTTTCGTTTAAGGTTTTGATCCTTCTCTTTTGTAGAGAAGTAAGAAAGTTTGATCAATTGCTGTGTCAGCGTACTACCACCTTGTAAACCGCCTGTTTTAAAATTTGAAAAAGCAGAGCCAAGAATTCGAATCGGATCAACACCGCTATGCTTGTAGAAACGCTTATCTTCGACCGATACAACTGCGTCTTTCAACAATTGTGGAACATCAGTTGGTTTGATCATCTCACGTTTTTCCGCACCCAATTCTTCAAAAACTTCATTATTTGCATCATAGAGTTTTGAAGACACAGTGGCGCTTAGCTTATCATCCTCTAATTTAGGGGCGTCTTTTGCATATGACCAGAAAAGGCCTATCCCCGCTATCAGACCTAAGACACCAAGTAAAACCAATCCTAGAAATAGTTTTAAGAGAATTCGTTTCTTCTTAGGTTTTTTACCACCATTAGTAGGTGGTGTATTTTCAGTATTGTTCGTTCCAGAAGGATGTCCGTGCCTGGCTGCACGTGAGCCTATTTCATCAGTTGTCATTAATCGCAACTCCTTTGTTTGATTGAATATGTTGCCGGACTGCATCCAAGTATGGTACTTGAGGTGCAATGCCAATTTGGATTTCTATCCCATTTTTTTCAATAATAGATAAAGGCAACGATTTTTTTCCAGTACTTTCTTGTTCTGACCAATAGGTTACTAAATCTTCCCCGCTAAAAAAGAAACATCTATTCAATGAAGAAAACCACATTAGAACAAAGCAAATTCCTTTTTGCGCCAAACATTGCTGGATATGATCGATCTGGTGTTGGTGAAAGTTTTTTAAAGGGAAAGAAGTTTTATTCTTCGTTTCCTTCGCTTCAAAATCCAGATAATATCCATCATAGACACCATTATAATCGGTAGTGGAGGCTTGTCTAAAGTAAGCTTCCTTGATTACGGCAGCACTGCGGCTTGGATAATCAACTTTGACAATTTGAACGGGAGTAGGCTTTTTATGAATGACCGCAGTATTGCGCGATAAATAAAAAGCATTACTTTTATTGATTTCTTCTTCGAAATCCATCCCTCGTTTACCAAATTGAATTGATTTGCGTTTTTTTACTTGTTTTTTTGATTGTGGTGCTTCATGATTATTATAGTGAGTACCATTAGGATAATGAAAAGCCATTTCTATCACACTCCTAGCCAACATTATAACAAAAAATCTTTATGAAAGAAAAGGAATGTCTATGGAAAACGTAAAAACACTTTATGTGACTGGTTATAAAAGCTTTGAAATCGGGGCTTTTCAAGACAATGACCCTAAAATTATAGTTATTAAAAATGTATTAAAAAAAGAAATTATAGGCTATTTGGACACTGGATTAGAGTGGGTTTTGGTTTCTGGCAACCTTGGTACGGAGATTTGGGCAGCAGAAGTTGTGGCAGAATTGAAAAATGATTACCCAGAATTAAAATTAGGACTGATTTATCCATTTAAAGAATTTGGGAGTAACTGGAATGAAAAAAATCAGGCAAATTTAGTAAAAATTGAACTTTTAGCAGATTTTGTGGATTCTGTCAGTCATCAGCCTTATAAATCTCCAGCGCAATTAAAAATGCATACACGGTTTTTATTAGAACATTCCGGCGCTAGCTTGCTTGTTTATGATAAGGAATATCCTGGTAAGACAGAGTATTTTTTAAAGGATGCAGAACTTTTTTCTGAGAAATTTCCCTATGAAATCCGCCTAATAACAATGGATGATTTACAAAACTCGATGGAATCGTAAGAATCTGTTTGATTTTCTGACGATTTTCCGATACAATAATGCTGTTGAACTATGAACTTTTATCCTAATCAAAGAAAACTAATGAGGTGTAAGTATGGCAAATTTAGTATACAGTCCAAAAGATATTTTACAAAAAGAATTTAAAACAAAAATGCGCGGTTATGATCCAGTTGAAGTTGATGAATTTTTAGATAACGTGATCAAAGATTATGAAGCGTACAACAAAGAGCTTTTAACCTTGCAAGAAGAAAATAATCGCTTACTAGCTAAACTTGATCAAGCATCTAAAGTACAACAAGCGATGCCGACACGTAATGCACAAGAAATGCCGAAAAGTGCTGCTGTCACAAACTTTGATATTCTAAAACGTTTATCTAATTTAGAGCGTGAAGTATTTGGCAAAAAATTAGATGATACTCCTGCTTCAAATCCGATTTCAGGAATGAGCCATTCTAATCCATATGAAAGTAATTTGCATCATAACTCATATGAACGTGAAATTGATAACTCTGAAACACGTCAATTTTAATTTTTCTTAACAACTTTTTTGTAATTTTCGGGTGATCGCGGTTTGAATTTATTCAGGCTGAGGAAAGTCCATGCTCGCACAGACTGAGATGTCTGTAGTGTTCGTGCTTAGCGAAATCATAAGCTAAGGTACTTGATATAGTAAGATGGGTAAGTTTTCGAACAAGCTGATTGTACTATTTAGAGTAACGGCAGGAAAAATGACTAAGGTTTCGGCTATGTCAAAGTACCCTTGAAAGTGCCACAGTGACGAAGCAATTTTGGAAACGAAATTGGTGGAACGCGGTAAACCCCTCGAGCGAGCAACCCAAACAATGGTAGGGGCGCTCTTCTAAAGGAAATGAACGAGTAGAAGAGGCAGAATTATTTCTGCAGATAGATGATGACCGTCGTATGTCTTTCCCTGAGAGGCATTCGATACAGAACATGGCTTACAGAAAATTACAATTATTCAGGATGACCTTCCAACTCTGTTGTGAAGGCTTTTTTTAAAGTAAGAAATCATTTCAGATAGATAATCAAGTCGTTCTTAAATAAGAACAAGGGGAGATATGATGACAAAAGAAAAAACATTCAAGCTTGTTGCAACTGCAGCGAGTGGTTTAGAAGCATTAGTAGGAAAAGAACTTCGTGATTTAGGGATTCCTTGTGAAGTCGAAAATGGAAAAGCCCTATTTGAAGGGACAATGGAAACGATTGCTACAGCTAACTTATGGTTACGTACGGCGGATCGAATCAAGATTATTGTTGGTGAATTCGATGCGTTTAGTTTTGATGAGTTATTTGAAAAAGTCAAAGCTTTACCTTGGGAAGATTATTTGCCAATGGATGCTGAATTTCCTGTGGCTGGTAAATCAATCAAATCTAAATTATATAGTACACCTGACTGCCAATCGATTACTAAAAAAGCAATCGTAAATCGTTTAAGAGAAGTTTATCATCGTCCAGCAACTGTGCCTTTAGCAGAAACGGGCGCATTTTTCCAACTAGAGGTAGCTCTTTTGAAAGATCATGTGACAGTTACTATCGATACAACAGGTCCTAGTTTATTTAAACGAGGCTACCGAATTGAAAAGGGTGGAGCTCCTTTGAAAGAGAACATGGCTGCGGCTTTAGTGATGCTGACAAACTGGCGTAAAGACCGTCCATTCTTTGATCCAGTTTGTGGATCGGGCACGATTTGTATTGAAGCCGCTTTGATCGGTCATAACATTGCACCTGGGTTTAATCGTGAGTTTGTTTGCGAAACGTGGGATTGGTTTGATGCAGCAATTTTTGAAAAGGTTCGGAAAGAAGCAGATGAACAAGCTGATTATGACATCGAATTAGATATTATGGGGTCAGATATCAATGGAAAAATGATTGAAATTGCAAAAGCCAATGCTGAAGAAATTGGGTTAGGCGATTCCATTACCTTCAAGCAACTAGCCTTACATGATTTTACAACAGAAAAAGAGTACGGCGTAATGGTTGCCAATCCGCCTTATGGTGAACGTTTAGGGGAAGAAGAATCTGTTCGGAAACTATATAAAGAGATGGGAGAAGTTTTCCGTCCGCTTAAAACATGGAGTAAATATATTTTGACGAGTGATTTAACCTTTGAACAATATTACGGAGCAAGAGCAACCAAGAAGAGAAAATTGTATAACGGTGCTTTACGGACTGATTTATTCCAATATTGGGGTGAAAGACCTCCAAGAAAACCAAGAGAAGAGTAGGTGAACGGATATGAAAGAACAAGAATTTTTAAATGAAATCAAAGAGATCCAATTATTAACTGAAGCGATCGGTTTATTAGAATGGGATAGCCAAACTGGAATGCCAGAAGCAAGTAGTGATTTCCGTGGAGAAACTGTTGGCTATATTTCCGGAATGGCCTTTGAGCGTAGTGTGGGACCAAAAGTCCAAGAAGCATTAGCTTATTTTGAGGACCATTCTGAAGAATTATCAGAAGTCGGCTTAGCTGTGTACAATAAAGTCAAAGAAGATTATGAACTGAATCATAGTATTCCCGCAGAACGGATGCAAGCGTATAACACCGCTTTGACTAATGCTCATGCCGCTTGGCTAAAAGCGCGGAAAGCAAAAGATTTTGCTGAAATGAAAAATGAAATTCAAACAATCATTGATTTCCTAAAGGAATTTATCCCTTATTGGAAAAAAGATGAAGCCACAAACTATGATGTTTTACTAAATCAATATGAGCCAGGTTTGACTGTTGAAAAATTAGATCAAATTTTTGCTCAAGTAAAAGCTGGAATCTTGGAAATTAGAGCTACCGTTGCTGAAAAAGGAACTGTTCCACGTACTGATTTCTTATCTAGACAAGTAACGAAAGCGCAACAAAGAAGATTTGTATCAGGTGTTGCAGAGCAGTTGGGCTATGATTTTTCACGTGGACGCTTGGATGATACGGTACATCCGTTTATGTTGGCGTTAAATCGCAAAGATGCACGAATTACGACACGTTGGGATGAAACTGACTTTACAATGGCAACTTTTGGTGTGATTCATGAAGCTGGTCATGGTATTTATGAACAAAGCATTGACTCGAAGTATGATTACACACCGCTAGCTACAGGAGCTTCTATGGGAATCCATGAGTCTCAATCGTTATTTAATGAGATTATTATTGGGAGTAATAAGCAATTTTGGCAAAAACAATTTCCATTTTTCAAAGAGTGCACAGAAGGTACCTTTGATGATATTGATTTCGAGACTTTCTACGATTCGTTGAAAGAGACGAAAGCGAGTTTGGTTCGAATCGAGGCAGATAGTCTAACCTATCCTCTGCATATTATTATTCGTTATGAAATTGAAAAGATGATTTTTAATGAGGATGTTTCTGTGGCTGATTTACCACAAATTTGGAATGATAAGTATGAGGAATACCTTGGGATTCGCCCAGAAAACGACTTAGAAGGCATTGTCCAGGATGTTCATTGGTCTGGCGGTAGCTTTGGCTATTTCCCTTCGTATGCTTTAGGTTATATGTATGCAGCGCAACTTCGTCATGCTATGGGACAAGAGATCGATGTAGATACTATTTTAGCTAGTGATGATTATTCAGTGATCAAGAACTGGTTAACAGAGCATATCCATCAATATGGTGCATCAAGAAAACCTAATCAACTGATAATGGATGCAACAGGTGAAGCACTTAATCCGCAATATTTGATCGACTATATGAAATCAATTTATTACAACGTTTATAAAATTACAGAATGATTCAAAGGAACAGAAATGAGGGAGCAGTTATGTTATCAATCAATGAATATCTAAAAGCCGGCGAAACGACTGTCTCCAACTTAGTGATTGAGAATTACCAAAAGATTGGCTTGGCTGATGAAGAGTTTCTATTTTGGCTACAATTGTTTCATTCTCAAGCAAAAGGCGATTTATTTCCAGATCTAGCTGAGATCAGTCGAATCATGGGAAAGCCGATCGATGTTATTTATAAGCTATTAAATCAGCTCGTTTCACGTGGTTTTTTAATTATTCAAACAAAGCAAAATGAGCAAGGGCAAATGATGGATACGTATGATTTGCTGCCAATTTTTGAGAAAATTTCATTGTTAAAACAAAAGCAAATGGTAAAACAGCAAGAACGTTCCTCAGAAGAAACCATCAAACAATTATATCAAGGGTTTGAAAAAGAATTTGGCCGCCAGTTATCGCCAATCGAACTTGAAATGATTGGTCAATGGCTAGAAACAGATCATTACCAACCTGAACTGATTCGATTAGCACTAAGAGAGGCTGTATTGAATCAAGCATACAGCTTAAAGTATATCGATCGTATTTTACTTGCTTGGGAACGTAAAAATATTACAACAAAAGAGCAAGTCGCTGAAGATCAAAAGCGTAGAAAACAGGCGCTGATTCAAAAAGAAATCGAGCAACAAGGCGCTGCAAATGAGCCAATTCCGAAAGTTACTCTCCACAATTGGCTTAATCCAGAAGATAGTGAGTAGGAGGTAGGTAAATGCTGTCCAAAGAAAAAACAATGGAAGCTATTGAAATTATGTATGACATGTTTCCAGACGCAGCCTGTGAACTAACACATAAAAGTCCATTTCAGCTATTGATTGCAGTTATTTTAAGTGCTCAAGCAACTGATGTATCTGTAAATAAGGCAACACCTGCGTTATTTGCAGCTTACCCAACACCTGTTGCGTTAGCGCAAGCTCCAGTAGAGGACATTATTCAAAAAATCAAGACGATTGGGTTGTATCGTAATAAAGCAAAAAATATCAAGGCGTGTGCTGCTCAATTATTGGACCAATTTGACGGGAAAGTACCTGAAACTCGTGAAGAGCTTGTTACCTTGCCTGGTGTTGGGCGTAAGACGGCTAATGTGGTAATGGGGGATGCTTTTGGTGAACCTGCTATCGCAGTTGATACACATGTTGAGCGAGTATCAAAACGTTTACGTATCTGCAAATTAGACGCTAATGTCATGGAAGTTGAACAAACATTGATGCGAAAAATACCGAAGGAACTATGGGTCAAAACCCATCATACGATGATTTTTTTCGGTCGTTATCATTGTCTGGCACGAAATCCAAAATGTGATATTTGCCCACTTCTTTATATGTGCCAAGAAGGCAAGACACGGATGAGCGCGAAATAAAAAAATAAAAGAGTACCGTAAACATTGTTATGTTTTCACGGTACTCTTTTATTTTAGCCAATCCCAATTACAAAGTGGAAGAGTTTATCTGAGTAGGTAAGCTCATCTAAATCCGTTTTGATTGTTTCATTGAGTAGCTTTAATTCATCTGTGACAATACCATCTACACCATAAAACATCATCCGAGTCATCGTATCTTCGTCATTGACCGTCCAAGCATAAACGCTCTTTCCATCATTATGAGCTGCATTAATAAAATTGCGGTTTAAAGTGGTATATTCCATCGTAAAGAAATCAACATTTGAGATTGGCGGGCCTACAATATTGAAGGGAAGAATATAGCCCACGTAGAAATCTGGTTCTTGTTCCTTCAGTTCTGTTGCAGTATTAAAGGTCAACGTATGCAGGATATGTTTTTCTGATAAAATAGTTTTGCGATATTTTTGCGTAAAGCGTTTAACTAGATCGGAACTATCTTGCGGTGTTGTTTTGATTTCAATCAACAGTTTTTGGTTTAATTCTTTTGCTTTTTCAAGATAATCATCAAAGGAACAAACAGCTGCTTCCATCCCATTTTCTTTTGCCGTTAGTTTAGTCAATTCGTTCAAGGTTAATTGATTTGGTCTTTTGTCGACGCCTGTTAGTTTTTTTAAGTTGAAATCATGCATGACAACAAACTGTTTATCTTTGGTTTCTTGGATATCCATCTCAACATAAGTTGGTTTTTCTAAGCTCGTTTTTTCAAGGGCCGGCAAGGTATTTTGAACACCATTGGCTGCATCTACACCTCGATGTGAGATTGTCAAAGGTTCAGTGACTGAAGGGTTGCTCAAGTAATTCGTATTGTATGTTCCAACACCAATTCCAAATAAAGCAGCGGTGAAAGCAAATAGGCCAATTTTAAAAAACGACCATTCTTTTCTTACTTGTTTTGGTTGATCGAAAAACCATTGTGGTAATTCTGGTAGAAACCCCTCGTCATCCATATAATCGATCGTGATATAAAATATTCCAACAGTTGTAAAGATAATATTAAGGAGTAAAATAATTTGTAAAAGAGTCATCGCAACAACGGCGCTAACTAAAGCGTAACTTGGCAAAGCAGTTTCGATGATGGCTTGCACAGTTAGGATCAGTGTATAACTAAGTACAAATACAATAATAATACTGCCGCCAATCACAATAAACTGACCTAAAATTCTAAAGAAATGATGTTTCGTTGAGCGCCAACTTTCTCTGACCGCTTGTCGAAACGGAACATCACGTAAAATCATTTCTGGCAGTGCAAAAATCAAACGAATCGAAAGATAAAAGAAGATCAAGTAACCTAAAACGACTAAGGCAATGATCGTTACGCGGTTAGCAAAGATGAAGTCCATTATAAAGGCTGGAATTTTGATTTTTGCCAATAGATCTGAATTAAAGCCTAAACCGCTTAGTGGTAGAACTAAGAAAAAATAAAATAGGAAAAATAAAAGGGTGCTAAATCGAATCTTTTTAAGTTGAAGCAATGTTCCTTTAAGTAAATTTGTTAAAGAAATCGGTTCTTTTTTCTTGATAAAGAAAATACTTAAAAGTAAAAACGTAAATTCAAAAAAGACAGCTACTACGATCATCAATAAGACGAGCAGCAATGCGACGAGAACCCCAGGATGTTTTGAAAAAATAATTGGAATCGTATCATAAGATAGATAGTCTATTTTTCCTTGCTTTAAAATAAATCGGGTCGAACTAGCCAAAAGAGGGAGCAGTATAAAGATCATAAAGCCATGCATCAACAAAACATCGCGGAAATATGCGGATGTACCAGCAAAAAAGTCTAGCATATTTTTAAAACTATTTTTTAAATATTTCATTATTTATCCACCCTTACAAAATAAAAGAGGATAGGATACAAATGCATCCGATCCTACTAGTTTCTATTATATATTTTAATGCTCTAAAAGCCTAGTAAACCGTTTAAGAATGTACCACCATAAATCAATGCCAAGCTGTATAAGAAAATTGAAACAGGTTTTGCTAAAATAATGATCAAAGTGAATTTCTTCAATGACATTTTAGTTAAACCAGCCATTAAGCAAAGGGCATCATCTGGTGCGATAGGGAGGAAAATCGCCAGTGCGAAAAGTCTTTCAAAACGTTTTTCGTTATCCAGCCAACCGATATATTTATTATAGGTTTTATCACTGACTAAACTTAAAATAAAAGGTTTGCCGTATTGTCGTCCCAATAAGAAAATAATGACAGACCCAATTGCGATTCCTACGTAATTATAGATAAATCCAGCAAATGGACCAAAAATCAATACACCAGCGGCACAACTAATACCACCTGGTATAATTGGAATCACCACTTGAATGATCTGAATCAACATGAACAAGATCGGACCTAAGATCACCGAGTCACCAACTAATCCTCTCAATGCGTCGACGTCTTTAAACACACCTAATCGTATAAAGTAAATCGTCACAGCAATCGTTGCAATAATTCCTACGATTGAAATGCAATTAATAATTTTTCTTGAAAGCGCGATGCTCATGTTTATCATCTCCTTAAAGTAACTACCTCTAGTATAAAAGTCTTCTTATTATTTTACCATTGTTATTTATTATTTTAGACGAACAAAGTTGTAAGAAACAACTTGATAGGAACATTATACAAAGAACAACAGCTAAAAACATCCTACTTTAGCCCTAAAAGAAAAAATAACTGAGCGTTTTCTATTTACAAGCAAGAATGAGAGGTCTATAATTAATTTAAGAGTTATGGTGCACCTAAAAATTAAATTATATAAACCTGATGTTTTATAGATGGAAGAAGGATAATTATGGTAGAAGAGAACAAAGAGAAAGAACATTTATTGGATTATGCAAATGGTCCAAGCTTGGAAGAAATCAATAATACTGTTGAGGTACCGAAAAATGCCAGCTTTTGGCGGACATTATTAGCTTATAGTGGACCAGGAGCCTTAGTTGCCGTTGGTTATATGGATCCCGGCAATTGGATCACATCGATTGCAGGTGGTGCGGAATATAAGTATGCACTATTAAGTGTCATTTTGTTATCAAGCTTGATTGCTATGCTACTTCAAGGGATGGCGGCTAAATTAGGAATCGTGACAGGTCGAGATTTAGCACAAGCAACAAGAGAACATACTAGTAAGAAAACAGGTTTTGTTTTGTGGATCATTACAGAACTTGCGATCATGGCAACAGATATTGCCGAAGTAATTGGTGGAGCAGTTGCCTTACAGTTACTGTTTGGGTTTCCATTATTGATCGGGGTTTTGATTACAACTTTTGATGTGTTATTATTACTCCTTTTAACAAAAATGGGCTTTAGAAAAATTGAAGCGATCGTTGCTTGTTTAATTGCTGTTATCTTTTTTGTTTTTGCTTATGAAGTAGCACTTGCTGATCCCAATATTGGTGAGGTAATGCGAGGATTTATTCCGGATATAAGAATTGCCACTGATAAATCAATGTTGTTTTTAGCGCTAGGGATTGTAGGGGCGACTGTAATGCCGCATAACTTATACTTACATTCATCTATTGCTCAAGCTAGAAAATTCGATCGCAATGATGATAAAGAAAAAGCAAAAGCCATTCGGTTTACGATTTGGGATTCAAATATTCAATTGACGATCGCATTTATTGTAAACTGTTTATTGCTGATTTTGGGTGGAGCATTATTTTATGGAACCAATAGTGATTTAGGAAAATTTGTCGATTTATTTGATGCATTGAAGAATCCAGATATCGTTGGAAACATCGCCAGTCCTGTATTAAGTATTTTATTTGCGATTGCGTTGCTTGCTTCTGGTCAAAATTCTACAATTACAGGAACACTTTCCGGACAAATCGTGATGGAAGGTTTTATCCATTTAAGAATGCCTCTATGGATGCGTCGCGTTGTGACTCGTTTGATTGCAATCGTGCCGGTTATCGTCTGTGTAATTATTTACGGTGGCAGCGAGTCAGCAGTGGAAGACTTATTGTTATATACACAAGTATTTTTAAGTATTGCCTTACCAGTATCGATCATTCCATTGACCTTGTACACTAGTGATAAAAAGATTATGGGCAGGTTCGCCAATCCAACCTGGGTCAAAGTGTTGGCCTGGATCATTGCAATCGTTTTGACCGCTTTGAATTTGTTTTTGATTTACGGAACATTAACTGGTGTGAATGCTTAAAAAAATGAAAAGAAAGTAATTCATCTGTGAATTGCTTTCTTTTTGCGTAAGATATAATAGAAGTTGATAGAATTCAAGCTATAGAAATGGTAAAATGAAAAAGACTAAAATTTTGAAATGAGGGCTTTAAGTGACTGAATATTTAAATGTTGGGAAAATCGTCAATACCCAAGGCTTAAAAGGGGAAGTTCGTGTGATTTCTCAAACAGATTTTCCGGAGTTACGTTATAAAAAAGGAACAGTCTTGACGTTATTTCAAGAGAAAAAGGCGCCGATCGAATTAACGATCCAATCTCATCGGAAGCATAAAAATTTTGACATCGTGACGTTTGAAAATCATTCTTCTATTAACGATGTTGAAAAATATCGTGATGGTATTTTGAAAGTATCAAAAGAAAAATTAACTGACCTACCAGAAAATGAATTTTACTATCATCAAATCATTGGGTTAACTGTTGTTGATGAGCATGATAAAGAATTGGGTAAAATCAAAGAAATCCTTTCACCAGGAGCAAACGATGTTTGGGTCGTTCAGCGACCAAAGAAAAAAGATGCCTTGATTCCTTATATTGAATCAGTTGTTAAGTCAATCGATTTAGAGAATAATGTGGTTCATGTAGAAATTCCAGAAGGTTTGATTGACGATGAAGATTGATGTGTTAACGTTATTTCCTAGAATGTTCGAAGGACCACTAGGTGAATCGATCATCGGAAAAGCCGTAGAGAAAAATCTATTGGAAATCAATATCTCAAACTTTAGGGATCATGCTGATAATAAACACCAGTCCGTAGATGATTATCCTTATGGCGGCGGAGCAGGTATGTTGCTAAAGGTTCAGCCAATTTATGATAACTTGCGCAGAATTGAAGAAGCCGCACCAGAAACAAAAAAAAGAGTTATTTTGCTTGATCCAGCTGGTAAGCAGTTTGACCAAAAAATGGCGGAAGAGTTTTCGGAAGAAGAGCATTTGGTGTTTATCTGCGGTCATTATGAAGGATACGATGAACGGATTCGTTCGCTTGTGACAGATGAAGTTTCATTAGGGGATTATGTATTAACTGGTGGAGAATTAGGTGCAATGGTGATGATTGACGCGACGGTACGCTTACTGCCAGATGTTTTAGGCAATAAACTGTCTGCTCAAACGGATTCTCATTCAACAGGTTTACTAGAGCATCCACAGTATACCCGCCCTGCTGAATTTAATGGAATGAGTGTACCAACAGTTTTAACGAATGGTAACCATAAATTAATCGATGAGTGGCAACAAAAAGAATCATTGAGAAGAACCTTAGAGCGTCGCCCAGACATGCTTGAAAAAGTAGTATTAACTGAACAACAAGAAAAGTGGTTGGAAGAGCTACGTAACGAAAAAAAGGAAGGTAACTAAGTTTATCTTTTAAAAAGGAGGAACATTGATGGTGATATCTGCTAAAGTAATTGATCAAACAAATTGGGATCGAAAAGAACATTTTGATTTTTTCTCGAGGGATGAGGGTTCACCTCTATACGATATTACGACACAAATCGATGTGACTCATTTTTATCATTACGTAAAAGAGAACCAGTTGTCCTTTTATTATGCCTTGATTTATGCTACAACTAAAGTGATGAATGGTATTGAAAATTTTCGTTACAAGATACGTGGAGCAGATGTAGTTCTAATCGAGTGTTTGATTCCCAGCTTTACTGATTTAAAAACAGATAGTGAGTTATTTCATATTGTGACGCTTGATTTTGAAGGTGATTTGAAACAATTTTCTGATGAGGCGAAGCGGGTAAGCCATACCCAAAAAGCTTATTTTCCAAATACAGATTACCAGTCAGATACAATGATTCAATTTTCCTGCTTGCCTTGGTTTTCTTTTACTAATTTAGGGAATGAGCTGAGCTTGGATCGAAACGATGGGATTCCCAAAGTAACATGGGGAAAATTTGTAAAGCAAGATGATCGGATTTTATTGCCTTATTCAGTTCAGGTAAATCATCGGCTTGTCGATGGCCTTCATTTAGGTAAGCTGATCAATCAGCTGCAAACCTATTTAGACAGTTTAGAAACCCACCCTACTATTTAATAGATGGCAAGAAAAATTCCTTTACAGCCTACAAGAGCTATGTTAAACTATTTTAGTGAGTGCAAAGCGCTCAACTATTACGATATTCCGCTGTGGCAGTAGCCATAAGAATGTTTGGAATGAGGAGAAAAAAGAATGAATCCATTAATTCAAGAATTAACACAAGAACAATTACGTACGGATATCCCTGCATTTCGTCCTGGAGACACTGTTCGCGTTCATGCGAAAGTAGTCGAAGGAACTCGCGAACGTATCCAATTATTTGAAGGAGTTGTTATCGGACGCCGCGGCACTGGTATCAGCGAAACTTATACAGTACGTAAAATTTCTAATGGTGTTGGTGTGGAACGTACATTCCCATTACACACACCACGTGTTGCTCAAATCGAAGTAGTTCGTTATGGTAAAGTTCGTCGTGCGAAACTTTATTACTTACGTGCATTACATGGTAAAGCAGCTCGTATTAAAGAAATCCGTCGTTAAAAAATTGTTATTAATTAACACTGAACCTCTTGGTAATCAAGGGGTTTTTTATTTTGACTTATTATTTATTCATTTGTACCAAGTTGAATATTTATCAAAAAAGTAATAAAAAGGGGCAGAAAAGGGGCAAGCTTTTATAAAAGTTCAAGGTCGCTTTGTAACTTTTCTCTCATTCCTTCTGTAACGTGTAAATAGATTTGTTGTGTAATTTTACTATCCTCGTGTCCAACTCTATCTTGAATTACATATACTGGAGTACCGATTTCAGCAAGTTTTGATATGTGAGTATGCCTAAAAATATGGGAGCTTAAAGGTTTATTTTCATCAATACCCATTTCGGTTTTGTGTTGTCTAAGATAGGTATTAATCGCAGTCGTAACTATCGGAGTATTATTACTTGTTTGGAATAGAAAATCACCTTTAGGATTCAAATTGATAAGCTTGTGATATATTTGCATTGTTTTAGAAGATAGATCAATCTTCCTCATACCAGCAGCAGTTTTTGTTTTATCCGATTTTACCATATCTTTGATGCTACGTTCTCGATAAAGAAGTGTACCGTTAATACTAGCCGTTGCATTCTCAATATTTATATCAGATTTCAACAGTCCTATCGCTTCGCCTGGACGCATTCCAGTTAGATACAGCCATTGGAATAATAATCCATACCGCTCATTATGATTCATTGTAAATTCAATTAGCGATTTATATTCTGCATCTTCTAAATACTTATCTTTAATTTTGGCTGTTTTAAATTCTTTTTTAAAATTGATTTCAACTTTGTCAATTGGATTATCAAAAATGTACTCTTTTCTGATAGCATATTTCATGATCAAGTTTATTTTTGTTTTTATTATGCTTACATACTTATTTGATAGATTTTTATTGTACAGGTAGGAATCTAAGATATCATTTACTAGTCGATGGTCAATTCGGGATACCAGCGTTTCATTGCCGATATCCTTAATTACTGCTTTTAACATATTTTTTGTGGGGAGGTAGGTACCTTCAGCTACTTGTTGTTTATACTGTGTGTACCATTCTTCATATAAGTCAAAAAAAGTTATTTCCTTTGCAACAAACTCTTTTTGATTTAACTTATCAGTGATTTTGTTGTTTAAAATATACATAGCTTCTTTTTGAGTTTGTCTTGTCTTGTTAGATTTCAAAACTGATACACGTTTTGACTTTCCTGTAAGAGGGTCTTCATATCGTTCAACATATTTAAATTTTCCATTTGTCAATTCTTCAATCCACATTTGAATCACTCCATTAATATTTATATAAAAGAAAAGTTCGATAGCTATTTAAAATTTGTTTATTTCTGGAAACCCTCTGGTGTAGATATAATTTTATTAGTCTTCTTTTTTACTATCAAATAGATCCAAAATTTTCGAATACTTTTTTATTTCATCGTCAGAGAATGGCGAATCATCCTTTTCTAAAGAAGGTATCTTAATAGGAGAGTGAATTACTGTTTCACCGTTAGAATCATACTTTACGATAAAGCCATATTTTACTGGATCCCACATTTCACCAGTCGGAATGGGAAATACTAGAATAGGCATTCTGAGATCTAGCAATTCAGGTCCGGACGGAAAAGCTAGGCAAACTTGATTATCTAAATCCTTAATCATATCATCTGCAGAATAGCCGTATAGAGCAAAATCTCTAGGAGTTGAGTAGTTTTGAGTTATCATTTTTTTCATTTGGTTAATAGTCATATATGGATGTGTAAAGTCCATTTGCATTTCTAGTTTGTATTTAAAATATTCCATGAATTCTCCTTTTGATCTTAGAATGGTAGATCGTTAAATTTAGGTTCTTGAAAAGAGAAATTAGTACTATCAAAATTATTTTTTTCAACTGACCATGATGTAAGAATTTTTTGATACCCATAAGACGTCTCATTTCCACAATGAGGACAATAACGGAAATCCCCCTCTAGATTACCTTTACAACTACTATTATGATCATTTCTTTCTTGGATTGATAATTCTATATCTCCATCTATAGTCTCGGTAATTTTATTCCACTCTGGACCAAGGCACACATTATGAATATGCGTTGAGCAAATTGGACAATAAATAAATTCATCATTCAGACTTTCATATTCACATTTTGGACATTTCACTGGAGTTCCATTTGCATTTGTTTCTATTTTTGTATAATCCATTTTCGTTCCTTTCATTATGTAGTAATTGGTATAGTTTTCTGCCGAAGATTCTATTAAATTATTGCTTCCACAAGTTTTGCAAAAATTATTTTTAGAAGATTGAACTGTTGAACAAGTTTTACATATTTGAGAGCTAGCATCGTAATTAATAAAGTCAATAAAATAATCAACCATGGGATGACCTTCTCTAATAATATTAGCATTTTGTCTTCTTTTATTTAAATCTTTAATTACGTAACTCGCTAATGTATGAGAAGTGTCGAAAGCAAATTCAATACAATTCGCTTTTATTTTTTTCCAGTTTGCAACATACAAATCCACCAAAGGGATAGGTGCAAGTAGTCTTTTAGCGAAGTAATTTGCTTCTTTTTCAAACAGGTCATGTTCATCATCACTCAATGAATATCTTGGTAAAATGGTTTTTCCAGATTTTTCATTATGTTTCATGATATAGTGTCCCAACTCATGAGCAAGAGTAAATCTGATACGTCCTGAATTTTTTATATAATCATTATAGAGAATTAAGTATGTCCCATCACTTCTCATCCAGAGACAGCCTTCTTCTGAATTTGTAAAAAGAAGTACTTCTTCGAAACTCAATTTTCTTTGCTTAGCAAAAACAGAATATTTTTGTAGATGCAATTTCGGAAATGTCCGAATCAACTTTTTAATTGAGACTGGAAGTTCTTTTTGGGCGCTATTTTGAATTGTTTCATAAGCTAATTTCTGGGCTTCGGCGTAATTTGGTTGATCATAAATCATCATCTTCATCTTCCTCAAAATCACCATTATCAATGTCATCAAAAGTTGCTTCCATAATCTTTAAGAGACGCTGCTGGTCTTTTTGTGTGAGCTCTCGTGATTTCCTTTGTATTGCAAAATATTCTGAGGTTTTTGCATTTTCCGAATTCCCAAAATCTTCTTCTAGTGGAGAGACTGGCAATGGATCTTTTCTTTCAGTTCTTCCTAATAGGTAGTCAGTTGAGACTTCAAAATAATCGGCTACTTTTTTTAATGTCTCAGCTTTGGGGCTGCTTGTTCTCCATTGATAAATAGCACTCTCACTTAAACCAATTGTCGTAGCTAAATCTTTTAAACTAATATGTTGTTTTTTTGCTAGTTCAGAAATCCTATCAAATAGGGTCATCTTAGACATTCCTCTCTAACAAGAATGTTATAGTATAAAAAATTAAGTTAAAACCATTTACAAACTTAAAATTTTATACTATACTCTTGTTGTAAGATAATTTAACAGAAAAAGAAAACCAAAAAAATCTTTTAATGCATAAGTTTGGCGACCGACTGCAATTAAATAGTTATTTTGATGGGTTTATTTTCTATACTCAAATAGTATAAAACTTTAAGTTGTTTGTCAATAGAAAACATAAAATTCTGTAAAGTTATCTTACAAATTATTATAGAAAGGAGATTATCAATTATGCCAAATGTTGATGCTGGAAGACAAAAAGTTCTTGATTATATGGAAGAGAATAATATTTCTATAACTGATTTATCAGTAGTTTACGGAATGAAGAAACAAGATTTAGCAAATTATCTGAATGGGAAGCTAGATACGGTTAAAGGTAATCAAGTCATTTTACGAATTATTGCAGATTATAGAATCAGATAAGGAGGAAACAAAATGGATCAATTACAACAAACAATTAATAGTAAAGAAGTAGCGAAGATGGTAGGAAGAAATCATGCTGACGTTATGAGGGATATCAAGAAAATTGTATCTCACTTAGCCGAAAGCAAAATTGCTTTGAGCGAATTATTTATTGAAACAACATATTTGGATGCTAATAATCAAGAACGTCCTTGCTACGATCTAACGAAAAAAGGATGTGAATTATACTCGACAAGAATGACCGGTGCTAAAGGTACTCAGTTCGCATTTGCATATATTGAGAAATTCAATCAAATGGAAAATCATATTAAACAACAATTGCCAGCGACTTATAAAGAAGCATTACTTCATTTAGTAGAGCAGGTAGAAATTAACGAGAAACTTGAAGAGCGTGCACTAGTAGCAGAGCAAATCAATATGGAACTACGCCCAAAGGCTACTTATTATGATTTGGTTCTACAAAATGAAAGTTTGGTATCAATCACAGAAATCTCAAAAGATTATGGTTGGAGCGCTAAAAAGATGAATGAATTTCTACATCAATTAAGTATTCAATTTAAACAAGGTAAAACTTGGCTATTATATCAAAAGTATGCAGATAAAGGATATACACAAAGTAAGACCAGTGTTGTTAATGGTGGGAAAACTACTGTCATGCATACTTATTGGACTCAAAAGGGAAGATTATTTATCTACGATCTATTGAAAAAACATAATACTTTACCAATTATTGAGCGTGAAAAAAAATCTGCTTAGGAGGAAATCCAATGAAAGGAACTATTGCAAAAGCTGAATTTAAAGAAAAATACGACTATTCTGAGTCTACCTACCACCGCAGAATGAAGTTGTTTAGAAACTCTAAGTACAAACAGGGGTATATTGCGCCATCGTCAAATGAAGTCTATATAAAAACAGATTTATACGATCAGTTTCTAAAAGATTTATCTGACGAACGATTAGGGTATCAAATAATCGGTGAATGGGATGGATAAAGGATCTAAAAGGATCACTACAGCAAACCTAATAAAAAGGAGCCATCAAACTTGGATATAGTCGAAAGCTTTTATCAAGAAATGAAACAAACCTATCCTGGCATCAACCGTTCTGATTGTGAGGAAGCTATACAAATTGCTTTAGTAAAAACTACTAACAGTCTATGGAAAATCGTTAAGCAGCAGAGAAATGAAATTAAATGTAGGGATGTGAAAAGAATGGCTAAACTACCAATATCCGAACCGCCGTCACACATTGTAAAAGAAACAAAAGATAGCTTTTCGATTGATGATTTTGAACTGGATTACGTACTAGAAAATGGGGTCACAGTGCAACAACTCGGCAAAGATATTGTACAGGTTAATGTAACCTTCCTTGCCAAGTCGTATGACTATGAATTTAAAGAGTAAGCCGTGCAATAAACTTAGTAATTGTATTGGGAGTCATAGGAACTCCTTCATCTTTAAGTGCAGATTTTAATTTTTCGCCGAATAAAGGGTCTTCTAAAGACTTTAAGTACTGATAGCCAGTAGTTGAAACACCATTAAAAAAATAAGTTGGATCTTCGGTTTTAGTGATTCGTTTTTTAGCTTTAATCAATCCATCATCAATCAGGTTGTCTAGAACTTCAAAAGTAGCAAGTACTAATAGTCTACTGTCAGTGCCTTTGGATATATCGGAAACAACGATATCTTCATTATTCATCATTTTTAGGAAGTCGTATGTTTGATCCGGATGTCTTTCTGCAATGATTTTTAAACAAGTTTTATACAGCTCGAAATAATCTATCAATATAATTCACCTCACTTTCAAGTGAATTACACCATACAAAAGGAGTGTGATTCAGTGGTAGCAACAGCAAACCTAATCCTACTAGCAGTATCGATCATCTGTTTCGCCACAGGCGAGACGGTGCAAGGCTGTGCGTTTTTAGCGGTGATGTATACCTGTTGGGTAGTAGATAGAATACAGAAATCAGGAGGAGAAGAAGAATGAACGAATTACAACCAGTAAACATCGAAGTAGAAGTAAGTGGAATTGATGAAGCAACTAAAAAAGCTGAACGTTATGTAGAACTATTAAAAGAAGCCAAAACGTTGGCAGACGAATTGGCTTCGAAAGAGTTTGAAGTATCAATCAAAGAAGACTAAACACTTCCGTTAAAGTTAATTTCAGCTCCACAAAAAGAACATGTATTTTTTCCGGGAGAAATGACTATTTGGTTTTTACAAGAAGGACAAGTAGATTTAACACCTCTTTGCAAAAGATCATTCGCTTTTTTCTTAACGATTTTTTCTAAATCGCCGGAAATATTTATACCAGATTTTTTGACCATACATTTTCACCTCACTTAATTTATTTCAGCAGACCACTTGCTGATAGATAAAGTATACCAATGTGAATGATTTCTAACGATATAAATTGGAAAGGAGCAACCGAAATGAAACGTAAATTTTTCAACGCACTAGACGAAACGCCATTCGCTTTATTCCTGGCTATCACATCAAGCATGTGGGTATTTGCAGGACTGATAATTGTGATCCTGTGCATTTTTAACGGCACACTCACATTAAAGGACATTCCTATGGCGCTATTTGTGATTGCCACGGCTTCAATATCTTTTTGGATATCTTTAGTGGTTATTATCGCTTATGTAGCTGTACGGACGTTAAATTTCCATTCTTATGTGAATGGTAGAAAAAAATTAAATTAGGAGGAATCGATCATGGGTGAAATAGTTGAAATGCATTTAGACGGAACTTTGTGTGAGACGTGTGGTGCATTTTTAGATGGAGAGACACCAGGATACCCAAGATACTGCGAAGATTGTGATGACCAACAAAAAGAGCCTACCTCGGTCGCACCCGAAGAAGGCCATTAAATAAATATTGGTTAGGTAGATTATACCACGAAAGGACGTGAGAGGTAAATGGCCCAACTTTACTGGCATGATACGATACCAAATCGTTTAATCATGCATGAGAATAACGGACGTCCAGGATCATCATTAATTATGGATCTATTTCCAGGTAATGTTATTTCTGTGTATCAGGATTCGGATATTCCAGTGGTGAGAGACAAATTCGAGTCAATGGATGAATGTGTCAATTTTAGTTTAGATGATTACATTTTCTTATTACAAAGCCAAATAAATCTATTGGAGGAATGGAAGAAAAATGAATACCCGAAAGAAGCGAGTAGCGAAATTCATTCAAGCTAATCCAACTGCTACTAATCAAGAAATTGCGCAAGAATTGGACATTAATGAAAATTCTGTCAAAGCGTACATTAGCCAACTAAAGCGAGACAACTTTATCAAGGTGAAACAAGATAAAGTTGGTCGGAAAATCGAAACACTCGACGAATATGAGGCGGAAAATATAAATTCTGCCACTGCTCAGAAGATTGAGATCAAAAAAGAAGCATATACAAAATTATTAAATCGTTACATGGACGACTTTGATTTAACGGACGATATCGACATCCATTTAAAATTAGGTAATTCTATTTTACGAATTTTAGATAATCTATAAGAAAGTGTGGAAATATGACGATTTTGAATGATGATAATTATTACGAAAAACAATGGGAGTTCATGTCTGCATCACAATATAAAGGATTCACAACATGCGAGGCAAAAGCTTTAGCGGAGTTAACTGGTGAAATACCTAAAGAGAACACAGAAGCCTTTTTAGTCGGCAACTATGTCCACTCAGCATTTGAAAATGATGAAGTACACGAAAAATTTAAGAAGGATCATGAAAAAGAAATGTTGACAAAGCAAGGGAAATTAAGAGCGGCTTTTGTTGTTGCAGAAGAGATGGTGCAGCGACTGAAAAAAGATGTTTTTTTCAACAATCTATATCACGGTGAAAAAGAAGTCATCATCACTGGAGAATTACATGGAGAACATTGGAAAGGGAAAATTGACTGCCTGAATGTTGAGCAAGGGTATTTTGTGGACATAAAAACTACTGCAGACATTCATAAGAAAATTTGGTCTGAAAAACGTAGAGTCTGGATACCTTTTGTTGAAGCTTATGGCTATTACGAGCAAATGGCCATTTATAAGAACCTTTTGGAACAGAAATACAAAAAAGGATTCACTCCATATATTATCGCTGTTAGTAAGCAAACGCCTTGTGATTTAGAAGCAATTGAAATAAGAGAAGAGTTGCTAGTTATAGCATCAAATAATATCAAAGCCAATATTGAAAGAGTTTCATCTGTGAAGAATGGCGAATCGAAACCAAGAATGTGTGGCAAATGCGACTACTGTAGAGGGCACAAAGAATTATCTGGATTCATATCTTCAGAAGAATTAATTAGTTAGGAGGGAGCTAGATGGCAAAAATACTCAAATCAGAGAATATCAATCGTTTTGACCACTGGACTAGTTTAGTCTACTCAGAACCTGGCAAAGGAAAAACTAGCATGGTCAAATCGTTAACAGGAAGAACAATCCTATTTTCAGTTGATGGGATGTATCACGTTTTGGCCAAATTAAAAGATATTGAAATTCATGTAATGGACAATAAAAAGCCATTTGACGAACTGGGTGACTTTTATCGTTATTTATTAAAACACAGTACCGAGTTCGACAATGTAGTAATTGACAATTTATCAACATTCCAAAAATTTTGGTTGAATGAAAAATCAACAGAATCAAAAAGCGGAATGCCCGAAATTAAAGACTACGGCGTAATTGATCGTGTATTACTAGATTTTATCGCGAGTTTAAAATCATTAGGTAAAAACATTTTGATTTTTGCTCACGAAAAGAAAGTAGAAGTGACGATGGAATCAGGCAGAGTCTACACACAGTTCCAACCAGACGTTAGGAACCTTGACGCAATTATGGGAATCGTTCCTCTGGTAGGTCGTTTAGTCATTATCAACAATCAAGAAACTCAAAAAGAAGAACGAGTAATCGTTCTGCAGCCAACACAAACAACTAGAGCAAAAGATCAATTGATCGGTAATCTGCAAACCATTAATCAAATGGATTTGCTTCCAATATTACAAAATACAAATGAGAAGGAGAAATAAACCATGGGACTATTAGATACTTTAAGCAACATTAAAAAAGAAGGATTCGATCCAAAGAAAGATAAGGTAGCAACAAATTCAAAATTAGAATCAGGAACGTACCCAGTTCGATTGAAATCAGCACAGGCAGACGTAAATAAACATGAACAAACACAACTCGCAATCACATTAGAGGTTGTTTCTGGAAAAGACAAAAATCGTTTAGAAGTGATTTATATTTCATTTGATGATGGACTTCCTGCGTTTGTACTGGAAAAAAACGGGCGTACACTACTTAAATTAGCGGCAATGGCAGGGATTGAATTTACGAAGAAAGATTTAGAAGATGAATACACGGCAGCGATGGCATTGGAAAAAGTACTCGGTAGTCAATTCTTAATGAATTTATCAATTACTGAAAACAAAAAGAATCCAAATTATCCGTATCGAAATTACGATTTTGGACCAATGGAAGATGAAATTAATGATCCATTTAGTGGTGAAGGATCGACTATTGACATTTCAGATGATGATTTACCGTTCTAAAAAGTGGTTACAAACATGGTTACAAACGCATTTTTCACAAAGTCGTAAAAATGAGGTTGGAGCTTAGAGCCACAAAGGATTGTTCGAGGTTACAAAAAAAGTTACAAAGTGGTTACACAGAGCAATAAATAACCTCGGATTTGAAAAAATTCCTAAAACTTTTGTAACTGTAACCATGTTTGTAACTTTTCTGTAACCACTCTAAATCTTACTCTCCCAATGGATGTAGCGATTTGGTTACAAAGTTACACCTAGTATATTTAAATACTAATAATATATATAAATAGAAAGATATACCCTTTTTTGTAACTTTTCACAAAGTTTAAAGGGTATATCTGATAAATTACTATTCAAATGTTTAACTAAGTCTACCATGAAAGGAGTGATAAAACAAGTGGGAGAAATAATTTTCGACAAATCGAAAAAGAACTTAAAAAAAATATACAACAGAATCAATTCTACTAGTTTGACAAAATATACGAGAATGGACGAGGTTTTATTTGTGGCCATTGGAGGATACAGCAGAACATTTGAATTGCTCCTTAAAATGGGTTTAGACAAAGAGGACATTGCAACATTTTCTAGTTTGAATTTGTCTCAAAACTTTATTACTGAGACACACAGAAAAAAAGTTGTCTATGTAAAAAAAATAAACTATGTGACCAGTGTCATTAAAGGAAGCACGTATTCCAGTAAAAATCTTGATTTAAATATCGCTGATGCTTTTGAAGAAAGCATGATGATCTATAAAAATGCTGAACGCACTCTTGTTGTTGATAAAAGAAGGGTGGTTTGGGAGAAACCTTCTATAGTAGTCTTGGATGATCAATCACTCAATTTGCAATATGACGGGCACCGTTTTCTTTACCAAAATGAAATTGGGTTTGTGCAAATTAGAAATAGAAATGCTGATCCGGTCGTTATTATTAAAGAATTAGAAAACGTGGAAGAAGCAGATAGAATGATGTTTGCATTGTATCAAAAAGGACTTGTAGCAGAAGAAGAAATTTTAAATGCTCTTACCAAATTACAAGCAACAGTTTTTCGTCAAGTTGATCAAGAGTGGTTCATGAAACCTACAGAATATAAAAGTATTATAGGTTCTCATGAATTGGCGAATGCGATGAAGGATATAAAAGAGTTAGGAATCTATCAATTAACTTCTAATAAAAAAATCGGGCGTGAAAATGCTCGATGGATTGTAATTCCAAATGTCGCATTTGAATTTACTGGTTTTGAATACAAAGACGAGTCTGACCTATTCGAAGAGGAATTACGAACAGAAGAGCAACAAGAAGAGGCTTTGGCTTCTCAACAAGAACAATTACTTCAAAGTATTTTATCAATAGAAATCCCTTTAAATATAAAAAAAGGATTTGTTGGAAGTGAGCTGCAATATAGCCCTTCTGAATCGTTGCAATCTTTCCTCGATGATATCGATAATATCGAAGCTGAAAAAGTCGGAGGAATCGAACTCCTTTCAGGCGCGACTACAGAACAAGAATATAAACATATCAAAAAATACCAACTTGCTTATTTTATCGACGGTACATTCAAAGATAACGAGCGATCAGATAAAAATTACGAAGGTGGTCGTCGTTTAATATCAATTGATATCGATGATGCTGAGTATACCAGGGAAGAAATAGAAAAGAAATTAGAGAGTCAAGGACTGTTCGGTTTAGTTTATCCTACTGCGAAGTACTATTTTGATCGGTCGAATCGTTGGAGAATCATATTGATGTCAGATTGCGAAATGAACAAAGAAGAATATAAAAATGTGGTTACTGGCGTAGCGAAAATGTTGGAGTTGGAAATTGATGAAGCAAGCAAAAAAGTAGCACAACTTATGGGCTATCCACTGGCTTCCTCAGACGTTTCAATGACAATTGGAACAATGGTTAATGTAGATCAGTTCAGACCGTCAGAACGCAAAAAAAGCAGTAAGGTTGTTGATTTTTCAACTAGTACAAAGTCTTTACTAAGTTTTAATCATGCACAAGCAAAATTGTTAACCAAAGTTTTGGATCACGGCATTTCAGAAGGAAGCCGGAACGAAACCTATCGACAAATATACATGTATTTAAAAGACACCTTAGACAATCCTGAAATGGCCAAGTGGCATGAAGAAGCTGCTGAACTGATAGAAAGAACAAAAGCGCAAGCAATCCTGGACGGATTACCTGAAAAAGAAGTGGAAGTGATATATAGATGAGGAACTACTCAAAGGCACTAAAAGCGAATATTGAAAGTACGTACACCTATGCTTTTGTCAAAAATACAAAACAATACAAAGGACGAGCTGATCGCTACAATCCAATTGATTTTTTTGATTATCTTTTGGAAATAGAGAATCCGTTTATGGTTTTTATGGAGCTTGACAGGTACGCGTTCAAAAATGCTAAAAATGCAATTGTGAGATACAACATTAATTTTACAGAAGAACAAGAAAGGGCTGCTAAAGTTTTTGTGGATGTTACTACAAAAATGCAACAAACAAGGAGTGACATCGTAGCCCTTCACATTGATGATCTGAAAGGAACGGGTGTTGTCTTGTATGAAGAGCCATATTATTTAACAACGAAAGACACGTTGTATGTGGCTGAATCGATTCAACGTCTTCCTCGAAATAAATTAACATTTAATCAAGTATATGATCAACATCTGAATTTAAGTAAAGAACAACGAGAAGCATTAGAAATATGTGTAAAACATCAATTTTCATGTATGGTCGGTGGTGCTGGAACTGGAAAAAGTTTTGTAACTGCAGAAATAATCAAACAATTGGAATTGAACGGAAAACATGTAGCTGTATTGGCACCTACTCATAAAGCTAGGGAAGCGTTACAGTCAAAAATAAAAGGTAGTACGGTAAAAGTTCAAACGATCCACAGTTTTGTTTATAACCCTACAAACTGTGATGCAATTGTAATTGATGAGAGCGGGATGTTATCAACACCGTTATTCGCTAAAGTAATGCGAATTTATGACCGGCAACAACTAATCTTCGTTGGTGATAAAAACCAACTTGAGCCGATTGAATATGGACGTCCTTTTGAGAGACTGCAAGAAATTTTTAAAACGGCTGAATTGAAAGAAAATTGGCGGTCTGAATCTGCAGATATCATAGCCTTGGGAAGAGAAATATTAGGGATTCCTCAAAATTCTAATATGCCAATGCCGAACATTGAGGTTGTAAGCAATTCTGATGAAGCATTCAAAAGAGGAGCGGAGGTAGCATTATCCTTTACTAATCATAACGTAAAAGTGATCAATGAACAGCAACGAGTAAAAAATGGTTTTGTTACTGTATCGCCTAACTTCAGTGTTGGTGACATGATCGTTGCGAAGACAAATGAAAAAGACCGGTTCTACAATGGTCAAATTTTTCAAATCATTTCTGCGAACAGCGCCAAAAAGAAAGATAGTGAAGAAATAATTACATTTAAAAATCAAAAAGATTTAGAAAACAATTTCGATTTAGCGTATGGATTAACCATCCATAAATCCCAAGGAAGTGAATGGGATGTAGTTGCTTATCAGCCAAGTGAAAATGATTATCAAAATTTGGCGTATGTTGCTGTTACTCGTGCTAGAAAGACATTGATTATCATCGGTGACGCAATAAAAACGAATTATAAGCCTAATCGAGAATGGAGGCACATTGAATGAATCTTATTGCTTTTGATCAATCAACTACAGCAACAGGATGGTGTGTAATGGAAACGAATAACTCTAAAATTGTAGCTTACGGTGTTATTCGTCCGTTAGGACCAACAAATGAACGTATTCGAGAAATTATAAAAAAATGCATGGTTTTGTGCAAGAAATTTGATGTAGCTTTCGTTTTTATCGAGGGCATACAAGTCCAAAGAAACCCTGTAGTCTATGAAGTTTTGGCAAAACTGAAAGGAACACTCGAGATATGCCTGGAAGAAAAAGGGTATATCGTAAATGTTGTCAAAGCAACAGAATGGAGAAAAAGGGTTGGTATTAAGAATAAGAAGAGAGATCTCGTAAAACAGGAGGCTTTAGATATGGTCAAAGGCATCTATAAAATCGAACCCTCAGAAGATGAGTGTGAGGCAATTCTATTTGCGAGAGCATTTTCAGCAAAGGAGACTGAAGAATGAATAAAGAAGAATTAGTCCGGATTATAAATGAAATGGGTAACAAACTAGAAAAATACAAAAAAAGCTTCGATTGGTTCGAAGACAGCGATCAATTACTAGAGGATTACGAAGAGGCAGTGACGATGGCGCGTCTAATTTTTCTAAGCCTAACACGGGAACAAGAAGGTGAGCCGAATGAATAAGCCAAAGTTTAGAGCGTGGGGGGGCAAAGTAGATGAACGCCAGACAAAAGAAAAAGCAATTGAAGAAATGGGCAATCGCTCATAACCAAGAAGAAATGCTATATTGCGAGTATTGCGGAAAGAAATTAGATATCAAACGCAATAAATACGCATTACGATGGGAAACTTGTGATGAGTATTGCTATCGGGAGCTTTTTAGACTTTATCACTAAATGAGGTGGAGTAGATGAATGATTCTATTGAGTTAGCAAAAGAATTGGTTGATTACACAAAACTAGTAGGCGTTCACAATGAGCATATCCAACAAGTGGCGCAAAAGTTATTAATTAATATTTCTGGGGAAACTAAGGAGGACGCGACACATGGGAAAGATTGAGGAATTGATAGATGAGCTAGAAAATGTAAGTAGTAAATCGATAAATAAAGATTTCGAGGATGGGTATAACGGAGGAATAAGGCATGCTTTAGAGTTAGTCAAAGAGTACAAATCATCACTACCAACCCAACAGGACAAGGTTGTGGTGCCTGAGTTGATTCACAAATGGATTAAACATGTAAAAGGATTAACGTGGGGGCTTGCAGATTTGCTTAACCCAAGTGTTTCTAACAGCTATTTAGCTAGAGATGCTAAGGGGTGGTTAGAAAAAGATAAAATCAATGCTGAAATTTTGGCTCGCGCTTGGTTGGAGGATGATTACACTGTGGAGAAAGAGCAGTTGTATTATATTGAGTTGCCGCTTGAAGGGAGAAAAGTTAGATACTGTGATCGGTTTTTAGACGATCCTAAATCAAGTTTTTTCAGTTCAAGGTATACACCTAAGAAACTTACAGAAAAAGAAATCAAAGCAGTAGACGAGCGTTACTGGTCGTTTGCTGTACCAGTAGAGGAGGAAGAATAAATGAAATTGAAAGAATTACTCTCAGTATTAAATGATGATACAACAGCAGATTTTGAGATAGAAGAAGAAATTTATCCGACAAGAATATTTGTTAAAGATATACCAGAAGTTTACTCACATGCTCTTGATTTTACAGTAACGACAGTTGATCCTGCTGTTAGTTATATACACTATAGTGACGGTGAGCCTGTAATATACATTGTAGCAAAAAAATGGTCAGGAGGACTCGCAATGACAGAGAAAACACTCAAACATGAGCTGTATAAACATGGTAGCTACCTTATAAGCCTGAAAGAATCAGGATCAGAATTTGTCAATATCGATGACGAGATTAAAAAAAATGAAGAACTATTTCAACTGGCATCAAAAAAAGATTTACAACCAGATTTAAGTATTGAAAATAATAACAGTAATCCTACACCTTGGTCACAAATTATGACTGACCACCAACCAGCGTTTTCGGTCGGGGAGTATTACTTTTATAAAAGCATGGAGAATGTGCTACACATCTTAAAAATTACTGCTGTTATGGGTAACATCGTAGAAGCGGGGTTTTTAGATACTGAAACAGGAAAATTAAGCAATGCAAGGATTGAACTTGATAAGAAATATGTACAACCAGCCACCGCCGAACAGATAGCAACGTTTAAACGTGCGAAACACTTTGCCAGTAAAGGGCGTAAGTTGGATGAGTTTCGTGATCGAGACATAGTGAAGTATGAAGAAGAGCTATTTTTCGCAAAGACAACTAGCGAATCGAACTTAATTAGCGTGAGTGGATTTGACGGTTATGGCTGGGATGATATGAACGCTGATGAATTTGACCTCATCCAAACAGCCGAAGAACTGCAGGAGGTAGAAAACAATGAATAAACGACAACAAAAGAAACAATTTAAAAAAGCATTAGATGTTTTAAATGACATCGAACTTTATGAAGCCGACTACGAATCAGAAGGAGTTTTATATATTCTGATTGAAGATAATGAAAACAGCCAATTAATGCTACAAGAATTCTGCGGACTATTAGGGATCAACAAAAATAAATTTATCGCTGCATATGGTGAACATGTGGATGATGGGTATTTAGATTTAGTTAACATTTGGCTTTTTATCACAGAACCTAAAGGCTATACGACATATCATAGCCCGTTAAATGGATTTTCGCTAAATCGTTGCGATGAAAGGAATGAGTAGGGATGGAAGAAGCTTATGGTTATACACAAATGCGAATCAATTATATAAAAGATCATGCTAAGACCATATACGAACAGACTGTGCAGTTGGAAAATACTTGGCATAATCGAAAGAATTTTAGTACAGATGATGAAACCATCAATAAATATTTTGAGAATCAGCGTAAACAGATTGAGGAAAATATCAAGTATTTAAACAGTTATTTGGAGCCGAAAGACTAACTAAACGAAGGGAGTAGGAGATTTCCTGCAGGACTAAAAAGCTTTTTACTCCTTTGTGATTATGATACAAACTTTAGAATTATTCGGTGGTGTTGGATCACCATTTAAAGCGTTAAAAAATTTAGGCATCCCAGCAAAGGCAATTGATTATGTTGAGATAGACCAAAAAGCTGTAGATAGCTATAACGCAATTTTTGCAGAGGACCTGCTCTATAAAACTCAATCAGTTGTCGGATGGAACCTCAAACCAGATATTCTTATCCACGGCTCGCCTTGCCAAGATATTAGTATTGCAGGCCAACGATTAGGTGCAGATGCTAACAGCGGTACACGTTCGAGTCTGATGTGGGAAACGATCAACATTATTAGACAGCTGGGCGAGTGGCGACCAAAGATAGTAATTTGGGAAAACGTCAAAGCTGTATTACACAAGAACATGAGATCCAATTTCAATAAATATTTGGAAGAAATGGAGAAGCTAGGATATTCCAATAGTTTCAAGTGTTTAGATGCTAGGGACTTCGGACTACCGCAAGCAAGGCAAAGAGTATTTACTATTTCGACCTTAAACGCCGAACCATTCAATTTTGATTTACTTAGGAAAAGACCTATGCGAAATATCAATGAGTTTCTGCTAGATAGCTCAACTGTTGATGACGTTTACACAGTTACTCAGCCTAGTATACTTTCAGTCATTGGCAAAAAGGGAATCAAGAGAGCGACGGTTATCGAAGATTTTGCCTACACGATCACAACCAGACAGGATCGTAGCCCGGCGCAAGTAGTTGATTGCGGTAATGATCGTTTCCGATATCTCACTGAGTTGGAGTGCTGGCGACTACAAGGGTATAGTGACGAGGATTATTATCGTGCTGCATCCGCTCATAAACGGAATGGCAGATTTACAATGCCATTGTATAAGCAATCTGGTAACAGCATTCCAGTAACGTTTTTTGAAAGTATATTCGAGGTGATTCTATGAAAAACATTGAATTTTGGGCAACGCCTAGCAATGTAAAACGTGACAAAGGCAAGAGGACGGCTGCTGTTAGATTGGATGGTGATAGCTGTGACTAAAAAAATATTAGATGCTTGTTGCGGTAGTCGAATGTTTTGGTACGACAAACAAAATAAAGATGTCCTCTACATGGATAACCGACAACTAGATGATACTCTCTGTGATGGTCGATCGCTAAAGGTTGAACCTGATGTAGAAGCAGACTTTAGAAATATGCCGTTTCCCGACAATACTTTTTATCATGTGGTGTTTGATCCACCTCATTTGTTAAAAGCAGGTGAAAATAGTTGGTTGGCCAAGAAATACGGAAAGCTAAACGAGAGGACTTGGAAAGCAGATATCAGCCAAGGATTTGACGAATGCATGAGAGTCCTTAAGCCTAACGGCACACTTGTTTTTAAGTGGAATGAGGACCAAATAAAACTAGCTGAGATTTTAAAGGTGATTGATCATGATCCGCTTTACGGCAACAAGAGAGCGAAAACTCATTGGATTGTATTTATGAAAGAGGCGATAGCTGATGATTAAAAAAGGCATGAAAGTAAAATATATCGGAACTGGGGTACGTAAATATACTGGTCAACTACTAGAAGTAAAGTCTGTCGGTAAGAATTGTGTGATCCTGTATTTCCCCAAAGCTGACAGGCATCAAGTGGCGATCGAGCATGGTGGAATTTGGAAAGCAGAAACGCTGCTATGTGGACATAGTGAGGTTGAGGAGGTAGAGAATGTTTAATGTATTTAAGAAGAAACCAGAGGAAGAAACACAACTTACGGATCAAATATCGGTTGATAATTTAAAAGCCTATGTTGTCCAGGGATATGATAAAGAAAAAGAATTACAAAGCAAGTTAGATCGAAAAGAGCAAGAAATTAATGACCTAAAAGTAAAAATTGAAGAATTGGATGCGTTGAAAGTAGTTCTTGAAAATAAAGAGCGGATCATCAGAGAGTTAAACTACAAGTATGAAAAAGTTGGAGCTTTAGAAAAGCAAATAATCGATACAGACAATAAATGGAATGACCAAGTCATAAAGAACAGAGAACTTAGGAATCAGATTTCAAAAATGGAGCAAGAAAGAAGAACGATTGAGCCTATTATTAGAAGTTCTGAAAGAGGAGTGGTTATTTCTCGAATCACAGAACGTATTGAAAACCACAAAGGAAATTTAAGCAAAGCTAAGGCCATTGAGATAATCAAAGCAAAATGAGCAGGCAGCAGGCGTTTGGTGGATTGTTTAAATGATATAGGAGGGAGCAAGTGCTTATGGAGCAAGGTATTTACTTTTTAATGGGATTCATATTGGCTAGTTGGATTACTCTTAACTTAACTAAAAGAATCGAACAAAAAATAGGTTTGCAAATTATCAAGAGCATTCAAGAGTCAGTAAATGATCACATAACTGTACTTGAAGAAGTACAGGATGCTACAGGTAAAACCTGGTATATAGATGGTGGACTTACTACGGCAAAATCAATTGCCAAAATTGTTGATGACTACTTGGAGTTTTACAAAGATAGAGATTGGGAGGGATAGCAGATTGGGCAAATACTACAAAGTGAGCGAAGAAGCCAAGAACTATGCTAGAAAAGTTCTAAGACTTCATAACTACGAAAAGAAGCAGATTAAAAAAATTGAGGAAAGTTTGCGTTATCCTTATCAGGAAACTGATGAAAATATCGGCGGTTCAAGAGTTAGTTCAAATATAGCGCCGCAAGAAGCAGAAGCTGAACGAGTATGGACTAACGAAGAGTTTCTAGCCACCGTTAAGCATGTGAGCGTTGTAGATAATTTCCTTGAAGATATTTCAGATGAAGCAGTTAATCTTATTAGAAACAGATATCTAAGTGATAACGGTAGTAAAGAGCGCAGACCTAAAGAGTTGCCTAACTGGGTCAAAGTATCAAAGCTAGTCCATTTATCAGAAGATGCATGTAAAAAACAAGATTCTTTGCTCGTTAATTCTTTAGCTAAGCGGTTCAATTTGAAGTAATGGCACGAATGGGGGTGTAAATCAGGCACACAACTAGGTAAAAAGACGGCACACAACACCCTTATAATAATGATATATTGATATTATGAAATACTAAGATAAACCATCCAAAGCAAACAATTACACACACAACTCATTTACGATAGTTGCTTAGTTGGTTATCGCCACTCACAGGTAAATACCTAGTTTACAGCCTGTGGGTGGGTACATATAAAAATATTAGGAGTTGATAAAATGAACGATCAAATTGAAAATAACTTTAAATATCATGCACCAAAAGAAGGTCAAACAGAAAAGTACAATGAGTTACGAACGAAAGCGAAGGAACTGGCATATTTGATTGACGAGGTTTGTCCAGACAGTCGTGAAAAATCATTAGCGACAACCAAACTAGAAGAGTCCGTTATGTGGGCTAATGCTAGTGTAGCAAGAAATTAATTTTCGGGTGCTTTGCGCCTGCAGAGCCATTCGCATAAGCGGTGGCTTTTTATACAGAATTGAAGAGGTGTGATTGTAGTGAAGTTGATAAAATTTTTTAAATTAGCTAGCCCTATTTGCTTACATTCGTGGGAAAGTCAACGGTTAGGAATGAATCGAAAATGTAGTAAGTGCAATAAAGAATTATTCGGCAATCTCACGTTACGTCACGGTGACTGGATAATAAATTTAAATAAAGATAAGTAGATCACTCATTGAGTGGTCTTTTTGTTTGGAGGAGAATATGAGTAAAGCTAAAAAATATAGAGACGATGAATACTACACTACAAAAGAAGCCGCTATGAAGTTCTTTGATTTGGTGGTTGTTCCGAGTGGAATTTTAAAACATAAAACCATTGTTATGCCGTTTTCTAGTGAAGAAAGCGAACTGTATATTGTGGCCAAAGAGTATCATCAAAATGTGGTGCCTTTTACAGGTGATACTGATTTATGGCAACAGATAGATAAATATAACGACGTTGCAGTTGTGGATAATCCACCGTTCTCATTATCTGTTTTGATTGAAAAAGAATATATTGAAAGTAACATCCCTTTTATTTTATTCAGAAGTGCAGTAACGTATCCAATATTTCTTTTTCAATCAGAAAATGCTGGAATTATCTATCATAACGGAGAAGATGAAATTCAGTTTGAATGGGGATTTGCTAAATATATTATCGGAGACAAATATATAGCAGAACAGTATCCTAATTTGTTAGACAACCTAAAACATCACGGTATTTTACAAAAGAAAGTACCGGTCGGTTTCTCGTTTTTCAAAACAGATTATGACTTTAAAATAAATACTATCACATTCAACAAACTAAAATATCCTAATAAAAAAGACAAGTACATGTTTATGACTCAAGGCGTTTATGATGATAAAACAAAGCTTGAAATTAAGGATGACGGAAGGGTTCATTGTACGTCGTATTAATAACTAACCGTCATTCGTGGCGGTTGTTTTAGTT
>NZ_NGKY01000003.1:0-44689 GCF_002140855.1 Enterococcus sp. 7E2_DIV0204
TTCCTCTCTTTGATAAAATAAAAAAGCGACAAACTGATTAAAGTTCATCGCTTCGCTGTTGATATAGTAAATTATGCCACTTCGTCTGTTTCTGCTTTCTTGAAGACAAACAGAAAACCAACTAATGCAGCAATAGCAAATCCAATCATCATGAATGTTGATTGAATGGTTTCACCCATGCTTGGTAGTGTTCCTGTTTTTGTTGGTGTGCTTGGTGTTACTGGTGTTTTAGGTTTCTCTGGTACTTTTGCAGTTTCAGTAACTACGGTTTGATCTTTATTGTATAGATCTGTTTCTTCAGCAATCACTTTGCCGTCTTTATCTTTGGCAACGTGGGTAGCGACTAATGCCTCCCCTTCTTTTAAAGTATCTTTTTTCAAGTCTAAAGGCACTTTGAAGGTTTCAGATTTTTCTTTAAATGTTTTTTCTGTTTCATCCGTACCAACAACACGTTGATTGATAATGACACCATTATTGTATTTAACCGCTACAAATTCAGTGTAGAATGTCATAGGTGTATTAACCCAGGCGTCAGTTACTTTTACTGTATCTTCCAGCTTGTTGTCTTTGGTTGGATCGATTACTTTTTTACCGTCTACTGTTGCAAATAATGTCGTAATTTTCATAGGAATTTTTGTATTTTCCCAATTAATGGTACTGTTTGTTTTGTCTTTTACTTCTACGATCATTGAATGTGGTTGATTTGGTGAAATTGTCCAACCGTCAGGATATTCTACTTCTGAGAAGCGATATTGTCCTTCTTTTAGCTTCAGTTTGTTCGTTTCAGCGCTTGTAGTGAAGGTAAAGTTCACGTCTTTTGTATTTTCGCTTAATCCTTCAACATGAATTTTAGCGCCTGTAATATTTAAAAGGGAAGAGAGATCTAAATCAGATTTCTTGTTAAAGTCAATTTCACCAGTTTTTAACTCATTCTTGAAAATACCTAAGTCATACGTTGCTACATCAACTGTCGATACTTCATAAGGAACATTAAATGTAACGGGTTCAAATTGGCGGTAGTTTTCAGGTTCGTTTGTTTCGTCAAAAATGTATTCGTTTTGTTCACCGTTGACGAAAGGAATCGTACTCTTTCCTTTCCCTTCAGCATCGGTTAACATAGTATCAAGGTATTCTCCTGCTGGTGTTAGGACTGTCTCTTGGTCGGGTGCAGTCGTATCATTGTTGTTTTTATTCGTGAATTCAGCGCCTTCTAGGGGAATATCTTTATATACTGGTGTTCCTTTTAATGTTGTTTCTTTAGCATCGAACACTTCTTTTTCTTTTTCAAACGTCACCACTGCGTTTTGGTGGTTATTTTGTTGCGTAATTTTTGTTGTTTCTCCAGCTTTGATTGTCCCTGTGATTGGTGTTTGATCCCGTGTATAGCCTTCTGGAACAGCAGTTTCAACTAAGCTGTATGGTGTACTATCAATATATTTTTCAGAAATTGGAGCCCAACCGTCTGCCCCCGTTGTAAAGGTTACTTTATCTGTGCCAATTGTGCCTTCAAACGTAGTATTAGCAACCATTTGTCCCGTCACTTTATCTTGTTTACCGATTTGAAGTTGCCCTTCTCGTGCAAAGAATGTTCCTTGTACATTTTCAACTTTTATCGGATCTCTTAACCACCCAGCTTTAACTACTGATTGTACATCAGCGTTAATTGGGTCAAAGATCAATGCAGCTGGTGTTCTTTGGTTCGTATTAATTGCAAAATTTAACTTCTTAGCATAATTTGCAGGTGCTGTTAATCTGAATTTAACATTTGATGGAATTGTTTTTGTTCCTGATTTACCGCTAAATGTTTGTCCATTGTCCAGTTCTACTGTTACTTCTTTGTCAAAATCATTGGTTGGAATATCATAAGTGATATCATGTCCGTCTGTTTCAGGAGTATACCAATTGGTAAATTGTCGCTTCGTTTTTTGATCAAAATCAGCAGTTTGAACTTTATTCTTAATCGTAAATTTTCCTGATGGTGCATCTTTATCTCTCGCCTTTTGAAGTAAGAAAGATACGTTAGCATCTGAAGTAAATACTGGTAAGTTTAAATCTACACCTTGATATGTGTGACCTAAATAAGCATTTAGTGCAACGAATACGTCAACATAGTTTTCATTTGGTTGATCCCAACCTCTTTGAAGTGCATAGTATAAAATATTGTATACCCCTTCATCATGGTAGACCCCCTTTGCATATTCTACATTAACTGGGAACGGCTTATCAGGTTTTACACACCACACGGCACCTGTTTCACCCCCAACAACATCAATATAAGGCGTTGAAATATAAGCCGTTGAACTATAATATTTTGTTAGCTTTCCTGTACTATTCCCGATTTCTCTTAATAGTGACTGCATCCGTTGATTGAATACAATTTGTTCCCCATCGGCTGTTAAACCACTAGAGATTAACGGTTGAGAAGCTAAAAAATTATCAATTGCACTGCTTGCTGGTAAAGTGAAATTCACTTCTGGAATTTTGCTTTCCTGGATAGGTTCGCTTGCTTCTATTGATTCCGTCGTTTCAGTTGCTACAGAACCTTCTTCAGTTGATTCTTTAACCTCTGTATCAATTGTTTTTGATACGTTTTCTGTTGCCAATACCTGAATAGGTGTTACCGCTACTTGGCCTAGTACAATAGCTGTAGCTAGAATTGTTCTACATTTACTAAATGATTTGCTAATTTTCATAATTTCTCCTTTTTGAACTATTTTATTTTTTGCTATTGAAGGATTACCTTATTTTCGCTGGTGATCGTATCATTTTCATTGAAATTTGCTCCCTTTTTGGCATATAAAAAAGTCGATCAAGTATAATAACTTAATCGACTTACTCATTCTATAAAAATGTTATTACCAACCGCCCCACTCTGTCGTGCCACCACTGTGTGGATTGTCTTCTGATCCTTGAACTTCATTCGGATTGGTTGGCGCTGTATTTCCACCATTATTGCTTGCTGGTGGTGTGGTTTGACCACCTCCAGTTGCAGGTGGTGTTTGTTCTTGTGGTGCTTGTGCTTGAGGATATTCATTGCCTCCTTGTGGCACATAACTTCCAGTATCAGTCGCTCCACCAGTTCCAGTATAATCAGGTGTCGAGCCTTGATCTGTTTGAACAGGTGCTTGCGCTGCTGGTGTTTCTGTTACATCGGACGTTTTGGCTTGCTGTTGCGGTGTTCCGTTTTCTTGTTTTGTTTCAGCTTGTCCTTTCGCTTCTTCAGCTGCTTTTTTATCGATATCAGCTTTAACCTTATTTAGTTGATCCGTCAATGATTTTTTAACTTTCTCATTTTTGACCTTATCGACTTCTGCTTTGGCTGTGTCGTAAAGTTTTGTGTCAGTAGAGATCACTTTGTCTTTGTAGACTTTTTCTGTAGCTTGTTTCGCTTTGTCTAGCTGTTTTACCTGATTTTCTGCTTCACTTGCTAGAGACTGAACTGTTTTTTCAAAATCAGACGTTGGTTTTTCTACTGATTTTTTAACTTGATCGATTGTCGCTTGTTTCAAATCATCTGCGATCGGCAATTCTTTTGAAATCTTAGCACCATTTACAGCTATACCCTGGAATAATTTATTCACTGATTGCTGCTGTTCAAATGTCTTTTCAAGTGTCGTCATTGTTTCATTTACTGCTTCTACTTCTTTGTCAAAAGTAGAATGATCAACTTTTATGGTTGTTTCTTTAAGACTAGTCGCCTTTTCAACCTCTTTTTTTAGGTCTTTTATCTGGCTCTCTTGCATGTTTTCTACTAGGTAGGAAGGTGATTTTTTATCGAAATATCCTTTCAAATCTCTATTTAAAGCCTTCAGTGTTGCTTCCTGGTTCTTTACTTCTGTTTGTGCTGCTTCCAACTTCTGTTTTGATTGGTTACTAGAGTAAGCATATGCACTACCGCCACCAATCACCGCAATTGCTACCAAACCCAATGCTACTGTTTTTTTCGTCCACTTTTTCATATCTAAATCCTCCATTTTTAAATTATTTTTGATTCATGGTAAAAGTCCATCGCTTGAAATAAGGAATAACTGATTAATACAGCAATGAACAAACTATTTCGTTCAAAATTCAATAAAATTAAAAGTACCGCTGCTAACAATGACCCTAAAACTTTCATTTTTTTCATAATCCCACTCACTCCTACTTCAATAGTAAAGTATTCAATCCTCAACGTCCACCATTTCTGTGTTCTCTCCTTCATTTATTCGTGTGAAAGTAAAAATTTGTTCAATAGGAACCTCGAAAACGTCTGCTATGTCGTGGGCTAGTAAAAGTGACGGGTTGTATCGATTCCGTTCTAACTGAATGATCGTCTGTCTTGATACACCGACTTTATCAGCTAATTGTTGTTGTGTCATACGCTGCATAGCTCTGTAAACGTGAATACTTGATTCAAAACTACTATTCTTTTTCTTTGGCATTATAATCCTCCTTCTTCTATCTATTCATTCACTGTTACGGCACAAGCTTGATCGATAGCGTCTTTGCGGTGGGAGACGTTACTATTGCAAGGATTTTCAAGTCTTCCTCTGCTTGACGCTCATCCCAATAGTTCCTTCCTGTTGTTTTGGTGCTTACAAATACAGGTGAATGGCCGTCCCATTCTTTAAAATACACTTTTCTAAACGTATTAGACGTCTTATCCAACATATGAAATTCGATTTTCAATTTTTTTTCCTCTAAACCAGTAACATAACTTCTGTTCGTGTGTAATTCACTTCAATAGAACGATTTTTCGGTGAATCATTTTCTCGTACACTCATTATTTTTGTGCACTGTGTGTTGGCAATACTTAAGGCATTGGTTCGTTCTAATGCTCGATATAGCTCTTTTTTCTGTTTTTCAGTCCATTTTTTAGTTGGATTTGTTAGCGCAATATAGTCCGCAATCACAATTGATTTCCGCTTACCTGATCTTAAAAAATTGATCAAGTCATCGATCAGTTGCTTTTGATTGTCTTTTTTCATCTATTTCTCCTCTCATTTCTTTTAGCTTTCCTTTATTCATTAGTGAAATATTCGCTTTTTGGCAACAAAGCGTACCCTGCTTATCTTCGGCTTGAATAAGCAACCTTCGTTTCATATCGCTCAACTTCCGTGGAAAAAGTATCAGAAATCCTTCTGCTAGTGACTGGTTCCTGGTAGAACGCTCAACCACGCTACTTACTTTCATTAAGTGATACAAACACTGCTTACGTTCTCTTTTCCTCAAAAGATACTAGTTATGCCCTTATGAGCAAACAACTAAACGCTAAACGGGCAATTATTTAGTTGTTCTTTTCCTGGTTAATCTCCTTTCTCTGCTCTAAATACTGTATTCAGTTTTCAAAGATCACTAAAACAATCTGTGTTACGAGGGATTTCACTAACCAACAAAAGAAAGCTAGTGTTGGCTTATTTTCTATGTCGAATCACGTACGGATTTACTAAAAAGCGAAGGGCCCAATTTGGATGGTTTCTTCGTGCGATCACAAGATTTTTCGCAACAACCGTTTGTATATTTCTATAAATCTTAGCAAGCTGTACGACTTCAGACCGGATAGAACCGTTTTGATCTTCAGTGATACAAACAAAATAACCCTCTCCATGATTTGACCATATACGTTTATCAAACGTCCGTACTGTCGTTGCTTGCTTGATCACATCAAATTGTGTGCAATTTCCACGATACTGTAGCTTTTCTTTACGTCTATGAACCACTTTTCCCATAATGATCTTTCCTTTCCATAATTGATTTTGACAAGTTAACGAACAACAAAAAAGGGGTGAGACACATTTTACTGTATCTCACCCCCTGGAATTGCAACCATCACACACGTTTTTTATTACAAACCCTTTAAAGATAGGCATACACCTACAAAACTAAACCATTATTTGCTATAATGCTTCTAAGGTATTTTAAAGTACCCTAAAATAGTTTTGTAGACAGAAAAACATAGGTTCTTCTATCATTTTCCCTAAAGAATTGATATAATTAGTCGTTGTGACGTTAGTTGCAACTAGGAGCCGCGACAGGTTCATGTGTGGTGACATGGAACTGCTCACGTTATAATTCCGCTTGACCTTCTAAAAGGATTCCAGTCCGATTAGTTGGAAGGGGTTATAACGGGCTCTTTAATTGTTGTTCGCTAACTTCTTAAAGTCAGTTTTACTCTTTCTTACTTTGTGCTTAAACAGTAGCACATTACTTTTTAATTTGCAACTAACAGTTACATAAAGTTAGTTTATTCAAATTAAAAAATACATAATTATAATACTGCCACTATAACCAAAGGTACAATTGCTAAAACTACTACAGCCATTTCTATCACTCCAGACATTCTTTGTTTAACTAGTATAGTTTAAAATTACCATATTTTCTAAATAATTCAACAACTTTTTCACTTTATGTGAAATTGACATAATATAGGGGCCTTTTTGGAATTTAGTAATATAATTCATTCTTTATCTGGCAAACTCATGTGATTTTAACATAATATAACATAGGAGCTGATTTTTTGAACATTTCACAAACCTTAAAATTCTTTCGTACTAAAAAAAAATTTAAACAAGGTCAAGCAAAACCAAAAACAATGGATCAGTCTGCTTACTCAAGAATAGAACAGAATACCCGTCCCATTTCAACCGATGAATTAAGCGAAATTTTAGATAATATCAGTGTTACACCAAGTGAATTTTTTTCTTTTGCTGAATATAATAAAAAACAAACTGACTTTAAAAATTTATTTTTCTCGTACGCTTCAGATCTCGAAAATGATTCCCTTAAACAAGAACTATTAGCTTATTACAAGCTATTCAAAGCAGATAAACATGTAAATCTAAGATATTTAGCGAACTACACAACCATAGTCTTATATTTTAAAGATAAACTAAAAGAAGTATCTCCACTAACAAAAAAAGACTTAGAACTAGTGTACACAACACTTAACAAAAAGAAATTTTATAGCTTTTACGATTACCAAATTCTTGCGAACTCTATTGTCAGCCTACACCCAGCTATTGCAGAATCAATACTTACACAAATGATTCCAATAGATTATGAAAACCAAAGAGATTCAGCAACTTTTGTTCAAGCTCAGGGAGCAATTAGTAACATAATCTCTGTATGTATCTATAGCAACATGAATAAACGTGCTAGACGCTACATCACAATCGCCAAACAACTTGAAACACCGGACAACCCTAACCAAGCGAGAATTGACATTTATTATCTAGAAAACCTATTAAATTATTTAGAAACAGGAGAAAATCAATACTTAAACAGAATTGAACAATACAAAGATATGTTAAAAGAAATTGGTGCAACAGAACATCTAAAAAATGTTGAAGAAGAGATTAGATTATTAACCTTTGAAAAACAACCACAAAAACTTCTTCACAAATTTGGTATTGGTTTATACAAAAGTAGTAAAAGTGATTCAGAATAATTCCTGCCGCTACCCCGATACACACGCCTGCTATAAAATAATAAATAAAAAAACTTTCAAGCTACTCAACTCTCTCGAAAACTAAGGGGAAGTATCCTAGATATAATGTATTGGCAGTGTGCATGTTTTAATTTAGCCGGTGTCCCATAGATTTGTTTGCTCACCAAATAACCCTATTTTCTTCTCTGTTTCTGGTGTTTCAATCATCTTGATTAGTATAGCTGCTTCTTTGAAAAAGGTTCTAATGGCGTTTTTATACGCCTTTCTGACGTGCTGATTCACCACTATTACGGTGCGGATCAGCGCTTTTCTTGTTGCTACAACTATCCCACCACCTCGGCCAGCTTTTACTTCTACGTAAATTTTGCCTTCAGCTTTTAACTCCTTCAAAGCCTTGTCTAGTGATCTCTTTGGGATAGGTTTATCTTGGTATTGTACAGCTGCTTGTAATTCACTCTTAGTCAATTCAATTTCTGGTCGGTATCGATAGCATTCACTCTCCAGGTATTCTAAAATATCTGCTTTCCATTCACCGACGTGTGATCTTTTACGTTCTGATCGATCTTTTTTGTGTTTATACCATCCATTAAATTTTTGCGTAAATAATTGGTCTTCAGAGAGTGATTCTGAGCCCCAGTTCTCTAGCAAAAGCAATACCTTCTCTTTATTGGCTCCTGGAAAACGCCCAGAATAGGCACTTTTTACTGTTCTAACAACATCTTGATTTCTCAATGGTATTTTTAGCTTGCTATTAAATTCATCCATTACATTAAAGCATTCATCTTGATCGATTCCTGAAGCGTAGTAGGCTAAAGAAAGAGTATAAATGGCACTATTACGGCCTAGTTTCCCCTTCGTTCCCACAATTTTAGGATTATTAAGCAAGGTATCTACCCATTTTTCATCAACTTGACGGATTTCTTTTCCCTTCAGCAAAGTAAGATTTGATTTTTTGTAGGTACGTGACGGTTGGTATTTCATCGACCAGGCAATCAACTGTTGCATATCTTTAGTCATTGCCGGGTAAAAATAGGCGATATTATCCGTACGTGGAATACGAGCAATCCCAAAATGATTGCAGCCGAGATCCACTGAAGGCAATGTTTCAGCAAAAGCTTTCCGTAGATTTTCTGACACACGTTTGGCCACTTCGATTGATTGATAATTATTCTTTGAAGAGATATACCAGGCACTTTCCAAAATGAAGTACGCTTGATACCCTCCAGGAGTTTTTAAAATCAGTGTTGGCATCAATTCTAAATCAAGTGCAGCATCAAGGATCATTTGAGTATCCAGTTTTTCTCCTGGTGATCGATCAAAATCAATGACAAAAGTATTGATCTGCTTTAGATTCTCCTCAGCGTGACCTTTTACGATCGTTCGGCCATCATCAGCATACGTACCGTAGCTGTATACATTAGGTGTCCAGTGTGTAAAGCAATCTTCATTTTCCCAAAGAGCTTCTTCAGACGTAAGAACCACACCTCGTGAAGAAGTCATGTTTTCTTTGGATCTAAACCCAAAAACAGCGCCTTTGTTGCCTTCAGGTTGCTGATTGAATGGACGAACTTTGCTATTCTTGAATTTATATTTGCGAACACCATCTTTTAATACTAGACTCACGATCTCTGATACTTGCATGACTGGACACCCCCTTTTTTCTAAGATAATAAAAAACGAACACTCGAAATTACAGTGTCCGTTTCTGAAAAAGCATATTTCGTCTACTCTAAAGTCATTTAGGGTACGCGAAATAAGCCTTAAACTATTGAATTTTTTCGCAAAATTTGCTATAATTTCTTGAAGCAAATGGCACTAACCAATAGCTCAGACACTCATAGTGTATTTAATTGGTAGAAGCTGTTTTAGAATCCTTCTGACAAGGATATTAATTTGACGAAAGCAAACTTTGGTGGCAACCGTGTAGTTTACTTCGTCTTTTTTGTTTTCAGAAGCATGATACCATTAATAATAAGCATGTGTAAAGTACTTTATAAACCTTCATTTGATTAAGTATCTTTTAATCTGAACAGCATTTTCATTTAAAGTATCTTTTAATCACTGTTACTTTTTGATTTTAGTATCTTGTAAATTGATTAATGTATCTCTCAATCAATTTATTATTCCTATTAGATTAGCCTTTATTGAATTTTAAAAAAAAATAAAGTATCTTTTAATCAAAATATACTTTATTGATTAATATTATTTTAATTGAAAGATACTTAAATCAAATTTTTCTATCAACCCATAGTTCCTTTTGAACTGACAGAGTTTCTATATCTATTTCTTCTGTAATAGTCAAATATGGTTTACCCGCCTCCTTCAGTTTCATATTTTTTTCTTCAACTATTGGTTTCAACAACTCCATATCTTCCTTATAACTTTTATACAACGAATCTCGATCATCTCGATCAAAATTTAAAACTAAATTATCCAAAGCAATATCTATAATATCGCCCATTGATTTTCCATCAAATTTTCTTGAAATTAACCGTTCAATTCTAACTTTCGTACTAAGTGATATTTTAGCATTGTAATCTTTTTTCAACCGAGGATCATTATATTCTGCTTTTCTACCAGCTTTGCCTTTGTGGCTTTTGCTTGGATACAACACTTGTTTCTCATCTACTCTTATAGTTTCATTTGAAGTTTTCCCTTGCATTTCTGTAGTACTAGCTAGTTCATTTGTGAAATCCACAATATTTTCTAATCCATTATTTTTTGGCCTTTTTCTATTAGGAAATAAATTTGATTTTCTTTGTTTCTCCATGATCTATTCCCCTTCCATAAACCATGATACATGTTCGTTTATTTCATCCAAAATATTTACAAATAGCTCTTGTGGTTGTGAATCTACCTTCATCACTTCACCATTTTTTTTTAAATCCATTGTAATTCCGGTTTCATCATATCTGACAAGTCTTGCATTTCGATAAACAATAGTATTAAGCAAATTTTCTCCATACAGATTTTTTGCTTCTTCATACATAAAATTTTCTGTACTCATACGTTTATCTAGCATAAATGAAATAATCCCAGCAATTCCTAATTGAGTATTATATCTTTCTGTAAAAAATTCCATGTAATCAATATAATCTGCTGCTCCTCGTAAGGCTTTTGGTTGAGTTTGAAGCATTATAATCACAAATTCAGAAAAATACATTGCACTATTAACAATGGTACCGATTGAAGGTGGAACATCAATAAAAATTTCATCATACTTATCTTTTAGTGGAGCTAATACCTTTTCAAAGTATTGAAACTGTTCAATTTTATTGTTTGGAAATTTCATGTTCATAAAATCCTCGTATGTACTCATGGCCATATTTCCAGCTATCATATCAAGATTTTCTAATAAAGGTAATATCGCTCCTTCAGTAGTTCCATTCCTTAAAACATCCCAGATAGTTTTTGGAAATCCTTCAGCTTGATATCTTGTATTTCCAAAATTTTCAGCTGTATAGCTCATTACATCCGATGCATTAGCTTGTGGATCTAAATCAATCAGTAAAGTTTTTCTTTTCTTATATATCGCATTTGTAAAAGATAACATTTGTGCTGACGTTGACTTTCCAGTACCACCTTTAAAATTTCCTACTACATAAATATTTGCTGACATATCTTCCACCTCATTAGTTAATTTGTTTAAGTATCTTTCAACCCATTGATTAAAAGATACCACAAACAGAATAACTTTGCAATAAGTATCTCTCAATCAAACATTATGAAAAGTCTAAACTAATCATCTATTAATAACAATTTGATTAAAAGATACTTAAATGTATTGATATAAGTATCTTTTAATCAAACACACACAAAAAGCTGCTACCACAACATTTGTGGCAACAGCTTTCAGGATGTGGCGGAACAGTGTCCCACTACCGAGAGTATAACACGTCTTCAAAGGTTTATAAATAATATTAATTAATTGCTGTTTAAGGAGGGCCCGAGTGCCTATGGCAATTTGAATCGATAAGAAATAAATTTAACCTCTTTAGTGCTTAAGTATTTAATTGCTAACATATTTTTCTTATCGTTCTGATTTTATCTCTCTCTATTTCCTCATTGCCTTAGGTTTAATACTTAACAACGGTGTCTTTGGATTTTTTCTTTTTGCTATCATAAATCCTTTCGAGTTTATAACGCTTTTAACATTTTTGTATATAGTACTGTTAGGAACTATATTAAATGTCATCACATTTATCCAATGATTATCATTTGTATTTACATACACATTATTATTGAAACACCTTACTGAGTATCCATGAAGCGTAATATCTTGTTCTGTTAAAGAAATACCTTTATTGAGAAATTTTTTATGCTTTTTTAGCCATTTTAAAACTTCGTGAGTGTCATCACGTCGAGCAATTATGTGATTACCTGTGCCATATACAACCAAAACTTTTCTAAAAAGATCATATTCAGAAATATATTGTTTGGTTTTCACATTCAAGTATCCTTGTTTTTTTATATTAACAACATTATCATTTGGATATATTTTAAATGTATTACCTTGTTTTAAATCACTTTTAGTAAATTCATGTTCAGTAACTTGTTCCAAAAATTTATAATGTTGTGTAGGGACAACTCTGTCTTTTTTTGATACTACGCTTTTAATAACATGTTTCTGTTTTTTTATAGAATCATCTTCATAAACTGTCTCTCTCACCATTGGTTTCCTTTGTTGCTTGTTCGCTCGCTCATGCTGCTTTTCTATTCGAATGATTCTTTCCATATCTTCATAATCTGCAATCAAAAGGGGTAAATCATACTTCCTGAACTCTTCTACCCTACTCACTTGCGTATCATTCAAGGAGGTTATATTTTTACACAATTTATATTGGGTGTACATTTCTTCTGGAAATCTGAATCCATGTTCAATTAATACTAAAATTTCATCGACTTTCAAGTTCAGTTGATTTATATCCATAGTAATCTGCCTAGCAACATCCGGATTCAAGTTTGTTAATTCTAAATAGTGTGTAAAACCTAGATCTTTTTGTTCCCCATTATTGGACTTAACCACATACTGATACTTTAATTCTCTTCCACATTCGCAGTATAGTCGCTCTCCATTACCATTGCCTTTATAGTTGTTACTTATTTTGTAATCAACAAGGGACCACTCATTTTCTGCTATCATATGTTTATTAGCAAAAATAGAAATGGCTTTATATCTCCTAGTATTATTAACGACCTGTATTTGCTCATTCGAAAGAAGTTTCAGTAATCTTGAACGTTCTTCAATAGTTAATGCTGAAATCAATCGTGGGCGGTTCAATTTATCTAACAGTATATTAGCCACTCAATCACTCCTTATTTTTTCTCTAACAATATCTCAATTTATTTAAGAGCTTTTAAATCTGGATTTTCCCACTACTTTGCGTTATAATAATAAATGAAAAGAGAGATATGCTTCAACATACCTCTCTAGTGTAGATTGCCAGTGAAAAGCTGGCAGCCATTTGATAGTGTTTTAAACCATCTTACTCGGCTAAAGTAAAAGATGGTTTATTTTTTTTGATTAAATTTCAATATTGCAATCACTAACATTGCGAAACTAATCGCAAGTGTCAATGCTTCATATACTGACAACGCTATTCCTTTCTAGGGATACAGCCATTAATCATAAGGCATCACCCCTTTTTCAAGAGATTTAGCCAACCATCTTTTCACTTTTCTACAATGATTAGTATATCATAATTACAGCTGCGTATCTTTCTTTTTTCGTTGGATTCCATACTTTATTCGGTAACGTCTGAAGGTCTCACGACTAATCCCTGTCAACTCTGCTACTTTTTTATCAGTAGCGCCATTCATATAATGATCAAATGCCCACTGAAGTCGTTCACTATCTTTTTCAAATAATGGTTTTCTTCCAGTGTACCGCCCTTTTTCTTTTGCTAATGCAATCCCTTGTTTCTGCCGTTCTTTGATTCTTTCTCGATCAGACTCCGCCTGGTACTTATACAATTCAATAATCAAGTGATTGATTAACCGGCGCAAGTTTTCATCTTCTATTCCATTCATTGTTGGTAAATTAAGAATATCCAACGTCGCTCCTTTTTGTTGGATCTGATTCATGATCTCGGTTAAGTCTTTATTCTTCCGGCTAAGCCGATCCAACTCCGTCACAACAACAACATCGCCTTCACGTAAATATTCTAACATTGCTTGTAGCTGTGGACGATCCGTGTCACGTCCACTCAATTTGTCTAAAAAGACCTTAGAAACGTCTTCTAAAGCAACTAATTGCCGGTCAATGTTTTGATCTTTACTGCTCACACGTGCATAACCAATTCTAGTCACCTTTCCACCGTCCATCTCTATTAGGTTCTATGTAAATCAGTGTGTTATCTATCTGCTTTGGAGAAGTTATTAGATACCCCATCTTTTGGAGGGTTTCTTTTTTTATTACATGACGGCCAATCTCATTTTCAATCACTACACTTTTTTCTAAAATAGAGGTCACTATTCCTGTGGTTACTTTTTCAAAAATTGTTTCTGCTGTAATCTCTGTTCCGACTTTTAGATCCATTTTTACACCACCTATTTTGGGCAACTCTATTGGGTATTTCTGAATCCTATTATATCAGTCTTTTTCACATATGCAAAAGAACCCAATACGGTATACTCTATTGAACATTAAAAAGTCAAAACAATTCGTTTTGACTTTCTTCATATATTTTTAGTTGGGGAAGTTCTCATTTTTTGTTGTATCTATTCTAATCACCTAAACTGTCTAATTTCTTTTCTTGCTTGTCAAACGCTTCTTTTACTGATTTTCCAAATTGTCCTTTGATTGACCCTTCTAAGGAACTTGTCGTTCTTGAAAGTGAAGTCTTCGCTTCTTCTAGGATAACCTTTCCTTTTTTCTCAGCATTTTTTTGATTGTTTTCACTATTTTGTACCCCAGCCATTCCAATGGCTCGAACACTTGCAGCCTGGTACCTTTTTCGTATTTTTTTTAATAATTCATCTATTAAATCCGTCATGTTTCTTCTCCTATATTTTGTGTTTCTTCTCTAAGCTTCTTTAACTGAGTGTAATAGGTATTTTCTGCTGCTTCTTCTTTTTGCTTTAATATACGCTTTTCATTTTCTAATTCCTCTAGAAAATGGTGGTTTTCGTTTTCCATTTTACGTCTTGCTTGATTAAAGGGTTCCCCGTCCAATGCTAAATCTTTCAGAATATAAGAAAGCTCTTGTAAAGAATCCTCTAAGAGATACTCCCCTTTTTTCCGTGCAGCCTTTAGTTCATCCTCTTGTTCTTCAAGTGATTGACGTGTCGCTCGATATGAGTTTATAATAGTTTCTTCATCCATAGTGGTCCTCCGATACGTTTAAAACTGAAGTTGTCTTGCTAAATCTTGATCCTGTTGAACAACCGCTGAAATTTTACTATTTATTTCGGAAACGAACGTGTCAAACGTTTCTCCTACTTCTTTGGCTTCTTGTATCTTTTGCTGGTATTGTTCATTTGCTCTATTCACAATTCTATCCTTAGTGAAGCCAACTGCGGACAATTCACTTTCCATCTCAGTTTCAGATAGTTCAGAAGAAGCCCCTCGAGCTTTAGTTAAAAAATTATTCCATAATTCTTCTGTTTTATCCATTTCTCCTTGATAGTGCGTAATTACTTTACTCATGGCGACTTTCAATAGACTAGAAGCTGTTGTCACAATCGATCTAGCTAATGTAGCATCTAGATAGATTTCCTCTGTACCGGACAGTCCACCGCCACTTGCTCTGAGCTTTGCTTCTAAAGTCTTCAGTAAATACATACTCGTTACAAACTTACTCATTAGATTTTGTTCTAGCTGCTGACCATCCATTGAAACATATGTAGTATCAGGAATTCTCAAACGTCCGTCTTCATCAAATTTCCATAAGGTCAAAGCGTGGGCCTCTAAGGGATTCCCTGGGCTCCCTTTCGTATACCCTATCATTATTTCTGCGCCTGTTCCATTTCCCATTAGATTTCCAATCAAATCAGCAAAGTTTCGATAGTTTGTCAGCATACCCGGATTATTCTTGACCCACTCTTTAGCATCTGGAGAAAGTATGCCGTATGGATCTGGCCCGTTGAAGCCAACGTTTCGCCATTCATTTTCTGCAGCAATCATAAGTGCTAAATACTCCCCCAATGAATGACCCGTTGTTGTAACCACCGCATCAGGGTACGTTAATTTGATCCAATCTGCAAATTCCTGAGCTGAAACAGCTTGACCAGGATTCCAACCCATTTGTTTCATACTTAAACCAACAGTTTGAGCATCGGTTACAACATCTCGCCAATCGCCACCGAAATTAGTGCCTGCATAGGCAACTGTCAGCTGAGTTGTATCCGGATAACCGTTTGAATTTAAAGGAGCTACCGCCATAGCCTGCATTCCATTACTTGGTTCTGTTTTAATTTTTAGAATCTGGTATGTTTTCCCACCAATATTTTGGAAACTGCCTTCAGTAATTGAAGGATCATAGCTTTCATGCTTTGGATCTAACCAATAAACCATATCACTCAATTCATTATACTCTTTCTCAGTTGCCATCAGACTTCACCTTCTTTGCCGTCTGAATAAGTAACTTTTACTTTAGAAGCCGTTATCCCTTCTTTTTGAACATTGCTATTAACAATACCATAGCTTCCTATCTCATCTCGTTCTTTCCAAAAACTGTAAGTGAATTTTGCAGTCTCTCCATTATTACCAGTAACGTCTACAAACATCCTATAGGAGCCAGTTGCTTTGTTATGTCCAGTTTTTTCTATGTTTACCTCTTTAATATCACTAAAAGTATTTTTTAATACAATTACTGACTGACGTTCTATTTCAATTAACTCTTTTTCTTGATCTTTCTTTCTCTCATCCATGTAATATTTCCCTCCTAATCCTAGGAACACTAACAAACATAATACTATAACGATTATACTATTTCTTTTTTTCATTGTAAGCTCCTTTTGTAATAATAGATTAACTATACCACACAATTGAATAACAATATATTAGTAAAAATGTGTTATTTGCTAAATTTCATTTGATATTAGCTAGTTATGTAAGATTACTTGAAAATATGAAAAGACACTACAATTTTCATTATAGTGTCTTCCCACGCTTTTAAAGTCGGACATTAGCCCTATCTCGATTGTACTCTATAATTAGTTTTCATTCAAAATGAACGTTGAAAAACTAGTAATACCAGCTTCTGGTAGAATCAAATTTAGCTATACTCAAATTTTACACAAAAGAGAAAAAACAAAAGGATCATTTCTAGGTGATCCTTTCAGTTTCTGATTCCATTTTCATGAAGACCATCCAGTGCGTTCTTGTTCCTTTTGCTGTCTTTGTCACTTTTTGTAGAAATATAGGACGATATGGAATACACTTTAAAATCTCAGCTGGTGCATATTGTACATCATTCCATTTAAAAACCAGTGTACCAAAAGGTTTCAGAACTCTCATTGCTTCATCAAATCCTTTTGCTATGTCTTGCTGCCAAGTATCTTTATTTAAAACTCCATACTTTTTCCTTAACCATGAATCTTCTCCTGCATATGAAACGTGCGGCGGATCAAACACGACTAAATGATAGCTATTATCTTCAAACGGAAGATCACGAAAATCGGCTACTGTAGTTGGATTTACATCTATTGCGTGATCTGAAAATTGTTCAAAATAAATTCTATTGTCAACAAATTCTACGTTTGGATTTTCTTTATCATAATGAAACATTCTACCACCGCAGCACATATCTAATATAGGTTTCATTCCTTTTCCCCTTTCATTTAACTTGAAAGACCCAAAGATAACTGTGATTTTTTCTAGCGTGTTGCTGTTTATTATTAATCTTTGGAGTCTTTTGATTTACCAAAATAAACAAGTCTTTTGGATACAATCCTAATTTGATAGCTAAATCATGAATCTCAATATGTGACCATTTCTGTTTACATCCGTGTACTTCATCCTGACACTTACAAAGAATGTAGCCATTTCTCCTGGTTACCCTTTTCAACTCCTGAATCCCTTCTTCATAAAGAGAAATAATGCCATCATGTGTTGTGTAACGAGTTGTATTGTAGCAATCAACCATACCAGGTAAATTTGAAATGCGTGCATAAGGCGGATCAATGACACTGTGATCAAAAGAGTTGTCTTCATAGGGTAAGTGCCTGAAGTCAATACCTGTCTTCAGATCAGATCCAATTATCCTGAATCTATTTGAAGGAACTTTTCTCCAAAACACCCCACGTCCGAAAGTAACATCTGCAATGCTGTCACCTTCAGAAAAGTAAAGATTTGATACATTTTCAATTAATCCTGAATTATCTCCAACATGAACAGTCAAAATTGGACTATCTAATCTTATTTCAGACATCGCATTCCCTCCTTTTTTATTTGTCCTAAAAACCGTCATTATTAATCAATCCGATCAAGATATATCTGTCCATCATTACCTTTGATTTTCTTTACTTTTTCCTTTAGAACCTTGTCATTGATTTCTCTAAATGTTTTTATCAATACAGCAACTTCGTTCAAATTATTCGCTCTTGCAGTAACTGAAACAGGAACTGGATACCTTTCTTGTTCCACAGGTGGAACATCCAAAAGAAATGGTGTATTTTTAAAAAAGACTTCTAACTCCTGTAACTTTATTTTTGAATAGCAAGTGTAGGGTATATCATCGTTTGTTACTACATAAGATCCATTTGAATATACTTCAATACAAATGGTGTCGTCAGAAACATCATTATATTTATTTTCATAGAGCAAATAGGAATGAGGCATCTCCTTTTTGTAATTTTCAATTATCCTATTAGAATCATCTTCTACAGTTCCTAAAAGATTTAAAGCCTTTTCAATTTCTGTTGTGTTCATGCCAATTTTCTCCTTCCAGTAAGCGATCTTCCAGAGGTTATTTATAAATAACCTCTGGAATGTCTGATTCATCAACATTTCCCATCTGATATGGCATCAAAATCGGCAAAAGCTGATTTAATAGCGACTTGTCTAAGCAATTATTGATCATGTTTCCAAACGTATCTAAAATCAAATTATCTCCAGTATCTGTTACTATGCATCGGTGAGTATCTTCTATTCTATAAATATAAGAAGCTAAATTTTCAGCTGTTCCAACAATTCTTTTACCGCCTCTGTGTTTTCCATCTTCATGCATATCGTAAACAATAAATGTTTCCATTATCTCTCCCCCTATTTATTCTTGAAATCCTCTGTCTGTAACGTAACCTTCTATACTCCAAATACCTATACCTTGCTGTTTCGCTTGCTCCTGACTCTGTTCCAGCTGTTGTAAATATGTAGTGCTAGGTTCATGAACATAAGCCACTCTAGCAAGCCCCTCACGAACTAAAATGTCCTGAAGTAATTCGCCATCGATAAAAACGTACCCTAAAACACGATCATACTTATCTTTTTCATTTCCTTTATCGAGCATGATCTCAATTACTGAAGCAGTTTCAAGCAATTCTTTTGTCCTGTCGCTTGCTTCAGATCCAAACGGCTGAACAGGTGTATTCGGTTTTACCGTTTCAGGCGTATCGATCAATAGATATCGAACCGTTATTTCTTGATCATTTAACAAAAATTTACTTGTATCACCATCCACATGGCTACTTAGTTGCACTGGAATAAGAACACTTTTTTGTAGCTCTTCCGACTGACTACCAAAAAATTTGCTGACGAGTTCATCTTTTTTTGCCTTTAAATCTAGTTTGTTGGCATCATCTACTTGTTGAGTAGAACAGCTCGCCCCTAATAGGGCGGTAGCTACTAAAAGTAGTAGCCACCATTTTTTAAATAGGTACTTCATTCTATTCTCTCCCCTGCATGTTATAGTATTTTCGTTCTTTCCAAAGCTGATCAATTGCTTCAGCTTCAGATAAAACAATCGTTACATTTAAGAGTGGATTCATCGAATGAAGCTGAGTGTAGTCAAATGAATTGGTTCGGTCTATGTTTTGGGAAGGCTCCAGTTTTACTGTGCTTCCATTCGCAAAGTAGCGAATGGAAGTATCTTGTTTTCTAAGCAACCCTAATATTTCTGAAACATCACTTTTTTTCCTGATCGTAGATAATCTAGCTTCACAATAGAAAATAGTCATTTTTTTCTCCCTCATTACTTGTTATTGTTGGTAGTTTTTACCGCCATACTGATTTGTACCATTGTTATTTTGAGGTGATTGTTGTTGATTATTCATATTATTATTTTGTTGAGTGTTATAGTTTTGCTGATTATTTTGTGCTTGCTGCTGTTGACTGTTGGCGATATTATTTGCAGCATTATTGTAATCTTGCTGATTTTGTTGTTGATTTTGTTGCGTATTACCACCCTGTTGCTGTTGCTCTCGTCTCTTTTGTTCACGAAATTCTAATTGATCCTTACTTTCTAAAAAGTCAAAATGTTCGACAACTACCTCTGTAACATATACCTTTTGCCCTTGTTGATTTTCGTAGTTCCGGCTCTGTAAACGTCCCGCCACACTGACCAAAGACCCTTTTCTTGTGTAATTGGCAAACGTTTCAGCAGGCTTTCCCCAAACAACGCAGTTGATAAAATCAGCTTCACGCTCCCCTTGCTGATTGGTAAAATCACGATTGACTGCAATTGTGATATTGCCAACTGCTTTACCGCTCCCTGTATAACGCAAATCGCAATCCTCTGTTAAACGTCCATTTAATACCACATTGTTAATCATAAATAAATTCCTCTTTTCTATTTTTTTAGACTTTGTCTGATTTTAGTAACTCTTTAATGTTCAACACTTCTTGTCTGTAGTCAATCACTCGGCTATCAGTATCGGGGAGCAGATACTCTGCTCGCTCCAATAGTGTCAAAACACTTTCTAACTGTGTCTTTTTAACTTCAATCATCTGTTCCATTAAAATTAATCCTTCCTAATTTACTAGTGAATATTTCTGTTCGTACTGCAAAACTGTTGGTTCAAAATAGTCTTTTTGTGTCTCACTTTCACACTTAACTAAATAATTTTTACATTCTTTGTAACGTTTCACTTCTTGCGGTGTAGGTACCAGCGTTCCTAACAACTGGTCAAGTAAATAGCGTAGCGCTTCCGATTCTTGTTTGTTTAGTGGGTCATGGTTCGCAAGCGTTGTGCTTGCTGACCATAGCCCTTGAATTGTTTGTTCATTCATTAGACAATCTCTCCTTTCTTTTGAGTAATCAGCTTTCAAGATCCATATGAAAATTGAGAAGCATAAACTTTTATTCCGAATATATGAACAAATTCTTCTTTCTTTTCTTCATCAACATGTATTTGAAGAACTATTTCTTCAAACTTTTCAACACTAACAAGTGGATTGGTGTCACGTGTTATAGCTTTTACTTTTAAGCCTTGTTTTGTTCTGCTTATCGCTGTAAATGTATAATCAACCCCTAGAATTTTTTTTACTCGATAGTCTAAAAATCTAAATTTAGTAATTGGATTCTCAATTTCAGATAATAAATCAGAAAAGGCATTTTCAAACTCCGATTCTTGTTCACCTGTTGCTAAAGGATAGTTTTCGTGGGGATTTAAACACCCTTGAAAAAATCCTAATTCTGCGTGATATGCTGTACAATCTGCAAGATAGGTATAAGGAATACAGTCAACCTTGTACAAAACTTCTTTTTCATTTTCGACAATAACTACAATACTTTTTTCTTTCAACATTCTGATTTCCTTCTTTCGCTTTTTTATTTTTTTGATTTTCAAACCTATTTCGGCAGGCGTTTTGGGAGTGAAGCTGGAATCTTTTGACTTTTTATTTTTGTCATTGAATGAGCGACTACTCCTTTCTTTTTTTAGTTTAGTTACCATTTCGTTTAGGCTGTTAGGTCGTTTGCTGTGGTTATGCCTTAGCCTGTTTTTAGCCCGTTGAAAAGGGCGAACGCAGTGAGTTCATATACCCTTTTCAACGGGCTAAAAATGGGCTATAACCGCCTTTCAGCAGACGAACTTTACAGCCTATCGAAATGGAAACGTAAAAAAGCGCTAGAGAAGGAACGAATGATTGGGTTTGACAAAAATAAGCACTAGGTTTACCTAGTGCCTGCTTTTGACCTTTGATCTTTAGATCCTGGGGTTTATTCTTTTAGTCAATAATAGAAAATGTATTTTTTCCTTCTTGCGGAATAGAATATTCCGTTTCCTTTGTTAAAAATTTTTCCGCTTCTCTCTCGCTTCCGAAACGAGCAATCTCCTTTCCGCCGCAATACACGACAAATTCGCCTTGTTCTTCCTTGATTTGATACATGATCCTTCACATTCCTTTCAGTGTTGTTTTTCTGTTGTTGATTGTTCCGATATTATTTGGTACAATTAACAACAGAACAAACGAACAACGCTTTCAGTTGACTATCTTAGGCTCTAACTAAGATAGTCTTTTTCTTTGTGAACATCAGGCAACTTGTTGCCCTCCTTTTTCCATCAGTTGATTTACTCTTTTAAGCCATTTCTCACTTGCTTCTTCTAGTTCTTTAGGAACCGTTTCTTCATTTTTAACGCCTTGTAATTGCTTTATTTTTCCTTTTTTGTATTCAATCGTAAAAAATGATTCATTCATTTTTTCCTTTCTTCTAACAAAAACAATCGTTGTTGTGCCTTCCGCATGTCCGTTGATATATCTTGAAGCACCTACACAATGCTTTAATGCTCGTCCTTCCTTAATCAATTCGTTGGCATTAGAAGGTAACACAAATACAAAATTATCAATGGTCAGTTCTAGTTCTGACAGCTCTTTTTTGCGTATTTCATATTCTTCACGTACAGCTTCATGCTCTAGGGCGTTTAGTGTATCTACCGCCTCGTCATGCGCTTCTGCTAGATTTTTAGGGAACCGACGTTTGTTCGTAATTTCTCGTTTTAAGTCCTCTAACATTCCGATATAGTCCTTATAGTAGCCAAAAGATTTTTCTTGTCTGATTAAATAATTTTGAAAACGGACTAAACTCATTTCTTTTGGAAGTTTTTCAATGTCCCATTCTGATAAATATGGTTCAATTCCTTCTACGAACTTTCCGCCTAATTGCTCGATTTTTTGTTTCAACCGTACATCACTAAACGTATGAGTTGAATTTCTTAGATATAATTTCCAACGTTTTAACCAGTTCATCGTCACAATCCTAAAATCAAGCCGTCCTTGATTAAATTCTTTCTCAATTCCTTTAGCTCCCATTTTTTGAATCATCTCAATTCTATCTCGATAGCGATAATACCATTGCAACAGGTCAACTGATAGTTCTTCTAAATTGATGTATTTTAGCTCTGATACACGTTCTAATCGCTCTACCCAATTATTTGGGTATCGGCTCGGCTGAGCGTAATAATTGAACATACCGACTACAGGTGCCAGTCCAAAAGTATAGTTTTCTTCATTTTCTCTATGGATTTTAATGTATGCATTGTTTGTGAATACGTGTAAATTCAATAATCTAACCTCAAAATATTGTATCCCATTGTCAAAAAGTGAAAATACCTCATAGAATTGGCGCTCAATGCGTTTGCTCGTTGATAAAATAATTTCAAAGGTTTCCTTTTTATCAAAAAAAGTTAAACGAGAGTTTTTTGTCAAGCGCTTCTCTTTGATAAAATCGTGTTTTCTATCTGAAGCAATGATCGTTTTCTCTTTATTTTTCCATACGTACGTTGGCATTTGACTGTAACACCACTCAAAGAAAGCCTTTGGTGGTGTCAGTCTATTTTTATAATACTCATTCGGCGTTTTTTTCATCATAAGAAATCTAGCAAATCTAATTGCTCCCCTTTCATCAGTTCTTCTTTCGGTTCTTCTTCTGTTTTTTCGACTTTTTTGACATGGTTTTCGCATTTTTGTTTTGGTTTCTCCACTTTTTTCTCTTTGGTGAGCTTGCCTTGTGTTGCTACAACCATTGGCGTTTTGAAATATTCCGCCGTCCATGCGTAAACATCTTCTTTTTTCACGACTGCACACCCGCCAACTTGAATTTTAAACGCTTGATTGTAGGCGTATTGTCTAGCGTTTACAAGACTTTTTTCTTTTTCTAAAATGCCTTTGAATAGTTCCTCGTCCTCTTGTTCAATAAGCCAATCAAATAGTGCTTGTTCGATTTCTGAATGTTCTTCCAATAGTTCAACTTCCATCTTTGAAACAGCCTGTTCTTTCGTTGTCATGCTCTTTCTCTCCTCTGTTCTTTATTTTCGAGTGCTTTCACGCTTTTTGAAAGCACTCGATATGAGCTTCTTACACGAGGTAACCATCTTCTCTATAGGAAAAATAGGTGTCTTTCCCGACAATCACGTGGTCAAGTAGCTTGATACCTAATAAATCCCCACATTTCTTGATTCTACCTGTAAATTCCGTATCAGTCTCACTAGGTCTAGGATTGTTTGACGGGTGATTATGGGCAACTATAAAACAATTAGTATTTGAAAGTAGCGCACGTTGGAATATGTCTCTTGGGTGTGCAAGTGATTGATTAACGGTTCCTCTATGCACTGTAGAGTAACAAACTACGTTTCTTTTAGTATCCAAACACAAGACAACTACATTTTCTTGTGCATCATGTCCTATTTCTTCTTGTAACCAACGTGCAACACTGTAAATCGAATTTGCGTTCATAGGGGCAAAATCTTCACGAACGATTATTTCTTGCTTTAATTTCAAAATTTCATAAACTGAATCCATATTTCATCACTCTTTCTATGTGTTTTTCAAAATTCATTTTTGCCAACGTGTGTCAGGAGGCGGATAAGGTTTTAAAAATTTCAATTTTATTGTTATTAGATTTCAGCCCTTTCTTTGATTGAATTTAGATCCATTTCTACCTAACTGCTTACTATCGGCGTGCTTATGCCAAACACTTGAAATAGACAAAAAAAAAGGGAGTGCTGTAGTAAAAAAATTGTTTGCGCCAGCGTTTCTTCAATTTATTTACGCCCCTTTTTTTCTGAATATGAAAAGTGTATAAGCGCCTGCGCCGATAGTAAGTAGCCTTGTTAGGTAAAAAGGATCACATCAAAGAAAGTCTGAATAACGATAAAATCGCTCTGAAATTTTAATGCTTTTGATCTATGTTTTGAACTTGACCTTCCTGAAGAAAAATAGCGTGCTATTTTTATCCTGGTCTTTATGATTTAAAAACTCTCTTTAGCCCCTACCAAAGAGAGTTTATGTAGTTAGAATAAGGCTAGTTGTTCTATTTCTCCGGTTAATTCTTGTTGCTCGACTACCTGTTCAACCACTTTTTCCAATGTTTCCTCTTTTTTCTCAAGTTTAGGCGGAAAATAGATATAAAACGGCGTGTACCATGTTGAAAATTCTTCTTGTGATAAACTGTTTTTCACTTTACAAATCGCCTTTATGCCCAATAACGACAGTTGAACGTATGTCATTAATAAGCAATTCTCGTCTATATCCTCACACCAGACAACGAGCTGCGTTTGAAAGTTATATTTTTTCTTTTGCATTGCTTCCGCAAACGCAATGGTCATACCTCCAGCTCCGCAACAAGGCTCATAGTATCCTATCCAGTTTTTTTCTTTCAATTTTTCCTCACTACTGGTAAAGGTTATTTCTGCCATCAATAGCGATACAGAGTAAGGTGTGAAAAATTGACCTGCATTTTTATTACTGATTTCAAGTCCCATATAAATATCGCCGAGCCAGTCATGCATTTTGTATTCCAATGCTTCTATAAGAAGCGCAAAACATTTCGTAAATACTTCTACTTCTTTTTTGTTGTATTGATTTATAAGCTCTAAATAGGCATCCTCACGCTTTCTAAATTGAATCTTATCTGCACCATTTGAAAGTGTGTATGCCATGATATGAACCCAATCAAAATATATTTGCGATACGTTCTTCTTTCCTGATAGCCGTTTTATTTCTTTTACGATTTCTTGTTTAAAGTCTTTTTTCATGTTCACCAGTCCTTTTCGTTTTTGGAAACCTATTTCGACAGGCGTGAGTGGCGGCTCTTTCGATCTTTAATTTTTGTGTTTGAATGAGCGACTGCAACTCTCCTGTTTTTCAATAGGTTTCTATTTCGCATAGTCTGTTCGGGCGTTTGCTTAGGTTATGCCCTAGCTTATTTTTAGGCAGTTGAACAGGGCGAACAACGTGAGTTCATATACCCTTTTCAAATGGCTAAAAATAGGCTATAACCTAAAAAAGCAACTGTCCGTTACAGACAACCGAAAAAGAATTGAAAAAGGCTCAGGATCGAATGAATGACCTTAACAAAAATGATCCCTAGATTTTTCTAGGGACCGCTCTTAATCTTTTTATTTGAATTGCTATTAATCATAGCTGCAATGTTCATCGTTTATTTATTTTTAAAAACTTCCTTGTAATTTCACTTGGTTCAAAATTTGGACTATTATATGTCTTAGTGCTCTAATATTTATTTCTAAGTCGTATTCGTTGTGACATTTCAACATGGATAGCTTGACTTCGTACCTCACCCAGCCTACATCGATTCGTTGTAATTCCACTGAAAAATTTGAACCATATACAATAGAAATCAATTTTCTTAATTCGTCTAACTCTGTAACCGCAAAGCCATAGCTACATAATCCAACGTCATAATTGTAATGACGTTCCTCGATCACATTTATATCGATTGTTGTGGTATAGCCACCAACTGAAAAGCTAGCATCATCATTTAAGGTGAAGTCATTGTATCCGTTATATGGTGTGTGCATATCATGTAAATTTAATGTAAAACGATAGTCTTTTTCGTCACTGTCTGAATTTAAATGATAAAACGTACCTAATTCTTTAAGTCTTACAATTAGTTCATCATCACTAATTCTGTCATTCATAGATTTTATTCTCCTTATCTTTTTGTTTTCATTTGAACAGCTGTTAATCATAGTGACAATGTTTATCGATTTCATGTAAGCTAATGTTCATCTGCTCAATGTAGATTTCTAATTTTCTGAAATTATTTGCCTTAATTTCTGGTATAGACACTTCATAACGAACAAAGTCAAGCTTATTAATTTTCCTAAAATGAAGTTCAAAAGGTGTTCCATAGAAATACTTCATCACGCCTTGTAAAGAAACCAGATCATTGACAAAAAATGGCACACATTCCTTGCTCAGACCGAATGTTCCGTCGTAATACATTCTAATCTCAACTCGTCCCATCAAACAAAGCCTCTTAACATCAAGATTCAAATCACAATCTTTTGCGATCGTGTCTCTAGCCCACCATTTTTGATTTTCTGCTTGCTCCGTATCTAATACTCCAAATTTTTCTAATTCGTTTTGATATTTTAGAAAAATTTTGTTGAATTCTTTTTCCATCCGTCTCATTAGCTGCTCCCTTCATCTTCCATTTCACTAATCATTAAATTGTATAGTGCATTCTCGATCTTATTCTCAGCATTGTTAAAGTCTGTTAAGTCCCTTGAAGAGTCAAGATTTTTTTTACATTCTGAAATAGCTTCGGATATCGCTGCTAATTCATTATTTTCAAAATGGAGTGCGATTGTTTCCTCTTTCATCAGTCTTCCTCCTTCACCAGTTAATAAATAAATCATTTTTAGCTAATCTAGTTAGTTCTTCTTTAAATTTAGGCTGTGGAATAATATGAAGTCGATCAAATACTTCTTCTATATTTTTATTTTTTGATTTTTGAACAAAGTATTCCTTATAACGTTCTAATTCTTCAAAAATGTAATGACTAGGTGTCACGTAAAACAAATGTGCTTCAGGATTTTTTTCTAAATCTCGAATATATTTTGGAAAAATTCCGTGCAAATATCGTCGTTTCGTTTTTGAAGACAACTCTATTTCAAAATACCAGTTTATATCTCGTCGATTTTTCGCACGAAAACGGAAAAGAAAATCAGCTACACTAAAAACTCTACCCTTCATCTCTTTGTTAAAATCTTTTATTTCATAAGCCTGCCGTCGCTCTGTTTGAACTACTTTTAAATGTGGCTGCTGGCCAACAATTTTAAAAGTATCAATTAAAGCATTAGTTACCATCAAGTGGTGGTTAAGATTGTATTCAGGAACTTTTGGAAATGAATACATACCACCAATATTGTTATGACCGTTTTTTGTTAAGTAGTAACAAAAAGTCTTTCTATCTGTTTCTGATTTGATGCGGCCTATCAGTTCATTTCTGCGTAATTCAGTTAAGTTTTTTTGAACATTTTGAAGCGATATTTCATATTCAAAGTTCAGCATGACGTGAATTTGTTTTGCTGTCATGATACGTAGTTCATGAAGCAAAGATAAAATAATTAAGTCAGTATTTCGATATGAAAACGAGCGTATATAGTAATGAGCGAGTAAAGCTTTCATTCGTATCTCCTTTCTTTTAATTGGCACGATTTTTGCCAATTACTAAATGCTCTTGAATTAGAAATTTATTTCTAATTCCACCTTGATAATCGTTTTCTATGGCGTAGCCATAGGGAACGATTATCCCCTCTTTTAAGACAGCCCCAAGGACACTGGGGCGTAGGCGCTAGGGGTTGATTCCTCCCCAGTGAACAGGTGGGGATTAGAGGGGACAGAAGTTTCCTTCATGATTGAAGGACGGAAGGTAGTTGATCTTTGTGTGTGTGGTGTGCGTGTGCTGTCACGTTCTTTCGACAGCCACACGCACACCACACACATGCCCTTTATTATTTATTATTATTTATATTTATTATCCTAACTTCTCCTTTGCCCTGCCCCTATCCATTTATTTTGTTTCGTAGTTAATTTGATTTTGACCATTATCTCTCATAAGTAGTCGTCAGACTACGTTGGGAGATAATGGTCAAAATCAAATTAGGCGCAGAAACGCTTTAATACCAATGGATAGGGGCAGGGCGCCCCCCGCACTCGATCTTCAGTCAATCCCCACCCAATCTCTACTCAATCTTCACTCAATCTCTGAAAAGTGGGTTTCTTTTGGTCCATTTTTAAATTGACCTTGAATACTTTATCGTTCTTTTTTGATAAAAAAGTAGGTACTTCTTTTATGTTTTGCTCTTGAATTAATTTGTTTAGAAGTTCTCTATTTGGTTCTTTTTTTGTCTCTATTCTGTATATGCTAGGTTGTGATCCAGCAGTAACTTTTTTCAACTGCTGATCCGTTTTCTTACAAGTTGGGCAATCATCACGTGCTAAGTAGATAATCACTTCTTTATCTCTTATGTTCATTACTTCGTCTAGTGTTGAGTGCTGAACAGCATTAGCTTTGCTACATGATAAAAGCACAAAAGAAGATAAAAAAAGAAGGGAAACAAATAATGCTTTCCCTCTTTTATGATACTTTCCGCAGATAAACTTTTCGGATTGGTTCACGAGTATTTGCTCCTTTACGATAAATTATGAACTCACCTGTACGTAGATCACGCAAGGTTTGTCCTGTGACAATGAAGTTCTCAACGTTTCTTTTAGTTCCTCTTTCAGCTACCCAATCGGATTTATTTACATCTGAATAACCGCTCTGTTGTTCAATCATTGACGTAACTTCTATATCGTCATACGTTCCAAAAAGCTTCAACCAGTAATCAACTTCGGTCGCTTCATTGGTTTGTCCGACAAAGTAAGTATTCACGTTTCCAATTAATTGTTTAGTGATTAGTGGATCTATTTTGTCAATGTCAGCGAGTGTTTGAGGTGAGAAGATTGCATGTACTCCCGCCCCTCTAGTCTTATTCGCTGTGTCAATAAAGCCGTCTGTAAGGTACGCTGACGGTTCATCAAAAAGGACCACAAACGGAAATGATTCGGATATTTCGTATCGCTCGGCCGCTAAGAAATTGATATCTGAAACGATAAACTGTGCCATTGTTTTAATAAATTTTGAATAGATCAGGCCGTTTAAAGAGACATAAACGATATCACCGTTGCGTGTTGCATTTAGTAAATCGAGTTCATTTGAATTACCTTCAGTATCAAACAAACGCCCTACTTCACTATCCATTAAAATGTTGATTTGTGTTTGCAAGTTCTCCGACGTCGCATACAAATAGAACGGGTTCTTCTTGTGTTCGTAACGGGTAAACAGTTGATTAAACAGTTCTAAGCTACGAGTGTTGAGTAACTCTCTTGAATACCTTAGAACACCATATAGCTGTTCTAAATCTATTGTTTCAGGATCAAGCGTTACATATTCTGTTTCTTCATGAGCGATTACTTCGTCTTCTAATTGCTGAAGATCCTCGTCAAGTTGTGAAATTGAATCGTCTTCTTCTTCCTTCTCTTTTTTCTTTTTTGATTCTTTTTTAGGTTCTTTCTTTGGTTTACTTTCTACCTCAAAAATGAACAAATCAGGCTTCAATAAAAGAATTTCATCAGCGAAAAGTAATAAAACATTTCTAGGCAATAGATAATTTGAAAACTGTTTAAATGTACGCGGGATCTTGTAATGATCAATTAACTGTATGGTGTTCATGATCAATAGTTCACTGGCAGCCGAATAATAAACACTCTCGGTTTTTGCTAACTCGACTAACTTATCTTTAATTCCTGTTGAGTTTCCTTGCTTGATTGGGTTATACGAAACGGTTCCTTTGTCTGAGAAATTACAGACTGTTTTACCTTGTAAGCCTGCAATTTTTTGCGTGGCAACAAGTGTATCTTTGGCCCCTTTACCGTCTAAAACAAGACAAGGTATATCAAATTTTGCACAATGCTCGATCATTAATTCAAGTGCTGTTGTTTTCCCACCACCTGTGGTAGCAACGAACATCCCATGTTGATTGAACTCTTTGAAGGTCATGAAATAGGAGTTTCCGAACTCGTCAGTACCAATGAAAATATATTGTTTTAGTTCATTTAATGTTTCAAAATCATTGTTCTTTTTGGCTTCTAAAAACGCTCGGTTGTATTCTTTCGTTTCCTCTTCAGATAGCGTAAACTTGTTCGCCAAACGTTTTTTGTATGAAGCAGATTCTTTTATCGCTCTTCTCTTATCAGACTTAGATTGAACTCTTCGTTTACCACTGAAAGAATACATTGTTAAGTATAATGCGGTTACTGGAATGCTACCTATGATCAAAGCGATTACAGTTTCATAGTTAAAAACGAGTGTATTTTGGAACAAATTGAACGGAAACAGTAGGTAGGCCGAGAAATAGCCTCTTGGCATTACTAAGACAAAAATTAGTGAGTTTATAGCAAATAGTAAGAACGTTGCCATTCCTAAACCCAATGTATGACGCTCTAGAAAGCTTTTGTAGTCCATATCTTCTATGTGGTTATCCTGATCTCTTTTATCAAGCCACAAGCCTAAGAAAGCTAAAGGTAGTCCCACAAAGGCAAACGGATATAAAAAAAGGATACTTGCTATAAAAGCAAGTACCATTTTTTCGTATTTTGTTTTCTCTTTCGGTTTATTCTTCTGTTTCTTCTCAAAGAATTTACCGTTTGGATCTTCTTCATTAAACACGTCTACGATTCACTCCTGTTCGTTTTGGTGTTGGTGCAGTCTGTTTTCTTGATTGTTGCATTCTAGTTGTATTTTTGGGTGCTACTGAAGCTTTAGGCGTTTTAGGTGATACTGTATGACTGCTACTAGGTTTACGCCATTTTGCTTTTGGTTGTATTTCTGTCTTTTGTTTCTTCGGTTCGTATCGAGCATTTGATTGCTTGTGTGTGTTTCCTGCATTACGTTGGAACTCTCCTTGTTTTGGACTGGTTGTTTGCCCTGAACGTCTAGGCGATCGGCCAACGGCTGAAACTCTTAATTGTTCCTGTTGTCGTTGTGCGTTTCGTTGGTGTGCTTGGCGTTTTACGTGTTGTCTTTCAGGTTGATCACGTTTCTCTTTCATATCCTGATAACGGCTGTTTTCGTGCAAATCGTTTAGTTTTTCGCCAGCCTTAGAACGATTTTTCTCTGTGTTAGAGTTGGCTTTTTCCCTTCTTAGATTACTGAAGCGAGGTGTATTTGATTTTGGCGTTACTTCTTTTTCAGGTTTCTCCGTTCTATAACGCCTCATACTTTGGACATTTTCACGAACTTCACCATCTTTGTCTAGTTCAGGTGAATCTGAATCAGTTTCACCATCTGTTCGCTTATCTGATCTTGTGTTCTCGCTGCTCTTAGGTTGATTTGGTGCATTCTTGTCTTCGTTGTTGTCATCATCTTCATTATCTCCGCCGTTTTTCTTCTTTTTCCGATCTTCTTTCATTTGTTTTCGGCGCTCTTTAGCTAGCTTAGATTGTTCTCGGCTAGCTTTGTTCATTAATCTTGCTGAACGATAAGGATTGCGTATAATCGATCCTATGTCATTTAAACTCAAGTTTCCAGTAATCATTTTACCGATTAAATGTCGGAAGAAATAAAGCCCTACGGGGGTAACTAGATAGATCAAAATAATAAAAATTTTAACAAACGGATTATCTGCTTTTGAAGAAACACTGTAGCCTAAGCTCATATAGCTAGCGACAAAAACCATCGCAAACGATACTATCGCTTTAAGACCAATTACAGTAGCAAACCCCTTACCAACATTTTTATAGACATTTACTCCTGAATTGAAAAAGGCTGTAAACAGTAATATAGCTGTGAGTGGAAACATGATCCAACGCAATAGCACTAAAATGAGTCGTACCATACTTAGAAGGAAGTAGACAATCCCTTGTGCTATGTTTAAGGTTATATAGAATATCCCTTGAACAAAAAGGCTCATGTTGTTTTTCCATGAGATCGTTTTGTTTTTCAGTTCTTCAGATTCATACTTTGTCACTGCTTCAAAAATTTTTCGGCTGTTTTCATTGTCAAAGTCATTGTCTAGAAGAATGCCGATCCGATCGTATTCTTTTTCGTTGTATTTGACGGTCTTTTTTCGTATCGTTTCTTCGTTTGCTGTTCCGTAAGTAAATAGTAGATACGGTTCGTAAACACCTGTACGAAAGACTTTTGAACTAATCAGATCACTAGCTGATTTTAACCCGCCTGTCGGTGTGCCTTCATCGGGCATTGGTACATTATCTGTAGGCTCTTGCGTAAAGGTCGGGTTTGCTGTGATAAACACTGTTTCGATCGAATTATCTACATTTACAACGGTTTCAGCTATGCTGTCGGTTTTTGTGCTATCTTTCAGGATCAATAAACCTACAAATAAGGAAATTGTCATGAAAAATAAAATAGCTATTTTTTTGAGATTCTGTTCAGCAATGTATTTAAGCGCCATTACCAGAACAACACTAGCGATACCCAACGTACCAGCAAGTGAAAGCAATCCACCGGCAAGTCCTGAAGTAATGTCAAGAATCGGCTTTTTTACGCTGTCGTCAAGATTGTAACTAAACATGAAATCAACCATTGCTGTGTTGAAACGTCCAGTAGCTACAATTCCTGCAAAGACAATTTCTTTAAGCGCTCCACTTATGTTTATAAATATACCTGTTATGCCTTTTGCTTCTTTTGTGATCAGCTGAAATTGACTGTCTTCATATCGTTCATAAAGTTCACTATCATTTTTGGGAATTTCTAAAGCAATAGGTTCGGACGCTTCCTTTTCTTCTACTACCTCGTCGTGTAGCTCTTCTATTTTATCTTTAGGTGATAAACTAGAAGATTTGTCTGCGTAACTGTATACAGGAAAAACTAAAAAAACAAGTAAGGCAAGAATGATCGATCGTAAAATAAACTTTTTCTTCATGTTAGCTTGCCCTCCCTTGCTCCATTGCTAAAGCTGTTTGAATATCAGCTGATTCTTTGGCCGTTGAAGAGATAGCCGTCAACCATGAATCAAACATAATATCAATGGCGATCGCTTGGTTTCTGCCTAAATGATCTTGGAAAAGACACGTACCAGATTTAAGAGATTTTAAAAGTTTCATATTACTTTTGTTTGGCTCCATATCAAAAAATTCAATAATTTTTTCTTGTGCTTTCTCTTGATTTGGTCTGAATGCGAATTTGTAAGAAATCAATTCTTTCATATCTTCTTTGTCGTAGTCCATAAATGCCTGAGTAACAAGGTAGATATCGGTATTATTCGCACGCCCTTTTCTTAGACTATCGTCAATTAGATACTTACCTTGAGAAGTATTTTCCATCGCTCCTGCTTCATCAAAGATAATACACGCGTCTTCTGATTTATCCGTTGAGAAAATGTACGTAAGCTTCATGATCACTTCCATAATAACGTTACTGGAAATCTGTTCATTTGTTAGCTTATCTGCTTCAATTTCTTTTTGACTAGGAAGCTTCAAGCCCTGAATACCTAGAACATTGATTTGGTTTCCAAAATCAATAGCTGTAGAATCATCGTTACCGATCAACACTTTAGATATGCCGATATTATAGCTCGATAACAGATTCGCTAGTTGAGGATCATGAGAACGGATAATCTCAATTACTCGTGAAAGATTCTTTTTACCTGATCCGTTGGCTACTTCAGAAACGCAGTCATTGATCAACGTCTTTTTAGTGCTAAATGTTGCGCTATCTTTGTGAATTTCAGCTAAGCTGTGAAGAACAGTTCGGGCCGTTTGGATTCCTTGTTCTTTAGGTAAAAAGATTAGTGGATCAAGGATTCCTCTGTATTTTTCGTCTTCAGACAAAGAGATAAAGTTTATACGGTTATACATTTCTCTAAAGTGTGAAATGTGGCCGTATTTCTCTAATGCTTTAGCAAAGAATAGCTCTGTCTCATTTTTGGGGTCAACGTATAATACCTTTTGACCTAGAAACGTTGACCATAAGAAAATGTTTTTTACGAGGACTGATTTTCCCATGCCAGGGGGGCCTGTAATGATCGTGTTACCATTTTTGTGTACTGATCCTTCAATATCTTTTTTCGTTAGGTTCGGGTAGAACCAAACAATGTTCGTACTGAAGGCTAACGCCTGCTTAACACTTTTAAACTTCTTAGACGTTATGACACGTCCTAGTGGCATACCATACTCGTTCCCTACCTTTTTAGTAAGGTTTAGACCTAGATCAGCAATATAACCTGTTGTCACAACCTGTTCAAACGACTTGAAAGCATATTTACTGCCAATGAGTGATTGATTGAAAAGTGTCAGCTGGTCGGCTACAGATCGATAAACTTTAAAATCAGTGCCATCTAAACAAAATTCTAGGTCTTTTACCCTATTTTCTAGTTCTTCTTTTGAATCGGCACTGATTACAAAAGTGATAGAAGCACGGCATAGCCGCCGATCTTTCGCTTTCAGTTTGTTGTTTAGGTCTGTCAGCCGTTCTTCACCAAACAGCAAAACTTCATCATCGTTTAGTATCGCATCGGTAGTATCGATATCTTTATTCTGCTGAAGCATTCTCTTCCGCATTTTGTAAAGTTTAGACATATCCTTTTTTTCATGTTCAAAACGAACTCTTACTTGCGTTTCAATAGGAAAAGCTAAGCTATCCTGAATGTTTTGAACAATTCCACTGCCTAAGATACTAGACGGTAAATTAACTAAATTAACAAACGAAACATAATGTGTTTTTTCTAGCTGTTCGATCGTAATGTGGCCGTTTTGATTTTCAATGATTCCCTCGTTGATCTCTTCTTTTAAAAGTTTTCTAGTCGGGATCTTATCGTTCGAGCGGTGAAACTGATAATACGTAATTTTTTCGTAGTCGTCTTCAGTTAGTCGTCGAACTTGCTTGTGATTCAATAAATCACTAAAGATTTGTTTTTCTCTTCTCATGTAATAAGACAACAACGTTTGAACGTTGTTGTCTTGACCTGCGACTGATTGAAACCCTTGACTGATTGCTTCTTTTAGTAATGACAGCCATTCAACAGGGTTGACTATTTGAACAGCTGTCGTCAGCTTAACGAATAAATACGTATCATATTCATTGATTTGGATCTCGTCTTGTATGATCTCTCCTGCTTCTCTGAAGTAAATTTCTCCTAAATCTTTAAACTGACCTTTGACGAGGTGTTTCACCGTCTCGTCAATGTGTTCACTCACTTCAAAACGGGTAGGTATGTTCATTAACTGATATTCAAGCGTATCGTTTTCAAACAGACCTTTTCCCTCTTCAATGTATTCATTGAAGAATTTCAGATCATTTAACGGATAGTTTTGTTTACTTAGGTGATAGCCGACCCACACGTCGTTATCTTGCGTAATGGGGTTCTTAGTGTAAGAGAAGTAAAAATTTCCTACATAATTCTCTACTGGAAAACGAACAACTTTACTTTTCGTCTGTCTAAAATCCACTAAATCCACCTCTTTTTACGTTGATAACTGACTTTCTGCTTGTACAGTACCGTTTTATGTTCATGTTCGGTCTGTATGCGACTGTTAGCAAAAAAAGTGAACCGTCCTTTTAGAAATCCAAAAAAGCTCTTATTATCCCATGTCAGCGAAAATAAGAACCATACAAAAATAACGACTCCGAATATTATGATCAAGTAAGCATTTGTAAACAGCGATTGTAAAAAAGAAACTTTCTTGACAAAAGCAACAACGGCAATTACTGCTAAAACTGCTATTATGCCAAAAAAGAGTAAAATTGATTCTAAAGCAATCCCGTTAGGTGCAAACGGGATCCCTTTTCCGCCTATCGTATAAAGCTTATGCTTTTGATTGAACTCTCTAGTGTAGCAATATTCCATTGAAATGCACCTCCACGTATAAACGGCGGAACAATGATTCCTGCTCCTGCGGTTGCGTCGTCTTTCCAGATTGCATCAAGTAACCATTGACCGATTTCTTGCCCTTTTGTAAGTGCAACAAGTAGGAATATTAAGAAAAATATTCCAGCAACTTTCGTTACAACTCCCCCAATACCCTGTGTGAAAATTCCTCCGATTATAAAAAAGCCTGCAACAACTACTAAGATCCATACAATTTGACCGATAAACCCTTTCGCTAATGGTGAAAAATCAAAAGGCATTGTAACTGGTGCTGCTGTACCTATAACTGGTACTATGTTTTTTAAACTATTCATGTGATCCTCCAATTAATTAAATTTTTCTACATAAAAACTATCTTTATTTACCTGAATGGTTAAACTGAAAAACGAAGTGATCTTGTTGTCCTCTTGAAAATGAAACTGATAACTTCCTTGTACCTCGTATGTTTCTTCTCCTGTTTTAACGACATTTTCAATCGTTGATCGGTCGTAAGTACCACCTTCTAACCCTGAAACAGCTGAGATCAAGTGAAGTTTTTCGTTATTTGAAACATATAGATCAAAAAAGTTTGATAAAAACTCTTTCACTTTTTGTTGCTCTGATTCTGTAACTGCTTCTCCTTTAGAGTAAAAATCACTTGGTTTGTATGGTTCTTTTTCAATGTCTTCCGCTTTCTTTTCTTCAAAGCTGATAATCGTAGGTACATTTAAGATCTGAAGCTGATCCTTCTTGAAGACAGTATCTAGACGTATCAGCAAGCTCGTATCAAATTTACCCTCACTATATATAACGTCATATAGCAATCGGTACTGATCCTTTTCTTTGGCTTCAAGCTGAACACACTCAATTTTTTTTACCGTTCTGATTGCATTTGAAGAGAACAGCAATGATTGACCACTTAGTTCTTTTGGCAAGAACAACGGAAGTGTTTCAGCTCTCTTTTTCTCTGTTTCTTCATCAGTAGTACGATTGATCAGCGTTTCTAAAAATTGGCTGCCTTGAAATTTGATTGTGTCTGTTTGTTCATTTTTACTTTGGACCAGTGATACTATTTTTTGTGTATCTACTGCCTTTGAACGTGATACTTTCGTTATTTCGCCTAATCGACTGTTAAAAATCAGCAGTAAAATTGCCATAGAAAAGAACAATGCGTAAAAAAAGAAGGTTAGATAGTTTCCAACCTTCCTGCGCTCGAATCGAAAGTCACGAGTGCTTTCAATACCTTTATCTTTTGATTTTTTCTGTTTCTTAGGCTTTTTTTCTTTGGTGGGGGGCTTTTGTTTCTGTAGTGCATCGAAGTTAATTTTTGGACGTTGTTGATTCATTAATTAGTCCAAACCTTTCTACTAAACTGTCAGGTACTTTGTTTGCAATTACTACTTTATCTACAATCAAGCCTGCCCCCTCTAAGAACATACAGGCCTTAGAATAGGCTTGTTTGTTTGCCCCTACTTTTGCTTCAATATCATCGTAAAATAGTTTAGAACCGATTACGTAGCGTTTGTTGAGGACTTGCCACATGATAAACAATTGAATTTTTTCATTTGCTTTAAATTCCCCTTGTACTGACGTGATCCTGTTCATTTGTATCTGCTTATTTTCTTTTCTTTGTTGAGGTTCGTGGTTTTGTTCGTTCACTCTGTTTCTCTCCTTTTAAGTAATTTTGCTATTAAAAATCGGACCAATCAAAGTTTCCAAAAGCATTTAAAGCTTCTTTCTCTCCGTACAACACTTCATAGTAGAAATCTTTCTCAATTACATTTTTTATGACATAAACTGAATTTTCAGGAACTGCTATCAACCCCAATTCATGCCATTTATCAGTGTTATCTAGTAGAAAATTAAGAATGTTTACTGTTTTTTCGACAGACTCTGGAGTGTTTTCAAGCTCAAACTTTTTAATGTGTATTATTCTTCTGTTGTGGTTAATTTCGACACAATATTCGGTTTGCCTCATGTTTTCAAAATAGACGATATTCTCTTCTTCGTTCGACTTTCCAAAAAACAGTAACTGAAACTCTTTTTCAAATTCTCTGATCCATTCGCTTTTTTCGATCGTTTCTCTTCCTTGAACTATGTTTAAATGGCTTTCTGCTATTGGTACAATTAAATCCCCGATTTTTTTGTAATTCTTTTCTGTTTTTTCTTGCTGATACTTACTGATTGCCTTTGCGTACTTTTCCATGCTTTCTGTGATTAGCTGATTGTATATTCTTTTTAGTAGTAGTTCAGCATTAGTGCTTGTTTGGAATTTTGACAACATCAGAATTGCTTCAATATCGGGATAATGTGCATTATCAAAGAAATAGTGTTTTTTGTTGAAAGTGTAAACTGATGTGTAAATGATCTCTTGTAGCTCCTGAACAAATTTTTTTAAACCCATTGAATTGTTATTCTTTTCAGCCATTAAATGCCTCCTGTTTGCTAATCCTTTTGGGAAATACTAATCTTTCGAGACAAAACTTATTAAAACAATACATAAACCGCATATACCTAAAATAATAAGTAACTTTTGTTCTAAGCTGAAATAACTTAGTTTAATGGTAATTTTTGTGTTCAGAATTTCCCTTACTCTGTCCACTAAACCACCTCTTTCGATTTTTTTTAAAATAAATTCCAATCATCCAATCTACGATCTTCTCTAGGCATATCTAGTAGTTCGTATTGATACCTGTCAAACTGAATGTCTTTCAAAAGCTCCCTTAAGTAGACACGTTCAGTGTATAGATCACTTTCTTTGTAAATTTCTTGTCCCGAAGCAATCCGCTTTCTAATTACAAGATCGTGTTTATTCAACACCACCTGAACATTTTTACTGTGTTCCGCTTTTTTACTTTCATCGTAAAATGATTCTCTTAAAATCTCTCTCCTGTTTATTCTTTCGCAGTAGTGTTTCCTAATTTTCCCGGTTTGAATTTCACCATATATTGTGTCGTATAGAAAAAAAGCACCTAACACTGAACCAGCGATTAATAGTATCATCTCGTGTGTCCTCTCTTTCATACGTTTTAAGGAATATTTACTTCACCAATGTTCTGAATTTCAGTGAATTGACTTGTTAGCGGGCTAAATACCGCTTTGTACATAAATGTTCCTACTTGTTCGTCGCTACCTGCGATCGATACTGCATAATGAACCACAATTAATGACGTTAGCTCTTTCTCATTTGAAGGCATTAGATACACTTCAGGGTCTTTGGTCATGCGAGAAATCGTTAAGACTGAAGGCTTGCTGTTCTCAGCGTCTTTTGGAAATAAGCCGTTTAAAGCGGTTTGATTTGTCACTTCCGTTGCTTTTTCTTTTCTGCTTTTAATGCTGTCCTCTTCACGATCAGTACGATAAGTAAATACTGTTGAAAATAGCTCCTGAGTAGCCGTTGTAAGCTCTTTATTTGCAGTTCCATTCTTTTCTACATACAAGGTTTCAAACTCTTGTGTTAGCTGTTTATTTTGATATGCTGCTGATTCATTTTTTTCTTTTTCTACTTTTAGTTCTTTTTCTAATGCAGTTATTCTTCTTGAACTTGTTTGCTTACTAGAATAGAACAAAAAGCCACCTGCTACTAATACAATTAGTAGTGCAGGTGTTAAAAATTTACTTATGGTGGAAAAGTAAGCCATATTTTTTAATTCCCCTTTCCTTGAATATAATCAAGCTGAGAAGCAACTTCTTTATTTAATACACGCCATGATCGAGTACCTGATCCCATGTTAATAACATTGACTTCACTAACCAAAATACTGCCATCAGAGTTCACGTATTCCACTACCGCAATGTGTCCATACGGTGGAATTGATCCCGCAACACCGCCTTGAAAACAGGCTGCCCAACCGACTTTAGGTTCTCCTTTAACAACGGTGTAACCTCTTGCTCGAGCGCTTTCAGCCCATGCACCACCGTGTCCTCCATTACCAGAAAACCATTCAATCGGTTGACCTATTTGAGCCATTCTATTAAAGGCTCCCCAGGTACACTCAGCATATGGATATTCATTTCCTGCATAATTGTTATTATCCGGTGGTGGTAATGTCAATTTTCCTTGATATTCATTTGGAGCTTCTAAAGTTGGTGCTGAATTTTCGCCGATAACTTGACCTTTTGTGTCTGAAGTTACGACACAACCTGAAGAATCAGTTTCTTTTTCAGCATTTGGAAGCGATGGATTCTCTTTTGATAGATCGGTGCTTTTTTCATAAGGTGTTGCTCCATACTTTAGAATCGCTTCTTTGTCCAACCACTGAAATTGTTTTCCTAAATTGTTGTACGTAGCCTGTAATTTTAAAAGATAAGTCGGATCTGTCGCCCACCCACCATGAAAGATTGCATTAAGGGCGCTTAGACCATCTGTGTTGTTGATTGCTCCTGTGTACAGTGTTTGATTCGCCATAAACTCAGCTTTGCCAACTATCCCTGCATTGTAGTCCTTAAACCATGTGTACGCCCCACCAGTGTTATCACCAACATTTGTCCCTGGTTTCGTCCCTGTGATATCCACGGAGTCTGCACCAAATATTCGTAATGTTACGGGAAAGTCTTCTTTTTTTGACGTTTTAACGCCGCCCATATTGTGAGCTTGCCAAAATGAAGTACCTGAAGGGTTTGTAAAATTAAAGCCGTTTTCAACCATTGTTTGTGCGATACTAGCTGAAGGTAAAAAGCCACCTGCTTTCCATGATAGAATATAAGCGTCTTTGTGGCCTTTTACAAATTCTTCAACAGAATTTGGTACGGCTGTACCGTCTCCTGGATTGTCTATACTTGGTGCAACACAATCTGTGTTATCCGTTTCATTACTAGCTACCATAAAAATGACCATAAATAATCCGAAAAGAACTAAAAAGGAAGAAAAAAATGAAAGAAAACAGCCTAACGCAAATTTTTTCTTCATTGTTTCTACTTCTCTTGGTCAGTAGCTACTAGTTCTTCTAGTTGAGAGAAAGCTTCTGATAAGTTTTGATATAGAGTGTCAGCTTCTTTTTGTGTAAGCTCTTCATTAGAAAGTTGCACTTGAATATCACTGCATACAGTGTCAAGGTGCGCTAGGCTTTCCTCAGTGTATTTAGTTCGATCAATTGCAGAAATAGTCGTTAAAAGTTCTTTAATTTTTGAAGTATCCCCTTTCTTTTGAAGCTGATCGATTGCTTGTTGCAACTCTTCACCGTATTTCTCATTTAATTCTTTGGTATATTCATTTTTGGAAAGATATTCAGTAACTTCAGTTAATTTAACTGTAAGAACTTCAGCTGTACTAGGTGTGTACTCTGAAGCGTTAATTTTTTGAGCCTGATCAACAATTCTTTGAAGATAGGCCAAACTTAAATACGGTTCTTCTTTTTCTTTTAAGTTATCGATTGCCTGCTGTAAATATTGTTTCACTTGATCAACTTGAATTTGAGGCGCTTCAGCATTATCTAAAACTGATTGTGCTTGGCTTTTTGCTTCTTCAAACGAAGCTACCGTTTCGTCTGTGTAAATGTCTGTTTTCATTCCTTGACTGTCCATCAATAAAGTTTGAAGGGCCGTTTTGTCTCCCTTTAAAACCAGCTGGTTGATTGCTTGCTGTAACCTGTACACTTGATTGTTCACCGCTTCTTGAGAACTAGACGAATCTTCAAGCATACGTTGAGATACAACCAATTCAAGCTTGAATTGTTCAATACTAGAAGATAAATACAAAGATAGATTGATTTCTTGCGCCTGTTGTACTAATGTTTGTAAAGCTGAATAATCAATTTCAACAACTGGTGGATCTATGGGGTCAACTGGCTTGATCGGCTTCTCTGGTTCTGGTTTTGGTGTGACTGGTTTGTTTCCTCCATCACTTGGAACCGACGGCTTCACCTCAGCTGGTTTGTTAACTAGCTGTGTTAGCTCCCCTTGTTTGTTGTTTTCTTGTTGTTTCTTCTGTGACTGTTGCTCTTGTCGAACTAAATTGTTCAGCTGTGTTAATGCTTGCGTTTTTTCTTGTTGATTATTTGTGTACGGAATGGATTTAAAGTCTTCTAAGCTGCTGTCTTGCGTTGCTTTTTTGACAGCGTCTGTTACAGCATTTCCTTTTTTAGTGGACTTTTCAGCATCAGGAATAACCGGTAATTGGTGTCCTCTTTCTGTTGGGTTTAATGGCGTTCCTTTCGTTTCAACTTTTTCAGGAGTTAAATTGTGGTACACACCATACCCAACAATACCGCTTAACGCAATAGCACAAAGACTAACGCCTGCGATAATTTTTTTACTGATCTTCTTTTTGTGATTCATAAGTTCCTCCTTCTATCAAAACTGATTCAATTTTTCCTTTGCGTCGTACAGTTCATTGATCGCTTTTTCGATAGTTTCCTTGTTTTCACTTGGCTTTTTCTGAAGTTCTTTGATTTCTTTATTTTTTTCCTGAATGATCTTCGTCAACTGTTCATAAAGTAGAACAAATTTTTCTAATTCTGCATTATTCGTTTCAGATAAGATTTCTTTTGCGCTTTTTAAATCGTCTATTTTTAGATAGGAATATCCTGCTAAAGTGCTTCTATCACTATCTTTTTTTAATAAATCTATATTTTTTCCATAGATTTTAGCAGCGGTCGTATAATCATAATCAAACATTGCGAGGTCAAACTCACCTTGTATGGTGGGAAACTGCTTGTTGTACTCTTTGAGCGCTTTTAAAAAAGATTTATCCTTTGTACGAACTAGCATAAACAGCTCATTCTCAATAGTCGTTATCTCATTTGGATATTTTTCAGCTGCCATTGTGTACTCTTCACGTTGTAAATAGTCTTCCAGGGTTGGCACTATCTCTTTTCTACTTGTCGCGTAGTAAAAAGTACCTGCCCCAAAAGCTATTAGACCCGTGATTACTACAACGAATAAAGCTACTTTCTTTGCTCCTGTAGAGATCTTCATGGGCTTTTTTTCTTTTGGTTGTTTTACTTTCTTCTCTTTGGCCTCTTTTTTCTTCTTGATTTTTTCCCCAAAAACAGTGTAAAACCACTGTAAAAGTTCTTCTTTTTGTTGTTCGTCTTCAAAAGGTTGTTCATTTATCTCAGCAATAATGGTCAAGAATAAAGAAAAATCAGCTTGTGGAAGCTCTACAGTTGATTGATAAATTTCTTGATCTTCAGTGTACAAAGCATACGTAAAAGTCATTTGACTGTGTTCTTGTTCTGCAATCTGATTTTGTTTGGTTAATAGAAGAAGCGCATTATCTAAAGGTATTTCTCGGCTTATAGGCACTTCCATATTTGAAACTTCCAAAAAAACAAAAGAAACTGCCACCTATATCACCTTCTTTCGTCTTCTGTTAATTTGGCGTTGTAAACAACTCTTCTGAGTAAATAACCTGTGTTGGTTTTTTCTGTGAAAATTTAATGTGGTACTCTTTCCCGTTAACTGTTGCAATAAAAAAATCGTCATTCTCACTGTAGAAATAAGTAAATTCATTTTTCTTACAGTCGAACTTCTTGCAGATTGCCCGTTCTTGCCCTCTTTCTTGAAACTTAAAAATACTTGCGATATTTGGGTACGAGACTAGTCCGACTACTACACCTAACGCTAAAGCTATTGCATAGAACATTGATCTATTCCTCCTATTTATTAATTATTTTCTTTCGTTTACTCGCAACTCTCTTTAGAATATCTTGTGTTCTTTGATTCAATGGAGTGTAGCTTTTTTTTACATAAAAAACTGCATGTCCGTCAGATTCAATTTTATTCCTAATTTTTAGAGACAGTAATTCATTTTTCAGCATTCTAATTTCTTCTTTAATACTATAAATGTATTGAATATCAATAGATTCATAAACTATTCCAGTTTTTGGAATGATTGATTCTAGTTGCCATTGAAGATCTTTTATTCTTCGTTCCAGGTGCTTTATAAGCACTTTCTAGCATTCATTTTTCGGATCAACAATCTTTATATTCATTTTTGACACCTACTACTAATCTTTCTTGCAAGAAATTTCATGCTTGCATCTCCTTTCCACTAAAAGCAATAATCGGCCTAACTACGTGCCGATTTGGCATACAGAAAAAGCACAACAGTTCACTACGTTGGAACAGTTGCACTCTTTCTGTATGTTTAACCTTAGTTTTGTTTTTTTGTTTTCCATAGTATAATATATATAACAATATCTTAATGATTGGAGTGCACCTTTCTTGTTTTTAATACTACTAATCCTAATTCAATGTTTAATCATTTTTCTTATCCACCTCTATTTTGATCACTTAGATTCTAAAAATGTCGACTTTTTATCAACGCTGCAAGCTTCTAACTTACTTTCTGTTCAAACTTCGCTTAACACAAATCTAGTTTGGGGAGTCTTACTATTAATTGCATCCTTTATTTTAGAATCTAATTCCTTATTGTATATAAAAACAGGGTTGTCAGAAATTCTTTATAATAATCGACTTTATATATATATTGTTGCTTGTATACTCAATATTTTTTCTACTTACATGCTTAAACAAAGCATTGCGAAAATTGATATTTATTTAAAAAAATCAACTGACTTAGAAAAAAGCACAACATTGCTTTTGAACTACTATGAAAAACAAATTGAACTTGCAGAACGTCGACTAAATTTGTTTAAATCTTTTTCTTTTCTTCCTGTGGTTATTCTTTTCATAAATAATTTAAACTCATTAAAACAATCAAATACAAACATACAATTTGAATCCTTGATTTTTATTGATCCCATTAATGTGTATCTTTTATTG
>NZ_NGKY01000003.1:44789-45825 GCF_002140855.1 Enterococcus sp. 7E2_DIV0204
CGTTAACGGTATGAAAAGTAAAGAAATTGAGAAGAAAGTTCTTTCCATTATTTTGTCAGAAGTTGATTTATTAATTATTTTTACTATGAATCCAATAAACAAAAAGAAATTAAGGCGAGTATCAACAATAATTAATAGCTTTCTAGAAGAAAGCCAACCAAATAAGCACGATTTCACATTTCCTTTGTACATGGAGAGAATACGTCATAATAGAGATCTTAACTTTATTCTTTCTGAACCTAATGTTTGGTGGCATTTTACAAATGACGACAAATTAATGGATCAAATAGTCAGTAGATACCACGTTCTGTATGCTGTTTTTTCAACTCTTCTTTCTGAAGTTGAGCTAAAATGAAAATTTTGAATCTGGTCAAATTTTGACATTTCCTGTAGCTGTTATATGTAAATAGAAAATAGATAAGTATACTCAATAAAAGATACACATTAATGGGACTGTCTCTTATACACATCTAGATGTGTATAAGAGACAGATATAAAAACAGGGTTGTCAGAAATTCTTTATAATAATCGACTTTATATATATATTGTTGCTTGTATACTCAATATTTTTTCTACTTACATGCTTAAACAAAGCATTGCGAAAATTGATATTTATTTAAAAAAATCAACTGACTTAGAAAAAAGCACAACATTGCTTTTGAACTACTATGAAAAACAAATTGAACTTGCAGAACGTCGACTAAATTTGTTTAAATCTTTTTCTTTTCTTCCTGTGGTTATTCTTTTCATAAATAATTTAAACTCATTAAAACAATCAAATACAAACATACAATTTGAATCCTTGATTTTTATTGATCCCATTAATGTGTATCTTTTATTGAGTATACTTATCTATTTTCTATCTGTCTCTTATACACATCTAGATGTGTATAAGAGACAGCTATAAATGTATTGAATATCAATAGATTCATAAACTATTCCAGTTTTTGGAATGATTGATTCTCTGTCTCTTATACACATGGAGATGTGTATAAGAGACAGCTATAAATGTATTGAATATCAATAGATTCATAAA
>NZ_NGKY01000003.1:59967-72848 GCF_002140855.1 Enterococcus sp. 7E2_DIV0204
TTTTAGAATCTAATTCCTTATTGTATATAAAAACAGGGTTGTCAGAAATTCTTTATAATAATCGACTTTATATATATATTGTTGCTTGTATACTCAATATTTTTTCTACTTACATGCTTAAACAAAGCATTGCGAAAATTGATATTTATTTAAAAAAATCAACTGACTTAGAAAAAAGCACAACATTGCTTTTGAACTACTATGAAAAACAAATTGAACTTGCAGAACGTCGACTAAATTTGTTTAAATCTTTTTCTTTTCTTCCTGTGGTTATTCTTTTCATAAATAATTTAAACTCATTAAAACAATCAAATACAAACATACAATTTGAATCCTTGATTTTTATTGATCCCATTAATGTGTATCTTTTATTGAGTATACTTATCTATTTTCTATTTACATATAACAGCTACAGGAAATGTCAAAATTTGACCAGATTCAAAATTTTCATTTTAGCTCAACTTCAGAAAGAAGAGTTGAAAAAACAGCATACAGAACGTGGTATCTACTGACTATTTGATCCATTAATTTGTCGTCATTTGTAAAATGCCACCAAACATTAGGTTCAGAAAGAATAAAGTTAAGATCTCTATTATGACGTATTCTCTCCATGTACAAAGGAAATGTGAAATCGTGCTTATTTGGTTGGCTTTCTTCTAGAAAGCTATTAATTATTGTTGATACTCGCCTTAATTTCTTTTTGTTTATTGGATTCATAGTAAAAATAATTAATAAATCAACTTCTGACAAAATAATGGAAAGAACTTTCTTCTCAATTTCTTTACTTTTCATACCGTTAACGCTCCTATTTCGGTGTAATATACATCAACGTGTTCACAACACCCGCTGGAATCACTCGTGTAGAGACAATCCCTAGCCCTATCGCATTCATTTCAGAGATCAAAATAGAACCGTCGGAATAAATTTTCTCTACGAAGGCCACATGTCCATAATCTGGATCAGCACCTAGCTCTCCAGGCTCAAAGGATACAGCTGTACCAGCTTTTGGTGTATGGCTTACTTCATAGCCTCTAGCAATCCCTGTCGCTCCCCAATCTGCGCCATTGCCCATATCTAAATCAACATAACCACCCAGCTGAATAATGCGATTATACGTATATTGAGTACAATTCAGAGGGGCATAACTATTTCCTTCGTCGTAATTCTTCCCATTATACGGTTCAAAATCACTTTCACTTGGGGCAACTTCTGCCTTCTCACGATCATATTGCGTTAAATCGTAGGTCTCAATTAAAGAATTTAATTTTACGTTGTATTGCGTGTCGGTCGCATACACGCCTGTTAAGGCTTGTGTCGCATTTTGATACGTCACCGCTTCACTTTTCCATGCGCTTTGGTAAATGGTTGGATTCCCATTAATACCGTCTGTAAACAGCTTACTGTAGTCTTCAAAACTTTCTTTGTAGCTTGGATACAGTCGGAACGCTGCTTCGATAGAATAGAAATTTCCAAATCCGTCGTCTTCAAGCGTTGGTAAGGTTACTGATTGTCCTTCATAGTCGCCCTTGATCCCAAATAAATTATTATAGGGTGCTTGGGATAACTGGCTGCCACCTGATCCTGATTCTAGGATTGCTTGTGCGATCATGACTGATCCAAACAAATTTTTTTCGAGACCGACTTCTCTCGCCTGATCGCCAATACGGGCCACAAACTCTTCAGTAGTTTGTTCTCGATCAAAATGAATGGAAGACGGCTCTACAGGAATGATCGCTTCATTAACTGGTGGTGCTTCCTGAATAACTTCAGCTGGCGATACTCCTACCACTTCACTAGATATAGGATCTACCGAAGGAATCGTTTCGTTGCTTGATTCGGTTGTTTCTATTGGCTGACTTTCTTGTGTCGATTCGGTGGGCGGTGCGATTGGCTGACTAGACGATTCTTGCGTGATCGATTCACTTGTACTTGTTTCTACTTCTTGTGCCTGCTCACTAGATTCTTGCGGTGTTTGTTGCACTTCTTCCGCAAAGGTCGTCAAAGGTAAGCCGCTGCTGAATAATACCGTAGCTAAGAGTAGACTTAATGTTTTTTTCTTCATGAGTTCCTCCTCGTTTTATATCGCTATGAGATACATAGATTCTTTTTGACGGGTTAGTTTCCTGTTTAATGTGTCCAGTTCCTTACGTAATTGGCGATTTTCTTCTTCTAGACTTCTACACTCTCGTTTTTCCTGTTCCAAAGAATAAAAGCAATTCTTGTATTGCTCTTCTAATGTTGCTATACGTGCCATGACTTGATTTCCTTTTTGACACATCGCAATTCCCCTCCTTTGAATATTAACGTATGATAATAAACCCTCGTGGTGAACGAATAATTCGGGTGTAATCGATCACTTGGACATGCCCACTTGGGTAAATAATGCCAAATGTTTTAATATGATTCTTTGCCCCACCACGTTTGTAATACGTATCCGGTCGCTTCAAAATAGACGTTGTGATAATATACAAGATTGTTTCTGATTTTCTGATATATTTTCTTTTTCGGTCCAATTCTTTTATAACAAAACGATCTTGCACATACAGGTATCCATTAGAATTGACTAAATCTAGGTCGTCAATCGTTACACGCTCCCTTTCTGCTGCTTCTGACATAGTGTCTTCCTCTCTTTGATAAAATAAAAAAGCGACAAACTGATTAAAGTTCATCGCTTCGCTGTTGATATAGTAAATTATGCCACTTCGTCTGTTTCTGCTTTCTTGAAGACAAACAGAAAACCAACTAATGCAGCAATAGCAAATCCAATCATCATGAATGTTGATTGAATGGTTTCACCCATGCTTGGTAGTGTTCCTGTTTTTGTTGGTGTGCTTGGTGTTACTGGTGTTTTAGGTTTCTCTGGTACTTTTGCAGTTTCAGTAACTACGGTTTGATCTTTATTGTATAGATCTGTTTCTTCAGCAATCACTTTGCCGTCTTTATCTTTGGCAACGTGGGTAGCGACTAATGCCTCCCCTTCTTTTAAAGTATCTTTTTTCAAATCCAAAGGAACCTTAAAGGCTTCAGATTTTTCTTTAAATGTCTTATCGGTTTCATCCGTACCAACAACACGTTGATTGATAATGACACCATTATTGTATTTAACCGCTACAAATTCAGTGTAGAATGTCATAGGTGTATTAACCCAGGCGTCAGTTACTTTTACTGTATCTTCCAGCTTGTTGTCTTTGGTTGGATCGATTACTTTTTTACCGTCTACTGTTGCAAATAATGTCGTAATTTTCATAGGAATTTTTGTATTTTCCCAATTAATGGTACTGTTTGTTTTGTCTTTTACTTCTACGATCATTGAATGTGGTTGATTTGGTGAAATTGTCCAACCGTCAGGATATTCTACTTCTGAGAAGCGATATTGTCCTTCTTTTAGCTTCAGTTTGTTCGTTTCAGCGCTTGTATTGAAGGTAAAGTTCACGTCTTTTGTATTTTCGCTTAATCCTTCAACATGAATTTTAGCGCCTGTAATATTTAAAAGGGAAGAGAGATCTAAATCAGATTTCTTGTTAAAGTCAATTTCACCAGTTTTTAACTCATTCTTGAAAATACCTAAGTCATACGTTGCTACATCAACTGTCGATACTTCATAAGGAACATTAAATGTAACGGGTTCAAATTGGCGGTAGTTTTCAGGTTCGTTTATTTCGTCAAAAATGTATTCGTTTTGTTCACCGTTGACGAAAGGAATCGTACTCTTTCCTTTCCCTTCAACATCGGTTAACATAGTATCAAGGTATTCTCCTGCTGGTGTTAGGACTGTCTCTTGGTCGGGTGCAGTCGTATCATTGTTGTTTTTATTCGTGAATTCAGCGCCTTCTAGGGGAATATCTTTATATACTGGTGTTCCTTTAAGGGCTGTTTCTTTAGCGTCAAACACTTCTTTTTCTTTTTCAAACGTCACCACTGCGTTTTGGTGGTTATTTTGTTGCGTAATTTTTGTTGTTTCTCCACCTTTAATTTTTCCTTTGATTGGTGTTTGATCCAGTGTGTATCCTGCTGGAACTGCGGTCTCAACTAGGTTGTATTCTGTACCATCAACGTATTTATTTGAAAGTGGCGCCCAACCGTCAGCACCTGTTGTAAAGGTTACTTTGTCTTTGCCGATCGTTCCAGTATAGGTTGTATTTGGAACCATTTTTTTAGTAATTTTATCTTGTTTCCCGATTTGGATTTGCCCTTCTTTGATTGCTTCCACATCGATTGTAGTTTGAGCAGGATCACTAACGGAAAACTTACCAACCATTTGAGATCCTTCTTTGATATAAGCGATTGAAACTCCGTCAATCATGGTTTTTCTTAGCTTAATCTGTGCATTATCAGACGTTTCCTCAGTTACCTCTATAGTTAACTGATTTCCATTTCTAGTTAATTTTAGACCGCCAGTAGATACATCTTTTATATATTCTTCTAAAACACCGTTAGTATCAGTTAATGTAACTGGTTCTCCCATTTTGACTGTAATCTTTTGTTTATCAAAGCTAGGTTTGGTGTAGTAAGCTGCAATGTTCGCATCGATTTGGGCTTTCTTCGCTTCAAATCCATCATAGCTACCGCTAAAGGAAGCACCCATTTTTTGCCACATATACCCCTGAGAAGTGTAATACATTTCATGTGATTGTTCTTTCGGATAACCGAAGTTTCCGATATTTTCAAACCATTCTCTTTGTTGAGCTGTTAGATCAGCTGGCGTATACCCTTCTCCTGCTTGCGCTGCGACACCTGGTTCGATACAAAATACAACTTCACCGTCCATTTTTAATACAGGCATTTGACCTTCCGCCCAATAACCATTTAGATCAACTCTAAAAGAGTACGGTGTATATTCTGACGTATCTAATGCAGAACGTCTAAAACGTGTTTGCTTTTCTTGTACTGCTACTTGTTCACCTGATTTATTAGTATATCCAAAAGAAACTTTTCCCATTCCTGAAAAAACGGAATACATTTTCTGAGTTTTTTCGGTTTCAGTAAGCAGTGGATCATTAATAATTTCTTTCGCTTTTTCACTAAAATCGCTTGTTTGTGTCGTTTCAATATCTTCTAACTTAGTTACTGTTTCTGTTGTACTAGCCGTTTGTTCAGTAGTGGTATCAGTCGATTCTTGCGATTCTGCAAAAGCAGTCGCTCCCGGCATAAATGTTTGTCCCAAAATCAACATCGCTGCTAATACGGTTGTTGATTTTTTTAACCCTGTAATCATTTTTTGCTTGTAATTCATTTTTTTATTTCCCTTCTTTACATCGTATTTGTTTGATTGTTTTTCTTGCATTTCACAGGTAAAATACTGGCGCTCGTATTCTCATAATATCTACCCCTTTATTTTTTATGTATAATAAAAGACGATAGCTATCGCTATCGCCTTACTACATTTATTTACTATTATTATCGTGGGCTAATGTACATTGCACCATCTATAATTGTTACTGCAAATCCAGACCATCCTTGACTTTCAGCATATGCCCAACAAGCATCTTCTGAATAAAACGGCCCAACTGTTCCAGCTGGCGGTCCAACAGGTTTAGACGGTTCTGTGGGTTGTTCTGGCTGAACGGGCGGCGTTGTGCCTGTATTCCCTCCACCACCGTTTGAAGTAGGTGGTGTTTGTTCTTGTGGTACTTGCGGTTGAGGTGTTTGTGGAACATACCCTCCATTATCTGTAGCTCCACCAGTCCCAGTGTAATCAGGAGTTGGTTGTCCTTGATTCCCTTGTGTTGGTGCTTGCGCTGTTTCTTGTGCTTCAGTTGTTTTAGCTTGCTGCTGTGGTGTGCCACTTTCTTGTTTTGTTTCAGCTTGTCCTTTCGCTTCTTCAGCTGCCTTTTTATCGATATCAGCCTTCACTTTGCTTAATTGATCCGTCAATGCTTTTTTAGCTTTAGCATTTTTGACCTTATCAACTTCTGTTTTAGCCGTATCGTAAAGCTTTGTGTCAGTAGAAATCACTTTATCTTTATAAACCTTTGTAGTGGCTTGTTTTGCCTTATCCAGCTGTTTTAATTGGTTTTCAGCTTCAGCAGTCAATGACTGGATTGTCTTTTCAAAATCAGACGTTGGTTTCTCAACTGATTTTTTCACTTGATCGATTGTTTCTTGTTTCAAATCATCTGCGATCGGCAACTCTTTTGAGATCTCAGCACCATTTACAGCTTTCTCCTGAAATAATTTATTCACTGCTTGCTGCTTCTCAAATGTCGTTTCAAGTTTTGTCATTGTTTTATTTACTGCTTCTACCTCTTTGTCAAAAGAAGTATGGTCAACTTTCAGTGTCGTTTCTTTAAGACTTGTTGCATTTTCAACCTCTTTTTTTAGTTCTTTTATCTTGCTCTCTTGCATATTTTCTACCAGATAGGAAGGTGATTTTTTGTCGAAATATCCTTTCAAATCTCTATTTAAAGTCTTCAGTGTTGCTTCCTGTTTTTTTACTTCAGTTTGTGCTGCTTCCAGCTTTTGTTTAGATTGGCCACTAGAGTAGGCATACGCACTACCGCCACCAATTACCGCAACTGCTACCAAACAGAGTGCTACTGTTTTTTTCGTTTTGTTCGTCCACTTTTTCATGTCTAAATCCTCCATTTTTAAATTATTTTCGATTCATGGTACAAGTCCATTGCTTCAAATAAGGAATAACTGATTAATAAGGCAATGAACAGACTATTTTGTTCAAAATTCATTAAAATTAAAAGTACCGCTACTAACAATGAGCCCAAAACTTTAATTTTGTACTGATTCATTTTTTTCATGATTCCACCCACTTCTACTCCAATAGTAAAGTATTCAATCCTCAACGTCCATCATTTCCATAGTTTCTGGCTCTCCAATTCGTGTAAAAGTAAAGATTTGTTCAATTGGAACCTCGAAAACATCGGCTATATCGTGGGCTAGTAAAAGTGACGGATTGTATCGATTCCGTTCTAACTGAATGATCGTCTGTCTTGATACACCGACTTTATCAGCTAATTGTTGTTGTGTCATACGACATTTTGCTCGCCATACGTGAATGCTTGATTCAAAGTTACTCAATTTTTTCTTTGGCATGATATCTCTCCTTTAATCTAAAAATCTACTGCCCAATAGTTCTGATTTAATTTTTTTACTTTTCTTGATACATCTTCTAAAAGTTCCTTCTTTTTCAGTCTATTAATTTCATTTAGTGGTGGAAAAAGCTGAATAACTTCATATTGAAACATTGTATCTTCTTTATAAGGACTTTCAGCAATTGTACAAATCAGATCAGAAAATTCTTTTCCAGAAGACCAACGATTTTTCCAAATATACCACTTCATTTTTCTTTGAAATTTTTTATAGTCTGAGAATAAGTTCATTACCTGCAGAGCTTTCTCATATTCTTTCTCATTATATGAATAAAACTTATCTTGTATACCAAAAACTGAGTATATGGACTTTTCCAGTAATTTTCGTAAAACAATGATCGCGATTAAGAATGGTAGCACTGATAAACAAAGATTCAAAGTCATTGATAAAACGTTTTGAATTGAGTTATCTAATGCCGTTATTGTCGCCTGTCTAAAATTGCCTTGTTGTATTTCTAAAAGATTCAACAAGGTATTTTCCTCATTCGTAGAATCAGTGATGACTTCACTTTCTTTGACCTCATACGAGTTTTCTTCACCAATACTTGATTCTTTAAATATTATTGTTGATCCTAGTCTATAATCGCTTGATCTCCAAGTTTCTTCTTGATTGCTAGAATAATCTTCGTCATTCATTGCACCCTCTCACCTCTTTACATTTATGTTCTTTTAACCCCAACACACGATACAACGCTTGTACCTTTCTTAACTGGCATATAATACAAAACAATTGCTTTTGACTCATGAATCGCTTTATATAAGACAATCACTATTTTTTGCGACCACTTGAACTTGTTCCGTGTTTTTTGAATATATTCTTCAATCATTTCTTTACTTGAAAATTTAGCCATAAATAATTTCTCCTTTATGGAAGCAGTGTCGCTTCCATTCTTATATAGGTTACTGTTATTGACCTACCACTCGGATAGTCTAAATCCCGTACTGTCACCAATTTTTCATGCTGCGATTTCGTAACACTCAATGCGCTTGTTCGCTCTAAACCGCTATACAATAAGCTTTTTTGCTCCATTGTCCAATGCTTTTTGGCATTTGTTAGTTCAAAATAGTTTTCAATTACAATAGATTCTCGTTTTCCTGTTCGTAAAAATCGAATAAGTTCAGCAACCAGCTGTCGTTGTTCACGCTTTTTCTTTCTTTGGCTCATACTATTCCCCCTTTTTTTATAGATTTCCTTTATTCATTAGTGAAATTCGCTTTTTGGCAACAAAGCGTACCCTGCTTATCTTAGGCTTGAATAAGCAACCTTCGGCTTGTATCACACAATGTCCGTGGAAAAAGTATCAGAAATCCTTCTGCTAACGACTGGTTCCTCGTGGAACGCTCAACCGCTCTACTTACTTTCATTGCGTGATACAACCCCTGTTTACGTTCTCTTCCCCTCAAAAGATACTAGCTCTGCCGTTACGAGCAAACAACCAAACCGACAGTTATTTGGTTGCTCTTTTTCCTGAATAATCTCCTTTCTTTGCTCGAAATATAGTATTCAGTTTTCAAAGAACCGTTAAACAATACAAGGTTTCAAGGGATTTTTTTCACTAACCAACAAAAGAAATCTATTGCTGGTTTATTTTCTACGTCCAATCACGTAGGGTTCGACTAGAAATTTGAGTGCTTGATCTGGATGTGATCTTCTTGCAATTACAAGGTCTTTATTCGCAACAGTTTGAATATTTTTATAAATTTTGCTTAGTTCTTCAACTTCAGACCTAATAGTCTCATCTTCGTTTTGAGTAAGACACATAAAATGACCATCCCAATGATTTGACCAAGTTTGTTTGTCAAACGTTCGTACTGTTGTTGATTGTCGTATTACATCAAGTTGAGAACAATATCCTCTGTACTGAGCTTTACCTTTACGCTTACTAGTAGCTTTTGACATAAAAATTCTTCCTTTCTAAAATTGATTTTGACAAGTTAACGAACAAACGAACAACAAAAAAGGGGTGAGACACATTTTACTGTATCTCACCCCTTAAATTGCAACAATCACACACGTTTTTTATTATAAATTCTCTTACTTCAGGTTCCATCCTACACAAATACGCTCTTTATTTAATACAGTAGCGGTTTACTGAATTTAAATAAATGGTTGTGTAAGACTCTACCATAACAGAAAAACACTCATTCCCCTGTTAATTTTTGTAAAGAATTGCTATAATAAGACGTTGTGACGTTAGTTGCAACTAGGAGCCGCGACAGGTTCATGTGTATCCGACATGGAACTGATCACGTTATAATTCCGCTTGACCTTCTAAATGAATTGGCGTTCGTTTAGTTGGAAGGGATTATAACGGGCTCTTTATTTTGTTGTTCGCTAACTTCTTAAAGTCAGTTTTCTTTTTCAATTTATCTGTTAACTACGTTTAGACGATAACACAGACTAAATAATAATTCAAGACATTTCTAATCAACCTGAAGTCAGAATGTATGTTCCAACTAAAGAAACAACTGTCACTAAAATTGTTACGGTACCCATAATCTCAACTCCTTAAATTTTTATTAGAAATATTCCTTATCTAATTATAACATGATTAAAATCGTTGTAAAGAACATTAAAAATGCTATAGCTATTTTGGAACAACTAAAATCGCTATAAATAAGCAAAATACATTTTATACTCCTCAAAAAAGGTGAATTTTAAGATAAAAAAAGCTATAATAGAACATAAAGGAGGGTTTAAATTGACAAATAGTAATGTTTATTCAAATATATTCTTAGCTTCACTCAAAAATATTAGAGAATTACGAGGGATTTCTCAGAAAGATATTTTCCCGAATAACGCGAATCACTCTGCATATTCCAAACTAGAGAATGGCACTACAAGTTTAAAAATTGATCATTTAGACGAGATTTTAAACAGTCTAGATATATCCTTAGAAGAACTATTTCATTGGACTTACTCCACAGATAACGTGAACAAATTTCGTACCATATTTAAAGAAATCGGTAGACATCCCAATGACTTAGAAAAGAAAAAAGATTTTTTGAGAGAATTTTATTTTAATGATATTCCCATAAAAAATATGAGTAAAAAACAATTATCCTATTACTGCACTATAAAAAATCACTTTGGCAGTATATGGAAAGAAGTAGGGTTACTTACTAAAGAAGAAATTGCTTTAATAGTCTCCCTTTTAGATAAAAAAAGTTTTTATAGTCAATATGACTACACAATAGCCCTCAACATTGTCCAATATTTAACAGATCAACAACTTGATTCAATTGTTTCTGACATGTTGCCTGTTAAATTCATAGAAAAAAGAACACCCTATTTACTTTCATCAGCATTCAACATTCTTACAAATGCAATAACTTGCTATGTTTACAAACTAGACTATATAAAAGCCTGGGACTATGTTCAATTAGCTGAACCTCTTGTAAAATATACCACTGGCTATTACTCTAAAGTAAACTTAGAATACAGTAAATGCCTAGTCAAACGATTCCTAGAAAGAGATATCAGATATTTTGATGACGCTTGGCAAATTATAAATATAACACGTGCAATAGGAGACTATCAAACTGCCGATGAAATGGAAACTGAAATCAATAATCTAAGCACTAGAGCAGATTATTACCTTGATTTCAAACACTATGAATCACTACCAATAAATGAATAAATACCTAAAAACACTAGCTGTATTCTATAAACCAAGGCTGCACCTATCAAACATACGAAATTTAACAACATACTCCTAAACACGGCAAGTACACCTGATGTAAAACCACACATTTATTCATGCTACTCAGCACTCTCGAAAACTAAAGGGCAGTATCCTAGATATAATGTATTGGCAGTGTGCATGTTTTAATTTATCCAGTGTCCCATAGATTTGTTTGCTCACCAAATAACCCTGTTTTCTTCTCTTTTCCTGGCGTTTCAATCATCTTGGTTAGTATATCTGCTTCTTTAAAGAATGTTCTTATGGCGTTTTTATACGCCTTTTTGACGTGCTGATTCACCACTATTACAGTGCGAATCAGCGCTTTTCTTGTTGCTACGACTAGCCCACCACCTCTGCCAGCTTTTACTTCTACGTAAATTTTACCTTCAGCTTTTAACTCGTTCAAAGCCTTGTCTAGTGATCTCTTTGGAATAGGTTTATCCTGGTACTGTACAGCTGCTTGTAATTCACTCTTAGTCAGCTCAATTTCTGGTCGGTATCTATAGCATTCACTCTCCAGGTATTCTAAAATATCTGCTTTCCATTCACCGACGTGTGATCTTTTACGTTCTGATCGATCTTTTTTGTGTTTATACCATCCATTAAATTTTTGCGTAAATAATTGGTCTTCAGAGAGTGATTCTGAGCCCCAGTTCTCTAGCAAAAGCAATACCTTCTCCTTATTGGCTCCTGGAAAACGTCCAGAATAGGCACTTTTGACAGTTCTAACAACATCTTGATTTTTCAAAGGCATTTTTAGATTGCTATTAAATTCATCCATGACATCGAAACATTCGTCTTGATCGATACCAGAAGCATAGTAAGCCAAAGAAAGAGTATAAATAGCATTATTACGGCCTAACTTTCCCTTTGTTCCAACAATTTTAGGATTATTAAGCAATGTATCTACCCACTTTTCATCAACTTGTCGGATCTCTTTGTGTTTTAACAATGTCAATTTTGAGCTTTTATAAGTACGTGAAGGTTGATATTTCATCGACCAACTGATTAATTGTTGCATATCTTTCGTCATTGCAGGGTAAAAATAGGCGATATTATCCGTACGTGGAATACGAGCAATCCCAAAATGATTGCAGCCGAGATCCACTGAAGGTAATGTTTCAGCGAATGCTTTTCTCAAATTTTCTGACACACGTTTGGCCACTTCCACTGACTGATAATTATTTTTTGACGAAATATACCAGGCGTTTTCCAAAATAAAATACGCTTGATATCCTCCTGGAGTTTTTAAAATCAGTGTTGGGATCAATTCTAAATCGAGTGCAGCATCAAGGATCATTTGAGTATCCAGTTTTTCTCCTGGTGATCGATCAAAATCAATGACAAAAGTATTGATCTGCTTTAAATTATCTTCAGCGTGACCTTTTACGATCGTGCGGCCATCATCAGCATACGTACCGTAGCTATATACGTTAGGTGTCCAGTGTGTAAAGCAATCTTCATTTTCCCAAAGAGCTTCTTCAGAAGTCAGAACGATTCCACGAGAAGCGATCATATTTTCCTTAGATCTAAACCCGAAAATAGCGCCTTTGTTGCCTTCTGGTTTTGTGTTAAACGGACGGACTTTGCTATTTTTGAATTTGTATTTGCGAACACCATCTTTTAACACTAGACTTACGATCTCTGATACTTGCATGATTTGACACCTCCTTTTAAGATAATAAAAACGAACACTTGAAATTACAGTGTCCGTTTCATGAAAAGCTTATTTCGTCTACTCTAAAGTCATTTAGGGTACACGAAATAAGCCTTAAACTATTGAATTTTTTCGCAAAATTTGCTATAATAATTTAGAGCAATGGCGATAAATCAGTAGTTTAGACTAGACACTTATAGGATTGACAGTTTTGTAAATTGTTTGAGTTTAAAATTTTTTAAAGCCATTTTAATCCAGTAGTGAGACGAGCAACACTTTTTAGGCGTTGTGACAATTCAAGTTGGTCCTTGAGTTGTATTACGTCTCTTTTTTTTGTTTTCTAATTCAAGATAAAGTATTTTAAATTTAATTGCAAGTCATAATTTTAGTCAAAAAACTAATATTATCATACTATCATATTTATCTTTTTAACTA
>NZ_NGKY01000003.1:72992-82446 GCF_002140855.1 Enterococcus sp. 7E2_DIV0204
ATGATAATATAGATAAAGATAAATTTTAGGAGGTATTAGATTATGGCAGTCACTATCACATTCGGTAATTACAAAGGTGGAGTAGGAAAAACAAAGAATAACATCCTTATAGCATATGAATTAGCCAAAAAAGGATATAAGACGTTAGTAGTAGACCTAGATCCTCAAGCAAATGCAACAACTGTATTATTGCGAACAAAAAAATTGCACAGTGAAGAAGTTTTTAGTTTCGATAAAACCTTAATGTCAGCAATCAAAGAAGGAGATATTACAGGAATTGAGACGCAAATTATGGATAACCTATTTTTATTACCCTCATATATTGATTTTGCCAACTATGTTACCTTTTTACAATTGCAATATGGACTGGTAGAAGAAAATGATCCAGAGTATGAAAATATTTATAAAAAACAAATTGCTCACTTTGATAATCTCTTAGCTCCTTTAAAAGAAAAATATGATTATATATTTATTGACGTTCCACCTACAAAATCATCTATAACTGATAGCGCAGTCTTAGCATCTGATTATGTTTTGATTGTCTTACAAACGCAAGAATTGTCTCTCGATGGAGCCACAGAATACCTAAAAGACTTACAGAAAATAGCCACTAAATATAATGGTGCATTCGAGATTGTGGGTGTTTTACCAGTATTAATGGACGGAAACGCTTCACTAGATAAATTTGTTCTTTCAAATGCTGAATCCGTATTCGGTGAAGGAAATATCTTTGAAAATAAAATTCCAAATATGGCTAGACTTAAAAGATTTGATAACACTGGTATCACTGAATTTGATCGTCACGACAAAAAAGTTATTGATCTTTATGACCTCGTTTCTGACGAATTACTTGAACGAATTAAATATTTTGAGAAAGGTGATCAATAATGACTAATGAAAATAGAAAAAGACCTACAGGACTAATTCAAAACAATAAATTTGAACCTAAACAAACTGCTGAAACAACTAAGGCATCTATAAGTGAAACGCAAATATCTAGAGTACGTGATTCAAAAAAATCCGTAGCAAAAAATCAAGAAGCAAATATAAAAGTTTCTTTACAGACTAAAAATGAAATAGATATATTAATGAAATTAACAGATCACAAGTTTGGTTACGAAATGATTGAAAGTTTAGTGGATCATTACATTGAGACAGCTTTAGATAACGATAAAAAACGCGCCTTCAGAACGCTTAGTTCACTTTAAAAAAAAGATAAATATGATAATAGATATATTATCATATTTATCTTTTTATCTATTATCATATAAATAAATGTCAAGCCATTCAATGTGTAACTGTTCCAGCGTAGCGAACCGTTGCGCTTTGTATGGCTGCCAAATCAGCACGGATCAAGCTGATTACTGATTCTTTTCCCTGCATAACAAACAGTTCTCATTCTATCCATTCATCATCTTCAAAATATTCATTGAATACCTCTTCAAGTTTTTCTTGTTCTTCTTGTTCCATATCTTTATATTCATTTTTTTCAAAAGGAGAGGGGAGAGAACCGCTTTCTGTTTCAGACCATTTTCTGAAGTCATGGATCTTAATATGTCGTACGTCCGCATAATCAATATACTGATCACCGATCATCAAAACATCTAAGTCCGCAAAACCTCTAAAGTTTCCCCATATTGACTCTTTCACACGTCCTAATTGATCCAGGCTATTCAACTGCACTTCTAAAATTTTGTTATGCTTGATTGATCGTTCTAGACAGTATTCTATATAGTTGATTTCTTGCTGCGGAAGCCGTTCTAAATCTCGTCTCGATTCTTTTGTGGATTCTTTGATACCCTCTTGCAATTCACCTAACGCAAAAGCAGTATCCCATTTGTACCCCATGCCACGATCACGATATTCATTATAATCAAAAAACTCTTTTTTTGTCTTTTTTGTCATGAACTTAACCCCACATTTCCGCCCGCATGCCCACCGACTAACGACGCTCTCAATACAGCTGTTGCACCTTCCATTAAAGAAGAAGCATGTATCAAGGCTTTAAATCCGTATTTCTTCCTGATTGTATCGATCAAAAAATCTAACCGTTCCTCATTTACTTCCTGGACTGGATCAGAAAAGAGGTCCAGCTGGAGTACATCTGTTTGAACTAGCTTTGAATAGGAAACACCAATGTGGCGTACATCCTGATAATTGTATTCTGACCGAAAAAGTTGTAAAACATGTTCTGACAGAACTTTTGTATTATTTGATAAGGAAACCTTTCTCTGTTTACTCCATCCTGAACGTCCTTTACCATCTATATAACCTTTGGAATACCCAACGGATACAGAAATGCATCCTGTTTTTAAATGGCTGCTACGTAATCGAGAAGCCACTTGATCGACAATTTCCTTCAACACTAATTCAAGTTGATCTTGCCTAGTATAATCTCTAGGCAATACCTGACTATTGCCAATTGATTTATCTACTTTAGCAGCTGGTTTCTTTTGACCTAAAAAACTACGATCGATACCCCACGAGTGAGCGAACAATTGTAACCCCATCACACCAAATTCACGCTTCAGTCTGTACGGATCAGCTTCAGCAATTTCTCGAATAGATCTGATCCCTAACCAATTAAGGCGTTTCACTGTCCGGTGTCCAATACCGCAAAACTCTGTCATTGGGCTTATTCCCCATACTTTCTCTTGTACGTCTTCATAGCGCCATTCAGCGATAAAGTCTTTACTGTGTTTTGCGCCATTATCCAGGGCTAACTTGGCCAACAAAGGGTTCGCTCCAATCCCTACAGTGACATAAATTCCTGTTTGTTCTTTCACCTTCAGTTGGATCTTCTTTGCCATTTCATACGCATTCTTGCAGTTAAATAGCTTCAAAGAATCCGTGACATCTAAAAAAGATTCATCCACACTAAAAACAGAATGATCCTCGTCCGCAACAAACGATTTATACACTTGATTGATTTCTACATTTTTCTTCATATACAAATTCATACGTGGTGGTACGATCACAAGGTCTTTATGATACGGAACTTCATTTGATCGAGTGACATTTGAAACACCTAACACTTTTTTCGCCAGGGGAGAAGCAGCCAGCACTAACCCTCCTGCATTGTCTGCTCCACTCATAACAATTAACATCGTTTTTAGTGGGTGAAGTCCACGTTCTACACATTCAACGCTGGCATAAAAACTCTTGCAATCGATACATAAGATATCTCTATTCGGTTCTTTGTCATAGTCAAATTTCATTTACCTCACCTTTTTCGTATGGATTATACACCCCCCCAATTATACGAACTTGCGTTCCCTTTGTCTAGCATGAGATATTATCCTTTAAGACAAAAAAAGCCACATACATTGCTGTATGGAGCTTTAGCATACACTATTAATTTTTTATAGTATTAACCAATTTTTTTCTATTCTACAGCCATAGATCATTTCAGAAGTTTCTTTTTTCTTTAGTAGCTGTAATGATTTATTCAACATTAGAGTGGTGACTAATTCTTTCATTTCTATCGGCTTTTGCGTCACTTCAGCAGCAACCAATACTAATTGATCCTGATTCTATGTGATCTGGCCAATCGAATATACCTGGTCTTTAAGTTCAATCTTGATATCCTGAACAGCATCATGTTAAAAATCGACTGATAGAATGGTTAGAAGCTCTGTCGCTCTCATAGGCTAATTTTTCAGTTCTACGTATTGCCCTTGTTGCATACCATATTTCCGTTTACATGCTCCACATTCAAAATAAAATCGTTCATATTTCTTTTGTGCAAGTTTGCCACAGTCACACCGAACATAGTACGGTACCGTGCGATTATATCCAGTGATCTCTATTTTCCAAGTATCAAACGCTTTTCTGGCCATTATAAGTACACTCCTTTATCTTCATTTTCAAGCAACATGTTACGCTAAATTATTTAGCTTTCTTATAATAGATTATCAGACCATCTTGTAATCTAGTTCCATATTTTCTATTCTGGTCATCAAGGAAATGAAACTCTACTTTTTCAACGTCTTGTTTTGCCTGCATCTTTTGATATGTAATTTCCTTCATCAAGCTCTCTGCAAGATCCTGTGAATTACAGGGCTGCTCGTCTAATATCTGAAACTGTTTCTCCACGTAAACACGCCATAACCCTTCATTTGCTTGTTCTTCTGTCTTACCTGTTAAATATTCCATTCCCTCACGTGTGATCACGAACGTTCCCCGTACACCACCAGCTTCCAAAAAAGTCACTGATCCCTTCAGAAATTTTTCAGGATTTTTATTAAACTGTTGGTATACATACGATCGCTCATAGTTCCAACGTTCGCTTGCATTTGGAAACGTCATTAATCCAATATCCCTCAAATCAATCATTTTTTCACCCCATTCAAAAACCTTAATTATTGTATGTATAATCATACCATAATTAAGGTTTTATGAATTCTATTTATTAAATTTTTTTAGTTGAAATAACTACTCAAAGAGAATATAACCTACAATTACTATTAAAACAATGGTACAATTATACTCGGCAACTGCCCCGAAAGGGGGGCTTTTCTTGAACGAACTTATCACGTTGATTGTCGCACCACTTTTTGTGGCTCTAATGACAACATTAGTCGATCATTGGTTATCTGATCGAGACGACAATTAATGCAGTTGCCCACATAACCCACGCGCTGGCCGTCGCATCCAGTGTATAAGAAAAACCCTTCTATTTCGCCATAGAAGGGTTTTCGTGCTTTTCTATCGAACTTATCACGTTTCGCATTAATAGTATAGCATTTTTCTTGGATAATAACAACCTTGTGACTTTAGGAGTGCGCTATTGATTTTATGATTACTTATCACATATAGTCTTTTATAATTCGTACTCCCATCTAATTTACCTGGTAGATCTCACACTGCAGCTGACAGAAATCAACTACTTTTACGAACGATCCTTTTTGGGAATCATTATTCCAATGTAGCTAAAACTTCTCTCACTGATTCCTTTAACCTTAATTCTTCTGAAATATCTGAAAATGTCATTGCAAACAATTCTATATCTGAAGCCAGTTCCATGTAGTTCACTGAGTTCATGAACTTGTGCGTTCTATCCAAACGCTTAATAAGATCCGCCATCCGCATGTCAAACTCCTGTTGACTCTGTTCAATTTCTTTTCTGTTTTTTTCTTTTGCTTCAGCGATTTTCATATTTCCACTCCAATCACGAATAATAAATAGCCAGGTACTTCACACGTCGGCACTAAAAGCCGAATGATTTTTAGCTTCAGGAATTTTTACCGTTCGCCTTTATAAAAATTATCCTGGAAGATCCGCAGTAACTGCCGGAGAATTTTCTTTAATTTTACGAACGATCGTTTTAGGGAATCACTTACTATGCTCTTACTCTAACTTTTAAGCCTGCCAGCGGTATATTGTTATATCCTACAAGATAATAACCCTTTTCATTACTTTCTACAGACGTGCGAACCCAAGCTTCTGTATCATCGAAATCAAAGTAAACAAGTGCTTCAATTCTGCTGCCACTTGTGAATTCATAACCGTTCTCTAATTCAAAACGACCATTTTCATTTTCTCGTAATGTTCCTGTAAATTGAATTGGTGAATTCAAATATTCTAAAATATAGTTGAAATCTTCCAATTTGGCAAAGGCTTTTCTTAGCTCATTGTACATTAAGCTCTCGTCAGGGGTGAATGCATGAGTGTCTATATCGTAAAAGTCTTCTTCATCTTTATATCCCATTTCTCGGAAAGTACGTTTGATCTCTCCTGATAGTACTTTGCTTGCTGCTAAACATTCATTAAGTTTTTTCATGTTCATCCTTCTTTCTTATCCTTTTGGGTAATATTCTCCATATCCGAAAAGAGACTATCAAATCCACTCCAAATCACACTACTATCATTGTCTACGCTAATTTTTCGTGAGTGGTTTTTCTGTAGTTATAAAAGCTTTCTCTAGTTAAATGACCTGGACAAATCTCTTCAGCCAGTTCCTGCATTATCGGCCCAACATATCCGATTAAACGATCACCAACATAATTATATTCTTCAACAAGAAAACGTACAATTTCCCTAATATCTATCCATGAGCCACTTTGTATATAATGTGTATCAATAATTACAATGATATCATCAAGGAGTTCTTTACTTTGTAAGTTTTTAGGTCTTTTTCTGGAAAGAATTCTTTCTTTTCTCTCTTGAACAAGAAATCGTTGTAAGGTGAGACTTCTTTCTTTCTCAAATGTGTTTATTTTTTTCTTTACACTCCAGTAGTCCTTCCAACTAAGGGGTAAATCTACACTAGCAAAAGCATTCATTGTTTCCTTAAGCCTAGTTGAGATCTCTAACTCTACAGAATGATTTTCTGTAAAATTTAGAATTTCTTTTTGAAATCCTTCTCCATCACGAACCATAATCAAGATTCCATCTAAATGACGATCAATTTCCTGTATTCCCGCTTTGATATTTCTAGCAATCGACAACGGAATATTGGTATGATCCGATAAATGTTGCAAACTAAGTCCAATCTTTTGTTGGCTCTTTTTGGTTCTCAATACATATTGGTACTTTACTTCTTTACCACAGGCACAATACAATCTTTCTTTTTTTGATACCTTACTATTTTGATAGTACGAACTTTCATGGTAATCATCATATTCCCATTCATCATCTTCAGAGAATATTTTATTCAAAAACATCGATTGAATATCACGTCTTTTATAAGTAAACAGGACTTGTCTCTGATTTTCAGACATTGTATTTATGATTGCTTCTCTTTGCTCTTCTGTTAAAACGATCACCTGTAACACCTCTCTTCATTCAATTTTTCATCTTTCACCTGCCTATCCTTTTTGGTTCAAAGTCATTAACTCATTTCAAAGATAACTTGTACATAGAAAATACGATTTATATCTACGTAGTAACGAATAGTCTTGACCTTCTTTAAATTTTCACTATCTATTTCTTCTTGTAACACTGCTCTGTAGAAAGGTAGCTTATGACTAATTTTTTGAACAGCCGCAGGCATTTTCACCAATATTGTTTTAGTGTTTTTTTCTTCAAAGAATTGTCTTTCAAATGTTTGCAATTCATAATCTTTCGACTGGAAAAACAAATCTTGAAAGCTCGATTCTAAATTGTCAATTGCCTTATCCGTTACATCACCATAAAAATTTAATCCTGGTATATTTTTTTGTTGAATGTTTGAAAAATTCATTTGTCTTGCTCCATTTCAATTATTTATTGATCCTTTTTGGCGAATAGTTCGCTACTTTGTGTTTGACCATTGTCCTGGCATTATCGATCGTTCGCTTTTAGTCACGCTTTACCTGATGGATCTCACACTGCAGCTGACAGAAATCTTCTAGTTTCACGAACGATTGTTCATGGAATCAATCAATTTCAACACCCATTCTTCCTTTTTAGGAATTTACTTATTTTCTTTATTACCCCACACGACTTCGGGATAATCAAATACGTATTCCTCTATCGAATATATAAATTCTGTTTCAGGAAGATCAGTTACAAATTCTCTTGGAATAGGCAAGCTTTTACCTTCAGAATCTTTTATATTTACAAAATAACCAGAATCACTAGATACGATTTGAACCCCTACAAAACCTTCATATCTACCTCTTCTGACAAGATCGAATATTGGTATTTTCCCATTTTCAATAGATAGTAAACTTTCTGAAATACAGACAGGTGTTCCTACTTTGTATAGTTTCCCATTTTCAGAAAGACCTTTGTTAACAGAATCAATCATAAGTTCCCAAGCTTCTCTATCTGACAATAATGCCATGCAATCACCTCACTTTTTTTACGAATCATTAGTTTATTTCATCATAAATGATCCTTTTTGGGAATAAAAAATAGCAACTGTTCATCATTCAAATAATAAGTTCAAATCACATTGTATACTATCTTCTATGGAAATACTTTTGTTCTCTAGTAGCAGCTTTAAATAGTTAGTAACTCTAAAAACATAATCACTTAAATTATATAAGTCTTTATAAGTGAAATTTCCGATAACATTTTGACTATTCTCAGAAATATGCATATCGTTATGAGCAATGACTTTGTCTCTGTATTTCTTAATTTCTTCTACTTTTGGTAATAGTGATTCAAGTTCATTTTTGAAACTATTCAATTGCTCTTTAACTGATTTGAAAGTGATCTTATTAAGATCAATAAATTCATTATCTGTAATTGCTACGTAATGATCATTTATCTTTTTTGCATGATTTATCGCTGTGTTCAAATGTTTATAAATGTTATATTTCCCATTTTTATCATAACTACGACAAATCGTCGATATATAAGTGAATCGTAGACAGTCATATGAACTATTGAAAAATTTCCATGCTTTTTTAAAATCATTATAGTTTTTAGATTTCAAATCAATAATTGCTTGCATACTATTTAGATACTTTTTAATATAAATACCTTCTCTTAAAAGGAATTCGTTTCGTTCTGTAATCTCATCTATATTCATATTTCAATATTCCTTTCGATTCTTGTTGGTTTCTATTAGATCTCATGCATGCAGTTATCGATCATTTTTCGATATACTTAAATGATTGTGGTGCTGCACCTACACCTATTTCTTTCAAGTCTAAAGGTCTTTCATATTCAAGAAAGTTCTTTATTTGAATCGCGTACCCTTTCTCTTTGCCACTAAAATATCCCTTGAAGAATGATTCAGTTATTCCTGAATACTCTTTCGTTCTCTGCCAAAGTTTTTCAGGTGTGTCTTCAATAATATCTTCAATAGTGAATTCACCTATAACTTTACCTACAGGCACAGTGGAATAAATAATGACAGACGAAACATTTTTATTTTTAAACATCCTAGATCTGTATTCAAACCTTTTTGTTCCAGCAATTATTTTCTCCACAAATTCAGGTTTAATAGATAACAATACTTTCATAACTCACCAACTTTTCTAGCATTATTTGGATCTCATTTATGCTGCTACCGATTCTTTTTGAGAAGCCGAACTATTTTCAGCTTCAGGAATTTTTACCGTTCGCCTTTAGAAAAATTATCCTGGAAAATCAGCTGCTGCTGCCGGAGAATTTTCTTCCATTTTACGAACGATCGTTTTTGAGAATTACGAAAAAATCACTTGAACATAAAATTCACGATTTATGTTTACATACCATCTAATAGATTCAAACTTCAGTATGTTGTGTAATTTTAGTATTTCTCTGTAAAATGGTCCTTTAAAATTCATACTATTCACTTCACTTGGAACTTTGGCAAACACCACTTTTTTTCCTTTATCATCAATGAAGTCTTGATCAATACTTGGCCATAGAAAACCTTCCAACTTGCAACACTTGGATTCCTTTTCTAGCACTTCAGAATCTGTGTAACTATCCTTTAAGTTTACCAGTCCTTTTTCTGTCACATCACCATAAAAAGATAATCCTGGTATATTCTTCTTTTGAAAATCTTTAAACTCCATTTATTCGCCTTCTTTCT
>NZ_NGKY01000003.1:90786-96552 GCF_002140855.1 Enterococcus sp. 7E2_DIV0204
GAAACTATTCAATTGCTCTTTAACTGATTTGAAAGTGATCTTATTAAGATCAATAAATTCATTATCTGTAATTGCTACGTAATGATCATTTATCTTTTTTGCATGATTTATCGCTGTGTTCAAATGTTTATAAATGTTATATTTCCCATTTTTATCATAACTACGACAAATCGTCGATATATAAGTGAATCGTAGACAGTCATATGAACTATTGAAAAATTTCCATGCTTTTTTAAAATCATTATAGTTTTTAGATTTCAAATCAATAATTGCTTGCATACTATTTAGATACTTTTTAATATAAATACCTTCTCTTAAAAGGAATTCGTTTCGTTCTGTAATCTCATCTATATTCATATTTCAATATTCCTTTCGATTCTTGTTGGTTTCTATTAGATCTCATGCATGCAGTTATCGATCATTTTTCGATATACTTAAATGATTGTGGTGCTGCACCTACACCTATTTCTTTCAAGTCTAAAGGTCTTTCATATTCAAGAAAGTTCTTTATTTGAATCGCGTACCCTTTCTCTTTGCCACTAAAATATCCCTTGAAGAATGATTCAGTTATTCCTGAATACTCTTTCGTTCTCTGCCAAAGTTTTTCAGGTGTGTCTTCAATAATATCTTCAATAGTGAATTCACCTATAACTTTACCTACAGGCACAGTGGAATAAATAATGACAGACGAAACATTTTTATTTTTAAACATCCTAGATCTGTATTCAAACCTTTTTGTTCCAGCAATTATTTTCTCCACAAATTCAGGTTTAATAGATAACAATACTTTCATAACTCACCAACTTTTCTAGCATTATTTGGATCTCATTTATGCTGCTACCGATTCTTTTTGAGAAGCCGAACTATTTTCAGCTTCAGGAATTTTTACCGTTCGCCTTTAGAAAAATTATCCTGGAAAATCAGCTGCTGCTGCCGGAGAATTTTCTTCCATTTTACGAACGATCGTTTTTGAGAATTACGAAAAAATCACTTGAACATAAAATTCACGATTTATGTTTACATACCATCTAATAGATTCAAACTTCAGTATGTTGTGTAATTTTAGTATTTCTCTGTAAAATGGTCCTTTAAAATTCATACTATTCACTTCACTTGGAACTTTGGCAAACACCACTTTTTTTCCTTTATCATCAATGAAGTCTTGATCAATACTTGGCCATAGAAAACCTTCCAACTTGCAACACTTGGATTCCTTTTCTAGCACTTCAGAATCTGTGTAACTATCCTTTAAGTTTACCAGTCCTTTTTCTGTCACATCACCATAAAAAGATAATCCTGGTATATTCTTCTTTTGAAAATCTTTAAACTCCATTTATTCGCCTTCTTTCTGATCCTTTTTGAGAATCGTTACACCTATTTTATTTCAGAAATTCTATACTAATTCATCACAAATAATTCAAATTTCAATTGTATTATTTACTCATACCAAACAAACAACCCTAACAAACAAAACTTTTTCATTTTTAACTCCTTTTCCTACCTTCCCCAAAGGTAGGTCTTTTTGTTTATAAGAGTTATTCATCCTTTTTCAAATTGACAATGCTGCTTCATTCCTTTAACATTAAATGCAAGGAAACAAGCTTTTATACCAAAAACGAGTGTTTTCGGTAATTTGTCTATTCCATGATCTAATGAACGCAAAATGCTGATATTACTGAAAGTTGTTCTAGTTTTGGGACAACTTTTTTATTTTACTTAAAATGTCGTTTTAGGTGAACACTAGATTGCTTGTTCAAGATAATACCTCAGTTTAAAAGTTGAAATGAGCTTAGAATCTCTCTACCGTTAACGTAGTTTTACCGAATATAGATTTAGCTATAAGTTTTGGTGACATTTTAGCTTTTTTTCTGATTACAAGTCTTCAGTATTGAACTCTGTATATCCTTCATAGTAGTAACTAACATCGATACCTTTCATATATGTTTCACGATCGTTTACTAAAGACGTTAGTGCTTGCTTGGTCAAATGAGCAATTTCTAAATCATTGATCGGACTACGTTCCATTGCAGAAAGATAATCTTCTTTGTTGATAAGATTCCAATCGATTACTTGGTTGATTTCCTGCTTCAGAATTAGATTTAACCATATTCTTGTACTACGCCCGTTCCCCTCACGAAAAGGGTGTGCAATGTTCATCTCAACATACTTTGCTACAATTTCATCGATGTTAGATTGCGGCATTTGATCAATGTGATCTAATGAGACGTTCAAATACATAACCGGCGCAAATCTAAAATTTCCTTTAGCAATATTTACCGTTCTAATTTCACCGGCAAATTCATAAATATCTGAGAAAAGGTACTGATGAATATCTGCTAGCCCTTTGAATGTTCCTACTTCTAGTTTATCAATGTCCCCACTATCGTATAATTCCTTTGCATTCAATTTACTAAGCTTTTCTCCTACTCTTGCTAATTCAACTTGATTTGTAATGCCTAATTTATTTGTTAACATATTTTCCCTCCTGGTATTTTCTTATTTCTTATACCGATCAAGCATTGCTCATCAGATTCCTACTACTTTTAGTTCATTCATTTGTGAATCTATTCAGGACCTTTATTGTATTCTAATCTACTCACATGATGGCTTCTTTTCGAAAAAAATGACGTGTTTCTTCTATTATATAGTAAATAGTCTCACACTATAAATCCAAACTCATGACTGCCGTATCTTTATCCTCTTGTGTGATTCCAATATAGCGTAATGTCTCACGCTGCGATGAATGATTTAATAGCTCCTGTATGATCTCAATATGTGTCCCATTCTTATAAAGAAAATACCCAAATGTTTTTCTCATCGAGTGACTTCCGATATTTTTCATCCCTATACTTTTTGCTGCTTTACTTAACACATCCCAAAGTGCTTGCCGGCTTAATGGCTGATCCTCTCCTTTTCGACTTGGAAATAGAAAGTGATCAAAATCATTTGTTGCTACCTGAGAAGGAAATGCTTCATTCACATATTCTAAAATCTGTTTTCTCAATTTATTCGAAATAATAATGGAATTGTGTTTACCGGTCTTTTGTTCTTTCATTTCTAATCGTTCCTTCGCGATCACTCGACCACGAGAAATAATTAAGACGTCTGATAATTTCAATCGGCGTAAATCTGAAATTCGATAGGCGGTATTTATTCCAATCGAAAATAGTAATATATTTCTTGATCCCATTTTTCCGGAAGACAAAATCGCCTTCATTGCATCAATTTTCTTTTTTTCTCTGATTGGTTGGACAATTTTCATGAAAAAATTCCTCTCGTTATAAATATGACTTAATTATATTATACTATAGTTTTAGTCTTATTCAAACAATATATAAATTTAAAGAGCGACTCAAACATTGAGTCACCCTTAGAGCCGTCTATCTTTACCCTGTTTTCACGAATGTGACACAACAAGGTTGTGTCGCATTCATAAAAATCAGTTATTTTGACTATATTATTTTTATTTTCAATAGTTACTAAAACGCGTTATAGTAACTATTGAAAAAGGAGCTTTTTAATGACAAACATCAAAACGGTTGAAGAAGAGATCGAAAAAATTCTGATTGAAGATAAGCGTTCCTGGGTTCGGTTATTTGAATTGATCAGAGAAGTTGAAATTAAAAATCTATGGAAACCAGAACACAAATCATTTACTCGCTGGATCAAACACCTAGCATATGAACCTGGAGTAACTGAATCATTGATTTGGAAACGAAAAAAAGCTGGTGAAATTTATTCCGATTATCAAAAGAGAGCAAAAAAGAAAGGAATCACTGTGCCCAAAATTGAGGACGTTGAAGTTAGTCCTAACAATTTTGAACTTGTAGAGAAGATTAGCCAAGGCAATAAAGAGAGCAAAGACGATTTAATGGAAAAAGTACTGCGGAGATATATAAAGCGATCAGATTTGTTAAATGCTTGGAAATCGGTTAAAACAATTAGACAGAACACTGAAGGTAGCATCATTAAAAAAATAGCTATTCTGAAGTTGATAACTTTGAAAAAGAAAAAGAGATAGCTTTATCTTTTTCAGACATAGCTATCTCCTTGACTTATGGTTCATGGTTAAATAATTTTTCTAATCTTAATATAGGCACTCTAATTGACCGATCAGAAAAGAAAGTCTATAGGCTGTTACCAAATTTTTCGTTTTACTCTTCTATAACTGATTGATCACATACTATTGATTTCCTATTACTCGAAAATCATACAAGTAAACCTCATCAACTAAATTTACATTCTATTGAAGTGATTCTTTCTGAAAAAGATCTTCAACGATCATTCCGTAGCAGACAATACCAACAACATATGAATTATTTATGAATTGTTATGCCCACTAAACTAACAAAAAAGATTGATTCTAAAATATCCTAAGACTACGGAATAATTGAGTTAGCCAATCAGAAATTTTCTACTATCTTAAAAATCCGGTTTACTCATCTGCGGTGAATAAGTTGGATATATTTCAAAGGCCTTTACTCAAGATACTTTAAAATTTTATTCCATTTTTTAGAACCTTCTTATTTTTGCCATTTAGCATAAAATTGTGTTTGGTCTATACTTTTTATGTTAATGGGAAATCCGTACAATTTTTTACTGTACAATAATAGAAAAGACTAGAGAATTTTTCCCCTAGTCTTTACAATACTCACTTAATTCCTTGGTTTTGTTAATTCAGGTTTTCTAGTAGAGTTTTTTATCAGTTTATACATAGTGAAAATAGCTAACATTGTTAAAACTATCAAAGTCAACCTATTAGATTCATAGGAAGTAAAAAAGAAATTTGAATTGTTACTAGTTAACATAGTTACTTTCTCTTTACCAATAGTATGTTCAAGTATACTAGATTCCAAAACATTCCAAATAGTATGGATACCAATTGCTATCCATAATGAATTTGAGAGGAAAGTTACTCCTGACAAAACTATTCCCATTAAGAAAGCAGCTAGCATCATCCAGAGAGCCGCTGGATTTTTTCCTAGCCCATATGCTTCCCAATGGATCATCCCAAATAATACAGAAGAAAATAAAGAAACAGTCCAAGAAGAAATTTTTAGTTTTTTTTCACATATAGAGTTTATAGTCCCCCTAAAAATTATTTCTTCTGTTCCAGCTTGAATTAGTACGGGAACAAACCCTATGAGGGTAGCTAGTAAAATTCCTTTATAATCAAAGTCCATGTTAATAGAAAGATTTTTGAAGATTGTAAAGCATACAATCATACTTAAAATACCACCACCAATAACACCTTCTAACAAGTAAATTATTCTGATGGGTTTTAATCCTATAAAGTGCAATATCCGCTCATTATTTAACTCTTTTCTGAAAAATATATACTTCATAGCTAATAATGAGAACACTGATATGATTACCCACTGAAAAATACTTAAATACTCAACCGGAATAATTTTTTTTAGTAGTGGATGAATCAAAATAATTGGTAAATACATAAAGAACGGTTGTGAATACAAAAGTAAAAATATTAAAGCTTTCATTTTTTTTCTATTAACAGTCATTTGTTTATCTCCTTAAATTTTTTCCATTAAAAAAGTAAAAAACTTATAAAATAATTTTCACCTTGAAATTTATTTTTCCTCTATCCAACACCTGTCTCTTATACACATCTAGATGTGTATAAGAGACAGATATTATACTATAGTTTTAGTCTTATTCAAACAATATATAAATTTAAAGAGCGACTCAAACATTGAGTCACCCTTAGAGCCGTCTATCTTTACCCTGTTTTCACGAATGTGACACAAC
>NZ_NGKY01000003.1:96958-110781 GCF_002140855.1 Enterococcus sp. 7E2_DIV0204
GTCATTTGTTTATCTCCTTAAATTTTTTCCATTAAAAAAGTAAAAAACTTATAAAATAATTTTCACCTTGAAATTTATTTTTCCTCTATCCAACACAATATAAAAATCTGCATAGCGTATTTTAAAACTGGTATATCTAAAATGCCAATAAATTTTACAAACAAGTTAGCTACTATTATTTTCTTGTTCCCCAATTATTAACTTTTAAAGTTGCTAAAGCATACAGCCTCACCCCGTGAATTGTAAAAAAATGTAAAAAACCATATAATGGGGCTAAAAAGTAACACAGCGGATGTTTAAAAAGATAGTGTACATTTCTTGCATAAGCCGATATACAAGCCAGTACTAAAAAGAATAGCCAATCCACTGCTTTTAAATCTTTAAAATGCCATACTACATTATAAAACATAGCACATAAAAATATTACCCAAAGTAATAATTCTACAAATGACCAGATAAAAATAATTGGTTTTTTCTTGATTAACTTCATTGAAATAAAACTTTCTCTAAAAAAAGATTTACTCCACCTCACTTGTTGTTTCAAAAAAATATGGATTTTTTCTGGAACATCAGTAACACACTTAGCAGTCTCTTGATATACAGTCTTACCTCTTTCATTTGCATAATTTGTAAGACATCGATCATCCCCTACATCAGTTGGTGTACCTAATACAGTTTGATTCAAATATCTCTTCAAATTTACCATGATTACATCTCTTCTATAACAGCTAATAGGTCCAGAACACACTAGAATGTTACCCGTTACAGATTGTGATGCTCTTTCTACTCGGAAAGCATTATCATATCGCATGTCCAACAAATACGACAGTAAAGAGTTTTTTCTATTCCTAGCATTTATATGACCAGTAACTGCTTGAACTGATTGTCTTTTAAAGGGTCTCATTAACTCGTATAACGTATTAGGAAAAATTTCACCATCTGAGTCCATAGTAAAAAAAATTTCACCACTACTCCTGGTAAAAGCATAAGCCTGAGCATACCTTTTTCCTCTATTTGTATCTAATTTCCCAAATTTAATTTTGTTAATAAATTCATTATCAGATATTTTTCTCATCTCATTAACAACCCCATCAAGGACATAGTTCTCACTGCCATCATCTACAATGAAAATTTCTTTTACTGGATAACTTTGTTTGGAAAGACTTTTCAATAAAACAACTAGCGCTTCTTTTGATTCATTGTAAACAGGTATAACAACTGTAACTGATAATTCTGGAGGAATATTCTCATCCACTTTATAAAAAAGAGATAGACATGTTTTTATAATAAGGTATGTTACCATACACCAACCATAAATACTGAAAGTTTTCGCCATACTTCCATTGCGCCAATATCCAATTAATCCAATAAGTACTATACACAATACAAATGTAATAGATGATAAAAACAAATGTTCTAATTTCTTTTTTCTATCCATAGTAATCTCCTTTTAATAACTTTAGACAAAAGTATTACACATATCTACTATAAGATTACTATCTTTTTTAAGCTCTTTATATTCTATACTAGAATGTTTAGTCAAAATAACAACACAGTCATACTCCTGAAAGTTACATTTATTGTTGCTAATTACATTTACCAAATTCCCTTTTTTGTCTTTAAAATGATTTACATGCGGATCTATCAAACTAATATCTGCTTGTTTTTCTTTAAGAATTTCAAATATATTTAATGTAGGTGACTCTCTAATATCTCCTATATCTGCCTTATACGATATCCCAACTAACAGTATCCGTGAATTTTTTAATGACTTTCCAATCGTGTTTAGTTTATCCATAATTTTATCAACAACATAATACGGCATATTCATATTTATTGATTGTGACAGTTCTATAAATTTATTAAAAAAGTTCCTTTGTTTTCCCTTCCAATATAAATACATCGGATCTAACGGGATACAATGTCCTCCCACCCCAGAACCTGGATAAAATGGAAGAAACCCAAAAGGTTTTGTGGATGCCGCATCAATAACCTCCCAGATATTTATACCCAAGCGATCACACATTAAAGACATTTCGTTTACAAAGGCTATATTTACGCTTCGGAAAGTATTTTCTAGTAATTTACTCATTTCAGCTGTTTCTAACGAACTGACTGGAACGATAGAATTAATAATTGCTTCATACAGTAATTTTCCTAACTTCGTGCTTTCAGCTGAAATCCCACCTATTACTTTTGGTATATTATTCGTTTTAAAAACTGAATTTCCAGGATCTATTCTTTCTGGAGAGAAGCACAAAAAGTAATCTTTATCAATTCTTTTATTTATTGACTCAAAATAATCATAGAATATTTCTCTTGTACATCCAGGATATGTTGTACTTTCTAAGGTAATTAATAGTGGTTTTTTCATAAACAAGCCAACAGTTTTTGCTGAAAACAACAAATTACTAATATCGGGTTCCTGACTAACATTTAACGGTGTCGGCACACAAATACTAACCGCATCTATCTTGCTTATTTCTTCAAAATTTGTAGTAGCAAAAAAATTCTTTTCTGTAATATTTTTTTTAAGCATAGTATCTGGAATATCATCAATATGAGATTTACCATTATTTAGTGATTTTATTTTGTCACTATTCGTATCAAAACCTATAACGTTAAAACCGCAGTTAGCAAATTCCATAGCTAGGGGCAACCCTACATAACCTAATCCTATAACACCTATTTTTGACTGTCTCGAAATTATTTTATTTTTCATTTTACCCCCTATTTTCATCTTTATTTTTACTACTATATTTGATATCTAAACTTTAAAAATTTTTAAATTCCCTTAAGGGCGATAGTTGCATGATAACTTTACCAAGTAAACGCTCTTTCGCTATTAAACCATAATGACGACTGTCTGTCGCATAGGGTCGATTATCTCCTAACACAAAATAATACCCCTCTGGGATGTGGACTTTCTGCTCAAAATCTTCAGTGTAATTGCGCCCGTTTTTTTGACTTTCATTAATAGAATCAATCAAGACTTTCTCGTCTACGAGCTGTTCATTTACAAATAGCGTATCTTGTTTATAGGTTATTGTCTCACTGGGGAGTCCTATTATTCGTCGAATTTGAGGGTTTCTATCGCCAAAAGTAAAAGCAACTATATCAAAACGACGGAAACTACTATTTTTTTGAATCAGTATATTATCTTTTTCACGTAATGTCGGAACCATACTGTATCCATTTACCGTTAACACACGGAAAAAAAGAAGACTCAATCCCATTACTAAGATACTGCCCAAAACTAATGCCACAAATAAAAGTTTTATCTGCTCATTGATTCTTTGCCTTGATCGCTTAGGTTTTGATCCCCACACAAAACGACTTTTTGCTTTTTTAAGAGATGATTCAACCGAGGAATTATTCTTTGTTTTTTTCTCCTTTTGAACTTTTGTTGCTTGTATCTTTAATTTTTGTCTTTTTTCCGTGAGTCTAATATCGGTTGGTCTTTCATTACTTCTCACTCCGCTTACTTCTCCTTAGAAAACGCTGATTCATCAACTTTGTAGTATACAAATGTTGCTTTTTCATACGACTGTACTTTTTTGATATCTTCTAAGAAACTGTCACTAATAACACTATTGCCATAAAAATTTTTAGTCTGTGTACTAGCATTCATTCCCATTTGCTTAATTGCATTATAATAGCGATTTAGTATCAATTGACCTTCCTGTGAATTAGACGTACTTGCTGTCTTGGTGCCATAACTAGCCATAGCAGTAGCAAGATACCTAATATCTTTTTGTATCTTTTCTTCATCATCCCCTTTTTCTTTGGCCACAGTAACTTGTTGTTCAAAATCGCGAAGAAGATAGTAACCTTTGACAACTGAATCCGAATCGCCTGTTGTCAAATTCATTGCTTGGTAGTATGAAAAATATATAATAGCTCCACAAAACAGTCCCGTCCCTAAAAATAAAGATAGGCAATACCCTAGACTTCGTTTCCTCATATGCATAAAATTTGCACGTTTTCGTGCTATTATATTTCTTTTTTTCTTATTTTTGATTCGTCTTGACGGTAATCTATGAATTTGTTTTTGTATTCGTAAGATTTGGACCAAAAAATAGGCGAATCCTAGAAATAGAACGATTGTTAGAGCAATACCTATAATATAAATCCAATCTACGATAGACACTTTCTTCAGCTCCTATACTCAATTAATTCTTTGTTTCTATTTATTGATTTGTATCTTCTTTTTTCTTTTTTTACGTGACTTTTTCATTGCACTTTCTTTTGACTTTTTCTTTTTCCTAAGAAAACGAAGAACATAAAAAATAGTTAAAATAATCAAAAGAAAAGCTACCACCAATAAAAGAATCAAACGCCAGTCTACTTTTTTTTCTTGAACTAACCCTACATCACGTTCATTAAACTTATTAGCATCTTCATTCGTTATTTTAAAGCTTTCTTTCCAAGACCATTTTTTTTCTCCTGAAGTCACCAGAATATTAGCCTCATAGTCCCCTGGTACCATACGTTCCCCATTCATACTGATAGGAAAATCAATAAAAGAATTTGGCGCCATACGCATCGCAGTTTGTTTACGCTCGTATAATACTGTCTCTTTTCCCTTCTGAGTTAGTTGTACTTCTACAGTCATGTTATCCAGGTAAGCCGCCATCACATTAGAAAAGTTAACAAAAATAGTATTGCGGTAATTGGTTTGTCCAGCTTGAACGCTATTGAGAGACAAGTCTGGAGTAACCTTTGTATCTGTTTCTTGTAAAAGCATCGCAATAACATACGCATATTGATTGATAACCATAGATCCACTACCATCATTCTGCTTATCTGCTTGTCCAGCACGCATTAACTGAATACCTCCAGCAATGACACCATCATAACCTGTTTCTGGCATTTCTACCATCAGCTCTACGTTTTTGGTTTCTCCTGGTGCAAGTTCTACAGATTCTGGTGCTTTCACTATATCCATAAAATCAAATTTTAAGGATGGATCACTTTTAATTGTCGAATCACCATACTCAATAACACCGTTTTGATTTGTTTTTGCCCCATTTATTTTCACATCAATTGTTACTTTTTCATCACTAGGATTACTTAGCGCAATCTCTAATTGTTGCTTCTGCCCCGAGATCATTTTTAATTTGTAATATCCCAACTCTTTATCCACTTGATTATCTGGATAATTAATACTATATGTGAATCCTGTTGCTCCTGCTGGACTAACGTCTTTCGTATAACCAGGAACTGCTTGCAAAAAGAAACAGCAAGTAACCATTACACTAAAAAAGATACTTAGATATTGTTTAGTTAAAACTATATGTGATTTCATCACAGACCCCTTCTATTCTAAAATATTTTTTCTATGTACGCAGGGCAATAAAAGAACGTATTGCCCTGTATAAATCAAAATTCTATGGCGTTGTTTCTGGCGTTGTTTCTGGCGTTGTTTCTGGTTCTGGGGTAGCAGTAATTTTCCAAGTAATCGTGGCTGCATAGTCACCTACTGACATATTTGCAGCGGTCGTAGCTGGTACTGTTAATTTTACAGAATTAGCTGCTGTTGGATTCTCTCCTGTACCTCTACCAAATCCCATTGTATAACGACCTTTACCTTCTCTTTGCTCTCTTCCTGCAGTAACAATTGTTTTAGCATCATTTTCTGCAGCAGTTAATTGAAAAGCCGTTTGCACATTTGATGGAATCGTATTTGTATTATCTCCCTGAGCGGCAATTGTTCCATTACTGAAATCGATCGTAGAACCAGTGAGAACATTCGTTCCAGAAGTAAATTGCCTTGTCATTTGAGCTGTGATAGTATATCCATATTTTCCACCTGCACGAACATCTGCCCATTGAACAAAAGCGCCACGTGTTTGAGCCGTACCAGCCGTATTTGTAAACGATATTGGTGCCGCATATGCATTAACTACATTCGCAGAAGTAGTAATAGTGCCAAAATTTAAAGCAGTTGTTTTCTCAATCATCAATGATCCCGCATCAGGATTAGGCGTAACACCTGGTGTAGTTGGCGGAATGACTTCACCTGGTCTCTCAGGGTCAACTGTTGGGGTATCGGTACCACCTGCGGTTCCTTCTTGAACTGTTACGTTACCTGCTGAAGTTAGTTCAGTTGGCGCTGCGTATGCTGGTGTTGCCACTCCTAAAACCGTTACTCCTAAAATCGCTACTAATGTTGATGCACAAAGACTTCTTGCTTTCATATTGCTGTTCCTCCTAATTGTTTTTTTGTTTTTTATTAAGGCAACTTGGCTAATATCCAAGTTATCTCCGTTTGGTATTCTACCGGATGAATCTTCGTTGCTTCCGGTATACTTAGTGTGATTGCTGAATTGCTATACACTGGTTTACTATAAATACTGTCTATCACTGGTTTTCCTGCTTGATTTACTACAGGTGTCAGTGTTACAGGTTGATCGCTAGAATTCGTATCCGATGCGCCAAAAGCAATGGTCCAAACGCCTTTACCGCTGCCTGCTCTGGCAATTGCGACTTCGTATGCTGAACCAATTGAATTTAACGCAATCGTTTCTCTCATCACGGTTGGGGCTTCACTAGTACCGCTTGAATTGGCCCATCCTTTATCTAAAGAAAGAACCGAACCTTTTAAATCCTGCTCACCCGTTTCTTGAATGATGGGATTGGTAAACTGATAGTTTTGTTTGACTTGTAACGTCCAGCCAGACGATTCTGCTTGTTGATCTGTAATTTGAATGTAACTGCCTCTAGGGCCTGTTTCACCAAAAAACTGCTGCGCAAGCGCATGATAGGTCCGTCCATTTTTAGAAATTTTACTTTCACCAAAATCAAGAGCAGAAACGTAGTCAATACGAAGGGGGCCTTCGGTTGAAGGACTATCCCCTGGATCAACAACATTCCCTGGATTTTCAGGGTCAACAGGATTTGTCACCACACTTCCCTTGATACTAACCGAGCCTGATTGATCAAGCGTTTCAGGGGCAGCTTGGGCAATGATGCCTGTTTCGCTGGCTAGAACCAAACTGGCAATTGCTAGCGACCAGATACCGATTTGTGTTAACTTCATTTTTGCTCCCCCTTTCTACGTTTTCGTAAAAAGAGAAGCAGCGCCAATAAGAATAATATACCTATGCCAAAAATGCCGTAGTGTTTCAGCAGCTCACCCGTACTGGGAAGATTTTTTCCAGCTGGTTTCGCTGTTGCACTTGGTGTTGTCGGTTTCTGTGAACTTGGTTCAGTACTGGTAGATGAATCGGTTGGTTCGGTCGATTCTTCGTAAAACGAAATCTTACCACCTCGATTGACCTGGCCACCTGTTCCTTCATTGGCACTTGCACCAATTGAGTAACTAAAGATTCCTAGCAAAACAACCAAAAAACAGACGATTAATTTCGTTATTTTATGTTTCATTCTCCACTCTCCTTTATGGTTGTCCAGCCATGACTTTCCACGTAATTACTCCAACATAATTTCCTGTATACACTGTATCAGATGAATTAATTTGTAATTTGATCCCGTCAGTATTTGCGGTTTTCCCCCAATTGTCACTAACATCTAAGCTCCCTGCAGTGCCCTTACTATTGATATAAACAACTTGCGCATTGTTATTTAAAATTATTTCTTTTCCACCTGTAACATAACGTAAGGCATTGACTAATTCTTGACCGTTACCGTTTTTCATCGGCGTTGTTAAAGTAGCAGTTAAACCCCACCCATTGGCAACATCTGCCCGAGTATCTGTCACGATTAAATGTTTATCAATTACTGGGTCTTCTACTCGTTTAGTTGTTGCATTATAAGTTAAAGAACCAAAATCTATTGAGCTTGGTACCGAGGTCAAACTCAATACACCTTGTAGTTTGTATTGAACCGTTAGTGTAGTATTATTAATATTCACTGCTGTTTCATTGGCTGGTCGTTTGGCAATCTCATACCCAGCATTCGTAATTTTTCTTAATTGCGTTTGAACAGCCGTATTTCTAGTCAAATTTAATGTATCTCCCACTTTGGTGTTTATAATAACAGAATAGCCTTGAAGAACTTGATTTGCTTCATTAATAAATTGTACATTTAAAACTGATGGTGTATCCGCGATAGAAACTTTTATATTTTTAGTTACTGTACTTCCAGTAACATTGTAAGTAGCTGGTACTATATAATCTCCACTCTTGGGAATTATTTGTTTATCTGGCAAGTTCGTAATGTTAATATTTACTAAATTCGAATCTAGAAGACTCCCTTGCTGATTTGGCAGTAATTTCCATAACTTTACTTCTGATTTACTTCGAACAAAATTTGATAATTCAGTCTCTATTTGATGATAATTTAGCGAATTTATATAAATATCATTACTTCTCAATGCAAAATTATTTTGGCTTGAAAAAACAACCTTATCATCTTTTATGAATAGAGGAACTTCTATATTACCTACATTTCCAGCTTCATCAGCAATAGCTACATAAAACTTAGATACCCCAACGTTTCTAACTAAACTTTCTAAATCTTGATTTGGGGCTAAATAAACCTTCAATTTTTCTGTCGACGTTACATTGTCACTGTATTCTTGTAAAAACTTTGTGTAGTCAGTTTCATTTGCAATAAAATTTTTATCACCTAAATTAATAATTTGAAGTTTCCCTATGCCTTTAGGTGCTTCTGTATCCTTGTTAGTAACTAATTGAACCGTTCGCTTTGAACTCAACTGCCCCCATTTAGCAGTAACATTAAGCTTATACGTTTTCTCAGGTAATAGCTTTAGATTTTTTGTGTTAATATCTAATTCAAAATTTGATAGTGTATTATTAGCATTTTTAGTTATTTCTGCTACATTTTTTAATCCTTCCTCAGTTTCTATTTCTGCAGATATATTTACTATCGATGAATTTGTTACAGGAACTTTAACATTACCGTTGATTTTAAAACTAGAACCTATATTAATTTTTGATGGATACGTGGTAATATTCATGTCCAAAAATATGACTTCAGCGTTCGGTTCTTCATTTCTGTAAGATATCCGTCTTCCAGCGTATGAAGCACCTTCAAACATACTAAGTAATCTAACATGACTAATTGGTGGAATATACTCGTTTGGTCTAATATACACACCACCCTTGAAAGTGCTTAGCCCTACATTATACTTAACATTTGTAATTGTTCCATAATTAGCTCCAAAATCATTCCCATCTATACTAATTTTCCATAGAAAATCCGAAGGTAATTTACTTAAATCTCTCGCTTGATCTTCAGTCAAATATTTTGCGACTGGAGTATCCTTATCTAAAGCATATAGTAGTCTACCAGGATCCTCTTCATAAGACAAAATATATATTTTGTTGTTACCAATTTGTGAAACCTGCAATGCTTGCCATTTAAATCCGGTAGATTGTGTAACTATTGGAATTTTTCCTCCCTCACTTTCAGGTAATCCCATATATGCAGTATAGCCAGCATTAAAAACTTCAAATTTTGCTGTCGACCATTGAGGTTCAGCTCCATACATTACAGTAGTACAAAAATATGATGTTATAACTAAAATCAACACTGAAAATAATGATTTATAAAGTTTATTCATATTATTTCTTCCCCTCTTTCCATGATTTATTTAGCTTTTCTCATTACGTAACATGTATCCTCTACCTCCAAAAATTATATATTCTAGCTCATGGCTTCCTTTGATTTCTTCTTTAAATTGAATGACTAAATGAGAAATTATTTAAATTTTAACCTTCGTACTAGAACGTACTTGAACTATTTGAATAAACGAACATGCTTAGCAACACAATCAGAGAGCAGACGATTAATTTTGTTGTTTTATATTTCATTTTCCACTCTCCTTTATGGTTGTCCGGCCATGACTTTCCACGTAATTACGCCGACATAATCTCCTGTATACACTGTATCAGATGAATTGATTTGTAATTTTATCCCGTCAGTATTGGCCGTTTTGCCCCAACTGTCACTAACATCAAAGCTACCTGCAGTGCCCTTACTATTGGTATAAACGACTTGTGCATTCGTATTTAAAATCGTTTCCTTACCATCTGTAACATAGCGTAAAGCATTGACTAATTCTTGGCCGCTGCCGTTTTTCATCGGTGTTGTCAGCGTAGCCGTCAAACGCCAACCATTGGCAGCATCTGCCCGAGTATCTGTAACAACTAGTTGTTTATCAAATTCTGGGTCTTCTACTCGTTTGGTTGTTGCGTTATAAGCAAGCGAGCCAAAGTCTAAAGCACTTGGTACCGAGGTCAAACTCAATACGCCTTGCAATTTGTATTGAACCGTTAGTGCAGTATTATTAATCTTCACTGTAGTTTCATTTGCTGGTCGTTCGGCAATATCATACCCGGCTTTCGTTAGATTCGTAAGTTGTGTGGTAACACTTTCTTCTTTTGTTAAGTCAATCGTGTCTCCGACTTGGGTATTTAATTTAACGGTATACCCAGGTAACACTTGGTTTACTTCATTTAAGAATTCAACAGATAATACGGCATCAACATCCACAACGGTTACTTGGATCGTTGTTGTGATGTCTGTCGGTAATCCTGAATCAGCTGCTTTTACTGCTAATGTTACAGTGTAGGCTTTTGGTTGGAGTTGGCTCACATTATTTAAGCCGCCAAAGTCCGTTACCGTGACAAATTGAGTCAAGTCTGTTTTAGTACCGTTCGCTAGTTTAAAAGCATCTGGCTTACTATGCTGTAGGATATAATTTTTTAATTCTGTTTCTGGTAGATTTCGAATATCTACATAAGATGCCTCAAAATCAGATCCTACTACTGATTGTTTTTTTTCGTTAACTGTCATAGTCGAAACAATGGTTGTAGTATTTCCAGCTTCATCAGATAAACCTATTTTTATGATATGTTTACCAATTTGGCTCATGAATCCATCAACTGTAGTTTGCGGTGTTTCTGTATCAAAGACGTAGGTAAAATTTTGTTGTTTTGGATTTGAGTCTTTTGGATTTTTCACAAATTTATCTGGTGTTGGTGTTGGGTCATTTAATGCTACTTCGTAATTGACAGATTCACCTTCAGGAGGCGTCTTATCCATAACAGTTTGGATATCATAACTTTCTTTACCATTTAACCAAGCATATGCCTTAATCTTTTGTCCAGCTTCTAAGGTTACGTCATTTGGTAAATCGAAAGAAAACTTACCTTCATCATTTGCCACTGCATTAAACTTGCGTGCATCATCTTCTACTGGAGAATCTATCGTGCTTGGAGTTAATAACACATCGGAACTTGAATTACTTTCATCGGTAACTAAGTAAAAGTTCAAAGATGAATTTTTATTTGCTGTTCCGATTAATTTTTGACCATCAACCAAGGCTTTATTATCACTTGGCGCATCAAGTTCCACAATAACATCGGGAATATAGTCATACACGACCCTTGAAAAGTTTTCTGTTCTATAATTATCTATAAAATTTTTCTCCATAATATTCGTAATACTATTTCCAGAAACGTTCGTTGTTGTGGTTCCATTGTATTGGATTGTCACCCCATACATTGGTGTCCATTGGAAAGTTGGCATAACCTGACTACTATCTACTTTACTCCAAGCAGAAACTTTTTGTATATCTGCGATAAACGTACCTGGGTTCGACATATTAATTAAATTTACGTTAATGTTCCCGCGAGAATCTAAATCAATTTTTTTAGCATTTGCAAAATTAAAGATCGCACTGCTTCCGAATTCCAACATATTCCGTACTCCGCTACCATCCTTTATCAAAACCTCAAATATTCCTTTTTCTCCTATAATAAAAGAGGAGCCACTACCTCCATAAATCAGCGAAGATGTTGATGTATCTTCATTAGTAGACGTAAACTTAGTCACACCTTGGTCATGAACATTAAACTGTGCTCCTATTGAAAGATCTAGCATTCGTCCCGTTCCACCGTTTTTATTTAATACAAGACTTCCTTTTTGTGAAACATCAAGTTTAGCATTTTGCCCCATAGAAATAACAGGAGCACCTGTCGTCATTTGTTTGGCATTTATACTCATTACTGCGTTATTTCCAACATTAATCTCTGAACTTTGCTGCAACATGAATCCTCCACGTGAACCTGTGTTACTAATGGGACCATTAATATTTACATTAAAATTACTTCCATCGCCCAGATTAATGCTTGTAGTCCAATTCGATGTCGCTCGACTATAACCTAGTCTGACAGGCACACGTGTCGTACCTTCAGCTGTTTCAACGTTAAGATTAGCATTTTCCCCAACATCAATCTTCCCATTTCTTTGCACACTGATAACTGATGGAACGTTTCCCCCTGCAGTCCCCCAGGAGTTTGTTTCTCCTGAGCTACCTAAGGTACGAATTGTTAATACAGCATTCTCCTCTAATGTCAATGACGGCTGTATTGTAGCTACTGTATCATAATCAGAATAGTAACTTCCCAAAATCAGACCATCGCCTTGAGTCGTTTCTATGACTGTATTAGAATTTGGAAGAAAAATTGCAGTGTGTGCTTCTAAACCGGCTTGATTAGAGTGGTTACCCGGAATTGATCTGACAGCACCATCGTAAGAAATGTATTGTGTTCCTTGAGACTTAATGTTATTTTTCCCCTCAAAATATAATGTAGCTTGAAAAGCAGCGGTTACTTGTGACCCAGTGTAGTTTACATTACGATATGTAATACTGGATCCATAAGCATTTCGATCCCACATTGTTAGTGGTCCATACGCATGACTTCCGTACATATCTACATTATCAATAATTGCTTTATGGACTATAGAGGTATTCGTTCCCCATCTGTAGGCATATCCTAGAAAATCTAATGAATAACCATTTCCTAGTAACAAGTAATTTGGACGGCTATCTGCAAAAGTCCTATTAACGATATTGGTATTCGGTGCCGTATTCGTCATAGATGATTGCACATCAATAATTGTTACAGTTCCACTCATTAAAGCAGTATCTAACTGACTCCAATTGTTTACTTTTGCAACGTTTCCGACATAAATGATAATCTCCCTATTTAGCTCAGCACCCGTTCCAGATATACTCGCTGGTACCGTCAATGTTAAATGGAATTCCTTTAAGTCATTAGAGTTAACCTTATCAAGTCCATTTAGGTCAGACAATTGAATACTATCTGTCACATCGACTATAGAACCACCTGACAAACCATACGCTTTTGCACCCGTATCTTTGAGAACCATTTGCTTAATTGCATCTATGTCTCCGTTATATCCTTGAATATCTGACATCGTTTTCGCTATATTTTTTGCAAATATACCAATCCCATTATCAGCAAGTGCATAGTTAACGGAATCGATTTTATTTTGTTGAATCGTCTGTGATACTATTTTCGATGAATCTTTTGAAAGTTCATTATCTTTTAATCCAGCATTATTAATATTACTTGTATTTGTTGTAGCTGAATTCACGTTGGTATGCAAGCTAGCCTCTTCTGCATTGATTGTAAATGTTCCGGCGCAAAAATATATACTGGCGGCGACAAAACAAATTAAAAGTAAATAGCTAATTTTTATACCTTTCATTTTTATCTTCCTTTCCAACATTAATCTAGTCTTTTCATAAAAAACAGCTCCTTTTTAATAATTCTAGCTTTACTTATCACGTAACATATAACCCCTACCTCGTACTGTTACAAGTTCTAGTTCCCTGCTTTCTTTAATTTTCTCTCTTAAATGAAAGACTAAATTAGCTATTATATAATTTTTAATCTTATTGTTTTGAGGCCAAATGGCACTCGTAATTTTGTCATAAAAGACTGTATTATTCTTATTTTTGTATAAAAAAGAGAATAAATCAGACTCTTTTTTAGTTAAAAAAACTTCTCTTTGATTAATAACTA
>NZ_NGKY01000003.1:112360-113827 GCF_002140855.1 Enterococcus sp. 7E2_DIV0204
ATATATACTAAGCTGATAGTGAATTTTCCTAGATATAACTAAGATTTGTATATAGCTTTGACCAAAATTGACGGCTTATAATAATTAACTAAAGTTGATTCAATCAATTTCTTTTTTTTAGAGTTATTTTAAATGAAAAAAAAGGGATTGAGAAACACTCTCAAAAGAATAATTCTTTTACCTTTTTTATAATTTTGCTTTATCCATTTGATCAATGACGCGTTGACGACTTTCTAATAATGAGTCCGTATACACATCTAAAGTTGTTTGAGTCGATGAGTGTCCCAACAATTTACTCACAGAGGCAATGTCCCCATTTGATTCTATGCAACGTGTCGCAAAGGTGTGACGTAGCTGATGGAAATGGATCGTCGTAATACCACAATTTTCCCTGATTTGGTGAAAATAGTAAGTCAGAAGACGTGGTTCACTAGGTGTTGAGCGCTTAGAACAGACATATGCGCCTGGGGATTTACGTTTCCATTTCTTCAAATATTTGTACAAGCTAAAATTCATAGGAATAATTCGATTTGAACTTTCTGTTTTGGAACTGTCAAAAGTCAATTGAGTTCGATATTCTTTGCTAGATATCGATAAACGTTGGAATGTTTGCTGAACATGAATAATACGTTTGTCTAGATCAATATCTGACCAACGTAAAGCAGCAGCTTCACCAATTCGAAGGCCTGCATTTAATGCTAAAAGAACAGGTAAGCCCTTGTATAGTGGGAGTGATTTAACTTTTTTTTCAAGTATGTACTGTTCTTGTTTTGTTAATGCTCTAGCGTGATTTTTCTTTTTCTTTGGTAGACGAATTCTCTGACAAGGTGTATGAACGATTCTTTGTTGTTCGCATGCTACCTTCATTGATTTCTTAACAATCTGATATAAGACATGTATTGTAGAAGGCTTTAATCCTTGCGTTTGCCAAGTTTCTATAAGTATTTGGATTTTTTCATTTGTTAATTGATTAAGCGCTATATGTCCGATGACTGGAAAAACATATTTTCTCAACTTATAAACATATGTTGTGTAAGTTGAGACTTTTATGACCCTTTGTTGTTGTGTCAGCCATATAACACTCCAATCTTCATAAGACATAGTGCTGTCCCCTTGCAGTTGAACGATTGTTTGATATTTTAATTTGTATTCATACAATTCTTGTTTAACTTCACTATAGGTTTTACCGTAAATGTACCCATACTTCAATTGTCCATTTTCTTTACGTCCTTTTTTGTAGCGACCTTCCCAGCGCCCATCTTTTCGCTTGTAAATATTCTCTCCTTTTCGTGGCATATACCTCTTCCTTCCTTTGACGGCTTATTTGACGGTTTAAAAAAACATAAATTAGCCTCTTAGAATCAATAAATTCTCGCTTTTTATTATTTATCAAAAAAATATATTGTATTTTTTTGTTTTTTTTTGTATAATTAAGTATGAAAAAGCAGTATTTTACTTAGTATATAT
>NZ_NGKY01000003.1:127033-176619 GCF_002140855.1 Enterococcus sp. 7E2_DIV0204
GATTGACATTGGCTTGGCACTCATGGCATTAAATCTAAGAAAAATAGGGAAATATATGGAGAAAAAGACATCTATAATAGAAAAAATAAGCTCAATTTTGACATTAACCATCAAAATCGAGCTTATTTTCTTTCAGAGAGAGGGCTATTGTCCCACTCTCTTTTATTACTCGACTGTAGACTCCAACATAGTAAAAATCCTCCTCAATTTAACGTCCTTCCAACATATCTATTATTTCTAAAGTTCTACATCTTTTGACAGACCTAATTTAGAAAAAAACTAAAACTTTACACCGTAAAATTTTTTTCCACTAATAATTTGTCCCAACATAAGTTGCATCAATCAATAAGAAATACCTGTTCTACGATGAACGAGCTAGAACAATTTATGCACTTCATAAAAACAGCCGAAGAAATGGAAATCTTTTTGGCTTTTTAGTATTAATTGAAATAAAACTATTATTGGGAATTCCCAATTGATTTATGAAATGAGTTAGCGGATTCTTTGTTTATTAAAGCTTTGCAATGGAACCGTATTCATAACAAATTAATTTAGCAGAATACAAAATTATTAAGACGCCAATAGCAATAATAACAAAATTTATTTGTTCGTTTGTTTTTGGGAGTGTAGATTGGGTGGCAGAAATTTTTTTATTAGTCGACGGATCTTCCCGCACTACTTCAACAGTAGCATCACTTACCATAGACTCACTATAGACACTTTTTGAAGAAAAGATCAAAAACATGCCAAAAATAAGTACGATTGTATGAAGGATTAAGGACTTACGATTTTTTTTTGTAAAGAACATATCCTACTCCTCCTAAAACCAGAACAGCCGCAATAATAATCATCCACATTCTATTATTTTCAGAAAAAACTTCTACTCCACCATTGATTGACTGCTCTTCTGCGGAGGAAAGTTTAAATTCACTTTTCCAATACTCATCTATTGCATCAGATTTTGCATCAATTTTTAACACATATTGCCCTGCTTTTAATTTAGCTTCAGTCAAAGATAACTCTGGCGTAAACATGCTGTTTGGTGCTAATTCGATTTCTTTCATTTCACTTTTATAAAGAGGAGTAGCTTGATCTCCTTTTTGGTAAATTGAAAATGTTAGATTCAATCTTCTGACAATATTTGGATTAGGATTTTGAAACGTCATTTCTAACGCTTTATTGACTTTCTCAACGTTAACGGTCAAACCATCATAAGTCAATTTGTACTCGTTATTTTCTTCTGCTACTCTGATGATTATAGGAATATTGTAAGCAAATGAGTTACTAATACCTTCTTTTTTATCCGTTTCTTCTTGTTGACTGACATTTACTGCTCCTAAAATCATACCAAAAAAATCACTAATAGTGTCTTTCAATTGTATTTTGATTGTTTCAGAACTGTTTGGTTCTACTGTCACTTCATTTTTTTCCAACTGAGCTATTTTTGATATTTTATATTTCTGACTGTCACTATACTTGTGCTTATTATCATAACTAATCGTTCCGTCATTTGTTGTCATCCCATCAAACAGAGTTAAGTGAAAGTCTTTGGATTCATCCGATTCATTTACAATTACAAATTCCAAAGTTTGCTCCATTGCTGCAGGTACACTTAAATTGAAATAATCCTTCGTGTCTTTTAGTTGGTTTTCTGGTATAACCGGTGTTACATAAAAACCAGAGCTATCAGCTAATCCTTTTACTGGAAGTAAAAGGAAAAAGACCATGAGAAACAGCAAGCCAATAAACCATTGAATTATTCTCATTTTCTACACTCCCTTCATTAAAAATTTATTGCAATAAGATAATTTTAAAAAACAGGAAAGAAAAAAGAAAAAGCAACTTTTATAAAAAATCTACTAAGTGCTTTTTCTTTGCTTTCGTTTTACACTTTAGGAGTCAATGTCCAAGTAATATTTGCGCCATACACACCTGATCGTAACAAGTTTGTATTGGCTACTGTTAATTGTGGGTTCAAAGTTACTGCTTTTCGTTCATTGCTTCCTTCCTTATAAGCGACCGAAAAGACTTGATGTTCACCATTATCATTCATTGTTACTTTCTCAGCAGTTGTTACAGATTCTTCTTGTGTAGAAGGGGTCAATACAACACCTAAACGATTTAATAAGAAACCCTTGTTTCCAAAAGGACCATCAGATAATTTAGTACGAACATTCCATTCATTTTGCGAAGCTTCTCCAGTGCGTGTATCCATAATATTGATTACTGCTTTTCCAGGTTCGCTTTCTTCAACTAATGTTTGTCTATCTTTTGTATTAATTTTTGAAAAAATAATACTCGCTTCAGTATTTGCATTTTCACTAAATTTAACAGTACCTGAAGTTGTCATACTTTCAACTTCTACTACTGCATTACTATTTGTTAGACCGTCTTGATCTGGCACTTTAACTGCTGGTTGTACAATTAATTCGTTCGTTGGATTAAATGTGAATTCTAAGTCGTGTTCTCCAGTGTAAGGTTCGTGTTCTACAGTCACTGGAATATCTTCACCCTCAGCGTTTTTACCCATTCTGGCATAAGTGAAACGGTTATTATTAAGTTCTGTTAATTCTAATGTTGCCCCATAGCTGTTTGTACCTAATGAGATATGTGTTCTTTCTTTATTTCCATTAATTACATCATAATAACCAAAATCGTTTCTTGATTCACCTTGTGTATTGAAAAATTCATATCTACCTGTTTTGCTTTCGTAGCGAGCTAATCCTAAAAAGCCTTGGTTATATGCAGAAACGTCATTACCATTTGCATCAAGTGCTTTTGTTCCTTGCCATTTCGTTATACTTAAAATTGTTCTACCCGGTTGATCTTTTACAATTTCTCCAGTTTCTTTTGATAATACAGGAGGTTGTGAAGTAAAAGTCAATTCTCCACTGTATGGTACATGTTCAACAAATACATTTCCTTGAGTCCCATCTTTTTGAACACCTGATCTACGATACGTAAACATATCGTTATCCAATCTTACCATGTCAACGACAACGCGGTAGCCAAGCTCTGATAGTAAAATCCTTTTTTTACCATCTTGTGTGACGAAGAAGATTCCTCTATCACCACGGCTTACATTTGTTTGTTTATCAAAAAATTCATAACGATTTGTTGTAGCGTCATATCTTGCTCTACCAATAAATCCACTATTTTGACTTGTTACATCGTTACCCTGAGCATCGTATACATAAGTACCTTCCCAATTTGTTGAACCTAAAAGTTGGTTTGGTTCATAATCTGCAGCCAATGCAGTATTTCCGTTTAATACAAAAATAAACGTAAGCAACATTGCTACAAAAGATAAAGTAAAACGCTGTTTGTTCCTTGTTTTTTTGTTCATAACGTGATTCCCCATTTCTAATTTTTATTTACCCAAATCAATAATTTTCATTGATTTTAGCAATCCAGATGAAAAAAAACTTGTACCTTTTTTACTGATAATTTTTCTCATTTGTTTATCAATTATGTACTCTATATTACCTAATACTGATAAATAGACTATTACTAAAATATAAATTTTTTATAAACTTTGTCATATGTATACGTTTTAAAGTAGCTACTAAATTAAAAGAGAGCCTTATCAGCACTTTTTGTAATGATTCCTTCTAGACCCTATTTCAAATTCCCCTCACTATGTCTGTCGGCACACTAGGGGTTCGCTCAAACAGTACGAATGGGGCATATGATTATGGTAGCGAAATACGGAAAATTATGTACACGACAAATGCCGTTGAAAGTATTTATTCCAGCTCTAAGAAAGTAAATAAAAAAAGCGTTTCCGAATGAGATTGCTCTTTTAAAACTTCTTTATCTGCGAGTGACAGAATTGGAAAAGTAATGAAAAGCTGGTTTTATTCCCAATTGGCCAATGGTCTTAAATCAAATAATGGCGAATGAACAGTTTTCTGAGCGCATCAACACTTGCAGCTTATATATTTCCTAGTCACTGTTGCATCAAAAAAGAACATCAATTTTTTTTTGGTAAGATTTCTTTCTTATACCCTTTTATCCGAAGATTATTTAAGAATGGTTTAATGTTCTTCTTCGTTCTTATATCTGTCAGTTACACACTTTAGTTGACAAACCCATATTTTCTTGTTTTCAAAGTCGTTACAACAAATTTGAAAATAAAAAAATTGATAGCTACAACCTAATGCATCTACCAATTTTTTGTACTTTAATATTACTCGTCCAATTCCAATTGAATGAAATTTATATTAAGTTCCCCATCTAACTTTAATATCATTATGCCTTCTATATTAGGAGTACCATTATCTGCCAATAATCTAGTCAGCTTATTATCTGTCAGTTTAGATCTATTCATCTCTTCTTCACTTACTTTACTATCTGAAATGATTAAATAGTTTTTTTCTGTAGACTCTTTCAAAATAACTGATAAGCTCCCATTTTTCTCAATTGTTCCTACTTCAACTTGTATTATAGATCCTACTCCTTGAGTTCTTAGCATTGAGTATAATTGATCGATTGTTAAACTGGCTACTGTCAAAAAATCTTTAACAATAGAACCCTTTTCCAAGACACGAATGGTTTTACCATCGAGTAATTGATGTGCGCCCTAAAAGTTGTACGTAGATTATCCTGCCAATTGACTGGTGTGAATTCGGTATTGAACCGGACTCATACCAGCCAATTTTGCCTTTATCCGATAATGATTGTAATAATGAATATACTTTGTAACTGCCTGCTTTAATTCCTCGTAACTAGAAAAATGACGTCTATAATACATTTCTTGTTTCATCAATCCAAAGAAATTTTCCATTAAAGCGTTATCCAAACAATTCCCTTTTCGAGACATACTTTGGTATAGTTTTGCTTGTTTCAATTGTCTAACGTAATGCTTATTTTGATAATGCCATCCTTGATCAGAATGGATAGTTGTTCGGAAATCAGTCTTTTTACTTTCTTTAATGACTGTTTCTAAAGGCACCAATACACAATCTAATGTTGGTTTTTGTTGAAATTGATAGGCAATTATTTCTCCATTGAAACCATCAAGAAAAGGACTCAGATAGGCTTTTCTTTTTGTTTTAATTCCTTCGGAATTTAGTTCAATATAGTGGAATTCTGAAATATCTGTAAAGATTTTTTGTTTTGGAACGGAGCTGAAAAAGCGGCGCTTCCCCTAATTTCTAGCTAGGGTTCCCACCAGACCTTTATAGGATCGATAACTTCTTGAACGGCGAGTAAAACTCGTACACACCAATCCGTATTTCTTCATAATTCGTCGGATTTTCTTATGATTGCCTTGATAACCGTTATTCACCAAAGCTAATTTGATTCGACGATAGCCATAATTACGATCATTCTCTTTAAAAAATGGTTTGGATCATTTTTTCTACTGGAGTCATTTTTTTCTAACTTGCTAGGTGTTTTCTCCAATAGTTAAAAGTAGAGCGCGGTAACCCAATCGCTTGTAATACAAGATCTTGACGATACTTTCCAATCAATTCTATGGCTATTCTGGTTTGGACTCGTCGTTTCGCTTCGCCATAATATTCTGTTGGAAAGTCCGTAGCTTTTTTAGATAGTCAACCTCAATTCGTAAAAGTTCAACTTCTCGTTCTAATTCTTTTTCACGGGTGAAGTTCATTGCTTCCTCTTGTTTTTTTGATGGTTTCTTCATTCTTTTTTTAGGTCTCCCTTTTCGATTAGACAGGGCAGTTTGAATTGTCTTGCTGCTTCACCAAAAGAAGCACCTGTCGTTTCTATAAAGTGTAATACATCTCGCTTAAATTCACCAGTATATTTTGTCGGTGAGCGATGCGTTTTGAGCCCTTCTTTACCAAATAATTGATAGGAATGTTTCCAACTGTAAACTAAAGCATTTGATGGTAGTCCGTATTTTTTAGCTAATGCACGTCCGCCTAGAGTACCTTCAAGGTACTCTTTTACTATCTTTAATTTAAATTCTACTTCATAATAGTTCATAAAAAATAACCCCCAAAAATTGTATTTTTCACGTACAACTTTCGGGGGTCACATCATTACGTCCCAAGCTCTTTAATTTGTTAGTTTATTGAACTCTTGACTCTGTTGCATCTTTTGCTTTCGCTACACCGTTATTTGCCATTTTTTTGGCTTTTTCTGTTTGTTCACTTGTGAAATTGCTTACTGATTCTGTTGCATCACTTAATCGATCTTGAACAGTTGTTGAATCTTCTTCATATTGTTCTTTTGATTTTACGTCTGTTACAGTTACATTCACTTCTACTACTTTAAGAGAAGTCATTTTTTCAACTTCTTTTGAAATAACCTCTTTAATTTTTTCATATAATGCTGCGATATCTCTACCGTATTCAGTTACAACATCTAAATCAACTGCCACTTGTTTTTTCCCTACTTCAACATCGATCCCAGTAGTGACGTCTTCCCTATTAACAAGCTTGTTAGCAACGTTTGAGAAAAAACCGCCTTCAACTGTTAATAATCCATCGACTGATTCTAACGCAATCCCAATTATTTTTTGAATCACTTTATCTTCATAAGTAAGTTCACCCTTAATACCATTTACATTTTCTTCTTCTTTTTTAGGTACATTTTTGTTGTCCATATCTTCAAATCCCTTCTTTTAGTTAATTATTTATAGTTTTACTTTCTTTTGTTAGAAAGAAAGATATCTATCCATCCATGCGCAGTAGCATACCATCCCATAAAACCGCCTATAAGAATAAATACGATAATTAGAACTGTTTTAAAAAAACCTAAAGTTAACATCAACAGTGCAATAAACAAACCTGCTAGTGCACCAATAATAGGCCCTCGGTATGTTTCCCATATCTCATTCATGCGTTTCCTCCTATGCCACACGTTTATTATTTTCTGGTCGAGTTTTTTCGAATTTAATTTTGATTGAAATTTTTACATCAGGTCCAATCAAATCGTGTAGTTGAGTTTCTAAATTTTTACTCCATTGATCAGTTTTACCATATAAATCTGAAACTATTTGAAAATCACCTTTAACTTTTATCTTTATCTTTCTTTGACTCATTGTTGCTTTCACATTTGGATTTTTCATCAATTTCTCTGCTGTCAATGTCTCTGCAACAACTCCTTCAACCGCCTTTTTGCTAATTCGTAAAGCACCATCTGTTTTTTTGAATTTAAATTGACTAAATTTCTTTGGATAAAATATTGTAACAAACATTAGAGCAATTAAAACGATGAAGATACTACCTGCAAGATAGAATGTGATCTCAGGGATCCAATTCCCAACTAATGGATACTCATCTAGATTTAATAAGTAAAATGGTATAGATACATATTTTTGATTAGATACTATCACTGAAAAACACAGGTACATAAATAATAAAAGAAAAATAGCAATAATTGTTTTTTTTAGTTTACTCAAAGTTAACCTCCTCTAAGTTATTGTTTTAGTCTACATCTACCTACTAAAATAACAATAATTTTCTATTTCTGTCAAAAGGTATGCTTATAAGTAACCAGTTGATTGACGGAAACAATACGCAAAAACAGAGTTCAATAATAATAATTATAAAAGTGATTTCTAACTTTAAGACTATATTTTTAATGACTAAAACATCTGTTTTTGAGCAACTTATAATTAAGCTGACCTGATTCAACAAACTATTATGAATACTAATCAGTCGCATATATAAATTAAAAAAAGTGATCTCGCTGCAGCTGTGCAAAATCACTTTTTTCTACTTACTAATTTGATATAAAATAGATCATTCTTTTTTGCCAAAAACCAATGTTTTTGGCATAGCTATTTTCTTACACTTATTCTTGACTTAAAGAAAGTGATCACGTAGCTGCTGCTGAAGATATTTTTTTACCTATACTCAAATTTTACACGAAAGAGAAAAAACAAAAGGATCATTTCTAGGTGATCCCTTCAGTTTCTGACTCCATTTTCATAAAGACCATCCAATGTGTTCTTGTTCCTTTTGCGGTCTTTGTCACTTTTTGTAGGAATATAGGACGATATGGAATACACTTTAGAATCTCAGCTGGTGCATACTGTACATCATTCCATTTAAAAACCAGTGTACCAAAAGGTTTTAGAACCCTCATTGCTTTGTCAAATCCTTTTGCTATGTCTTGTTGCCAAGTATCTTTATTTAAAACTCCATACTTTTTCCTTAACCATGAATCTTCACCTGCATATGAAACGTGTGGCGGATCAAACACTACTAAATGATAGCTATTATCTTCAAACGGAAGATCACGAAAATCGGCTACCGTCGTTGGATTTACATCTACTGCGTGATCTGAAAATTGTTCAAAATAAACTCTATTATCAACAAATTCGACGTTTGGATTTTCTTTATCATAATGAAACATTCTACCACCACAGCACATATCTAATATTGGTTTCATTCCTTTTCACCTCTCTCAAAAACCGTCGTTAATTTGCGGTTTCCTTCAGTTAAAGTATCTTTTCAAGTTTTTTAACTACTAAATCCATGTTACCTTTATATAAATTTCGTTCATTTTCTATTCCATCAATTACTCGAGTGGATTTCCCTTTTTGAACAAAATCAAAATAATCACACATCCTAGCTCCATTTCTTGTTATTGCTACAGCATATACATTTTCCGGGTATGAATTAGACGTAGTAGAATAAAACAAATCAAATCGAATAATGTCATATAGCGCATCCGCAATTGCTTTAAGTATATCTATACTACCCTGATACTCTTTAACAATTGCAACAACATTGATATACAAGCTATTTCTACGGTATGATTTATTTACTCCGTCATAAGTGACCCGTAAATCAGATAAACTAAGACCAACTGAATGATAATGATCATCCTTCAACAGGATATGCGCATTAGGCTTTAATAGATAACAATTTACATAAGCAACTGGATAGTTATTAACATATACTAAACGAGTTAGGTCTCCGTAATTCAAAAAATCCAACGCAAATTCCTTTTCGTTTTCCTCTGGAAAATATGACCAGTTCTCTTTATCGGTTTTTCTTACAACTTTGTAAACATCTTTTAAAAAATGAGAATCCATCAAGTACACTGGTCTGACTATACTTATTTTCCTCATCAGCTTAGGTTGAATCATGTTCTATCTCCTCTTTCCTTTTCATCCCATAAACGGTCATTAATTAGCTATTTCCTTTAGTTGATTCTCTAGCTGCTTAATTTTCAACCAAGCATCTCTTTTCTGCCGTTTTTCTTCTCTACAGTCTTTTTTGATTAGTACCACATCTTCCTTCAAATATTTGAGTTCTTGAGACAATACTGAAAGCACTAATTCCTTGTAATCTTCGCTTACACTAGAATCGATTAAAAGGCTCAAGAATTTATTTTTGTCTTCAGCATAAGTTTCCAACATGAAATCGACTAGAAAATCACTTTTTCCTTTGGCTGTTCTTTTCAGTATTTCTTTCATCAACGTCTCTGTATTATAAATTGACAGTCCTTTTTCAATTTGTTTTGCTTTGAAGACCTCTCGATTCATCGAAGTTACTAGGTTTCTGAAGAGAACTTCTTCATTAACTATCAATTCTTTCTGCCTGATTGGTTTTTTCTTTGCTGTAATATTCCCTTTGCTATAGGTTAATACTCCTATATGTTTAGGAATGTCAGCTATGACAACCTCATATAGTTCTACCGGAAGAACAAAATAATTGAAATGTCCCAAAAATGTTAGTTTATTTTTAGAATAAAAATCTTGCTTACTTACTTTAATTTCATAAAATCTCCAGATTTTTTCATATCCTTTTGAACGATTGCCCCTCATTTCAACAGATAAGGTATCTACAATACCTTCATTACCTGGCATCGTTACTTCATCTACAGCTATATGTCCCAAATCATAACAGTAATCATACAGCGCTTTTTCAATGTTTTTAGTAAGGCTTGTCTTGCTCACTAATTGCCACCTTCTTTCTTGTCAAAAAAACCGTCGTTTAAAGTTCTTCACCAAATAAAAGCAAATCTAACATTTTCCAAAAGAGAACAATTACAGCAATAATTGAAACATAGTTCATATTTATCTTATCCAATACATGAAATGGCCAAGCAATTATTTGATTTAAACATCCAATACTTTTCTGTAAGAAATTTAGAAACGTAATCACTATTTTTCCCCTTTCCAAGAATCATTTTTATAGTTTATTGAGATACAACCTCATCTTTTCTTCCCCATCTGACTTTAACGATAGGTTTTTTCTTCACCTTTTTGTTGCAGATATCTATTATTGTCTGATAGCTAACAAAAAGGTCCTTTGCTGCTTTTCTGGCACTTGCCCAAGAATCAATGACAGATCCATCTTCGCTTAGCAGCTCAACAGCTTGGCTTCGTGACTTCGGACCCGTTTTTTTGCCATGCTGCTTCTTTGAGCGGAGTGTCAGATTATGCATACCATTTTCAGTAAGCACAGATATCTTCCTTATTACTAAGAACCCCTCTGGAATCTCACCTTTAAACGTCTCCCATATAATTCGATTAAAGCAATATTCCCTAGAAACATTATTGATTGTCAATTTGATGTTGTACGTATTTCCTTTTACATAGCCTTTTAGTTCTTTAATTCTACCGGTCTTTAGTTGCCTGTATATATGACCGTCCCACGTCGCAAAGTATTTATCTTCATATCCTGGAATCCATTTTCTATTCATCTGCATGCTTACTCCTCCTCTTTTGGAAGAACTAACAACCTATTGTACTCAAGTTTAAATAGAAGGCTCTCATCAATACACTTTTGCCAATTAAGTTTGTTATCATTCTCAATGATCCTACCTTGGTCTAAGCGAAAAGTTCCGTATTCTATCCTTGAAAAAATCAAATTTTTCAGTTGATTTCCCAACTCAGGCATCAGCTTCGTTAGTGTGATCGAAAGCTCACTGTTATTTTTCGGAAAATGCAGTTCTTTGATCGTTTTTAGCAATAGACAGACCTTTGCTTGATTCTCATTCTTGGAAATAACAACAAAATCTTCTAATACGGCTTCTCTTAATTCACTCAACTGGGTATCTAAATAGAAATAGGTAGCTCCTTTTGATAACGTTAGGTCATAAAAATTGTCATGCCAGTTGGTTTGACTTCTAAACACACCATATGCAATTGTGTAGATATTTGATTCATCATTATTCACTTTTAGAAAAGCTTGATCAGCGTCTTCATCTAAATAATTGATTTCTTCTGCACTTATTAAAATTGTATGACCTTCAGAAAATGCCCACAAGGCATACTGCATACCAATTTCTTTGTCAGGGTTTTGATTCTGTAGTCGTTCTCTATCACGACAGCTTTCACACTCACATTTATCTTCATGCATATCTTGTCAGTCCTTTCATGACTTTTTTAGAATATTTCTTTTTGATTGAAAAGCCTTTATACAAACTAATTTGAACTTATTGAGTTTCGTAAAAGATTTTCTAATAAGCCACGATAAAATGAGTATACTAACCAAAAAACCTAAAATATATGCGGAGCAAGCAGTAAGGATAACTAACAATATTCCACCTTTAACAACATATCCTAAAAGACTTATTCCAGCACCAATAAACAAAACTAGTAGAATAAGAATTATCACTGTGCTTCCACCTTCTGTGTAATCACCTTTGATTGCACCATCCATAAAAAAGGAACTAATTAGTTGAATTGGATATAGCACTGCTGCTAATACAAAATTAACCACCAATTTAATGAACAAGCCTACACTTGTAAACAATTCATTTAAAATAAACATCTTTCATTCCTCCCTAGATTTTCTTAATACCTGCGCTCGAAGATTTTTCATCTAAAAAAGTGCCATTTGTTTCGTTGGTTCATAATTCATCCAAAGAACTTCTGTGCGGGTGCCTTTTTTGGGAATAACAGTTCCCACTTTAGTGCTTCTAGTTACAACAGACCAATCTTTTAATGCATCCGCATAGAGATCACTTTCATATCCTGATAAAATTACTTGTCCCTTATAATTTAGTAACGCCTGTAGTAGTTCTTCATGATCTTGGACACTATATTCATGATCATAATGGCTAATAACAAACTCTGATTTTATATACGGCGGATCACAATACAAGAGAGTATCTGCATCATTCATTTCACTAATCAAGGTAATAGCATCTTTATTTTCTATTTGTGCATCCTTCAAGCGAGCTGCTGCGTAACCAATACGGTTGTAAAGGTCTGTCCACTCATAAGTATTGTATGGACCATTAAACGAAACGTTCCGTTTAAATCCAGGCGTTCCACAAACCTTGCCTCCTACTGCAAACCATAATCGGACAAGCATTCTTCTTGCATCTTCTAAAGGCTTTTCTGAAATGTTGAATGATAAATTGAATTCTTCTCGAGAATACGGAGTGTGATAAATTAGATACTGAAGTTTCTCCGGATCATTTCTCATCACACGATACATATTGATCAGTCGTCCATTTGTATCGTTAATTGTTTCTAAAACATCTTTTTCTTTATTAAAAAAAACAGCACCCGATCCAAAATATGGTTCTAAATAAGCCTTGTGACTTGGAAAATGCCTGATAATAATATCAGACAATTCCCATTTGCTCCCTGGATAACTTAACAGCCTATTCATAAAGAGCACGCTCTACTTTTTTTCGTTCAGTTACGTCGATCTTGTTATAATCACTAGATACTTTTTCTCTGATTTCTTTTTGAACCTCTGGGTCAATCAACTCATGCGAAAATAAAGTCCTTTTAATCTTTGATTCAATATACTCATGCATGGCGCTAATATTACTGGAGATATAAATACTAGTGTATGCACTAAAAATTACTTTTTCCTGATCTGTCACATTCATCAAACCTTTCTATTTTAAAAAAAGGAACCTTCCTAATTCCTTCTACTTTGGATTAAAACCTCTTGGGTCCAAGCCATCTATAGATGGTTGAAAACTCTTATTCTTGTCTTTTAAATTTTTAGCTACTTCTAATATTGCTTCTGGATCTGGTTTACCTCTATGTGTTTCTTCAAAAGGGTAAGTCATCATCTGAAATATCAATTGTCGCTCCGTTGCCACTGAACGAATCAACATTTTTATCAAAGTTTTGTTGTTCATAATCAGTTGGTTGAGTATTTGCATTGTTAAATTGCGTTTGATTATAATGATTATTCTCAGTAGCTCTTTGTTCTGAAGTAGAACGAGACTCTAACAATTGGAAAGTGTCGCATACAACTTCTGTTACATATACACGTTGCCCTTGTTGATTTTGATAATTTCTAGTTTGAATTCGTCCTGTAATTCCGAGCAACGTTCCTTTTCTTGCATAGGTAGCTACTGTTTCTGCCGGCTTTTTCCAAATAACACAGTTAATAAAATCAGCTTCACGTTTTCCACTCTGATTTGTAAAGTTCCTATTTACGCGAGGGTAAAAGTTGCGACTGCATCTCCTCCCTGTGTATAACGCAAATCAGGGTCTTTTGTCAGCCGTCCAACTAATACAACATTATTAATCATTCAAGTTCTCTCCTTTTTGAAAGAGTAGCCGAGACTACCCTTTCCATTTTTTATTGTTACAGCGGAATACTTTGTAGATCGTTTTCATCAAGAACATAGCCAATATCCGTATATAGATTTACAACTGGAGCAATAATCCACGTATCAGGATTCCATGAAGGTAAATTGTCTAATCCACAATCACTCATCATGGATAATACTTTTGCAAGCTCAAAATGCTGCTGAACTAAACGATCTTTCATTTGTTTTACTGTATATTGAATCTCAACTTCTTTGGTCATATCAAAATCGATATTATGTTGTTCAATCACATAAGCAATACTTTTTAATAGTTGTACATCGTTTTCGCTTTTTACTGGAAAAGATCGAATCCACCCTTTAAAATAGGCAAAAAATAGCGCTAATTCATTTTTGACTGCTGTTGTTTTTTGTGTTGCAACGTACATCTTTTTGAGTTCTCGCTTTCTTTCTTTTGTAATCATACGTCCATTCCTCTCTTTGATTCCTTAACAATATTATACCATACTTAGTATATTATTTATAGTATATTTGACGATTTTAACATAAAAAAGTATACTATGTTAAGAATATTGAAAAGAGGCATTCCCATGAAAAACTTGGATAAACAGAACGTTCAAGAATACTTGCAACGCTACACAGTTGATAAAACTGAAGGTGCTAAAATCACAGGACAGTCTCAAGGAGGATTTGATCAATCTGTAAAACTTGGTTTAATCATCCCCTTCTTTGAAATCAAACATGGACAACGTGCAACAATACGCTTATATCATATTGAGGATTTAAAAGAGTATGCAAAAACAAAAAGACAAATAAACAAAAAATAAGAACCCACAATCGTGAGTTCTTTTTTCTTTTTAGTAATAACGTACTGTATTTTACATATCCATACGCATATGTTAGAATGACTTAAATTTAATCATAGGAGACTAGGATATGACGGAAAAGCAATACTCCTCAGAAGAAGTAGATCAACTACTCTTTTCACTTATGACACAGAACAGAAAAGAGTTTCAGACCTGGCTAAAGGAAAATCTATTAACGAAACATGAAGTATTAGAGTATACAGATCAATCTGAACATGGATTAAAGCAATCCGTTCGTGAACATTGGTTTGCACCCTTTTTCTCAAAAGGAGAAGGACGGGGAAAGATTAATCTCTTTTTAAAAAGTGAAGCAATTAGCTACGGTAAACACAAAAGAAAAAACGTATTGAAAGGAGAGTGGGACAATAGCCCTCTCTCTGAAAGAAAATAAGCTCGATTTTGATGGTTAATGTCAAAATTGAGCTTATTTTTTCTATTATAGATGTCTTTTTCTCCATATATTTCCCTATTTTTCTTAGATTTAATGCCATGAGTGCCAAGCCAATGTCAATCTTTGCTCCTTGTTTCCCTCTTAAGTGGAAACGATGGAACGCCAATTGAGCCTTTAGATGGCCAAACACTGGTTCGACATCGATTTTTCGTTTTCGATAAATCGAACCGGTTTTTTCCTCTAAAAGCTTCTTCTTACATTCTGCTTTGAAGTAACGCCAGGTATTATTCACTAAAATTTGTCGCTTCCGATCGCCTTTTGCTTTCGTACATTGACTACGAACGGGGCAGCTTCGACAATTTTCACATTCGTAAATTTTGAAGTCACGTACAAATCCAGTCTTATCTTTTCTTCGGCTATATTGTTTGAAGGTTACTGCCCGATGGGCAGGGCAAATGTATGTATCTTCTTTTTCAAGATAGCGCCAGTTTTCAACGATAAAAGGGTTGGCTCTGTAGTTCTTTTTCTTTTCTTTATGATAACTCCCATAGGTAATCAGGGGCGTTTTATGCAAAATGTCGCTGATATACATATAATTTTCTTCACTACCATAACCGGCATCCGCCACAATATATTCAGGTAATTCATTGTGTTGCTCTAAAAAGCTGTCTAAGAACGGATTTAAGGTTTTTGTGTCTGTTGGATTTGGGAATAGATCATAAGCCAAGACATACTGATTTTCTGTTGCGATTTGTAAATTGTAGCCTGGCTTTAGCTGACCATTGCGCATGTAGTCGTCTTTCATTCGCATAAAAGTGGCATCTGTATCTGTTTTAGAAAAGCTGTTTCGTTCTTGAAACAGTTGGTTGTAGGCTTCATATTTTTGTTTTCTCGGTAGGTAATCTGCTTGGATTTTTCGCAGATATTTTCTATAGGTTCTACTTTTTCTCTTTAATTGACTTTGTTTTTCTTTTTGCTTTTCATTGGGCAATTGCGCCTCTACTTCATGAAGTTCAGCCTCTAAATGATTCGCAGCTTCTTCCAGTTGGTCACTTGTCAATCCGTCGGATTGGTTTTCTTCTTTCAAGCATGGGAGGACTTCTTCTTGATAAAGCGTTTGATAGAATATCTCTGATTTTTCATCTAATAATTTTTCATAACGTGTCGTTGCTTTACGCCAAACAAAGCTGAACTTGTTGGCATCTGCTTCTATTTTGGTTCCATCAATAAAAATGGCTTCATTATCGATGATTTGATGGGTAATCAGTTGACGCCGAAACAAAACAAAAGCTTCAGCTAGGAGCTGGGCAGTCGTTTTGTGACTTCTGAATCGATTAATGGTTCGATAACTCACCTGTTCATGATTAGCTAACCAACGCATACGATAGCTATCCTCTAAGAGAAACTCAATTCTTCGACCAGAAAATACTCGTTGGGTATACGCGTATAAAATGATTTTTAACATCATCTTAGGGTGATAGGCCGGTCGGCCTAATTGTTGTTCCAGCTGATTGAAAAGTGTGTGTGGGATTGCTTCAATCAGAGCATTAACCGCAAAAGCGACATCTGTTTCTGGAATATATTGTTCCATATCTAGTGGTAAAATCGTTTGGTTGATGGTATAATTTTTAAACATAAAGCACGCTCCTTTTTCGATTGGGTTTCGTCACTTTAATCTTACAGGTTGGCGTGCTTTTTGTGTACCCTAAAATCAAAAAAAGTGGGGCAATAATCAGATTTTTTCCTGATTATTGTCCCACACTCTTTTTATAGGCTTTTTTCCGCTTGTTTAATGATTTTTGGTGCTTGTCTCAACGTATCTAATTCAATTTGTTTCGTCACTTGCCGCTGCCTTGCTACTTTTTCATTTAATTCTTCTTGTTTTGAAAAAGGCTTCTCAACCTCTAGCTTGGCTTGCTGAATCTGTTTTTCAGTTTCAGTTATTTCTTTTGTCGTTAGATCGACCAATTCTTCCACACGGGTTGGTAAATGAACTAGACGTGCAATGTTTCCAATGCCCGTTTGTGGAGTAAAGGTCGTGACATAGTCTTTATTCCCTGAAAGGATCAAACGATCCTCTACATAATCATTTCGTTGAACTCTAACCTTCAATCCACGATACTCACCACAATCTGTTTCAACGCCACTAGGAGCTAACTGTACAATGGCATTAATCTCTTCAAAAGCAGATTTGCGTTCTTCAAAGACTTTTCCTTTGATTGTAATTGAAAATGGCTCTTCTGGATTGTTGGCAAGAACAGCTAAATCTTTTGTATGCATTGATAACTCATTGTTCAGCTTTGCTAACTTATTCGGATAGGTGATTCGAATATCATTGTCTAACTTACTGCGTTGACTATCCCACCGTGAACGTAATAATTGTAGACGGGTCACTTCATTATCGATTGTCATTTTTTCTGCTAACAATGGATTCTCAGTGGCTACGGCTTTCACTTCACTAGCACTCAATACAGTTTCATCGAGATCCTCACATGAACGAGAAATACTCTTACCTGTCATTACTTGAGAAATATAGGTTAGTTTTTGTTCTTGAATTTGCCATAAATAGCTGTCAAACGTCCCTTTCGTAATATACCGAAAAATTTCTACTTCTTTGTTTTCATTTCCTTGTCGCAAAATTCTACCTTCACGTTGCGTTAAATCAGAAGGTTTCCACGGACAGTCTATATGGTGTGCTGCAATTAATTTGTGCTGCACATTTGTACCTGTACCTAATTTTTGTGTACTTCCTAACAGTACTCGTATTTCGCCAGATTTCATTTTTTCAAACAGAGCATCACGTTGTGCATCTGTTTTGGCATCGTGAATAAATGCTATTTCATTTTCTGGTATTCCTTTTTCCCTCAGCTGATCTTTAATCTCATCATAAACATTAAACATATCTTTTTTTGGTGTTCCAGCATCTGAAAAAATCATTTGAGTGGATCGATTTTCTTTTGTTCTTTCCCATATTGCATAAACACGATCACAACATAAACTAATTTTCGACTCTGGATCACGTGGCTGAGTATCATCAATTAATCGGCTGTCAATGGCCATAAGTTTGGCTTCATGTGTCAATTTCAACATATTATCAATATGTGGATCAACACTTCCAGTGCGAATCTTTTCAGATCGAATAACAAAATCATCCATCATATTATTCTGAAAAGGACTTTTCTCTGCTACAACTGTTTGAACGTTTCCCGTCTTCAGTTCTGGTACAGGTAGATTTAACATATCTGCAGTTTGTATATCCGCCACAAGGTTAAAGGTCTTCATCAATTCTGGAAGATTATGAAATTTCTTAAATCGATCCCTGATCCGATAGCCACTTGCTTCAGGCGTAATTTCTAGGGAAGAGACAACCTGGCCAAACGTCGACGCCCAGGCATCAAAATTCGTCAATCCTCTTCTTAGTAATTCTTCCGGCTGTAAGAAATGCTGCATCACATACATCTCACTCATAGAGTTCGATATTGGTGTTCCTGTCGCAAAGACAACATTTTTTCCTTCATGCTTTTCTTGGATATATCGGACTTTATCCAACATATCTGTCGCACGTTGACTATTAGATTTCCCTACTCCAGCAACATTCGTCATCTTGGTATAAACAAACAAGTTTTTATAAGCGTGCGCTTCATCTACAAATAGAAAATCTACTCCTAACTGTTCAAACGTTAATAAATCGTCTTTCTTCTCTTGATTCTTAAGCTTATCTAATTTATTTTTTAATGTTTCTCTATATTTTTCAATTTGCTTCACTGTAAAGGACTTATCATCAGCGGCTTTCGCTTCCATAACAGCTTTTAAAGTTTCCGAAAGTTGCGCATTAAGATTCGCTATTTGTCGTTCTTTACTCAAAGGAATACGTTCAAACTGACTATGTCCAATGATAATTGCATCATAATCGCCTGTCGCAATTTTTGATACAAATGCATTTCGATTTGTCTTTTCAAAATCTTTTTTCGTTGTAACCAATACTTTTGCGGACGGATAAAAAGTTAAAATTTCTTTCCCCCATTGCTCCGTCAAATGGTTAGGAACCACATACAATGGTTTATGGATTAAGTTATTCTGCTTGAGATACATTCCAGCAGATAACATGGCTGCTGTCTTTCCGGCACCTACTTCATGTGCCATTAAAGCTTTACCGGAATATAGAATACGAGCGATCACATTTTTTTGATGTTCCCGTAGTTCCATTTTTAAATTCATGTCATCAAATATAAGGTTTCTTCCATCATACGATCGAGGAACAATGGTATTGAATTTCTCATTGTAAATAGACACTAGCGTTGTTCGTCGCTCAGTATCAGAAAATAGCCATTCATGAAAAAGTGATTCAATCTCTTCTTGTTTTTCTCTCGCTAGCATTGTTTCTTCCGGATTTAATATATACTTATATTTTCCTAAATCAGGATCATAAACCTGGTCAGTCACTTTTGCTTTTTGAAGATTTAATGAGTTTTCAATTAATTCATAAGCATTCTTACGTCCAGTTCCATATGTTTGTGTCAGCAGTACCTCTGTGCTACTCCGAAAATAGCCATGTATCTTCCATGAAGAATTAAAAGTCACTTTCTCAATATATACATTCTTAATACCTGTTCCTTGTATATTTTCAGGAACTTCTAACAATTCATAGAGAAACTGATTGTAGTATTCTGTTGGAATCCAAGTAGAACCTATCTGAAAATCAATATCCCCTGCTTGCAACGGTTCAGGTTGTGCTTGTTCTAACGCAGCTACATTCTGTTTATATCGTTCCTTTTGGACTGGATCTTCTGCTCGCTCATATGCAATTTTAGCGACTGATAACTTTTCTTTCACTTCCCCAGTCAAATAGTCATCAGCTGATTCCCAAGCATTGAAATAGCCTAATGACTCAATTTTTCTAGGGTTTAAAAATACGCTGTTCCCTAACTCAGCTAAGATCTCCTCTTTGTCTTTGTTAGGGTAAATCCGCTGAATATAATCGAAATCTACTTTCCCCTGTTTCGCTAAAGACAGCTGTAACCCTTTAGCAGCAGAATCCACTGACGTAATCTCTAAAGTTGGTCGAATTGTTGCTTTAAAAAAAATATCCTGCTTCACATACGTATTATCTTTTTCTTTCTCTACTGACATCAACAAAGGAAACTGATCATCTATCCGTAAGTCTCTCATATTTTGTTTATCATTAAAATTCCCGAAAGAAGATACAAAAGAATCATACGTTGTATTTAGGTTGCGTAGCGCTACATTCAATTCTGATTCTTCGTATTTTCTCTGTTGAATAGCGATTACTTCGTTTAATGCTTCTTTAACTGCAATCATCTTCGAAATTTTATTCTTTTTTCTTCCCTTTGGAATAACATCAAAATCATTTTCCCGTCTGTGATAAACAATCGATTGTCCAACTTTCAAGAAAGAATAACTACGGCTATTATCTGGTAACGTTATTTCTTCAGGTGATAAAACCATTTCTGGTTTTCTTGCTGCTATCATTTTTGTTGTATAATCTGCTTTCGTTTGTTTAAATTCTTTTACTTCAAATTTTTCTTTAAAATGACGACTTAATTGCACACGTAACGGTACTTCTGTAGGTAAAACATCCAACGTCTGACCATGAAAATTTTTGATTGAAATGGTTCCTAAAATAGCTTCAGGGTGTTCTATGAAATAATTATTCATAAATAGTCCATCGTAATCAGAGTGTTTTGAAGAAGTGACCCAACTCGGCATTTCCGTTACTTCAGTCATTTCTTTTAGAGATTTTTTTTGAAAAATTAGGATATCTGAAATAACTTCCGTTCCCGCTGTTTGTTTGAACGCTGTTTTTGGCAAACGAACAGCGCCAATCAAATTTGCTCGTTTCGCAAGATATTCACGTGCTTTACTGTTTTTCTTATCTAACGTTGAGCTTGACGTGATTACCATCATGACACCATTTTCTTTGAGTGAATCTACAGACTTGGCTAGAAAGTAATCATGTATACGAAAATTAAAAGAATCGTATTTCTTATCACGAACTGAAATATCATTAAACGGAACATTTCCCACAACAAGATCCACTTTCTCTGCCAATTCAACAGATTCATAGCCTGTTGCATGAATCTGCGCTTCAGGAAATAGCTGTTTTGCTATCTTGCTAGTAATAGGATCAATTTCAATCCCAATTTTATGCATTCTTTGTAAGTTATCAGGTAAATTCATGAAGAAATTACCTGTTCCCATGCCTGCATCTAAAACAGTCTTAGTTGAAAAATCACCAATCATTCCAAGTGCTGTATACATTTCTTGAATAACTTCGTTTGGTGTATAAAAAGCAGTTAAAACAGACTTACGAGCATCTAAATAGTCATTTTCTGGTAGTAGCTCCTTTAAAGTCGTAAATGCTTCATGCCAGGAAGTATTTCGTTCATCAAATGCTTCTTGAAGGCCGCCCCAACCACTATATCTTGCGAGAATTGCCTGTTGTTCACGTGTAGCTTGTTGATTGTCACGCTCTAATTCATTGACTAAACGAATTGCTTGAATGTTGTCCTGAAACTTCTCACGTTTCTTGTCGCTATACTGGTTATGTGACTCATTAGAATTGTAGTAATTTCTTCTAGCATTCACGTTTTCTCGTTCTTGCGTTTCAATTGGAATAGTAGGTATGCTGGATTCTTCTACAAAATCAAATAAAGAGAGTTCTTCTGATTCAGAGCTAGAACTAGTCTCTTTTTTTAGTGGAAGCTTCTCAAGCCTATTACTAATATCCTCCCATTTGAAAAAGAACTCTTTTTGATTATTCAATGTGATAATGCTAAGCCCTTTTTTTGAAAAAAGAACTTTTCCATTCACTTTTTTTGAGAAGGCTTCCTGTTCAAAAACGAGTTTATTTATTGTACTTTCACGATTAACGCTTCTTAATTCAGCAATCGGTAAGCTTGAAGACAGTTCTACTAATACATCTTCTAAATCTTGCCTACTAAGCATTTTTTCTCTCAAGAATCGCTCAAAATACTCTTTTTTCTGATCATTCGTAAAATAATCATCATTGGTGATCAAGTTTCCAATTTCTTTTTCGATCACTTTCCAAGAAAAAACTTTTGGTTCGTTACTGACATAATAAATGGAAATTCCTTTACGATCATACATTACTGTAGGCATATCCGAGGACCCATAGCCACCTACACCGTACTCTTCTCTTAATAAAGAAGCACGATCACTTGTACTTACTTGACGATCATAAAATTCTCGTATTCTATATTTTCCATCGACAATATTCGATCCTCTTCTCAAGACTTGTTTAAATATATCTTCCACATAGTTTTGTGATAGTTGATCTGTTGTTTCTACTGAAGCAGAAAGAGGAGAAGATCCAGTCTCCTGGTTCTTCTCCCCCTGTGATTTGATTATTAATTGTTCAGATTTTGAATCATGTGTTCCCTCACTACTTCTCTCACTTGACTGATCAACACTTGTAGGTGTTTCTCTCTTTGCAGTGGATTCGCTTCGCTCGGGTACGGATACTTCTTGAGTGCTTCTTTCGTCAAATGAATTTCTTCCTCTATCGCTTTGTCCTCCGCTCTGTGAAGATAATTCATCAGTTCGCCTTCCATCATCAGTGTTACGTGAAGAAAGGATTGATTCTCCTCTAGATAAAGGTTGGCCATCTTCCCGTAGTCCCCTAGTGGACGATCGTCCTGTTTGTCGTTCGAGAATTGAATGTTCTGTTTGTTCATGTTTTTCTTCCTCCTTTTTGATAATGGCTGTTTTTATTTCTACTAAATGATTCACTAAGCGTTGGGAAACATTGGATACAACAGTCCCTATGACATTTAATTCCATCCCAATGACCGAAGGGGCTATAGCTTTATAAAAATAAGGATCAGTCGGTTGATTTAAAGAAGGCAAAGCTGATCCAATCGAATAAGCAATAGATTCTTCTATAAACACTAGATTCTTCTCTATTATGCCAGAAGGATCTTGATCCACATAGTACGAAACCCCATAATCTATTAATTCAGCCAAAGCTGTATCAAGTACTGCATCCGTTAATTCTACATTGAATGTTTCCTGATACATCTGGCGAATAGTTTCTACATTGTACTTATCAGAATCAAAAACATTAGTAGCAAGAGTTGGCTGCCCTTGAATTTCTGATACATCATATACTTGAGTTGCTTGATAGGAATCATCCTTTTTGATAAATAGTGTGATCCCTGAAGCATCCTCTTTGAGTGTTCGCCCTTGTTTCATCCATTCTTGAACAGTCTGCACATTTTCTGCTTCTGTATTCTGGTGATAAATCAGTAACATGTCTGCATATGACTGATTCGTTAATTTACTAGTTAGAGAAAGAAATTCTTTCCAATGTTCTTCACTCGTCGTTAACTTTGTAGCGACCTCTCTATAAATATCTTTCACAGTTTGATTTGGTATCACTGTATGACCTCCTTTTTGAAGTTAACTTTCAATTTTCTATTAAAAATTGTGCGTGGCATTTACCACAGATCACATTGACTTCAGACGTAGCCCGAATAATCGTTTCACAAGACGGGCAGACATATTTTCGACTACTTTGCTTTTTTTGACTAGCCGTTTTCTTTTTCGTTCGTGTTGTTCGAACTAGCGGAAGCTGTTGATCTAATTGATTCTCTTTTATAAATGTTTGAAAAGCTGGCGTAGCAGACGTGGCTGCCCATCCATATTGGTCCATTTTTTCAACAAATAAATCTCTTTTTTCGCATTCTAGTTTAAAACGTTTGTTATGATAGGTGCCATTTCGACTGATTTCAGCAATTTCTTGTTCACGACAATACACATGAATCATTTCATGAAGAAGTGTCGCTACAATATCTTCTGGATCTCGATCTAGGTAATCGGCACTCATATTGATTTCATAATAATGTTCAGTAGGTCCTGACCATATTTTTTGAACACTGGCGTGTCCATAACTTTTTAGTGTGCTTTGAACCGTCACAACTGTTTTCGGTAAAAAGCCCTGAAAATACCGATTATTCAACAGTTGAAAGCTATGTTCAAAATAAGATAGAACATCGCTCATTGTCTTCATAAAACAAACATACCCTTTCGTACATGTTAACATAATTTAATTATATATCAAGAATTAAATTTCACATTGATCACTACTTTTATTTCCTAGTATGGTCATCTAGTAATCGATCTTCCCATTCTTGGGCTAAAATTTCATAACAATAAATACAATAATTTTGAGTGATTTCGAACTCATTCAAGTCTTCTCCGCATTTCTCACAATGCGTATATTTTGGTTTTAATTCATCAATTTTTTTTGATAACTCTTTAGGCATCATCAAATTGATCCTCCTTATGATAAAGTTTGTTGATATTCCATTTCTTTGAATGCTTTTTCATTCAAGTATCTCTGAGTTGCGTTTTCCAGTTTATTCATCATTTGTTTTAATTGACGATCGAATGCATTTGGATCTGAAGAACTATGTCCACCTTGACTACCTTTAACATATCGATTTCCTTCAATCTGAACACCCTCTTGATTTCTATAAACAAATGCTTTTTTTTCTGCAGTTTTCGTTTGGGAAACATCATACATCGGTACAGGAACAAAGCCAGCCAATCGTTTATGCTCCCCTTCTCCCTCAAATACTGGCGCATGAATAATAATAGGGCGTGATCGTTCTGAATCAATAATATCTTTGCCTGCCAGGCGCCACTGATTTTCGCCATAGATAAATGTAGCATTAGGATTTTGTTCAAGTATCCCTTCTCTATTTTTTCGAGAAAAGGAATTAATATTATGTTCTTGCTTTTGTTTCTGCTTGGGTAATTCTGATTTACTTTTCTCTTGTCCAACAATCAGAACATCTGCCGAAGAACTAGGAACGGCGAGATAGCCTTTGATCGTTTCATTCTTAACCAGCTGAACGGGTTCTGCATGTCCCTCTTCACGAACGACAACACCTCGTTTTTCTATTGAACGTTTTTCCTCTTCATCGAGCGCAAACAGCTTTTCTCTAATTTCTTCATTGGTTGGTGTTCTAGCAAGAAGGTCTGCTTTCAGTTTATCTAGTACGCCTTTAATAAGCGGTTCATCCAATGCCAGTGCTTCATATTGGTTTAATGCTTGATACAGTTCGTCAGAGTTAAATTCTTCTTGTACTTCAGGTGGTTCGCCTTGCAATAAGTTTGTCATGTAGTATTCGTATTCATCAATGTCCTCTGATCCAAATAGATCCTCTGGACTTGGCAGTTCACTCCGAACACATCGCTCTTCTTGTTCTAGTTGTTTTAGATCCTCTAATGTGAAGCGCTCTTTAGATTCTTGATTGCTTTGTTTCTTGGAAATTTCTTTTAACTCATTTAACACAACGTTTCCCAACGTATGATACAATCCGTTCTTTCCATACAATTTATTCTCTAGGTAGGTTGGCTCATTTTTGGGGTTCCCGTATGCCTCTTCATACGTATTACTGATTGGCTGAACACGTTGAATAAACGATTCTAGTTCCTCTTTCGCATAGGTATTCAAGTATAGTGTCACGACACGATCAATCTCAGGTTTAAATTTTTGCCCTTTCGCATAACCATATGTCCAACGTCGTTTATTCGTTGGTAGCTTCAGCTGTAACTCTTGGACCGATTGACGGAAAAGTTGTTCCTTCAGTTTTGGCACATTTGCTTTTGCAGTAGTCGTTAAACTTTTCATCTGATCGTCTACCTTTATGAGTTCATGCTGCATGTTCAACAGCTCATTTACGAACTTACTTTTCGCTGAATTAATATGATTGATTTTTAACTTTCCTTTGAACTGCCAACCAGTATTTTCAGGATTCTTTTCATCCTTGTAGTAGATCCATTCACGAGTTGGATTTCTCTCAACCATCCCAACATGAACATGAATATGTTTCGTATTGAAATGAATACTGCCCAACCATTCTGCATTGAGTTCCGCTTTATCAACAATTTGCTTCATCGCTGAACGGGTGGCATCATATATTTTTGCTTCATTGACTTCATGTTTTGATTGATCCATTAATCCTTGTTCTGCTAACCAATCATTACGAAAGCTAAAGACGAGTTGCCACAATGGTGAGCCATTATCCTGTCCTTCCATGAAATATTTTTTTGTATACTGCACATCTTCGATTGGCATACGATCGTATCGCTGGTTGAATAGCGACTTTGTTTTTTCTGGATTAGACATGTAATCAGTGTACCGTTCAAATTGACTTTCTCCGGCACCATCAATCACGTTTACACCATCGACATCTTCGAACGCATTGAACTTATCAAAATTTTCATTTCGTACAGCTTCAGACCTACCCATGTAATCAATATATTCATCGTACGTATCAGCGTGAGGCATAACGAACACACCCGTCATAATAAGCCCTGCCGTCTTCTTACTCATTCACTTGTTCCATTCGCTTTTGCTTGTTCCAATTGTCGAATGATCTCTCTATGGTTTCGATCAGATACGAACTTCTCTGCCTCAGACAAAGCAAAAGATTTTTGTTCTTCTAACGAGACAAAGTTTTCATAGCCGTTGATCTCACACATGGTATTCAACACGTTCAATTCGATTTCTTGGCTGACGTGAAGCTCAGATACCATTTTTTTCATTGAACGTAATAGCGATAGTTGCTCGGCTTCTACTTTCGTCCGAAGTAGTTCTCCCTTCTCATACAAATCGACTAAGTCGGCAATCATGTCTCCATTTGATTTCTTTTTCTCATCTGATAATCGTGAAATGGCATCGTGGACTTCTTCTTCCATGTAATAGTTACGCTTTGTTTTTGCCATCGCTTGATTCCTCCCGTTCAATTTTTTCTGTTGGCATTTTCAACAAGCCCAACTCGGCATTCAACAGAAGCGTATTATAGACAGCTTGTAGCCCTTGAACGACTTTTTCCAATGACTGACGATACAAAGCAGACGCTTCTGATTCGTATTCCTCGTAGGCTACTTTTGTTAATACATCTCTCAGATATTCCTCTCTGCTTTTGTATCCTTTTTTCTTTGCCATTAATGTTAATCTGTTCGGTATTTCCTGTGTATCGTAGCTCACTTCTACTCTTGGCATCCCTTTTAGCCACCTCATTTCAATCTGTTTGTTCTTAGCACTCACTTATTCGTTCCTGTTTGTTGTAAGAGCATAAGGGGTTTCGTCGGGAGACAAGCTCCCGGCCCTTGCAGTGCAAGGGAAACCCATTCCGGAAAGATTCTGGTAATTCGCCCCATTCGACCCCTAGTTTCGCCCCAAATTCGCCCGACTTTCGCCCCATATGACCCCCAATAGGGCGTAACTCGACCCCCATCGATTCGCCCCATCCGACCCCTAGTTACTTTCTTCTGTTTCATACGTAGATTTTCGATTTCGCTCGATCAGCTTTTGTTTCTTTTCTTCAAGTGAATCTGTTTGCTTATCTAGTTCTACAATCGCTTGGTTGTATGAATTGATTTCTGACTTAACTCTGTTAATTTCCTGATCCAATTGCTTAATTTGTTCCTTTGTTTCATAAGATTTTTTCTGTTCTAATTCTTCCATTTTTTCATTCAATAAACGAATTTCTTTTTCAAAAGAAGAACGATTTTCCGCCGCTTTCTTCATTAATTTTTCGACATTGCTTAATTCTAAAGACGTCACTTTTATAATATATTGATTTGTTGATTTCGGTTTAACATCTGTTGATTCCGCCATTTTTCTGTAATCAAAAATAAAGGTCACTTGTTCTGTTTTTTCTTGACGGTCTTTTAAAATATCCTCCACATTATCGGTCAAATAATTCATATTAATTTGTGGTTTTTCTTTTGACGTGTACCCAAAATCAACGACTAATTGTTTCCATTTTGTAGGAATGTTTTCGAGTTGAATCAAGTAATATTGATCATGAATGTTGGTCATTTTAGAAGTCACTAATTGCTTCGTTGCGTTCTCTCCGACGACCGTTTCATACTTTATGCCCACTTGTGTGACAGGCTGTTCTATTCGAAGTAGCACTTCACCATATCTTGTTTTTGGGTTCATTTGTTTTTCAATCACTGTCACTTCAGAAGAACCGACAGATTGAGCACTTTTTTTCCCTGTTCCTGCATCAATTATTGGACTGTCATCACCAAATATCTGACGACTAGATACGATAAAAACAAGTCCAGAAACGGTTAAAAAAAGCATTACATAATAGACTATTGCTTCACCCTTTTTACCAAGTGACGACAAACGATCAGTTAATCCTTTAGGTAAAATTGATCCTACTTTCATCCGCTATTCCCCTCACGTTGCATAATAACTATTCGGCATTGGTTGATTCAATAAACGTAGTTCAGAATCATCAATCTGCCATTGATTCTCTTTATTTTTAGTACAAACAATCCGTACTATTGTTTGAGCATTTACAGGTGGATTCTCTTCATATTTTGTTTGATAGATCATAAAAGCCATGACGACTGCTTCACCTGTGACAGAGTCAAAATTCACATATGTTTTCGCCGTCACGGGTGCGGTAGTTGCTATATCTGTTCCTTCTTGGTAATCATATGCTTTTAACAAATTCTTTTTCCCAATTTCAGATAAGAATGGTTGAAGTTCTTTTGACTTTTCTTCAAAGGTTTGTTCTGAAGTATTTCGATAAAATACCGAAATAAACTCAGTACTCAGTTCCGTTAACGCATCAAACTCTTTTTGATTCTCTGTGTTTCCTTCTACTTTTTGAAGCTCCTCTGGTTCTCTGACCTTTCTTGAACCCTCAGTAGATTCAGTTGACGTTTGAACGATTGTTTTTTGTTCCTTAAGTGGTTGCCGAGGTACAAAAAGAGACATGCCTATAATACCTAGACACGTCCCAATCATGAGTGACAAACCGATCAAAAGAATGCTCTTTTTGTTCATAGATTGCCTCCTATATTCAGTTGGATTAGTATGTTTTTGATTGTTTCTTCGCAAAATTTATCGTTTAACTAGGTGATTTTCTACTGTATTTTAAAGGGGAATCTGGTACACTTAGTACTGGTCGCTTTCCTTTCTAGCGATACGTTTTTCGTAGAAAGGAGGTGTGCAACTTTGTCATTACTATATTCCACGTTGATTGCTCCGCTTATTGTTGGAGTAATCCTTGCGATCTTCAAAGTTTGGCTTGATAAGCGGAACAAATGAAAGCGACCGTAAGCCAAAAAAGAACCCCCTCACTGATCAGAGTGAGGGGGTTTGGTGTGCAAATTGTTACTACTATATTCACTTAGTAGCATACAACGATTCCCCTCTTTTGTCAATTTATCAGTATGGTAAAACAGCGTTATTTCACTAGCCGACGGATTCCTGCAAAGTGTTGTTGCCAATATGGATCAGTATGATTATGATAACCCACACCACTACTATTACTACCATACATCGTTGTTTCATCAATATAAAATTCAATATGAGAAATGAAATCAGGAGCGCCGTATGTCCCTCTAAAGAAAATTAAATCACCGGCTTTTGCTTCTGATTTTTCTACAGGTACAGACTGTTCCCATTGTGTCACAGTATAAGAAGGAAAGGTAATCCCATGTTGCGCATATGCCCAAGAAATGATTCCACTACAATCAAAACCCATTGCTGGATTCTTCCCCCCAAACACATAAGGCTGACCATCAAACGGTAAAATCGAATCAAGAATTTTTTTGAAATCACCCGTTACGTTGGCCGCACCATTTCCATTTCCTTTTTTCAAATAGCGCCACACATGATCGATATAATCTGGATCACCATAACTTCCCCATCCTTGAATTGCCGCTTGCATAGTAGAGAATTGTTGCGCCAATGACTTACTATATTTATGATCATGAGGCTTCATGAATGAGATAAAACCACCACCGTAGTTATACGCTTGTACAGCTGTTTTTAGACGTTCTTCGCTCTCTTCAACCTTTTTCTCACCAATCGCTTTTATATTGTTCCAAAGGACTTTTACGCCCTGTTTAATACTTGTTTTTTTGTCTATTTGATTCGGTAAGCTATGCCCCATACTTTCACTGGACTGCATCACGTCTTCAACACGGCCGCCGCTTTCTTGCATACAGATAGCTAGTAATAAATCGATATATTTTTCGGGCATACCGACTTCTTTCATTGCATCCAAAAAATCCGGACGCAAGGCAATCACTTCAGGAGATAATCCAGAAGCAGATACACTAAATCGTTCTTCTGGCTCCATTGACGTTGTTGCAGTTAAAGACGATATAGTACCAGCAATCACTATATAACCAAGAAATAATGTACTACCAATAAGAATAAGCTTTATTTTCAGGTTTCTCATGTGACTGTTACCTGCTGTGATTGTTCCACTTTTTGAGTATGGGTTTCATTAACTAATCTTGTGCGAATAGCTTTCGCTTGCTCATATTCTTTCTTTTTCAATTCTCGACTAGCTAGTTTACCCGTCTGCTTCAGTTCCAATTGCTCATTGAAATCGCCATTCTCAATCTTAGGTAAATGTACCTTTAAATCATAGGTTTGTTTATTTTCTGGATCAGAATCATGCATTTCTTTTACTTTTTTTAAAAACTCTTTTGCATTTTCATCATTATTCACACACATAATTACCGTTACTTTTTTATCTTCTGGATAAGCTTGTTGGATCTCTCTAATTCGTTCTTCTACAGATTCCCATTTCAGCCCTGCCATTGAATGGAAAAAAGTATCACTTGGTATTTGTTCTTTAAACAGTTCTACATAGGAAAGTGCCTCTAATGGTGCTTCATAAACAAATAACTTCGGTGATTCTTTGAATGTAGTATAACTAGCAAAAAAGAAGCCTCCTGACGTTTTACTGCCATTGGAAACTCCTTTAAATGTTGCTCTATCTAATTTTTCATCGGATAAATCTTTTTTATTGATTCGTTTTTCTACTGGCTTACGATAAATCCCCATCACATCTGCACCAACAGGTGTTTGGTGTCCGTCTGGCACAAATTCGTACCATTTAACCAGGATATTATTTTTAGAATCCGAACTAAAGTAATTGTTCTTTTCAAACCAATCGATCATATCATCAGAAATAAAGCGAGAGCGTAAATAATCTCGACTGGCTTGTGATAACTTACCTGTATCACCAAACACCCAATTATCAATCGAAAATGGTTCTTTTTCTCTTTTTTTAGGGGATCGTTCATAGGTATACTCTTTACTTTTTCCACTTTGAAAGTGTAGCAGCTGTTGCACGGATTGTTCATAAGGTTCTTGGAAAAATCGCATAGAAAATTCAATAGAATTATCAAACGAACTCAATTTGTCCTGTTTCTTTTCGTCATATTGCGAAAACCATGTAACAACCCCCGTCTGATCATTAGCCCGCAACGAATCATGTTGTTCATGTTGCCACGTCTTTCCGCTTACTTGCTCAAATGATTCGCCACGATAAAGCATGTACTCAAACATATTCGCTCGCCGTGCAAAAGTCAGCTGTTTCTCTGTAAATACATGTTTTTTCAAGATTACACCTCCTGAAATTTTTATATTTTTAACTATTTTCTTCTGAATTAGCTTTTGTTGCAATTATGAGTGATACAAGAAATGAGTAGGCATCACTCAAGGCTTTTTCAGAAAGATAAGATAATGCTAACGAAGACCTAGACTGATTATTAGACAGTTTTTCTTTGTAAATTTCATATCCTGACTCTTCACGCTTGTTACTTTCTGTGCAAAAATTTACTAATTTAGAAAATACATTATCTTGAGTAATTATTTCTTCATGTTGAGTCTCTATATAGTCAATTATCGCCACTAAAAAGTCATATGAAGCTTTTTGATAAAAAGGATCGAAATGTTCAATTGATACACTAGAACAAAGTCTTCCATGCAAATTTTCAACCTCTAATTTTTTCATATTTAAATAATCCTCCTTAATTTTCGTATTAAAATACATATGTGACTAGCATTGATACGATATACAGCATCACGACAAAAAGAAACAGATACATTGTTTTTCCTGTCTCCCTTTTCTCATTCGGATTTCCCAATACAACACGCTTTGACTGATTTTTAAGTTTCTTCCAATCTATTTTCAGCCGGATTTTTTTCATCTTAAATGCTCCCTTCAAATATTTTATTATCTTTCTTACTAATTTCACGTTTGAAAGGGATATTAAGCGTACCTTTTATATTTAAGTGAGCTTCCCCCTCCTCTAATTTTGTAATGGCTTGTAAATCGGATTTACTCACTTCTTTGCCAAAAACACGTTCCAAGTTAGGTAATGAAGAAGAATCCTGTCTGAAAATATACCGGTACGTAGATAATTTATACAGATTCATAACGGCTTTTGAAATCGGGCCCATGTTTCCATTCGCATCTGTATCAGGGAAACAGTCATTAATATCATGTACTGCATAATGCTGACCAATAAAGATTTTACGACCTTCACGATTGTTTCGATCCATTTGTTTTAACAACTCAATATTTTCCGACCGAATCGGGTTATGAAACTCATCTGAGACAATATCCGTGTATATGATATCTTGTGCGCTTTTCTGATTCGTCAAATACAAGTGTTTTTCTTGTTGCCCAATCCGAACGGCATGTGAGTAAACCATGTTGTATAAGTTAAAGTACTGCGCATTGTATACTTCACTATCCTGGATATTTAACAAACTTTCTAAGTTAAATGCTACTAGTTTTTGCTCAGCTAAAGAAAATGCTGTATAGGAGTTAAAAATATCACCATAGGAATCAATCATGATATCTAATCCATTGATAATATCTTTGATGAGTGTCTTTTCTGTTGATTCTGTTTCACTTATTAGGAATTTCTTCATTCGTTCTCTGAAGTCACTGTATAAAGGATATTGTTCTGGATCATACTGCGTAATTTCATCAATAGCTAATCGCTTGTTGTCAATCCACTCATGGTAAAATTGAGTGAGATACTTTTGGCTAGCATTTGTTGCACTTCGAGTAAGATCAGCTGCCATAGATAGTATGATTTTCATTTTTGTAATATTGGTGACAAGTGATTGCTTATCTTTAATCGTATTCGTTGGAATATCAACGTCTGTAGGGTAAATTTGCAAAGGATTAATTCGTGGTTCCCTGGCATCAAAATGAAGCCCTCCAGACGCTTTTACAAACGTTTCTGATTCATTTGAAACCATAAACATAAATGTATTATTGCCTAACAGTCGATTACTTTTCGCTGTCGCTTTAATCTCTGTAGACTTTCCGAATCCTTGATTCCCTACATAAAACCCGCCATAACTTTTTCTGGATCGGTCTTTAAAAAATTGATTGATTAAGACTAATCCGTTGCCATACAACGTATAACCTGAGTACAATGCATTCGCATCAATCAGTTTTGCAGAGTTAAAAAAATAACTGCCAGCTAATGATAACGCACGTATTTCCTGCCCTTTGCGTTTTCGTTGTTTTTGATTTTCTGAATAAGAAACAAATAGCGCTCGATATTCAACTTCTGCTTCATCAATAAAACAAGTCGCATGAAACCCATATTTTTTCAAACGATTTTTTACTTCTTTTTCTTTTTCATCCAGTGCTTCCTTTGTCCGCTCATTCAAATAGATACGCACATGGATTAAATCTACGGCTTCGTCATCTTCTAAAATAGTGTCTACCGTTTTATCAAGCTCTTGGTAGGCATTTTGAGCATTTTTTCGGCTAATTTTATCTTTACTAGAATAGACTCGATCTTCATACTCGCCTAAAGAACGATTCAGAGATCGTGTGAATTCCTCATCGGTTTTATCAATATTTTTTATATCAATACTTGAGGTGGTATTTCTAAATTTGAATACGTTATCCCCATAAAAAGGAGGATTCCCTTTTTGTTTATAATCTGTCACATGTAATGTTTTAATATGTCCAGTATTAGTTTGAATAACTTGAGGGTCTTTGGTGTTCAAATTTCCCATTGGTTGAATTTGACTAATAAAAATAGGATCATAGCCCTTTTTATCAACGATACGTTGCGCTTCTTTTGGTCTACCTTCCTTATCATTCCCTGTATACGGTGTTCCTGTTATGGTCGTATCGCCCATATTATGAAGTGAGTGCAGCAGCTTGACTTTCCTCGCCATGCTAATACGTTTCACTCTGAAAAAGGTGCCATTTGTCGATAGGACTGTTCCTTGAACCTCTTTCAATTCCTTTTCATCATCCGCAAAAATCTGTAAATAGACTTCGTCAGTCATGTAGTTATTATTAATATAGTCCAGTTGGTGTAAAGCATACTCCTTTTCTTCTTTGATATAAGGAGTATCGATTGCTTCCGTTAAGGCAAAACGACGTTTCGCATTTTCAATGTTTTCCGTCATATCTGTGGCATTACTTGTACAAACAAATTTACAGTCAAACCCCATAATTCGTAAAAAATCCCAAAATTCTTCAATGGCCGTAGATCGATCTTCTTTTGTGCCGTTTTTAACGGCTACTTGTTCCATTTCAAAATAATCGGTCACACCATAGGTTGTAGCGATACAATCCTCAGAAATAATTCGACGAAAAGAAAGAAAGTCTAAAATAGACTTTCCTTTCACTTTCGGTATCTTTGCTTTTTTCTTGGCTTGTTCCTTTTTTTTCATTAATGGCTTTTCTGTTTTAGAAATCGATCCATCTTTTACCTCTTGATCGTCAATAAGAATCATTCTTTTTATGGCACCTCCGATACATCATATAGTTCTAATTCTTCTTCTGTCTCAATCGATTCATCATAGACTTCCTCTTGCTCAAAAGAAATAAATGGCTCGGATAAATAGGTTTGTTTATTTCTAAAAAGAAGATAGAAAAGACGGTGATAGTGCCGCTTCCCTTTATTTCCCTTACTTGGAAATACCCAAAAAAGATACATTCCTAATAGAAAAATAACTGAAGGAATTTGAAAGGGTTGATACGCTTTTTGAGATAAATCAAGAGAATACGTAATTGCCACTAACCCGCCAATACCGTCAATAAATAACAATTTACCCCAAAACTTCACAGGTGTCGTTATTTCCTTTTGAATATCAAACATCATTCATCACTTCCCTTATTTTTCTTATACGTATCATAATCACGTTTTGATTTTTTGTACTCTTGCCGGTCTCTTGTATATTTCACGAGATCTCTTCCAAGCGCATTTCCCTTACTACCAGATTCAATGACTTTTCCTACACCACTATTTTTCATATGTTTTGGTGTTGTTATCTCTTTTTTCAAAAAAGAACCGATAGGATTTTTCGGTTTTACTGGTTTTTCGGGAGAATCTTTTTTCTCTGCAGAGTTAGGTTTCTTACTAGAAGACCCATCTTCAGTAGTTGAACTTTGATCCTTTCTTTGTGACTCCAACTCACTCATAGGTGACGTAGAGCCAGCGTCTGGATCATTTGTTGGTTCTTCCATATTGGCATTTACGCCATTTTCATTTGAAGAATTTTCTAATGAATCAGACTGGTTGTCTGTTTCTGAAGAATCAGGAAGACCTTTCGGATCATCCTCTGATTGATCTGGTGTAGAAGAACTTTCAGTCGATTCTTCTGAGGGATTGTCAGATTCATTCTCTAACTTATCATTAATACCGCCTTCTTTTCCGTCTGATTCTTTATCAGATTCAGACGATTCTGAATCTGATGGTTTTTCTGAATTTGAATCATCATCTTTGAAAATATCATCTAAATCTCCATCCTTTTTGTTACTAGAAGGGGGTTGTAGATCCTTCAACTCTTGCATTGCTCCGGCAAATATACCTCCTGCACCTGCAGCAGCGTTCACTCCCGTTTCAGCAAGTCCTTTTCCAGCATCTAGTAATTTTCCTGCGCCCATCCCTGCTAGAACACCGCCTGCAGTAGATAGTCCCGCATCTACACCTACTTGTTTTTGAATAATTGCGGGGCCGTCAAACAGTACCCATGCCCCACCAACATACAAGAGAGCTTTCACTAGAATATGTTCACTCCCATTGCTAACATAAGTATTAAAGGCAATATATAAATAAAACATTACCATTAATGACGATAATGTAATGAAGCCTATAAATATCTCAAAACAAGCTTGCTTGAATTTCCGTAAATCTCGAATATGTGCAAAAGCGGTAATATTTGCCCATATATAGTTAAAAGCAATCTCTATACCCAACCGTCCAGCCCTTATAACAAAAAGCCCTGTTGCACCAGCTAAAGCAATTAAGGTGATTAGCACAGGTATCCAAAAGACTCGCCATCGATAATAGGTCGGTACAACCATTAGTTTGACAAAGAAGTCTAATACACTATCGGAAGATTTGATTTTTTTTGCTTCATACCCCTTACCACCAATCTTATTTCTTGCTTCATAAGCAAGAACACCATCAGGATCTACTTTCTTAGGATCTGTGATTCGTTCATTAATATCAAAAAAATTGATATCTTCTAAATAGTTTTTCTCTTCCAATTCATCTGTTGTCCACCCTTTCGCTCCTAATTCATAGATATCGACTGTGTTCGTTTTAAACGTTTTAAATCCCAGTCCACCTTGGTCTTCAACAACATCACCTCCAATGGCTTCAGTTAATCGAACACCTTGTGTAACTAAATTAGGTAACATAGATAATGTACAGATAATCAGAAAAACATTGAGTGGAATATTTCTCATTTCCGCATTTTTCCCTAAATACAAAACAACCCCTACAGCCAATATGGCAAGCCCTAAGAGTAGGTTTTGAATTGGTCGCAACATAGCCATTAACTCTGTTACAGCATCGTTATTTCTGAAATTTAGCACGCTTAATATTTGAGTGAAGTTTCCGGTAATGGTGTCCACAAACCAGATCAAACCTTTTACAAGCATCATCCCTAGTGAACGGAGTATATTTTGTGTCATATCTCCTATTTGAAGATATTCTGCAAACTTCAGTAGGATCGCTAAAATTTCATCTTCATTCATGAAAGAGTTCCCCCTCTCATTTCTTCAATTTTTTGGAACATATTCTGACAAAGTCCATTTTTTTCATTTGAAGCTAAAAAAGAGAGCATGGAATGAATCGTTTGATTTTCAATGATTGTCTTAAACTCTTTCATTACGACTTTATCTCTTAAGTGCGTAATCCTTAGAACAATATTTAATTTCGTCCGTTCATCAGAGGTGAAATAGTCCTTTACTAATTGACTTTCTGCACCTGTTGGAAAAACAGACAATAAAGTTTGATACCACTCTTGCTTAGTTTGTAGCTCTTTTTTCTTTGCTTCATCATAAGCTAGTTTCATCTCATTCGTTGTAAATAGAGCTAATTGTGACACTTCTGAATCACCTCTTTTCTCTTTCTTGGAACGTAATTCTACAGGGGAAGAAATGGTTTCTGGTAATGAGTCAAACAAAGATTCCTGATTGCTGTATGCTTTTGTTCTTGTTGTTTGATCCATTACTAAAGAAGGCGTTGTTCTTTTTTCTTCTTTCTGCACCCCTTGTAATGTAATAAGTAAATCTTCCATTTCCAAATTCATAAACTCATTGTTTACCGGTATTTCTTCCCAAGAAAGTACTTTATTGTTTCGATACTCATAAAACGGCATCATATTAGAATCAGAACCTATGCTGTTATAAATCGGATACTGATAAATCGGCTCTCCATCCAGATCATCTACATGAGATAGACGTAAAACTACCGTTTCTGATTTTTTCAACCGTTCGAGTTCTGACGCATACATCAATTCGATCCGTTCGGAACTCTCTGTCTCTGACGTCTTGGTGCTTGACGGACTCTGTCTATGTCTCGTTTTAGAATAGTTTGAACGTTTTCCTAAACGTTCCGCTAAATACTTATTCGTCTCCAAAGAACCTGAACGAATATACATCAAGTTCCCTGTATTCCCTACAATCGTCTTTTTCACTGGTTCAGAATACAATTCGGTCAGTTGCTCTAAGTCTTGCAATACCAGGTGGAAAAATAAGCCTTGTCCTAATCCTGACGTCCATTTATTTGCTAGATTTGCCACACCCATACCCAAATTACCAGCTTCTTGAATAATGTAGTGAATATCTCGGTACGTTCGTGACGGTGTTTCTAATGTGCAGCGTTTCTCATTCACTAGATAAGTCTGTTCTAAGTACAACATGCCCAGGGCATTGTTTCCTTTTTCTGACTGGCTCATAACAATAAAACATGCCACAGGCTTATCACCAAACCCAATGTCTTCAAAATCGAATCCATCGTCTGTAGCTGACATTTTCGCATTCGCTTCATTCAGAAATGGTTCCATATCCCCATCAAAATGAGTAACAACGTTCCCTAACGTTACTTCTGCTGGCGCACTCGCCAAAATAGCATAGTAATATTTTCGAGCTGGGTGCGTCATTGGTAATTCTAAAAAGAACGTATCCAGTGCTGTTTTACCATCATATTTTTTTAATAATTTATTTTTTTCAATTGGATCAGTTGTCAGTCTGTCCAGGTACTCAGGGGTATCTTGCGAAATACGAATATTTAACATCTCATTTACTACGTTATAGATCGCATAGGGATTAAACTTAACTTGTTCATCTTGTCGGACCGCTTGATCTGCGATCGCTAGTCCTGTTGCCATAAACAAGTTATGACATGCCTTTATCCAAAAATCACCGTCTTTTTGATTCCCTTTTCCTTGAAAGAATGTTAAAGCACTACTTTTTAACGCATTCTCTGCTTCAGCTAAAAAACGGCTGCTTTCATGTTTGTTCGTTTTCTTTAAGGTGACATACTTCTTATAAAAGTTATAGACAACGGACAGTGGATTATACGGATCAGAATAATACTGACGAACAGTATTACAAATTCGAACAATATAATCACGTTTGCGCAGTGTGTCATACCACATCCGTGGTTCATCCCCTTTTGTGGCAGTCATAACGAAAGAAGGACGATCCTCTATTCGTTCCGCTCTTGATAAAATATCAAGAAACGGATTAATGAAGTATACGTCCTTTCCCCCACGTGTAATGGCTAATATAATCGAATTTGACGGCTCTTGAGCAATTAAGTAATAAAACTCTTTTGGTTTGGCTTCAGGAATCGTCAGCTCATCGTATAGCTTGATTACGTGTTTCCCTTTTGGCACAGCTGCATGTCCATGTTGCTCTCTTGCTTTGGCCATTAACGATTCCAAACTTTCAGTAGTAAGATCACTTGTTTTTAACTTGATTTTTTCTTTCGCTAATGACGATTCTTCGAACAAAGGGATACTTTCGATAGGTTTGTCTACTTCTACTGATTCTTGTTGTCGAACTCGCTCACTCAATGCATATGGAACACGACTAATAGGAAAGCCACCTTTCCCCTCAAAATAGTCTTCACCTTCACATAACGGGTGTACAGGAACCGCATAATATTGATTCAGTAGGTTTTCCTCTTCTTCCCACTCTAGTGTTCCCTGAACATATTCCTCTTCCAACGATACAACCCCGTTATAGAAGTCATAGGTTCCTTTTATTGCAAGACCAATATATAAGCCAATTAAGAGTACATAGACTATTGGATAATAAAAAATACTCCCATAATTCAAAAATGAGAGCTTGGATATTGGCGTACTGATCCCCGTTAGCAGACCACCGTTTTGAGAAGAAACATAAATTTTAGTAAATACAACGTTCAATAAGAAAGTGACAAGCAGAAACAACCCTATATTTAAGCCCCATAAAAGGTCTTTTCGTGCTAAATGACGAAGAGGCGATTGTTTCGCCTCTTCATAATTTTTTCGCCTGTTCCGTTTTCCTTTCGTTTGACGCTCTTTTGAAAAAAAGTTCATTTCTTCACCTCTACATCATCAATTGTTGCACCAGCGCTCTTTCTTTCTTTTGTTCTTTTCTCTCTTTTTCTTCTTGTTTTTGTTCCTTTTTCTCAGAAGTTGACTGTTGATAGTATTCAGCCGAGACCAGTTTTAGCATTTGTTTCTGTTCTCCTCTAGTTTGGCATAGAGCTTCTTCCTGAATGCTTAGGTTGATTTCTGGATTGAATTCCTGGACAACATCAATGGCTTCCAATCGATACTGCATTTGTTCAAAAGAGTTGTTTTTTTGATCATAAGCAACAATTTTAGAGCGCTCATCGTATGTCAGAGATTCACCTTGTAAGAATTTTGCGTATAAATCAATGACCTCTTCTTTTTCTAATAAAATAGAACCTGACTCTTGAGTTTCTTCAGCCAAGTCCTTTTTAGATTCTTTTTTTAATGGATTTTCGGAATCTATGAATTTACTAGGATCTAATTCCATCTGTTCCTGATACGTAAATGTCGTTTCGGGGTGACGCCCAATGATTGAATACACATCATGAATGGTCGTCTCTTTGTCTGACCAGTTAAATGACGATCCTACAGTAGCATGATAGATTGTCTCTAATTCTATTACTCGTTCTTTGGGAAATTCCGCTGCTACTTTTTCATATTGCTTAGATTTTGTATCATCCGTTTCATAAAAAATGAAATCTTCATGCATAAAGTAAGTTTCTAGTTGTTTATCATTAAGTGCTTTAACGAAATTCTTTTCATCTGGATTGAGCTGATTATAAAAGTCTAAAAATCGTTCATGTTTCCCGAAGTGAATTGTTTCAGCTCTTGCTTGATTCTGAAGTGCTTTTTGCTCTGCTATTTTTTTAAGATCAGTTTCTTCAGTTAGCAATTCTTCTGAATCTTGAAAGACCTCATTTTCTTTAGAAAAATCTTTTTCAGTTGATTCTACTTCATCTAAAAATTTTGCCAATTCTTGAGTTTCATTTTCTATCTCTACTACAGCTTGAATTGCCATCTCGTATTCAAAATGTTCTACATTTCCGAAAATGAAATCAACCTCATCCAATTCTGCTGCAGTCAAACTCCCTTTTAACGTTTCAATTTCCTTAGCTCTCTTATCTGATATTTCTCCTATTTGGTCAATTTGTTTCAAAATTGACTCACCTTCTTTTTCAAAAGAAGCAACGCTTTGCAGCTGACTTTCAGAGTAATTCATTAGTCCTTCATTTTCATTCAATACTTCTGATAAATGTGAGATTTCTTCCTGATGAAAACTATATAGGTACACATTTTCTAAATATTCTCGTTGTTGGGTAGTTAATTGACTAAGAGTAGTTACAAGAGATTCTTGATCTGAAACTTGGAGTCCCTTCCATTCTTCAATAACTTTTGGGAAACTATCCATGTGTAATTGATCAAGCTCAGCTCCATCCACACTTGTAGAGATATATTCACGATACATTTCTTTCAATTTTTCTACCTGTTCAGCATCCAAATTGCTAGCCTGCTCTTTTAACAAATCACGCTGCTGGTATGATCTACCTTCTACAGTATCCGAATATTCATTACTCAGAAGCTCACGGTGAAATTCATTGTACGTATTCAAATACAATTGTTCCTCTTTTGGTAACGAATCATACAGCGCAACAAATTGATCTTTTTTTTCCTTGTTTTCTTGAAGAATAATTGACTGTTTGGGAAATTTTAAATAGTCTTTTAAACGATCAACTTCTTTAAAAGTTGGATTTACATTATACTCAAAAGGGAAAAATCGGCTAACTTTCGTCTTATAATCCTCTATAGATTCCTCTACAAATTCATTTATTTTCTTTAAGGTATCAGAAGAAAACGTTGCTCTAATCGATTCTGCTTCGTTTGAATATTGAATGTCTCCTGTTTCTTGAAAAGAATTTTGATTCTCTAAGTAGCTCATTACGTACTTATCCGGGTAATCTTTTGTTGTAGGTAACGCATAAAATTCGCCTTCCCATTGATCAAAACCGTACTCAGTGTCCAAAATGAATCCTTCCCAACGGTCTGGGGAAAGTACCTCTGTTAGAGAAGGAAATGTTTGATTTTTCATATAGGTTGCCGTTTTCATATTTGATAGATCAAGTTCATATCCCCGATATTCCTGATACGTTTTCTCAAAATTCTCAAGAGTAACTTTTTTAATATATTCTTGAATTTTTTCATTGTATTTATCATTTATTCCCTGGACCATACCTTGTAATAATGGTTCTTCTATCATAGAAGGCGCTGTTAACTCTATTGGTTTGTGCAAATACAATTCTTGTTGAGTTTCTACGCCAGCTAACGCCCCACTTAAAGAATGGATATATTCGTCATTATTTCTAATTTCTTGTCGGTTACTGATCCTGCTAAATATATTACTTTTTAGGTGATTTTGAGCTTCAATTGATTTTTGTAGTTGCAGCTTCCCAATTTCAACGTACTTTTTTAACCATTCTTTTTGAGAATTTTGAACATTTATTGTTGAGCCTTTTCCCACTTCTATTCCCCCACTCTATATTTTTTGTTCATAAAAAATAAGTTAATTTGTCAGCACCCTGAAGAAATTTTTTTACCTATCTTTTAACTCGCTACAAGTTGTTGCTTAACTTAACAAGAGTAGACAATGCATTTACTAGTTCTGGGTTGGTCTTCGTTTCCTCCTTGTTAGCAATTGCAATAATTAACTCTTGTACTGATTCTTTTGATTGTTGAGTCAATGATTTTGAAAAATTCTGCTTTGTAGACTTAAAAAGAGCACTTGTTCCATATTTTTCTTGAAATACCTTTATTCTGATTTTTTCCTTCCTATCTTCAGGGGGAACCAGAGTAATACAAATACGTTCCATAAATTGATTAAGATCCATTAATTTTTCCATATCTGCTTTTGAACCTTGTTCAATAATCAATTCTTGTTGCTTTAACAACTTAAGTAGCTGTTCTTGATTATATCTAGCTGCTTTCCTTTCCATTAACTCCCTTTCTTTTCGGAACTTCCAAATTTCACCTATTATAAATAGGATTACTACACCAAAAAATAGATAAAAAAGAACTCCTGGATTACTCATCAGGAGTCACTTCTTTTTCTGTTAACTTATTGATTGCTTGAGACAGCTCTTGCACTAAAATATCAGCTTGTTCTTGTGTCAACTCATCATTGGATAATGCTTCCCTTACTTTAGAAAGGATACTATCTAATGCTGCTAAACTTTCATCCGTATATAATGTACGATCAATAGAAGCTGCTTCTGCTTCTAAGGCTTTTAATTGTGTTAGATCTGCTTTTTTCTGTAATCGATTCATTGCTTCTTGAAGTTCTTTCAGATATTGTTCATTTTCAACTTTTGTATAGGTGCCACCAACTAGATATATAGTCACTTGATCTAATTTATTTTGGAATTGTAAACCAGTAGTCACAGTATAATCAGAAAGACTAATTCTTTTGGCTTCAGTAACCAATCGTTGTAAGTACGCTAGACTTAAATAAGGTTCTTCTTTTTCTTTTAGAGAGTCAATTGCTTGTTGTAGTTTCATTTTGGCTAGATCGATTGTTTCTTGCGTTACCTCTACAGTCGTAAGTACTTCATTGACTTGCGCTTTGGCTGCTTGGAATTCAGCAACACTTTCATCGGTGTAAATATCCGTCTTAATTTTTTCACTTTGGTCATACAAAGTCTGTAAATCAGTTTTATTTCCTAATAAAACTAATGCATTCAATGCGTTTTGAAGTCGATCATGTTGATTATTTACAGCTGTTTGAGAATTTCCTTGTTCATCGATCATACGTTGTGCAATTATTAATTCTGTTCTAACTACTTCTGCACCAGCTGTAAAATAGTTTTCTAAATGAATCGATTCCGCTTGTTGTACTAATGCTATCAACGCATTATAGTCTACAATCTCTACTGGTGGATTTGGTGGCGGTGTTGGTTCAGGTTCTGGATCAGGAGTAGGTTTTGGCTGTGGCGTAATTGGTTTTGGTTTAATTGGATCAACGGGCGTTGGATTCACTGGTTTAAAATCATTTACTACTGGAAGAGTAATTGGTTGAGCTTTGGCTTGTTTTTGTTCGTCCTTAATTTGATTATCCAATAAATTTAAGGCTGTTTTTCTTTCACTTTGAAAATTTGATCCAGAATCACTTCTAAATGTTTCAACTGAACTAGAGGACGTTTCCGGCTTAATAGTCGGTCCCATTGTTTTTTTTGTTGCTGATTTTTTAGGGATCACTGGTTCAGCTTTTTCTTTCTTTTTGATTGCTGGAAAATCTCCCTTATTTACTTCTTGTGATTCATTTTCTGACGGATAAAACTGTGAGTAGCCAATATATCCACCTAAAGCTAACACGCACACTAAAGCACTCCCTATAACCGCAGTCTTAATGTTCTTTGTTTTTTTCATTTATAATGCTCCTTTACAATTCTGATAGCGATTGTTTCGCTTCGTATAAATCATCAATTGCTTTCTCAATCTTTTGTTTATTTTCAGACGGTTTTTTTTGTAATGTAGCAATCTCTTTTTCTTTTTCGTCAATAATTAGTTGATATTGTTTATATTGTCGTATAAATTTTTCCAATTCTGGACTGTTGAGCGTATGTTGAATTTCTTCCGCTTTTTTTACTTGCCCTTCTTTCAAATAAGCATAACCAACCAAAATTTGTCGTGTCTCATCATGTTTAAATAGCTGCTTGTTTTTCTCAAAAGTAGAAATTCCGACATCATATTGATAATCGAACATAGCCAAATCAAACGTTCCTTGCTCTGTAGGATATTTTTTTTGAAAAGAAGAAAGGTCCTTTAAATGCGTTCTACCTTCTTTTTGAACTATCAAAAACAGCTCATTTTCAACCTCTGAAATTTTGTCTGGATATGCTTCAGCGGCTTCTTTAAAATTTTTCTTTGTTAAATATTCTTGTAAAGAAGGCTGCTTATCTTTTTGATCGCTTAACACACTTTTTACAGCAAATCCGCCACCAATAAATAGACAAGTAAAAAGAAAAACAATCCCTATTTTTTTAATAGGGATCGTCCACTTTGGCATTTTCGGAATCTGAATTTGCTTTCTAGGCTTTTTTATTGGGGGTTCTGACAAATCAGATTCAGATAAACTTGCCTTGATCTTTTCTTCAATTTCCTTTCTGTCTCTACCTGATATTTTTTTCTGCTTCTTATATTTCTTTAAAACAGAAAAAATATCATCGGTAACGGTCAACTGTCCTTCTTTTGTAAATTTTCCTTTGTAGAAAGGTTCATTTTCCGCATTATAAAGAGCAAACTCGATATACTCCTGATCCTGCATATTTTCACTTATCTTTTGGAACTCCGAGTACGTTAACCGTTCTTCTAATTCATAGTGATTAAAAAATTCTAGATTTGACGATAATACTTCAACGGTTATCATTTAGTACGCCCCCTTTAACCGCCGACATTGCCCCAAATTAGATCTCTCAAACTTGTCGCATTTAAGATAACGGCAGATCCTAAAATAGCACCGAACATTAATTTTTTCCCCCAACGACCTAATTCTGTACCGAAATATTGACTTGCACCAAATAGCAGCAAGCAAATAAACAAGGCCGAATTTCCGATAATTTTGATAAATTTATTTGTTTCAGTTTCAGCTAATGTTGCGCTCGACTGAATATCAGCAAAAGCGGTGATCCCACCTGAACAAAAAAATAATAGTCCAATAGCTAAGCAACTACTTGCCACAATTACACCATAGTATTTTTTCTTTCTTAAACGATAGTATGTTGCTTGAACAGTAATAACTGCATTTGTTGCCCCTTCAGCAATTTTCTTCATCATGTCGTTTTCCCTCCATTTTGTTGTTTTGCTTTTTCTTGTTCTAATTTGTTACGTTCTTCTTGCTTCAGCTTATTGATTTTTTCTTGTTCAATTCGCTTTGCTTCATTTTCTAACGATTTTAAGATCAAATCTTGACTTTCAACACAGATATCTTTATGAATCGTATAAAGATATTCATCATAGTCTTTTCCTTGAATTTTTAAGACTTGTTGCGCTTGCTTTTTCATTGCTTGTTGCTCTTTTTGAGTAGGTTTTACACTCATCCTTTACACCTCCAATCGTGAACGACTATTTGAACCGTCCTGTTTTTTTCTTTCTTTTATACAGTTGTGATCCTACTTGGTAGCCCATAAAGAGGACCAAACCAATCATTAATACAAATCCTATATATGTTAAAGCTGTCAAAAGTGTCATTTTATTTCCTTCTCTCTTCTTTTTTAGTTAATAATAATTTTTTAGTGCTTATCTCAATGGTGATAGAATTAAAGTTCTTTCTTTACTCTTTTTTTACATACCGTGAGTAATAACCATCGGAGCATTCAAACGAGTTAACTGTTCTGTAATCATTGAATACTTCAAGGCAACTGAAACCTGTAATTCTGCCTCGCACCCACTAGTTTGAGAATATTTGTTAGGTGCAACCAAAAATAGATCCCCATTTTGATTATTCCGATACGTAACTCCTGTTTCGATTACTCGTAAAAATGAATTCCAATCGCTACTAAAACCAACTTTCCGACTACATACATCATTATTTAAGGATTCGTTTGTTGTAAAATCTAATATAAGCATTTGTTTGTCCAATCGCTTCCAAAATTGTCGAATACAAAAAGTCATTGTCAGAAAACAGAATATTCCGCTTGCTCCACTGGCAATCATATCCTTTGGTATCGCTTCAATGGAGGTATTTGAAAAAATTACATCTGTTTTCAGGTATTTACTACCAGTCATGAGGACAACAAATAGTAGCTGTTTAAATACATTGTTCCATCTTTTGACTCTATCAAGCTCTCCAGAGTTTGGCATTATTAGTTTTCCTAAACTAATAAAAAGCCAAACATGACGACTCAGAAAAAATAATGAGACGCATGCTGAAACGATTGCTTCACTTTGTACATTCGTAAGTAACCCATTAGAATTATTAGTAAGTTCAACGTACAGATAACTCATAGAAAGGGAATAGGCTATAATAATCAATCGAAATTTCATCGTGTATTTCACTACATATATTAGATTTAACCACTGAATACGCCAAAATTTTCTATTAGTTATTGTATTTTTAAATTTCCGTATATATTCTCTTGCAATTTCCACTTAAACTTCTCTCCTTTCATTTACTTAGGCGCGGTATACGTCAACATGCCCACATATTCGGCTTGAATCGTGCGAGTAGATACAACGTTAAGCCCTTGTGCATTCATTTCTGAAATCAAGATTGATCCGTCTTCATTAACTTTCTCTACGAAGCCAACGTGACCATACGTAGGATCTGCGCCTAATACTCCAGCTGGAAATGAAACAGCTGTACCAGCTTTAGGTGTATTGCTTACTTCATACCCTCTGGAAACTCCTGTGTATCCCCAATCTTGACCGTTTCCCATGTTTAGATCCACATGGCCGCCTAACTGAGTAATGCGATTGTAAACGTATTGAGTACAATTCCCCCAGGCATAACTATTTCCTGTGTCATAATTGACATTATTGTATGGTTCAAAATCACCACCGGGGACGATTTCACCTTTTGCGTGATCGTATTGTGTTAAGTTGTACGTTTGGATCAACTCATTTAATTTTTCACCGTACTGAATGTCGGTCGCATAGGTTCCTGTTAGTGCCTCTGTAGCGTTTTTGTAGCTTTCTGAATGGCTTTTCCATGTCCCTTGATAAAACAATGGTGAACCGTCGATTCCATCTGTAAGAAGCTTAGAATAGTCCTCTAAAGACTCTTTAACAGTCGGATATTTTCGGAACGCTGCTTGTACTTGATACAAATTTCCCGATCCGTCGTCTTCTTGCGTGCCAAACGTGACGAACTGCCCTTCATAATCACCTTTGATTCCAAATAAGTTGTTGTATGGTTCTTGAGATAACTCACTTCCGCCTGATCCTGATTCCAGGATTGCCTGGGCGATCATAACTGAAGCAAATAAGTCTTTTTCTTGCCCTACAGAACGTGCCTGTTCACCAATACGGGCGACAAATTCTTCTGTGGTCGTGTTCTTTTCAAAATGAATAGCAGCCGTTTCTACTGGAATGGTCACTTCATTGACTGGTGGTGCTTCCTGAAACACTTCAGCTGTCGGTACTTCTACCACTTCACTAGGTGTAGGTTCTTCTGAAGGAATCGTTTCGTTGCTTGATTCGGTCTTTTCTATTGGCGGACGTTCTTGTGTCGATTCAGTGGGCGGTGCGATTGGCTGACTAGACGATTCTTGCGTGATCGATTCACTTGTACTTGTTTCTACTTCTTGTGCCTGCTCACTAGATTCTAGCGGTGTTTGTTGCACTTCTTCCGCAAAGGTCGTCAAAGGTAAGCCGCTGCTGAATAATACGGTGGCTAAGAGTAGGCTTAATGTCTTTTTTTTCATGAGTGCCTCCTTGTTTTATATTGCTATGAGATACATTGATTCTCTTTGACGGGTTAGTTTCCTGTTTAATGTGTCCAGTTCCTTACGTAATTGGCGATTTTCTTCTTCTAGACTTCTACACTCTCGTTTTTCCTGTTCCAAAGAATAAAAGCAATTCTTGTATTGCTCTTCTAATGTTGCTATACGTGCCATGACTTGATTTCCTTTTTGACACATCGCAATTTCCCTCCTTTGAATGTTAACGTATGATAATAAACCCTCGTGGTGAACGAATAATTCGGGTGTAATCGATCACTTGGACATGCCCACTTGGGTAAATAATGCCAAATGTTTTAATATGATTCTTTGCCCCACCACGTTTGTAATACGTATCCGGTCGCTTCAAAATAGACGTTGTGATAATATACAAGATTGTTTCTGATTTTCTGATATATTTTCTTTTTCGGTCCAATTCTTTTATAACAAAACGATCCTGCACATACAGGTATCCATTAGAATTGGCTAAATCTAGGTCGTCAATCGTTACACGCTCCCTTTCTGCTGCTTCTGACATAGTGTATTCCTCTCTTTGATAAAATAAAAAAGCGACAAACTGATTAAAGTTCATCGCTTCGCTGTTGATATAGTAAATTATGCCACTTCGTCTGTTTCTGCTTTCTTGAAGACAAACAGAAAACCAACTAATGCAGCAATAGCAAATCCAATCATCATGAATGTTGATTGAATGGTTTCACCCATGCTTGGTAGTGTTCCTGTTTTTGTTGGTGTGCTTGGTGTTACTGGTGTTTTAGGTTTCTCTGGTACTTTTGCAGTTTCAGTAACTACGGTTTGATCTTTATTGTATAGATCTGTTTCTTCAGCAATCACTTTGCCGTCTTTATCTTTGGCAACGTGGGTAGCGACTAATGCTTCCCCTTCTTTTAGAGTATCTTTTTTCAGATCCAATGGAACCTTAAATTCTTCATTTTTTTCTTTGAATGTCTTATCGGTTTCATCCGTACCAACAACACGTTGATTGATAATGACACCATTATTGTATTTAACCGCTACAAATTCAGTGTAGAATGTCATAGGTGTATTAACCCAGGCGTCAGTTACTTTTACTGTATCTTCCAGCTTGTTGTCTTTGGTTGGATCGATTACTTTTTTACCGTCTACTGTTGCAAATAATGTCGTAATTTTCATAGGAATTTTTGTATTTTCCCAATTAATGGTACTGTTTGTTTTGTCTTTTACTTCTACGATCATTGAATGTGGTTGATTTGGTGAAATTGTCCAACCGTCAGGATATTCTACTTCTGAGAAGCGATATTGTCCTTCTTTTAGCTTCAGTTTGTTCGTTTCAGCGCTTGTATTGAAGGTAAAGTTCACGTCTTTTGTATTTTCGCTTAATCCTTCAACATGAATTTTAGCGCCTGTAATATTTAAAAGGGAAGAGAGATCTAAATCAGATTTCTTGTTAAAGTCAATTTCACCAGTTTTTAACTCATTCTTGAAAATACCTAAGTCATACGTTGCTACATCAACTGTCGATACTTCATAAGGAACATTAAATGTAACGGGTTCAAATTGGCGGTAGTTTTCAGGTTCGTTTATTTCGTCAAAAATGTATTCGTTTTGTTCACCGTTGACGAAAGGAATCGTACTCTTTCCTTTCCCTTCAACATCGGTTAACATAGTATCAAGGTATTCTCCTGCTGGTGTTAGGACTGTCTCTTGGTCGGGTGCAGTCGTATCATTGTTGTTTTTATTCGTGAATTCAGCGCCTTCTAGGGGAATATCTTTATATACTG
>NZ_NGKY01000004.1:0-12051 GCF_002140855.1 Enterococcus sp. 7E2_DIV0204
AGCAACAACAGTTGATTTGATTGGTAATAAATGGAAATTATTGATTATAAGGGAATTATTGACCGGTACGAAACGTTTTAATGAAATGAATCGTGTAATTGATGGTATCAGTCCTAAAGTTTTAACTCAAAACTTAAGAAAGATGGAAGAAGACGGTATTATCAATCGGAAAGTTTTTGCAGAGATTCCTCCAAAAGTAGAATATTCTCTCAGTGAACTGGGAGATAGTTTACGACCAATAATTAACTCTATGAGTGACTGGGGAACTGACTATATCAAAAAAATCTTATGAATGAGAAATAGCTACGTTACAGGATTCGGAAGAATCCTTTTTTTATCCATAAAACTTTATAAGGTGTCATTAGTTACTTCAAGGTAAGTATGTAATAAAAAAGTGCGTTCTTCCTTTTAATTACTGCATCCTCCATAATAATAGTGTAATCAATTATTTAGAAGATATGGGTGAGAAAAATGGAAAAGCAGGTTTTTGATCCGTTATTAATATTTCAGCAAGTACTAAATTCTGAAATAAAATGGCTGATAGTAATTATCCTCCAAAACGAGGCTGCATTGACATTTCTCGAACTGCTAGTGATCATTGGAATAAACAAGGAAAGGCTTCAAACTATGTTATGGGAAATGGAAAAGGAACGAATCATTAAACGAGAGATCCGTGGGAGAACATATTATTTTGAGTTAACTTCTTTGGGACAGTCCGCGTGGGAAATTGGAAATAGAATAGAAAAATGGTGGCATCATCAACATACCTATTAAAAATGGAAAACGGGTAGAATCTAATTACTTTGGTAAAAAAGCTATTTAAAAAGGAAATAAGGAGATATAAAATATGAAAGCAGCTGTCATTTACGAAGCCGGAGGTCCAGAAAAACTTATATACCAAGAAGTTTCTAAACCTAAAGTAAAACCTGGTTGGTCATTAGTTAAGGTTAAGGGCTTTGGCATCAATCATTCAGAGATTTTTACACGAGAAGGAAAATCTCCAACTGTGGCGTTTCCAAGGATTCTAGGCATCGAATGTGTGGGCGAGGTTGTAGAAACAACAGACGAATATCGTCTTCCAGTAAATCAGCGAGTCATCTCAATCATGGGAGAAATGGGGCGTGATTTTGATGGAAGTTATGCAGAGTACGTTTTATTACCGAATAATCAGATTTATCCAGTGAACAATCATCTTGATTGGAAAGACTTAGCAACTATACCTGAAACTTATTCCACTGCATTTGGATCAATGGAAGCTTTGAGGGTAGACGAATCTGATTATGTTCTCGTAAGAGGAGCTTCAAGTGGAGTGGGAATCGCTTTTATGCAACTGGTAAAAGGGAAATATCCTGATATAAAAATTGCAGGAAGTACTAGAAATCTTAAAAAGGCTGGAGAATTATTGCTTTTTGGGTTTGATGAAGTTATTCTTGACGAAAGTAATACTTTAATAACAGATCAAAAATTTCACAAAATTCTTGATCTAATTGGACCGATTGCAACAAAAAATTCATTTAAGCAGATCGAAGCTGAAGGAATCGTATGCATCACTGGTCAGTTGGGTGGAGAATGGTACCTTGGGGAATTTGATCCTATCATTGATATTCCTAAAAGCAGTTACCTAACTTCCTTTTATTCTCAAAATGTAACCGAGCAAATGATAAATGAGCTTTTAGAGTATATCGAAAGATATGATATCGGAATACATCCTGAAAAAATATTCTCGCTGGCAGAGATTCAAAAAGCGCATTCCTATCTGGAAAGTTCTCAAACACTTGGAAAAATCGTAGTGTTAAATGAAGAATAGGAAGTAGATATGATAGGCGTTATTTATTTTATCGTTATTATTTTCGCTAATACAATTGGTGCAGTTTCTGGCATGGGAGGAGGTGTGCTTATAAAGCCAATCTTTGATTTAATTGGTGCAGATAACGTATCAACTATTTCTTTTTATTCTACAATAGCTGTTTTTACAATGTCTATTGTATCGACAGCCAGACAAACTAAAAATGAGATTGAAATAGTTTGGAAGGAAATTAGTTTACTTTCTTTTGGCTCTGTTTTAGGTGGAGTAATGGGAAATATATTCTTTGAATTATTTTTAAAACTGTTGCCTAATGGAGAGTACGTGACTATGATTCAGACTGCTCTCACAGTTATTACTTTATGTTTCGCCTTGTTTTATAGTAAATTTGAATTGAAAAGTTTTAGTTTGAAAGGGAAGAACTGGCATATATTTTGTGGATTGATTTTGGGCTTTCTAGCCAGTTTTCTAGGAATTGGTGGAGGACCAATAAATGTTGCTTTACTCATGTGGTTATTTGCCATACCAATAAAGCAAGCAACCGTCTATTCAATAGGTATTATTCTATTTTCTTAATTGGCTAAAATCTTAACAATTGCAGTAATCTCCGGATTCTCGAATTATGATTTAACTATGCTTGGATTTATTGTTCCTGCTGCTGGGATGGGCGGACTAATTGGTGCCAAAGTGAGTCGTTTATTATCTCCAGATAAAGTGATAATTGTGTTTCAATTAACGATTATTGTCGTGCTGTTCATTAATATTTTTAATTTGTTTCAGCTGTTTCCTTAAAAAAATTTAGGAGAAACAGGTATAAATCTAACACTTACCTAAAGGTAAGTATGTAATAAAAAAGTGCGTTCTTTTAAAGTGTAAATAATAAATTTATACTGATATTATAGAAGATAATTAATTAAGCAAAGAAGGAGTTTGAATGATGACAGAAATTTTAAAAGAAATAAGTGTCGAAAAAGAGTCTTTTGAAGCGGTCAATGTCTTCCTAGAAGATGCAAAAGTAGACGGTATTAAGGCATTACGTGTAACAAAAGATCCTGTGATTACAGGTGAAGATGAAGCAACCTATGCAAAATTAATAGATTCAGAATTCCAAAATGGAATTATAGAAGTAAAAGTGTTCAGCAAGCTTTTAGAAGATGCACCCGATTACTCAAGAGGATTTATAGGTGTTGCCTTTAGAATTAACGAGAAGAATGACACATTTGAAAGTATCTATCTTCGTCCAACAAATGGTAATTGTGATATACAATTACGAAGAAATCGTTCTGTTCAATATTTTTCATACCCCGATTTTAAATATGATCGCTCTCGAGAAACGAATCCTGGTGAGTATGAAACTTATGCAGATATAGATTTAAATCAATGGATTGATATGAAGATTGAAGTAAAGGGTGAGCAAGCAAAACTTTATCTTAATGGTCAAAAAAATCCTACATTAATCGTTAATGATATGAAACACGGAGGGAGTAAAAAAGGAGCTTTGGGGCTTTGGGTAGATATCGGTACAGAAGGATTTTTCAAAGATTTAAAGTTTACTTCATATAAATAATTCTCTTTTTATTAAAAAGTAACATTAAGTTTTGATCAGACCTAGTGGTTCTGAACACTTTCTTGTTGTGTTCAGAACCACTAAGTCTTTGACATTTAATTTTTATAGGTCTGGGAATTGTAAGACTACTCCATAAAAAAGCATTCCAGCTTGAATCATAACTCTAAAATTTTTTTGATTATTTTTTTAATATCATTCTGCCTATAGAATGGAATTTCCAAATACTTCACATTATTTTGTCGACACCATTCTCGCTTGATTTCCATTACCCTTCTGATATTGTTAAATCGTTTTAAAGTAGCTCCACGTCTAAAATAATGATGTGTACCATGGTACTCTATAAAGTACCATCGATCGTTTTTTTGAAAGGAAATGTCTACTCTTAAAGGCCGACCATCAATATTTACTAGACCTTTGAAACACCTTTCCCTATGGTAAGTATAGCCTCTTTCGTTCAATAACTGTCCTATTAAGCGAATTTGCCAACTTGGCTGACTTTCAAAATAAGGAAAGGGTTTGTGAAGATATTCCGCCATCAGGTGATAAGATAGATTAATTATTCTGACTTTCATTACTTTTTCATCTACTTTTATTTTTACAGTGTCATTCAAATGAATTAAGTTTAATAGAGAATACGGTAGAAACCAATCATATAATTTTGATTGGTTTTTGCCATTTTTTAGGATACATATTGAAACAACATTAAACATTTTTTTGATAGGGATCAATTCATTCATATTTTTGTCTAGTCCTTCATTTATGAGTAGTTCGTTCAAATAGTTCGCCATACATTCTTTTGATCTGTTCTTTAAGATCTTTGTTTTCCTTTTCTAAATTAATTATTTTTCTTTTCAGAGACCGAATCATACTGTCTGATTTAGAGATGTTTACTTGTTTATACGATTTTTGAAGTGTTCGATTTCTGTGAACAATTATTTCTTCTCTGACTTCTGGAATAGTATATAGTGTAGATTTACCTATTCCCGCTTGCTTGGCAACTCTTGAAAAATTGATTGGTTGGTCTATGGATTGGAGATAGTTAATCGCTTGATTAATACGATTAAGCGTCTGTTTTCGTCTGTTCTCATGTACTTTTTTCAAGTGTTCTTTTTGATCAAAAACCATATCGTTTTTCCTCCCTATCCTATTCTGTAATGACGACCATAAATGACACTCCCTCTACTGATTTTTTCCTCAATCTCAATATATTTCTCTAGTAACTGTTGATTTTTCGCGACCATATCCATTCGATTGTGTTCCTTCAGTAAGTCAATGGTTTTTTGTATCGTCCTTATGTGTAAAAGATATTTTTCATTATCTAAATTAGACAGACCAATTGCCAAATCCTTACAAGGGTTCCCATTATTACAGCTGAGGCAAGGTGGCTCAGTACTAAATGGACATTTCCCATTCATTCGAGCTAAACAGGTCCCATAAGGATTGTCAATGGCGTTTATTTTATGGTTTTGCCAGATAGATAGAAGAATATCTTGATCCATAGTATCAGCTGACAATTGTTCTAACACACCATTTTGATTAAATTCAAAGGTACCTGTTGCCATTACTTTTTCGAATTCTTTTCTCTTTGTATCATCAAGTAATTTTGCATAAACCATAGTCATTTCTGGAGAAGCATGTGCAAGCAATTCTTGAACAGTTAATATGTCTGCGCCATTATTCAGCAATTTTACTGCATATGTGTGCCGAAACTCATGCATCCGAAATCTAAAAATATTCCCTGATTCATCGACAATGTTTCTATCAATGGCTAGAGCATTTAGCTCTTCACTCACAAATTGTTGATAAAATGGTTTTCCTCTCCGTGGACCTGTAAGACGTGGGAATAAATATCTATGAGGGTTATTATCTAAATTAGTTTCTACCTCACATTTTTTAATCAGAAATGATAAGATATCAGCTAAATGATCATCAATTGGTAATCGATGGTTATGGACTTTTGTTTTGGAAATGTCTGTTTCTAGGTACGATATATGATTGATTTTGACCAAACAGTCTTTAGTCAATGAAAGAACATCAGAGATTCTAAGGCCTGTCTTAAAGGCAATCCAGACGATAGGCGTGACAGTAGGGTTTAGATATTCTAAGTTATTAAACAATTGTTCTAAAACACTATCAGGGATATGATTGATTTGTCTGTTTTGTGTGTATCTTGGGAAGTCATCTGGATTAATAAGTTGACGAACTGATTTTATTGGTGCTTCAACATGATCAATTAATTGTAAATACTCTATAAATGTTCGAATCTGTCCCATACAGTTATTTAAATGATTGTCCACACTTTTAAGCTTATTTTCCTGATAATAGCACCTAATCCATTCAATAAAATCCAATATATCGCTTCTGGATATATTTCTAAGTGAGTTTTTCTCTTTTTCAGAAGGAGCTATGATATTGAACAAGCGAGATAAAGTTTTTGCATATCCTTGCCCTGTATGCCAGCTTAAGTGCCTCTTTCCTAGTAATCTATCACGTATATATTCCTTTAAGATAATTTTCAATTTAGAATTTTTAATACTATCAAAACGTATGAAACCTTTGGGAGCAGACTTATGAAAATCAAAATCAAATTGCTTTTGAAAATCCTTTATACGCCAGATATCTTTAATAAGTAATGGTCGATCATCTAGGTATTCCATAATGGAGTTATAAGCGGATAGAAGAAAAGCAGCGGTCCGTACTTTCGTCACGCGTGCTGCCCCTCCATGTCGATATTTACGTTTTTCTGTTATAGAAATCCCTGTATCACGTAGCCATTGAATATATTTATCGTTAGCTTTTTCAATATCAAGTTCTTTTAATGAACTATATTCTGGATAAAATAACTTCATAAAATTAATTATACGATATCGATGGGTGTGTTTTTGAAAAGCTGAATAGATACTCCATTCTTCACTGAACAATTTCAATTTATATAGACATTTCAATTCTAAATTAATTAGTTCATTTTCGGAATTGAAATTAATAATAAATATGTGATTCACAGGGTTATTACGATATGCGAGCAGCTTCTCTTGAAATTGAGGAAGTAATACGAAAAAATCATAAGTCCAAGTATCATTCCTTAGTAAATAATCATCCTCAATAACTGTCTTTTTAACTGATCCATCAGATAGAATCTCCTTTTTTGTATAAGATTTTAGAATTTTTTTCAATTTCTGTTTATACTCTTCTAATGAGTAGGTATGTGTAAAATGAGCTTTCATTTTTCCTCCAATCTAAAAGCAACACTTGCCTTTTCCCATTGTTCTCGTATTTCCTTATCAGTTGGGTGTAAGTAAAGGTTCATAGTTGTTTGTATCTGTTTATGACCTAATCGTTCCTGAACAAATTTTATGTTTTTTGTTTTCTCAAAATACTTTGTCGCATGGGTATGTCGATAAAGGTGCGGATACAAATGAAACCCAACTTTTTTCCTTAATCGTTTGAAAAGAGCAGATACATCTTGATAATTCATAGGAGTTCCTTTGGACCTTCCTTTCAGTTTTACCAATAAAAAATCAGTGGCATCAAAATCTGATATGAAATACATATAGTCATCGAACAGATCTATCAAATCTGAAGAAATATAAATATTTCTTTTTCCAGTTTTCAATCGACTGTCATTTGATAGTTTTGATCGTTCCGTTAAACGAATATGGTGTCCATCAACCAAGTCAAAAATGATATCTTCTTTATGGAGGGAAAGTGCTTCTCCAATTCGAAGACCACTCTCAAATAATAAGGAAAGTAGAAATAGATCGCGAATATTGGTGGTGTTCTCGAAAGCAGCTTTAATGACAGCATCTGGAATTATCTTGATTCTTTCTTTAGGCTCTTTCAGTTTTAAAACATTTTTAGTCACCAGCTTACTTTTATTGATATGATACAAAAAATCTTTGTATTTTATAACTCCTTTAACATCTACATAAGCTTGTTGGGCAATATCATGGTTAATATAGTTAAACTGATATAAAAATTTATAAAATGACAATACAGCTACCATTCTCAAGTTAACTGTTTTTTCTGATTTGAGAGTTGGCGGTTCAAAACATTTAACTTGTTCCAGCAGTGTTGGATTGACTAACCAGGAAAGAAAGTTAGAAAAAGTTTTAATGGTTGCGCTTTCATATTTTTGATTAGTTATAGACAAAAATAGAAAAAAATCCCTTAAGCCATAGCAATAAGTACGCTGTGTATTGGGACTTTTTTTTACTGTGTCTAGGTACTTCATAAAGAGAAGAACTGGCTGTATAACCTGTTGATCAGCATCTAGAACTAGATAACGCTTTTCGTCACTACTTAAGACTATCTCTTGAACTTTCATCAACTCACTCCTATCTTCTTTGATTTTCTCATATAATGGAAAGTCAAACAAGAGACTGACTGATATATAAGAAGGACAGAGTATATTAGATATTCTGTTCTTCATTTAGTTTACTATAGTTTAACGCTCTCGATACAGCTGTTGCACCTTCCATTAAAGAAGAAGCATGTATCAAGGCTTTAAATCCGTATTTCTTCCTGATTGTATCGATCAAAAAATCTAACCGTTCCTCATTTACTTCCTGGACTGGATCAGAAAAGAGGTCCAGCTGGAGTACATCTGTTTGAACTAGCTTTGAATAGGAAACACCAATGTGGCGTACATCCTGATAATTGTATTCTGACCGAAAAAGTTGTAAAACATGTTCTGACAGAACTTTTGTATTATTTGATAAGGAAACCTTTCTCTGTTTACTCCATCCTGAACGTCCTTTACTATCTATATAACCTTTGGAATACCCAACTGATACAGAAACGCATCCTGTTTTTAAATGGCTGCTACGCAATCGAGAAGCCACTTGATCGACAATCTCCTTCAGCACTAATTCTAGTTGATCTTGCCTAGAGATTTATCTACTTTAGCAGCTGATTTCTTTTGACCTAAAAAACTACGATCGACACCCCACGAGTGGGCGAACAATTGTAACCCCATCACACCAAATTCACGCTTCAGTCTGTATGGATCAGCTTCAGCAATTTCTCGAATAGTTCTGATCCCTAACCAATTAAGGCGTTTCACTGTCCGGTGACCGATACCGCAAAACTCTGTCATTGGGCTTATTCCCCATACCTTCTCTTGCACGTCTTCATAGCGCCATTCAGCGATAAAGTCTTTACTGTGTTTTGCGCCATTATCCAGGGCTAACTTGGCCAACAAAGGGTTCGCTCCAATCCCTACAGTGACATAAATTCCTGTTTGTTCTTTCACCTTCAGTTGGATCTTCTTTGCCATTTCATACGCATTATTGCAGTTAAATAGCTTCAAAGAATCCGTGACATCTAAAAAAGATTCATCTACACTAAAAACAGAATGATCCTCGTCCGCAACAAACGATTTATACACTTGATTGATTTCTACATTTTTCTTCATATACAAATTCATACGTGGTGGTACGATCACAAGATCCTTATGATACGGAACTTCATTTGATCGAGTGACATTTGAAACACCTAACACTTTTTTCGCGAGGGGAGAAGCAGCCAGCACTAACCCTCCTGCATTGTCTGCACCACTCATAACAATTAACATCGTTTTTAGTGGGTGAAGTCCACGTTCTACACATTCAACGCTGGCATAGAAGGACTTGCAATCGATACATAAGATATCTCTATTCGGTTCTTTGTCATAGTCAAATTTCATTTACCTCACCTTTTTCGTATGGATTATATACCCCCAATTATACGAACTAAAGTTCCCCTTGTCTAGCATGAGATATTTTCCTTGAAGACAAAAAAAGCCACATACATTATTGTATGGAGCTTTAGCATACACTTTTTACGTTTAAAGTATTAACCAATTTTTTTCTATTCTACAGCCATAGATCATTTCAGAAGTTTCTTTTTTCTTTAGTAGCTGTAATGATTTATTAAACATTAGAGTGGTGACTAATTCTTTCATTTCTATCGGCTTTTGCGTCACTTCAGCAGCAACCAATACTAATTGATCCTGATTCTATGTGATCTGGCCAATCGAATATACCTGGTCTTTAAGTTCAATCTTGATATCCTTAACAGCATCATGTTGAAAATCGACTGATAGAATGGTTAGAAGCTCTGTCGCTCTCATAGGCTAATTCTTCAGTTCTACGTATTGCCCTTGCTGCAATACATATTTACGTTTACATGCTCCGCATTCAAAATAAGATTGTTGGTATTTCTTTTGTGCCAGCTTGCCACAGTCACATTGAACATAGTACGGTACCGTGCGATTATATCCAGTGATCTCTATTTTCCAAGTGTCAAATGCTTTTCTAACCATGTTTTCCCCTCCAAATTGTGTTTTGAAATGCTAACTATTTACTTTTTTAGGAAATATTTTATTTCTTAACGCCTTTACTTTGAAGTTAGGTTATAATTAACTGTCGCCTATCCGACAGTCTTGCGACTGGAAGGAGGTGTTAACTGTGCTAAAACTTTTCATTTGCCCCCTTCTTGTCGGCTTAATAGTAGCTTTATTCGAGTATTGGCTGAGTAAACGAAACAAGAAGTAAAACATCCTAACGGCGACATCAGCCAAAAAAAGAACCCTTAGAGAATCCGACTTCTCTAGGGGTTTAATGTTAACTGTGCTATTCATTTGCACCCCTAGTATACCATCTTTTTTATTCGATCACAACATTGTTAGTTTTTACCGATCTTTTTTGACACTGTTTAACATTTCGGATAAACTTGATTATCTCGTAATTCAATAAGTCTATTCACGTTACTAGCAATGGATTCCGCACATTCTTTTTGGAGTTGTTTGTATTTTGGCTTAAAAGTCCTTTTTAATTGCCAGAGAAGCATTTCTTCTCCATCATTGAACGCTGCATAAGGTAGGTTTTCCTTTACAATAGCCTTAACAAAATAACTTTTCTCTTTATGTTGTTGCGTGTATTGATTTATTCTTTTTAGACTTACATTATCAGCATCGATTGCTAAAATCTCTCTGATCTCTTCTAATGCTTCTTCACGAGTGTTTCTATTCATTTTACAACCAACTTTCTATTAATTTGTTACTCTTACTTTAAACTATGTTTTACAACATTTGAAGGAAGCGTGTCAGATTAATATACGTGATTTAGTTCTTATTGATCCTTTTTGAAACAGCTTCTCATGCATGCTGCTTGCTAGATTTCTACTTTAATCAAAAATCCTTCAGGAAATGTTTTATTCATTTCCTTGTTAAAATTAGATATTAAATTTTGATCAATGCCTGGAAGTAGTTCATTTAATTTTTGAGCTATCTCATCAAAATCTTTGAAATCAACCCAAGAAAAGGAAAATACATTATCCTTCTCTAATTGTTCTATCACAACTTCAACGAAAAATTCACCATGTTCAAAATCTTCGTTGTGGAATATAGCTTTCACATTATTGATATAAGAATAATCAGCTATGGGACTTGCTACTGTTTGTTTTGTTATATCCATTTTATTGTCCTTCTTTCTAATCCTTTTTGGTATTTCCGAACGAACGTGCAACCAAGTACAATATTTTTAGTCACCATTTCCGAACAATTTTCCGCTTTAGGAATTTTCACCGTTCGTATTCATCGTTTTTCGGGAACTACGAAAAAATCACTTGAACATAAAATTCAAGATTTATGTTTACATACCATCTGATAGATTCAAACTTTTGTATATTGTGTGATTTTAGTATTTCTCTGTAAAATGGTCCTTTAAAATTCATACTGTTCACTTCACTTGGAACTTTGGCAAACACTACTTTATTTCCTTTATCATCTATGAAGTCTTGATCAATACTTGGCCATGTAAAGCCTTCCAACTTGCAACACTTGAATTCCTTTTCTAACACTTCAGAATCTGTGTAACTATCCTTTAAGTTTACTAGTCCTTTTTCTGTCACGTCACCATAAAAAGTTAATCCTGGTATATTCTTCTTTTGAAAATCTTTAAACTCCATTTATTCGCCTTCTTTCTTATCCTTTTTGGAACTAATCTTCATTGGTTCTAGCAAAAGAAATTTCCCTATAAAGTCTCATTGCAGCATTCTTTTTCAGTTCCTCTTGCAGCTGTTCTTCAGTTTCAAATGTGATCATTGTCCCATAATGCTTTTCTAGTTCATTCATCAATTCAACGAGTGCCAAATTCCTTCTGTATGATCCTTTTTGATTTTTGAGTTCACTAAAATCTGCTTCAATTTCATTCAACATTCTTTTCAACATTATTCCTCCTTCATTTTTCTTTTTTATAGTAAATGACCGTTCCAAAGTCAAATTTGATTCCACGATTCTTTTGTGCCTTATCTAGGTACGTAGGCTTTGGAATATCTTTAATAGAAACGCCTGTCCATTCTAAATAATCTCGTACAAGTTTTGAAAATTGAAGATAAGCTTTTTTTTCAGAAGTAGCAATTTTTTCATTTACAATATTAGAGTCCTGTAAAACAAATATTTTCCATACTTCATTATTTGCTTCTTGTTCCGTCATACCTGTTAGATACTCCATACCTTCTCTACTTATGATTTGCGTTCCTTTTCCGTTCCCTATCTTAGTAAAAGTTCCCTCAAGGAACTTTTCAGGATAATTATTGTATTGCTGTAAAACATAAGTACGTTCTTTATTCCATCTTTCACTTGCTTCAGGAAACGTCATAAGTCCTAAATCTTTCAAATTCAACTGATCACTCCCAATCA
>NZ_NGKY01000004.1:19824-22733 GCF_002140855.1 Enterococcus sp. 7E2_DIV0204
TATAATGTATAAATATATTATACATTATATAAGGTTACAAGTAAATCGTTTTTTACAATTAATAAATAATTATTTTCATTTACTTAGGTTCTCATGCGTGCTGCTACCGATACAAAAATTCACAGGTTTTTTTATTAAAATAAGGCAAACCAAATTGGTTTGCCTTTAACTCAATTATTTATCTAATTTTCCTTTTACGTTTTCAACAACGTCATCTAGCTTGTCTTTCGCATCAGAAGCGACTTCTTTTGCTTTACCAATCGTTTGATCTAGAAACCCTTCTGCTTTTTGCTTATTGTCACCAGTAACATCTCCAGCAACTTCTTTTGCTTTTCCTTTGATTTTATCGATATTTCCTTTGTCTGTCATATCATTTCCTCCTATAATAGTAATAATTTCATTATTTTTTTTTTAATTGTTCTTGTAATTCCGATAGCTCTTCACTTGTTTCTTTTTGCACATCATTGACAATCTTTTTTATGTCATTTCTTTTGATTGCCCATCCGGTGATAATTCCCAATACATAAAGAATAAGAATCAGTATAAGTAATGGTAAATTTAAAGAAAAGAAAATCAAAGATAGTTCTACAGTTTGAAAATTCTGAAATGCAAACAAAATGATTAATATAACAATGATAAGAGCAATTACTCGCTTTGGTGTGAATATTTGTTTTATTTTGTCCATGCTAACACCTCCTATCCTTATATTTTAACAAAGAAATCTTAATCCTTCAATTTGTATGCTTTAGTTTTTACACTCTACATTAAATAACAAAAGTTTTTTTAAATTCTTATATCAAGCTTTATTTCTCGATACAATTTATCACAAATTACATTTATCTGTTTTTTTCACAAACCACAAGTTGTCTTCACAATAGACTAATGAGACCCTTTGCAACGTAGCGTTGGTGTGTCTCCTTTTCACATGTCTTTTTTTGCAAAAAAAGACAGCTTTTCAACTTAATTTCTGATACACTGAAAGTGGTCGCTTTCCTCTTCAGCGATACAATCGCAGAAGGGGGGTGTATTCTTGTGATCTTGTTATATTCAACGTTGATTGCTCCTATTGTTGTAGGGATAGTTTTAGCGCTATTCAAACACTGGCTTGACAAACGGAGCAAATAAAGCGACTGAAAGCCAAAAAGAACCCCACCATTTAGCGGATGGTGGGGTTTGGTGTATCTCATAATCTGTTATATTCTTGTTTAGAATACATCTAAAACTTTATTTTGTCAAACTACTAACATTTATACTGATCATTCTTTGATCTCATGCATGCAACTATCGAGCGTTTTCGATAATTTGTCTATTCAATGATCTAATGAACGTAAAATACTAACATTGCTGGAAGTTAGCCTAGTTTTGGGGCAGCTTTTTTATTTTGCTAAAAACGGACGCTTTTGAGAATCCTCAGATCCCTCACTTAAGATAATACCTCAGTTTAAAAGTTGAAATGACCTTAGAATCGCTCTACCAATAACGTATGTTTATGGCATATAGATTTAGTTATAAGTTTTGGTGTTATTTTAGCCTTTTTCCCTGATTACAAGTCTTCAGTATTGAACTCTGTATATCCTTCGTAGTAATAACTAACATCGATACCTTTCATGTATGTTTCACGATCATTTACTAACGAAGTTAGTGCCTGCTTAATTAAATGAGCAATTTCCAAATCATTAATCGGACTACGTTCCATCGCAGAAAGATAATCTTCTTTGTTAATTAGATTCCAATCGATTACTTTGTTAATTTCTTGTTTAAGAATCAGATCCAGCCATATTCTTGTACTACACCCATTTCCTTCACGAAATGGGTGAGCAATGTTCATCTCAACATATTTTGCTACAATTTCATCGATTGTTGATTGCGGCATTTGATCAATATGATCTAATGAAACTTTTAAATACATCACCGGCGCAAATCTAAAATTTCCTTTAGCAATATTTACCGTTCTAATTTCACCGGCAAATTCATAAATATCTGAGAAAAGGTACTGATGAATATCTGCTAGCCCTTTGAATGTTCCTACTTCTAGTTTATCAATGTCCCCACTATCGTATAATTCCTTTGCATTCAATTTACTAAGCTTTTCTCCTACTCTTGCTAATTCAACTTGATTTGTAATGCCTAATTTATTTGTTAACATATTTTCCCTCCTGGTATTTTCTTATTTCTTATACCGATCAAGCATTGCTCATCAGATTCCTACTACTTTTAGTTCATTCATTTGTGAATCTATTCAGGACCTTTATTGTATTCTAATCTACTCACATGATGGCTTCTTTTCGAAAAAAATGACGTGTTTCTTCTATTATATAGTAAATAGTCTCACACTATAAATCCAAACTCATGACTGCCGTATCTTTATCCTCTTGTGTGATTCCAATATAGCGTAATGTCTCACGCTGCGATGAATGATTTAATAGCTCCTGTATGATCTCAATATGTGTCCCATTCTTATAAAGAAAATACCCAAATGTTTTTCTCATCGAGTGACTTCCGATATTTTTCATCCCTATACTTTTTGCTGCTTTACTTAACACATCCCAAAGTGCTTGCCGGCTTAATGGCTGATCCTCTCCTTTTCGACTTGGAAATAGAAAGTGATCAAAATCATTTGTTGCTACCTGAGAAGGAAATGCTTCATTCACATATTCTAAAATCTGTTTTCTCAATTTATTCGAAATAATAATGGAATTGTGTTTACCGGTCTTTTGTTCTTTCATTTCTAATCGTTCCTTCGCGATCACTCGACCACGAGAAATAATTAAGACGTCTGATAATTTCAATCGGCGTAAATCTGAAATTCGATAGGCGGTATTTATTCCAATCGAAAATAGTAATATATTTCTTGATCCCATTTTTCCGGAAGACAAAATCGCCTTCATTGCATCAATTTTCTTTTTTTC
>NZ_NGKY01000004.1:31364-34987 GCF_002140855.1 Enterococcus sp. 7E2_DIV0204
TGAAAAAATTCCTCTCGTTATAAATATGACTTAATTATATTATACTATAGTTTTAGTCTTATTCAAACAATATATAAATTTAAAGAGCGACTCAAACATTGAGTCACCCTTAGAGCCGTCTATCTTTACCCTGTTTTCACGAATGTGACACAACAAGGTTGTGTCTTATTCAGAAAAATCAGTTATTTTGACTGAATTTTGTTGATTTGCAATAGTTACTATAACACGTTATAGTAACTATTGAGAAAGGAGTTTTTTATGAAGAACATCAAAACAATCGAAGAAGAAATTGAAAAAATCCTCATTAAAGATAAACGCTCCTGGGTTCGATTATTTGAACTGATTAGAGAAGTCGAATTGGGTGCTTTATGGAAACCAGAACATTTATCCTTTACTCGTTGGATCAGACACTTGGCTTACGAGTCCGGCGTCACCGAGTCCTTAATATGGAAACGAAAAAAAGCTGGCGAAATTTATTTCGATTATCAAACGAGAGCAAAAAAGAAAGGACTAGCTGTTCCAAGAATCGAAGACGTCGAAGTCAGTCCAGATAACTTTGAATTGGTAGAAAAGATCAGTCAGGGGAATAAAGACATTAAAGACGATTTAATGGATAAGGTATTGCATCGAGAGCTGAAGCGATCCGAATTACTAAGTGCTTGGAAATCAGTCAAGACAATCCGGCAGAATGAACCCGGTAGCATAATCAAAAAGAACAGCCACTCGGAAGTTAGCTGCTCTGAAGGAGAAAAAGAGATCGCGTTATCTGTATCAGATATTGCCATCTCCTTAACCTATAGCTCTTGGTTAAATAACTTTTCTGATGTTAATATGAATAGTTTAACGACTCACGCCCAAAAGAAAGTCTATAAATTGTTTCCTAATTTTTCGTTTTACTCTTCAATTACTGATCGATCACATACTATAGACTTTTTAGTTATTGAAAACTCTACTAGTAACTCCCATCAATTGAACTTACATTCTATTGAAGTCATTCTATCTGAAGAAGATCTTCACCGTTCTTTCAATAGTAAACAATACCAGCAGCACATGAATTATTTATGGATTGCTATCCCTTCTCTACTAGTAGAGAAATTAGAACCAAAGATTTCTGATGACTATGGCATAATTGAAGTAGGCACGAAAGAAGTTGCGACTATTTGGCGAAATTCATTATATACAACTGAAACAAATAAACTTGATCTTCTCCAAACAATACTAGCTACAATACTTTAGAAGGAACAAATGTGTCTCCAAATAGTTGATTTAAAAGTAAACAACTAAAATTAATACTTGGTAATACCTAAGATAGATCAAAATAATTTTAGCTGTGATCATTACAAGGTTGTGGAAAAAATCGTCATTAAAATTATCGGTAAACTGGGTTTGTCAACTTCTGCCTATCTCAGTTTCTCATCGTCAGAAAGTAATTCGTAAAATTAAATAACCTGACTATAATAATTAGTGTCATATTCAAAACTTCCTATTTTTCCCGAAATATCATATTCTGTAGTTTTTCCAATGTTGTTCTGCACAGGACCGCCCAAACTATTCGGCTCATAATTGATTCCTTTAAACACACTTTTTGTGTTCATATTTCCATCTTGCTGATAATTATTGACTTTATTTATTGCTGCATTAACGAATAACTGACTATAATTGGTCCCAACTCTATATCTGTGCTCATCACCGTATGAAAATAGCCTACTTTGTAACAACTTATCAGGAGAGGGTTCTATCTTTGGAACTAGGCTACCCGGTGAAAATGCGGCTTGCCCCACTTCACTAAAATAATTACTAGGATTTTTGTTAAGTACAAGTTTCCCCACCTCTACTAAGGGATAATCCTTTTTTGATATAGTTTTCGTCACATCAAAAATATCTGTTTTGTAGTTGATTCCTTCTTCAATGGTATCAATTGGATAAAAAAAGTCCATGGTGGGAATTCATGTTTCTGTGTTGCATTAAAAAGATCTTCCGTATGAGAATCCGGATTATCATCTGTTATCTCTTTGGCTAGATTCTCATCCAAATTAACAATGCCCTGGTTTGCTCTAAAACGATATTTCATCCAATTTTTTTCCTTCATCATTTACCCATAAAAAGGTGAGTATTCCAAATCCGTGCATGTGTCTGTACGTAGCTGGTATCCCCCGATCTCCCATCAACATGGTAACTTGGTGCAGTGATTCTGGTGAGAGCGACCAAAAATCCCAAACCATATCTGGGCTTTTCAAATAAGTAATTGGATTTCTTTTTTTAGAATGAATAAAGTCGGGAAATTTAAGTGGGTCACGAACAAAAAATACTGGAGAGTTCAGCCCAACAATGTCATAGTTGCCATCTTCCGTATAAAATTTAACTGAAAATCCTCTAGAATCTCTTTCAGCATCAGAAGAACCTGATTCTCCAGCAACTGTTGAAAAACGAATATAAATATCAGTTTTTTCCCAATATTTGCCAGAAAAATAGCTTTTGTATGCATTGAGACATCATGTGTAACTTCAAAATATCTATAGGCCCCTGCTCCTTTTACGTGTACAACTCTTTCAGAGATCCTTTCACGATTGAAATGTGCAAGCTTTTCAGCCAAATGTATATCTTGAAGTAGCAGTTGTCCACGCAATCCCCCCACTCAGTAAGTTTTGGTTATCACCAACTGGGTTACCTTGATTGCTTGTAAGAATCTTTTTTTCCAAGTTCTTTTACTTCTAAATCGTGATAATCCCAAATTCCAATTATAGTATTTTGAGTATTATTATGCTAATTGATTTAACAAATAATATATCGCATATCTGCAGCTACATTCTTTTACACTATAACTGAGCTTAAATTCTTCATTTATCTATATGTAAAAATGTATATTGCAATTACTGTAATTATTATTTCTTTAACCAATTATTCAATTTTGATAGTGTAATTTACAGCTTTAATAATAGACGAGTGTGGGACAATAATCAGAAAAAAATCTGATTATTGCCCCACTTTTTTTGATTTTAGGGTACACAAAAAGCACGCCAACCTGTAAGATTAAAGTGACAAAACTAAACCAAAAAGGAGCGTGCTTTTATGTTTAAAAATTATACCATCAATCAAACGATTTTACCATTAGATATGGAACAATATATTCCAGAAACAGATGTCGCTTTTGCGGTTAATGCTCTGGTTGAAGCAATCTCACACATACTTTTCAATCAGCTGGAACAACAATTAGGCCGACCGCCCTATCACCCTAAGATGATGTTAAAAATCTTTTTATACGCGTATACCCAACGAGTATTTTCTGGGCGAAAAATTGAGTTTCTCTTAGAGGATAGCTATCGTATGCGTTGGTTAGCTAATCATGAACAGGTGAGTTATCGAACCATTAATCGATTCAGAAGTCATAAAACGACTGCCCAGCTCCTAGCTGAAGCTTTTGTTTTATTTATGCGTCAACTGATTACCCATCAAATCATCGATAATGAAGCCATTTTTATTGATGGAACCAAAATAGAAACAGATGCCAACAAGTTCAGCTTTGTTTGGCGTAAAGCAACGACACACTATGAAAAATTATTAGATGAGAAATCAGAGGTATTCTATCAAACGCTTTATCAAAAAGAAGTCCTCCCATGCTTGAA
>NZ_NGKY01000004.1:35087-55240 GCF_002140855.1 Enterococcus sp. 7E2_DIV0204
AAGAAGTCCTCCCATGCTTGAAAGAAGAAAACCAATCCGACGGATTGACAAGTGACCAACTGGAAGAAGCTGCGAATCATTTAGAGGCTGAAATTCATGAAGTAGAGGCGCAATTTCCCAATAAAAAGCAAAAAGAAAAACAAAGTCAATTAAAGAGAAAAAGTAAAACATATAGAAAATATCTGCGAAAAATCCAAGCAGATTACCTACCGAGAAAACAAAAATATGAAGCCTACAACCGACTGTTTCAAGAACGAAACAGCTTTTCTAAAACAGATACAGATGCCACTTTTATGCGAATGAAAGACGATTACATGCGCAATGGTCAGCTAAAGCCAGGCTACAATTTACAAATCGCAACAGAAAATCAGTATGTCTTGGCTTATGATCTATTCCCAAATCCAGCAGACACAAAAATCTTAAATCCGTTCTTAGACAACTTTTTAAAGCAACACAATGAATTACCTGAATATATTGTGGCGGATGCCGATTATAGTAGTGAAGAAAATTATATGTATATCAGCGACATCTTGCATAAAACGCCCGTGATTATCTATGGAATTTATCATAAAGAAAAGAAAAAGAACTACAGAGCCAACCCTTTTATCGTTGAAAACTGGCGCTATCTTGAAAAAGAAGATACATACATTTGCCCTGCCCATCGGGCAGTTCCCTTCAAACAATATAGCCGAAGAAAAGATAAGGCTTGATTTGTACGTGATTTCAAAATTTACGAATGTGAAAATTGTTGAAGCTGCTCCGTTCGTAGTCAATGTACGAAAGCAAAAGGCGATCGGAAGCGACAAATTTTAGTGAATAATACCTGGCGTTACTTCAAAGCAGAATGTAAGCAGAAGCTTTTAGAGGAAAAAACCGGTTCGATTTATCGAAAACGAAAAATCGATGTCGAACCAGTGTTTGGGCATCTAAAGGCTCAATTGGCGTTCCATCGTTTCCACTTAAGAGGGAAACAAGGAGCAAAGATTGACATTGGCTTGGCACTCATGGCATTAAATCTAAGAAAAATAGGGAAATATATGGAGAGAAAGACATCTATAATAGAAAAAATAAGCTCAATTTTGACATTAACCATCAAAATCGAGCTTATTTTCTTTCAGAGAGAGGACAATTGTCCCACTCTCTTCCAAATCTTGGCCTTTTGTTACTTCAGTCATATTTTGTATTCTAGCTAAAACGATTCGAACAAAACAGTTTTGGGGAGACTTCTGCTAAACTACTAATTAACTGCATTACTTTTTTTAATGTCTAAAAAGGGATCTCGGTGTAATGATGTTCTTCATAGGTATCATTTAAAAAGTTATTAACAGTCTTATCAAAATGAATCCAGTGTGAAGTTTTATTATGAAAATTCACTGCATCTTGATTCTCCCAATGCTCAATTAGGGTATAACGATTTTTTTGTGTTAAGTCTTCAAGAAGATGATAGTATCGATTTCCTTCTTCTTGAGTAGATTTTCCAATCATATCATCAAGTAATGTCATAAACTCTTCTTTGCACTCTGGTAAAACGTCAAAAAATACATTAATCACGATCAATATAATCACCTCCTTTACTGTAATATCAGGATAATAGTTTTAATTATGTGCTCATATACAATACATGTAATAATTGACTAATATATTATTCTGATTTTCAAAAACGCTTATTCTGTAGTAATCGGTTTATCATTTTCAGGAATGATAGTACAAAAATTACTCTATGCTGTTAATATCACGTACTAATTCAACTCTATTTGGTGGTATAACTAGATATTTGCTTACATTATCATTGTAGTAGTTAGTATGTGGCATACTCAGATGCTCATTGAGTGCTTTTTGATTTTCCCAATGTTCAATAACAACGTACCTATCAGTACTTCTTTCCTCTTTAAAAACACGATAACTGATATTGCCTTTTTCCTTTAAAGAATCATCAATTAGATAATATACAAGTTTCAGAAACTCTTCTTCCATTCCAGGAATAACCTCAAAATCAATATTAACTACGACATTTCCTATGGGTAAACTATTAGCCATTTTAAATCTTCCCTTCTCGACAATCGTCCATTTAGTGATTTACTGTCACTTGTCTATTATAATATTTCCTTCTGAACTATTATTGCACATTTCATGATGTGGTCTATGAAATGTGTAATAATAGTTTCGATGATAATTTCCACTACTTGTATTCTCATTCTGAAATCTATCGTTATTTTGCATATCTAGCTTCCGATTTTCTGCTCTGAAAGATATCCTCGGTCCAAAATCTAATTATGCTTTAGATTGTCCCATGTACATAAAAAATTTTGTTTAGCCCTACCTTACAATCATTTAGTTAAACTGAAAAGCGTATCGAATTCCATCTTCTACGTCTAACCTTATTATGCCTTTAAAACTGAAACCATTGTACAATATAACTTTTTGCATATAACTATTTTCTGGCGATGTGTCGATTCGAATATCATTGACTCCCATATTCATCAGCAACACAATTATAAGTTCCAAAAATAACTTTCCATATCCTCTGCCACCACGTTTAGGATCTATGGCAAATCTATGGATTGAAGCATACTCTGAACTCTTATCTATAATATCCCACACTCCATATTGAATATTTTCATATGCTTTAATAGGATCAGTATGGATAATCGAGGAACCGACAATTTCTGATTCAAATTTTAAGACATAGCAATTTTCTTTTAGTATTTCTTTTTTTATTTCATCTGTACTTGGTTCGTCTTTTCCTTCCCACTGGCTTGAATCAACTTTTTTTAATAATCCCTTGCAAGCATCCATGATCTCCATTATTCTCGCTAAATCATGAATTTTTGCATGTTCTAGAGACAAATGCATAATAGTTCCCACCTTTCTATTTCAAAAAAAGTTAAGTTATGTGATTACTAAAGTAATCTTATTGAATTACTTTTATATCCCTATTACATTTGTTCGTTAATCAATTTTTCACGCTTAAATCTAGGTAAACATTGGCTGGAACTATACATAAATGTACTGATCAATGGTAATTGGATTTTTCTCACAACACTTTTGGCTTTCATAATTATTTATTTATATGGTATCTGATTAATATTAATAATACTCGAAAGATTTGTATCATAGCTGCCCAATTTAATCCTATATAATATCAAGTGGCTGCTTAAACTTAGGAGGACTGACTATTGAATCAATCAATCTAAGTTCTCTCTCACTTAGCTCAATTCTAGCAGCAGCAATATTATTTATCATATGCCTGACATTGCTAGTCTGTGGTATTGCAATAGTTTCTCGATTACGTATCGTCCATGCTAACATCAATTGAAACACGTCAATTTTTTTAGTATGTGCTATTTCTAGTAAAATTTGGTTTTTGGCTAAGCCAGCCCCTCGTGTATCGCCTTGATCTATTGGGCTATAAGCAATTATTGGCAAGGCTTCTTTCTTTTGTAGTGGTAATAGGTCGTACTCGATTCCCCTACTAGCAATATTGTACAAAACCTCGTTTGCTTTACAATTTTCTCCATCTGGTATACTAAAGAGTTCTTTGATGTCATTACTGTCAAAATTTGATACTCCCCAAGATTTTATTTTTCCTTGAACAACTAGATTTTCCAAGTCATAAACAGTTCGCTCAAGTGGTATTCTACCTCTCCAGTGTAAAAGGTACATATCAAGATACTCTGTTTCAAGACGTTCTAAGCTTTTATCAAGTGAGTAACTGAGACTAGGCTCACTAGCATTAGAAGGATAAAATTTTGAAATTAAAAATATACTCTTCCTGTTCAATACTGATATTGCTTCGCCAACAAGCTTCTCAGATCGCCCATTTCCGTACATCTCAGCAGTATCTATAACACTAGCCCCCTGCCTAATGCCTTCTCGAATAGCGTCAATTTCATTATTTCTGATGATTTTATTGTCGCCCATATGCCAAGTCCCAATTCCAATTGGGTTTACTGGCCGTCCATTTAACCTGACTTTTTTCATAGATATCCTCCCTAAAAAATATTTAGTACATTTCATAATTATCCTGATGCTTCACTCAAATAATTTATCATACTCAGTCCTACTGTACTATAATGTGTACACTATATTTTAAAAGAAATTTGATGTTGATGAGTTAACATATTTTAAATGATAGTCTCGGCCAAATTATTTGCGTAGCACATTTTCTGTACTAATTTATTCCATTTTCAATCTTAAAATTTTAAAAATGTTTCCCCAAGATTGTATGATTCCTTACAGATTTTCTCGCACATATTACTAGATCCTTCATTTTTCAAGGTGTCATAAAAAATACTAATTCTACACTTTGAAATTCCAGTATACTCAGATAACCCTACCTCTAAATACCTTTCTAGAATTTTATCATATCCACGTTTTTGGAATTTTTCTTTCGATGATCCTGCAAGTGCAATCCACTGGATACGCTCGTGCGCTAGTCTTCCTTGTCCATACGCATAGTTGTACTGCCATACTTTATCTATGTATCCCTTTAGCATCGCTGGTGGCATGTACCACCATACGGGGAATACAAAGCACAAACCCGTATTTCTATCCAAACGATCCATTTCTATTTTGACATCTGGTGTTGTAATAATCTTTTTTGACTCCCAAATCGGTTCATTTTCCTCTCTAATTACTGGATCAAAATCGTTGTCATAAAGATCTAAAACCTCAACAATATTTCCCTTATATTCAAGCCCTTCATTAAAAGATTTCATAGCTGAGTATGTCAATGAGTTTTTTCTTGGATGAGTTACTACTGTTAATACATTCAAAATTTTTCTCTCCTTCTACTTAATAATCTATACATGTACTAAATATTCAATTATACAACTTTAATTTTTTTTATTTATTTAGTATTCCAAAATTTCCTTTTAGTAATTTTAGACCAGTAAAAAATCTGCAATATATATCTTTCAAATTAAAATTTTTCATGGATTATGATATTAAAAACAGGACCTAGATAATTTTTATCTAGGACTCCCGTTTGACATCTTTTTTGATTTTTTTCTGTTACTATGGTGTTTGTTCTACTTGCCATAAAATCGTTGCGCGATAGCCTCCTGCCTGTAACACTTCCCCAGAAGGAACTTCTAGCAATAAGCCAGATTCATTTTTATCCCACTCATCGCTTATATTATACTGCCCTTCGAGTTTATGCTCTTTTTCAGCTACTGATTGTGTGACATTCTCTTCTAAGACCACCGTGTCTGTTTCATTTATCTTATACCGGATTGCAAAAGGTAGAACCTTACTGGAATCTTCTTGGCTGGTCAATGGTTTCTTCAAGGTTGCTGTTAAGTCCCACTTACCGCTATTTTTGCGATTATCCCAAACAATCAACGGTTTGTCATACTTAGCCTTTTCTACTTTAATAAAAGGTATCCCTAAAGTCTTACGCCCAAAATTCAAGAATGTTGGAGAGGATTGCACGAAGAGCATGCCTTTAAATTGATATTGAACAGTGCTTTCTTCACTAATAACTGGAATGGCCGTTTCATTGTCTGGTTTTTTCACTAATTGGTAGTTTTTAGCCTGAATGGATTCCAGCACTTTTTGCACTTCTGTTTCTTTCGTTAAATCAATCGTTGTACCGATCACTTTATCGAACGTGATTTTATCGTGTAAGGCTTCTCCTGTTTCATCGACAAATTCCACGTTCACTTTTTGATTACTTTGAATATCAATTGTAATCGTTTTTTTGACTGTTTCGCTTCCTCTAACAGCCTTTAGGGTTGCTTTGTAGCTGCCTTGTCCAGGATTCAGTGGTAAAGTCTTTGACTCTACTGATAGCGTAACATCTTTACTTGATCCAGTCGCTACTTCCCAAGCAACCGCTTCAGATTTTTTTAGAATCAATTGATTGACTTCACTTTCAGCCAAATCTTGAAATGCCTCAGGTCTACTGCTAAAATCATTTGCAGCAATGTACAGTCCTTTAGATGGTAGTGTTCCATCGATCACTTGGACTGGCACTTTGATCAACGTCGTCTTATCTGGTTTGTTTGTATCCGTCATACGCACCATCACGCTCGTCAAACCTGTCACTGAAGTATCTGGCATTGCTCCCTCATATTCGTATGAGGCAGTATGATCAGGTAAGATAACCGCATCCTGTATCACTTCGGAAGCTTTTTTGGTGAACGCTGTACCTTTTTTGATGATTTGCGGAATCGGTTTTGCCCCAAGATTGTATGCATTTATTTTCACGGTATAATCCTGTGAGGGTAACCCCTTGTATGGACCATCTGACTCATTAATCGCTAGCAAAGACGTATCATACCGTTTAATCGTACCTGGTTCTTCATTTAGCTTCTCAGGCAATCCTGTCCTTGGAATCGTCAAAGGACTATCGAATTCCTTTTGACTATTGGAGAAAAAGGGCATCATGACCTCATCACCTGTCGGATACGTTACATACACCGTCCCGTGATCCGTTGTTGTAGGGATTTGGCTTAATTTGTAACTCGTATCAAAATCATTGACATAATCAGAATAAACATTAAAGACTTCTGGATCAGCCTTGATCTGCATATATGGAAGTTCTTGGCCAGCAAAAATTTCATATCCAGTATTCAGAGATTCGTCAGGTAAAACTTGCTTCCAAGGTGCTCCTAGCTGGTAGGCAGTATCCCATCCAGAAACAATTACTTGCCCTTGATAATAGTTCTTACTTTCAGTCCCATTGCCAGAAAAATCATTTCCAAAATAATTTCTTCCACTTTGGACACCAGTCTCATTAAATGTCCCTGCAATATATTTTGTATAATCAGATAGCCAATTTCCTCTAGAATCTTTTAATCGAATGGTAAATCTTTTGTCTGACGAAGGTTGCATATAAAAACCGCTATTACCACCTAATGCATAGATAGGCACTTGATCCGTTAGATAATCTAAATCTATAGGTTCTAGCATAGAAAAGTTTTTTGTTTTTTGGGAAAGATTATACATGTCCAATTGTACTTTAAAATTTAAATTTCGGCTCAACGATAAACTGTAGACATACAAGATGCTACTTTTATCATCATAAAATATTTGCTTTAGTTCGTCCCCCTTACGCAAAAAATATCTTGGCTGTCCAATTTCATAATTTCTTTGATCAGTTGAGAGTCCAGAAGTAGCATGCCACTTACCGTATAGCGGTAACCCATCAACACCTGGAACATCTTGTACTTTTCCTTCACCGCCGCTGTAAACATAACCTTTTCCAGCGTTGTCTTTAATTATAAAGCCTAGTTCATTTGAAAATGAACTTACTGATATACCTCGATTTGGAAACCCGGCTTTAGAACCGTTGATAGGGTTAGCTAACAGACCACCTGAACCTCCGTTTGGAATGATATTCCAGCCTGTCGAGGAGGAATTATCAAAAATCCTATCTGGAAGAACCAAAACATTAAATTTATAATCCAACGGTTTTCCGCCTAAAATGGTGGTTATGGTTACTTCGTTAACCCATCTACTAGAACTTGTAATTGATGATTTTGTCACTTGAGTATCAAGTAATTGACCAGTAGTCAGCTCCCACGCTTTTGGCGATAACTTCCCTAACAGAATCTCAACAATTTCCGAGTTATTTTTTCCTTTCACATCGCTTACAGAAATGGTTGGCAAAGAATTAAAGTGTAGACCAACTTTAGAACCAATAATAACTGACTGTTCTTGCTGGGTAATCATGATGGGGACAGAAATGACTGTTGAAACAGATGTATACGTTTTATCCGTCATTTTTATATAGCCCCAGTGAAATCCTGACTTACTCGTATCGAATTTATTGAGTGGATCCGTTGGCTCACCTGCTGGATTTTTGACCCATTCATAGGTAGAACTAGAGGCTTTTGCATCATTCAAAGATTGATACTTCGAAAAAATACTGGCACCATCTGTTCCCATAGACATGGCTCCATTTTGACTAACACTAAAGTAGTAAGGAGATTTCAGGTCAGCCCCAAAAACGACTACATCTTTTTGAACAGAAGCTTTTTGTTGTTCCTCACCTATTCCCACCGTGATCTCAAATTCGGCTTTGTAACTTCCGACAGTAGTGACTGTAATGGTTGTACTGATCACCTCAACTGGAATAGTTGTTCCATCTTCTACTTTCCAAGAGTGGACATTGGATTTTGTTTTGACTAATTGCTGCAATTGTTCTGGCGTTTTATTTGCCGTTTCATTTGGATACAAGACAATTTTACCGTTTACATTGTCTGTTTGAAGTGCAATTTGATTATCCAGTAAAAAGGACGTTCCTATATCGGTAACAGTTAATGGTATGGGAACGCGAATACTCGTCAGATTGTGGTTCTCAGTAATCTCAATATAAATTGTTTGAAATCCTATTGCCTCACTACTAGGGTTAGTAGGTGTTCCATCAGCGTTCACGTATTCATATAAAGCACCATATTCTGGATGCGGAATGATCCTTTCGGAAAAGAGTTTCGTTAGCCCCGCCTCACTGTTAAGGTCTGGAAAAGCTTCATTTTGTTTCATCGTCAACACTTTAGGTGTTGCTTTCAACCCTTCCTCATTTTCAACTGGATCTAGCGCTCTCGCTGTATAGTTTTGTGTTGTTGTTACTGTGGCCGCTTTGGTGTTGCTTACATCCGAACCTCTGTCGATCGACTGTTTTGTCGCTTTTTTTTCACTCGTTTCTGGTTTAGCTAATATAGGATTCGTTTCGGTGAATAAAATGGCCACAGAAAAAATACTGAACACGGTGATTCCGATTAGTAAACAAAGTATTTTCATTTTAGAGGGCTTCTTTTTTGCGTTATCCATTTTTTCTCCTTTCTTTATTATTTTTTGATCATCTTTCAAATACACTCTTATCGCAACACCTCCTTTGTATTGCTATCACCTATTTAGTTCTACCGATCGAACCAGATCATTGTTTGGCTTATTTTGCTTGTTGGTTTACGGCGATACACAAGAAGAGTGTCAGGTTTGATACACTATTGTCTATTCTGAACTATTTTTTGTCTTCTTCCGTAAAAAAACGATTACTTCCTTTTTTCAGGTTTCATTCTTTTACGTTTTATCGCTTTATAACTCAAAATAAATACAAGTATGCCTATGCATACCATCAAAAAATATATTAAAAAAATCAGTTTATTACCTGTTTTATTTTCTACCAATTGCGTATTAAGACCATTGGCTTCCAACGCATTAATCTTAAAATCTTCTGTCCAAGACCATTTACCACCATTTTTTGATACAACGTTGATCTGAACTGAATAATCGCCAGCCGTCATCCCTTTATCTGACAAATCAACTGGGAGATCAATCATCGAATTTGGCGCCATTCTCATTCCTTTTTTTTGATACTCAAATAACACTTTTTGTTTATTAGATTTTCTTAATTGAACAGCAATGTCCATCCCTTCAACATAGACAGGATGGATATTAGAAATATTAATGAACAAATGGCTTTTACTCTCTTTAAATGCTATGTATGTTTTATTTAGTTTTAGCTCTGGTTTTATATTGCTGGTATCCCCAACCCGTAATAACACCCCAACTAAAAAAGCAAATTCATTTACTACTACGTCTTTTTTACTTTGTTCCTTTACACTACTGTTCACTACTGGCTTGATTTGAATCCCACCTGCTATCAAACCATTGACCGCCTCTTTGGGCAAGGAGATCTCTAAATCCACTTCCTTAGCCCCTTTTGGTGGGATCACCACTTTTTTCGGTCCTTTAACGACCTCAATAAAATTGTTTGTTAGCGAACTGTCTTCTTGTGACTCATTTGGACCATATTCAACTTTACCGATACTATTGGTTTTTGCAGTATTTAACCGAACCTCTACTGTTAATTCTTTTGGTAATGAGTTATATAATTTGAGAGAAATTTTTTGTTCTTGACCAGGACTCATTTGAAGATCAAAATAGCCTAGGTCTTTGTTTTTCTGATTTTCAGGATATATAACTTCATAAGATAGCCCATCAATCAAATTTATTGGCTCTTGTTTTGCAACCCCTTTGATAGGATCAAACGATAATCCAAGGTAAAATGAAACGAGTAACAAGCAGGTAAGATATTTTTTCAATCACTGATACCCCTTTCTAAAATAGAAATACTTAATGTATTACATACTCACTCTGTGAACAACTTATAACAATAACTGTCAACCAATCTACTTACTTATTCAATTTATCACCATACACAACCAAGTAATTTCTTAGTATGTGTTGTCAAGACTCCAGTTCACGCTACCTTTAAATGCTTTACCTGCAGCGCCCGTGCCTGTTGTTACTGTTAATTTAGTATCTGATAATTTTGTGGCAAAACCACCCTTAACAGCATCTGCTTTTGTTTTAGCAATGATGTTTGTGCCTGTTGTGTTACCAGCTTCTAATGTTACATTTTTATTTACTGTGATATTATTAGGATCAGCAAGTGTTCCTAAGTTCCCTTCGATAGGATTTGGTAAAAAGTCATTTGTATCTGGATCAACTTCACCAATATTGTATGATTGTGCATCACCTAAAGTAAATGTTAGTTTTGATGGCAATTCTGTAGCTGAGCTGTCTTTAGAAACTAGTTTAGACAATGAAGCCGTTACTTTCCAAGCTGAAGTGGTTACAACTTTTGCGCCTTCTTCGCCTGTTTCAGTTCCTTGTCTGTCATCATTTACGACAATGTATTGATCTCCAGCTACAGTATTGCTGTATGTAGCAATATTCGCTGTTGCTGCTTGACGACCAAAGTCAAACTTAGATGGTGTCCATACCAATGCTAAGTTATCTTTAAAAGGTCCAGGTCCAGGTTGTACAGGTCCGTCAGTATCAAAGCGGATTCCCAAATCAGATTCCATGCTTCCAACTTCTTCTGCATTCGCAGGTTTTGCAAAAATCAGTAATGCTGATGACGCAAGTAATGTTGTAAATAGTATTTTTTTCAAAATTTAATCACCCTTCTTATTAGCGCAAATAGAAATGGCGACAGTTATTATTATAAATTGTTCACAGAGTAATGCTTTTTCTCACTGATCTATCCAATCAATCTAATTTGGTCTTTTAGTAAAACGAATAAATAAATAATCAATCCTAGACTAGCAATAGACACGACTAATAAGCTAAAATTAACCGCTAAATCAAGTTTCTTTTTCTTTAATTTTCTGGCCAAGAACACATCTTTGGAAAGTGTTCCCAGAAAAAAAATCAACGACACAGAGGCGACTCCTCCTAATATATAAATCCATAAATAATCTCTCATTGTACACTCCTATACATGTATGCTATATACCTTGCGTAAACTGATTACACCTAGAAATACGATCAAACAAGCGACACCCGACAACAATAGAATAAAAGAGGTCATCATTTGCCCTAAATGTGGTAATGCACCTTCTGTTGTTGGATAGACAGGTGGCTTTGGTTCATAGATCGGGGGGGTTGGTTTCTCTGGTTCGACGGATTGATTGAAGGAAATACCCGTTTCTGTCTTTTCTTGCTCTGCTAAAGCATATTTTGCTTGGCTGAACAACACACCAACTACACAGATTACAATTAACAACGACCAACTAAAGTACGTCTTTTTCATCCTTATTCACCTTCTTTTCAATTGGACTTTTTCCACTTTTTCTTTTGACTCCCCTGCTTTTTTCGCTTAGCAATTCTGATTTTTTTCCATTGTTGGCTCCATTTTTTTCTTCTGAAAAGAATTGCTAACATAGTTAAAACAGTGAGGGCTATTAACAAAATAGCAGTCCCTTTGATCCAGGTTGGGGTAATAATTTTAAAGGCACTTTCTTCATTCATTTTTTTTGCTTGTTGGTTCGTGATCGTGAACTCTTTACTCAGCTGCCATTCTTGATAATCATTGGATGCATCCAATTTTAAGGTGTAGGTACCTGATGGTAAATTCGCAATTCCCCAATCCATTTCAAAATCAAATGAACTATTAGGTGCCATGCTGTAATTTTCTACTGATTTTCGTTTGACTACTTCATCCGTTCCTTTTTTAGTCATCGTACCTATGATGCTTAAATTTTCTAAAACTTTTGGTTCTGGATTTTGCAAATTGGCTAAAACCATTTTTTTCCCGCGTTTGATTGAAGCTTTCACGGAGTTCAAGTTCAGCGTTTGCGCATTATTGAATTCGTCTCCCGATTGTGAAGTAATCAACCCTACTCGATAGGAAAATTCTGTTGTGACCCCACTCTTCGACTTCTCTCCTTGATCTAAAGCGAATACGATCGCACCCATTTTCACACCATCATACTTTTCTTTTGAAGGTATCAGTTGGATTTTTACTGTCTTCTCTTCATAATTTCCCACAGTAATTTCTGGTGTTGGGATTTTGAGCATCGACGTTACCGGTTCTTTTAAGGTCAAATCGTAATAGGATTTGTCATCGCTATATTCGATCGTTCCTTCATCTCCTGTGATCGCATTGGTTCCATATATCTTTATCCGTACGTTCTCTTTCTTCGTACTTTTAATTCTGACTTCTAATGTTTGAGCTTCTCCTGGCGTCGTTTTCACATAAAAATAACTTTTATTCGGATCTATTTGTGTATTCGACTGTACCAGAGTCACTGTATACCCTAAATTATTATCATCCTCTGCAGCCATCACTTGATCTGCAAAAAAAATGAATGGAAAGGTACAGATAAGCGCTAGATACATCGCATTAATCTTTTTCATGAAAAAGGATTCTCCTAACTACTACTATTTGGTTTTATTTAATTGATCGAACAATAATTTCCACATTCCACTTGTATTCATCATCAAAAGCCATTTCAGAAATTAAAATGTAGCCTTTCCCAACAAAGTATTCCGTCCAATGATCCAAAAATTCGTTGACGTATTCTTCCGCTGCTTCTTTTGTTTGAAACGGTCCTTCTACTTTGACTATTTCATTTTCTTCATATCGTTCATCTTTTTCTTCATATAAATACTTCGTAATAACGGATATGATATAAACAATCGTCATAGAAACAATAAATAGTAATAAGAACAGCGGCCAAACAATCGTCGTTAGTAAAGCGATAACGTTAATTCCGATAAGCACTAGGAACACGATGATTGAATACAGCATTTCTTTTCGTTTTATTACTTCTTGCCTATTTTTGATATAAAACATCAAGATAAGGAAGAGATTTAAGGTCATCAGTAAAAAAGCAACGAATAAATACTTGAGTAAATCATCCAAGTAGTAATTCACCATAAACAATAACTGGATAATAAACTTATCCCTCTTATCAACATAAAATATGGCCTCTTCGTAGAATCTTGAAAACAGCACAGCATTAGTGATCCATCCAATTAAAAGGGCAATTTCACCGAAATAATAACGTTGATAGGTTTGATAATAATTCTTTTTTTCTTTCACACATTTAGCCATCCATTTCTTCAAATAATTGCGTAAACTTTTTTATCGTCTATTTAAGGTTTGCTCATTATAGGTCTTCTTCACGTGTATCGCTGAAAGAAAGCGTTCTTTATTTGAATATGTAAGAAGATAGCCCTTGGTTCGAATGATTTCAATTTCAAAATGGAACTGTTCTTTTAATTTATTACGAATATGAAAAATTAAATTTGCTACTCTATATTTTTCACTTACCAAGCTAGTTCTTTCTCCATACATTGCTTCATGTATTGCTTCATATGTCACAACATCTCCCAAATTCTGGTACAATAGCTCAAAAACCTGAAATTCTTTTCGCGTTAATGGTATTATCTTATTGTCTATAACTAAACAAAGTTTATTTCTATCTAAAAATGACTTTTCAGATATATTTTTTTCCTCTTTTGACTGTAGTAAACAGCTTTTATAATTAAGGAAACTCTTTATTTTTGCTAGTAAAACCTCAATTACTTGTTCAGAATCAATGATATCAATCACAGAATTTTTACTCAGACTTGGGAGCAATACCTCTAACTTATCGTGATTTTCTCCACTTAAAATCCAGACAAATAACGGATGGTCCTCTTTTAGTTCCACTAACCATTGGATTGCAATTATGTAATCTGATGATTCATCTATGCTAATTACTAAGCCATCCAGTGAGTTCAGCTGACTTTTACTGCTAATTTCAAGTATGCTATTATCTTCTTGGTCGAGCTTTTTCCTGAGTAATTGTCCAATATTGTCAATTTTGTCTGAGTTGTCTCCAATAGATAATAGGCCAATAGTATTTTTCATATGCGTTCTCCTCTAAGTTTTTTAATTAAATATATAGACCTCAAAAACAATCAAATTATTTGCACTTATCATAATTTTAAAATGAATAATTTTTAAAAATATAATATTAATGACAGTATATTTAATTTATAAACATATAATTATCCTTAAATTGCAAATAAAAACCACATAAAGATAAAAGATTCACTATGTATTAGGTCATTTTTATTTTTCACCTAACTGCTGAAATTCCTGAATATTTTTCCTAAATTACTTGGTGACAAACTTTTTTACATTATTTTTCTTCTCCCTCACATTATGTTCTACTTATTCGATCACTAGTAAACTTATTGCGATTATTTTTTATATATCATCTATCCTCTCTATTATTCAAACTTCCCCTTGGCATTTTGACCAACTTACATCAATAGTTTAGAGTATCATCAATGATGTCAATAATTTTTAGTTAATCAAAAAAAATAGGTGTTCATTCCTCTTGTATCATCGAGCTGTTCATTCAATAAGGTAAGTTACCTATGTCTTTCATTTCAGTGGTCTTTGAATCCTTAAAAACTCAAATTTTGCTTATAATACCTTTCCAGGCAAGCACTTCAAGGAAATAGTAATCCCACTTTATGGTTTTCAAAAAGATTGAATATGCAAGTTATCATTCTTTACTTTGACTTTGAGACATTTCTTTCGAAAAAAAAATGGACCTAGAGGACGTAGCCTCTAGGAACCATAATAAATGCTTTAAACTCACATATGCTATTTATCAGTCTAAGCATCAAAGAACCACAAAGTTTTTGGACATTAAAGTTGCAATGCTCTCTTTATAATTAAGTAATAACCAATCAATCTTTTAATTCTTATTATACTATTCTGGAACATTCTCAAGTACCCATTTTAAATTTGATACATACCTCTCGGAAGTTTTCTTTGATGCTCCTGGAACGGTCAAAGTGACATCTCTATTAATATTAGCCTCTCCAGTGATTACTACCTGATCACCAGAATTATCTCCATTAACAGATGTAACCACATCATCTTCTATTGTATTTTTTCCCCACTCAACCTCATATTGTGCTCCCCCAGATGTTTCCTGGGGGATACTTACTATTCTGTGAGTTTCTCTATTAGGCTCTATTGTGATATTACCTTCAAGTACTCCATTTTCATAAACCTCACCATCCTTAAGAACTTTAGGATTATTTAATGAAATTTTAGTCCCATTGCCTAGACTATTTCCACTTGGCGAAAGAAATTCATCTTCTTGAGATACTGATACTGACCAACCACCTAAGTCAATGTTGCGCTGATCAGAAATTCGAATGTAATTTGCCCTGTAGCCTTTCTCGTTCCCCAAGTCATCTTTGAGCGGTACAGACCACGCACTATACGTCTCGGTGTGATCAGTTCTTTTATTAATACCGAAGTATAAAAAAGGTACGAAATCTAGACTTAAATCACCTCCAGAACCTGGACCGGGTTCTGGTCCCTCAGGATCAGGGTTTCCAGGTAACACAATTAATTCCTTCTGCGCATATGCAAACTTATCACCATTTTCATTTATATATGTGAGAACTCGCTCGTTCTCACTAAATGCTTCTCTGACTTTCACTGCACCTTCTATTGGAAAATTATAGTACTGTTTTCCTTTTTCAGTGACAATCGGAACAGATTCGTAGGCACTATCTTTGTCAATTGAAAAATTGAAATCTATTTTCAAATTACTTGGAAACATCTCTTTTTGCACACTAGTATTAGTCGGATCATTCAAAATTATTTCAATTTGTCCAGAACTTTTATCCATAATTATTGAGAACTTCGATGTGACATCTTCACCAGTAACCATATCTGTCAGTTTAATGGCATCAGCACTAAAATTACTTATATACTCTGAAAACTCAAATTTATATGAGAAAATATAAGATTCTGGTAGAACAATTGACTGATCATAATTGTACCTTGGAGGATTAGAAATAAACGAGTTAAACTTCAAATCAAAATCTGCTTTATCGCCATCAGGATCACCAACAATCACCGGTGGAGAATAGTCTATCATCCATATTTTCGAGTCCATCATACCAAGCCAAGATGGCTGCACATCACCTTGATTATTTTTACCACTTGTAATATAAAATTCAGATTGACCATGGAAAAGTACACTCACACTATTTTCCGATTTACCCACATAACCTGATCCGTACGGTGAACCTGCAAAACCTCTCATACTTCCATCTTTACTTGTTCCCAATCTATTATCCAAATATATTTTGTATCTTGAGTAAGCGAAGTAATCGATTTGATCATTATTAAATAAATATGATTCAGTATTATCAAGATTGCTTATTGGAAAATACCCGCTTATTTCAACTGGTTCGCCAGTTTGCGAATCAAAAAAACTTAATTTCTGATTAACACGGCTTGAGGCACCTAACCACATACCTAGAAGGCTTGATTTTGGATTAGAACCGTCGAAACGCGAGTTAATTTTCGAAGGTACAGTATCACTTCCCTCAAGAAACGTCCATTTGACATCTACATATCTCCCTTTATATATACCAACTTTATTATAGTAAACATAAAACTTTCCTGAATACAATATTAATTGTTTTTCAATATCCGAAAGTTTGTACTCGTCATATATATCTCTTGTAACATCGGGAGATGTACTGACATAATAACTTGAAATTCCTGAAAATATTTTAGGCATAAAATTATACTCTGCAGGAATTACCCCATTATCACTGGTGTCTATAACAGGTACTATTGTTTGATACTTAAGTCTATCACCTTGTGCTACCCAACCAGAAACTTTCGGACTTATTGAATTATTTTTTAAACCTGTTTTTGTATTATTACTTTCTTTTGTACTTTCTTTTGTACTTTCTTTTGTACTTTCTTTTGTACTATTCACAACTGATAAAATCAAAACATTTTCTGCACCTGGAAAAGTTACCCTAAATATACCATCATCTGAAACATGAAATTTTAGCTTCACTATACGAGAGCTGTGAGTATCCAGATATAGCTTCTTTTTATTATCTCTGAACGAGAGCCCTTCACCCGATATTTTAATCCCTTCCATCCAGTCTGGAATTTGAAATTCTAAGTTATATTCATATGTCTTATCACTTCTTAATAACAGCTCAACTTCTTGCCCAGTAGTTACTTCTATTTTATCTTTTTTTGAATCAGAGTATGCTAATTTTATAGCCCCATCACCGCTATAACTCTCACCAAACACATACTGCCCCGTGCATAATGAGAAAATTATTGCAATGAGAAAAATTGTACATAGATTAGTTTTCTTCATTTATACTCCCCTCTCTTAAGTATAAAATATGCGATTGCAACTGTGATAATCATTCCACCTAAAATGTTTATAATTAGGTAATCTCTAGTACCTGCATGTGGTAGTATACTTGCAATATTCTTTTCACTGGACATAGAATTATCCATATCTGAATCACTGGTAGTATCAGAGGGCCAACTCCCATAAAAACCAATGCTACCATTCCCATTAAGCATCGCATTATCTGTTTCAATTTCTGCAAAAGTTGGGCTACTTGGGACAAAAAAAATAAAAAGTGCTATTATGATTAAAAAATATCTTATATTTTTTTTCACGTTTAACTTCCTCCTTTTAGCGTGACTTGTTCCTTCCTTTTCGCTCCTTTCTTTTATTTTGTATATTCTTACTATTTTTCAAATGTTTTTTCTTAGTCTTCTTTTTGGAAGAGGATGATTTTTTTGATAACTCCAATTTTTTTTGTTTCCGAATATTCCTATAACCAAAGATTACCAATAGTACAATCAAAAACAACAGTACAAGAACTATATACCCAGAATAGTTTGTCGATTCAGAAGTAATTTTTACATTAGATGAATTTAATTTTTTTGCCTCTTCTTTTTTGATTACTACAGTCTGATCAACTGACATCTTTTTTGCATACTCTTTTCCATTATATTTATATTTCCCATTTTCGGTTACTGAATAAAACATAGCCCCTGTAATTTTGTACTCACCTGGTTTTAATTTTTTATCTCCAAGTGATATTCTGTATTCCATAATTGAATTAGGCGCCATCTTTAGTTTTTTATTTTTTATTGTTTCAATGGGCTCTATACTATTTGATGATATATTTTCTATTTTTAGTTCAGTACTAATATCATTTGCAAATTCGGCACCAACATTTTCAACATCAATAACTGCATTGCTTACACCAGATTCTGTTATAAAGTGGGAACCTTTGAGCTCAAGTTCAGACGATACAACATTTTTATTTTGTGCTGCCACTAATGCTAAATTATATGCAAAAAGATTATTAATTGCTACAGATTCAGTACTATCATCCCTAATTTTTTCCTTTTGGTCGTGTTCTTCGAAATGAATACCAGATACAATTTTCCCATCAAATTTTTTATCAATCATATGTAATCTGAAATTTACTTCTTGCGTACTATTACTTTTCAATACAATTTGCTCAGGAAATTCAATATTCTTTTTTATGTCCATCGGTAAATTAACTGAATTTCTTAACCCTTTATCTGAGTATTCAATATTTCCGAATCCATTTGTCGTTGCAGGCACGACATCAATATCAATAGTTAAATCTTTATCTGTTGTATTTTTTAAATTCACTTTCAGGTCAGTATCTTCACCAGGGGCCATAAGAACATCAAAATACTTATTTTTTGATCCTTGTCGCTGAATGCTTGGCGTAATTGGATTTACAGAAAAACTAAGCTCAGATGCGTGCGAATAGCTAAAATGGCAATTCGAAATGAGCACTACTATTATAGGTATTACATAATATATCTTTTTTACCTTATATCTAAATTTTTTTTGCATAATTTTACCTTTCTAATCTGATTGTAGGCAGCCATAAATTTGGCTGCCTACAATAATTAAAATTTATTCAGGTGCATCTGTTAAGGTCCACTTCAAGTTAGTTACATAGCGCTGTGCTTCTTTTTTAATGGTTCCAGGAACTGTTAAGGTAATTGCTTTGTCAATATTCGCTTCTCCTCTGTTCTCAGTAATATTTCCTTCTTCATCTTTCGATACACTTAACACTGTATCCGTTTGAACAGTATTTTGACCCCATGCATTTACCCATGTCCCTTCTCCTTCATTGGCCTTCGCTTCCCAAAATGTTTGTGATTCTCCATTTGGTGTTACTGTGAATTCGGCCAAATTTGTTGATGGTGCTGTTGCGTCAGTAAAAACACCTTTGGCAACCGGGCTTGTAAATTTAATTTCTGTTCCTTCACCAAGTGTTTTTTTGCTTTCATTTGTGAATTCATCTGTTTGCTCGACTTTTAGAGACCACCCTGAATACTCATCTCTTTTATCAGACACTTGAACGTAGTTTGGCTTATAGTCAACTATTTTTCCGTCTTTACCAATGATCGGTACTGAATAAGATTCATATGTTACTGTTTTATTTGTTATCTTATTTAGTCCAAAGTATAGATGAGGTACAAAATCTAGGCTTAAGGGCCCTGGAGTTCCTGGCTCTGGGTCTGGACCTCCTGGATCTGGATTACCTGGATCAACTGGATCAGTTGGATCAGGATCAATTGGATCAACTGGGTCAGTTGGTCCATTGTCTTGATAGTATTTTATTGAACCTTCACTTCCAAGTTCAGCTGCTAAAGTAGTTGCCCCTACTAGAGTTGAGCAGAGTAATGTTGCGCTGAGCAATGAGATGCATACAACTTTTTTTTTCATTTGTGTATCCTCCAAAAACAATTTATTTGATATTACAAAGAGATTATACGATTCCAAAGGTATAGGTATTTATCAAATTTATGTGTTTTATTACCTAAACTTGATAACCTTTTTCTAGTTGCTATGATAAAAAATATACCTTAAAAAAATAGAACACCCTAGAGCCAATTGACCATCGAATTATTAATATTTGGATGGTCAATTTTCTATAACTTAGTTACGTCCAATTTAAATGTTAAATATCCTAATCAATTTTTCTCCACTTAACCTTTATAATAT
>NZ_NGKY01000004.1:55454-58048 GCF_002140855.1 Enterococcus sp. 7E2_DIV0204
CTATTAGTTCACTTGCCAAAGAATATGACCTTACAGAGCGATCATTAAAAAAAATACTTTTAGAACTCACGAACGAGATATCCGAATCAAATAATAATACTTTCGTAGAATTGATAAGTACACCTCTGAACTTTGTTCTATACAATCATACTAAAGATGATGCTGTGGAACTAGATTTACTAAACTATCTCAAGTTAGAATACTTCAGTACATCATCAAAATATGCCGCATTTAAATACATAATGGAATACCGTGAATGTACTATTTCTAAAATGGCTGAAGGACTTGCTTACAGCATTTCATATTTGTATAAGCTGATAAATAAACTTAATAGAATATTCAAAGAGTTACTACTGGATACTTCTATACAGTTGTATGCACGCAAGACCATAAGATTAATCGGCCCTGAACATGAGATACGCCTCTTACATTACTATTTTACCGTGAAAATATTTCTAGACGATGGATGGCCACTTGTTTCAATAAGCGAGCAACAAATCCTTGAAAATCAAAAATATATAAAAAATGATGATTACGGACATCTATCTATTCTGGGAAAAAAGAAAGCCAACCTTTTTATAGGTATTTCACTAAACAGCATGCAGAGAGGTAAATTTTTACCAGAATTTAATGAATGGATTTCTGGAGGAAAAGAGATTCTTGCAGTATTTTCCGTTGAAGAATCACTGAAATCAATGCGCATTTTTTACCATACTAATTACCAAAAAAATATGAAAAAAGTTGACTCTGAAATTTTTTTGTTATCAATGTTTTCGCTATTTTCACTGCCAGAGATACTTTATAGCCATGATAAAATGCGTATCGCCGATAAATTAATTCAAATTGATAATAAGGTAATTAAAAACACTAAAAAAATAGTAACTATAATTACTAAGAATAAAAATTTGAGTCTAGAAAAAAAAAAATTGATATTTTTTGAATCAATAGTCATAATTATAAATATGCTGTTTTTTGATATTTGGAAAAGTTATAACCAAGTAAACACTAGTCAATTATCAACCACTACAGACGAATTATTTCAACTTTTAATTGGCATGTGCAAATCGATACCTGTGCAAGCTTTACCTATTTGCCTCAAAGAGCTACAGATTTTGGTAGATTCTTACGCAATATATGAGGAAAAAAAAGTAATACAAATTTACATTGAAACATGTGAAAATATCATCGTAAAATCTAGAATCAGTAACTACATTTCTGTCACTTATAGCAATGCTGCATGTGTGCTAACCGAAAACATTGGTGACGCTGATATAATAATCACTGACGCAGTCCCTGTTAATCATGCTTACAAAGGGAAAGTAATTTTTTTCTCAGATATAGATAGTATTGATAACTGGAAACGTTTAGGATCTATTATTCAACAAGAAGTATTTATGACCAATATCAGCAAAATAAACATTACTTAAATTTTCTATATTGCGTTGTTATGGAAAATATAATTTCTTGTCCCATATGAGTATTCCTTTTAGATGTTATTAAATTGCCAATAAACTCCCGTTGTCTAGCAGTAATTAAAAATTTACAGACAAAAGCTATTTTTAAGAAGAACTAAATCTTTAAATTTTTCAATAGAATAGCACCAAACAATACCAAATATCTCATTTTTGGTTTCAAATTACCCTCTTTTTACCGGAAGAATAAATATTCAGTTACCTAGGCCAAATTATTTCCACAAATAAAAAAATTATGCCACTAACACAAGGGTAAAATTTTTTTGTAATACGAATCGCTAATATATAGATCAAAAAATTGCTCTTACTCAATTCTAGTATTTTCCTTCTCTATCCAATAGCTTTTTGATATAATCATATCTGTTAAACCCGCGTCCCTTCTCCTGTAGCACGGGTTTCTTTCCTGGATTTCTTCAAATGAGAGTGGCAAGTATTCTCTGCTGCTACTTATCTTTTCCATAAATTCCATTTTTACTGGACTAATTTATCCATAAAAGTTGATTTTCTCTTTCCATTTTGTGTCTTGCATGATTATAATGGGCCCATCCAATGCTAGATATTTCGTTATATGCGAAAGCCCGTATAAAGAATAATGAAAAAGATACTTCTTTTTTCTTATACACAGCCTTTTGTTTTTCAAATTATTTATTGGGACAATATAACTTTATGATGATTTCTTCATCCAAAATGGTTCCTTAAATACGTTTAAAACTGTGGTTTCCTATTACATCTCATTTATATTGAACAATCTTCAAAAGTATATTTATTATTTTGGGGACTAACATTCCAAGCGTTTCTTCTACTTCTTTAGTCCCTCATATTTTTTGTTGCTATGAGTTATTTAAATTTTTTTAATTCACTCTTTAGTGAATCCTACTGGAAACAATTTACTACCATTTCAATTTCAAATTACTAAAAAAAAGACCCTTGAATCTTAGGTTGCGCTCTTATTCCACGACTTTTTTGTCAGTTTTTCGTTATATAATAGACTATATTCTTATTTTTCTACTGAATTTAAATACGATAAGATGCACTCGCCCATGCCAATTTATTGACATTGCATCAAAAAAAATGAGAAACTAATTTTATTAACCAAGAATGGATAAAATACTACTATGCCAT
>NZ_NGKY01000004.1:58223-93425 GCF_002140855.1 Enterococcus sp. 7E2_DIV0204
ACTGCCAGAGATACTTTATAGCCATGATAAAATGCTGTCTCTTATACACATCTAGATGTGTATAAGAGACAGAAATACTACTATGCCATCAAAAAAAATATATATAACTAGTAGAAAAATTAGAGTAAGTTTTAGATTATTAACATGCTGTACTTTAATTTATATTGTTGCTTCACTATTTACAAGTTCCTATGTAGAAGCGATATCTTTCACAGAAGAGTCTCCCCCTCAGGTTTCCGACGTAAACAACAATAGTTTTGAAAGTCAAACATCTACTATATCAAATAACATTGAATCTAGTGAAAAGGATACTCAAGCTAGCAGTGAAGTTATAGAAGAGACACCTAAAATTACTTCAAGATACGATTTCCCCAAAGATACTATGTCAAATAGCAAAACTGAAAATTCAAATTCTGATGAGTCTCTAAAAAAAAAACTGACATTGCTAAATTGTATAATACAGAAATTTTTAATATAACTTCAGGTAAATTCGGCACAAGCTCATGGTACATAGATTCTGAGGGCGTTCTTCATATACAAGAAGGCAGATTTGCTTATACTGATTCTAGTAGTCCATGGTATGCATACAAAGAAGAAATTAACAAAATAGTTTTTGAAGGAAAAGTTGTTGCAGGTGCCCGATCAAATTACCTTTTTAAAGATTTGTCAAGTGTTACTTCTTTTGAAAATATGAGAAATTTTGATATGTCAGAAATTAGAGGCGGATATTCTATTTTTGAAAACTGTAGCAGTTTATTCTCATTGGACTTAAGTCAAACAAGAGCTTCTTTTGTTGCAAATGACAATTTATTCTCTGGATGTACTAATCTAAGAAATATTAATGTTGAAGGGGTAAAATTTGATGTTAATTCAAGAAATGTATTCAAAAACAATTATAATTTATCCGAAATAACGATTGACACTAACTTTAGATTCTCTACTAACTCAGTTGGATTACCTGATGTTCCAAATAACGAGACATATTCTGGAAAGTGGGTAAACGTAGGATATGGCTCTGTAGATAACCCTTTAGGTTCAATAGTTCTGTCCAGTTCTTCTCTTACAAATATTGCTTATAAAACTGCTGATACTTATGTTTGGCACAAAAATCCTGTCAAAGCTAAAGATCTAACAATCCTTTATCAAGACATTGATGGTAATGAGATCGCGAAAGCCAAGACTATTTCTGGTAATATTGGTGATAATTATGATGTTTCTACTGGTACCGATTATGATCTAGAGATTGAAGGATATTCTTTTAAAGAAATAAAGGGTACTTCTACTGGTATACTCTCTGATATCGAACAGACTGTTACTTACATCTATTCAAAAAAAATTAAATCAGGTAAAACAATAACCAATCAGAAAAATACTCTTCCCCAAGCTGGAGAATCGATAAATATTATTCCAATAATTACTGGTTTTCTGATTTTATTCATCTTTTTTAGCTCATGGATAATCAAAAAAATTTTTTATAAATCATAGTCCCTTTTTGATAGTGCCAGACTATAGATAAGATACTAATTATTAGTGCTTTGTCTTTCTTTATTTACCAAAATTATACATTGGAAGTGTATTAAGATGTCTTCAAAACAAGATATGGAGTTAAAATATCAATGGGGCTATCTCCTCAAATATGACTAAATATCCTGGAGAAGATACTTACCTGTGATTCTACATTGGTTGCTTAGGACTTTCCTATCAAAAAAATCTCAATGCACTATATTTTTGAGCTACACCAAGAGCTTATTAGTATATATTAGCTCAACTTTTATGATATAAAGTAAAATATAAAACAAACCATGATTATTATGGCATAAATAGACGGATGTTTTCGCCTTTATATTCTAATAAAGAGTTACTTCTAATTTATCAGGAAGAAGTAGCTCATTTAATTGATAAATAAAGTCAACCAAAAACGAATGTTTTTGGAACAAACAAATTATCTATAAATTATAGGTGTTTTGATCTATTTTCAATCATTTATTGTCTGTTTTAAGATATAAATGAAATAGATTAACATAAATCGCATTATCATAAGTAACCTTGGTATCAACCGATACCAAGGTTCTTTTTGTGAATAAAAACTGGTCTACCTAAGCACTTAATGATATATCTCTCTTTATCTTTAAGAAACTTTGTGAAATTTTAAAACAAGAAAATTTACTCTTCGTTATTTTTATCTTCCTTTCTTCTTCTATCGAGTTCACACTCTCTGTAGATTTTCTGTTTCTTTGATACGCTGCCCCAAACTACTACGAGTGAAATAAGGATGAAGATTGTCATCAACCAAATTTCAGTGTGGAACTCATTCGTAACAGAAACAATCAGTGATAAACCAATCGGTCCCCCAATCTGATGCATCGTATTCGTCACACCACTCGCTATACCAGCGAGTTCAGACGGTGCTTCATGGACTCCTGCCGATGTAACTGGCGCTAAAATCAACCCCTGTCCCACTCCAAGTATCAACATAGGGACAAAGATCGCACCCCAATAACCATTATTTAAGTTTGAAACTGCGAGAAGAATCAAACCAAGCGCTAACGTTACCTCTCCAGTAAGTAAAATCTTGCCATTGCCGAATTTAGAAGTTAACCTTGGCAATTGCATCGCTACAATAAAATTAACAATAGTCAGCGGTAAAAATGCCATGCCGGATTGTAATGCTGAAAAACCATAGTGACTTTGCATCATTTGAGGTAAAAAGAACCAAAATGGTAACATAGCCATCATAAATAATAGACGAGCAACATATGCACCAGAACGGACTCTATTTTTAAAAAGAGACAATGGTAAAATAGGGGAAGAAATGTTCCGTTCCCAAATAATAAACGACCCTAAAATAATAATGCCTACGCTAATAATAAGCCACTTTCCATCAGTAAAACCGTAGATAATTCCTACTAATCCTATAATTGAAAGGAAACTTCCAAAATAATCAATTTTCTCTTTCTTGATTTCCGAGTTCTTTACAAATTTTACCGTTAAGAAAATCAATATAACGGTTAATGGCACATTAATCAAAAAACCTGCACGCCATGAAATCAAACTAGTCAATCCACCACCAACTAATAGCCCCACACTTGATCCAATTCCAGCGGTTGCACCGTAATATGAAATAGCTTTTTGTCGCATGTCACCTTTATAAGCATCCATAATCAATGCCAGTGTCGTAGGTGCGATAATAGAACTGCCGATTCCTTGGACAGCACGCATGGCAATCATCATATTTGCTGTTTGGGATAACCCTATTAGTAATGAGCTGATGCCAAAAATAAGTAACCCAACTAAAAAAATACGTTTTCTCCCCAACAAATCAGAGAGACGTCCACTTAAAAGTAAAAAGCCTCCAAATGTGAGTGTATAGGCACTCGACACCCACGAAAGAGCTGTAGCAGAGAGTCCTAAACTTTGTCCTATCTGAACTGAACTTGTAAAAATAATTGAGTTATCCATTAATATCAGAAAATAAGATAATAAGGTTATGGGTAATATAAACCCAAATTTCTGTTTATTCAAATTCTTTAACTTCCTTCTAGTTATTTAATTGTCCAATCTTTTCTAACCATGTGTCTATTTCTCTTGACACCTCTACTTTTCTTTCTCCTTCAATTGCAAGTAAGGTTCCGTTGATTTCCTCTCCACCTTTCACAGAATATCCATCAAGAACTTCCGCTCCTTGAACACCAAATTTTATCTGATTGAATGTTGAGCCTGTTCCATACCCTCCATTTGTATTAAAGGGAATCACTGTTTTTCCCGCAAACTCATAGCTATCCATAAACGTGAGAATTGCTTGTGGTAATGCCATATTCCAAGTTGGTGCTCCTATAAAAATCCGATCATATTGATTGAAATTAGAAATTTTTGATTTTAATTCAGGCAACACATTGCCCTCTTGTTCCTCTTCATTTTGTTCGACTTCTTTTCTATAATTTGAAGGTCTTTTTTCTTGTGTTTCAATTTGAAATAAGTCCCCGCCGAGCTTTTCTTGAATAAGCTCGGCAACCACCTTCGTATTTCCAGTTCGTGAATAATACACAATTAACGTTTTAGGATTTCCCATGATAGACACTTCCCTTTCATTAGTCTCATTGCTCAGTGCGTTTGATAGAGTAATAGAAATAATCACAACTAGTCCTATTACTGCTACTGGCAAGATAATAGCTTTCTTTTTCATTCTGTGTCTCTCCTTTTGAAACACCGTTTAATGTAGAAGAGGGCTTTAACACAGCTAGAAAATAAGCTGTGTCTCACCCCTGATTTATCTTTTATTATGAGTAGCATCGATTAATACGCTCATAGATGAAAGAATTTATACTTCTTTTTACTGCATTAAAAAATTCCCTTTGAATAAGGACATTCTCATCAAATTTAATAGAAATCAGGTTTAGGCTTATTTTCTGAACCTGGTTCCCATAAACCGATACTCGCTTTTATGTCATTGCGTTTTCCTGTAATATTATCCAGAACAAATTGAGCAATCGCACGTCTACTAATTTGAGCACCTAAAAATGGTTCTCCTTTAGGGCTTGCCACATAGTCACTTCCCTTGCCATTATATAACCAAGTCATCCGCATATAGGTATAATCTAAATCACTTATCTCTAGTGCTTCAATGCCTCGGTTATGAGCGACAGTACATCCCATCATTCGACTATTCCAAGTGGAAAAAGGTTCCGCAACTTCTCCGTAAACACTTAGAACACCAGCCTGAATAATACGTTTAACGCCTGTTTGACTCATTGCTCTAATCACCATTTCAGTAACTGATTTATTGTCAAAATTCATATAAACAATGTCTTGATTTCGCATGGCATTTATCAAATCTGACAAATTACTAGCATCACCAGAAATTTTGGCTATGTCTGTATAAGGTAAATGTGTTGCATTTCTTCCAAACAATGTTAATTTCAGATTCGTTTGTTCTTGTAAAAGTGGAATCAATACTTCTGGAATTTGACCACCTGCACCAATAATAAGAACGTTAACCATTATTTTTCCCCTTCTCTAGGTTTAATTTTTAATTCCTCAGATAAAATGATTTCAGCCAATTTTCTACTTCTTTTCTTGAGTTAGGTATATCATCGCGCGAGATACTTAAGACATTACTAGTCTCAACTGAGGCATCTTTACTTAATTCTTTCACTGTTTCAACAGTTCCAGCTAAGCCACTTCCTCCATGGCTTGAGAATGGTATAATTGTTTTACCAGCTAAATCATTTTTCTCAAAAAAGCTATACATGGCCATTGGTAGATCTGACCACCAAATTGGATAACCGATATAAATCGTGTCATATTCAGTCAAATCAACATTAAGCGCCTTTAATTCTGGTCTAAAATCACTTGAACGCTCTGTTGTTGCTTGGTCCACCAAGACCTCATGATCATCTGGATAATTTTCTGTGGTTTTAATTTTGGCTAGTGGATACTTTGTGTCTTCAGCAATCCAAGTCGCAAGTTGTTCAACATTTCCTAAGATTTCCTCATTTTCTGTGACGACACGACTTGCTCCAGCTACTGTATCAGAACCATTCATTTCTGGTTTAGAAAAATAAAGAATGACCGCTTTATCATTGGGATTAACCTTTGTACTATTTTCTTTTGTTTTATCCGCTTGAAAACAACCAGATAATACAAACAGTAATGTCAAACTTAAGAACAATATCTTTTTCATTATTTCTCTGTCTCTTTCATCCGATTCATAAACCATTCCACTTGTTGCGGTGCGTCATGATCGAAAAATGCCGATTCTTTCATATCTAAACTTGCGATTTTTTTAATATCTTCTTTCGATAATTCAAAATCAAAGATATCAATATTTTCAGCCATTCGTTCTGGACGAACAGATTTTGCTAAAGCGATAGTTCCACGTTGCATTAACCAACGAAGTACCACTTGACCAACTGTTTTACCATACTGTGCCCCAATTTCAGCCAAAACCGAATTTGTAAACAAATCATGTCGTCCCTCTGCAAACGGTGCCCAAGCTTCTACTTGTACATCATACTTTTCATGCCATTCTTGGTCTTCAATGCGCTGATTCCAAGGATTCACTTCAATTTGATTGATTTGCGGTTTCACTTCATTCAATCCTACAAATTCAATCATTTTAGCTGATTTGAAGTTTGAGATACCAATCGCTCGTAGCTTCCCTGCTTTTTGAGCTGCACACATGGCTCTCCATGCGCCATAAATATCTCCGTAAGGTTGATGAATCAGATAAAGATCTAGATAATCCAAGCCCATAGTTGTAAGTGATTGCTCAATGGTTTCGGTAGCTTTAGCTTCCGGTGCTTGCAAAATAAAAAGTTTTGACGTAACAAACAGTTCTTCACGCGCCACAAGTTTTTCATCAATTGCACGTTTGATGCCTTTCCCTGTCTCTTTTTCATTTCCATAAATAGACGCCGTATCAATCAAACGATATCCTGCCTTGATTGCTTGGTAAACAGCCTCCGCTGTTTCATTTAATGGGATTTGATACACTCCGAATCCAAGTTGTGGCATTTCTACACCATTGTTTAATTTGACTGTTTTCATCTCAATCTCCTCCTCTAATTTTCTTTACATGACATATCTTAAACCCTAAAGTGAACTCCATAGCAAGTAGAAACTTCTATTTTTTTCGTTCCCATAATTTTTCAACCTTATCAGGTCCCATTTCGCCTGCTTTAAATTTTGCAATATGCTCATCATACGTTTCGATTTTATAAACCAATAGTTCTCTAACTTCATGTAATTCGGCAATCTTTTTATCTAACTCTTCTAACTGATCTGATAAAATTTGCTTCTGAGCGTCTTCTACATTCTCTGTTTCTCGTAATTGGGCTAATTGGGCAAATTCAATTAAAGATTCAACAGATAACCCAGCATGTCGTAAACTTTTAGCTAAGTAAATCCAATTCAAATCATTTGTTGTATAGTCTCGATAACCGCTTGTATTCCGATGAACAGGCGGTATGACTCCTACTCGTTCATAATAACGTAGCGTATCAATGCTTAAATCAAACATTTCTGCAGCTTTCTTGATATTCATTATAGATACCTCCCTCTTCTTATAAACTATAATAAACCCTGGAGTTAAATCCAGAGCAAGAATTAATGCTTAAAAAATTTTGTTAAAATTCTGGATTTTATTGCAAAGTTTTATCTAAATGTAGATTTAAGATAAAGTGAAAAGAAACAGAACGCGAAGAGAAATTTCATGAGCTACTCTAAGGAAAATAATTCAAACAATAATCATCATGTTAACCGTAGGCTATTATTTCAAGTATAACTTGAGTTATTATGACATTTAGGAAATCCTTCGTGAGCGTAAAATTGGTGCTTGGCACATGACTATTTACCATTGAGCCTAAGAATATAGTAAGATAGAGATCATTGGAACGGAAGTATACGATTTAAATACAAATGTTTCTTTTAAATTTTATTAATTGAATGATTATTCCTACTTTTTTTGTAATCATTCGAATTTCTAGTGTTTTTTTCGCTCCCTTGATATTCTGGCGCCTTCTTTAATAAGCACTACTTAAAAAAAGTGATCTCGCTGCATTTGCGCAAAATCACTTTTTGATACTTATCAATTTGATAGAAAATGTACCATTTTTTACCTATCCCTAAAACCAATGTTTTTGGTATAGCTATTTTCTTACACTTATTTTTGACTCAACAAAAGTGATCACGTAGCAGCTGCTGAAGATATTTTTTACCTATACCCATAATTTACATAAAAAAAACAAGCCAAGAAGTATTCTTGCTTGTTATTCTGCTATTAATTTTAAAGAAATTTAGCCACTTTACTTTCCATCATTCTTTCTCACTAATGCTATCAACTATCATATCTGTTCTTATAGATTCAAGTTCCATTCTAATATCTGTTGAATTTTCATTCTGATTAACTATCAACAGTTCAAGATTCGCATTAATTTTTTTTAGTAGCTCAATTATTTCTGCATTTTTACTCATGATTCCCCTCCGTTCTACTTACATCATAAGAACTAGCGTTCTCTTTGTCAACTAAAATTTATGGTTCGACTGCCCTTTTAGTTCGCTTCCTTTGACAATTATGCATAAGAAAAACTCCAAGTTTTCTCGCTTTAGTTCTCTTTATTATTTCGAATAATTTTCATTCATAATTTTTGATTTGAATTTCTAGAAACTTAGTTTCTTGGAAAATTTTAGGTTGATATGATATAATTATTGTGAAAAGAGAGATATGCGTTAACATATCCCTCTTGTGCAGAACCGTTTAAGACGGTAGCAAGTTTTAATTACAAGTTGTAACCAGTTAACTCGCCAAAGTTAATGACTGGTTACTTTTTTTTGTCGTTTTTTAGCAACTTTACAATCAAACTGATTAAAGCAATGGTAAACATACCAAAGGCAAAAATCGTCTGAATTGTTTCGTATGCTGACAAAAAGGCATTTCCTTTCTAAAGATTTTAGCACTTACATTCATAAGCACCACCACCTTTCAAAGATAGCCACCGTCATAACTTTTCTACTTTGTTATTATAGCATAATTTTCTTCCTAATTCTTTATTGCTTTTCCCGTTAAATAATCAATAGAGTAGCCATCCTGGACGTTAAAAATATAGACGTTGTAGGCAAAATCATCTGCTTCAATACTGCCTGCTTCCATTTGTACACCACGAGCAACTAATTCATCATCACCGAAGTGCGGTGTCACTCTGTACCGAACATGATTACCTGTTAGCTTAATATAGTCTTTTACCTGATTTTCGTAATTAACCATGTGCGGAGTATTGAATTGCCTCGTACCCGTCATAAGATTTTTCATATTGTCGTTTTCTCCGGTAAGCTGAAAGCCAATCAGGTGGCATCTATTGTAGAGCCATTGACCGTCTGAAAGTTTCTTTTGTATCCAGCCTGTAGGCTTAACAGTTAACGGCTCTCTTGCTTCAGTTGGAAATGATTCTTTTCCAATCAAGGCATTTGCAATCCCTACACGATTAAACTGATCCAAATCTGAAAAAGATTGCCACACACCTTTTGACAAATCTAAATCAGAGTCAGTAAATGTTGGCCGATTACCATTAAGGACAACTTCTTGATTCATACCGTCATACTCTACAGGGAAATTTCTTGAATAAGAACTTTCTTGTTGAGAAACTTCTGTTGAATCCAATGAACTGTTGCTTATGCGTTCGATAGAGTCTACCTGTCTACCACAACCACTCAACATAAAAAAGAAAGCTGCTAGTATGGACAGCTTCCTTATTGTAAATTGATTTTTCATTTTCTTTCCTCACATTCTCATTAGATTTTCGGTTTCAGATTTTTTTCTTGTTCTTCCTTTTGAGATTGAATTGCTTGAATTTCATGGAGCTTGTCTATCTCATTTCGAGTATTTTCTAGCTTACTCTCCAGTAGTGATTGGCTTAATGTTATGGATTCTATTTCCCCTTGAACATCTTCAAAAGTGAATTCCGAAAGTGTCGCATCCGTTAACACTTCATGAAGTTGCTTTTGTATTTCTTCCGTATCTCCTTGCAGCTCTTTTTCAAGTAACAGCTTGCCTAAATTGTTTAACTCGATCATTTTCTCATCCAAATGATCTAATGTTTCTTCGGCATCAAAAAATGCCTCTTTTAATTTCTGTTCAAGGGTTTCAAGTTGCCTTGATCCCTCAACATCATGTTCCGCTAAAAAATTAATCGCATCCACAAGCTGATCGATTGTCCGCATCACAGGTTCTTTCTTTAATGGCGTTGTGCCGTTATATAGACGTAATTGTCTTATCAAAGAAGTGCCAGTCAGATATTTACTTTCACTCGACGACTTATCATTCATAAAATAAAAATAGTCATTGCGTTTTACATAAATATTAAAATCTCCATTCTCTAATGGATCGACTTTGTATCCACCTATAAACAATTTCCCATGATTCCCAAAGCCATAATCAACATTTAAATAGTATCCTCGTTCCGTTTTATGAGAGATCTGCCAAGGCTCTATTGTTAATTGATAATCAAAATCGTTCTCGTCTTTAGTTACGATTTCTTCATAACGAGCAATCACATCCTCAACGCTAAATGTCATTTTGTTTTCTTTCAATCGTTCAACGATTGCTTCATAGTTATATCGATCAGGATTATTTTTCGATAAGCTTCGGCCTCTCGTGTTCCTTAATTGCGGTTCATCCAATAATTTATAGGTTGCCCATTTTTTTGAGAAATCAACTGAGAGATTTAATGCATTTGCTTTCTGGATAAAATCGTCAATCGACGAACTATGCTCCAGTAAAAAATCAATTCTCGATTTTATTTTCTGTTTAAATAATGATTCTGTTTGCCACTTTGTATATTTTGTATGCGTTTGTCTTGGTGATTTTTCTATAATTTTTGCGCCTTCTTTTGCTGCAATCTTATCGGATATTTGTTCATAAACTCGTTTGGTTCCTTTCTGCCATCGAAAGGCTTTACCTGTTTTTAAATTCGTTGAGTTAAACAAAATATGATTATGAATATGCTCTTTGTCTACATGAGTCGCAATCACAAATTCATAATCACCACCTGTTAATTCCATGACAGTGTTATACCCTATCTCGTGTATTTTTTCAGGAGACAAGTTATCGTCGGGTGAAAACGATTGGATCAAATGGTGAGCCAGTACCGCATTTTTTCGTTCCAATTCTGTTAGTGACGGTGGGACAAGTTTGTTTGTCTTTAAATCAAGTGTATAGCCTTTTTTTTGTTGGAAAGCCGTTCTCAATTTTGTGAATTTGAATTCTTCATAAGCATTTGTTGGATCAATAATGCCATGCCCTGAGACCAATTGTTTCATGTTTGTTTTCTCATCGTTTGCGATATATTGAAATAAATGAGCGAGGTGATCTTGAGTGTCTTCATTCGTGACAATTGTTTTTTCTCCATTTTCAATGTAGCCACATGCCTTATTCAATTTATCAAATGTATGGATCACAAAATGTTTTGTGTACACCATTTAGGAGCGCTCCTTTAGTTTGATCAACGTTGCGAGGTTGGTCTGAACGGTCTCCGTTAAATCTGCTAATTCATTTTTCAATTGTTGAATATCGGTACTCGAAATTTCGTCGAACTGATTGGCCAGTCGGGTCACTTGATTAATGTTAATTCCTATTCTATGAACTTCTGTCGTCAATTGTTTTAACTCTGAATAATCGATATGACGAACCTCTCCTTGAATTAACATGTGTAGCGCAAAGTTTTGAAAGTTAGGAAAGAAACTCTCGTCAATTTTCTTCTTTATTAATCTATTTTCTTCCTTGGAGAACCGAACTTTCCGTTGTATCGGTCGTCGCAACTTATTTTTATGTTCCACTATTCAGACACCTTCCTTAAATGTTTTGTTTGAGTTACCTTAGTTGACATCGCCCAAATACCAGGGATAGACTTTCTTCTTGCAAGCGGAGCAACATGGTACCATGTTGCGATATTTTAAAAGCCACCTACCTAAAAAGCAGGTAGGTGGCTCTTAAATTTTTGGGGTCTCCCCCAATCCCCGTTTCTATCTTTGACTTTTATTGACCTATTTTTATTCTATTTGGGTGATCATGATATATAAGGCTGCAACAAGTAATCCACAAACTCTCTATACTTTTCTTTTCCACGTAGCTTACGAAGAGTTTTTGCGGCTTCTTTGTATGGTTCTAAATCGATATCTGTTTCAATTTCTTCTAAATCACGGATCAGTGTGTCCAACTCTTTCAATACTGTTCCTTGCCGTTTTTCTTTTTTCTTTGAGTGAATACGTGGGACTTCACTTGTCGGATCATCCAAGAAAAATTGTAAAATAATAAACTTACTTTCATCGGTTAGATTGTCCATTTGTTGGCGCTCCTTTCGTCAATTCTTTTGGCTTCGTCCCGAACCGTTGACTCACAGAGTCTTCGTGGGACGGCGTACTTTTGGGTCAGCTACCTCATATTCTTTCGCAGGTGTTCTTGGTTCAGTGATCTCTTGTCCTCTTGCTCGTGCAAGACGTTCTTCAAACTTATTTTTAGGTGCATCCAGTGTATAGACTCTGTTCAACAATTGATCTGCACGTTCAATCAATCCTTTTGCCTGTGTTGTAATGGTTTCTAATGACGTGGTCAATTCTTCTAATTTATTTCCCTGATCTGTCCAGGAAGACAGATACCCAAATGAGTAATTACTTGTATCTAATCCAAGGTGATTCGATACAATATAAGCGACAGATTCCGCTTCAAATTCCTGACGGCGATATGTCGGGTCACCAAAGAATGCTTGCGAATCAGTATGAAGCGTTGCGTGTGTTAGCTCATGCAGCAACACTTTTAATGTCATGATCTCCCCTAATCCTTGACGGACGACAATTTCTTTTTTTGTAGGATCGTAGTAGCCGTTGGCTTCAATTGGAATAGGTTGAATAGAAACAGGCACTGGTGACAGTTCCACCAATGCCTTGTACGTTTGCATAAATGTTTTTGAATCGTCCATATCTTCTGATAGATTGTAAACAGGTTTAGGAATTTCTTTTCCCTCTGTTTGACTAACATCAAAAACAGGGGTTAAGAAGTAACGTGTTTCTTTTACAATCTCACCATTCTCATCGGTTACTTTATTGCCTTCTTTATCTACTTTATCTTTGAAGTAAGGCGCATAAACATAAATTGCCTTACTTCCTTTTTTGACATTCCGTTCATTCTTTTTCCAAGCTTGAAAACCTGCAATATAGCTTGCCGTTGGTTTCTGAGCCAAGATCAATCGGACATTTTTTTGAGAATATTTATGAAACTTAGAGACAAAATCTAAATAGTTTTGAAAGGTATCACTGTCTAAATAGTCCTTTATTCCCTCTTCCAAGTGTTCCGACAATGCTTTGTAATCTTTCTTCTTGATAATTTCTGAAAGAGAGAGTTTGGGTGATTTTCTCTCTTGCACAAATGATTTTTCTACCATGAAGAATCTCCCTTCTAGTGTTGTGTTCCCTTTCATTATCTTCTTAATGAAGGGGCTTGCTCTACCGTTTTTTCTTGTTTTTGATATTGTTCAGCGACTACCTTATTCTTTACTTCAGCTTGCATTTTTCGTTCTTCAAATTTATTTTTTGTACTACTTACTTCTTTAGATTTGGCATAATTTTTATCTATTGTACTGATAATTCCCGTCGCATTTTTTGCACTGTCCGTAAGTGACTTCGTGAAATCTTCAACGGTAAACCCTTCCTCTTTTAATTTAGAAAGAGAAGCAAACGTAAAGGAACTCGTGTCTAATCCAATATGGTTGGCCACCATGTAAGCTGTTGCTTCTTGTTCAAAGATATTCAGTGAAGCATCATTTTTTAGACTCTCATTTTCCATATTGTGTAGGGGAATCACTTCATTGAGAAGAGTCTGAATGGTTGCTTCTTTTCCTAATCCTTCATTGATAATGACGGTTTTATTTACGGCATCATAGTGACTGTTTAGATTCCCTAATGGTTGAAATGTAATAGTGACATCCGATAAGTCGGCCACACTTTGATAGACCACCATAAACTGCTCTTTGTTTGACAAGTCATAAGTGATCGGCGCTTTTAATTTACCAGCTGTTGTTTGGCTGACATCATAAACAGGCTTCAATTGAAAATCAACCGTTGTTTCTGGTTGGTTATTTTCTTTATATTTAACTCGTCCTTCTTCATCTTGAATTGGCACAAATACAGGTTGGTAAATTTGGATTGGTTTCGCATCCTCTCGTAGCTCGTATCCTAACGTCTCCCATTTCTTCTCATTTGCTACTTGCGTAGCACCTGGATCTTGTTCCATGATTAATTGAACATTTTTAGGCGAATAACTATGGAACTTACTAGCCGAATCAAGATACGTTTTTACATTGTTTGGATCATAATATTCAGCCATATTTGACTTTAATTGTGTATTGATTGCGGCCGTATTTTGAGTAGAGAGTGCTGTATTTAGTGATTCTTTTTGATCCTTTTTAGGTTCAATGACTTGCTTCGCTGCTATAGCAGAAGCAGCAACGAATGGATCTAGCGTAGGTTCCTTTACCTCTGTTTTTTCTGTTTCTTTCAGCGTTCCTTTTTCAATAGCAGTGAGTTGTTCATTTACACTAGTTAGCTGTTGATCTACTTGCTTGAATGTATCAAGTGAACCTTCTTGACGTAAAAATTCTGGTTGTTGAACAAGTTGTGTTCGTTCTTGTTCCAAGCGCTCTTTTTCCTTCACAAGATCTGACAACTCATTCAAGGTTTCACCTTTTACTTCTTTCGTTGCGGCTTCATTCATTTTAGGTGTACTAGCTTCAATACGGCTTTCTACTGCCGCAATAGCTTGTTGATTTTCTTCTAGTTCTTTCTGAAGTGTATCGATTTTCGCTAATGGATTCGCTTGTATTTCCTGTTGGATCTTTGATAAGAGCGCTTCTTTTGTTTCGTTCAGTACAATGTACTCTTGAACGTCTTTGATTAATGCAGAATCTTGGTTTAAAACCACTTCCTCTTTTTTTTCTTCTGAAATTGTCGTTACTTCTTCAGAAACAATCACTTCTTTTTTCTCTCCAGTTTCTAAAGCAAAACGTCGATCAATAGATTCCACAAAGGTTCTGATTTTATTGTTAAGTGCTAGTATTGGCTTGTTAAAAGCGTTCTTTACATAGATTCGTAACTGATTGGCTTTTTCTTTCACATTCGATACAGCCACCTGTTTTGTTTCTGCTAAAGCTTCAGCTAGTGACCGTTTCACCTCTGAATTAGCCGACTCTACTGTTTGGATTAATCCTTCTTTTAGCTGGACGGCTTCTTCTTTTGTTGGTTCTTTTAATAAGTCATGCGAGGTCTGAAAGTGTGCGATTAATTGTTCTACTTTTGCAAAATGATCGTCCATGATTTTTTTTACGTCTTCTTCTGTGAGGTAGTGTGTTGGGTCATTGGTACTCTCCATCGTATTTACAGATTCTTCTAATGCTTCTTTCAGCTCTGCCAGGTAATCATTTGAGACAATAAACGTTTTTGCTTGACGTATATTTTTTTCTTGCTTTACATTTTGCTTTTCTAAAGTTGGCTCTACTGATTCTACTTGTTTTTTTTCCATATTTTTTTGCTCCCCTTCAGTGATAAGTTGTTTGTTTTTTTGATCCTTCACATGATCATTCCAATCGGACTTCTGTTTCCCCGGCAATAGTGGTGGTAACTCTTTTTTCATTACACCAAATCCTCGTCCAAAACCTTTAACAAATCGTTTCCCTGCTTGATCATTATCTACGGCGAAAACAAATTTGATTTTATCCGTTTTTAATGTTGACTGTTGCAGCTTTGTTAATACATTGATTTTTTCTTCTTCAGAAACAGCGGAGCCTAAAAAGTTGGCAACATACTTTGAAACGGTCCCTTTTCGTAAGCCGTTCATACAAAGTAACACCGCATCCCCTATCGTTTCCTTGTTTAGTTCGTAATAACTCATAAGATCTATTGGTGCTTCAACTACAATAATCGTCAGTGGGTTTTCTTTTGTAGCGGTGGATTCAGTTGGGGGATTACCAACTCGGACGGCTAATCCATAATAGCCATCGCCCCAAGTTCTTTTTAAATAGCCTCTGTCACCATGTAATTCATGATTTTCCCACATTCCTTGTAGAGCAATTCCCTTTACCTTTCCATCGAAGCCAAAGTGTTTAAATACAACGACAGGTTCCGTTTTTCCCGATTTCTTATCCTTATAGGTAGCCTGTGCAATTAGCCCTTTTCCGACAAAAAAGTCAACTGTATCTCTGGAAAGCTTCCGTTCATTGACTAAATAATCAATTGTCGCATCCATTTTGCTATGTTCTTTTAAGTGATAGTGAAATGGCCGACTTTTTACTTGTTTGACTTCATCGAATGACCCAACTTCAATATTATTCAAATAATTGACTGCTTCTTTATAGCTACAGTCCCTTACGATTTGAACTAGTTGAATAGCGCCACCACCTCTTTGTCGAGAATTCCAATAAAAAAGATTCTTTCGAGTATTAAAAACAAAACTATCGTGTTCTGACCAGGTATAATTACGACCATTCCGAACTAAATCCATTCCTAAACTTTGAGCAACTTCTACGATATTTTTTTCTTCAGCTGCTTCTAATGCTTTTTTGCGTTGTTCATGTGTTTGCGCCATATCCATTTCCCCTCTCCAAAACAAAAAAAGAACGATCGTTAACTGACCGTTCCATTTTTTATCTTATGCAGCATCGTCCATAATCGTGCCGTGATCCACGATATCTTCTTTTCTGACTTTATCCAATAACTCTTCTTCCTCGTTACGATAACGTTTGTATGTGTACCAGTTTTCGTCTCCAGGCTCATTTCCTAACAAATACGCTAGTTCATGATCAAAAGCGTAGAATTTTTTATCTCTAAATACATGTTCTTTCGTGATAAATACGAGACATTCATCACCATCGATTTTTGTGACTTCACTTTCGTCTAACAAATCTCGACCATATTTATCTCGATTTTCTGATCCACCACTACTTCGACCCTTACTAATACTGTGTTTTCTAATCGATAGTGTTTGTTTGCCTGCACGTTTCGATAGGTATTTTGCCGTCTTCTCTTCGTCTCCCCCAAGGAAAATCAAGGAAGCACAACCATTTACAATATTTTCCCAACTATTTTTGTACATTGCCTGTAGCTGATTAAGGGATTGTAAAATAATCGCAAAGGACATTTCCCGTTTTCGGAAGGTGGTCAGTAGTTTTTCAAAATGAGGAATTCTCCCAATATTGGCAAATTCATCCATAAGAAAACGGAAGTGAAGTAGTTTCTTGCCCTTACGTAGGAATCGTTTGCCTAAGCGAACAGCATCGGATTTCACTCGTAGTTGTTCTGCAACTGTCGCCATAAACAAAGCAGAAATGAAATTGTAGGCATCATTTGTTTCTGGAATTGCAATAAAGACCGCTGTTTTTTCTTCTGTCCATGAATCAATATCCATCGTATCGTCTCGAATCAAGTCAACAACCTGTTCATGATCAAAAACAGAATAACGTGCGGCCGCAATCCCTAGTACACTTGCCCGTGTTTCGGCTTCAAATAGGTCATTAAATAATGACCATTGTTTATAGGCATAGTTGTTTGGGTGACGTTCATTTTGTTCTTCGAACCATTCTTCCACAGGACTCGGAACTTTAGGATCTTTCCGCTTCACAAAGCGCAACATGTCCGCTATCATTCCTAAATGCGGTAAATAATCATTATCTTGACCATCAAACCACAGATAAGCAATAAAAGAGCGAATGAGTAATCCTTCCGCTTTTGGCCAAAAATCAATATCCTGTTGATCGCCTTTTTTTGTGGCTTCTGTAACAGCTTCTAATACTCGATCAACATCCAATTCTGTTTTCATGTACTTGAACACGTTAAATTTATCACTGTTTGTTAACGTATTTAAATCCAGAATTTTAATGTTGTAATGATCTTCCTTCAGTAAATGACCGACTTCATGGACAACCCCACCATCGGGATCAGTCAGAAGGAATGAACAATTACGTTGCATAATATTGGTCTTAATATAAGACAACGTTTTGGCTGCACCTGAATCTCCTATGACTAGATCATTTTTATTTTTTTGAAGCTTTATAGGTAAACGGCTGTTAAAAAGACTCACTTTTACATTTTTACTGAGAATCTTGTTATTTTGAGGAATTTCATCTTCATATTTCTTCATTTCTTCGTTGGTTGCATATCGTGCTGATCCATATTCTTCACCATTTCGATAAATTCCACGATCATTGTCGTAAACATACATCAGTAAACCACTGAAGAACCCAAGAAATCCAGTGCCAAAGCTTAGAAAGCTAGGTGTAATAAAAAATAAAAAAAATGAACTCTCTACGTATGGTAGGAGTTCTCTCGTGAACAAATAATTTAGTTTGGAAGAATAATCATATCCTGGTAACAAGTAAAAAAAGTTTCCTACCGAAAAGCCAAGTACAAATAGGATACAAGCCAGAATTAAATAAGGTTTTAGTTCCTTTTTGTATGTCTGCACTATAGACCACGACCTTTCGTTTTTTGATTGGTTGGCTGAACGGAACCTTTATAAGCCGTTTGAGATTTAGCATAAGCGATTTTCTCTTCAAATGTCATGGTTCCTGGTTTCTTCAAAATCTTTTTTGGGTCTTTCTTAATATCTGTTATCACACGCTCTAAAGCCTTTTTCGCCAACTCTTTGTCTTTCACTCGAAAGTATAAATTCGTACCTTCTGGTGTCTCTCTGAAGGCAAAGGGAAGGCCTTGTTCACCCAAATATTCTTTTAATTTTATAAAATTGACTTTTTCATTTAAAAAAGCCGAAGTTAAAGGATCACTTCGGCTCATGAGTTTATACAAATTTGTTTCGCCATTCATCGGAAAACGACTGTCCTTTATTTTTACTAGTCCATCCATTGATAAGTGAGACAACGCCCGAAGTGTTTTTTCCAACGTGTTAGTCCCCATTATGTAATATCGATGGACAATTTCTCGTTGTTCCATAAAGCACCTCAAATCTAAAAAAAATAATTTATGGTAAGATTAAGAAAAAGATTGGAGATCAGCCATGGATACAATACATTTGCAATGTTCTAAGATTGATTGGGATAAATTTTTTTCTCTGGTCTCATCAATGTCACTATTCAAAAATGAAAAGATTCAAATCAGTTATTTTGAAAATTGGAAATCCCTATTCAAAAAATATGATGCTTATTCTTTTGTACTGCCTAATGCCTGTATTCAGAATTATCCAATCCCTTTTTCTTTAAAAATTTACAATAATCCGCCAGTTCATTTTGATGCAGCCATCCACATTCCAAATTTAATAAAAAGTTTAGCACAAGAAAATGAACCACCTATTCGATTGCAGTCAAAATTATTAGGAACAGCGATTGATTACAGCGTTGACGTCCACTACACAAGCGCCTCCTCAGAACCATTAATTATAGTTAAGGATTCTTTTAATGAACGACTTATTCTAATAGACGGCAATCATCGCGCTAAATACATAAAAAACCATAATCTTGAGTTTTTTCATGCCTATATATTAAAACCCCATTTTTTTATCGATAATCCTAGACTTTTCATTCGTGCTTTCGATTATTGTCTTTTTCATTTTTGGTTCGATTTGCAATTTTTTCTACGTCTTCAACCGTCGCAAACCTTTTTTTCAACTCTTTTTTCTTTTTACGAAAAGACATCTGTGAAAAAATACTCTTGTTATCCTCATGTAAAGGCGGCTTTAGACTCTCTCCTTGATTAAACGTGCCGTAAGATATTTTCTTCTGCGCTAAATCTGGAACAAAACGTCTCTGTTTACTTGGCAATATTTCAAAAATGATAGAGCCGATTCTTTTACGCTTATACCTCTGAATTCGTTTCATTCTCGTCACACTACTTTCTGAATCATCAATTTGCTACTTTTTTGTGTGCTAGAAAATCAATCGGTTGATTGGCCACTTTTTGTTGCTCTACTTGCTCAATCACTTTTTCGTGCGTTTCATTAAATGAAGCAAGTACCTGGGCAAAATTAGCTTTTAACCCTTCGTTCATTTCTTTTTGTTTAAATGCCAACTCGTCTTTCTTCCCTTGCAAAATACGAGTTAATTGATCGGTTTGAGCTTGGTACTCCGCCGCAATATCGTTGGATAACTTTTCTTTAAAGTGAACGTCTAATTCTTGTTCTTTGGTTGCTTTCTTCTCAGCACAAGTACGCTTAATAGTTGCTACGGCAGATTCGTGGCGCTGCTGCTCTTCTTTTAGCTCTTTTTGTTCTTTATTTTCTAGCACAAGGATCTCGGCATCCATTGTCCGCTGTTTTTCAATCTGGACACGTTTTGTTACTTCTCCCTCAATCAAGTGACGGGTATCCAACTCTTTGATTTCTCGATCTATTTTTGTTGTCTCTTCTTCAACGAAGCTAGACAGGCGAGAAGAAAATTCATTTTTTACAAGATCCAACACATCACTTACAGCCCCAATCGATTCAGGAGTCGATAAAACGGTTGGTTCTTCTGTTTTTGGTTCCATCGAATCCAAGGAAAGACCTGGATACGAGTTGTCTGGACTTACTTCAGTCTGTTTCTTCTTTATGACTAGCTCTGTTTGTATGTCCTCATTTGAAAAAGGATTGTTAAGGCTGAGATTTGTTGCATTTTCTTGCTTTAATTGTTGGATTTCTTCTTGCTGCATTTCTAGTTGATACATAAGATTTTCAATTAATTGTTGCTGTTCAGCCTGATCATCATTGGGATCTAAGGGTTCTTGTTCTTCAAAGATCATTTCGCTAACTTCAACTGTTTCAGGCGATTGTTCTTCCAAACGTTTTGTGCCAGAATCCGCCAGTGCTTGTAATTCTGGCGGCAATTCTGGTGTCCCTCCCTCATTTTTAGTTTCTTTCGTTGCTTCAGGAAGAACAACCTCTTCAAACGCAAGTTTCTTTTTCGTATAAAACGGTGAAAGTAATTGATCAAAATAGGGATTATCTTCGTATAGCGGCAGTTCGATTTTAAAAGCATAAAGTAGTTTTTTCCCTTTTTTGCTTTCCTTAAATTTTTCGGCATACACCCAACCCGTCTCTTCTGCTTTGATTAAATGGTTATTTACACCAATCACATAGTTTACCAGTGATTCTGGAGTCAGGATAGACTCTGTTTGAATGTTATCTGAATGAATCACTTCAAAGCGGAATGTTCCCTTAAAAAAATTAAACATGTTCAGTTCCTCCTTCATTATCCTTTGGCGCTGCTTCTAAAGCAGGGGGCATTGATTGAATAGGTGCTACTAATGACTTTAAATCTGATAAAGTTAGATCATTTTCAACTAAAAAAGTCGAAACAACTTCTGCTTCTAGTTGTTTCAGCTCATTTTCTTTTTTTGTGACCGTTTCTTGTTGCTTTTTTAACCGGTCTTTTGCATTTGCTAATTCTTTTTCTAACCTTTGTTGTCTCTTTTCTAACTCTTCAATTCTACTCATGGCTTGATCCCTCCGTTGTGGATAGTGTAGTTGAATTTGTCGTTGTTGTCTGTGTTTGATCAGAATAATTGGATTCTGTCGTTACATTTGTGTTGTATGAATTACTGTCCGTATTTAATAACGTTGTCAATGTCACAGGCTCCAATTTATCCACCAAGAATTTTTTTCCTTGCTGTGTAAAGGTTAATTGCACTGCTTCTTGATTCGATTGATTCTTCAGTGCGCCTTCATCGGTCCCAATTTTAATTCGTTGCGTATTTTTGTATGTCACAACGCAAATTGCTGTATCTTCTTCAGTATTAATATATATGTTCGCTGAATCCAAGACCTGATTGACCACATATCCTTTGTAAGCCAGGTTCACTGGTTGTTTTTCTTCAGTTGTTAACTCGTTATACATAGAGGTGGTCACCAATGGTTCGTATCGGTTGCGATTCTCACCTAAATCTTTTCTTGTATAGTAGGCAACAAGAAATTTTTGTACGGTATCGGTACTAAGATCCTTTTTCTTTTCTACTTCCTCTTGTTTAACTGGTTTTTGTGCCGCTTTTTGCTTGTTTTTTCCTACACTGAATCCAACGAAAAAACATAGAATCACAAGAAAAAGCAAGCCTAGAGTCCAGCCTGCTTTCTTTAATTTTCGTATCTTGTCATGGTTATACATAAGAACTCGTTTCTCCTTCCATTAATTCACACGCATAAAGAATTCGCCTGCTTCTTTTTTCAACACACGCCAACTCATTGAATATTCGCCACTCACATTCATTTCAGAGATCACAAATGTTCCGTCACTATTGACGTATTCTACGAATGCCACGTGCCCGTATACTGAACTTGATCCAGCCACACCATTTGTAAAGATTACGGCATCCCCTCTACTTGGCGTTGAAACAAGACTTGCGCCTGGTGTTTTCGTATAATTCAAGACCCATTGGTTGGCATTTCCCATTGTTGGGTGAATTGATTTGCCTAATTGTGCCATTCTGTTGTACACGTACCAGGTACAGTTTCCTAATGCATAGGCGTTTCCTGGCCACCCTTGTCCTGGCTTGGTTTCTTTATCTGTAGGTAGTGGTTTCATTTTATCTTTATATTTTTGGAATACTTCACTACTTGATCCATTGACTTCATTTCCTGAACTTGATAGGAATTTAAACCAATTTTGTGCAGCTTGTATCCGCTCATTTGTTTTATCTCCTGGGTTTCCTTCCCAATTATTTAAGAAATAGACGGTTAATTCTGGTACTGTCGCAGCTACTTTATTTCCAGCTGTATTAGCGGCCATAGTTCGGTATGCAGGAGAATCACCATTAAAAATGAAATCTAACTGCAATTGAAGATCATACCATTTTTTGTTTTTACTCTTGGCGTAATCAAGCAACAAGGTGTGTCGTGTACTACCATCAGCTGTATCTGTCCATTGACCTAATCCTAGACCTCTATGAAGAATATTTGGGAATTTTCCGTAGATTTCTGTTCCACCCATCGCAAGCCAAGTTGGATTATCCCAAGAATTAGCACTCGCTCCTACAGGTGGGTTTAAATAATCTCCTTCTGCTCGTTTTGGATTGATTCCACTTTCAACAGAAAAATTCCCTAAGATAGCGGCAATCCCTTCTTTTTTGTATCCTAATTTTGTTAAATAGTCATAGACAGCTCTTGCTCTACTTTCTACGTCTGCACCTGGATCAAACGAAGAAGAACCTAACAGCGTGGTTTGGGTATAGGTCACAGAAGGAAAATAAAAAGCTGGGTTAACTGAAAACCAAGCTTTTTTCTCTACATCATATTTTTCATACTGAAGAGTGACCGTTTCATTTGGGCTATTCCCTAAAAAGGTACCGATTTGTACGTCTTCATTTCCTTTAAATCGGCTACTCTTCACTCCTTCAATGGTCAAGCGTACATTCTTGGCTTGTTCGATCACTAAACTTGTTTCACTAGGAATACTTGTGATCTTACCAGATAATGGAGAGTTAAAGGCCTTATTAGCTTCTGTCATCAGTTCAATACCTTTGAATAACTGTTCTTTTCCGTTGATCTTTTCATAGCCATACCTTCGAGAAACAATTAAAGACTCTGTTTCAAAAGGAAAGGCTAACGGATCATCCAATGTGGTGTAGCCCAATTCTTTTTTAACTTCCTGATAATGGTCATAATCTTCACCAGGCATAAAGTAGTGTAATTTTTTGTCCGTTTCTACTTCTTTCATTGTCTTTAAGTCGTACTCAGGTGGTTTCCCATTTAAATTATCCCATAGATCACTGAGAAATTGTTCATAATTTTTTGTGCCAGCTGGGATCATACTTGCTAGCTTATACTCATCAAAACGGTAGTTCATATAAAACATGACATCGTCAATATTACTAAAAAACTGATTCGTATCATCACTATGTTGGGCATCGACTTTTGTCATATACACCCAAGAATCGGTTAAATCTTTATCGTCTTGCACAATCGCAGGCTTCTGTGTTCCACCTGCAATTGCGGCCAACATAAAAACGATCATTATTACAAGCAACACAATCCACGTAATTGGATTTTTAATAAGAATCATCGCTGCTTTTGAAGCCGTTTTTTTTCCTGTTAGGACAGAACGGACTAAGCTAAGCCCTTTTTCAGCTTTTTTTGCAGCCTTTGCAGCCTTCATTCGTTGACGGTGATTTCGTAACTTGTACATTAATTGCTTTCGTGTTGTCAAATCTGCAGGCGTTCGGTGAAACCCACGTCCTCTTGATAAATTAAGGAGACGATTCCCTAACCCATATGTCCCTTTTCCTGTTTTTAAAGCGACTTTTCCTGTCTGTTTTCCAATTTTTAGACCAACACGAATCTTTTGATTGGCTCTTCGAGCTTTTTGATACGCTTCTACTCCTTCACTTAAGATCTCATCGCCACTTAACACTTTGCGTGCTTGTTGGCTTACATCTTGTTTGAGAGAAACCTTAGCTTCCCCTTTTAACTGAACAGAGATACGTGACGTATCTTTTGCCTTTGTTTTTTTGTAGACACGTTTGGCTACTTTTTTTCCATTTTTATCTTCAATAAACTTTTTCTTTGCGATCATATGATTGATTGAGAGTGGTTTACCACCGTTTTTAACAGTCATTTTATGTTTTTTCAGTTCGCTCTTATAGTTCTTTCGAGAAAGTTTATAGTCTTTTTTTGCTTGCTTGAATGCTTGTTTAGACACTTTAGTAGCTTCACGTGGTTTATGAAAGGCATTTCTACTAATACCTTCTTTCACTCTTGGACCAACTTTTTGATCTAGTTTCCAAGAAGAATCTTTTTTTGTCATACACTCACTTCCTAAGCATCTGTGTTCATGATTTCAAAGAGTTCAGTATTAGGTGGAATAGGATTTTCAAATGGAACGATCGTGCCGTTTGCGTAAATCAGCCCTGTTCCTTGTGGCACTTTTTCACCAACGTATTTTAAGAGCTTAGGTCTCAAGTTAACCGCTTCTTTTAGACGTTGGAGATCCACTGGTTTTTGCCGTAACAAAATCATAAATTCACTATTGGAAAGCATTTTTCTACCTGCTGGACTATCCAACATTGTAGAAATATTTTGTGTGATTCCAGTTGTAACAGCGCCATACTTACGGATACGAACCCAAAGATTTAAGAACCAATTCGCTGATCCTTCTTCTTCAAAGTTCACTTGTAATTCATCAAAATACAAGCGAGTCGTAACTTTTCCTTGGTTAGCGACAACTTGTTTCCAGATTTGGTCTAAAATGACTTTCATCGCAAAAGGCTTCATTTTCTCATCAAGTTTTTTAATGTTAAACACCACAAATTTCGCATTCAAATCTATATTTGTCTTATGAGCGAAAATATCTTGAGAACCAACACAATAGGTTTCTACTTTAGTAGCCAACGTTCTCGCTTCTGCTTCTGGTTGTTCTAGCAAAATATTAAACCATTCTACGAGTGTAGGCGGTTCTTGACTTCCTTCAAAGACTTCGTATGTTTTTCTTGTCACACGGTCAACGATCGATGCGTCTTCATCTGTATATGATTTTAGTAAGGATTCAAACAAACTAGACAATAAATTGGCTTTTTCTTTGACTAAGTCAACGTTACGATCCTCTACATCTAATAACCGGCTATCAGCCATATCTAAAATATTCAAGTGGTGTTGTGTTCCTGTTGATATATCTAAAATCTCTGCACCAAAAGCTCGTGCAATTGGAATGTACTCACTTTCCGGATCAACGATTCGAAATAAATCATCCGGATAGCGTAACAACGCACTGATCATTTCCCATTTAGTTGCCATTCCTTTACCTGCACCAGACGTACCAAAAATCAATCCACTAGGAGTCGGTAGATCTTTCTTACGATCCAACGTGATCACATTATTCGTCATTTGATTTCGACCATAATATTGACCCGTTGGACTTTGAAGTTCAACATTTGTAAAAGGTACCTGTGAAGCCACATTGGTACTCGTCATATCACGCATATAATTCATTTCTACATCTAAGTACGGTTTTCCAATCGGTAGAATCGTGTTCAAGGCTTCCTCTTTGTAGTCTTCCACCACTTCAAAATCTACTTGCCATGTGTAGCCTACATCTTTGACCGACTTGATTGATTCCTCTAACTCTTTTTCTGTTTTTGCAATCACAAAGGTGGTAAAAATACCAGAAAACATTTTTTGTCCATTTTCTTTGATTTCTTCCATCAAGGCTTCCGTTGATTCTTTGATATCTTTTAAATCTCCTGCAATCATGTCTTCGCCAACACCTTCGCGAAAATTAGTTTTTTGTTGCTTACTAATGGCCACATTGTTCAATGTCTGCATCGTTTGAATATTTTTCTTTGCTTGGATCATGTCGTATGGTGTGGCATGGATACTGATTGCTAATTCTATTCCGATCGTACATAATTCACGGATCAAACGATCTTCTAAGTATTTTGGGTATTGCCGTATAGATAACACAGCAGCATAATACTCCCCTAAGCGCATGTATTGTTTTTCTTTTGAAAAATGAATTTTCCCAGGAACAATAAACGCTTTACTATTCAGACCGGATACTGCAATATCTTGATACGTGGTACTAAAATAAGATCCTGGGCGTAATAAGTCACTCATAACAGACAAGCGTTGTACCCCATCCAGTTGCGTAACAGATAGATCTACTTCATTTGATTCAAACCGATTTTTAAAGTTTTTGGCGATTGTTTCAATGTTTTTATTGGCCTGTTTCCTAGACGAACTTTTCGTTGTAAACGTCGCATATTTTTCAATGATAAAGTTCCGTTGATCTTGTTGAAACTGTTTGTCAATAATCCCGTTCATTTCTTGGCGGTAATTATCTAAAGAATCTGCCGCATAGGGCAATAAAATAGACTCTAATAAAGAGTCGTTCATCCGTTTATTGAGTACCAGCAGTTGGTACCTAGAATTTTTATCTAATGTATTCAAGCCATCCGCATACCCAACGACCACGTCTTCTTGTTCATCGTCCATCGCTACTTCGTAGTCTACTTCACCTAAGCGATACGTTTTAGAATACTCACCTTCCACAATATGCATGAGTCCTTCTTGAAATTGCGTGGTATATTTAATACTATCTTGAGCTGTTGGATTGGCTTTTTCTAACACCCGTTGCTTCATTTGTTTTTCTGTCTGTTTAGATCTCATCTGTTTCTTTGACGGTTTCTTTTTGAGTAAATTCATGTTTATCATATCTCCTTATCTGACCTGTTCTGTAGGTTCGTTCTTCGTAATAAAAGTGAAGCTCCAGCTTCCGTTTCTTTTCTTTCCACGTATCTAATAGTAGAAAAACAGGGTAACACCCTAGAACAAACGCAGTAGGAAGGGAGAAAATCAAAAACGCCCAATCAGGAAGAAAAAAGATTTCTACTCCTAATATGAGCGCTATTCCTAGTAGTAGGAAATAAGCCTTCAACTGTCGTAAACTGATCCCCCATACCTTCCGTTCAACTTTTGACACATCTCTATAAAATTGTGACCCTATAGCCATATTACATCGCCCCCATTAATCGTTTTGCCAAGCCTTGCGAGCCAATCAACATAATGATAATCGCAACATATTTTAGAATTAAATGAATATACATGAATATGTTGACAATAACCGTGCCTGCGTTTGCCCATATACCACCATCTAAAGAACCCATAGAAAGGTAATCGTTAGCCGTTAAAATCGGAATCAGTCCAAGGATCAATACCAACAATGCACCTTGAAGCACCAAAGCCATGACTTGCTTTAGAAATCCTACTGCAATGGAACGCAGTTCATCATTAACAAAGAATGCGATCAGGATAGGCGCTATTGCTTTGACAATGTACAACTGGAGACCTCTCAAAAATACAATGATCGTTGTCACAAGACCAGAAAGGTCTAATGCAAGATAGGCGAATACTTGAAATAAAAAGACAATTGGTTTTGCCCACCAAGAAACTTTTTCCATTGGAGGAATCATCTCAGAAGCGCTAGGGTTTGATATAACGGAATTGATCCATTTTGTTGCTTGAATCCCAAACCATACAATCGCATCCACAATATAGCCTGAAGACATAATCAAAACGAACGCAATAATATATTTCATAGCAAGATCCGTTAAGACCTCTACTCCTAATCCACCGTCTTCCATTTTGAATTTCTTTGTCGTACTCGTCATTTCCACCATAAAAAGAATGCCTAAGATCGCCATTCCTAAAGGAATCAATGCCATTGAAATCTTTCCCATCACCGCATTCGTTGTCGGATTGTACTCTCCTAGACTTTTAAACAATTGATCCAGGGTCGCTTGTGGAATTTTCATGTCATTTCCTCCTTAAAATTTGATTGCGCTAAGTTGAGCGAGAACATACGCTCCTACCCCTGTAGCAATCAAAGCAAAAGCACCGCCAACAATGACGGATTCAATGCCCTTATCTGTTTTTCTAGGATCATCGGTGTGCATTCCTGAACGAATGTCCTTTACCCCTAACATGATCCCTACTGCTGCTAAAACACCAATAATCGCTCCGATGATTGTGACAATTTTTGTAACGATATCCATTTTTGTTTCCTCTTTTCTACTTATTTTTTTGTTATTGCCATTCTGAAGAATGAGCTTGATCTGTTTGTTCAAACTCATTAAATCCTGTATTTTCTTCGCTGCCTTCAAACTCGTCTAATGTTAAATACTCCGTAACTTTTATCTGAGGTTTTCCTTTATATTCGCCCTCTTCTACACGAATATAGACATCTTTATTTAGTAAAAAATTATAGGTATCTTGGTTCCAACCGAATTCAATATCAGGAATTTCCACACCATTATCTTCAATACTGGCAAGAATAAAGCTTAGTGTTTGTTGGGTAAAATCATTCCCAAACGTTAGGAATGAACGTCCTTGTTCCCCATTCTTCCCTTCCAGAAAAAACGTAAACATTTTACTTCCTGAACTTGCAGGCTTATTTACAATCTTTTTAATGGTTGCAGCATACGTTCCTGGTAAGAACTCTTTTGGCCCTGTTGGTCTTTCTACTGGTCGTTGATATTTCATTGTTTTTCTCTCCTTTAAACTAATTTTTTTACAACAAAAAAGCACCTATTCCCATAGAAATACGTACCTTAACTTCATTATTAAATTTCCGATTAATTCAATACTTATTCTCTATTAGAGATCAACACTGCTATATATTCTTTTGTTTTTTCGTTGTAATAACAGCAATAATCAGGTGCTAAACAAATATTCTCTAAGTGAACTACCTCTCCATTCAAGATTTCATTTTCCAATTTTCCCAAATCACTGCTATCAAAAAAGTCTTCATTCAAAGATAAATACTTTTTTCTCGTCTCATCATACACTGCTTCTGGAAATTCATTTTTGACGAATGGCCATTGAGTTTGATCAATTTCTGTTACATATCTTGCAATTTCAACAGTTGCTGAAGTGACTTTTTTCATTACTTTTCTCCCTTAATTATTTTTTTTAATGATTATCTTGTAATTTCACCTTTTTTAATTCGTTCTAATAACAACTTTAACGACTCCTGTTTACCTTGGCCTTTTTCTCCTAACATAACGGCACTTTGGGCGTGGCTTTCTTGTTCGGCATTTACAGTTTTTTAGAGCTTTCTTTTACTCACGTCATTCCTCCTTTTGTTCATAATAAGACGTACGCTCAATACTTTTTGTTATAGATAGATTATCCAAATAGAACAGGATATAATAGAAACAAATTCTATTTAAAGAGGTGTTATACATGAACGCTAATTACAACTATGTTACTGGAAATCAACTATTTGTTAATTACTCTCAATTAAAAACTAGTCTGTTAGATTACACTTTTGCAGAAAACTCTTCAGAATGGGCTAATTCTTGGATAAAAGTTCTAAAAGAAAGTGCCATTCAACAAGAAATTTTTCTTGGCAATAAAATAAACAGAAATAAGTTTAATCAATTTTTCAAAAAATTTGATACAGAGTTCATTAATATAGGTAAAAAAGTAGATACACAAAGTATTCAAGGCTTTGTAAATGTATCAAAAGTTTTAACTACTTTTCGACGGTTACGACCTAATTCGTTAACTACTCCCACAGAGTTTTTATTAGATAAACGCTACTTTCTATGGCAGCAAACCACTGACACTACTATTAAATCAAGCAACTTAAATCAACCTATACTTGCGTTACCACTTATTAAAGGGCACACGCATATGATTCTTGATGGAAATCATCGAGCAACCAAAGCGATTTTATCGCCACAAGAAACGATTGAGGTAATTTATATAGATCGGGAAAATTTTTTCTTGGATCTTCAATTTTTTCCAAGCAAATTTGACTTTTATGCTTGTCATTTCGTTACTGTTCTCCATGAACTTGATCAAGTCAAAATCTGCCCAGGTATAACTGAGTTCATACCTCAATCTTTTTTCCCTCCGCAATTGCCTGAGATAGCCCAAGTGGAAGATTACTGGAGAAGGGACATTTTTAGATTGTGAATAGCTTCCATTACCTGTTTTAAAATCAAATCCAGGCCATGGAAGAAACATGGTTAATCTTATTCTCATAGCGATGATCTCCTTTTATAAATAAAAATTTTTTCCATGCCGTGCATCTTTTAATTTATTTGAGTACGTATCTATTTGGGAAAGGTAATCCTGCATGTCTAAATAAGCTTGGTTTAGCTTTCGTTTGTTCATAAACAAAGACATCGAACAATTCCTCTCCTTTGAAATAACCTTCTCCAAAATACATACCGCTCCATAGAATTTCTTCTAATAAATTTTTTTGGTCTATTTCTTCTTGTACAGCAAGTAAATCGTCTACTAGGATTCGCAAGTCTTCGACATATCGTTCAACATTTTCTCTGTCTCTATTTATGCGAAAAGCGAATAGGTATACTGAATGATTGGTTATTCTTATTTGTTGGCTCATATCTACTAACCTGATTTTTTCACAAAGTATCCAATCTTCAACCTGAATAAGCCACTCTTTTGCATTATGCAATTCTGCACTACTGCTCAACTTACATTCCTTGTCTAGTAAGCTTTGTTTTTCTTGCTGATCTTTAATCGCTTGTAAGATTGAAACTTTTAGTTGGTCTTGTTGTAAAATAAGCTTCTCAAATATGTCAATACCCGTGAAAATTGTTTCTGCTCCAGTAATAGCATCTAATGCCTTTCGGCGCAAACGTACATCTACATTGCTTTGTTTCTCAATTTCATCAATATCTAGTAAAAATTGTTCCATGACGGACACAAATTGTGCAGCATCTTGTAATGAGTCCCTAGCCACACGGACTGCATAATAAAATAAAGCAAGATTTCCTTTACGTAATTGAAAAGGAATATCAGAATATTGAATTTTGTTATTCAATACTAAAGACTCCACAAGCTCTTTGTATTCATTTTCTTCTTCCAATTGCTGATCACTCCTTTTAACACCTTCAACTTATCGTAAGTGCCAATTATGCATTTCTGCTTTGGCGATTCTGACATTATTCGGAACAGAGAAACGTAGTCCACCGTTATCATGATCACAATAACGGCCACTTCCTTGTACAATCGGGATACACAACCGTTTTTTTGCATGGATTAAACAGATTTCAGTGTATTCTTGTAATTTCCCCTTGCCTAATAGTTGGTTTTCTCTCATTTCAATGACCTTATTTGCGTTTAATTTGATAGTTCTTAACCGTGTTTGAGTGTCGTTGTACTCTAAAATAACATCGACGTTTCTGACAGCTAAACTTTTTTTCTTTTTCTCTTCTTTAAATGCAATAACTCCCATTTATTCACCCCCTGGTACAAAAGAAGAAAAACCGTTCACTAGAACGGCTCTTCATCATTTACAATTTGTTTATTTCTTTTTGATCGCACTGTGAAAAAGATAATGCTGCCTAAAACAATCACCCAACCTAATACTTTGATAAAAATACTTGTTGGACTATCGCCAGTATGTGGCAATACTTTGTCAGCTACTTTTTCAACTGGATTTTTTGGTTCTTCTTTTTTTGGATCTTGTGCTTTAGGTGTTTTATTTACACGCTTCTCCGTAATGTGGTGATCTTTCGTTCCATCGGAATCTTGCCATTGCTGATCGGCTTTATTGATTATATCGATTCCTGGTTTAACATCCTTCTTCACGGTCATTGGCGCATCGATCTTATAAATCTGGCCTAAAGGAATTTTTTCAGTATCCACGATCGATACCTCTTCCCCTTTTGAGTTTTTCGCTTTTTTGAAGACATTCGCTGCAATCGTTAATACACCGTCTTTGTCCTCTACTTTAAAGGATTGGGTCACGTCTTCACCTTTGGCATTGTAGACTTTAACCGTTTTAGGATCAGTGGTCAAAGAAGCTTTGTCGTACGTATCTACCATTTTTAATGACGTTAGTTTACTGGTTTGGTCAAACGGACGAGTATCTAACCATAATTGATAAACAAGCGTTTGTCCTGGCTTAACTTCAGTTGTGTTGATATTTTCTTTTTCGTTGTTGTCTGTCTTGTCGTTGTATGGATCTTTATTTGAGTCTTCGTAACGATCCTTCATTTCTGAATCATCATCTAAAAGTTTGTCTCCTGTTAAATCAACCTTTTCTTTCGATAAATCAAACTTATGTGGTTCAGGTTTAGGTGTTTTTGTCACGACTTCGTTGGAATCCTGTTTTAGATCATTGATCGTTTCCACGAAAGTGTTTATTACCTTCTCAGAGTCTTTGAAGCGATAGAAAGAAGCATGAATACTAAAACCTACCTCTTTGTCTTTATGCTTTTTTACAACGTCTAAGAATGCTTTTTGAGCAGTAAATAAGACCTTGCCGTCCTTATCTTCTGCTTTGACGAATTCATTTGGTAATTCGTCCCCTGCTTTGTAAGTGTCAAAGTCTGTCGTTGCGTATAGTTTGAACCAGCCATTGTATCGATCAAATGTTTCATCATAATCGTCATGGATCGTCCAAGTTGTTGTGTCTTTGCGGTTTGGTTTCAAAATACTTGCATTTAACTCATAAAAGAAATCTGAATTTAACGCCACATTTCCTTCATTTATCGATTCCCCACCGTCTTCTTTTGTGACATCTTTTGTTGGAGGTGTCGGCGGTGTAGGTTCTTCTGGTGTCACAGGGTTGTTATTCAAGTGGATCGTAGACAAGCTGATTGTTGGTTTCTTAGCTGTCACACTACCAACTGTCCCTTGACTGTTTGGATTTTTCTCTGAGCTGCTGTCTTGGAGCGCATATTCACGTTTAGAGAATACAGGTTTAGTTGGATCTTCTTCATAACTAGCAGTGATCGTTAGACGATCTTTTTCACGATCTGTCGTCATACGAATATAAATTGGTCTGATTTTCTCACGACCTTCTGGTTCACTCTTTTCTTCTAGTACCCAATCACCATAAACTAAATTACCGAAGGCGTACCCGTCATCACCTGTGACTGGATCAACACCTGTAATCATTGTGACTGGTTCAGCAACTGTTCCCTCTAATGGAGTAGCGACAAATTCAATATCGTTGAATCCTGAAGACCCTTCATTATTTGGTAAGGTGAATTTCTTGTTTAATTTGATTGCAGCATCGATCACACGCTCTTTTGACGTTACGTCAGACGTAACCACGTTTTCCGTTTTTTCGTCTTTGTATTTGATTTCAAAATCATGGTTGGTTGGATCAACTGTGTATCCTTCCCCTGCATCAATTTCTTTCCACGTATATTTCCCTAATGCTAAGTTGCCAACAGAGACTTGTAAGGACGTTTTGTCTACTTTTAATGCGACAGCATCGCCAAAGTTCACTGTCTTCCCACCGACTAAGGCACTTGTTACTTTTTCACCTGTTAATAGTTTTGGTGCGGGTTTGTCACTCCATTTAACAGGATCACCTTTTTTATGTGGAGAAGAACCTGTCGCATCCTCATTGTAGAACAGCTGATAAATCGCAGACGTTAGATCTGCTTTGCCGTTTTGTACTTTTCCAGTGTCTTGATCCACTTTTTGTAGAGTGTTTTGACCGACAACGGGTTTATTTTCTAGCTTCAGCGTTGTTGTTTCCCCTGTTTTAATAATGGTACTTTCATTTGGACGAACCGTTTGACCTGTCGCTGACCATCCTGTCGAACGTTCCACAACCGTATAATTTCCTTTCATGATTCGTTTCGATTTACCGTACCCATTTTTGTCTAGCTTGATCGTATCTAACACTTTTCCGTCTTTGTCTTTTACATCAAAGACTAGCTTGTCAAATGAATAGTTGCTATTCCAAGGCTTGTTTCCAAAACCAGCAACGGTTTTATTGATTTCAAGGAAACCGCCTAGAAGTTCACTGATCTTGAAAGGCGTATTGCCAAAGTGACCAGAGACAATATCCAAGTGATTTCCTGCACCATCCATGTATTTATATTGCACGGCATTGTTATTGTATTTTTTCAGTACAACATAACTATTTTCCGTTAAATCAGATGAATCCTCATTGATTGCACCATCAGAAGTTGATCGGAAACCATTACCAACTTGTGTTAACGCCGTGTCAGGTGATAGTACGTATCCTAAAGCCCCTTCACCACCCATAGTTGCAAGTTGATTCGCATCAATATCAGAATTTTTGATTGGCATTAACGTATCATTTTCTGGTAAAAGTTCACCAGTATCGCTGTTAATGAACGCTAATGTATACGAAACAGAGTCGATATATCCGAACAGCGTACCATCGGAGGATTCTCCACCTACACCTCCGCCTTCTGTTTGTCCACCGCCCGTGTTTGATCCGCCACGAACAATAGACCCCCAACCAAATGTAATTACACTGTTTTGAGATTTTGCACCCATTAAGACTGTTTTATAAGGTGTTCCGTCTGGTTCTACTGCACTATTAACAGTAACAGCTAAAGAAATCGGAACCAATGAACCATCAGAAGTTTTAATCGATGTACCTACATTTTGAATATAAGCTGTTTGACCTACATTTAATTCAATTGCACTATCATTAGGTAAGAAGCCATCCGCTCCCAATATAGTCGTTGCCGCAGAACTGATACTTGATAGCGGTTTTCCATTATAAAGCTTAGTGGACGATCCCCAAGCAGCCTGATTGATAATGTAAGTGGGGTTACCGGCACCTTCTAAAAGTCCTGCTAAAATATCTTGAAAAGTTTGACTGGCCATATTATCGGTTGGCGACTTAATGACGGGGGCATTATTGATTGTCCCAACTTGTGTTGCCCCTTCTGGTAAGGTTAACGCATCCGCTATTTCACTTCCAGAGGGAGGAAGTCCTGCCAGTCCACCTATTAGTAACAGCAATAATCCAAACCAGCTGCCGACTTGTTTTATTCGCTGTTTCAGTGTACGTTTCGTTCTTTTTTTCTTCATCAATTTTTCTCCTTCTTCTTAGTTTGGGGAAGAACGTGCTTAACTCCAGTCCATATTAAGGGGAACGAATACGAATCATGTTAATCTCTCCTTTAAAGAACAAAAAGAAGCAACCAAAATATTTCTGGTTGCTTCTTCCATTCAATTATTTAATTCAGTGTTAAGGTTTAAACCAAGGACTATTTGGATCTTTTGTTGGATCACTATTTGCGGCATCTTTTTCCGCTTGATTCAAGTCTTCTTGTGTCATTTCTCCTCGTCCACCTCCACCGTTAGACGGTTGAGACGGTGCTTGTGGTGCAGGTGTGCTTCCGCCACCTGTTGAACCTCCATTACTTGCAGGTGGTGTGTAGCCACCATTCGTTGGTGCTTCTGGTGCGACATAACCACCGTTGTTCCCTGTATAGCCA
>NZ_NGKY01000004.1:97991-101347 GCF_002140855.1 Enterococcus sp. 7E2_DIV0204
TGTAACGCTCTGTATCAGGCTTTTTGAACCACTCTGGATCTATATCTAATAAAAGAAGCAGTTCATTCCATCTAAGGTCTTTCTCTTCTTGATTATCCATATTCTCCCTCTTTTCTATAGGAAACGAAGAATCGAGTTGATACTACAAGCGTAAATTATTACTCACTTTTTATCAAGTGTTTTCTATATCAATGCTTGATCTACAGCTAATATTTTTGCGGTTCTATTGTTTTGAGCTAAATCAAACAAACAATCTTTTATAGTTAGTGCTGCATTTGTCAACCCACGTTCTATCGTAGGCATTTCTTCTGTCGTTGTTCCTGCAAATGATTCTAAAAATTCCAAATCACTCACTGCCTCAAATGACACACCATCTTGAATTGTTGAAACAGTTGTTTGATAGGCGACAACCGCTTCATCTGGTTCAGTAGCAATGATCCAGGCTTTGTAGGGGGATTCAAAATAATAATAGTTATAACTCATCGTTTTTTCCTGCTTTCATTTCTATCTTCGTATGCCAATAGGAAGAAACATATCCATCTTGCTCTTCATCGTCTGGATCAATACACATGACTTCTTCTTGTAAAGTAGTTGAATCATCTTCAAATTCTTCAAACACTTCCTCAGGAACCTCAATCTCAACAAGTTGGATTGTGTCATCCTCGTATACTTCATCATCATACCAATCCTCTTTTTCCTTTTCATAGTCCTGTTTAGCAGCTTCTAATTCTGTCGTCCAATATGTTCTTGAAAAGCCAAACTCTCCATGACGCTCAACTCTGTATAATTTCATCTCGTTGTTCCTCCTCTATTTTGCTAAAAGTAAAAATTTGTTCGATCGGCACTTCAAAAACAGCTGCTATATCGTGGGCCAATAATAGTGACGGGTTATACCGATTTCGCTCTAATTGAATAATCGTTTGACGTGATACACCTACCTTATCGGCTAATATTTGTTGGGTCATTCGCTGCATTGCTCGATAGACATGAATACTCGATTCAAAACTACTGTTCTTTTTCTTTGGCATGGTTCATTCTCCTTTATTTTCTTGACTTTATTGTGATTGAGACACTATTAACAAAGCCATCACTAAAATTTTACTCTTCTCAACATATTTTAAAAATTCAAACTGAACGTTCTTCGGGGCACTTACCATTAGCTATAACAACTTTCGATGAAGTTTCGCACTCTTTGTCTTCCATTATTGGAAAGTATTATTCGGTAAATAAATAAGTATGTTAAGGGTATTAAAGCTAATCCATTTATCATAACAACTAAAAAGAAAAGAAATTCTGATATAGAGGTGAACCCTTCAATAGCATACCAAAAATTGAAGACAGTCAAAAATAACAAAATACAAATTGTTACTATCGCACCCAACAAAAAACCTAGAACTATTCTAACAATATCTGAAATTTTCATTCGTACACCTCCTATCCAAAAGCTTCTTTGATTTCACGTGCCTGGTGTAAAACTTCAGCAAGCATATCCTTTTCGTGATACTGACGATTGTTTCCTGCTTTCTTGCGTTCCTTCCGTTTTTTATCCAGGAGAAACGCTAAATCTTCGTCCATTTGATCTGTAAATGTAATATACCTTCTCTTGTTTGAAGCCACGTCATTCCCTCCTTCGGGTGTCACACCCAATTGAAATGGGTGTGACACCTAAAATTCATTAGCCTTCTCTTATTTACTAATTTTTTTGTTACGCAATAGTGTTGCTGTCGCAGGGTTTAAGCATCCGTTCACCCCAAACTCTCGGAAACGACATACGAACCTCTCGTACGCCTGAGCAAGTTAATGATCTTTAGATCATTCTCTCCGTGTATTGTGACATTTTTACTGTTGTAGTTCTAACCCCTGTCCCTTAGTAGTCACGCTGATGAACAGGGCGGTCATTGCACACCGACATATAGGTTTCGTCTTCTTTCGTTCTTTCTCAGTTTTCCATCCTATCGGTTAAAAATAGGCGTTGTCTTGCTTCCTCTACCTGGATCAACTAGTCAACAATCGATAATTATTCATCGTGGCTTGTTTTAGTTATCTTCTCAACCTAAGTTCATAAGCTTTCGAGTTAGCTCTAAAAAAGTCTGAAATTGCCTGAAACATGTGTTGCTAATTCGTTTGTTTTAAATTAGCAAATAAGAAGAGGCTAATTTTCTATTTGATTAAGTTTGTTGGAGTTGCTTTTTTTATTGTTTCAATAGTTTCTTTTCGTCCTCCTCTTTTTTTGCTTGTTTTAGTCGTTGCTGCGCACGTCTTTTCACAATATCTGGTTGGTTCTCTTCACAAATCAACGGATAAGCAGCTTTCGCTAATTGAGCGCCCTGTAATGTTGCGCCCATTCCCTTACCTGTTTTCTTCAGAGGTAAAAGGCGCTTCTGATTACTCGCATAATTTCCAGATCGTCGTGCAATTAACACACCTTTTCTTTGTTGTGAATACACACGTTCAATTTGATCGTAAATATCCATAATCTCAACTGGATTTGTTTTCTGTATATGTTTTCGGTCCCCGATAAACAGAAAAGCTTGTTGAAATATCCGATTATCTTGTATGACAAATTCTTCTTTGTGCCTCCCTTTTCCTTTTTGAAAAAGAATCACTCTTTTTCCGTATTTCAACACTTCTTCTGGTGTCATGATTGTCGTTGGCATAAATAAATCTCTCCTCTCCTATTCACTTTGACAAGTTAACGAACAAACGAACAACAAAAAAGGGGTGAGACACATTTTACTGTATCTCACCCCTTAAATTGCAACTATCACACCCGTGTTTTATTATAAATCCATTTACTACTGATACAATTCTACACAAATACGCTTTTAATTTAATACAGCAGCGGTTTACTGAGTTAAATAAATGAATGTGTAGAACTATACCTTAACAGAAAACACTTATTCCCCTGTTAATTTCTGTAAAGAATTGCTATAATAAGACGTTGTGACGTTAGTTGCAACTAGGAGCCTGACAAGTTTCATGTGCTACATACATGGACTGTTCACGTTATAATTCCGCTTGACCTTCTAAAAGGACGGCAATCCGATTAGCTGGAAGGGATTATAACGGGCTCTTTATTTTGTTGTTCGCTAACTTCTTAAAGTCAGTTTTACTCTTTCTTACTTTGTGATTAAACAGTAGCACATACTTTTTTCAATTGCAAGTAGTAATGCTACAAATACCTTTTTGTGTGAAATAATAAATTTTTTCTTAACTTAATAAAATTGGTAACGTTACCGATAATATCATTCCACAAACAGCTAGTGTCGATAATATTTCTCTCGTTTTAAAAGTCATTTTTTTCACTCCTCTCGTATACTTATTAAATCTAATATAGAGGAATTCAATAAAAAAAG
>NZ_NGKY01000004.1:108097-110604 GCF_002140855.1 Enterococcus sp. 7E2_DIV0204
ATTCTAACTTGTCGCAATAAATCGTTAATCTTTTTTGTCTCCATAATCAACCTCCAAGGTACTAAAAGTAAAATAAAAAATATTTAAACACATTATACAACAAAGCAAGAAACGTATCCTAGATATAATGTATTGGCAGTGTACATATTTTAATTTAGCCAGTATCCCATAGATTTGTTTGCTCACCAAAAAACCATGTTTTTTCTCTGTTCCTAGTGTTTCAGTCATCTTAGTTAGTATAGCTGCTTCTTTAAAAATGTTCTTGTAGAGTTTTTATACGCCTTTTTGACGTGCTGATTCACCACTATTATCATGCGGTTCAACGCTTTTCTTGTTGCCACGAATAATCCACCACATAAGACAGCTTTTAACGAGTTAAAAGCATTGTATAGTGCTCCCTTTGGTATAGATTTATCATGGTATTGTACAACTACTTGTAATTCACTCTTAGTCAATTCAATTCGATTTCTAGAGGATATCGATAGCATTCTCTCCCCAAGGTACTCTAATTATCTACTTTCAACTCATACATGTATGTCCTCTTACGTTCTGATCGATCTTTTTTGTGTTTATCACTCTAAATAAATGCTACTACCCAAGAAATAATGACCAATTAACATCAGATCAACACACCAGCGATTAAAACAAACAAATGATTAACAAAGACAACGAGAACGTCTATAAGAAAGGCCAAAGTATCCTAGATATAAAGTAATTGGCATTTTGCAGGTTTAATTTTAACCAGTATCCAAGTCTCCAAAGTCTAGCTGCTGGCACACTTTATCACTTATTTTATGGGCTTTTAACAGTTGATTGACTACTTTACCTGCAACAGGAAAAAGACTCAAAATGGCATCTACATATGCATATTGTACTTCCTTTTTGACATTTAAAATTGTTTGAACTAATGCATTTCTAGTGGCAATTCTAATTCCGCCACCTCTACCAGCTTTTACAGAGTAAAACAGCCTACCCTCCTGTTGCATTTCCTTCAGAACTTTGTCTAGAGAACGGTTAGGAATCTTTAATTCTTCTGCTAATTCTCTCTTTGTCGTTACAAAATAAGGTTTGTACGTATAACTTTTATCCTTCAAAAATGCCAGTAAGTCTGCTTTCCATTCATGCTTATGAGAATATTTTCTCTCTGATCGATTTTTCTTGAATTTATACCAGGTACTTGGGTGACTTCTATACCCACTGTCCCCTTTTCTTTTACTAAACAAAGCCTTAGAAGTCTTTTGTGAACCCCAACTTTCGATAAGTAAATCAATCTTTTCCTGTTCTGCTTGGTGGTATTTTCCAGAGTATGCTGACTCAACCGCCCGTCTTACTTCAGTATCTTTTAACGCTTTATTACCTAAATTAGAGTTGAATACATCCATGTCATTATAGCAATCTTCTAGTGATTCTCCGGAAGAATAATAAGCTAAGGCCATAGTAAAAATCGCACTATTGCGCCCAAGTAAGCCTCTGTCTCCCTCGATTTGAGTATTATTAAGCAGTTGATCAACCCAAGCAGCATTCTTTTGTTTACTTTTCTTTGGCACTAAGTATAATTTAGGTTTTTCTATTTCAATTACGTTGTCTGAAGAGTACTCAAAAGACCAGTCTATTAAGGTTTGCATGTCATAAGTCATTTCTGAATTATACTGCAAAATGTTGTCATTTCTAGGTATTCGAGCGATCCCAAAATGGTTGCAGCCCATATCAACTGGTAATTCTTCGGCAAAATATCGTCTCAAATTATTCGAGACATTTCTTGCGATTTTAACTGAATTATAACCACTTGCATTAGAAATAAACCAGGGATTTTCCAGTACATAATATACCTGGTAGCCACCTGGAGTTTCCAAAATCATAGTGGGTAGAAAACCTAAATCTATGCTACGATCCATAATATCTTGTCCGGAGCATGATTGACCAACTTTAACATCTATATCAATCATAAACGTATTAATCTGTTTCAAGTTCTGGTCCTTGTGTCCTGTTACAAAAAGCCTGCGATCGTCCGTATAGGTTCCATATCTAAACACATTTGGTGTCCAATGAGTAAATGAGTTCTCGTTTTCCCATAGTGCTTCTTCCGAAGTTAACACTACACCACGAGCAACCCCCATTGCCTCTTTCGAGCGGAAACCAAATATAGCACCCTTTTTTCCCTCTGGTTGCTGAACAAAAGGACGCAAGTTGCTATTTTTAAATTTATATTGTCTCAATCCGCCCTTTAAAATTGCAGCATAAATAAGATTTAGGTCTTGCTCCAGTATATTCATTTTGGTTTCCTTTCCAAAAAAAGAGGACACAAAGGTACCCTTGTGTCCTCAACAATACTGTAGCTATCAAATTTACTACGAAGAAACTAGCAACACAGCTAATTTTGCGCAACAAATAAGCCTAAATCTATTGTATTTTTTGTCAAAATTTGCTATAATAACATTAATAAAGTGACCTTGAAAACACTTAAATATTTTATAGAAATTGAGACAATAGGAACACATAGTTTGGGT
>NZ_NGKY01000004.1:112282-112863 GCF_002140855.1 Enterococcus sp. 7E2_DIV0204
AAGTTAGATTAACCTACTTATAAAATTTTGTAAACTATTTTTTTATCTTACAATTCCAACATATCGTCAATTCTGTTTCGAAAATTTTGTAATTCCTCTTCACTTTTTACCTTTAGAATAGCAATTCTAGCTTGCTCTAAGGCATAGCTGTGTTTAGATAAAATGGGGTCATATTTTGCGTAAATCATTTCCTCTAAACGATCTAGTGCTTCATTTCCAAAACTTCTAGTTCCATTATCAAATTCCCTTACGTAACTAGGAGATAGACCTATTGCTTTTGAAAGTTCAACTCTGCTTATATAATAATTTTTAACTAAAAATTTAAGAACGAAACGATCATATTCATTTCTGTATTGTTTGCTACCTTCCTCCATACCCTTCCTCCTTTTGTTGTTAGAAACAACAACAACTATCGTCATTAGATTACCACAAATTTCGAGTACAATCAATTCAAAATATCCAACATAATTTATATTACTCAATTAAATGTATTTACAATGGGCTCTATTTGTATTTACAATAAAATATATTACCATTACTAATATATTTAGGTTAGTAATATATTAGTAATATAGTTCTAA
>NZ_NGKY01000004.1:120480-122219 GCF_002140855.1 Enterococcus sp. 7E2_DIV0204
AGTTTATTCTCAATAGTAATATATTAAATTCACAAAAAATTACTTTAAATTTATTTTTAAAGAAAAGAGGTAATCACATGGCAGTAGGCATCACAGTAGCAGCGAATAAAGGCGGAGTTGGAAAAACGCTTATAACAATTAATATCACTGGTGCGCTTAGAAAGGCCTTTCCAGACGCAAAAATTTTAGTAGTCGATACTGATGCACAAGGGAATACCACTAAATCATTTAGAGTTAAAGTCGGTAACGATCAGAACACTATCTATGATGTATTTATGGGAACAGCAACTGTTGAAGAAACCATTGTCAGTACATATGATAGTAACATCGATGTCTTGCCAGCGAACTCAGATAACAACTATCTAGAATTCGACAAAATGGAAGAATTCAGAGATTCCATTTTAGAATGGTTTGTTTCATTGGTAAAAAAGTTTAAAAATAATATTTCTGAACTAATGACAATCGAAGGGCTTAAAAATAAAATGACAAACATCATCGATCCTAGCGCAAATTATTTTAATGCACTAGCTGGATCATTTGATAACGTTCAAGAAAAGTACGATTTCATAATTTATGATACTCCTCCCGAACTAAAACAAGTTACATCTTCTGTACTATCTATAGCAGACGTAGTAATTGTCCCTTATGAACCTGATTTAAATGGTGTTGACGGGGTAACACACTTGATATCTAGAGTTTTAACGCTTAAAGAAAAGTACAATCCAAATCTTCGAATCGGCGGTGTTCTAGCTAATAAAGTTTACAATACAAACCTACATGCTAAAATGATTAATTCTATGATGAAATATACCAATCGAAACAATTATCATTATTTTGATACCGAAATACCTAGATCTATTACCTTTGCTGATAAACTTGTTAGAAACGGACTTCCTATTACTATGAACGATCCAAGTAACAAGTTTGCCCAAAATTTTTATAAACTAATAAATGAAATGAACAGATTAGGTTTGTTAAGTACTGAAGGAAAAACTTTGGACATTCCTGTGCAATTACATGAAGATAGTGAGGGTGAAGAATAATGGCCAGAAAAAAAAGAGCTGCTGGTGATTTTAGTTCTGCTTTTGACGAAGAGTTAGATAATGTTGAGACTCCGGAGGACGATTTACAAAATGAAACTCTCCTTAATCCAACCAATAACCTTACCAATACTGTAGTAGAAACGATTCCTACGGACGAGGAACGTACATCGGATACTACTTCTACTTCAGATAACTCAAATAAGTTTGGATTGATCAGGCAAAATCAGCAGAATGTCTCAGAAATGATTCCTCGTACGTATAAATTACGCCAAGATACTGTTGACGGCCTAGAAAGTCTAGTATATAGAGATAAAAAACGTAATAAAAAAATTCCTGGTACAAAAGGATTTATCTCAGATTTTGTTGACAATGCTATTTGGCAGCATTTTCTCCAATTAGGTCTCATTACTGAAGAAGAAGCAAATAAACATGTTAAGGACTATAGCAAATACCCCATTAACATTGAAAACTTTACTGATTTCATGAATGGTATTGAAGAAGACTTATATTAGTCTTCTTTTTTATTACCAATAGTAATACATTACTAATATATCACTATTGGTAATGTATTATCATTAAACATAGTACTTCTTAGATTGCTATCATTTGCCTATGTCCATCTTTGCTTTCACGAATTCTCACACATTTGAACCCATGTAAAAAAACTCATATTTCTATTACCTTTAAAAAAGCAAT
>NZ_NGKY01000005.1:0-8383 GCF_002140855.1 Enterococcus sp. 7E2_DIV0204
AATATGAGTACCACTCTTATAAACTCTATTAATCAAGTACAAAATTTAGCTATAGAACAGCTAAAAGAGAAGGAACAACAACGTATTCCTGTCAAAGAAAATCCGTATGATATTGACGATAAAGGTATTATTGAAATAGATGAAATGCCTTCTCCAACTAATCAAAAGTCACTCAATGATGATACAAATGAAGTGGAAAGAGAACTGTCGTTATTTGATGACTTCTCCGCAGAAGAAACTTCTCCTACAGTTACGAGTAGTGAATATCCAAAGAAAGACTTCTCTTTTACAACTAGTGGTGATCCTATCTATTCAGCAGGCGTTGTGAAAAAGATTGAAGATAATATTGAAGCGATACGTCTATCTAAACAAATAACGACAGATAATCGACTGGCTACTTCAGAGGAACAACAAGTCATTAGTCGTTATTCAGGATGGGGTGGTGTTGCGAATGATTTATTTGATACACGAAAAGATCGATTCCAAAAAGAACGTAGAACGCTACAAATGCTTATGACACCAGACGAGTATCGTTCGATAGAAGACAGTAGTTTAACGTCTTACTTTACTGATCCAAGCTTTATAGAAGAAATTTGGAATAAACTAGAAAAAGCAGGTTTCTCTGGCGGACGAGTTCTTGATCCCGCTATGGGTTCGGGTAATTTTTTCAGTGCTATGCCAAAAACACTCAGAGATCAGTCTGAATTAGTAGGTGTAGAGATTGATTCAATCACGGGGGAAATTGCCAAACAATTACACCCGTCCACGATGGTTCATGTTAAGGGATTTGAACAAACCATGTTTAAAAATGGCTCTTTTGATGTTGTGGTTGGGAATGTTCCTTTTAATAATTTAACCTTATCTGATGCCACCTATTCTAATATGATGATCCATGACTATTTTTTCAAGAAATCAATGGATTTAGTTCGAGAAGGTGGTATTTTAGCGTTCATTACGTCTACAGGAACAATGGATAAAGCAGATATACGCCTTCGTGAAAGTATTGCACGAGAGGCTAATTTAGTGGGAGGTTTCAGATTACCAAACAATGCATTTAGATCTACTGCGAATACGGATGTCACAAGTGATTTGTTATTTTTCCAGAAAAAGACAAAAGAGCAAATGAGTGAACAAAGTGAACGTCCTGATTGGGTAAACGGAGCTGTGAATGACCATACACCGAACCACTATTTTGTTAATAATCCCGATCATGTATTAGGAGAATTGTTTGTAAAGAATTTCAATGGTCAAACGTTAAGTGTCAAACCTACGACAGATTACCGAACATTATTTAAAAACAGTGAGGTTTCTTTTGAATACGAAACTGTACCGATGAATACTCTTCAACCACATAAAGTACCTGAACAACACTCCTCTGAAGCAGAAAAGGATTTACTTAAAGATACTGAAGCATTTACGTATGTGATAGACAACGGACAAATATTTTATAACGACAACGAATCCATTAAAGAGATTGCACCTCGAAATAAGAAAAGTGTCAAACGTGTGCAAGGAATGATTGAGTTACGTAATGAAATCAAAGAATTGATCCGTATTCAAAAAATTGAAGATTATGATGTAACAGAATTTCAAGAGCAATTAACTGCTGTAAATAAACTGTATGATAATTTTGTTCAATCTTTTGGTTATATACACAATCGTGAGAATAAACGAGAGTTCCGATCAGACGATTATTATCCGCTACTTTGTTCAGCAGAAATACAGTTTGAGGATGCAGAAGGAACTATTCATTATAAGAAATCTGAACTATTTGACCATGCGACTATTCGTCCTCAAAAAACAATCACAAAAGTGGACACTGCACTGGAAGCCTTACAGTTATCTGTTAATACGAAACAAACGATAGATTTTGAATACATGAAGCAAATATCTGGTAAAACAATGGAAGAATTGATCGAAGAACTAGGGTCTGAAATTTATCTGAATCCTGAAACAAATCAGTATGAATCAGCAAGTGAGTATCTATCTGGAGACGTGAAAACTAAGTTGTCAACAGTTGAACAAGCTATCTCTGAGGGAAATGATCAATTTGAACCCAATCGTGTTGCGCTTGAAAAAATCATTCCGCTGGATTTAACTCTTGCGGATATTAATTATCAAGTAGGGACGACATGGATACCACAAGAATACTATATCGATTTCATGGAAGAAACCTTTGATATGGGCGGATATGCAAAGAATAATGTTTTTCATTTAGAATTGAATCCTCATTCTAAAGAATACTTTATCTCGAATAAGTCGTATTTTCATAGTCCGTTGGTGACAAAGACCTATGGTACTAAGGATCGCAACGCTTATGCTTTGTTTGAAGATTTGTTAAATTTCAAGAACACCACGATTATGCAGACGATACAAGTGGATGATGGTAATGGAAAGCTTGTAGACAAAAAGATTTTAGATCCCGAAGCCACATTACTTTGCCGAGAAAAACAAGAGATGTTGCGTACAGAATTTAAAACGTGGGTAGAATCGTCAGATATAAGACGAACGACGTTAGAAACAATTTATAATGAGCGATTTAATCGATTTGTTGTACGGAAATATGATGGTTCTTCACTTACTTTTGGCACAATGAATCAGTCAATAGAGCTAAGGGAACACCAAAGAAATGCTGTTCAGCGAATAGTAACAGAAGGTAGAGGGTTACTGGCTCATGTTGTTGGGAGTGGGAAAACTCTCTCTATGATCGCTTCTGGAATGAAGTTGAAAGAGTTGGGACTTGCTAAAAAGCCACTTTACCTCGTTCCTAAATCGCTGATTCGTCCTTTTGGGGAAGAAATTTTACGTGCGTATCCTGATAAAAAAGTGTTGATTGCAACCGATGAAGATTTCAAAAAAGAAAACCGTAAGCAATTTATATCAAAAGTGGCAACTGGTACGTATGATGCTATTGTCATGGGGCATACACAGTTTGCAAAAACACCACTATCAAAAGAACGATATCAAGAGTTTCTTGAAAATGAACTGACTGAATTAGAAGATATGTTGATGAGTTGTGAAGAAGACAGTCACTCTTTTAAAGCAATTAAAGGGGAATTGAAACGTGCAGAAGAACGCTTAGAAAAACAGCTTCATAGTATGGATCGTGACCGTATTCTTGATTTTGAGGACTTAGGTGTTGATTTTATCTTTGTAGATGAAGCTCACATGTATAAAAATTTAGGTGTTCGAACCAAACTTGGGAACGTTGCAGGTATTTCAACTACGAGTGCCAATAAGTCATTGGATATGTTAGCGAAAATACAATATATCCAACAAGAAAATAATGGACGTGGGGTTGTTTTTGCGACAGGTACGCCAATTAGCAATTCAATGTGTGAACTGTATACCATGAATCGTTATTTAGCTCCAGATATTTTAGAAGAATTAGACGTGACACATTTTGATGATTGGCAAGGTGTTTTTGGTGAAGTAGAAAATAAATTAGAAATGACACCAGAAGCGAGTGGTTATCGTGTCCGTTCTCGATTTTCAAAATTTCATAATATTCCTGAATTAATGGTGCAATTTTCTCGTTTTGCCGATGTCCAAACTGCAGATATGTTAAAGTTGCCTACTCCGAACTTGACTAAAATTCTAGTTGATACAGCGGCAACAACTATGCAACAAATGAAAATGGAAGAATTAGCCTTGCGATCTGAAGCAATCAGAAGTGGGTCTGTATCACCAACGGAAGATAATATGTTGAAAATTACAAGTGAAGCCCGAAGAATGGCGCTTGATCCACGTTTGTTATCAGAAGATATGTACACAAGAGAAGATAGTAATAAATTGGCTGTTTGTGCCGAAAACGTATTTGAGTTATGGAAAAAACACGGCGATTCACGAGCAGCACAAATCATTTTTAGTGATATTGGCACACCTTCAGCGAAAAAATTTAATGTGTATGATGCATTAAAATCTCTTTTAGTAGAAAAAGAGATTCCTGAATCGGAAATCCAATTTATTCATGATGCAGCAAACGATATTCAAAAAGAAAAACTATTCAAAGATGTACGAACTGGTTCAGTGAGAATATTGCTTGGTAGTACAGAAAAGTTAGGAACTGGTGTGAATGTGCAAAATCGATTAATTGCGATTCATAACTTGGATTGCCCCTGGAGACCGTCTGATTTAGAACAACGTTTGGGACGAATAGAACGTCAAGGAAACGAATTTAGTGATGTATATAGCTATACGTACATTACAAAGGGAACATTTGACAGTTATTTGTTCCAAATACAAGAGCAAAAACTGACGTATATTACACAAATCATGAGTTCTAAAGCACTAACTCGGTCAACTGACGATGTGGATGAATTAGTTGTTGAAGCGAGTGAAGTCAAGGCATTAGCTACTGGTAATCCGTTAGTCAAGGAGCGTGCCGACTTAGAAAATGATGTTCGACGATTGACGATTCTAAAATCGAATCATTACCAACAAAATAGTACCATGCAACATGAAATTGAGCAGGCAAAAAAAATGATTCCTGCATATGAGGAACGTCTTATGCAGATTGAACAAGATATTGATATGTATGACCTTCACACAACAAACGGAAATTCTTTTGAATGTATAATCAACGGTCAAACGTTTAAAGACGAAAAGAAAGTAGAGATTGGGCAAGCCTTTTTGGATCGTATTAGTGAGGTTCGTGCAACATCATTAGATTTAAAAGAGATGCGCCAACAAGTGATAGCTGAAATGAATGGGTTTAAGGTACATTTCAATACATTTGTTCTTAATAGCTCTGATATGAATCTACAAGTAATTGGTGAATCAACATACCATTTACAAATCAAAACAGATAGTCCACTTAGTCCAATGATTAAATTGGGAAATTTCAAAAGTGAACTAGAGAAAGCCGTCAATCGTACAACGACGTTATTGACAGAAGAACAACGAAATTTATCTGAGCTAAAAGCACAAGTCAATAAACCGTTTGATCGATCTCAAGAACTAAACGAGAAGCAGCAACGATTACGTCTAATAGATGAAGCAATTGAATTAGGTGTAGATTTAGATGAACTTGCATTACGAAAAGAAAACGCACAACAAGTGAATGAAGTTCAGACACAAATGGAAATAGAAACGGATTTATCAATGTAGATAGTCGTTGTATTTTTTTCATGATTAAGGTATACTTTGTTTGTCACCAAAAAGGGGACAAAAGGAGAACAACATGATTAAATTTTCTGGAATAAAATTAAAAGAACTACGTGAACAACATCATTTAACTGTCCGACAGCTTTCTTCTGATATTGGTGTTGATCGTACGTCTATATCACGTTATGAAAACGAACAACGAGTACCTAGTATTGAAGTTGTCGGGAAGTTTGCTGAATATTTCAATTGTCCTTTTGAAACATTTTTGGAGAATGTAGAGGACAACAATTAAAAGGAGGAACGATCATGGATCAAACAACTGGATCAAAAGCTGTAATAATCGAGTTATTGCGTGGATCAAAAGAACAACAAGAGGTTGAACGGTATGCGTATTATCATAGGCTTGTTAATATCGAATCTACTATTGATTTTAAAGAGGTAGAAGCGGTTCAACATTTTTACGATTATGTGAATGACAACTATACGGAGCTTATTTCCGATGAGAATCAACTGAAAGTAATTGCTGCTGAAAATAAACTTGTGTACATTAACGAACGAGGATTAGAATTAATTTCTTTATTAAAGGAATATAATCCTGCGCTCTATGCACAATTGGGACGTGAGAAGAAGCTTATTAAATGGGCGTGGGAACGATCAGAATTAACGAAGCAACGTTATACAGAATGGCAGGGAATCGAAGGGATTGATTCTGTAGAAGAAGGCTATCTAGGTGAACTAGTTGCTACTGTAAAATCCGATTATTATTTCTGTGAATCAAGAGCAGACCGATACTATTTAATCAACGAGCCACGACTTTTTGAAACGCAACAAGACCTATTATTTCATGAATATGTAGGAGGAAACTTAGTAACTCCTGATGAAATGACGGAAATGGTACAAAATTATATGGCGGAAGATGTTGATACAGATAGAATGTCACCAGAGTTGAAAGAATGGGCAATTTCAAATGAAGCAAACAGAAAATGGCTTGCAGAAAATAAAGAGTCTCTTCTTCTTTTTGATGAGAATGTTTTGAATTTTGCGAATGAATTAGACGCAATGGAGGATATCATTGGTGAATAACCTAAAAAAAATAGTTTTCATTTTTCTGGCAACAGTAAGTGTCGGTGCTTTATCTGGATGTGATAATCTTGAAAATTCAGTAATCTCAATTCAAAAAACGTTAACAGATGAACGAATCATAAACGATTCTGATACTAATTTACCAACAGAATTTGATGGGAAATATCAAGAGGTTGTACTAAATGACAATCAGCCAGTATTTACAAAGGAAGACTTATCACTTCAAAACGGCGTATGGCAGACGTTTTCAGATTTAGATAACCTCAATCGTGTCGGTGTAGCAAATGCTCTGATTGGAAAAGAATCATTTCCAACTGAAGAAAGAGAGCCGTTAACTGTTAAGCCTACAGGATGGAAACAAAAGAAACTTCCCGATGGTCAGTGGCTCTACAACAGGTCGCACTTAGTCGGCTTTCAGCTAACTGGAGAAAATGATAATATGAAAAACCTTATGACGGGTACCAGGCAATTCAACACGCCACACATGTTGAACTATGAAAATCAAATCATGGATTATATCCGATTAACAGGAAATCATGTTCGTTATCGAGTAACACCTCATTTTATTGGCGATGAATTAGTGGCTCGTGGTGTACAAATGGAAGCAGCAAGTGTTGAAACAGATGAATTTGCCTACAACGTTTATATTTTCAACGTTCAGGATGGTTACAAGATCAATTATGCGACTGGTGCAGCAACGAAAGAATAGATGCTGAATATATTGTTACTATGACTAGTATTCGTCGAAGTAGGCTGAAGAATAACAAGGAGGAATAAAATGATTGAAGTATTAGGGGTCTTAGCCGCTATTTTGTTGTGTTCATTTGTATGGAATGTTCTCTTATATAAATATAAGCATGCTCTTTGGAGTGTAGCAGGAGCTGTTTTCTTTGTAGATATAGTTTCATTCCTTAACAAGTCAGATCATGGAGTTGTATATTTTATTTTGTTAAGCATTGTTAATGTACATTTAAGTATATTCTTTTATCTGTATTTGGCGGGTAGACTTAAAAAGGAAGATTAATTGCAAAAGGGATAGTTTAAAGGATAGATTTTATAAGAAAATCTATCCTTTAAATTGGAAATGTAGTGTCAAAAAATGGAGGTTGTAGTGTCAAAATGTTTTTGAAAAGAAGGAAAGTAAACAATACTCTATATTGGAGTTTAGCGGAGAATTATAGAGAAGGAACCAAAGTCAAACAACGTGTGATTCTCAATTTAGGAACTACAGATCGAGCAATTCAAAAATTATCTGAAAATAATCAGTATGGTCATTTTTTAACTAAAGTCGCAAGTGAAGAAATGAAAACAGTAGAAAGTGTTACTGAACTGTGGGATCAAGTTTTTAATGAAAATTGTTTATTAGGCATGAAACGGATTCCAGATCATACTATAGATATGATTTTTTGTGATTTACCCTATGCAACCACAAATAACCATTGGGACAGTTTAATTCCTCTTGAACCACTTTGGAAAGAGTATAAACGGATCATAAAGGATAATGGGGCAATCGTTCTTACAGCTCAAACACCTTTTGATAAAATCCTTGCTAATAGTAATTTAGAAATGTTGAGATATGAATGGATTTGGGAAAAATCAACTGCAACTGGACATTTAAATGCAAAAAAAATGCCAATGAAGGCACATGAAAATGTTCTTGTATTTTATAAAAAACTACCTACTTACAATCCTCAAAAAACTACAGGACATAAGCCAGTAAACAGCTACACTAAGCACCAAAATGACGGTAGTAATTACGGTAAAACAAAAGTAGGCATTTCTGGTGGCGGTTCTACAGAAAGATACCCACGTAGTGTATTGACCTTTGCTACTGACAAACAAAAATTAGCAATACACCCAACACAAAAGCCTGAATCACTTGTTGAATATTTCATAAAGACATATTCTAACGAAGGCGATTTGATACTTGATAATGCTTGGGGGAGTGGAACAGCTGGAGTTGTATGTAAAAAAAATAATAGACATTTTTTAGGATTTGAAAAGGACAAAGATATTTATCTATCTTCATTAGAACGATTGAACAGTATGTAAATTTTGAGTATACGTAAATTTAACAGCCGATACAGTTGTTATACCGCCATTTATAGTGTAAAATTTAGGTGTAAAATAATTGATTTGGGATTGAGGGGTAAAAATGGCGAAAATAGGCTATGTTCGAGTATCGACCAAAGAC
>NZ_NGKY01000005.1:11053-15811 GCF_002140855.1 Enterococcus sp. 7E2_DIV0204
CTAATGCTATTAACGAGAATAAAATGTATTTTTCGAATCAAAAAGTTGTATCCGAGTTTTTAGTTTCATTAATCAGTCTAACAATTATGTTTACGGTAATACTTTATTATAAACAAAAAACTAAAATTGATTTGAATATTACTTTGGTTTCGTGTTTGATAATTTGGATATTCAAGGTAGTTTCAAATGGATTAATGCTGGCCTATTTCAAGCTTACAAAAGATATTATTGATCAGAAAGATAGAAGAGATTTCTTTTTAGCAGTTTTTGCAACGATTATTACCGCTATTGCTTTATTCAAATAAAAACGCTCCTACATTTGATTCGAATTATTGAAATGAATAAGAAAGATTCGATATCTTTTGATATCTTATATAGTAAAATCTCACTTCAACAAGTTTAAGTAGATATCAAATAAAAATCAAGAACTTGTTCACTGCGTTAAAAAATGTTATAATTATAATGCAGAAAAGAACACGTAAACACATAGCCCCTAGAGTAATGGGATACTCTAGGGGTTTTTAATGGGCTAATGTCGCCTATTAGTCATTTACTTCTTATCTTTGGTATTTAGCCAATACTCAAATAGAGCTACTAATAGCCCAACAAGAAGCGGACAGAAAAATGCTAGAAACACGTAAACACACCCCCTCCAGTCGCTGACTGCGGGAAGGCGACATTTAATTATAACCTAATTTCAAAGTAAAGGCGCTAAGAAATAGAATCTTTCCTAAAAAAGTAAACAGTTAGCATTTCAAAACATAATCTGGAGGGGAAAACATGGTTAGAAAAGCATTTGACACTTGGAAAATAGAGATCACTGGATATAATCGCACGATACCGTACTATGTTCAATGTGACTGTGGCAAGCTGGCACAAAAGAAATACCAACAATCTTATTTTGAATGCGGAGCATGTAAACGTAAATATGTATTGCAGCAAGGGCAATACGTAGAACTGAAGAATTAGCCTATGAGAGCGACAGAGCTTCTAACCATTCTATCAGTCGATTTTCAACATGATGCTGTTCAGGAGATCAAGATTGAACTTAAAGACCAGGTATATTCGATTGTCCAGATCACAAAGAATCAGGATCAATTAATCTTAGCTGCAGCTGAAGTAACGCAGAAACCACTAGAGACAAAAGAATTAGTCACCGCATTGATGCTAAATAAATCACTACAATTAATAAAGAAAAAAGAAACTTCTGAAATGATCTATGGCTGTAGAATAGAAAAAAACTGGTTAATATTATAAAAATTAATAATGTATGCTAAAGCTCCATACAATAATGTATGTGGCTTTTTTTGTCTTAAAGAATAATATCTCATGCTAGACAAAGGGAACGTAAGTTCTTATAATTGTGGGTATATAATCCATACGAAAAAGGTGAGGTAAATGAAATTTGACTATGACAAAGAACCGAATAGAGATATCTTATGTATCGATTGCAAGTCCTTCTATTCCAGTGTTGAGTGCGTAGAACGTGGACTTCACCCTCTGAAAACGATGCTAATTGTTATGAGTGGTGCAGACAATGCAGGAGGGTTAGTGCTAGCTGCTTCTCCCCTTGCAAAAAAAGTATTAGGTATAACAAATGTCACTCGATCAAATGAAGTTCCGTATCATAAAGATCTTGTGATTGTACCACCACGTATGAATTTATATATGAAGAAAAATGTAGAAATCAATCAAGTGTATAAATCGTTTGTTGCAGACGAGGATCATTCTGTTTTTAGCGTGGATGAATCTTTTTTAGATGTCACAGATTCTTTGAAGCTATTTAACTGCAAGAATGCGTATGAAATGGCAAGGAAGATCCAACTGAAGGTGAAAGAACAAACAGGAATTTATGTCACTGTAGGAATTGGATCGAACCCTTTGTTGGCCAAGTTAGCCCTGGACAATGGGGCAAAACACAGTACGGACTTTATCGCTGAATGGCGCTATGAAGATGTACAGGAGAAGGTATGGGGAATAAGCCCAATGACAGAGTTTTGCGGTATTGGACACCGGATAGTGAAACGCCTTAATTGGTTAGGGATCAGATCTATTCGAGAAATTGCTGAAGCTGATCCCTACAGACTGAAGCGTGAATTTGGTGTGATGGGGTTACAATTGTTCGCCCACTCGTGGGGTATCGATCGTAGTTTTTTAGGTCAAAAGAAACCAGCTGCTAAAGTAGATAAATCAATTGGCAATAGTCAGGTATTGCCTAGAGATTATACTAGGCAAGATCAACTTGAATTAGTGCTGAAGGAAATTGTCGATCAAGTGGCTTCTCGATTGCGTAGCAGCCATTTAAAAACAGGATGTGTTTCTGTATCTGTTGGGTATTCTAAGGGGTACCTTGATAGCAAAGGACGTTCAGGATGGAGTAAACAGCGAAAGGTTTCATTATCCAATAATACAAAGGTTTTATCGGAACATGTGTTACAGCTGTTTCGGTCAGAATACAATTATCAGGATGTACGCCACGTTGGTGTTTCCTACTCAAAGCTAGTTCAAACAGATGTACTTCAGTTGGACCTCTTTTCTGATCCAGTCCAGGAAGTCAATGAGGAACGTTTAGATTTTTTGATCGATACAATCAGGAAGAAATACGGATTTAAAGCCTTGATACATGCTTCTTCTTTAATGGAAGGCGCAACAGCTGTATCAAGAGCGTCGTTAGTCGGTGGGCATGCAGGCGGAAATGTGGGGTTAAGTTCATGACAAAAAAGACAAAAAAAGAGTTTTTTGATTATAATGAATATCGTGATCGTGGCATGGGGTACAAATGGGATACTGCTTTTGCGTTAGGTGAATTGCAAGAGGGTATCAAAGAATCCACAAAAGAATCGAGACGAGATTTAGAACGGCTTCCACAGCAAGAAATCGAGTATATCGAATACTGCCTAGAACGATCGATCAAGCATAACAAAATTTTAGAAGTGCAGTTAAATAGCCTGGATCAATTGGGACGTGTGAAAGAGTCGATATGGGGAAACTTTAGAGGATTTATGGACTTAGATGTTTTGATGATCGGTGATCAGTATATTGATTATGCAGACGTACGACATATTAAGATTCATGACTTTAGAAAATGGTCTGAAACAGAAAGCGGTTCTCTCCCCTCTCCTTTTGAAAAAAATGAATACAAAAATACAGAACAAGAAGAACAAGCAAAACTTGAAGTAGCATTCAATGAGTATTTTTCGGATGATGAATGGATAGAATGAGAACTGTTTGTTATGAAGAGAAAAGAATCGGTAATCAGCTTGATCCGTGCTGATTTGGCAGGCACACAAAGCGCAACGGTTCGCTACGCTGGAACAGTTACACATTGAATTGCTGAATATTTTCTAAAGGTATTCAGAAACTGAGAAAGCATGCTATACTTTTGTTAGTGGGACGTTGTTTCCGCCACATCCTTAAAACCACCAATGTAACATACTTACATTGGTGGTTTTCTGCTTATATAAAATATAAATTGCAAATTATATTTTATAATTTATAAATTACATTTTATAAATGTTATTTCTTTTTAAGTTTTTTCTGTAGACGTTCACGCTCATGTTCTTCTTTTCTATCAAGTCTTCTTAAATAGTCTTGGTGTTGTGAAGGATTGAGCTGTTTTACCTTTTCTTGAATTAATTCTTCTAGCAACTCATATGTGTAGTCATTATCAGTGGTATCCAATAAAGCCATATAACTGCACCAAATGCTCGCTGGTATTCCTAGAGATTTATTGTTGGTTTTTAAAATGTCTTCTTCAGATCGAATATTTTTCAACAAATCTGTATTTTCAGCTGTAAAGGTTGATTGAGGGGTAGGAATATTTTTCATAGATGTATCGGCTTTTTTATTAAAGAACCCTGCTTGTTTATCTGACATTAGTTAGATCCTCCTTCAAACATATCAATTCTTTTTAAGAAGTCTTCAGTAAGTGGAACAAAGACTTCATCATAGGCTAGGTTGTCCCAATAAGTGTCGCGATTCAATCCTGTTCTAGGAGTGGATTGAACCCTTTTAACAAATGGGATAATACTGTTAAATAAATTTTGTTCTCCAAATGTTTGTTTTGCATCGTCAATTACAGTGGTATCGATAGTTCCTTTAGAGAGCTGGTTAGGGAGAATTCCCACTACGTCTGTATTTGATCCAAAGGTCTCTACAAGCGGTTTAAGCTCATATTCTAAATAATCCATTACACCGTCTAAGCTGTCTGATTGAGTTTGAAACGCCATAATAATGTAGTCTGAAGCAAATGCTGCATTCCTCGTAAAGTCTGACATTGTTGGTGGTGTGTCAATCAGAATAAAGTCAAAATTGTGCTTGAAAGGTTCGATCAGATTTTTCAACTCACTAATTCGATTGCGTTCTACTTCAACGTAGTTAGAATCTAAACCTTCAATAGCTTCTCCATACAATCGTGTAAGGTATTTGTTGAAATTCTTAAAATCAATGTGCGAAGGAATACAGTATAGGTTATCAATAATAGGAATTATAAGTTGCTCGATATCCCGTTCTACAATACCAGCCATCATTGTTTTTTCGACTATAAAAATGTCGTCGTCATCGCTATTATAATTTTTTGTAAGTAACATCGTTTTTGTTACGTTTGCCTGTGGGTCTGCATCAATAACAAGAGTTTTATAACCCATGTTGGCTAAGACGTAACTTAAATATCGAATTATAGTAGTTTTCCCAACGCCACCTTTAGAATTGGATACAGTAATTGTGAGACCTTTTTTCATGAAATCACTCCTCAAATAT
>NZ_NGKY01000005.1:16958-52706 GCF_002140855.1 Enterococcus sp. 7E2_DIV0204
TGATTATTCAGTGTACTCGTTTTTTTATTACACAAATTGGGAGGTGTCCAGTCATGCAATTATCAGAGGTCTTAAGTCTAGTATTAAAAAATGGTGTCCGTAAATATAAATTCAAGAATAGCAAAGTCCGTCCGTTTAACACAAAACCAGAAGGCAACAAAGGCGCTGTTTTTGGGTTTAGATCTAAGGAAAATATGATCGCTTCTCGTGGAATTGTTCTGACTTCTGAAGAAGCTCTTTGGGAAAATGAAGATTGCTTTACGCACTGGACACCTAACGTATACAGCTACGGTACGTATGCTGATGATGGCCGCACGATCGTAAAAGGTCATGCTGAAGAAAATCTAAAACAGATCAATACTTTTATCATTGATTTTGATCGATCACCAGGGGAAAAACTCGATTATCAAATGATCCTTGATGCTGCACTCGATTTAGAATTGATCCCAACACTGATTTTAAAAACTCCTGGAGGATACCAAGCTTATTTTATTTTGGAAAGTGCCTGGTATATCTCTTCAAAGAATAATTATCAATCAATCGAAGTGGCCAAACGTGTGTCAGAAAATCTACGGAAAGCTTTTGCTGAAACATTGCCTTCAGTGGATCTCGGCTGCAATCATTTTGGAATCGCTCGTATTCCACGTACCGATAATATCGCCTATTTTTATCCGCCAATGACTAAAGATATGCAACAATTAATCAGTTGGTCGATGAAATATCAACCTTCACGTACTTATAAAAGCTCAAAATTGACATTGTTAAAACAGAAAGAGATCCGACAAGTCGATGAAAAGTGGGTAGATACATTGCTTAATAATCCTAAAATTGTTGGAACAAAGGGAAAGTTAGGCCGTAATAACGCTATTTATACTCTTTCTTTGGCTTACTATGCTTCTGGTATCGATCAAGACGAATGTTTCGATGTCATGGATGAATTTAATAGCAATCTGAAAATGCCTTTGAAAAATCAAGATGTTGTTAGAACTGTCAAAAGTGCGTATTCTGGACGTTTTCCAGGAGCCAACAAGGAGAAGGTATTAATTTTGCTAGAGAACTGGGGCTCAGAATCACTCTCTGAAGACCAATTATTTACTCAAAAATTTAATGGATGGTATAAACACAAAAAAGATCGATCAGAACGTAAAAGATCACACGTTGGTGAATGGAAAGCAGATATTTTAGAATACCTGGAAGCACAATGTTATCGATACCGACCAGAAATTGAATTGACTAAGAGTGAATTACAAGCAGCTGTACAATACCAGGATAAACCTATCCCAAAGAGATCACTAGACAAGGCTTTGAATGAGCTAAAAGCTGAAGGGAAAATTTACGTAGAAGTAAAGGCTGGCCGAGGTGGTGGGCTAGTTGTAGCAACAAGAAAAGCGCTGATCCGCACTGTAATAGTGGTGAATCAGCACGTCAAAAAGGCGTATAAAAACGCCATAAGAACATTTTTTAAAGAAGCAGCTATCCTAACCAAGATGCTTGAAACACCAGAAACAGGGAAGAAAATAGGGTTATTTGGTGAGCAAACAAATCTATGGGACACTGGCTAAATTAAAACATGCACACTGCCAATACATTATATCTAGGATACTTCCCCTTAGTTTTCGAGAGTGTTGAGTAGCATGTATACTTTTATACTCTGTCGATTTATTATTTTACAGCAGGGGTGTGTATCGGATTTTTATTTTTAATGGTTGTCATACCCCTGCACGGACTACTCTCTAACTACCGTTCGTGGATAGTTGTTGTTATTCTGGTATTCTTTAGGGTTATCTGTAAGTTTATTTAGGTCAGTTTCAAACTGTTTGGCAGTTTGTGGATCGCCTATTGCATACATTAATTTTATTATTTCTCTAGCTTGTGTGATATATATTGTATCTTGTTTTAGGAATCGTAGAACGACGTTTTTATGATAAAGAATGTTTAACCGTAGATAGTAATCAATAGAAAAATCCATAGTGTTTTCTGCTATCTCTATGTATTTCATTGCTGTTTCATATTCTAATTTGTATATACAAATTGATATAAGGTTAGTCATCATATGGTTAGCATATCTTTTTAGTGAGGGTGTTCTTTTTTCAGGTAGGATGACTGGATACATTTTATCCATAATTTTTATGCGTTCTTTTAAGGGCAAATGTGTGATTATGTTCATACCAATTTGGTAATCTTTTTGTGTAAAGAATGATTTTGTAGTTAAATACTTTACTATAAATTTTTGATCTTCTGCAGTGGGAGTACCAATTTCTGACAAAATAGAGCCTAAATGTCCTTTTATGGAAAAATAATAGGTAAGTTCATAGCTATCCATTTTTCCTAACTCTTTTTTAGGGAAAAAGTTTGTTAGAAGCTTTTCTTTATTTGTTTCATCATCAGTATCGTCAGCAAAAGTTCTAAAAATATCGATGAACTTCTGGTATTCGTTATCCATATCGAAGAATTGAAATAATTCCTCATGATTCATACCAAATCTGTCTGCTATTTCTAGGAGTGTTTCAAGTTTAATTTGTCTTTTACCACTTTCTATTCTTGAATAAGTGGAATGGGTTGTATTACTTAACATATCACCTTGGGAAATGTTCAATCTGTTTCTAATAAATGACATGGATTCAAAAATGTTCATACTATTCTCCTTTATTTTGTGCCAAAAAAGCACAAAAAGTACGATTATTTATTAAGAATTACTTAAGAAATGGTCGAAATTTTAATGATTTGTTGCTATGTAAGGTTTTTTATTGTGCCAAAAAGGCAAATAAGTTTTTATTAGTGTTTACTTTTCATTTTCACATGATATACTTAATGCAAGAAACGTTTCATACTTAGAAGACGGAGGGATACAGATGACTTTAGTGGCTGTGTTAGTTGCAACAATTTCAGTATTTGTAATAACTGGCGGATAAATATTGCAAAATAAAAAAGTGTATGCTACTGTTTAAGCATGAAGTAAGAAAAAGTTAAACTGACTTTAAGAAGTTAGCGAACAACAATTAAAGAGCCCGTTATAATCCCTTCCAAATGAAGAGCGACCAACTCATTCAAGAGGTCAAGCGGAATTATAACGTGAGCAGATCCATGTATATGTCACATGAACCTGTCAGGCTCCTAGTTGCAACTAACGTCACAACGTCTTATTATAGCAATTCTTTACAAAAATTAACAGGGGAATAAGTGTTTTTCTGTTAAGGTATAGTTCTACACATTCAATTATTTAACTCAGTAAACCGCTGCTGTATTAAATTAAAAGCGTATTTGTGTAGAAGTGTATCAGTAGTAAATGGATTTATAATAAAAAAACGGGTGTGATAGTTGCAATTTAAGGGGTGAGATACAGTAAAATGTGTCTCACCCCTTTTTTGTTGTTCGTTTGTTCGTTAACTTGTCAAAGTGAATAGGAGAGGAGAGATATATTTATGCCAACGACAATCATGACACCAGAAGAAGTGTTGAAATACGGAAAAAGAGTGATTCTTTTTCAAAAAGGGAAAGGGAGGCACAAAGAAGAATTTGTCATACAAGATAATCGGATATTCCAACAAGCTTTTCTGTTTATCGGGGACCGAAAACATATACAGAAAACAAATCCAGTTGAGATTATGGATATTTACGATCAAATTGAACGTGTGTATTCACAACAAAGAAAAGGTGTGTTAATTGCACGACGATCAGGTAATTATGCGAGTAATCAGAAGCGACTGTTACCTCTGAAGAAAACAGGTAAGGGAATGGGCGCAACATTACAGGGCGCTCAGTTAGCTAAAGCAGCTTATACGTTGATTTGTGAAGAGAACCAGCCAGATGTTGTGAAAAGACGTGCGCAGCAACGAATAAAACAAGCAAAAAAAGAGAAAGACGAAAAGATACGACTTAAACAAGAAAAAAAGCAACTCCAAGAAACGTAACCATGAAAAAATTAGCCTTTTCTTATTTGCTAATTTAAAACAAACGAATTAGCAACACATGTTTCAGACAATTTTAGACTTTTTTAGAGCTAACTCGAAAGCTTATGAACTTAGGTTGAGAAGATAACTAAAACAAGCCACGATGAATAATTATCGATTGTTGACTAGTTGATCCAGGTAGAGGAAGCAAGACAACGCCTATTTTTAACCGATAGGATGGAAAACTGAGGAAGAACGAAAGAAGACGAAACCTATATGTCGGTGTGCAATGACCGCCCTGTTTATCAGCGTGACTACTAAGGGACAGGGGTTAGAACTACAACAGTAAAAATGTCACAATACACGGAGAGAATGATCTAAGGATCATTAACTTGCTCAGGCGTACGAGAGGTTCGTATGTCGTTTCCGAGAGTTTGGGGTGAACGGATGCTTTTAAACCCTGCGACAGCAACACTATTGCGTAACAAAAAAACAAAAATTAGTAAATAAGAGAAGGCTAATGAATTTTAGGTGTCACACCCATTTGAATTGGGTGTGACACCCGAAGGGGTGAAACAATGTCAAAGACAGAAATGACTAGGGAGATAGAAGCTGCCCTTTGGAAACAAGCAGTCAAACAAGGTGTTTATGGCTGTTTTGAGGTAACGATTGGCGTTGGCTGGTCGTTTAATGGGATTGTAGATTTTATTACGTATGATTCATACGGGGAATTTCGTTGCTATGAAATAAAAACGAGTAAGGCTGATTATAAGAGTAAAGCAAAGTTATCCTTTGAAGGTGATTTCAACTATTATGTGATTCCTGAAGAATTGCTATATAAACTCAGAAAAGATGTTGAAAAAGAGCTTAGTGAGAATGAATGGAATAGAAATAAAGATAATTCCAAAGCCTATGACGAGCGAATGAAGAATAGTGGAATAGGCCTAATCACCATAGATAATCGTGGAAATCTTACAACTCGTATAAAACCTAAGAGAAAACATCTAAAAGCTATGCAGCGTTCAAACTTATTAGAAAGCATGGTTCGATCACAATCTAGGGAACTAATCAAATTTTATAAAGTACCTAATTGTGGATATTGGGAATACTAGTTATGACATCTGAAGGAGTGAAGATTGTGACTTCTAAAAAGCGAAGGTATATTACTTTTACGGATCAAATGGACGAAGATTTGGCGTTTCTCCTGGATAAAAAACGGAAGGAACGCAAGAAAGCAGGCAACAATCGTCAGTATCACGAAAAGGATATGCTTGCTGAAGTATTGCACCAGGCACGAGAAGTAAAAGAAGCTTTTGGATAAGAGGGAGAGCAAGAATGAATGATAGTAAAAACGAATGGAAAAAGTCGTTGATTGAGTTTTTATTTTTATTTGTTATTTATGAGACAATGTTACTTTTTGGAGCATTTATACTCATAAAAATGATTTTTGTACAGTCGCTCAATCTTCCAATTATTGGCTATATGTTTGAGAATGTAAAAGAAAGTATTCAACAACTGAGTTTCATAGATTTTTTGCATAAAGCGAAAGGAATATCCGTGCTGCTTACTTACTTTTCTACTATACTAGCTTTTGGATCAATTGAGTAAAGACGTCATGGTACTAAGTAGAAACTATATTTTTCAGGAGGGAGAATTAACAATGATATACTTTTTCACTTATTTCATAAATACAGTAACTTTTTTTCTACAGTTTTGCCTTATTTTATCCATGAATCAGATAAATGAGAGACTATCTACATTCGACTCAGCTTTTCTAGTAGTTACTTTATTATTAATGATATTTAGTTTGTTTATGGCAGGAATCACCCTAAAAGGATTATTGATACAAAGAATAGAACAGGAGGCGAGAAAAATTGTCAAAAAGAAATAGTAGTTTTGAATCAAGTATCCATGTCTATCGAGCAATGCAGCGAATGACTCAACAAGAATTGGCCGATAAAGTAGGCGTATCACGTCAAACGATCATACAATTAGAGAGGAACCGCTACAATCCGTCACTACTATTAGCCCACGATATTGCAGATGTTTTTGAAGTACCAATTGAACAACTATTTACGTTTAGTAAGATCCAAGAAGTAGAAGGAGAAACAGATCATGAGTTATAACTATTATTATTTTGAATCCCCCTACAAAGCCTGGATCATTGCTACTGAACCAGATGAAGTGGTTGTCGCCTATCAAACAACTGTTTCAACAATTCAAGATGGTGTGTCATTTGAGGCAGTGAGTGATTTGGAATTTTTAGAATCATTTGCAGGAACAACAACAGAAGAAATGCCTACGATAGAACGTGGGTTGACAAATGCAGCACTAACTATAAAAGATTGTTTGTTTGATTTAGCTCAAAACAATAGAACCGCAAAAATATTAGCTGTAGATCAAGCATTGATATAGAAAACACTTGATAAAAAGTGAGTAATAATTTACGCTTGTAGTATCAACTCGACTCTTCGTTTCCTATAGAAAAGAGGGAGAATATGGATAATCAAGAACAAAAAGACCTTAGATGGAATGAACTGCTTCTTTTATTAGATATAGATCCAGAGTGGTTCAAAAAGCCTGATACAGAGCGTTACAAGCAGATAACGAGATTAGGTAGGCAGATTTATGAACAAAGTGAAAAAAGTAATGTGAACAAAATTGATGAACAGAAATATAGAACGTTAATCAGTTATGGTTTTACACTAAAGCAGATAGCGACTGAATTTCAAGTTTCTGAGCACACATTATTTAATTGGCGAAAAGACAAAGGGTACATAAAAACAATAAAACGGAGGAATTATAATGAAAAAGTTAACTAAAAAACAACTAGGATTGATTGCTGCTGTTGTTTTATTAGGTGTAGGTGGTACTTATGCTTATGCGCAAAATCAATCAAGTGTGAAGGCTTCAGAAGCCAAACAAGAGGTCAAAGACACAACAAAAAAATTAGAAGACTTAAACAAAGAGGTCGCTGCTTTATATGATACCAAAGATCCTGACTTCTTAGTAAAAGGAATTAAAGCCAAACAAATCAAGGATTTAAAAGAAAAAATGACAAAAGTTGACACGATTAAAAAAGACAAGGAACTTTCAAAAAAAGAGTATGTAGCCTACGATAAAGAAGTAAAAGCAGTCAATGACAACCTAGCTAATGCAACAAAAAAACTGAATGCTTTGGTTGATATCAACGGTTTATTCCAACAAACACAAACAGCTGTGGCAATCAATGGATCTGATGTAAAAAAAGACTTAGCAATTGCGGATGATCTTAAAAGAGAAACAGTTGAAAAAGTCAGTAAAGCTTACTTCAAGGAAGGCGCAACAAAAACCTATGATAAAACGATCAATGAACTACTTGCCAATGCAGAAAACCAACTCAACCAAATCGATAAAGCCAAAGTAGAAGTCGCAAAAGTCTATAAAGAGGGAAAAGTAGTCTCTACTGACAATAAATTATATGACACTGCTAAAGCTGAAACAGACAAGATCAAAAATGAAAAAGCAAAAAGAGCATTAAGTGATCAACTCGATAAAGTCAAAACAGATATCGATAAACAAGCTACTGAAGATAAAGCCAAAGCAGACGAAACAACAAAAGCTCAAGCAGAAGCTACTTCAAACGCCAATCCACAAGCAAATAATACGAATGCTGCACAGACTTCAGGGACTCAAGGAGCAACAGGAACTGAAGCAGCACCCGTTGAGAATGGCTATACAGGGAACAACGGCGGTTATGTCGCACCAGAAGCACCAACGAATGGTGGCTACACACCACCTGCAAGCAATAGTGGTTCAACAGGTGGCGGAAGTACACCTGCACCACAAGCACCGTCTCAACCGTCTAATGGTGGAGGTGGACGAGGAGAAATGACACAAGAAGACTTGAATCAAGCGGAAAAAGATGCCGCAAATGCTGATTGGTCAGATTTCTTCCCTAAATAATGAATATAATACTGTAACGAAAGAAGCAACCAGAAATATTTTGGTTGCTTCTTTTTTGTTCTATAAAGGAGAGATCAACATGATTCGTATTCGTTCCCCTTAAAAGAAACGTGAAATATGCACGTTCTTCCCCAATTTAAGTAGAAGGAGAAAAGAAATGAAGAAAAAAAGAATAAAACATACACTGAAACAGCGAATGAAACAAGTCGGCAGCTGGTTTGGATTGTTGCTGTTACTAATAGGTGGACTGGCAGGACTTCCACCTTCTGGAAGTGAAATAGCGGATGCTTTAACCTTACCAGAAGGGGCAACACAAGTTGGGACAATCAATAATGCCCCTGTCATTAAATCACCAACCGATAATATGGCCAGTCAAACTTTTCAAGATATTTTAGCAGGACTTTTAGAAGGTGCTGGTAACCCTACTTACATTATTAATCAGGCTGCTTGGGGTTCCTCCACTAGCCTAGCTAATGGCAAACCTTTATCAAGCATTAGCTCTGCGGCAACAACAATCCTCGGAGCGGATGGCTTCTTGCCGAATGATTCAGCTATAGAGATTCCTGTAGGTGGAAAAGCATTGATTCGTAATGTAGGGACAGCGCTTAAACCTTCTGATGGTACGCTTGTACCTATATCATTAGGAATTACAGTTAATAGTGCCACTGAACCAGACGGCACACCTTATGAAACAGTCTTAATGGGAGCGAAGTCTCAAAATAGCGTGATTACGCTAGGTTGGGGGTCTATCGTCCGAGGGGGATCAAACACAGGTGGTGGACAAACAGAAGGTGGAGCCGCAGGTGGAGAGTCTTCAGATGGAACCTTGATGGGATATATCGAGTCTATCTCTTATACACTTACTTTTCTCAATAGCGATACAGGACAGCCACTACCACAAAATGATACGTTAATGCCAATCAAAAATTCCGATATTGATGCGAATCAACTTGCAACTATGGGTGGTGAAGGGGCTTTAGGATACGTACTATCACCTGATACGGCGTTGACTCAGGTAGGCAATGGATTCCGTTCCACGTCTGATGGCGCAATCAATGAGGATTCCTCTGATTTAACGGAAAATAGTTATGTTGTACTGAAAAAATACAATAACAATGCCGTACAATATAAATACATGGACGGTGCAGGAAATCACTTGGATATTGTCTCTGGTCACTTTGGCAATACGCCTTTTAAAATCAGTGAACTTCTAGGTGGCTTCCTTGAAATCAATAAAACCGTCACTGGTTTTGGAAACAAGCCTTGGAATAGCAACTATTCATTGGACAAATTAGTCTTTGATGTAAAAGACAAAGACGGAAAAGTCTTAGATACAATCAAGCTAGATAAAAATGGGTACGGTAAATCAAAACGAATCATGAAAGGAAATTATACGGTTGTGGAACGTTCGACAGGATGGTCAGCGACAGGTCAAACGGTTCGTCCAAATGAAAGTACCATAATCAAAACAGGAGAAACGACAACGCTGAAGCTAGAAAACAAACCTGTTGTCGGTCAAAATACTCTTCAAAAAGTGGATCAAGACACTGGAAAAGCACAAAACGGAAAAGCAGATCTAACGTCTGCGATTTATCAGCTGTTCTACAATGATGATGCGACAGGTTCTTCTCCACATAAAAAAGGTGATCCTGTTAAATGGAGTGACAAACCCGCACCAAAACTACTCACAGGTGAAAAAGTAACGAGTGTTTTAGTTGGTGGGAAGACAGTGAACTTTGGCGATGCAGTCGCATTAAAAGTGGACAAAACGTCCTTGCAAGTCTCTGTTGGCAACCTAGCATTAGGCAAATACACATGGAAAGAAATCGATGCAGGTGAAGGCTACACAGTTGATCCAACCAACCATGATTTTGAAATCAAATACAAAGACGAAAAAACGGAAAACGTGGTTACGTCTGACGTAACGTCAAAAGAGCGTGTGATCGATGCTGCACTCAAATTAAACAAGAAATTTACCTTACCAAACAATGAAGGTTCTTCAGGGTTCAATGATATTGAATTTGTCGCTACTCCATTAGAGGGAACAGTTGCTGAACCAGTTACCATGATTACAGGTGTTGATCCAGTCACAGGTGATGATGGCTATGCTTTTGGGAACCTGGTATATGGTGATTGGGTACTAGAAGAGAAAAGTGAACCAGAAGGTCGTGCAAAAATCAGACCGATTTATATTCGTATGACGACAGATCGTGAAAAAGATCGTCTAACAATTACTGCTAGTTATGAAGAAGATCCAACTAAACCTGTATTCTCTAAACGTGAATATGCATTACAAGACAGCAGCTCAGAGAAAAATCCAAATAGTCAAGGGACAGTTGGAAGTGTGACAGCTGAGAAACCAACAATCAGCTTGTCTACGATCCACTTGAATAACAATCCTGTGACACCAGAAGAACCAACACCGCCAACACCACCTACAAAAGATGTCACAAAAACAGATGGTGGGGAATCAATCAATGAAGGAAATGTGGCATTAAATTCCGATTTCTTTTATGAGTTAAATGCAAGTATTTTGAAACCAAACCGCAAAGACACAACAACTTGGACGATTCATGACGATTACGATGAAACATTCGATCGATACAATGGTTGGTTCAAATTATACGCAACAACAGACTTTGACACTTACAAAGCAGGGGACGAATTACCAAATGAATTCGTCAAAGCAGAAGATAAGGACGGCAAGGTCTTATTTACTGCTCAAAAAGCATTCTTAGACGTTGTAAACAAGCATAAGGACAAAGAGGTAGGATTTAGTATTCATGCTTCTTTCTACCGCTTCAAAGACTCTGATAAGGTACTAAACACTTTCGTGGAAACAATCAATGATCTAAAACAGGATTCCAACGAAGTTGTGACAAAAACACCTAAACCTGAACCACATAAGTTTGATTTATCGAAAGAAAAGGTTGATTTAACAGGAAACAAACTTTTAGATGATGATTCAGAAATGAAGGATCGTTACGAAGACTCAAATAAAGATCCATACAACGATAAGACAGACAACAACGAAAAAGAAAATATCAACACGACTGAAGTTAAGCCAGGACAAACGCTTGTTTATCAATTATGGTTAGATACCCGTCCGTTTGACCAAACCAGTAAACTAACGTCATTAAAAATGGTGGATACGTACGACAAAGCTTCTTTGACCGCTGATCCTAAAACGGTTAAAGTCTACAATGCCAAAGGTGAAGACGTGACCAAATCCTTTAAAGTAGAGGACAAAGACAAAGGATTAGTGATTGCTGCGAATGTATTCAAAAAAGCGAAAAACTCTAAAGGGGAAGAGGTATCGATCGTGGATACTGAAAAAATTCCTTTAGGCCAGATTTATAAGATCGATGCGCCAATGACCGTGAAGAAGGATGTTAAACCAGGAATCGATATACTCAACACTGCCGATCAGCAATGGCAAGATTCCGATGGAACGAAAGATCACCACATTACGGAGAAGCGTGTGAATAAAACAGCTAAAGCACAAGATCCGAAAAAAGAAGAACCAAAAAATCCAGTTGAAAAAGTAGCTGACAAAGTATTACCACATACTGGCGATAGTCCAACAAGTATTTTTATCAAAGTATTAGGTTGGGTTATTGTTTTAGGCAGCATTATCTTTTTAACAGTTCGATCAAAAAGAAACAAGCAAATTGTAAATGATGAAGAGCCGTTCTAACGAGTGGTTCTTCTTCGTATATTATTCACTTTATAACTTTTAAACGACTATTTTGGGAAGAGGGAAGACACTATAGGAAAAAAGATCAACCCGACACTGACAGAAATGGGGAAAGAGAATGAGGAAAATTTTGGCTCGAATTTTGGAAAATAAAGGAATGAAAAAAGAATATCAAATCAAAAAACAAGATAAACAAAGAAAAGAGGAGCTTTTCGTAAGAGATAGTCATAATGAAGATAGTTCAAAACAAATAGCTTTACAACAAAGCTTTGGGAGGGCGACTAAGACTGAGCAATATAAGAATTATATAAAAATTGGTGGTACTCAGACTTTCCAAGAATTTTATTTTTCCAGTTACGGCGATTATTACAGTTGTCGTAAAAATAATTCATATCACATAAAAAAAGAAAAATGTCTCGACTGAAGCTATCAAGGAAAGAGTTAGGATTTTCTGAAAAGAAATGTTCAGTGAGTGCATAAGCTTGGAGATATTTGCCTCCGTTTTTAATTGCAAACTCAACACGATGATTTCCGTCAATAACTCTACGATAAGGATAATGAAATGTCGGAGAAAATATAAGAATAGGTATATAGGAAAAATTACTGTAAGTATTTGTAACGGAATAAAGGATCTGTTCCGTTGAAAACAATTTTTGTTGATTTTTAGAGAGGTAGAGATGTTCACTCAGAAACCAAGACAGGTCAATTGTTATTGGGTTTAGTTGATGTTGAAAAATACATTTTTCTACGTTGTCTATATGGATGGCACACCATGCGATAAAGCAAGAACCAAATAAGATTCTTATTGGAAAATGTTCAGTGGTAGTTAGATCAATTTTGTTGATTTCTTCATAAGATTTTTTCTCACTAACTATTATACGCTCTTTCCAACTTAGTAAGAATTTCTCTTGAATTGATTTTTTTTTAAAAAATTGGTATTGATTAAGTGTATCAAATAACCTGTTCCAATCGATTGTGTATGGAATTTCTTTTTTTGCAACATAATTTATTGGCATGTGATAAACCATTCCTTTAATCATTTTTTTTAGTATATCATAATGCTTCCTACTAAGACGAAATAAGTAAATTATAAATGATGAAGAGCCGTTCTAATGAACGGTTTTTCTTCTTTTTTACCAGGGGGTGAATGAATGGGAGTTATTGCATTTAAAGAAGAGAAAAAGAAAAAAAGTTTAGCTGTCAGAAACGTCGATGTTATTTTAGAATACAACGACACTCAAACACGGTTAAGAACTATCAAATTAAACGCAAATAAGGTCATTGAAATGAGAGAAAACCAACTATTAGGCAAGGGGAAATTACAAGAATACACTGAAATCTGTTTAATCCATGCAAAAAAAAGGTTGTGTATACCGATTGTACAAGGTAGTGGCCGTTATTGTGATCATGATAACGGCGGACTACGTTTTTCTGTTCCGAATGATGTCAGAATCGCCAAAGCAGAAATGCATAATTGGCATTTAAAAATGTTCAAATAAGTAGAAGAAAAGGGGAAGGCAATGTTTCCAGTCAGAAAAAGAAATGAGTTGTTTTATGGTAATGGTAGCTATATATCTTATTTTATGAGTGTTTATTATGGATCTATTCAACTATACACTATTTTTTCTCTAGCAATCAGTCAAGCAGATTTAAAGCAATTCAGTTGTAAGTACCCAAAAAGATTAAATACTGTTGAGTTTGGAAAAGAATCTTGCGGCTTAGGAGAACAGTTTATTTACACAAGTGATTTATATAAAAATGTGAGAGAATCTGATAGCTTTGAAGAACAAATATCAGAAAAAACAGAAGTGATTTTTTTGAATCATTTAGACGTTGAAAATGATTATGATGAAGGATTAGTTACGTATCTTATTTCAACGTATGAAGAAACGAGCATCATTATTTTTATTGAAGATCCAGAAAAACCGTCATGGTTAGAACGTTTACTTTACCATAGATTGTCTGGCTCGTATTTAGATTTTGTTTATTCAAATCGTCTTGGGCGAGAGTACCCAATCGATACTTTAGTACGATTTCAAGACTTCTTTCTCAAAAATTTGATTACTTGATGTAACTATTTTCAAACTTTGTTATAATGGTAGAAAAAGTGACTAGGGTGAAGACATGGCAGTACAGAAAGCATTTGCTTATCTTTTCGTCAATGGCACATACCAACTCATCAGTGCTGTAGAAGCTATTGACAGAAGAAGTAGTCAAAAAAAGTCTATCTACTATGACAGTAAAAATGAGGATAAACGAAGAGTATTTGTCTCGAGAAATAAAAAGACGCCTTCTTTTCATTATTATCGAACCGAAAAAATTGAATTTTTGGATAAGTCAAAACCAATGACAAGGGAGCATCGATTATTTCAAGAAGGTCTAAGCAAGATCAAGAGAATAAAAATAGCCCCATACAATAGAAAAGAAAAAACGCCTACAGTTCTCTACGTTAAAGAATGGCATGTAGAATATAAGTTAGAAGATAACAGGACAGGAAAATACTTTAGAATTGATGCTTTAGCACAGTTAAATGGTACGTATCCATTTTCTTTATACTACGGTTGGAATAGTTGTTTGGCAATAGAAGTAAAAGTGACACACGAAGTTGATGATTTCAAAAGCAATCAATTAGGAAGAATTGGTGCGAAAATATTTGAAGTGAACGTGCCTAAAAAGATAAAAAATCTGATAACAGAGAATTATTACTATTCAGATCAAGAGTTGGTTACATGCATTGTAGGTGAGCTAGAGAAAGAATCAACCATTTTGTATGGGGAATTTATTAATCGAGCGACTATTCTAGAAGAATATGAAGAAAGGTATATTAAAATGGCTAACTTTGAGCGTGAGATTGAGCAATTAAAGGAAAATAAAAATCAAATACAAAGCGAATTGACGGAGTTAGCAACAAAGCTAACTCTATACCAAGAAAAAAAAGAAGAACTCTCTGTTACTTATTTTGGTTTACAAGAAAAAATGAAGGCTTGTGAGTCAGAACTTAATAGACTTCATATAGAGTTAGAACAAGCTAGAAAAGCAGATAAAGAGGAATATAAGACTAAAGCAGCAAATTTAAAAAAAGAAAATGAAGCTATGAATCAAAAATTTCAAAAGATTAAAAACTTTTCATTCTTTGATCGATTCAAATTTTTATTTGATGGTGAAATCATTGATCAACTAGAGGAGAGTGAACAGTCTGAAAGTGATCGTAAAATCTTTTGACAATATAGATAAATACAAAAAACAAGCGACAGACTTTTAAATAAGTTTGTCGCTTGTTTCCTATTCTTTTATGTAGAACTGAGAAGGGAAATAGAGATGAAGCTAAACTTTCTAAATTGGCTTAGTGGAAGGAAACAGATAAATGAGCCATTGATTATTGTGGATTCAAAAACAGAATGTGGTAGTAAATTTTCTACTGAGGAATTTTCTAAAAGTAAACAAGAGAACAGAAAGGAAGTAAGAAATGGCAAAAATTAGTAAAAATGAATTAAGTCGAGCAAAAAAACGAGCGGAAAAGACTGCCCAGGCATTAGGTGAAGACTTGGATCAACAACTCTACACGTTCTATGAAGAGTATAGCGATAGTAAGTATGAAGCTATTTTAGATCAGGTAATCGAATCGAAGGCAAAACCAACAACTGGTACAAACAACTCAAATCGATTACCAAATAATCAGGGGGAAACGAAGTGATAGAAGGAATAGTGATTGTTGTGTTCTTTATTCTATCGTTGCTATTTCTTGCTTATATACGCATTAATGGCTACACATTGGAGAACTTATCTATTTTTGGACGGTTCTTCTCATTCCTTATTTTAATGGTATGCATTTATATACTGACAAAAATATGGATATGGAATTAGTTTATAAGATAAGTAAAGAGAATAGAAATAAGAGATGAAACTACTAATGATATTACGAATACGATTAAAATACGGTAGAAAAAATAATCAATAAAAAGCAGTAGACTAGCATATCTTTTGTAAGTGTGCATACCATAAAACAGTCGATACTTATAACTGTGCTTAGGCAATCCGACTATTTTTCTATCATCATTAAGTTGTACAAAATAATATTTTGAAAAGGCTTGGAAACTAAATCTAAAATTTGCTAAATCAGATATATCTCGTGAATCGGCGTATTTTTCACCGTAATATATGCATTTTTTTAGATTGATTACAGAAGAATCATTTAAATAGAAAATGATTTTAGGATCTTGTCTAATGTAGTCAAGAAATGTTTTTAATCTATCAAGAACATAAAAAAAAGTAGGAAGATCGTCGTTATTCTGAAACAGATGAATCTCTAAAGATTCCTGAAATTGACAATAAAGGTTGTCTATCAAATATTCAGCTCTCAATTTCTTTCTTCTGTAATTAAAGGAGAACAGAGCTGAAATTATTTCATGAAAAAGCGTTAGAGTACCTGCTGAGACAAGTAAATAGATAACGTTTGTTAAGCTTAATTCAAAAGAATCCAAAATGTCCCCCCCTTTTCTATTGGTATGTTTATTTTAACAAAAAAAATTTTCAAATGATAGAAAGGTATTAAAATATTCATCAAGTCAGAAATAAAAAATTGGAGGAATAAAACAAATGAACTGGATGAAACAATCTATTAGAAAACTGAAAAAGAAGGCATCAAATTATTACAAACAAATCTTAGCGACAGAATTGGTTGCTATTTTCATGAGTGGAACACCTGCACACGCTGCCGCATTTACACCGCCTCAAAACTTTCTGGATGGGGTGCAATGGGTCATATTAGCTGGACAATTTATCTGTGTCGTGTATGCCGCAATCAAGTTATTTCCAGTTGGATGGGCGTTTATTAGTAATCGCCAACAAAAAGTGGAAGAAGGAAAAGACGGTGTTATGAATATTGCAATCGGCATTGCAATTGTTTTTGTAGGATTATGGGCGTTAAAAATGTATGTTGAATCAATTGGTGGGACTTACCCACTACCAATTTAAAGGAGGAATAAAATGACTGTCTACGCTGAACTACAAGCAAAAATACCATTAAAAGCACAAGTTAAAAATCGAATCAAAGTTCCGAAACGGCTATCTCTTATTGAATTAAATCAGCTATTAGAAACCTTAGAACAACGCTGTCGGTCAACAAATATAACGATTCCGTTATCTCTTAAAATCATAGAAGAGTCAGTGACAGGAGCAACAACTATCTTTTCGAATGATTGGGTTTTAGCGGCAGGAAAGCCAACCAATATATTGGCTCTTATCAATTATGCTCTTACCGAATATTATCCTACTACACCGCAAGACCAAAAAGATTTACTTTTAAGTAAGATCGAAGACGGATTGAACGAGCCAGAAGTAGTTTCGTTTGAAGTGAGTAATCAGAAAAAAGAACGAAAAGAAGCACAACAACAAGGGAAAAACATTTTGGATTTAGCTGTAGAATCAGAAGTACCCGTAAAAGCTCCAACAAAAAGCTTATTTCAATCTTTATTTCATTGGAAAACGGCTGCACCACTTATCCTATCGTACATTGGATTATCGATTGTGTGTGTGGTTCTTTCTGTTGGAACGGCAATGTATATGGTTACAGCGAATACAACAGTAGGACAACCGACAACGGCACTTGCCCAAACAGAAACTAGCACAAACTCAGCTTCGGTTATTTTACCGTTTACTGTCCATGAAAAGGACAAAAAGGAACAGTTGCCGATCACGCTTCATTCGTATATGAAAGTCGATCAGTTAGCTGTTGTAAAGGGATCTACTACGGCAAATAAAGAACTAGTATTCAAAAATAAAGACGGGAAAACGATTGGTGAAACAAAATCGGATGCTAAAGGGACGTTTAGCATTGAATTAATTGAAGGGACGTAAATTAAGTGAATAAACTTCATAGACAGGGAAAAGCGATTCTTGCCAGTATTTGGGTAAGAACGCTTTTTGTTTTATTAGTCTTTGTATTGGTGACAATCGGTTTGAACGTCCTCATTAATCTATTTCATTTTATACACGCACAGGTATCCCTAGTGAAAACACTAGGGATAGGTGCTGTAGGTCAACAATTGGAACAGGCAAGTCATAACTGGTTGGTCTTTTTGTGGTTTCCAACGATCCGTTTTTCTGGTGAAGGGATTTTGTTTCCTGAACAGCTGTATTATGTTGTCGCCTATGGGCTGACAATCAAAAAGACGTGGCGAAGAGTGTATGACATGGAACGATCGTATGAAAATATCAATAAAGGATCAAAAGGAACGGCACGTTGGACAACACAGAAAGAAATGGACGAACAGTATAAGAAAGTTCCTTTAACTGGACGATATGAAGGGTTATCAGGTGTACCAGTCGCAAGTGCTCCAAATGAACATGCGGTATATGTGGATACGTCGGTGACCAATTCCAAAGCTGTGGCGGAGACACAAACAGGTAAAACCCAAACGTTCTCCTATCCATTAATTGATCTTGTATCCCGTGCGATGATTCAAGATTCTATGATTATGAATGATATTAAAGGGAATATGTTTCGTGGAACAAGGAGACCCTTAACTCGTTTGGGCTATGATGTCTTTTGTTTCAACCTTTTACTACCTGATCTATCTATGCAACATAATCCATTAGAGGAAATTAAGCAGGAGTACTTAGCAGGGAATATCAACCGAGCGGAAAAGCTCACAAAATCGTTTACCTTCAAAATTTATCACAATAAAGAAGCGAAAGACCCTGTGTGGCAAAAAGGCGCACAAGCAGTTGTTAGTGCAGCGATTCTCGCCATGTGTCGAATGGCAAAAGAAATGAATCAAACCAAATATATCAATATCCCTTCTGTCTATAACTTTCTTCAAGTATTGGGGAAAGTTGATGAAGAGGGCAATTATTTGATGGATCGTTATTTTGCACAACTCCCTGCAATGTCTCCAGAGAATATTCAGTACGCTATTTTCAAAACAAGTGAAATGAAGCAACGATCTAGTTTTATGATTTCCGTTTTATCAGAACTAGTTGTATTTATGGATTCAAGCATTTCTGAAGTGATTGTTGAAAATGAATTTGATTTTAGAGAACTTGGATTTGGAGAGAAACCAGTCGCGTTGTTCGTGATCTTTCCTGATTCGGATGATAGTGATTATACGCTTCTGTCCTTATTTTATAGTAGTGCGTTCACAACGTTAGCACAAGCAGCAACGAAAACACGAGAAGGAAAATTGCCTAGACGTGTTCGGTTTATCTTTGAGGAAGCCATGAATGTCCCGGCAATTGAGGGGCTTGTTCGTGGATTGAACGTCAATTTGGAACGAAATATCATGGTTCACTTCGTGTACCAATCAGAAGCACAGGTCGTTGAAAACTATGGAGAACAACAAGCTGCGGCGTTGCGTGCCGCATGTGGGAACAGTTACTACATTTTGAGCCAAGATTTAGACGATACAGAGATTTACACCAAGCGTTTAGGAACAAGTACGATTATTACCTACAATCGTGCAGGAGACTTTTTGGACGTGGATAAGAGTTATACAGAAATGGAAGACGGTCGAAACTTATTGATGGTTGACGAAGCGATGCGCTTACGAGAAGGAGAATGGATTCTTTTGAGAACCAAACATCGTAGGGACAATCAAGGGAACCCTATTACGCCGTATCCAATCAGAGCTAATATTGACGATAAAACAGAAATGCGGTTCGCCTATTCCTATATTCCACAGTATTTTAAAAACGATCAAACATTGGAAGAAATAGGAAGCCAACGAAAAAATAAAGATGAAATAAATATTGAGGACTACATTTTACCACCTAACTACTTAGAACAAAAAATACTTGTAGACGAAATAAAAGAAGCAGTATCAACTGTTGAACAACGGGGAATCGATCTCAACAATAAAATGAAGAAAAAGCAAGAAGAAGCAGCTCTAAAACAAGAAGCAGAGGAGAAAAAGGCGATGGAAGAACAAGTAGAAGTTACAGCGGAAATGACAGCGTATGAAGCAACGTCGATTTATAGTGCTTGGTCAGAAGAAAAAAGAGAGAAGATTTATGAAGAAGCTGAACGTGTTTTACCTGACGATCAACTGATTGCCTTACGTCAGTTTACAAAAGTTGAAAATTTTGATCATTTTATCATGGTCAATCGTGATAGTACCGACTATCAAACGCTCTTCTCTTATATTCTGGAGGAGTAAGGAGGATGAGGGGGAAAGAACATGACCGATAAAGAAATACTTTCGTTTTTAGAATCACATAAATCGATCCTGAAAATTGCTGGAATATTAAAGAATATACTCAGAGAAATCGGGTATGAAATTCTAAAAGCTTTAGCAAATCTTTGGGACATATTGGCAGGGAGTCAAGCAAAAACATTGGATTTGTTAGATTTTACGAGTTATCCCAAACTAGCAAAGTTCGTCCAGGATTATCAAGTTCTTGGTATTGCAATAGCAGGTATTTGTGTTGTAGGTCTAGGTTTTTTCTTAATGAGGGACAAAGAAAGTGACCTACAAAAAATAATGACCAATATTTTTGTGGCGACAATTTTGTTTATTGCCACGCCGTTGTTTATTACGAATTTGAATCAGATCACCAAAGGGGCGGCAACAAGCATTTTAGATGATACGAACCCAGCAGGGGAAGTGTTCTCACAGAATGTGACAGACTTATTTAAAGTGAACGAAGCCAAATGGACAGACGATTGGTATGAACAAACAACCATTATAAATGCGCCTGGTCAAGAAAATGAAACACAGTTTAAATCTAACTATCCAAACTATTTTGGAGAAGGCGATGAAAGTTACAAAAATATGAATATTACAGAAGTTATGCCAGTGGGTGACTGGAATGTCTATAAAGAATCCGATACCTATGAGCTTACGAAAAAAGCAGAAAAAGCTCTACAATACAAGATCGGTTATATAAAAGGAACAGCTGTACTATATAAGCTAGAAGATAAGTTTTTGAACGTAAAAGAAGCGTATTATCGCTATACATGGAATCCGTGGGTTATCTTCTTTACTATTACAGCAGGACTGATTATTTCAGTTTTTCTTATTTGGAGATTGGTTCACTTGGAGATGGAGCTAGGGTTTAGTGGTATTTGGGCGCAACTTACGTCCTTTACTGATTTGCATAGTGGTAAGCGAAACATTCAACTTATTCAAACAATTGTCAATTGTTCTGTCGTGATTGTGGCAATCTTCTTATTACAGAAGATCAACATATTGGCATGGTTGTACATTGATACGCTAGATTGGGATACTCCGTTAAAAGTACTAGTAAAACTAGCTGTAGCTGCATTCATTGTGAATGGACCAAATGTGATTGAGCAAATGTTTGGCATTGATAGTGGAACGAGAGGCTTTATGCAAAGTGTGACAGGCGCTGCAATGGGACTGAACTCCATGATGGGACTTGGTCGAAGTGCCAAAAATAGTGCGAAATCACTTGGCAAAGCAGGTGGAAAAATGGCAGGAGCTGTTGCGAATGGTACACAACGAGGGGCTTCTGCAATTGGTGAAGCAGCAAGTAATGCAGGGAAAAGTATTTTCAGTAAAGGAAAAGAAGCGTCTACTAATGCTATGACGAAATCTATGAACAAAAATAGGAATAAAAAAGCTGAAAATTACGGAAATGAAAATAAAAATAATACACACCAAAAGGAACAATCAACTGATCCTAGCCGTTTAAGCAAACATACACGGAGCGATACTAAAGGATCGTCGTCACTTTCGCCGAAATCGATCTTCAATCGAAAGAATGCAGGAAATGGCGCTTCTACACCTAAAACGAATACAGCAGGTAAAACAGGAGTAGCAGGTGGCAATCGTACAGCTAGAAACATGTTAGCCAATCGGACACATACAGCCGCAATCAATCGGAATCGTCAGACTGCTTCGTCAGCAAGACCTCAAACGAATGCAGGGAAATACCTTCCTACAGGTGGCAATGTACCAGGCTCTATTTTCCCTAAAGCAAACTTCAATTCACGAAGCATGAGAAGGGATCAACAGCGATTAAGTGATGCGTTGCAATCAAAACGTCCACACAATCAATCACGAGCGCAAATAAAAGAATTTGCACGTCAAAATAAAGAACTTCTTAGAAGTGGAAGAGGGTAGAAAAATTATGATCTATGTACCACAAGAGTTGCGAAAAAAAGTGACCACAAAAAAAGGACTAAGCGGTTTTGACGTAATCGCTATTTTTTTAGCCCTTGTTTTTTCTTTAGTTGTTCGGGGATTTACCTATGGTTTTTTACAATATCTATTTCCTGTTTTCTTTACAGGTGTTGTGATTTGGTTGGTGTTGCCTAGTAGCGATGATTACCGAGCAAAGAATTTTCAAGTGTTAATACAAGCACTAAAGTTCAAAAAAATCGTATATGTCCCTGTCCCTAATGAACGGAAACGGATTCGAAAGGAAGTGCCAACGAATGGAATTGACCTTTAATGTGTCAGAACAGAAGAAACAACTAGCAGAAATACAAGGGAAGCAATCAGTAAAAAAAGAAGTCCATGTGCCAAAAACAACAGATGCCTATCCAGTCGTAGGTATGACAGACGATCACATGGTTGTAACGAATTTAGGCGCTCCTGAGTATTCACATTACATTCGAGTTGTCCCTAGAGACTTAACGTATCTGACGGCAGAGGAATATTACAAGTTGAAGAAATCCTATTGGGATTTTCACAAACAGTACAGTGAATCGTTAAAAGAAATCTTCTTGCCGCTGAATGAAGAAAACAAAAAGCAACAGGAATATGTCCAATATAAATTGAATCGTGCAACGGATGCCTATGCTGTTCGGGAGTTAGAAAATGAATTAATGAAGCTGAAGGATATCGAGCAGTTCTACGTCACCTTTAGCTCATTTGTCGTGATCTATGGCAGTACACCTGAAGAGCTGGCAGATCGATTCAAACAGTTTTTACGTGTTGGGAAAGCTTTGTTTGATAACAAAGTTATGAACCGACAAGAGGTTGAGTTGTTATTAGCAAAAATTAATAATGTAGGAGGCGTTTAAACGTGGGGGTACTGAAATTACGGACAACGAAAGAAGACACAAACAAACAGTTTATTCTTGCGACACAGCCACAAGGTGGCATGGCCTTTAATGGCGAACATTACGCTCAGTTTGGTAATGGCTATCGTGCCACGATACATGTGGTCGATATGCCGTCTGAATTAGCTGATTTTTGGTTATATCCACTTGTTAGTAAGGAAGGCGTGATTGCAACAGTCGATTATCGCCAAGACGAAACCATTGATTATGATGCAGAAGTCACAGAAACAGTTAATTTAGTCGATTCACAAATCCAAAAAGCAACAGGAACTGAATTAACAGAGTTGGAAAAAGAATACTCTATACTGATTGATCTTTCTCAAAAAATGTCGAATCAAGGAGAAACAATTAAATTTGCGGATATTAAGTTATACATTCACAAACCAACACTAAACGAACTGGAAGAGAAAACCAATGATATTATTACAAAATTGAAAACATCGGGTTTCACTGCCACACCGTTTTTGGATCAACAAAAACAAGACTGGCAAGGTTTGTTTGTCAGTTACAAAAAGCAACGGAATCGGGAATTGATCAAGCGCTTCGGCTTAGAACTTCCTAGTGAAGCAATTGCGGAAGGGTTTGCACACAATCAGACTTATTTACATGATCCTACAGGTTTTCCAGTTGGACACACACAAACAGGCGGTATGGTCTATTTCGATCAATTCCATAAAGATGCAGATCGTCTATCCTATAATATGTTTTTATCAGGAATGATGGGATCAAGTAAATCAACTACATTGAAAAAGTTAGCAAAGGATCAACTTGCTCGTGGAAATTATGTCTTTGGTTACGATAAAACAGGTGAATTTAAAGATTTTACAAAGAAACATAATGGATTATATCTACTCGTTGGGGATGAAAACGAACGGATAAACATGATGCAAATATTTCCTACTGTAACGGATGATTATGGTGTTGTGAATGAAGATGCTTGTTTCACGAAACACCTTGAGCTTACATTGGATCGTTTTGATATTTTGTCACGATTCTTGAATGAGACCATTAGAGACGAAGTCAATAATATTTTATTAGACTTTTATAAAAAGTTTGGGTTTTATAATGGATCACCTTTGCACATGTCACAGTTAGAGAATTGGGAATATCCAACGCTTGAAACATTCGATACATGGTTTTCAGAAAATAGGGAACAGTATTTTGAAGAGAGTTTTGATGGGGCTAAATATCTGCGTACATTGTTGAAAAAAATCATGAACAACTATCGAAAGTTGTTAGTCGGGCATACAACATTTCGAAATTTGACAGAGACAAAATGCAACTTCTTCGATATCAGTATGATTAATGACACGATGACTACCGTGTATGATTGCTTGTTTCACTTAGTGAATACGTACGTAACAGATACTTGTTTAGGGATTGGTCGGCAGGAAAAACGTGCTTATGAAAATAAAGAAAAAACGTGGTGGGAAATTACGAGATGTTTAATCATAAACGACGAGTGCCAAAACACCTTAAATTTGAATAAGCCCTATGCGACTTCTTCTTTTGCGATTGGAATGTCAGAGGGACGTAAATTCTTTATTGGTTATACGATAGCGACACAACTGATTGAGCGCATGTTTCCTAAAGTGGATAACATTGCTGATCCAGTGATGGCACGAGCTGCACAATCATTAAGTGAATTGATTGGTTTATGTCAGTATAAATTCTTCATGAAGCAAAGTGATACGTCCATTCCAGTGATTAAAAAATACTTTGGTCATCACTTTAGGGACGAGGATTATTTAGACATGACCGATTTTCAAGTAACACCTGAATCTGGCGCAAAAATGATGCTTGTGGGCGCAACTAATAAACCACTAGCAATGTATTTTGAAGTGAGTCAAGACGAGCTAGATATGTTCAAAGGAGGGGCATAAGTGAAAAAAGAACGGATTAAAAAAAGACAGTTGTTCATGTTATTTGCCTTAGTTGTCTTAGTAGGTTCTCTTTATATATTCAATTCACGAGCAGGAAGGTCAACGAATCTTCCTGCTTCTTTTGTTCTAAAAGATTCCTCTACGGAGTCTACAGAGGAGAAGACAACGGACATATCCTTAGAGACGAGCGGAAGTAAGTTAACTAGTACTTCTGGTACAGATTCTTCCAGTAAAGAATATACGTCAACGTACAACGGCGAACAAGATATTGCGGCAAAATTCGCAATGAGTTATCTTTCATTTTCAACGGATTCGATCTCTTCCGTTAAATCTATCATTGATCCTAGCTTACTCCCTAAGTTAGAGAAACTTAAAGGAGAGGAACAAGAAATAGAAAAGCTATCGCTACTTGATAAATCAACAGTAGACGGATTAAATATCTATGTTTATGAATTTAAAGCCGCTTTAAAAGACAGTAAGCACACACCAAAAACAGGAAAATTATTTGTCATTATGAAGCCTAGTGCGACGGATAAAGAGACCTCTCTAGTCAATGATCTGGAGTGGACTTATGAAACGTAGATTGATTTTGTTTCTATTACCATTCCTAATTATTGGTGGCTTTGCAGGGTTAATTGTCATGGTTGTCATGCAAATAGCAGGTGTCCATTCAAATGAAGTAGCCAAAGGTGGTACTGCGTTTCAACCTACGACACAAATTGAAATGAACGCCAAAGAAGTTTTTGATGATGTGATTGCAAGGGGCGGCACTCCTGAATTTGCTTGTGCGTGGTTAGGAAATTTTGAATCGGAAAGTGGCATACGTCCTGATCGGATTCAATCAGATCTTGCTTACAATAAAAGTATTGCTTACTCTAATGCAGGAGGTTATGCGTTTGGCTTAGGTCAAATGGATGGTGGTAGACGAGCAAACATGTTGCGCTATGCGGACGAACAAGGGAAAGACTGGCGAACAATTCCCCTTCAAATGGATTATATGTGGAACCATGATGGAAGTGATTCTACATTGATTCAAACGTTAAGCAAGCAAACAGATGTAGAACAAACAGCGATTGATATTTTACAAAAATGGGAACGTGCAGGAACAAAAGATAATCCAAGTGAACAGGCTGCACGTAAATTGGCTGCACGTTCATGGTATTCTCGTTTGGTCGAAGGAGTAGGATTTGAAGGTGGAACGGGAACAGAAAATGGCGGCATAGCAAGTGGGGAAACGATCCCTGACAGCTATAAAAATTTAGTGAAACATGCGTTGCCAAATCAGCAAGCTATGCGTACAGGATATCCTGGAAATGGCTATGCACTTGGAAATTGTACTTGGTATGTTTACAATCGTTTCGCTCAACTAGGCAAGCACATTTATGCCTATTTAGGAGACGGTGGCTCATGGGGAAGAACCGCAAACGCAAATGGATCAAGAACCAGTTTGACCCCAACTCAGCATTGGGCAGTAAGTTTCCCACCTTATTCAATGCCTGGTCTTAACCAATATGGACATGTGGCATATGTCGAGTATGTGAACTCAGACGGAAGCTTTCTCATTAGTGAAATGAACGTGCGCGGAGAGTATTCCATGAACTGGCGAGTGATTACAGACCAACAAGCAAAAGATGCGGGTCTTGTCTTTGTCTCTCCTCAAAATTAGATGATAAGGAGCTAGTAGAATGAAATTTAAGAGTCAAAATAAAGTGAATAAAAAATATCGAAAGAGAGCCGTGTTTATTGTACTTGGGTTTCTTTTTTTCTTTCTTACACCAATTGTGATGGGACAAGACAATACAGCAGAAGGGACAAAAATAGGCACAGGTGTAGAAGCAGGTGCTAACACTATTTATCTACAAAAAGCTACATACTATGAAGAAAATAATCTTTTAGAAGTAGCTTTATTGTCTCAAGACAAAACCACTAGTGGTGGAAAATTTAATGTTGATGTTGTTGCAAAAAATGAAAAAAATAGAAACTATGATACTAAAATCGAACAAATAAATGAGAACTATGTTGTTCTGTTTATTCAAAATGTCCCGTCTGATTTTAAACGTGTTCGTTTAACAATGACTGATAAAGCAAAGGATAAAAATTCATTTGATTCGGCTGTTGAACCACTGTTTATTAGCCAAAAAAATAGCCAACCAGATACTCAGTTTGTCGCAAAAAGTACGTCAGATTATCAAAAGGATTATCTGAATGGGTTGATTGGTATTCAAGAAACCTTCCTTGACTCTATCGATAAGCAGATAGCGGAATACAAGAAACAAATCAAACAAATAGAACAATCCTCTTCTGATGTGACCGCAAATGTTGAGTTGATGACAGGGGAAGAAAAGAAACAAGCAATGGAAAAAATGAAACAAAATAATACACAAATTGATCAGTTGAACACTCAGATACAAACGAAAGAAGACGAAAAAGAACGTTATCTTGAGAAGATTAAACTGCTTGAAAATGCACAATAAAAAGAAAGTGGAGGATTAAGAGATGAAAATTTTAGCAAATGTATTTTACGGATTGAAGGAAAGTTTTTGGTTTATGTCGGTTCTAACGGGGGTAGTTTTACTAGAAGAATTTTTCGTACTCGTGTTTTATAACTTTGCAAATTCGGCACATATTCCATTGACAAATTTTGATTTGTTTATGGAAAATATCTACTATTTAATTACGATCTTCTCATTATTTTCAGGCTTCTTCTTATTATTCATGGTTCATATTTGGAAAGTAAAGAGAGTGAGTTTATTGATTCTTGCCAACGGTATTGTGGCACTACTTGCAGCTTATTCAGGTGGTATGCATTTGGCTAAATTTGAAACATTGTTTTTTCTTACCTACAAAAGTGTAATCATTTCTTTTGTGTGTGCTGTTCTTTGTTCTGCCTTTTTCAGAGTGAGTATGAACAAGTTATTCCGACAACTCTTTACTCAAACGTTTCAAGATCGATGTGAATTGTATCCAGATGAAGACAACGTATTTTACAGGATCAAGCCTTTAAAAAAGGCGATTCGATTTTTTTACTCGAACTTTCGTATAAATAAAAAAATATACTTCTCTCCATTGAATTGGGAGCAACCATATGAATCATTTTCAGTTGAAACTGGTGATGATTCTCCTTTTAAAGTCCAACCAAAAGAAGTGATTAATGATCTAACAGGCGTGACGATTCGGTTCAAATATGTCCCTCAAAGTTTTAGATTTTATCCTCAATCATCAGTTGTAGTATCAATCAAAGAGCCAGTGTTATTAAATCAAAAAAATGAAAGATAGCTTGCAAGCAGTTTGCAAGCAAAAATTCAGAAACGTTGATATATAGACGTTTAGACGTGGTAAATTATTTCAAACATGTGCTTGCACATTTTAAGTTGTTGCAAGCACTCCTATTCAAATAAACGCTGTATCACATGATACGCAAGGGTTGAAGGGTGCTTGCACCTGTTTCCACACATTACGCATGTTATGTGGAATAACACTTAAAAAGTGGCGCCAGCCTAAACCAAGTCGCACTGCGACTTCAGACAACATTTGGCTGCAGGTTTCCCTTATGCCCTTCTCTAGCAAGCATGTATATTTCTTACTAAATTTTGCTCTTGTGGTAATTTTTAGTTTGATCAATAACTTAATCAAAAAAGGAATGATTCAATGAGTAATTCAAATGTTCGTATCCAAATTCGTAATAACAATAAAGAAACAGTCGCAAAAATCGATCGCTTGGCTTCACAAGCTAAGACAAGTAGAGAGGATTACTTGCGATCGTTACTTGTTCGTCACGCCGAAGGACAAGAGCTAATGGAACAACGATTTATGTATGAAGAACTGGTCGAGCGATTGACCAAAGCATTAGAAGTGTCAAACGAGATTACGGAAGCGGTCGTCAATGAACTACGTGATGTCAAATTAGAATTGGAGGGGATTCGCAGTGCGTGATCCTATCGCATTATATGTTCGTTACGCCTCTGATAATGACAAAATAAAGCAAGCTGTACATGCAGCATTAACGGAAAAACCCTCACAGAGTTTACGAGATATTGTGGAAGGTTGGATTGATGAAATTGATTCTCTGCAAAAGCAATTGGTTTCGCAACAACAAATTATCGATCGTTTAGATTTGCTGATCGATATCCATAATTCGTATATCATTGATAAAAATATTCATGCGGTTTATCCAACCAGTTTGAAAACGTCCGACATGATTCGTGGACTGGAGGACGATCGTTTTCGACGTTCAAAAAAAAGGAGTGAGTAAATGAGTAGAGAAATTCGTTTCCGCATTTCGGAGACAGATTCCACGTTTGATTGTCTGGCAGAGAGCCAAAACGAACACCCTGATTATTCCTACCGTGAATGTTTTAATACATTATGCGATGAGCTTGAAATGTACCGTTCATATTTCAAAGAGCCTGAACGATTGGCAGATTTGACCGTTCAAAAATTAAAGGAAGAGTATGATCCAATCTGGCGTGTTCGTTCCTATGCGACAGGAAAAAATGTTGAGATATTGATTGAAACAATGAATAGCTTATTACTTCAACTAGATGTAGAAGCAGTTATGACGAACAAGAAAAAAGCGACAGCGTTATCCTATGCTGAGACCGCCGTAAACGATCGCTTGCGAAAATTTCGTACACATGCACTTACTCAAAAAGGAAAGCGTGAGTAAGAATGGTCGGTATCGTTTACGCCAGTAAATTTATTGCAGGATCGAATCAAACGTTTCAAAAATATATTGACTACATTGATCGAAGTGAAGCGGTTCGGACAAGTCATGTACAAGAATTTAATATGATTGACTTTGATGGATACAATCATTACATGGGCAATCCTGAAAAAACGTCTGCCTTATTTTCCAGTTCAACGAATGCGTTGACGAATGGTCAGAAGCAGGAACTGAAACAACAGTTTGTTCAAGCACAAAAAAACGATAGTGTCATGTGGCAGGACGTGATTAGCTTTGACAATCAGTGGCTAGAGAAATATGGCTTGTATGATCCTGGAGCCAACACTCTTGATGAAACTAGGATTATGGACAGCGTTCGATCGTCTATGAAACAAATATTAGAACAAGAAGGTATGAGCCAATCTGCTATTTGGAGTGGCGCAATTCATTACAATACAGACAACTTTCATGTGCATATTGCCATTGTTGAGCCAGAACCAACACGAGAGTATGGAACATTTCGTAATAAAAAAACAGGTCAAACATACACAGCAAGACGTGGCTATCGTTCACAAACGTATTTGTCTGATTTTCGTTCTAAAGTTGCCAATCATTTAATTAATCGGGATCATACTTTAGGGAAATTAAACGAATTGATCCGACATAAGATTGGCTCTAAAGAGATTCAGTTTACAAAACTACCTGATCGTCATTTGAAAGCACAGATTGCTTCTATTCATACCAGACTTCCAAGAGATATGCGCCAATGGAAATATAATATGAACGGACTTCAAGAAGTACGTCCACAAATTAATACATTTATTTCTGATTATATTGATGCTTATCATTTTGACTCGATGGAAGAACTGAAGTTGTTGTTAAGAGAAGAAGCGATCTTCCGAAAAGAATTGTATGGTGATGGTGAAAAAACAAAAGGACAATGGGAAGATACAGAAAAAAATAAGCTCGATGAATTATATTCTTCATTAGGAAATACACTGTTAAAAGAATTGGCAGAAATTGAAAAAGTCGAGCGTGGCAACAAGAATGGCACAATGACTAGAAAAATTTCGTCGAAAAGTATGGAGCAATCTTCACATAGACGAACTTTAAGCGCCTTGAAACGAGCTTTTTCTCGTAACATGAAAGAAGCCCGATTGAATCAACTAGCCTACCAAAAAATGAAAAGAGAAAACGAGCAAGAAAATAGTCGATCACGATAAAAATTGAAAAAGAAAGTTGGGATCATATGGACAATGAAACAACAGAAAAAAGTGTGAATTGGGAAAAGCATTGGTTCACAGAACAAGAAATTATGAATGCACCTGTTGAAGAAAAAATTGATAAGTTAATGAATTTGACGAGTACAGAAGCTGTTAATGCAGGTTTTTCTCGTTGGCTCGATGAATGGCTGATCGATGTGTTGGAAGAAAATGGAGTGGTCGTTTTGGAAAAGGAGGAGTAACCTTTTATGAAAAAATCGTTTAGTAAAGACGAAATACAACAAGCTGCAACTATGTCAATTGTCAGTGTCATTGAATCGTTTGGGTTGCACTTAAAGAAAACGGGTAAAGCTTATTCCTATGGTGAGAATCACAAGCTTAGAGTGTATCCTGATTCAAATAGTTATTATGATTTTTCAACGGGTGTCGGTGGTGATCCAATCAATTTTGTACAACGTCATTTACAAACTAACTTTTCTGAAGCAATGAATTACTTGTTAAAAGGAGAATATACACAATCTGATTTTATTGAGCAACCAAAGGAAGATTTTCACTACTACTTCCCTCGTAACTCAGATACGAGTATAGGGAAAGATTATCTTATCAATGAACGCAAGCTAGATCCAATACTGGTCAACTTTCTTTTTGAAAAAGATCGAATCCGAATGGATAAACTGAATCAAATCATTTTCCCGTGGCAAAAAGACAACGTCATTGTTGGTGCAACGGTTCAAGGAACGACATATAATCCTGAAAAGTATCCTAGAGGGCGGTTTAAAGGTATTGCTAAAAATTCAGAGAGTAACTTCTCTTACAACATTTCTATTGGTAGACCAAATAAAATGTATGTGTTTGAAAGTCCAATCGACATGTTGTCCTATTGGTCAATGAATAAAGACTTGAGAGACGTGACATTCGTTTCAACAAATGGCGCAAAAGAAGCTGCCGTTTTTAAGACACTAGGGTATTTGGTTACGAATAAGTGTCAAATTAAGGATATCTATGTTTGTTCAGATAACGATCGTGTCGGGCAGCAATTTTATCAAAAATTAGATTTAGGTTATGAAAATCTTGCGTTCCATAAAGTGATTCCTGATGATCTAATGATTCCGACTGACTTAATGACGATGTATCAAAATGCTTTAGCAGAAAAAAATAGTACAATCGATGTGCGTATAATAGCTGCGATCCATAAAACAGAAACCAATTTATCGATGACAAACGAGCCAACTTCAAAAGAAGAGCTCGTTTTTTATTTTGGCAAAAAGTTGGCGAAGGACGAAAAACCGTCTGAATACACACCAGAAGCGATGAAAAAAAGAATTGAAATGCTTGTAGAAGATTTAGAATTTACTCGGATAGATTCGTATATCTCTATTAAAGCAGCACTTGAAAATCGTTTAAAAGAGACCAGGTCAGAAAAAGTGTTAGATCAAAGTTACCTTGATCGGATTGATGAGTATTACCAATTGTATTCAGAGATGGAAACATTGCTTGTTGGTACTCCAGTTAAAGACTGGAATGAGAAATTGCAGCAACTAACGGATCAGCGAGAGCAAGAACAAATGCAACAATCGCAGCAACAAGTGAAGCCAAATGTAAGAGAATCAAATCCGATCGTTTCTGATAAAGAAGGAACAGCTTATAAAAAACGATATGTAAATCAGGAACGCCAACAAGAAATTCGTGTAACAGGTACAGAAGATGAAGTGAAAGCAGATATTTTTCAGACTGGACAATATGCAGGATCGCTAGAACCGAGTAGTCCAGAGGAAATGGATCAATTGATTAAGAGCTATGGATTTAAAGCGATAGATAAAGAAGATGTTAAGAAATATTCTGACCAACGTTTAGATCAACAACAAGATGTAGAAATGGTGTTATAAGGAGGAATTGAACTAAGTATGATGGAAGAAAATTATTCTAATTTTTCAGTAATTTATAACTCGTTTAATATTCTAGAAAGGGAATATTTAAGAAAGCTGCATAGTGCAAAACAAGAAGAACAAATGAATCTGTTAGCAGAGAGTCAATCTGATAAAAAATATACACAAGGCACGAGGTTAAAGGAATTAGAAAAACAACTACCCTACGAACTAACGTCGAACGTAAAATCTCTTTACGATGATTATGTACAGTTACACTCAGATAATGCTGAGAATAATCTATTATATATAGAAAATTTTTCGTTCTTTTTAGAGCAAATTGATTCAAATCCAGAAGCCTTTTTAAAGAGTAGTGATCGAGAGAATCAACACGAAGATTCCACGGTTCAAAAAAGCTACGAGCCTTATGTAAAACCTGTATTATCTAAGCCGATTACACATACAATCGATGTACACAAAGCTCAAAAAAACTGGTTAAACAGGTATGTTGAATTAGGTAAGGAACAGGCAGAGCTGGTAAAACTAGATCAAGCTTACTTAGAACGAAACTTTTTTACTCGGCTCTGGAATCGTCGTAAAATAAATGACAATCAAAAATATCTTGTTAATTTATCTACAGTTGTGGAAGATATAGAATGGCAGCAATCTAATTATTTGCACAATCCTATTATAATCACCGCACAAACTGAGTTAGAAAATGACTTGGCACAGACGTTTATAGAAAGAGTAAATGATGCTTATTCTTCAAAAATTGATCAATTAGTATCAACGGTTACCTTAGAAAACTATGAAACTAGCACCCAACAATATAATCAAATAAAATCAGAACTATTTGCGTTGGAACAATGGCGTTTTAATAAAAAAGCTTCGTTTCCGAGCTTTTCTGAAACGGTTGAACGATTAGATTTATTGGCAGTTGATGTAGAGTCATTGGATAAAGAGGTTCTGGACTATTTATCTCTTGTAAAAACAGCTAGTAGTAAAGGTGAAACACAACTTAGTGAGGAACAGCTAACCCTTCTCGACTCAATGAACCTATCGTCATTGGGGCAAGTAAATGACGTGTTAGATCAATGCATGGGGGATTATGTTATGTCCATTAGTAACTTTGTAAAAGGCTATGACAAAGACGAACAGATTGTGAATAGAGCCGTAGATAAAATCAACCATTATTCTATTGATACAGAGTATATTAAAAATCGTCACGATCAATTGCTTCAAGAAGAGTTCAATAAATTTTATTTGTCGTCAAATGAGCGGGAAAAAGACTATTTGCATGAACTGAACAACAGAAATTTAGAAGTACGAGATAATATTGATATACCCAATGATGAGGATAAAAGCTACGTTCACAAAGAAAAATTAGAAACAGAATACAATGATTTATCAAGGGAGCAAGTAGAGTCAATTCGTCATGCATATAATCGTTATATTGGTTCGGATTCTACTATACTCAACAAAGATACGTTTCATGAGTACACAGCAGAATTAAATAAATCTTATAATACAAATTATGTTCCAGAAGAAATGAATCCTTTAGAACAACATTATACCCAGTCTGAATTAGATAAGATGGAAGAAAAGGTTATTGATGAAATAGATATTACTGATTCACCTTCCTTAGAGACGGATAGCAGTCCCTCACAAGAAGAAATTGACCAGATGGAGATGTCTTCTTCAAATAGGGAAATAGACCCTGTTATTAACGAACAGAGTACAAATGATAACGTTGAATCTTCAATGAGTATTATTGAAAAAGAATTGACTGCAGCACTTGAAACTGGAGACACAAAGAAAATTGCCGAAGTGAGGGCAAAATTGAATCAGCAGCGTTTAGATCAATTAACTCGACAAGCACTGGTTCAAAAGCAAGAACAACTCGCTCAAAAAGAATTAGCAGAGCAGCAAGCAAAAGAACAAGGAATCACTACCTACAAAGAGTATTTGACGACTGGTAAATTATCTGACGAACAATTACGTGACCTCGTTTCTCTAGATAGTTCTTTGTCAGAGCATGAGAAAGTGTCTTATCGACTGGAAGCATTAGAGCAAGTCAGTAAACAGGCACAAGGCACTTCTTTTGGTTCTTACAAAGAATTGTTAGAGTCCCTTAAATCAGATCCCTCTTTGATGGACGATTTTTTAGAATCTGAGTATTATCATATGTCTACTGCACAGACAATGGTCAAGCAACAAATGACTATACAGGAAAATGTAGCAGAATTAACCATAGAACAATAAGAGGAGGAACTTATATGATTAACAATGTAACATTAGTTGGACGACTAACGAAAGAACCTGATTTACGTTATACTTCTGGTGGAAATGCCGTCGCTACGTTTACGTTAGCGGTCAATCGTAATTTTACCAATAATCAAACAGGCAAGCGTGAGGCTGATTTTATTAACTGTGTGATTTGGCGCAAACCAGCAGAAACAATGGCTAATTACGCACACAAGGGAACGTTACTAGGAGTAGTGGGGCGTATTCAGACAAGACATTATGAGAATCAGCAAGGGCAACGTGTTTATGTCACAGAAGTTGTCTGTGAGAATTTTCAATTATTAGAATCACGTTCCGCTTCAGAGCAAAGACAAAGTGGTTCTGAGTATCAACCGAATACGAGTTATAGTGGTGGGAATTACCAAACACAAAATAACTCTAACCAGTCAACTTCTCAAACAAACAATAACGGAATGCCTGATTTTGATAGAGACTCTGACCTATTTAGTGGATCAAGTTCAACTATCGACATTTCAGATGATGATTTGCCGTTTTGAGTGCTCTAGCAGGTGAAACTCCTGACTTACTTAATAGTTGAAAGGAAATATCTTAAATGACAAATAACCAATTGAATCAAACGATTCTTACAAATATGCTAGATACTAAAAATAAGATTGAAAACGGTGCGCTTCTTAAGAAGCGTGCCTTTTTTATACAAAGTACCAACTTTCATGGATTATCAATGAACCATATTTTAGCGATTCATAGTCAAAATCCCGTAGCTACAGATTTACGTTCTTTTGATGAGTGGAAGAAAGTGAAACGTTCAATTACATTAGGTGAAAAAGCAACCTTTCTTTTAACAAACTATTCAGATAAACAATCAAAACGCATGGCGATGTTTGATATTTCGCAAACCACGGGTCAAAATTACAACGTCGATAAAACTGATGAGAAGATTTTAGGCGAAAGTTTAGCAATTCTATCAGAACAAGCGCTTGGTGATTTCTCAACTGTTGGTGACTATCTTCATGCTTATGTTCATGATTTTGCAGAGAAAGGATTACGGAATTATGATAAATTAACACAAGAAGAAAAAGGATATGTTTCTGTGGTTGGTGAATACACTTTATGCCAAACATTTGGTTTAAATAGACAAAAACAACAGGTGCTAACTCAATTAGAAAAAGATTTATTCGTCAATAATAATGTTCGCTTTATTCCAATTATCCAGGTTGGGAACAATATGAGTACCACTCTTATAAACTCTATTAATCAAGTACAAAATTTAGCTATAGAACAGCTAAAAGAG
>NZ_NGKY01000006.1:0-37014 GCF_002140855.1 Enterococcus sp. 7E2_DIV0204
GATAAAAGATGTTTGCGGAAAAGAATTATCTAGACAAACATTTTATAAATTTGTGAAAGGGGAAACAAGTACTTCAATTACAAATTTTAGTTATATACTTGATAAATTATGTGTCGAATTTGATGAATTTTTATTAATACAAAACGGATATGAAGAGAAAGAATACATAAAAATAATGAAATCCTTAAAAAAATTGTTCGAATCTAAGAATGCTTCCAAAATAAGCAAAATCAAACAATACTGTTTTGACAATAAAGACATGAATCAAAAATTCCTTCATCTATACTACATTAGTGATATACTGTTGGCTAAAATCTTAGATATCCCCTTTGAAAAAAGTGCTACTTTGATGCAAAAATATTTAATTGGCGTAAATAGTTGGACTCATTACGAATTGGTTCTCTTTAACAATATAATGTTCGTTTTCAATTCTGAAATGATTGATGCTATTATTAACAAATCTACCTCTAATCTTGAAAAATACGTTCAATTAAAAGGGTATGGTAACGAAAATATTAGAATGCTCCTAAATGTTTGTTTTCTACTTCTTCAAAGAAAAGAACTAAAAAAGTTAAGAAAATATTTTAACATTATTAAAGAGATAGACTTGAGTGAAGATGCTATTTTTGAAAGATGCTCGATTCTTTTTTTAGAAGCGCTTATAAATTTTATTAATGAAGAAAATAATGCTGAAAAACAAATTATAAATATCCTTAATGTTTTCAACACCTCAAATTCATCTAATATGTATTCAATGTATCACGACTGCTATATTCATGTTAAAGAGAACAAAAATGATTTTCAAATGCTTATTCTTTAATTTAAAATCGCTTTTTAAAAATTGAATGATGATTCAAATTTTTAACGCTAAATATAAAAAGCTGAATCTAGTTTATAATCACCCAGTTTTCTTTTTCGCTAAAATAATTTTAAATTATGAGTTGTGTTGCTTTTATTTGTTGTTCCAAATATTTAACTGGTATTTCTGCAAATTCTTGATCCTATTAATTGTTAAATACTGGATCAACTCATTCGTAAAAACCTCCTCTTTTCCTATTGGTTTGAAAGGTTTTTCATTTTTTTTAGTTTCAATGAATAATTAGTTTTCTCCTACCTACGTTAAAAACTAACACTACCGCAATTAATACATCAAAGAAATTAATAGCAATTTAGGACAAGTTTTTTAACAACTATAGTCTGCTTTTTTCAGATTACAAAAAAGCCTTAGAAAAAATTTCTAAGGCTTCTACTAGTAGGAAGCATCACTTCCTCAACCTAACGTAGCTCCATATTTGTATCAGTATACACATTAATTTTTTAATCTTACATACTCAAATAAATTAGCTATATTATAAAGCTAAGAAGATACAATACATGATTGTTAATAAATTTTTATCTACATATCTAAAGTTTGTTGTTGAGAAACATTATTCTTTTTTGCCGAATCAGTTACCAATTCAATTGCAACACTATTTTCATAATTATTAGGAATACACCTATACATTCCTGTTCTAAAATCTTTTAAATAGTTTGTATTATATTCTGAATTTGTATGTCTCAGAATAGTATTTATCTCGTGTTTCCCTAATATTTTCTTTTCCATAAACAAAATATCCGTATCATGAAATAAATGTTCAACTCCAAAATTGTACAACTTGTTAGCAAAATCAATAGACAAATAACACCAGCCGTTGATTTCAGTGATTCGTAGTAAGCCTTATTGACAAAATCTGTTTGGATGGACGGTGCATGTGGTGGGTTACAAAATAAATTTCCCAAGCCAGACCAATTTTGTCTTAGTGCATCCTCTTTTCTTGTGAAAAAATTTTTGCATTTGGCATTATCCTCATTTGCAGCTAGATCAAAATCAAAATGATAGATACTATCTAGCAATTCAAATAGCTTTGGTGGCGTTTCCCATTCTTGGTAATACTTTAGTTTTTCTTTACTAATAACTATTCCCTCCTTATAAGGTTTGTTCTAGTTGTATTTTTTGTTTTTGATCCACTTGATTGTACTGATGAAAATCTTCTTTATCCATCGCATAAAACCCATAATTTTTTAACAAAAAATCCATTTCTTTTGTGGAGTCGGCCTCAAAAGAAAGCTCTTTTTTTGTATCAGAAGAACTTTTTTTGAAGATATTCAATTTTCCATTATTGTATTGAATTCGTGCATAAGTCTCTTCACCATCAAAATACGTATATTCCGTTGATTGTGCTTTGAGTACATCGTTCCAATCACTTATTATAGGTGCTGTTACTGGCTCATAATAAAGACAATATGCTTCATAGACCCTTTCAATCTTACTTCGTATTTTAATTGCTCCAGATATATTATTTTTCTGATCTAATAAACGATTCATACTAAGCTTTTCTATGAATAATGATTGTTGCATTGCATGACTTAATTTTTTACATTCTTTTTCCAAATTAATTATTTGTGCATTTTTACTATTTGCCTTTGCATCGCCAAAATACTTATCATACTTCTGATTATTCGACAGTATGTTTTTTTCTGATAGATTCGTAATTGCCTTATGAATTGCAGCCATAAATCGCCAATCTGTTATTCGTTTATCTGAGTAGGATTGAGTCACTTCTCTACAAATCTTTTGATAAACATCTATATTTCTTTGAGGAATTTGAGAATCATTGGGAACATTATTAAAAAAAATAATGTCCAAGTGTTCCTCCTTTTCCTTTTGGTAAACAAAACTTTTCCCGATAAATTTCTCTAACATTTTTTGTCCAGCAATATCGTTATCACTGCCAATATAGACACCATTAAAAGGTAATTGCTTTTTTGACAGATACATGTAATTCATAAAATTGTACACAGCTTTTTCTTTCGTTCCTTCTGTACTTGCTAACATGCAATTTCTTAACTCCTTATTTAATGTCCAATAACTTAATAAGTCGATTGTTGATTCAAAAATATATAGCTTAGTAGGTACGCCTAGAGAGACATTAAAACCAAAATTACGCTCAGAATTATAGGCAATTTTTTTGATTGTTCCTCGTTTTTCATTTACTTGATAATCAATAATAGTACCTTGAATAGTTGCTCCAACTGATTGTCCATCTTTCACCCAAACAAAAATACATTGCTTACACTCTGCTCTAGAAAACTAGGTTTATCATCAAAGAAGTTAGCAATAAATCCTTGTGCTATTTGTTCAATTTCTTCTTGTGCTGAAAAGCTTTCATCAACTTTCTGTTCCTCTTTTACTTGTTCTTCTTGTGGTTTCATATTAACAAGTTCTTGCTTTAATTCTTCCTTATTTTCATTATGTTTACCTGAAAAAAATACATACTTGCTGCAATCCCAAACACACAGACGATCTCTATCATCGTAAACATATACAAATGGTTCATTATTATGCTCAAATAAACTGTAAACTACATTAGCATATGAATAGGGCTCTTCATCTACGCCAAAATCTATCTTATTTAGCTCCCTGTAAAGCTTCCGCTTTTCTGTACTATCAATTTTAGTGATTAATCCGTGATCGTCGGCAAAATTAATAATCTCTAACACACTTGGAATATGGTTATAAGTTTTTTCAGCACGTTCATCTACTTCAAGTTTTACAAAATCAGCACTTCTTATTTTCTCAGGTGAATAAATTTTTTCGCTTAAATATAAGCCCTTCTCAAACAGTATTTCTGTCACTTGGTAAATAGTAGTATTAAGCTTTTCTTCTGCTTTTAAACTTTCAATATCTTGCTCAACCATTTTACTTTCAAAAAAGTTATTTTCCTGCTGCTCTAATACTCGTTTAATTTCTGCTTCAAGTTGTTTTAATTGGTTGTGTTGAAAAATCCGTCTAAAAAAATTATCATGTAGCTGATTCCATTCTAGATATAGTTATCCTTCTTTTTCCACTAAAGTGGCATATTCCTTAGTAAATTTCTTTCTTTTTTCATCTAGTTCTTCTAAAGAAACATTCACTGGACACCTTCTTTCTTCTAAAGTTTAGTTCATTGACGTTTTTATCCTTTTGAAACAAAAAAAGAGCCAGATTTTTTTATGGAAAAATCTGGCTCTTAGAATAATGGTCAAAACATATATTCAATTATACTATCACTAGTTATTGTTTTTTAAATTTTTCTTGATCTTCCTCATTTTAATCTCTTGATAATCATATCCTATTTCAGCCATCAACTGCTCCCATGTTTTGTCAGTTTTACGCATAATTGTAAAAACAGAAGGTAACTCATTGTCATCATATAACTCATTAAACTTGGTCATAGACAAATCAGATTCTAAATTCAATCGAATGATTTCTGATTTTAGCTTCGTTAATAATTCAAAGTTTGTTTCTTGTATTACGTGAGATTCCTTGTTCTTAAAAAAGGCTCTAACTCTTTCTCCAAACCTCATTCGTAAAGTATAGAGACTAGGCATATTATTTTTCCCACTAATTTTTTCATATTGATGTTGGGATTTTATCTCTTTTTCAGAGATAAAAGTTGTAACAAGAAGCTTTAATTCCTCATCAGAATATCGATACCATTGTTCCTTATTGTAAGTTGGCTTTCCTAATTTATGAAGAAGTCCCTCCCAAGAACTAAATCGCTCTCGAATGAACCAGAGACTTGGAACTGCTTGAGAATGCTTTTTCTTATACTCTTGGTATTGTCTGCTTGTAAAAATATTTTCCTTATCATGAATACTACTAATAATTGACATCAATTCTAGATCGTTTTTTTCCTTCCAAACAATCCTCTTATCATTAGTTTTCAATATTTCCGCTCCTAACTTTTTATTAAACCAGTAAAATGTATCCATTTTTGCAACGTGAAGAGCGCTTGGTAATATTCAGCATTTTAGCAAGCAAATTCTTCTATTTGCAAAATTCGGTTGAATAATTGGTATTTTCCGAATCCTTTTTGCAGTCAATATTTTGGATGAAAACAGGAGTTTTTTGACTTCCTAAGTAGTCAAAATGAAAAAATTGAGGGCAATCTCAGATTTTTTTCATTTCAGAACATTTAAGACAACAAAAAACCCCTTGATATCAAGGGGTTTCACACGTTAGACAATTCGTTACATCTTAATTTTCTCTTAGCGTCTAATTTCTTTAATACGAGCTGCTTTACCATGTAATGCACGAACCCAACTATGGACTATTCAAATATTAACTAATTGTTATTCAATTATTGCCACAATGGGCTTTTTGTTTAAGACTGGTTATTCAAATAACTTCATTTTTTGTTAACTATTATTCAATTTTTGCCCCTTTTCTGCCCCTTTCGAATTGTTGTAAAACACTAAAAACCAGTTATCTGTTTAATCATAACGTTTTGTTTGATATACTTATTTAGAAAATTATCTTAGGAGGATTAACATGAAAAAAGTAGTTTACGGAGTTTTATTAATTGCAGTATTTGGACTTACAGCATGTGGTAATGATAAAAAGGAAACAACTTCTAGTAGTAAGGTGGAACAATTAGAATCTAGAGTTAAGGAATTGGAAAGCTCTTCTAGTTCAGAAACCAAAGAGAACAAGCAAGATAAAGAAGAAATCTTATCGGATATGACATCGGATACAAACAAAAAAATTGTAGGGGCTTTTCTTGATAAGAATTTAACACTAGAGCCTCAAAATGGAACAAAAACATATGAATACATCCCTGAATCCTATGAAGCTGAAAACAATCCAACCCATTCGATTAGTCAAATGGGCTTCGATACAGGAAATTTAGAAGGAGTTAGTGGTATTGGTATAGAAACATATCAATCAATCGAAGACTTAAAGAATGGGGAAAAATATTTACAAGAAGTATCTTCTGGTCCTCTTTACATGGCGACTAATGATAAAATATTATCCCTGATGTATACTTATCAACCAAAAGACTCTACAGGTAAAGCAAAAATGGATGAAGAATTCGCAAAATACAAAGAAGTATTTGAGAAAATCGAATAACAAAAAAAGCCTACCTCAATTAAGAGATAGGCTTTCATTTTACTGTTCAAAAACTATAACTTAACAACCTCAGTTGCCTTTTCAATCATCAACAAAGCAAAATTGTCATGCTGATAAACATCACGCTTCGTGGTATGACCTGTTCTTGTTAATAGTAAATCCGCATTATCTACATGTAGCCCAGTTGGTAAATACATACGCTTGTTCCCAAATACAAACCAAATCTCGTCTCGTCCATTTTGTAATTTTTTAATATAAGTAAACATGATATCATCATCCTTTTCTTTTTGTGGTTTTTGTTCTTCCGTGTTATTAGTGTTATTTGCTTCATTTCCGAATCCTGTTGCTAAATCTTTTTCAAACTGATCAACAGTGATTCCCCATTTATTTAAGTATGGGTACGGATCAATATGATCACTTTCATTCCCTGGTTGGTTGTGCGTGCAAAACATATGCGTTTTGATGCCTGCTAGAACTTTTGTATCAAGTGTACATGGAATTCCAGCTTCTTTTGCTAACTGCCTTAATAAATCGACATATAAACGATAATCTCGATCAAACTCCGCTCTATTCGCATGACTCTCAATTAACTCGACAGCAGCATAAGTTTCGTAGTTCCAGTCGCCGCCAACATCGTAAGCACCGCGACCTACTTCTGCAATTTGGATAATCTGACCATTACCTACTACATGAGTAAAAAACGCTACTGGTTTATTATTAGTTTGGTTGTCTGCCTCGTTTTGAACAGTAGAATTCGGGTTCCCTGTGCTGTGAGCGTGCACTTGACTATAAGGAGCGTAGCCCACTTGGGGCGTTGCTCTAATCTGACGTTTGATCTCCATTGCTGTCATCTCCTTCTTTGTTGTATTGGTTAGTACTATACAGCATAGTTGCACCTAAAAATGTTGTAATGGCTGTAATAGTGATTACGGCTAAATCGGTACTCTTCCAGCCATAAGCCTTTCCTAATGAGCCAATAAGCACACCTAAAGCTGGTAGCACAACTGATACCGCCCACTTCACTTTTTTGTATGTTTCATCTGACATTTTCATCTTTTTCCCTCCTTCTTGTTTGGTAAATCCAATACTTTTTTATACAATGCTTCTCCTGTTCCGTTACCGCCTAAACCACGATATCCACGCCATATATAATCTAGGTTTTCTAGATCATCCACAGCAATCCAGCCTTGTTCTAAAAAATGAGAACATTGCTGATAAATCTTGTCGTGAAGTAATGCCAAGTTAGCATCTTCTAAAAGTTTGAATCTTTGTTCCGTTTGTTGCTTAGTCGTTTTCAATTGTTTATATATTTTAGTAGCGATCGATAGAATTCCTCCTAATCCAATCGCCACAAGAAAACTATTCACTTCCAATAATTTGTCTAAAACTTCCATTTGCGCTCCACCTTACAACTTATTAATTTGGCCATTCATCATTTGTCACCCACATGCCAGATATATAGCTACTGCCATTCCCTGATTTAGCTTGGATAATATTACTTTGATCAATGACTGCTCGTGCATCTGCTGATTGATTTGCATTTCGTGTTAAAACAAGCGGAATCTGTGCAGGTAAACCAGAGTCACGTCGATAACCAGTTGGCACTTTTATAATCCATCTAGTTTCAACTCCAGATGCCCAATTAGAACACTTGAAGTTAAACGCCACAAAAACTAGATTCCCAATCCGGGTAATTAATCCATTAACTTCTGTGATGTTGTTTAAATCAGCTCTATCAGCATCTGTGATTGCTTTACTTACATAACCTGCCGTAACTGGCAATCCGCTGGCCTGTAATCCACCAGTAAAATCTTTAACACCAGCAATAAATTGATCACCTGTTTGCGTGACTGCTTGCCCTTTAATCGCATCAGAAACGTTTTTAGGGTGCATGTATTTAGTAGAGCTAGTACCCGCTACTGCTTCACCGTCATTTGCAAAGCTATAGTTTCCAACATTTTCTAAGCCTACTTGCTTTTTGGTTACCCCGTGTGGATTATTTTTATCATCGACATGATCATCAATTTTCTTATTAATATCAGCCGATTTAGCAAAGCCTGACTTTTCCAAGATGTCTTGTGCATTTACAGAGAGTTCTATTTGAATGCCACTATAATCAGTTTCTATATTTGAAGATGTTACACCATTTGATGGATCGGTATAGTTTATTAAATGGACAAAACCTTCATTCGTGATAAAGTTTTTATCATTGATTTGCACTGCAAAATCCTTAAACTCTGCCGCAGCCTCTTGAATTTGAGTGCTCCATGAATCACTTGATTGTAAATAAGTGGACACTTTAATATTTTTATTGTTTGGCGATGTACCTTTTAATCGTTCGTTAATTGTAAAAGAAATGAAGTTATTCTTGATAAAAGTTACTGATTGTTCTTTGTCCATACCTTCAAAAATTTGAGGGATCAACGCTTTTACAATTTCGATAATGTTGAATTCGCCTCGTTGCTGAGGAATAACGCCACTTTGAGTTGATCCAGTACTAACACCAGAATCATCACGACTTGCTAATTTATTATAATCAGCTTGTGATACCTCATTCCATGTATCGGTTGGCTTTTTTAATGTCTTGGCGGTAAAATCTGAGAAATATTTATTTGGATTAGTTGCTGTATTGCCAGCAGTCTTTCCTACAAAGTCCATCATAATTTTAATGTTGGAATCCCCAACGAGTAACGAGATTCCTTCTGCTTTAGTCATACGATTGGCGAAATCTATCTGTAAACGATTGGCTAACGTAGCTTGCTTAATGCCTTGTGTATCGGTACGGGCTTGTACAATCTCAGGGTTACTGTCACCAGATTCTGCCACCAATTGATCAAAATCATTTCTCAATGTATCAAACTCTTGTTTATTGTTATTTGCTGTAGAAACGGCTTGATCAGCGGTAGTGATAGCTGTTTTAGAGTTTGACAATGCCTGATTAGCCGTTTCATTAGCTTTATTCCCAGCTTCTGTTGCAATCTCAACTGCTTCTTTTCCAGCTTCATCTGCAATTTTTTTAGCTTCGGCAATCCCTTCTTTTAATTGATCTTGATAATCATTAACTTTCTCTGATGAAGCATTTGACTGATCTAAAATCGCATTGATCTTTACACGCCCCTGGTTGAGCGTGTCTGTTTCTTTAATTTGTTCAACTGCCATAAATTTCCACCCCTTTAGTCTGCATCAATATATTCGATAGTAGATTTTTGTAAAATTTTGTTTCCAATCTTGATGAATGGTGTACTATTATCAATCAACTGTTCAAAATAATCGTCTAGCGTTTTTCCTGTTTTATCAGTAACCACGAATTCTTGTTGATCACTAATTAATTTAATTTTTAACTGCATTAAAACTGCCCTCCTAATTGTGATTGAATAAATACACGACAAATAACCTGCGCTTCAATCCTCGCAAGTCTGTTCGGTTTTATTTCGATTGTGTGGTTTCCTCTGGAAATCTTGCCACCAGTAGTTTTTCGCAAATAATCAACGATATTCAATCGTTGTTGACTTGTATCGTGTTGAGGAAGTGTTTTACCATCCACGATGATATCCACGCTATTTGCGCTGTTTGGCGCCTCGTATATCCCCCATTCAAGTGGGTGAGTATGATCTGGCAAAGTAACCGTATGTGTATGATTCGGAATAGTAACTTTGTGCGTATGGCTCGGTATACTAACATTGTGGCTATGGTTCGGTATTGGTACATTGTGTGTGTGACTCGGTATCGGAACATTATGAGTATGTGCTGGTGTAGTTATAGTATGCGTATGCTCGCCGCTAATCTCTTTTGTGTAAATTTCTCTATTCGTGCCATCTATCTTTAGAAGTGCTCCACTTCCCGCTTCATATTTAGTATCTTGCTGAATTGGTCCAGATGCACTAGAAGGTGCAAACATTAAATGCCTATGACTTCCTCCTGCACTACTTGTTTGTGTGCTCTGTCCATCAACTGAACTAGTTGCTGTACTTCCGCCACCGCCAGAACTTGTCGTAACTCCGCCACCACCAGAAGTGCTTGAAACAACACTACCACCACCAGCGGAACTCGTTTGTGTACTAGCTCCACCTGCTGATGTAGAGGTAACTTTTGCTCCTCCACCTTTTACAGCTTTAGTGTAGCCACGATACTTTTTAGTCTTAAACGTCAACTCAACGGTGTTCACATGAAATACATCATCATCCAAGTAAAACTCTATGATCGCTGGATAAGCCGCTTCGCAGTTATCTTGATAGCTGTAGTTCAAGATATTAGTAGCGCCTTGCGAATATGTTTCATTAATCTGTTGTTTCCGTCCAAGATCCGACATAGTTGTTGTAATATCATCTTTAAGATTACCTAAATCCAACTGTAGATTCTGTGGAGCGCCGAATACATCGTTTTTAGCTTCTTTCTTTATTCTTAGGTTAACGGATCCATAATCATTTGTATTGATCATTGCAACGCCACCTTTGCGGAGTTTATCCACAATGAGTGGGTCATCAGTTAATTTTGTTAAATCAGCGGCTGTTACTGACCAACTGACTTTCGGAATGGACCACTTACTTAGCATATTTATTGCATTGTCTTTTAAAGCTTGTGGAATAGTAAACCTCTGATCTACCCACACATATTCGACTAATCCATATTTTTCTATAGATTTTTTATCCTCAACATATGAAATACCATTATTAACTGATTTGATATTTATTTGATTAATTCCCTCACCAGAACCTAAAGGATAAACACGGTTAACTAAATTATTGGGATCTCGTTCAATCTCGAACCCTTGCATGTTATATCCTTCTTGTATTCGAGCAACCACTTCTGTTTGAGGTCTTACAAGTGACAATTCAAATGGATAAACTTGTGTGTTCCATTCCCATACATAATCTTCGTCAAACGCTTGAGGTATGCTGAAAAGCGCATCAGCCAGCCCGTTTTCATTTTCCCAAGCATAAGAAAAATATCGAGTAAATTCACATTTTTTCAATACCCAGTTTTTCGTTGTCTGTTTATTTAAGACATAATTAATTACATCAATTGTTTTACGGTTAACCAATTCATGGTAACCAAAAAGGACACTATCAAGCAGCGTCCCTAATGCGTGGATTGCCGTATAAGTAATTTTGTTATTACTAGCATCTTTCTGTATCTCAGATGGCATAACCCGATACAATCCAATGTATTCATTTTCATTGTCAGTTAGTTCTACCCATAGCATTTCTTGTAAAAATTCATTTTTATCATCATCTAGCGGCATTGTGAATTCTATGTTGCCTATTTGATTTTCAATTTTTTCATAGCTTACATTGTGAGCATTTTCGAGAATCGCTGTATATTCCCTTTTGAGGTTCATCGCCATTAACAAGCTATCACCCTCCTTTGTATGATATAATTTCGCTATAGAAAGCGGGGTGTTAAAATTTGAAAGCTTATCATATTGATAGATTAAAAATTCTTCAACCAGGTGATATTGTTTCCATTACTCCTTTTGAAAACATCACATTAAATTCTGATCTGAAAAAAGAATTGTACAACTTCTTTCCAAAAGGTCTTTCATTTCACGGTGTGCAGTATTTTACAATGCCTACTGACCCAAGCAATGCTGCAGCTGCAGTTTTTGAAACAATTTATGAATACCATAGAAGATTGTTTTTCCAAGCGAATATCTCTCGTATGGAATCTCTATTTGCGTGTCCTGATAAAGATTCGGTTAAAAAATGGATTGCCAAATTGAACTTAAGTCACGAAGATTATAATGTTCTGGAAGTAGATACAATGACTTCTTCTGTAGAAACCCACGATGCAGCTTTAGTAGCCGGTGGCTCTTTAGAACACTTATCTAACTTTTCATCACTACACACAACATCATGGGCAAATAATTATTGGTCAGCTAATTCTCAAATGGAACTACCAGAACTATTAATATCTCCCGCTTTTCAAGTTATCGATATATGCTTGATTTAGTTCTTTTAATTTCTCAGTAGAATCATATGCTTTTTCTTTAACATGGGATGAATAACTACTCAATTGAATCACAGCAAATCCACCATGCAACTCAATAAAATACTGTTTTGTTCGGGTACTAGGTATTCCTATTGTATTTTTTTGTTGGTCATCGTTTGGCGGTTTGACAATTCTTTTTATAATTCCATTTTTACAAACCTCTAACGGAACATCATGCTCCGAGTTAAGAATCACTTGGAGTATTTTTTGTATTTCTTTTAGTTCATTTACCACAGTGTTCACCTTCTTTTTTATAAATATCTATTTGGATATCTGATTGTTAAAGTAAAATTACTATCTTTTGCTTGGATAAATAATGGTTCATTTGGATAAATGTAGAAATCATTCATAGGCCTGATCATCGGTTTACCATTCTTAGTAATGTTGAATTTTTGCGTATCAATTAAAATCTCCGCATTATCAAAATCACCTAAATCAATAGTGTCATTTCGTGTTTTTATCCACACACCACGACCTGTACCTCTTAAAATGATTGTTGGTTTCACTTTTAACCCTTCAACAGTAGGGTAGATTTCGATAGGTTTTGATTCTTTCCCGTCATCCCCCATCAAATAGGATCTATTTTGGAACGTAATCATTGTTGATCCCCAGTATGCCCCACCCTCAATAACGATTGGCAACTCTACTGCGCCTGAGCCAGTGTTACCCATCATGTAATTAGCTTGAAAGGTAATGACTGTCGATCCCCACGTTACGCTTGTGGCATCTGATCGAGTATATTTGTATGGATCACTCAACAAAACCGTAAACGTGCTGACAACATGATTTACACCTTCAGGAACTGAATCAACATCTGACTTGCTACCGCTCCATATCATCTCAGGTTCATCATTAAACCAGATAACAACATCTTTCTCGCTAAATAAAGCAACATTCAAACGATTAAAACGATCGCGAAAATCTTCATTTGTTGGTGCATCTAATTCGTATTTTATAGTGAGCTCTCTATCAGGAATACGAGCATAAACATGTCGCATTCCGTCACGAATTCCCAATTGATAACTTTGTATTTCGGTTGCTGCTAATTCTCTTCCGGTAACATTTAATGTTCTATATCCAGGGACTACATTTTCTAAAAAGTCACCATTGAAATACATCGCTTCAGAAGGAAGACGTGTAGAAAGATTATGTTCATTTGTATCAGTAAAATCGTACATTTAAACTCTCCTCCCTAACGATGTATTTTTACTATTCTCCATTCTTTTTAGTTCTTGGCTCATCGGCTTAACAATGACCCTAGAGATTTCTTTGCCATCGAGGTTTACTGGCACTTCAATTGTCATACTGGATGAAACATCTCCAGCTAGCGACAAACTTTGCGTTCCGCCACCAAAAGAAAGATTAGTATTCAGGTTATCTAATGCTGGCATAGAAATCTTTTCACTTAGACGCTGCATTGATTTTTCTACAAAGTTTGAATATTTATCAATGCCGACTGCAACACCAGCTGGAATCATTTTTCCAACTTCATCACGCATTACACGAGATGGAGAATGGATATCCATTGCTCTTTTCATCGTACTAACAATTTGGTTAGCAACATTTTGAGCTGCCGTTAATGCGCTATTGGCATTGGCGTTGATCCCGTTGGCTAATCCTTCAATCGCGTTCGCTCCAATAAAATTCATTTCAGAGTTTAAGTTGTCCGTTGCGGAAATAGTTTTCGCAACAATGGATTCCACTGCTGTTACTGGCTTATCAGAATTTTTTTCTATACCGTTTGATAAACCTGTATCAACGTCCTCACCGATAGAATGGTATACTCGTGACGGAGAATGAGAATCCAAACCTTTTCTAGTTCCAGAAACCAAATCATCAATCATTTGGTTTGCTGTTTTAATTGGCAGTTTATTATTTGCTCCTATTCCGTTTTCTAGCCCTTGAGGAATAGATTTACCGATATCTGGAAAATTCGCTTTTTGGACTTCACCTTTCATATCGCTTCCCATTTGAGGAACGATCCCTTTAGTCATTTCTGCTACTGCATTTCGCCCGTTCTCAATACCTGCTTTAAAGTCTTCAGTGACGGTAAGTCCAACACTGTTAAAGTTTGTGCTTTTAATTTGGTTCATCAATGTATCTTTTTGAGTCGGGATCATATTGGCTATTTCATCATTAACGCCATTTATACCCAACTGATAACTTTCTTTCATACCTTGAAATGCTGTTTCTGGAGACTTTCTAAACACTTCGTTTAATCCTTGTAGTTGTTCATCTGATGAATTGACTAGTTCGGCAGCTTGAGCAGCTCCTTCTGGTCCCATTTTCCGTAATTGCTCAAGTAGACCTTCATCTACACCACGTCTTGCAAGTTCTGCTATATTGGTACTCCATTGGGCAACAGCTTCTTGATTCTTCTGTAAGTTGGCAGCCATTTGATCAACTGATATAGCTTGTTTCTGCTCGATCACATCAAAGGCACTACCAACTTTTTCTTCAAGCGAAGTATATTCCGAGCGCATAGCATCCATTGTTTCCTTGGTTTTACCACTCAGAGCATTGTACGATACTGTTTGATTTAGAACACCACTCTCCACGGCTTGACTTGCTCTTTGCATGGATTCTTCATGCGCATTAGCCGTATTGATTATTTCGCTTGTTAAATCTTGTTGTACACCTTTTAATACTTGCTCTTGCTCGCCTAATTTTTCAATGTTTTCTCGAGCTTCTTTTGTATTGCCACCAGATTCTTTTAGGGTTTGATTCCATCTTTCCCTAGCGGCATTTATTTCCATTAATTTCGCTTCATTGTCGTTACGCTCTTTTAACATTTGATTAATGTTTTCTTGGGCCTTGGAAGCCTCATCTAAAGAATTGTAAGCATCAATTTGTTGTTGAATAGTTTCTGGCATTTCCGATAAAATATTTTTTTGTTCATCATATGCTAAATTTAATCCTGACATTTTACCATTTAGCTCTTCAACAATTTCAACCATCCGCTTTTTCTCACTGGTGCTTAGCTTTTCCTTAGCAGATAACATTTCCATTTCAGAAATCATGGATCGATATTTTTCTTTGACATTACCTAACTCAATCGCTTCATCTTTTCTTGATTGGGTATTCTCTTGATTTTTCTTGATCAAGTCTTCTGTTGTTTTCGTTAGATTTTCTTGCTCTTTTTTTACAGCTTTCGTTGCTTCTGTTTCTTTATTAAGCCATTTATACAAATTTACACCTACTGCTACTAAAGCTCCGATTGCTGCTGTTGCCCAACCTATCGGACCAAGCAAAATCTTTATAGCAGCACTAAAAGCAGTTGTGGCTAGTGTAGCTAAACTAGTAGTTCCTGTTAAGATACCCATAATTGTATTTTGCGCTGCCAACAATGCCGTCTTTGCTACAATTAAAGCGCTATTCGCTTTAGTTACAATAGATTGTCTCAATTCTGCTTGGGCTTGAGCATTGGTAGCTAAAGTTGCTAGCTTAGTGGTAACCATATATAACTTGATAAAAGATTCTGTGTTACTGATATAGGTACCCACTTCACGAATGATTTTTAACGCAACGAACGAAGCAGCAAAACTTGCCATAGTTGGTAATAAAGGTTGGATAACTTTGCCTATGCTACTTACTACCGTTGCAAATACTTTAACTATAGGTATTGTCGACTGAATTGCTGTATCAATCGCTTTAAATGCGACATTAACAACATTTTTTAATGAATCTAAATTCTCAGCGATATTCTTACCAGTAACTGCTTTAGATAATTCATCAAAAGATTTAATGACAGTCGTAACACCCTTTACTGTGGCTGTTTTGATATTTGCCCATGATGTTTTGATACCTTTTGAGTTCTTCTTAGCCAAGTCTGCAAAACCGCCAACGCCTTTGTCTAACTCGATTAAACGATTATTAAACTCATTAAAAGTTATATCACCATCTTTTAGTGCATCGTATAATTGGTTAACTGAATTGACACCTTGCTCTTTGAATGATTTGGCAACCTTATCCATCGCAATAGGCATGGTTTCCTGTAATGATCGCCATGATTGCATATCAACTTCGCCTTTACCGAGCATTTGAATATATTGTTGCATCCCACGTGAAGCGTCTGCAGTTGACGCACCAGACGCAAGAAAAGCATCATTTAAAGCAATAGCCGTATCTGTCCCTTTACTCAAGCTACCTGTTGAAATTGATAATTGTTGCGTACTAGCTACAATTTCATCTAGTGACGTTGGCAATCCGTCAATTCCATCGCCTAATTTAGTCATTGATCTATCTACATCTTCTGTAGAGTATCCTAGAGCTTTCATAACTACTGGGTACTTGTTCAACGTATCAAAACGATTGATTGCTCCTTCTACTGAATCTTTAACCATATTAACGGCGGCAGATACCAACTTTACAGCTCCTACGCCTGCTCCAATTCCAAGAATAGACTTTCCTAGTTGATTACCTTTTGTGGTACTTTTGTCTAATCCATCGCCTAATTCCCCAGATTGCTTATTCATACCAGCCATTGATTTTTCCGCACTGTTCATTGTGCTACTGAACGCTCTATCTGTAGCAGTAAGTATAGCTTCAACTGAATAAGACTCCATTATTTTCCTCCTTTCCTATTTATTCGCTTTTCTTAATAGGTATATAGCTCCTGAATCAACCTTTTTATCAATCAAAGATTTTCCTAGAATTATTTTTTCTTGTTCCTCGTAATTGAAAAAATTATTGAACTCTTTAAAATAAGGTTCATGTTTTTTCCCTTTCGTTGCTTTAACTTGGTTGTTCATCCAAGATTGCAAATAAATATCTCGTTCTTGATCCAGTCTCTTTAGACGAAAAGCTAACATTCTTACTTCATATTCATATAAAGTCATTCTTTCAATTTCAGATATTTCTGTTAGTCCTAAATATCTGAAACAATTGATGAGGATGTTCTCGTAAGCTTCGGCTGAGTTGGGTTCTCCGTGTCGCTCGTCTTCAGTTCTTCCTTGAGAGCGCGGACCGCTAACTTTCCCGCATTACTTTCTTCTAAACTTTCGATAGTTTCATCAAAAAAAGCTTCAATGTCTTTTACGTTATCTAAAAAATCATCCACTTCATCTTTTGAAGGACGTGGATTTTCTGTGATTGTTGATGTATAGATAATATTTGATAATGTATCAATGTTTCCGCTAAGTAACTGAGGCAGTGATGTTGTTAATGCCATTCCTAAGTTCACGCCATTCCTAACAAGACCAAATTCCTTGTCTAATTCACGAATAAATTTAACACCGAAAACACAGTTATATTTCTTCTTATTAATTTCAATTTGCATTGCTTTTCCTCCTAAAATAAAAGAAGACTAGCAAATACTAGCCTTCTCACAAAATATTTATCTAACCTTCTGGGACTGTAGCTGTTTCTTTCGTTGTATCCTTAAATACGTATTGAACTACTTCTTCTTGATCTGCAGTTAATGTGGCAAAACCTTTAGCACCTTTACCGTTAATCCCGAATTCTAGAGAAACTTCTACCGTATCTTCTGCATTTGGTGATTTCCCAAATGAAGTCACATAACCTTGGAAATAAGTCGCTTTGTACTTATCAGCGTTCTCTCCTGTGCCTTTTTCCGCCTTGTTAATTTCCCAGATTTCAATAATCTCGTCATTGTCCAACGCTTCTTCTAATTGATCAACGTATGGGTCATTAGTTGATAAGATGGACGTTGCAGAGAAATCAATTTCTAATGAACCAGGAATACGAATCGGGCCATCTTTGGTTGCTACAGAATCACTATCTTTTGTTTTTGTGTTTTCATGTTCTGTTTGAAAAGCTAACTTCCATGCTGCTTCGTCTTTTGAATTTTTTAATAAACGGAAAAGCAAGATAATATCAATACCTTTAGCCGCTACTTTTGCTTCATTTGCCATTCTTATTCCTACTCTCTTATAATATTTTGAATTCCAGAGCAATCATTGCCCGTTTTAGTGGTGTGTTAGTGGATAGGTCATCAATTAAACGAATATCACTCGCTTGTATATTGAGCGACCAGTTATAGCCCTCTGTTTTAGAAATAGATAAAGCCTCAGCAAATATTGCTGAAGCCATGTCTGATATTTGTTTACGTTTTTTAACTAACCCCCACACAGACAGATTCAGAGTGACTGATCCTTTAATATCTGTTTTGTTGGGTTGATGAATTGTTTGGGTGTCTTCAAATTCAACAAATGGATACTGAATATCGTCCATAGGTTTATAGTCATACGTCTTGTATCCTAATTCGGTTGACTTTTTAAATACTGCATCAAAGATTGATTGGTCTCTAGTTTTGATCACTATTGCATCAACCTTTCTAAATCTGATTTAAACTTCTGTTTTTGTTTACGAAGTGGTGGTAAAAAGAAATCTCGTTTAACCATATACCTTGTACCACGAATCAAATAAGGTGCGTATTCCGTTTTCGGTCCTGTATGTCCAGTTAAACCATTATTAGATATATGCATCGTAATACTACGCTTAGTTGCTCCAGTTGGTTTGACAAATTTCTTGCCTTCCCAGTGACCTGTTAAAACTAGCTGCGCCTCATTCTGCATACTTGCAGTCAATTCTGCTGTATTTGTCTTTACAATGGTTTTTACATCATCCATTGTGGCGTTTTTCTTTAGCTTTTTAGATAAAGCTGTAAGACCGTTAACTTTAAATGATGCTCCTTTAGCCATCCTTAATCACTTCTTCCACGATTAAGCTATGCCTTTCGCTAGGAGTTCGTTCCGTAGTTAGTTGGTATTTCTTCCCACCATATTCAATGTGATCCCATTTAGGTACAGAAAAGAGGGGCTGAGTCCGAATTACCTTAGCCCCTTGTTTTATGCTTCCAAATAAAGTAATAGAACGATCCGTTCCTAAATCAGTAACGTTTACATCTGCTGGCGTTTTTTTAGGACCAGCTTCAACCCATACCCCGATTTCTGTATCATAATAAGATTCAGAGGAATCCTTGACAAAAAAGATTGGTTTGTCATATCTCATCTGAAAAAGAAGCCTCCTTTTTTCGGCTTATAAAAGGCTTCTTCGTCTTTTCGGCGATATTCATCGATCGTATCTTGATATTCTGAAAAATCAGAATCTGGAAATGCCATCGACAAACCTTCTTGAGAATATGACTGCATCCCCTCGTTGCCAATTCGATTGAACCGTTTAAGAGTAACCTCATAGGAAATATATTCAAACTCGGATGGAACGTTGGAAACGCCTAACAATGAAGCTAGACGCTCCTTTGTCCTTTTTTCAATTATTTCTAACTTATCATCGATTGAGCCATTTAAAAGCTTTTTAACATCTGCAGCGATTGAACTAGTTTTGTCTGCCATGAATGATCACCTACTTTTCATCAGATAACCGTTCAAGATAAGAGCTATCAAGATTTTTCTCAACAGCTGCCGCTCTTTTAGCAGTAATATCGATAACAGTCCCTTTAGTGACTATTTCGCCAACTCCTGAAACTTTTTGATTTTCTAATAGTCGAAAGTCTTTTAATACTTTGTATTTAGCCATTTAATCACTACCCTTCCGGAACTACTGCAGCTGGTTTGATTTTACCGAACGCTTCATCCTTAATAACCATGAATCCAATGTCCATTGTAGCTCGCAAAGCAACTAATTCTTGCTCATACAAGTTAACTGGTGTACCGTCTTCGTTTGTTAAAGTGGATAATTGAGCTTCTTCTGAAATCTTGAAACTAATGTTAAAAGGAATACCATACCGCAAGTAATCAAAATCACCAGTGTAAAGGTTCCCTTTCTCCATAGATTTAAGATCTGCCACAGGTAGTCCATCAATTGTATTGCTAGCACGATCATAAATAAATTGAGTTGTGTCACCAATTTTCTTGCTTGCTTCACGTAATTCTGTGCGATTTTTTCGATTAGAAATGAACGCATTCGGATCAAACTCACCTTCACCAAGTAAATCCTCTAGCTCTAAAATATTGTCATATGTTAAACCACCTTCAACAACATTACCGGCTGCAACAACAGATTTTTCGATTGACTGTGGAAATGGATTCTCTTTATCAAGGATTGTAGCTGCATCGATTTTCTTATAGAATGCTTCTGAAATTTTCGGTTGCATTTGAGTAAAGAAATCAGACATCTTATAAGTTAAATACTCCCGAGAAACCGGAATAATAACACCTACTTTTTTAGCTACCATAGTAACATTTAACCATTTTGGTTTAGACGTCTTGATCTTTTCACCTTCACCAACCCAATAAGCTCCAGGACCTTCTGCAAAGTATTCAAATTTCTTTTCTTTGCTGTCCATTTCTTCATATTTTGCCAATTGCATCAACTTAGAATTTTCCATTACATCTTTTAAAATTAACGTGTTGTACTTATCTGGAATCGTTCCGTCTTTTTTCTCTAATACTGTTACGTTGTCTGGATTCCATGTTTGAGCAAACATTTGAATATCCATTTTCATTAATTGTTTTTTCTTCATTTGTATTTCCTCCTATTTTACAATTCGTGTACTTGCTGCAAGGGCTGCAACTGATTTGTTTTCTTTTTTGTCAGACGAAAATTGACCACCTTCACCTGGTGTTTTTTGACGAGCATTTTCTTTCTTGATCATTGATACATAATTTGTAACGATAGCGACAGCTTGTTTTGTAGCTTCTGCGTCGTCTGAAACAAGCAAGCCGAGTAAATCATCATCGTGTGGCAAACTAGCCTCTGACAGCATTTTAGACGCTTCTTTTGTCATAGCTACTAAAGCTTGACCACGTTCTAATTCTGCAATCTTTTCTTCTAGCTGTTTCTTTTCATGTTCAGCTTTTTCCTGAGCATTCATCTTAGCTAGCTTTTCAGCTTCTGCCTGTTTTTCTTGTTGTTCTTTTTCCCAAGCTTTTTGAGCTTTATTCTTTTCAGCAGCAATCATTTTGGCTACTTCATCACGAGTAAATGTTTTGCCCTCTTCACCTTTTTTATCTGGATCAGCTGGATTTTCAGGGTCAATTGAATTCGGATCAGCTGCCGGCGCTGCTCCTTGCCCTCCTGGCTCACTGCCTCCTTCTGGATCAGCAAAGTATTGTAAGTTTAAAGGCATTAATAAACGTTTTTTCATGATTATTCCTCCACGGTTACGCCGTTACCCGATAAATTTGATTGGTTACGCCAGTCACTCGAAACAGGCTGTTCTTTAACGCCTACAGCAAGAAAAGGCATAATAAAAAGCCTAGTGATCTGCTAGACTTTATAATTTATTTAATTGTTTAGCTAAGTATTCTATGAATAGGTCCATTCTAGTTCCTATTGCAACTCTTGAAATAAATTCTGATATAGACTTACTCAAATTTTGATCACTCATCTGAATTGTCCTCTATTTGATGTTTCAAATCATCCATCAACTTTTGAATCTTTTTTGTTAATCGTTCTTTTTTCTTGGTGAAAAACTTAGTATTTTTTTGCTGATACATCAGTGCTTTAATTTCAGGATCCGTATAAAAGATAGTTGAACGATATCCACATGACTGACATTCAGCATAATGATGTTCGACACTGTTTGGTAAAATGTCGAATTTCTGCACTAACGTCGTATGCTTACCACACTTATTACATACATACATTTGTTTGACCATTCTATAATCCCCTCTCTTTCAGTGATTTTTCATACTCTTCACGATCCACAAGGGGAGCCGTGGAACATTTACAAAACGGATGCATATAAGGGGCATTTACTCCTTTATTCATTTTCACAACTTTATATGGGCTACCTTTAGCTACTTTCTTGCATACTTCACAAGCAGACGGCTCAGCGATATAAGTGTACTCGTCTATTCCAGCATCTAAATAACTTTGCTTTTGAATATCCGTTTGAATGGATGTCATTTCAGTGATCATTAATCGATTGAGCTTGTACCTTATATTTTCTTGATTCGGCTTTAGAAACTTAGCCAATTCTTTTGCTACTGTTCTGGGGTTTTTCCCCTGTGTAATTGCTCGGGTCAATAATTTTTCTAGATCAGCTTTCATTTCAGTAAAATTCTGCCAAATATTATCACTAAAGGATGGATAGTCACTTGTCTTAAATGACGAATTCACTATGGATGAAACCTTCTTTGCGTAGTCTTTGTCTAAAGTACTACCTAAAATTCCTGCTTGACGAATGTATTCTTGTTTGACTGCTTCTGACAACTGGCCATAGCCCCATTTATCAAGACCGTCAAATAAAGAAACGAGTTCTAATCCCAGTTGAGCCTTCAGTAGTTCTAGTCTCGATACTCTCATAACAAGATTGTAAATTTTTAGTTCTTTGTTCGCTTGTGGGCTGAAATCTTTATTTTTAACGTATTCTTTCGCTTTTCTTTCAAATTTTTTGACGTCCATTTGATCAGCACGTTTTCGAGCTTCGCTAATTGTAATTCTTTGACCGTTAGAAAATCGATCCCAGTTAGCTTCGATTTCAGTTTGGATCGCATCAATTGCACTTTGCAGTTGCTTTACAATTTCCTTTTCCCGAACTTTATCAAGTTGTATCTGTTCTTTAATCCAAGCATCTTCACGATCTTTTAAATAGGACATTTAGATCAGTCCTCCTTCGGTTGTTCCTGTTTGGCTAAAAATTCTGCTTGTTCTTTTTTTAACTGTTCCTTCTCCTGATCAGTCCCTGGAACTGGTTGATTTTCTGATTTCACTCGATCGATTTCTGCTTGAACATCATCAATAAACGAGGCCAGCCCTAAAATTGTCTCCTGACTTAGTTCGGCTCCAGAATCAATCAATGTTTTTAATTCTTCCAGGATGGCTTTAGGTAGATTAGGAGTAAAGATAATACGCAAACCTTTTAAATCAGAATTGTCAATCTCTGATACGCTTGATTTCAAATTGAACAAAAGACGGTAGCGCCGCACAAGACTTTTTTTAAATAGTCTTTGCTTCACTGCCGTCATTTGATTAAAACCAAACATTTTATATTTCATTGCTTCTCCTGATTGAACACCAGAGAAGTTTGTATCCGTTAAGTCTGGAATCATAGAGATTTCATGGATTCCTTTTCTCACACGTTCTTTGTATGCTTCAACACCGTTTACATCGTACTGCTTGTAAATATAGCTAGCAGTAACAGAGGTTTTATTTCCGTTAATATCGGTACCAGATTCAAGCAACAACATATTGGCTTCTTTTTGCTTTATAGCATCCTCGGTTGTCAGTCCTGCCGCTTCAATGTCCCCGCTGATTACCAGCAATGCATCGTTTAGATCGGTCATGTAATTAGCTGTGTCTGATTGTCCAGCGTCGTAAAGATCAATCTGAGATAAAACATCCTCATATAGACCCATTCGGAACCGATTAGGTGAAAACTCGGTTATCTGGACTTCTTTATAATCGTGATGATCTTCAGCCGGATTATTTAGTTCAGTCGTTGCAATCGTAGTTTCATCATAAGTGATGATTTTATCTTTCGTGTAAATGATTGGCTGAATATACTGTTTATCAGCATCTACAGTAAATTTCGTTTTGGGATATCTAACGGCGAGTATAGGTCTACGTTTAACTGTTGTATCATAGACAACAAAAGTCTCAAAAACGTTACATAGATCCACATAATCAACGTCGTCTTCGTCTCGATATATGATTTCATAAGCTCGACCGTACTTATCCATATCTAACCACAATTCACCGTTTAACCCGTCAATGTCGTTATCTTGATTAAATTCATCAATTGTCATTTGACTATCATCGTTATCGATTTGGACTTTTAAAGGATTACCTGTATTGTACCCAACATCAAACGTAGCAAGAACCTTACCGAAGTTATGCGCTGCACGATGATCAGCCTTTTCCTCTTCTTTGCGGCGTCGATTTTTGATGATGTTTGTATTTTTAGCTTTATAATAATCATCCAAGACCTGCAAACGTGGAACTTGGTGTTCATTATGATGTGCAATCATTTTCGCCAAAACGTCAGTGTCCTTCAATAAATCTTCTGCAGAACTATATCTATAGTGGATGTTAGATTCTACGCTGAAGCTAACAAAGTTTTCATTCACATCACTTGAATAGCTGATGTCCGAACCGTGTTCAAACTCATTAACTTTTAGAATTTCTTCATTTTCGTTTTCCATTGTTCACACTCCTTTAAAACATACGTTTAATTTGATTGATTTGTTTTTTCGTAATAGTCGATTTTCTCTTAGCCCACATATCCTCACTAAACGCATAACGCGTGGCATCAATCGTGTGATTGTCCTTATCCTCAAGCCTCGGCTTAGGGTTGCCGTCTTTATCTGTTTGATAATCAATGTTTTCAAACTCTCGGGCAATGTTTGGCGTTCTTAGTGGATCAATACAGATAAAGTCTAAATCATCTAACCACTCTTCCCCGTATTCCACTGAGTCAGGACCTTTCTTAACGCCAGTAATCTTTTTAATGCCATGTTCATTGGCTAACTCAGCAATAGATTTAGGTTCAGCCGAATCAGCAAACATCCTGTCTGACTGGTAACCTTTATCATTTAATTTCTTAGCAAACTCACGATTGCTGATCTTAACGCCGTATATTTCATCAATTGCATAAATACCATTCTTCTTTTTGTCGTAGTGCCAACGAACGAATGCCAGTGGATCAGTAGCATAACCGAAATCGACAGCATTTCGGATGTTATCAAAGTTTGCTGCCATCTCATCTGTGATAGAACCTGCTTCGACTTGTAAATTGTCAAACGGTACTACACCAGAGCCGATTGCTTCGCCCAAGTATTCCCAACGATATTTTAAAGGCTTTCGCTCTTTGACGTTTTCAGCCTCTTCAATAAATTTTTTAGATAGATGAGGATTCGTTAGGTATGTTGAATGGTGTATATAGGTATTTTTATCAATGAAGCTACTTTCGTATTTCTTATTTACCCACGATTGTCGGCGTTTAGGCGGATTGTATGAGTAATAAAAGCTATAATCGAAAGGATAAGCTTTCTTCCTGTCAGCCTCACTAGTGATTTTCCCTTCTAACTCTTCACGTAGAATAGAATTCTCAATCGAAGTGACTTCATCTTCGCTTTTAAATTCTGCCAGTTCTTCAAACCAAGCGATCGCCAAAGGGAAATCTGCATCTTTAATAGACTTTATTTTGTCTGGATCATCAGCGCCCATACAGTAAATCTTATTACCTCTTGGGCGATAAGTGATTTCTAACCTTGAATCTACAAAACGAAAAAGATGCCGAACGCCTAAGACGTTAGCAGCACCCTTGAAGTTTGCGTATACTGATTTTAATAATGTGTTTTGAACCTTACGGATTCCAACTGCAGATACGGGGTATTCCATAATATCCACTAGGATTCTTAGCGGAATATGAAACGACTTACCAGAACCGCGTCCACCTTTTAGCACATGCCGCAGATGTTCTTTACATCTCGACACAATCCAAAATTCTTTGAACGGTTCTGTAATGATATCTGAAATTTTGATTCGATTCGCTGCCATTGCCATCAGATATCATCCACAATCGTTACGCCAATATCTCCAGCGATATCAACTTTGTCAGTGAACAGCGCATGACGTTTGCCCAATAGTTCTGCAGCTTTGATCTTATCTTTAGCTGAAAGTTCTACACCTTCGTACAATCCTTTTGCTGTCGCCACAGTTTCAGTTTTTTCGCCTCTCATCACAGAAGTAAGATATTGCAATACCTCCGTTCCAGTTGCTATAGATAACTCAACCGATCGATCATCATAGGCATTCTTTAGCTCTTTTACTACTGGTGGAATGTGTTCATACTTATTCATACCTGTAAGCATGTTAGAAGCTAAAGTGTTTGCTGTTTTAGGGCTATAACCAGCTGTCTTTGCAGCTTCTGATCCGTTTGTAAAACCATTAGCAATATATGCTAATATAAATTTTCTTTGCATGTTCCTAGCTGGCGGCCAATCACTCATTAAATTGTTAGCCAAGTAAACCATTTCATCAATAAGCTCATTCGTCATGTTGTTCACCTCCTTCTCTTTAACTAAAACAACCGCCACGAATGACGGTTAGTTATTAATACGACGTACAATGAACCCTTCCGTCATCCTTAATTTCAAGCTTTGTTTTATCATCATAAACGCCTTGAGTCATAAACATGTACTTGTCTTTTTTATTAGGATATTTTAGTTTGTTGAATGTGATAGTATTTATTTTAAAGTCATAATCTGTTTTGAAAAACGAGAAACCGACCGGTACTTTCTTTTGTAAAATACCGTGATGTTTTAGGTTGTCTAACAAATTAGGATACTGTTCTGCTATATATTTGTCTCCGATAATATATTTAGCAAATCCCCATTCAAACTGAATTTCATCTTCTCCGTTATGATAGATAATTCCAGCATTTTCTGATTGAAAAAGAAATATTGGATACGTTACTGCACTTCTGAATAAAATAAAAGGGATGTTACTTTCAATATATTCTTTTTCAATCAAAACAGATAATGAGAACGGTGGATTATCCACAACTGCAACGTCGTTATATTTATCTATCTGTTGCCATAAATCAGTATCACCTGTAAAAGGCACCACATTTTGATGATACTCTTTGGCCACAATATACAGTTCGCTTTCTTCACTAGAAAACGGCATAACAATGGTTTTATGTTTTAAAATTCCACTCGGAACAACCACCAAATCAAAGAACTTCATAGCGGCTTCTTTTGTAGTGTAGTATTCATCGTCTCTATATTTTTTAGCTTTACTCATATTCTCCTCCAAACAAAAAGACCACTCAATGAGTGATCTACTTATCTTTATTTAAATTTATTATCCAGTCACCGTGACGTAACGTGAGATTGCCGAATAATTCTTTATTGCACTTACTACATTTTCGATTCATTCCTAACCGTTGACTTTCCCACGAATGTAAGCAAATAGGGCTAGCTAATTTAAAAAATTTTATCAACTTCACTACAATCACACCTCTTCAATTCTGTATAAAAAGCCACCGCTTATGCGAATGGCTCTGCAGGCGCAAAGCACCCGAAAATTAATTTCTTGCTACACTAGCATTAGCCCACATAACGGACTCTTCTAGTTTGGTTGTCGCTAATGATTTTTCACGACTGTCTGGACAAACCTCGTCAATCAAATATGCCAGTTCCTTCGCTTTCGTTCGTAACTCATTGTACTTTTCTGTTTGACCTTCTTTTGGTGCATGATATTTAAAGTTATTTTCAATTTGATCGTTCATTTTATCAACTCCTAATATTTTTATATGTACCCACCCACAGGCTGTAAACTAGGTATTTACCTGTGAGTGGCGATAACCAACTAAGCAACTATCGTAAATGAGTTGTGTGTGTAATTGTTTGCTTTGGATGGTTTATCTTAGTATTTCATAATATCAATATATCATTATTATAAGGGTGTTGTGTGCCGTCTTTTTACCTAGTTGTGTGCCTGATTTACACCCCCATTCGTGCCATTACTTCAAATTGAACCGCTTAGCTAAAGAATTAACGAGCAAAGAATCTTGTTTTTTACATGCATCTTCTGATAAATGGACTAGCTTTGATACTTTGACCCAGTTAGGCAACTCTTTAGGTCTGCGCTCTTTACTACCGTTATCACTTAGATATCTGTTTCTAATAAGATTAACTGCTTCATCTGAAATATCTTCAAGGAAATTATCTACAACGCTCACATGCTTAACGGTGGCTAGAAACTCTTCGTTAGTCCATACTCGTTCAGCTTCTGCTTCTTGCGGCGCTATATTTGAACTAACTCTTGAACCGCCGATATTTTCATCAGTTTCCTGATAAGGATAACGCAAACTTTCCTCAATTTTTTTAATCTGCTTCTTTTCGTAGTTATGAAGTCTTAGAACTTTTCTAGCATAGTTCTTGGCTTCTTCGCTCACTTTGTAGTATTTGCCCAATCTGCTATCCCTCCCAATCTCTATCTTTGTAAAACTCCAAGTAGTCATCAACAATTTTGGCAATTGATTTTGCCGTAGTAAGTCCACCATCTATATACCAGGTTTTACCTGTAGCATCCTGTACTTCTTCAAGTACAGTTATGTGATCATTTACTGACTCTTGAATGCTCTTGATAATTTGCAAACCTATTTTTTGTTCGATTCTTTTAGTTAAGTTAAGAGTAATCCAACTAGCCAATATGAATCCCATTAAAAAGTAAATACCTTGCTCCATAAGCACTTGCTCCCTCCTATATCATTTAAACAATCCACCAAACGCCTGCTGCCTGCTCATTTTGCTTTGATTATCTCAATGGCCTTAGCTTTGCTTAAATTTCCTTTGTGGTTTTCAATACGTTCTGTGATTCGAGAAATAACCACTCCTCTTTCAGAACTTCTAATAATAGGCTCAATCGTTCTTCTTTCTTGCTCCATTTTTGAAATCTGATTCCTAAGTTCTCTGTTCTTTATGACTTGGTCATTCCATTTATTGTCTGTATCGATTATTTGCTTTTCTAAAGCTCCAACTTTTTCATACTTGTAGTTTAACTCTCTGATGATCCGCTCTTTATTTTCAAGAACTACTTTCAACGCATCCAATTCTTCAATTTTTACTTTTAGGTCATTAATTTCTTGCTCTTTTCGATCTAACTTGCTTTGTAATTCTTTTTCTTTATCATATCCCTGGACAACATAGGCTTTTAAATTATCAACCGATATTTGATCCGTAAGTTGTGTTTCTTCCTCTGGTTTCTTCTTAAATACATTAAACATTCTCTACCTCCTCAACCTCACTATGTCCACATAGCAGCGTTTCTGCTTTCCAAATTCCACCATGCTCGATCGCCACTTGATGCCTGTCAGCTTTGGGGAAATACAGGATCACACAATTCTTACCGACAGACTTTACTTCTAGTAGTTGACCAGTATATTTACGTACCCCAGTTCCGATATATTTTACTTTCATGCCTTTTTTAATCATCAGCTATCGCCTCTTTCATAAATACAATCCAATGAGTTTTCGCTCTCTTGTTGCCGTAAAGCGGATCATGATCAATCACCTTTAAAATCTCAGCTAGTTTTATTTGGTCCTCATTCCACTTAAAAACAAGTGTGCCGTTAGGCTTAAGGACTCTCATGCATTCGTCAAATCCTTGGCTGATATCTGCTTTCCAAGTCCTCTCGTTTAGCTTTCCGTATTTCTTGGCCAACCAACTATTTTCACCTGCTTTTAACAAATGAGGTGGATCAAACACCACATGATAAAAAGTATTGTCGGGAAACGGCATATTTCTAAAGTCTGCTTCTACATCAGGTTCAACCTTTAGCGATCGACCATCACAGAGAGTATCATCTAGTTGTCGGTTATCCATGTAGAGGACATCTTTATTTTGTTTGTCGTACCAAAACATTCGACTACCGCAACAAGCATCTAATATTTTTTTAGTCACAGCTATCACCATCCAATCTAACAGCAGCCGTCCTCTTGCCTTTGTCACGTTTTACATTGCTAGGCGTTGCCCAAAATTCAATGTTTTTCATAGAATCACCTCGAATATACTTTCAAAAAACGTTACTGGAATGCTGTTACCAGATTGCTTATACAATGGCATTGTAAATCTGCCATTCCGTTTATGAGCGGATGCAGCACGATAATAATCCTCGTCACTATACCCTTGTAGTCGCCAGCACTCCAACTCAGTGAGATATCGGAAACGATCATTACCGCAATCAACTACTTGCGCCGGGCTACGATCCTGTCTGGTTGTGATCGTGTAGGCAAAATCTTCGATAACCGTCGCTCTCTTGATTCCCTTTTTGCCAATGACTGAAAGTATACTAGGCTGAGTAACTGTGTAAACGTCATCAACAGTTGAGCTATCTAGCAGAAACTCATTGATATTTCGCATAGGTCTTTTCCTAAGTAAATCAAAATTGAATGGTTCGGCGTTTAAGGTCGAAATAGTAAATACTCTTTGCCTTGCTTGCGGTAGTCCGAAGTCCCTAGCATCTAAACACTTGAAACTATTGGAATATCCTAGCTTCTCCATTTCTTCCAAATATTTATTGAAATTGGATCTCATGTTCTTGTGTAATACAGCTTTGACGTTTTCCCAAATTACTATCTTTGGTCGCCACTCGCCCAGCTGTCTAATAATGTTGATCGTTTCCCACATCAGACTCGAACGTGTACCGCTGTTAGCATCTGCACCTAATCGTTGGCCTGCAATACTAATATCTTGGCAAGGCGAGCCGTGGATAAGAATATCTGGTTTGAGGTTCCATCCGACAACTGATTGAGTTTTATAGAGCAGGTCCTCTGCAAAAATTGCGTTATAGCTATCTACAGCTTTTTGGTCTATCTCAACATAATCAATTGCCTTTGCTGGGATGCCTAAATTTTTTAACGCTTTAAATGGTGATCCAACACCACCGAATAATTCTAAAGTTTGTATCATAATCACAAAGGAGTAAAAAGCTTTTTAGTCCTGCAGGAAATCTCCTACTCCCTTCGTTTAGTTAGTCTTTCGGCTCCAAATAACTGTTTAAATACTTGATATTTTCCTCAATCTGTTTACGCTGATTCTCAAAATATTTATTGATGGTTTCATCATCTGTACTAAAATTCTTTCGATTATGCCAAGTATTTTCCAACTGCACAGTCTGTTCGTATATGGTCTTAGCATGATCTTTTATATAATTGATTCGCATTTGTGTATAACCATAAGCTTCTTCCATCCCTACTCATTCCTTTCATCGCAACGATTTAGCGAAAATCCATTTAACGGGCTATGATATGTCGTATAGCCTTTAGGTTCTGTGATAAAAAGCCAAATGTTAACTAAATCTAAATACCCATCATCCACATGTTCACCATATGCAGCGATAAATTTATTTTTGTTGATCCCTAATAGTCCGCAGAATTCTTGTAGCATTAATTGGCTGTTTTCATTATCTTCAATCAGAATATATAAAACTCCTTCTGATTCGTAGTCGGCTTCATAAAGTTCGATGTCATTTAAAACATCTAATGCTTTTTTAAATTGTTTCTTTTGTTGTCGTTTATTCATTGTTTTCTACCTCCTGCAGTTCTTCGGCTGTTTGGATGAGGTCAAATTCATCAGCGTTCATATCATCCCAGCCATAACCGTCAAATCCACTCACGCTAATTAAGTTCGATTCGCTAGTTGTCTTTGCGAAAAATAGCTCTTCTTCATACTTCACTATGTCTCGATCACGAAACTCATCCAACTTACGCCCTTTACTGGCAAAGTGTTTCGCACGTTTAAACGTTGCTATCTGTTCGGCGGTGGCTGGTTGTACATATTTCTTATCAAGTTCAATCCTTGCATTGCTTAATTTTCCTGTTTCAGTATCTAAAAACCCCGCTTCTACGATGTTACCCATAACAGCAGTAATTTTTAAGATGTGTAGCACATTCTCCATGCTTTTATAAAAGTAATACTCCCCGACCGAAAACGCTGGTTGGTGGTCAGTCATAATTTGTGACCAAGGTGTAGGATTACTGTTATTATTTTCAATACTTAAATCTGGTTGTAAATCTTTTTTTGATGCCAGTTGAAATAGTTCTTCATTTTTTTTAATCTCGTCATCGATATTGACAAATTCTGATCCTGATTCTTTCAGGCTTATAAGGTAGCTACCATGTTTATACAGCTCATGTTTGAGTGTTTTCTCTGTCATTGCGAGTCCTCCTGACCATTTTTTTGCTACAATGTATATTACAGGCTCACCGTCACTATAGTGTATATAACTAACAGCAGGATCAACTGTCGTTACTGTAAAATCAAGAGCATGTGAGTAAACTTCTGGTATATCTTTAACAAATATTCTTGTCGGATAAATTTCTTCTTCTATCTCAAAATCTGCTGTTGTATCATCATTTAATACTGAGAGTAATTCTTTCAATTTCATTTATTCTTCCTCCTCTACTGGTACAGCAAACGACCAGTAACGCTCGTCTACTGCTTTGATTTCTTTTTCTGTAAGTTTCTTAGGTGTATACCTTGAACTGAAAAAACTTGATTTAGGATCGTCTAAAAACCGATCACAGTATCTAACTTTTCTCCCTTCAAGCGGCAACTCAATATAATACAACTGCTCTTTCTCCACAGTGTAATCATCCTCCAACCAAGCGCGAGCCAAAATTTCAGCATTGATTTTATCTTTTTCTAACCACCCCTTAGCATCTCTAGCTAAATAGCTGTTAGAAACACTTGGGTTAAGCAAATCTGCAAGCCCCCACGTTAATCCTTTTACATGTTTAATCCATTTGTGAATCAACTCAGGCACCACAACCTTGTCCTGTTGGGTTGGTAGTGATGATTTGTACTCTTTGACTAACTCTAAAGCATGCCTTATTCCTCCGTTATACCCATCCTCGAAATCTTTATTTATCGATTTACTACTTACATTTTCTAGCTCATCTATCAATTCCTCAATCTTTCCCATGTGTCGCGTCCTCCTTAGTTTCCCCAGAAATATTAATTAATAACTTTTGCGCCACTTGTTGGATATGCTCATTGTGAACGCCTACTAGTTTTGTGTAATCAACCAATTCTTTTGCTAACTCAATAGAATCATTCATCTACTCCACCTCATTTAGTGATAAAGTCTAAAAAGCTCCCGATAGCAATACTCATCACAAGTTTCCCATCGTAATGCGTATTTATTGCGTTTGATATCTAATTTCTTTCCGCAATACTCGCAATATAGCATTTCTTCTTGGTTATGAGCGATTGCCCATTTCTTCAATTGCTTTTTCTTTTGTCTGGCGTTCATCTACTTTGCCCCCCCACGCTCTAAACTTTGGCTTATTCATTCGGCTCACCTTCTTGTTCCCGTGTTAGGCTTAGAAAAATTAGACGCGCCATCGTCACTGCCTCTTCGTAATCCTCTAGTAATTGATCGCTGTCTTCGAACCAATCGAAGCTTTTTTTGTATTTTTCTAGTTTGTTACCCATTTCATTTATAATCCGGACTAATTCTTCTTTATTCATTCTTCAGTCTCCTTTGCTGAAAATGCTCTCGCAAATAGAATTGCCTCACACTCATCTTCTGAGGGTTCGATTTTATAGATGCCTTTGACCATATCTAAAGCCTCCTGTTTTACGAGATCTCTCTTCTTATTCTTAATACCAACCCTTTTTCTCCATTCTGTTGCTTTGACAACATTTACGATATACCCTTTTTCTTCCAGGCATATCTCGAGTGTTCCTTTCAGTTTTGCCAAAACTTCATAGACTACAGGGTTTCTTTGGACTTGTATGCCCTCGATAAAAACGAAAGCTACATCAAATTTCTTGCACAAAACCATGCATTTTTTTATAATTTCTCGAATACGTTCATTTGTTGGTCCTAACGGACGAATAACACCGTAAGCTACAATTTTAGAGTTATTCGTTTCCATTACACACCATCCTGTTGCTGTAGTTGATTGATCAAAAGCAATAAGATTCATTCAATGTGCCTCCATTCTCGATTAGGCTTATAATTCGTTTTTATTGCGTCACCGATGATAATCAATGTCTTTCTAGCACGAGTAACAGCAACATACGCCAAATTTTGATAATCATTTTCACTTGGCTGATAAGCAACTACATCCCATTCACTTCCTTGGGATTTATGGATGGTTAATCCATACGCTAAATCGAAATTGTTTTCTAAATCTTTTTGATTTTTAAATGTAATTATTTCTTCACTATCTTTCTTTTTGGCGCTGTTCGCAGAAATGATTTGAAAAATTTGACCATTGTAGAACCGGTCTTTTTCATTTGTCTTCGCAACGATCATGTCACCAACACTGAAGTTAGGCGATACAGTAACAAAACCATTTTTTACTCGTTGCTGTTCATTGATCACTTTTACGTTATGATTAGTAAAGGATAATGCTACCTCCGCTCCTCTTTTGAATGCTTCATCAGAATTGCTTACAACCTCAATGTTCGGCATTGGCATATTAGAATTTTGAGGAATCCCTAATATTTCTCTTCCCAAGGCTATGATATCTGCAGATTCAGACCGCCAATTTTCTTTCAATTCAGCCGTTTTAAAAATTTCTTGCAGTCTCTCAAAAGGACGTCCATATTCAATCGGCTCAAGTTGGTTTTTATCACCAACGAAGATTAGTTGTTGCCGGTCATAAATTCGCATTACTTTAGCGAATAACGGTGTTGATAACATCCCGCTCTCATCAATTACAATTGCATCACAGTTTGTAGGGTTATAAACAAAACTGTGGATCGTTTGAACTTTTACCGTACTACCTTTTATTTTTGACTGTAACGCTTCCCTAGCTTTATGAGTAGGTGCCAATACAGCTACATGTTTTCCGTTCAATTCCAATTGTTTGATTATTTCTGCAGTTACAAAACTTTTTCCAGTTCCAGCACCACCGACCATACATGAAAATTGATGTTTTACACATATTTCTAATGCTTCTCGTTGTTCTTTACTTAAATTCAGATGTTGATCATATACTTGATTAAATGTTAATTTATTTCGAGGAAGACGTTGAATCGATTCAGCCACATACAACGTGTCTTTCGTTGTTAAATAATATGGCTCTTCATACAAGACAACACCCGTTCCTTTCAGATCATCAATGTGAAGGGCTACGATGTCACTCCTTGTTTGTTGCATTTTTGTAGTAACATCCACAAAAACTTTAGCAGCCCTTTCTTGTTCTTCTGTAAAATTAATGTTGTATCTCACAATTGCATTTTTAGCATTTTTGAACGCGTACCTGTCAAGCTCCATAAAAACCATAAACGGATTCTCTATTTCCAAAAGATAATCAAAAAAATCAATTGGATTGTAGCGATCAGCTCGTCCTTTGTATTGTTTTGTATTTTTGACAAAAGCATAGGTGTACGTACTTTCAATATTCGCTTTTAGTGCCTTTGAGTAGTTCCTCATCTATATATCACTTCCACTTCTTTTTCAGGTAATCCGTCCAGGATTGCTTGCGCTTTTGTTCTTTCTATCAGTTCAGCAGCTTCTTCATGCCACTTGGCCATTTCAGGATTGTCTAAGGTGTCTTTTAAATACATGTATATTTGTCGATAGGTTTCGTTCCGGCTTCCTTCTGAAATGCCGTGATCCAAAACTTTGGTTAACAATTTTGCTTGTGCATGATTAAAACTTAGTAAAGACTTTGTACTAGTTGAAAAATCAACAACCTTACTGCTTTTTTTGCGTTCTGACGGTCTGAACTGATCTACATTAACCATTGTTCCAATTGTCATTGAAACGTCTGAGGAAGCCAGTGGATAGCCCATAAGTTGTGCTACTTTTTTGCTTGCTTCATCAATTTCCAACTCCAACATTTTCGCTACGCCAGTAACCACATTTTTATATTCTTCTTTGTTCATTTCGCAATCTGACATCAATATGATTCTCCAACGATTCGACCGATCAAAATAGTACTTCGCAGTAGGATAAACTAAACCGAACAGTCCTTGACTCTCTAATTTCTTTTCTATTTCTTCCCTGGTATACTCAGCATCATCGATATCAATTGATATTAAACGACGACCACCTTCGTAATTTTTATCTGATCGCTCGTTATCTTTGAATGTACCGTCGATAAAATAAGCAAGTTGGTATTTTTTGATATGTTTATATTCTTGTTCTGTAGTCGCGCCTGAAAGGAGTTCGATTCCTCCGACTTTTTCAGCTTCGATATTATCGATATCATCGAGGAAAGATTGCAACGATTCAGAAGGGCTATATTGCAGCTCACTTCCAACAAATCCTTTTTTTATATTTAAAGGGATTTCTATTGATAAAATACTTTGAAGTAATTGTTCTTGTTGAGAAGCCAAAGCCTCTTCTTGTTGCTCTTCTGTTCGTAATTCCTCTTCGAATAGGTCAGACTCGTCTTTGTATTCAAAACCAGTAAATTCAAATGCGACATTTGGAATTACAATCCATCGAGCATTTTCACGCCCGATTTTTTTATTAGAAGTTAATTGATAGATTCCTAACTCTTTTATATCCTTCATCGCATTCGCCAATTCATGAGAACCTATAATACTTTTATATTCTGTAGGTTTCATGAACCACTCTTGATCAACTTGACGAAAAACTGTTGCTTGTAATTTGGTAAGAGCATTTAAAATTTCTTCTTCTGCTACAAGTCCTTTTTGATACAATGCAAACATCATTCTATCTGCTTCTTCCACGTTTTCTAATTCTTTAATAATAACGACCGGATCAGCATTTCTATTTCTAATTTGCACAAACCCAATTTCATTTTGGTAAAGAAAACGGTGCCCGTCATATTGCAAATTGAGTGATTGATCATCCAAGACTACTATAGAAGGTTTCTCCCAAACCACCCTTCTTTTATCAACAACAAGAGTGCGTTCAGCATTTTTATAGATCATCATGCTTTCTTCAAAAGCATCAGCGATATTTAAATCAAGATTTTTACTGGAATACGTGCTTCCTTTAATGACACTGGTCACATAGTTTATTTTTTTTACATAGACAACTTTTTTTCTGTGTGTCTCAGTAATAAAGTTTTGAGACAAATTCAAACTAGAAAATGTTGCAATGTCCTCTTTGTCTAAACCCATTTTAAGGAGCAATTCAAATGTTCTGCTGTATCCTCCAATGGCCACAAATAAAACCTCGTCCATTCTCGTATATTTTGTCAAACTAGTAGAATTGATTCTGTTGTATATTTTTTTTAAGTTCTTTTTCGATTTGTCGAAAATTATTTCTCCCACTTGTTTTATCACTCCTTTCATGGTAGACTTAGTTAAACATTTGAATAGTAATTTATCAGATATACCCTTTAAACTTTGTGAAAAGTTACAAAAAAGGGTATATCTTTCTATTTATATATATTATTAGTATTTAAATATACTAGGTGTAACTTTGTAACCAAATCGCTACATCCATTGGGAGAGTAAGATTTAGAGTGGTTACAGAAAAGTTACAAACATGGTTACAGTTACAAAAGTTTTAGGAATTTTTTCAAATCCGAGGTTATTTATTGCTCTGTGTAACCACTTTGTAACTTTTTTTGTAACCTCGAACAATCCTTTGTGGCTCTAAGCGCCAACCTCATTTTTACGACTTTGTGAAAAATGCGTTTGTAACCATGTTTGTAACCACTTTTTAGAACGGTAAATCATCATCTGAAATGTCAATAGTCGATCCTTCACCACTAAATGGA
>NZ_NGKY01000007.1:0-9946 GCF_002140855.1 Enterococcus sp. 7E2_DIV0204
AGTAAAAAGAAAGTAGTTATGACACTCTTTAAAAAATTTGAAGTAGACTTTGAGAGTCAGAATGTAACCATATCCATTTCCGATGAATTTGAATATATATTGAATCAACTTAACGCTAATTTCACTAGCTTTGAATTGGAAGAATTCACTAAAATCCGTTCTACATATGCTAAAACAACTTACAGAATTTTAAAACAATGGCGTACTCAAGGTATAAAAGAATTTAGAAAAGAAGAATTTCATGAATTATTAGATATTCCAAAGTCTTATGCACAATCAGATATCAATAAACGAGTGTTAAAACCTATTCAAGAGGAACTGACAAATTACTTTAAAGGGTTAAAAGTTAATCTTAAAAAAGCTAAAACCAGAGGGAATCCCATTACAGGTTATTGCTTTACTTGGCAAGCCGAAAAAACAGGAGAATGGAAAGATTTTGAAGAACTTAGAATGAAAAAAACACCTATCCGAACAGAAACAATACCTGAACAAATTCTTGCTGTTGAAAAAGAAGACCAAGAAAGAAAGAAAAAACTTCAGGAAGAGTTCTTCCAAAAAGCAATGCAGTTGCGTGATCGATCATTTGATGAGCAAGCACAGCTTTTCTCTGAAGCTAGAGAAGTTGATACCTACAGAATGCCAAATGCTACTCAGTTTTTAGATACCTTGGCTACCTTAATGTCTTTTGATTTAAAAAAATATTGGGATCCTATCTTACAAAAGGCTCAGTCTGAAGGTGAAGAGAATGGCTGATAAAACTATAAAAGAACTTGCTGAAGAACTTGGAGTTACTAAACAAGCAATATGGCAAAAGATAAAAAAAGATTCGTCAACAAATTTACATCAATTTATGTCAAAAAAAGGCAATACAGTTTATCTTTCAGTTGATGGTCAAAACATTATAAAATCAATGTTTAAAGATAAATCGTCAACAAATCGTCAACAAAAAGACGTAAAAGTTGACGACAACTCCGAACTTCTATTTTTAAGAAACTTAATTGAGGATCTTCAGAACGAAAAAAAGGAATTGCATAAATTACTAGATCAACAACAACAACTCACCCTTCAGTCAAATAAACGAATCGAGCAACTAGAAGCTCAATTACAAATTGGATCTCAATCACCTAAAGAGGAACAACCTTCAGCTGAAGAACCAAAAACTGATCCTGATTCAATGCCGGATAAAAAGTGGTGGCATTTTCTCCGGAAAGATTCCTGATTTTTGGTTTGATCAATAGAAAGCCACTGCACGCTAAAATCCCACCTTTTCAAAAGGTGGGTATAATTGGGCACTATAAATTTTAGTCGTCATTTTATCAGAGTATATCTACGCTCTTATCATGTCTCAAATATGTTCTTACTATGTTCCTAACGTGTCCCAATCATGTTCGAAACATGTCCCTAGCCCTCTTTTCATGTACCCACATAAATCACCTAGCACTGCTAGGATACCCGCTCTTTTGGGTACAGATTTCCCTTATGCTCTTCTTAACTTTTGCTTGCTGTTCCAGGCAATCTAAAGTTGAACGCTCTGGGGTCACTGGAACACTTTCAGAAAAATAAGAAATGCTGTTAAATCAACGTTTTATTAAAAATCAGTTGGCCACTACCGCTATTTTCTGTACGGATGTTCCAGTGACTCCCGTTTATTGTAATAGACAAGAGGACGGAATCAATGGTACGAAAAGTTGCGCTATAAAATGAACGATTTTTGTCTTTGGGATGAAATTGTGGTAGCGATCCGAAGAGTATATAAGAAAAAACCAAAAAGAACTAAATCTCTTTGGCTTTTTAACGAGCTTGGCAATTCTAATTTAGTCTAAATATTAATATTGGCGCTAATCACCAAAATTTTAAAGTATTCCTCCGTTAGTAAATAGAGCTATTACTTTTTGTAGAAATTCAGACTGTTTTGAACTGCTTATATCATTTGTATAAGGATAAATTTTATAACGTAGAGTCATTCCATTAGGAGCATCATATATAAATTCTCCCGACAATATACTGATCTCCATATGGTTATCTAGTACAATATAATTGTCAGTAATTTTTTTTACAATATTAGCTGTGTAACAAAAACTATCTGTTGTTCCAATTGTCTCCTCTTTTAAAAGAATCTTATCTCCAATAGTTAAACTAGACAACCACTTATCATACTTGGAACTAGCTTCAGAAATATTACCAACTCTTTTATAGTATTCTGTTAAAATAATCATTACTGCCTTATCTTGAACCTGATTTGGTTGTTCATTTCTTGTAATTACTCTTTTAGATAAACCTGTTTGTAATGCAACGCTTGCTATACTCAGATTAAGATGCTCTCTTGTGTCTTTTAATAATTCACTATTCATTTTTTATTCTCCTAACGCATTATTATCAAGATAGGGGTAGTAGCCGAATTTCTAGAGTAGAGTTGATTTAAAAATTTAAAATACTTTAATTAATTAGGTGAAATTTGACTATGTTTGCTTATGATACTATTATTTTAAAAGTAAACTTATGTACATAAAATAATAAGTTTAATGGCTTACCAATTAATTAAGTTGTTTAAAATAATGATAGTTTCGGTTAGGAAAAAAATTAGAAAAGTTAAGTTGGCTCTCCTATCTAGATTATTTTTTTTAAGAAAAATATACATTAGCACAACAGAAATTAGACAAATAACTTCCAAAATTAAAGATATAATTGATAAAGTGCTGCTTATATTAGGAATTAAATTGATAACTGTAGCAATAATTGCAGATAAAGAAAAAATTAAATATAATTTTTGAATTTTTCTGTAATCGATATATATACCCAAAAATAGTAAAATAAAACTAATGAAATTTATAAATATGATTATTTGCATTCTCAGAGCACTCCAGTCTTATTAAAATAAACACAGTTAACTTAAAGAAGTTAACTGTGTTTATTTTAATAGATAATTAAACATTTTTCCACTTGTTTCTATTTCCTTCTTTTTGAACTCCTTTTACAAAGCCACCAAGAAATTCTCCGACAGGTTCGACCCAACCAAGCCATCCCCATTTAGCTCCACCATAAACATTCTGTAACTCTTTATCATTCAAAGTTCTAACTTTTTTTTCTTTTATCAAGTGAATCGTCTCCCTTTAATGTATTTTTATCTTCTTTTTTTACGATTTATTCTATCAGCTTGATTGACATCACTCATATTTCCTAATCCTTTTAAAACCCAGTAACCAGCTGTTCCCGCATATTCACCAATCGTACCCCAAACAGAGCCCCCAACACATTTTTTTAATTCTTTTTCTGACAAAACTTTCATCAAATTACCACCTTTCTCTTATTATACAAAATTATTATACCATAATTTTTATCGTTATATTGACTCAAAAAATGATATAATACAATCATATTGTACCATATAACAATAATTAAGCGATAGCTTTTTTGTTATATTTTAGTCTAAAAATAATTCAAGGAGATTTTGATGAAATTTAAATTAGTAAAACAACAAGATGAAAAAGATTGTGGAATTGCATGTTTATCCATGATCTTAAGCTACTATAAAACTGAAGTACCTATTAGTAAATTACGTGATCATTCTGGAACAGATTTAGAAGGAACTTCAGCATATGGTTTGAAAAAGTGTATTGAGAAATTTAATTTTAATTGTCAAGCTGTTCAAGCAGATTCAGAAGTATGGAAAGAAAAACAATTAGCAATGCCACTAATTGCACATGTCTTAATTGATCAATCATATTTTCATTATGTAGTGGTCTACAAAGTAAAAGAGGGAATGCTTTACATAGCTGATCCTGATAAAGGAATAAAAGTTCAATCAATATCAGAATTTGAGAAACAATGGACAGGTGTTTTATTATTAATGACTCCCAATCAAAAATATACTCCTACAACAGAAAAAGTAAATAGTATTACTTCTTTTTTGCCCATTCTTTTCAAGCAAAAGGGAATAATCGCACATATCGTGTTAGCCTCATTTTTTATAACATTATTTGGCATATTAGGCTCTTATTACTTTCAAGGAATTATTGATTCATTTATTCCCAATCAAACACTATCTACTTTAAATACCGTGTCCATTGGTCTTATCTTTGTTTATTTCTTTCAAGTTCTATTCGAATACAGCAGAGGTTATTTACTAATCGTTCTCGGTCAACGAATGAGTATATCTGTTATGCTCAGCTATTTTAAGCATGTACTAAAATTACCCATGACTTTCTTTTCGACCAGGAAATCAGGAGAAATCATTTCTCGATTTCTCGATGCTAATAAAATTATCGATGCTTTAGCAAGTGCTACTTTGTCAATGTTTTTAGACGTAGGTATGGTGGTCATTATTGGTGCTGTCTTATTCGTTCAGAATCAGATACTTTTCTTTATCTCCCTTGCAACCATTCCATTTTACGTAGTTGCTATTCTAGCTTTCGTTAAAGCATTTGATCGCTCAAATGAACAAGAAATGGCTGCAGGTGCTACTTTAAATGCTAGTATTATCGAAAGCTTAGAGGGAATTGAAACAATAAAAGCTTATAATGGTGAAGAAAAAGTTTATAATAAAATCGATCAACAATTCGTAAAACTGATGAAAAAATCCTTTAAACAATCTAACCTCGACAACATTCAACAAGGTTTCAAGCATGGGATTCAATTAGTAAGCAGCGTTCTTATTTTATGGATTGGATCTTATTTTGTTATAGACGGAACAATCAGCTTGGGGCAATTAATAACATTTAATTCACTCCTTATTTTTTTTACAGATCCTTTGCAAAATATTATCAATCTACAAGTAAAAATGCAGACTGCTCAGGTAGCAAACCGTCGTCTTAATGAAATATTTTATATTGAACCTGAACGAATAGAAGGATCTCAAACTAAAAATATAACGTCAAAAATTTTCAATGATGGTATTACTATTGACAATGTTTCCTTTTCTTATGGAATGAAAGCACCTGTGATACAAAATATCACAACGTTTATTCCTCAGAATGCTAAAATCGCTTTAGTCGGCGTAAGTGGATCTGGAAAATCAACATTAGCTAAATTGCTTGTCCATTTCTATTCTCCTTCTGAAGGGGCAATTTCGTATCAGAAAATCAACATGCAAGATATTGATCTTCATTTTCTGAGAGACCACGTGACATATGTACCGCAAGAATCGTTTTTCTTTCATGGAACGATCCTTGAAAATCTAACGTTTGGTTTGTCTGAAGAACCTTCATTTGAAAAAGTGATAGAGATCTGTGACTTTGTTCAATTATCAGATTATATAAATCAACAGACGTTACGCTTTGATACACTTATAGAGGAAGGTGGCTCCAATTTATCAGGTGGACAAAAACAACGATTAGCACTCGCTAGAGCGCTTTTGAAAGATGCTGAAGTACTTATATTGGATGAAGCTACAAGTGGTATGGATACCTTACTAGAACATACAATTATACAAAATTTAAAAAACTTATCAGACAAAACGATTATTTTTATAGCCCACCATTTGTCTATCGCTAAAGCATGTGATCATGTACTTGTAATGGATCAAGGAAAACTGGTTGAACAGGGTACGCACGATGAACTCCGTTACAATCGTGGAATGTATCAGAAGCTTTGGGAAATTAATAATTAAGGAGTATTTTTATGACAAATGATTGGCAAAATAATTCAACTATATATTTAAAACAACAATCACATTTTTATCGATGGATACTTTATCCTATTATGCTCTTGTTCTTTGGAGTGACTCTATTTCTTGTCTATGGATCTTCAGAACAGGTAATTCGTTCTAAAGGACAACTTACTTCAAATGAAATAATACATGTCCAGATTCCTATTGAAGCTTCCGTTATAAAAAATCAATTGAAAGAAAACCTTGTAGTAAAAAAAGGAGATCCTCTGATTACCTTTGATTTAGATCCATTATCAAAGCAACAGCAACAAACAAAAGAAAAATTATCTTCTATCAATCAACAGATTCAAGCTATTGATACTCTTGTTAAAAGTTTTGAAGCTGAACAGAATTTATTTGAACAAAGTGATGCATACGGATATTCTAATCAAATAAACGCTTATTTAAAAGAAAAAGAAGGAATAACTCAAGCTACGCAACAAATTGAAAATACTTATGAGAATAATTTAACTTCTACGCAAAAGAAAATAAATCAATTATCTGAACAGTTAACAAAAAAACAAAATGAATTACAAGAATGGACGCAAATACGTGCTGCTTGGCTAAACCAACAATCTTTGCAAGGATACACAGCAGAAAATATGTCGAAATATGCTGTATGGTTAAAACAAGTAACTGCAACTCCTGAAACAGAAAAAGAACAAGTAAAAGCAACTATATTGGCGGAAATAGATACCTTAATTAGTCAACAAAAACAAACAATTGATCAATTACAACTTGAAAAAGATGGCGCTGATCTACCTACTTCTCCAGTTAATGATATAGCTAGTCAAAAAACAGCTGTTGATAAAACAAAAGAGCAGCAAGTTGCTATAATAAAAGAAAAAAAACAGGAACTTTTATTGAGTTATGAAGAAAATGAAGCTACACTAAAAAACATAGAATACGAGCTAAAAAATGAAACAATTTATGCTCCTTCAGATGGAGTTATTCACCTAGCTTCTGAATATAAATCTATGAAGGAAATCCCTAAAGGAACGATAGTTGCAGACATTTATCCCTTAATAAGTACCACGGAAATGACCGTTGTAGCACAAATACCTGCTAACGAAATGACCTATGTAAAGGTTGGAATGCCGATACACCTTAAATTAGACAAAAAAGGGATTTCCGAAAGGATTTTAAACGGCAAGCTAACTGAAATTTCTGAAACTAGCACAACAACTGAACAAGGAGTATTTTACTCAGTCAAAGGGTTAGTAACTATTCCTAAGAACACAGAATTTCGATATGGTTTAACTGGAGATATGACATTCGTCATTGGTAAAAAAACTTATTGGAAACAGTTAAAGGACTTACTTTTTAATCAAACTTAGGAGGGATTAATCAATGAAAAAATATTTATTTCCGAAAATTGTATTGCGCAAAAGAACCTATGGTGAAAAACGGACTTTAGATGGATTATTTGATGTTATTACCACCATTTTAAGTTGCATATAACGTCCTTTTCAATAACAAGCTTCCTGAATTTCCATACATGAGATTCGCAAAAACAAGCAAAACAGAAACCTTGTTTTAACAGGGTTTCTGTTTCCATTTAGAGGTAGACCAATTAATTTGGGTGTTTTGGGTGGCTGGAAGTGTTGGTATTCCTGGTACTTGGTATAATTCTTTATTATGTTAACAAGACAGTTAAATAACAATTACTCTTAGTAATACGTAGCTTTAGTATTTAATTTTTGAGCTCTTATTTATAGAGCTTTTTTTAGTTTGTTCGTTTGTATTCAGATCACTCTATGATATAGTTATTTCATTACTAAGGAGCGTGTAACATGAACGATTGGAAACTTGAAAAATACGTCGATGATTACGTAAAAGCAAAATTCACAACAATGGGCTTAGTGAGTCAAAAAGATTATTATGAACAATCTGACATGAGTGACTATTTAAAAGAGGCCTTAAAGGGTGGTGCAAAAACAAAAAATAAAGCTAATTTTGGACAACCTGAATTTACTTTTGTTTTTGAAATTAATAATCGAAAGATTGCAGTTGTCATTGAAGATAAACTGGGATTAAAAAAACTTATTTCTGAAACAAAAGATGGCATAAAAATAGATGAAAAATCGGTTAGATCTTTTGCGGTTAATGGCGCAATCAATTATGCCAACGTTATGATTGACAACGGAAAATTTGATGATGTCATTGCTATTGGTATTGCAGGTGATAATGAAGAAAATATCCAATATAAAGTTTATTATGTTTATGGTTCGGGAGAGAAATCTTACAAATATTTAGAAAACGTCACAACATTAGATTTCCTTGAAAATAAAGCTAGTTTTAAAGAATTTTATAACCAGGCAACACTAACCGAAGAAGAAAAGCATGATATTTTAATTCGTTCAAAATCAGATTTAGCAAAACAAGCAAAAAAACTCAATAAACTTATGCATAATCATAATATTACTGCACCACAACGTGTGTTATACGTCTCTGGAATGTTATTATCCATGCAGGACGTATTAGATCCTAATGGAAATAAAATTCAAGATGGGTTATTGCCAGAAGATCTGAGAGGAATCCAATCTGAAACGAAACGTGACGGTGTACAAATTTATAACCAAATTTCTGAATTCTTACATGCACGCAATATTCCCAATGAAAAAATAAATCTGATGTTAGCTTCATTCAATGAAATCAAAAAAGATAGCCAACGAGATGAAGAAACAATGCTTGATAAAGAAGTAAGTAAACTATTTGCACAAGAACAATCAGCGAACAAACAAATATTTACATTCATTTATGAATTTATTTTTAAATCGATTGATGAAACAGCTGGACATTTGGATATTATGGGTGAAATGTATTCTGAATTTTTAAAATATGCTTTAGGTGACGGAAAAGAAATCGGGATTGTTTTAACCCCACCTTATGTGACTAAAATGATGGCGAAAATTTTGAAAGTCAACAAAAATAGCAAAGTTATGGATTTAGCAACCGGATCTGCTGGTTTCCTTATATCCGCTATGGAATTGATGATCAATGATGCAGAAACTGTTGGAAAGGAAACGACAGCAGCTAAAAAACAAATCAAAAAAATCAAAAAAGAGCAGCTTCTAGGAATTGAATTGAATGCGGAAATGTATACTTTGGCAGCAACAAATATGATCTTACGGAAAGACGGTAGTGCAAACATTCAAAAGGCAAATACTTTTAAAACACCGGCAGAACTGTACGAACAATTTAAACCAACTATTCTATTACTCAATCCTCCTTTTAGTTTCGAAGAAAATGGCATGCCGTTTATTGTTTTCGGCTTAGAAAAAATGGAAATAGGCGGGCTCGGGGCAATTATCATTCAAGACTCTGCAGGTTCAGGAAAAGCCGTGAAGAGTAATCAGCGAATATTGAAAAAAAATCAACTGATTGCCTCTATAAAAATGCCTGTGGATTTATTTCAACCAATGGCAGGTGTACAAACGTCGATTTATATATTTGAGCATACAGGGAAAGAGCATGACTATGATGAGTTAGTGAAGTTTATTGATTTTAGAAATGATGGCTATAAACGTACTGCAAGAAATTTACTAGAAATTGATCACCCAGCAGAACGTTACGAAGATATTTTAAAAATTTATAAACAAGGGAAACGTGCACAAGGTTTGAAAGCTCAATGGGATTTAGACTCCATTTACTTCGAGGACACAATTACAGATTCAGGAACAGACTGGAACTTTGAACGACACCAAACGATTGACACAAAGCCAACTGAAGCAGATTTCATGAAAGTAGTGGGAGACTATCTGAGTTGGGAAGTCAGCCAAATTATACAAGGAGAAAACTTCCCAAAGTAATTTTGCCACCACTACAAGAACCTAGTGAGTGGCGAGACTATCGATTAGAAGACTTGTTTACAATTGGGACAGGATCAATTTTATCCAAAGATATGTTACTGGAAGGAAATATTCCACGAATTTCAGCAAAATCAGAAAATAATGGCATAATAGGTTATTACGACACTAAAAAAAATATGGCAGCAAGACATTTTGAAAATTTTATAAGTGTGAATTTTTTTGGTTCTAGTGGAGGAATTTTTTATCATCCATATAAAGCAAGTCTTGAAATGAAAGTACATGCATTACAACCGAAGGGCTTTGTTCTGGATAGAAGTACAGGTATTTATTTTGTCACAGCTTTGCTATCGATACTGAATGGTTACACTTATGGAAATCAATTATCAAGTTCGAAATTAAAAAGTGAAAACTTTGTTCTAAAATTACCATCAAAAGACAATCAACTCGATTTTCAATATATGGCATACTATGTCCAACAGATCGAGGCATA
>NZ_NGKY01000008.1:0-616 GCF_002140855.1 Enterococcus sp. 7E2_DIV0204
CCAAAGTAATATTCAAATCAATTTTAGTTTTTTGTTTATAATAAAGTATTACCGTAAACATAATTGTTAGACTGATTAATGAAACTAAAAACTCGGATACAACTTTTTGATTCGAAAAATACATTTTATTCTCGTTAATAGCATTAGAAATATCTTTTTGACTTTCTCTAATATCATCGATCTTAATTAAAGCCTTATCATATTCAAGTTTTTCACTATTTTCTTCAACCTTTTGAAATTCTTCTTCAATATTATCCAACATTTTTCCAATATCATTAGGTTCAAACTTGTTTGTTAGGAATAAACGTATTAAAAGTAGCAATATTAGTAAAAAACTGATTCCTAAGAAAAAATGCATATTAAATTTTTCATAAAACGTTACCATATGAGTTTTAAGAACCGAATTTATTGGATAAAAACAATCTAAGATTTCAAAAAATGCAATACTTATTAGTCTGTCTCTTATACACATCTGATGTGATGCCACGATCACGATATTCATTATAATCAAAAAACTCTTTTTTTGTCTTTTTTGTCATGAACTTAACCCCACTACACATCTAGATGTGTATAAGAGACAGCATTTGTACCCCATGCCACGATCACGATATTCATT
>NZ_NGKY01000008.1:8865-9470 GCF_002140855.1 Enterococcus sp. 7E2_DIV0204
CGCCCTTTATTATATCTTCTATTGAAAAATTTATTAGACTTAATATTTTTGATCAACTTCAGCACTAGTACCCTCCCTAATAACTTTTGAAAACAGGTTTAATTCTCTTTATACTTTTTTTCTATCCCATAAATCGTAGGTCGAGAAATTCCTGTTTTTCTAGAAATTTCTGTCTTGGATACTCCTTTCTCCAACAGCTCAACAACTTTTAAATAAACAAGTTTTTTTTGTGGATCTTTTGTATCTTTTGTATATATTACAGGTTTTCCTTTATACACACCGTTCTTCTTTGCAATTTCTATCCCTTGACGTTGCCGCTCTCTGATCGATCGCCGTTCACTTTCTGCCTGATACTTATATAACTCAAGAATTAAATTATTAAGTAGTTGCCGTAAGTTTTCATCTTTGATATCCTTAAAAGAAGGTAGGTTTAGAATCTCAACCGTTACACCGTTGGTTCTCAATAAATCCATTGTTTCCGTAAGCTCTTTATTATTCCTGCCTAATCGATCTAATTCGGTTCTCTTATACACATCTAGATGTGTATAAGAGACAGCTCCTCTCCTATTCACTTTGACAAGTTAACGAACAAACGAACAACAAAA
>NZ_NGKY01000009.1:0-4341 GCF_002140855.1 Enterococcus sp. 7E2_DIV0204
GAATTTTTTATCATCCATATAAAGCAAGTCTTGAAATGAAAGTACATGCATTACAACCGAAGGGCTTTGTTCTGGATAGAAGTACAGGTATTTATTTTGTCACAGCTTTGCTATCGATACTGAATGGTTACACTTATGGAAATCAATTATCAAGTTCGAAATTAAAAAGTGAAAACTTTGTTCTAAAATTACCATCAAAAGACAATCAACTCGATTTTCAATATATGGCATACTATGTCCAACAGATCGAGGCATACTATGTCCAACAGATCGAGGCATATCTCTCAATACTCGGTTATAAAACTATTGATGATGTTGAATTAACAGAACTGGATTTGACTGTAATTGAAGAGTGGAACAATTCCAAATTTGGCAATTTTTTACTTGAAGATTTATTCCAATGGAAACCTAACATAGAATTTAGTCCGCTTAAACTCTCTGAATATATTGATGATACCGAAAAAACTATGTATCCTTTTATTGGGCAATCGACCTCTAACCACGGAAGAATCAGTTACCATCATTTGAGAAAAGATTTACTAAATAATCCTACTGGAAAACCGACTCTATTAATCCATTCAAATAATCAAAATATTGAATACATTGATACACCTTTCTATTTAAAGGATGGACACGGTGCTACTAGTATTTTACAAGCTAATTTTTTAACTAAACCGATTGCACAATATTTGCAAACCATTATCTCAAAAGTTATTACAGAAAGATTTTCTTACAATGGAAAGGCTACAAAAATTGGCTTAAAAAAAACAAGTATCGAATTGCCTGTTCTAAAAAATAAGCAACTCGATACTAAACTCATGAATGATTATATCAAGGTTATCGAAAAAAAAGTTGTAAAAAAACTTAAATTTGAATTGGATCAAAGATTAGATAGATACAACAAATTAATAAAATAATTTCATAATTCTTCTTTTTAAGAAACGATTCCAATTTTTATGCTATACTTTCAATGCTGTCTTCCTTTGCGCTGAAATCTTCAGCAAGAAAGGAGGTCTTTCAGTTGATTTTTCTACTTGACGTCTTACTTGGAATCCTGGTTAATGTGATTGCCCATTGCATTAATAAATGGCTAGATTCTAAGGACAAAAAAGACAGCTAGCCTCACGTTTATTGTTTGAAGTGGTGAAACAATACTCGATAAAAGAAAAGAGTCAGCTCGGTTGCCCCCGGCTGGCTCTTTTTGGTCTTTCAGTTGGGTTTTCTACTTGTGTGTTTAGTATAGCATAAACTTCTTTTTTCGACAATTTCATTGCTGAAGAATAGCTCATTGATTTCTATTTTTTTAACATTGTTCTTCATACTCACTTATTCGTTCCTGATTTTTGTAAGAGCATAAGGGGTTGTGTCGGGAGACAAGCTCCCAGCCCTTGCAGTGCAAGGAAACCTCTTGGTGCCAAACTTATGTGAATTCGCCCCATTGAACCCCTAGTTTCGCCCCAAATTCGCCCAATATTCACCCCAACCAACCCCCAATAGGGCGTAACTCGACCCCGACCCATTCGCCCTAAATGACCCCCAACTATTTTCTTCAGTTCTTCAACAATAGTAGGATACATTTTTCAGCTGAAGGGATTTCTATTTCTTCTCATGTTTGATTTTGCTCATAAGATCTAAAATCAAAAAGAGAAAATGATCGTTGATCGTTTTTGTACCCTTCAGCAAATGATCATTTTGGGTTTGCCTGTAACAAGCATAATGAGAGACATGTACCTTGTGTGAAAATGAAAATCAGTGCTACTTTACAATTTCATTTTTTGAATTTTCTGGTTAGATCCAAAATAAAAAAAGAATAAAAATGACCTCATTCATTTTTGTAAATTACGCAAAGTGGATATACACTTGCTATGCTTGCCAGAGTGAGAAACGATTTCTCTTTTTATCTGTGGCAAGCGTAGCAAGGTGTCCCCACCTTTCGTAAAAAATAAAAAAGCAGCCACATTAAAATCCTCGATTTTGTTTTTTTGCTCGCTGCGTTTTTTGCAAAAATAAATTTTTTTGAGATCCAACGAGTATATAAAAATTTCAAAAAATGAAAAAAGTTCAACCCTAAGTTTGGCTGAACTCTTTTTTAAATTTCGCAACATGGTATCATGTTGCTCCGCTTGCAAAAAGAAAAGTATGACGATTTGATCTTTGAATACCTGACCACTATCTGAAGAAAAAAAGAAAATTTTTTCTCCTAAAATTACTCAAAAAAACATGCACCAAAACTGTAATAAGACTGAACCAGAACTGTATTGACTTGCACCAAATCTGTATTGAGTGGTAATTTTTTGGTACCAGAAAAAATCCCGACACTGTCGGGTTGGGTCTGCTTTTGGACCCATTTTTATCTTATGCTCTTGCAATGATCACTTTTTAAATCACGTTTGACTGTTGAACGCTTTAAAAATAGAAAAACGCCAAGACTTATCGATCGATTAAATGAGCCTGAAAAAAGAAAAAACGAAGAACATTCATTTAAAATTTCGTAACATGGGACCCTGTTACTATGTTCGCAAAAGAAAAAAATATGAGATTTGTCCCGAAAAATTTTTTTGTTTTTTTAGTCGATAGTGGTCAGCCGTTGCACGAAAAAAAGCTCACCTTTTAAAAAGGTGAGTGTAATTGGGCACTATGATTCATAGTGAACTTTTTCAAAAAAATAGAAGCTCTGTATTAACCTTTTATATCGAATGCAGCGACAAAAATAAGATCTGGTTGAACTGCTTCAGGCGCCCAAAACCGATGCTTGCCTTTTTTGGAAATCAACTATGTACTTGCTCATTTACCTAAAAATACCAGGAGTCAAAAAAATATTTTTCGACTCCTGATACTCCTTGATTCAACTTTACCTACTTACCCATTTACCCAAACAAATAAAGAAATTGCTGCTACAATTGCTGTTGTGATCATTAAAAACCCACCTTCCACAATATCCAAAAGAATATTTAATACTTTATGATTACATTATGCTACAATCAAGTATAGAAAGGCAAGGGGTGATTTTATGAAAGTTGAAGAAGCGTTGTATTTTTTCAGGAAAAATAAAAACTTAAAACAAAAAGATATCCTGACATATACCCATACGTCAGTTTATTCTCGTATTGAAAATGGAAAAAAGCTGTTAAAATTTTCAGAGTTGCGAGACATTTTAGAGCGCTTATCTGTCCCCTTGGTTGAATTTTCAGAATATCTAGATGATGACCTGGAACAAAAATACTTTCGAGGTCTTTTACAAAAATATAAATCAAATGCCCATGATCTACATCTGAAAGAAGAACTCTTAGCCTATTACCACACATTAAACTTTTCTGAAGCCATGACAATAGAGCACATGTCTAATTATGTCGTGATTAAAACGTTATTGTCCTCTCGTTGGAACGAAATTCCCGCTTTAAAACAGAGTGAATTAGACATTATTTTTAATTTGTTAAACGTGAAAGAGTATTTTTTCCAATATGATTATGCGCTCTTATCTCATACTATTTTTCTATTTGATCGATCAAAGATAGATCTCTTAACTAAAAAAGCGTTACCAGTAAAAAATATGAGCTTAAGAAATACAGCCACAAAAGAATTTATAAAAAATATGATCAACAATTTGATCACTACGTTACTGAGAAAAAAGGAGTATGAACTTAGTACGTATTACCTAACTTTAGCAGCTTCACAACTCGATAGTGTAAATGATCTTAGTTATAAAATTGTACTTGATTACCTCAAGAATCTAACCCAGTACCTCTATACCGGAGATAAAAAGTACAAGACGAATATTTTTGAAAGTATCGACTACCTAAATAAAGTGGGCGAACATAATTTAGCTGTCAGCATTAAAACAGAAGTCGAATCCATTCTCTTAAATAACGATACTGTGCCCATTTTCATTCAAGCGAATCTATAAACGACTTGCTATATTAGCAAATGAACTGCCGAAAGCTTATCAAAGCTAAATGGATTAAGTACAATGACTATACTAATAAAAAAGCCCACTAACTACGTGCGCTTTGGGGAAGATAGTTAGTGGGCTTCTTTTAAAGAGATTTGCATATCCTTTTTGTAGTTTTCACTACAATGCTATTTTACCATAGTTCACTTTAAGTAAGCTTATTTGTTAGTTAATTGTCTTTTTTCTGGTGATTCGGTCATAAGACATCCTGGGATACTCGTGAGAGTGTCCTTTTTTGTGCCCCCCCCCCCCCGCTACTAGAAATTCCTCTGGAAAAGAACATACCAAGCTGTTATAAACCACCCACCAAAAAAGAAGGTGGTTTTTTTTTATCTCACAAGGGTAAGTATCGACAAAACGAACTTATTTTCACAGAATATTAAAACAATTCT
>NZ_NGKY01000010.1:0-1892 GCF_002140855.1 Enterococcus sp. 7E2_DIV0204
ACTACAAAACTGGACTTCTTGAACTACAAAACTGGAATTGTATTTTATAATATTTTTGTGTATACTTGGACTACAAGAAAAGGATGTGTAGTTTATATGCAAGAAATGACTTTGTATCATAACTCTTTAAATACTATTCCTATGCGCTTATGGACTGAAGAAGAACAAAACTTTTTCTTTGGTATCATTACACAAGCAAGAGATAGAGGAACTGACGTTTTAAAGTTTTCAAAAAGTGATCTACAAGATTTTGCTAGCTATAACAATAAAAATTCTAAAGACTTCAGGAATACCATGAAACAATTATCTGATAAATTAGAAAATCTGCGCTATCGAGAAGAAACAAGTAACTCCTATGCTTCAATGATATTATTTCAACGTTTTTATGCAACATGGACAGACGATCTGTCTGACATGACATTAGAGATTCGTGTTTCTGAAGATTTTGAGTATATTTTAAATCAGCTACAAGCTGAATTTACAAAGTTTGAGTTAAAACAGTTTACAAACATTCGATCTACATACGCGAAAACCATGTATAGGCTGTTAAAACAATGGCGAACTGTTGGTAAAAAGGAATTCTCAAAAGAAGAACTGTTTACTGCTTTAGAAGTTCCTAAAAGTACACAACGTCCTACTAATTTTAACGAACGTGTGCTGAAACCTATTCAAAAAGAACTGACTCCTTATTTTTCTGCACTTAAAATTTCACCGATTAAAGCGAATACCAGAGGGAATCCTGTTACTGGATATTGCTTTACATGGCAAGCGGAAAAAACAGGCGAATGGAGAGATTTTGAAAAGCTAGACAAACATAGTAAAAAGAAGCCTATTCGTACGGAATCTATTCCTGAAGATATCCGTCTTGCGGAAAAAGTGGACGAGGAAAAAAAGAAAAAACTTCAAGAAGAATTTTTTCAAAAAGCAATTCAGTTGCGTGATAAATCATTTGAAGATCAAGCCCAACTTTTCTCTGAAGCTAGAAAAGTTGACACCTACAGAATGCCAAATGCTTCTCAATTTTTAGATACATTAGCTACTCTAATGGCTTTTGATTTAAAAACATATTGGGATCCTATTTTACACAAGGCACAGTCTGAAGGTGAGAATATTGGCTGACAAAACAATAAAAGAACTTGCTGAAGAGTTAGGTATCTCTAAACAAGCTATTAGAAAACATTTAGCAAGGTTACCGCCAACGTTATCAGTAACTAAAACAGGTCGAGTTCACACTTTAAACGCTGATGTACAAGATTTTATAAGAAATAGAGTTACCACTGTTACCGACAACCAAGACAGCAACCAAAACAACGAGGTTACCATACTAAAAGATGTTGTAATTTCTGATTTAAAACAAGATAAGATTGATCTCAAAAATCAAGTGTCTGAATTACAAAAATTATTGGATCAACAACAACAACTGACCCTTCAGTCGAATAAGCGAATCGAACAGCTAGAAGCGCAATTACAAATTGGCTCTGAAACGTCTGAAGAGAAAAAGGCTTCAGCTGAAGAACAACAACCTGATCCTGATTCAGTACAAGACAAAAAGTGGTGGCATTTTCTGAAGAAATAAAAAAAGATACTCAATAAATGAGTATCTTCCAGGATATCTTATTGACCGAATCACCAGAAATAAGATAATAAATATATTCACTTTATTACTCATATAGCAACACAAATGAATACAAAAATGGTAATCATGTAAAATATAATAATCAAAATGATTCAGGAGGTATAATTATGATTGTCTCTTCAGTAGCACTTGTAACGTTGATTACAACTTACATTTTAGTTAGTGGTTAAAATAACACTGTCCCCTAAACTCACAATGAGAATTTCACAAACTCACAATCATCAAAATGTAGGAATGAAGGGGACTTGTTAGATAT
>NZ_NGKY01000011.1:0-1338 GCF_002140855.1 Enterococcus sp. 7E2_DIV0204
TTTATATTTTAGTAATAGTCTATTTATCAGTATTAGGTAATATAGAGTACATAATCTGTCTCTTATACACATCTAGATGTGTATAAGAGACAGATATAATTCTAAGAAATTTATCTCTAGACAAAAAGGTAATAGTGTCTAAAAAAATTTAATAAATGGAAGGAGTCTAAAAATGTCTCTTATACACATCTAGATGTGTATAAGAGAGAAATTTATCTCTAGACAAAAAGGTAATAGTGTCTAAAAAAATTTAATAAATGGAAGGAGTCTAAAAAGTGAATAATTTTGGAATTTGGATAGATGAAAAAACGAATCAAGAAGAGTACATTGATATGTTTGATTTTAGGGAACTAAATCCTGTCTCTTATACACATCTAGATGTGTATAAGAGACAGGAGTACATTGATATGTTTGATTTTAGGGAACTAAATCTGATTAAAATACAAGAGAAAGATCAATTGAAAGAAATCGATGGGCTAATATTTGTGTTAAGTGATAAGAACAATGTAATTAAGATGGTTGAGTGGCTATTCGAATGTAAAACGAACCCAGCTCTATTTATGTGGGTTTTTTCAGAAGATGGATTGGACAATGAAGAGGAAGTTTTAATAAATTTAGGTGTCGATGGTATATTTACATCCAAAGAAAATATAAAATTATTTGTATTAAGTCTGTCTCTTATACACATCTAGATGTGTATAAGAGACAGTTGTAGCCTGGCTTTAGCTGACCATTGCGCATGCTGTCTCTTATACACATCTAGATGTGTATAAGAGACAGGGCTTTAGCTGACCATTGCGCATGTAATCGTCTTTCATTCGCATAAAAGTGGCATCTGTATCTGTTTTAGAAAAGCTGTTTCGTTCTTGAAACAGTCGGTTGTAGGCTTCATATTTTTGTTTTCTCGGTAGGTAATCTGCTTGGATTTTTCGCAGATATTTTCTATATGTTTTACTTTTTCTCTTTAATTGACTTTGTTTTTCTTTTTGCTTTTTATTGGGAAATTGCGCCTCTACTTCATGAATTTCAGCCTCTAAATGATTCGCAGCTTCTTCCAGACCTGTCTCTTATACACATCTAGATGTGTATAAGAGACAGGCTTCTTCCAGTTGGTCACTTGTCAATCCGTCGGATTGGTTTTCTTCTTTCAAGCATGGGAGGACTTCTTCTTGATAAAGCGTTTGATCTGTCTCTTATACACATCTAGATGTGTATAAGAGACAGGTAATAGTCTATTTATCAGTATTAGGTAATATAGAGTACATAATTGATAAACAAATGAGAAAAATTATCAGTAAAAAAGGTACAAGTTTTTTTTCATCTGGATTGCTAAAATCA
>NZ_NGKY01000012.1:0-1277 GCF_002140855.1 Enterococcus sp. 7E2_DIV0204
ATTCCTAGGAGGAGAAAAGTATGTCAAAAAGAGGAGAAAATATCTATAAACGAAAGGATGGTCGCTGGGAAGGACGTTATAAAAAAGGTCGGAATAAGGAAGGTAGAATTGTTTATGGTTATGTTTATGGAAAACAATATAATGAAGCAAAAGAAAAATTATCAAAAAAAAATGTAGACTATTCTATGTATGGAGAAACAGCTGTACAAGAAGAAATGATGGTGGATGAATGGTTAAATTATTGGCTAAATATTTTAATGAAAAATAGAATCAAACCGTCTACCTATTCAAATTACAGGGGGCGAATCAACCGTCATCTTGCGCCATTTTTTAAAAATAAGCCATTATCTGAGCTGGAAACAGCCGATATAGACAGATTTATTTATTCATTGTATCTATCAGATCTTTCATCCAACACTATTCGCAGTATTATTAGTATGTTAAGAAGTGCTCTGAAAAAGGCTGTAAATGATAATAGAATTTCAAAAAATCCTTGCCAAGGGGTTCTTTTACCGGCATTAACCAAACCAAAAATAAAAAGTTTAGACAGAAAGCAACAAAAAAAATTAGAACAGATTTCTTTATATAAAAAAGAGTGTTCGGCAGAAATTATTGCGTTGTACACGGGAATGAGAATTGGAGAGATCAGTGGATTAAAATGGGAAGATATCGATTTTAAACACAATAAAATTTTTGTAAAAAGAACCATTTCCAGAATCCCTTCAGTAACAGAACCACACAAAACTGAGATTATTATTGGGAAACCAAAGTCAATTAATGGAGAACGTGCCATACCAATATCTAAAAATTTAAAAAGATATTTATTGGCAAAAAAGCAAAAAAGTACCAGTGTATTTGTCATTTCGTGCAAAAATAGTTTTACAGAACCACGTATTATTAATTATCGTTTTAAAAAAGTAGTAGAAGAATCAAAAATAGGTTCTGTTCACTTTCACGCACTTCGTCATACTTTCGCAACGAGATGTGTTGAATCAGGAATTGATATTGCGACATTGAGTAAAATCTTAGGACATGCATCAACCAAAATGACACTCGACATCTATACGGATTCATTGTGGGAAACGAGACGCTCAGCCATGATGGTGATTGATAGACAGCTTAATTATGATGAAAAGATACTCTTATAATAAAAGAGGAGGCATTCAGCAAAACGCTGAGTGTCTATTTTTTTAACCGTCAAAATTATGGTCAAATCTTATTAAGAAATGAGGAATAATCGGATGAATCGAATGAATATCTTGAACTTAATTCTTTCA
>NZ_NGKY01000013.1:0-1004 GCF_002140855.1 Enterococcus sp. 7E2_DIV0204
TCTCATTTCTTATTTCTACGACAAATAAGAAATAGATTGTTTGTTTACTGTTCCAAATCTGTCTCTTATACACATCTAGATGTGTATAAGAGACAGTAACTAAGTAATGGATACTATTCTCATTTCTTATTTCTACGACAAATAAGAAATAAGAAAAAGTAAAAATTTGTGACTGTCTCTTATACACATCTAGATGTGTATAAGAGACAGGTATTTAATGCTTTCTTTAAAATATTAAAGACATTTTTAATAGTACCAGAAGCAAAATTTTGTTTAGTAAGATGATAAACAAATTCTTGAATAATTTCTTGTGTAATTTTTTGAACTTTTATATCACCTAATTTTGGTAAGATGTGACGTTTGATCAGTCGAGTATAATTCGAGTATGTTGTAGGTTTAACAGCATAACTCATAGTGGTCATCATCCAATTTCCAATGAATTCTTCAAACGTCTCATTATAGCTAGCAACAGAACAATTCGAGGTGAGATATCTAGCTTTAATAAATGTTAGTTTTTCTTTCACTTCTAAATATTGCTTGCCATATATAGAACCATAAATTATTTTTTTATCTGGTGTCCGTTGTTTAATATATCTACCTTCCCAACGTCCATCTTTTCTTTTATAAATATTTTCACCTTTTTTGACCATATTAGATTAATCCTTTCTTGTCTTGACAATTTTTTTGACGGCTTATCAGAGGAAAAATCAATTCTTTTGAAGAAAAAATTCAAAAACATTGAGTTTTTCTCTTTTTTTTTAAACTTTTTTGAAATTTTCGATAGAAATGATTATTGACTTTGAGAGATTTCTCAGTTAACATAAATGTGAATTTAATTAAACAGATAAATTTAATTTTTTTTTCACAAATTTTTACTTTTTCTTATTTCTTATTTGTCGTAGAAATAAGAAATAGGCAGCAGTTCCATTACCTGTCTCTTATACACATCTAGATGTGTATAAGAGACAGGTCCAATAAAAGCATCTTTCTATCCCCCCATTAAT